>JBBRTE010000010.1:0-166367 GCA_038244715.1 Thermoanaerobaculia bacterium
CAACTCCGCCGCCGGTCCCGCGGGCGCGACCAGCTACGCCTGGTCGATCACCAACGGCACGATCACCTCGGCCGCGAACATCCAGACCATCACCTACACCGCCGGCGCTTCCGGCACGGTCGGTCTGACTCTGGTTGTGACCAACGCCTCCAACTGCTCGGCGACGAACACGTCGAACGTGACCATCAACGCCAACCCGGCCACGCCGGCGATCACGCCCACTCCGGCGGCCGTTTGCGCCAGCTCCACCGGCAACTCAGCCGCCGGTCCGGCGGGCGCGACCACCTACGCCTGGTCGATCACCAACGGCACGATCACGTCGGCCGCGAACATCCAGACCATCACCTACACGGCCGGCGCTTCCGGCACGGTCGGGTTGACTCTGGTTGTGACCAACGCCAGCAGCTGCTCGGCGACGAACACGGTCAACGTGACGATCAACCCCAACCCGAACGCCACTATCACCGCTCCGGCCAGCGTCACCACGAGCTCGAGCGGCAACGTCGCCTCGGTGGCGAACGCCGGCGTCGGTGCGACCTACGCCTGGTCCGTCACCGGCGGAACGCTGACCGGCGGCAACAACACGCCAAGCATCACCTTCACCGCCGGCGCCACTCCGGGCACGCTGACCATCAACGTCACCGTCACGACGGCCGCGGGCTGCAGCGACACGAAGGCCGCCAACGTTGCGCGCGGCCTCCCCATCGTCACCGTCACCTCGGTCTCGCCGAACTTCGGCACCGTCACCGGCGGCACGAACGTCACCATCAACGGCACGAACTTCGTCGCCGGCGCGACGGTCACCTTCGGCGGAACCGCCGCGACGAACGTGGTCGTCGTCAGCGGAATCAAGATCACGGCGAAGACCCCGGCGCACGCCCTCGGCGCGGTGAATGTGGTCGTGACGAACGTCGACACCTCGAACGGAACTCTCGTCAACGGCTACACCTATCAAGCGCAGGTGTTCGATCCGAACAACGACGGCACGATCACCGCGTCCGACGTCTTCTACCTGATCAACTATCTCTTCCTGGGCGGCCCCCCGCCGTCCGGACCGAGCGGCATATTGTCGGGTGATGCCAACGGCGACGGAGTCGTCGATCCGGCCGATATCTTCTACGTCATCAACTTTCTCTTCCTCGGTGGTCAGAAGCCGAACATCCCGAGCGGCAATGCCACGCCGCATTTCGCGGTCGGCACCGCCATCGGCACGCAGGCTCCCGAGATCGGCGGCTCGATCACCCTCGGTAAGCCGGTGCTTCGCGCCGGACACTACGTCGTGCCGGTCATCCTGACGAGCCGGGGCGCCGTGACTCCGCAGGCGATGTCGTTGAGGGTTCATTTCGACGGCACCGGAACGATCGGTGACGTCGCCGTGCGCCGCGCCGGTGCGGCGAAGGACCTCAACGCAACCTTCGAAGTGACGCGTACTCTCCGCCGCGACGTTTCGTACCTGGTGTCGTACGATCCGTCGAACGGCGGTCTTTCACTCGGTCAGTCGCGCTCGGCGGTCGTCGCCGAGATCGAAATTGGTTCGAGCGAGGCCAACGTCTCGATCAGCATCGATCCGCTGCTGACGATGGTTGGTGATCGCGCTGGAATGATCAAAGCCACCGTAGCGAACGGGAATCTCGATGTGAGCGGTACGACAACGGGCGGCGGTTCCCTGCCGCGTCCGCGGACGCCGGGCCGGGAAATCAACTAGAGCGCGAGAGGAATGTAATGAAAGAACACGCAATGAGTGCAATGGTCCGTCGCGCATCCCTTGTCGCAGGCCTGGTCTCCGGCCTGTTCGTAGTCTCCTCGGTTGCGGGCGTGGCGACGGCTGTCGACACCGTGACGGTGGCGACGGTCAATGGCCCGTTGGGCACGATCGTCGACGTCCCGGTTTCCATCCGCGACGCATCCGGTACACCACTCGGTCTCGATCAGCCGCCGGGATCGCGTATCCAGTCGTACAGCATCAAGGTGAACTACGCCCCTGCGAGCGCTGTCTCGTCGGTCACATTCAGCCGCGCCGGTATTACAGCGTCCCTGACGCCGGCATTTGAGAACAGTCCGGCGAGCGCCGGATCGATCTCGCTCCTCGACACGTTCGCGGAAGCGACGAATCTCATTCCGTTCACGCTCGATGGCGCACTACCCGGAAACCAGGTCGCGCACCTGCTTGTGACGCTTTCTCCTTCGGCTGTTGCGGGGACGACGATCACGCTGACGCTCGATCCCGTGCTCACGCAGCTCACCGACGAAGCCGGTAACGCGGCGACGATCGAGCGCACTACGAACGCGAGACTCACGCTCATCAGCGGCGCCATCACCGTCGTGCCATCCGTGCCGGCGATGTCGCATATCGCTCTGGCGCTGCTCGCCGCCGCGCTGGCCTTTGCCGGCGCGCGGATCATGCGCTTCTAATCTACAGGTGCGCGGAACCGCCTTCCGAGTCGGTTCCGCGCACTGGAGAAGTCAAATTCCCCAAGGACCCCGGTCATGAACCTGAAGCAATCCACGTCGTTTGTCGTCGGTTTCTATTCCCTCCTCGCAGCATTCGCCTTTGCCGTCCCGGCGTTAGCCCAGGACACGATCACCGTCGGCACGGGGACCGCGAACGGCAATACGGTCGATGTTCCGATCTACGTCCGCGACGCATCGGGAACCGCGCTGGGACGCGATCAGGCAGCCGGGGCGAGAATTCAATCCTTCAGTATCAAGGTCAGCTATTCACCGGCGTCGTCGATCCAGTCCGCGACCGCCTCGCGGGCCGGCATCGCCGCCGGACTGCATCCCGTGTTCGGCGACAACTCGTTCGCACAGCCAGGCTCGGCTACCTGGTTTGTGAATTTCAGCGAGTCGACCGACCTCGTTCCGTTCAACGTCAACGCGGCTCCGCCCGGCGATCAGGTTGCCCACATCGTATTCACTCTCTCGTCGTCGGCGGCTCCCGGATCCTCGATTGCGCTCACAATCGATCCCGATCCGACGAAGACTGTGCTCACGAATCAGGGTGGGACGATCAGTGAGTCCACATCGAATGGCGGCCTCACGCTCGTTGACGGCGCGATCAACATTCCTTCCCTGTCGATCACGATCAATCCATCCAGCCGTACGCTTCGCATCGGTGATTCCGGTTCCTTCACCGTACAGGCCAGCAGCGCTGTCGTGGCGAATACGACCGTGGCGCTGTCGTCCTCGAGTCCAGGCATCGCTTCCGTCCCCTCGTCCGCGACCATCCTCGCCGGAGCGAGCTCCGCTCAATTTCCGGTGAGCGCACTCGCTGTCGGCAGCGCGACGATCACCGCGGCGCTTCCCCCGTCCGCCGGCGGCGCGACGGCGAACGCCTCGCTGGATGTGATCGAAGCGGCACCCGTTTGCGAAACGCCGCTGGCGCCGCAGGTCGCCGCGCCAGCGACTGCGGACACGGGCCGGAGCTATACGATCACCTGGGCGGCCGTGACGAGCGCAACCGACTACATCGTCGACGAATCAACCGACGCCAACTTCGCGACGGTCTCTTCGACGACGGTCACCACGACCTCGGCGTCATTTACGCACGCGGCCGCGAATCGCTACTACTACCGTGTTCGCGCCCGCAACCTGAGCACCGGCTGCAACACGGTCTCCTTCTCCTCGACGACCGTATCCGTCCTGGTCAGCGTCGCTCCCGTTGCCCAGAGCCGCTACCTTCCCGTCGTCGGATCTGTTCCCGGCAGCTTCGGTTCCTATTTCAAGACTTCCGTACAGCTCTTCAACGCGAAGAGCGTCGCGGTCTCCGGAAAGATCGTCTATCACCCGCAGGCGGCGTCGGGATCATCGAGCGATCCGTCGCTCGCGTACTCGATCCAGCCGGGCAAGAGTCTCTCGTATGCCGATCTCCTTCCGGCAATGGGAGTGGCCAGCGGCCTGGGCAGCGCGGACGTCATCGCCGACGCCGGTTCCGCGTTCCCGGTGACGCTTGCCCGAGTGTTCAACGATGGCGGTGCCGCAGGTACCACTGGTCTCGCCGAAGAGCTGATGGCAGCCGGTGATGCGCTGAAGAGCGGGGAGAGCGGAGCGCTGATCGCTCCTGCCGATCAGCGCTTTCGCCTGAATATCGGGCTTCGCACCCTGGAGCAGGGGGTGTCGATGAAGATCAGCATTCGCGACAAGGACGGCTCCGTCGTCAAGACCACCACAAAGAGCTACGGCCCGACCTTTTTCGTGCAGAAAGCCTCGAGTGCGTCGCCGGACGGACTCCTCGACGGGTATGCGTTGACCGGCGGAGAAACGATCATCATTGAGGTCACTGTGGGCAGTGCCTTCATCTACGGTGCGACGACGGACAACACGACGCAGGATCCGAGCGTGCAGTTCGCGCGCAAGATCGAGTAGCAGAGAAAAAGGTGGGGGCCGGCGGCCTCGCCGGCGAGTTTGCTCGTCTGTACTTGCGCAACGCCGGCCAGGCCGCCGGCAGCACACTCCTCCGTGTTATTTCGCGGGAGCGTCGGTGAGGAAGCCGACTTTCTTCGCTCCCGCTTCGTGTGCGGCGTCCATGGCTTCGACGGCGCGGTCGAAGAGTACCGCGTCGTCGGCATTCACGAACACGACGCGATCGGCCACCGGGCGCGAGAGCATCTGCGGCGCGAGCGCATCCCGCAACGCCCTGGCATCCGCGAGCTTCTCCGAATTCAGGTAGATGCCGTCCGCGCGCACCGTCACGACGAGCTGGTTCTGTTCGGACGGTGGCGGCGCGCCCGTCACTTCGACTTTCGGCGGGACCTCGACGTCGAGCCCCATCTGCAGGATCGGCGTGGCCACCATGAAGATGATGAGCAGCACCAGCACCACGTCGACCAGCGGCGTGATGTTGATTTCCGACCGCACTCCATGCGATGAGCCAGCGGACATTGACATGGTTTTTCCTTGCTCCTAGTGCTGCGCGATCTGCTTGCCGGCCATCTGGTTCTCGGTCAGGAACGATACGGCGGTGAAGTCGGCGTCGTTCGCGGCTTTCATCACCATGCGCACCTTGCCGAAGTTGATGCGCTTGTCGGCCTTGATCATGACGTTGCGGGTGGCGTTCTTGTCGTGCTCGGCCTTCATGTAGCGAGGCAGATCGCGATCGGGAATCCAGTCCTGTCCGATGAACACGGTGCCGTCCTGCTTGATCGAGAGGATGAGGTCGGACTCCTTCCCTGGTTTCTTCTCGGAATGGGGCCCCTGTGGCAGCGCCACGTCGACGCCGGACTGCAGCATCGGCGTCACCACCATGAAGATGATGAGCAGCACGAGACAGACGTCGACCAGCGGTGTGACGTTGATGTCTCCCTTGAGTTCGTCGGGGCTTCCGCCCCCGGCGCCGAATGCCATCCTCTGCTCCTAGCGGACTGCTGCCGCGCCGGCGCGAACGCGCGCCTCGTTCTTGATGAAGTAGTCGATGAGCTGCGACGACGAGTTCGACATCTCGACGTTGAAGCGCTCGACCTTGTTCAGAAAGTAGTTGTAGAGCCAGACCGCGGGGATCGCCACGAACAGACCGAACGCCGTCGTCACGAGGGCCTCGGCGATACCAGCCGACACCGCGCCGAGTCCGCCGGAGCCGCTGATGGCCATGCCCTGGAACGCGTGGATGATCCCGGCGACGGTGCCGAAGAGACCGACGAAGGGTGCCGTCGTCGAGATCGTGGCCAGGTTGCCGAGACCTTTCTTCATCTCCGCAGTCGTCATGAGCGACTCGCGCTCGATCGCGCGCTGGCCGGAGGCGACAATGTCGAAGTCATCGGGCAGCGCCTGGGTCGTCTCATACTGAAACTCGGTCAACCCGGCCCGGAGCACGCGTGCCAGATGCGAGTGGCGGTACTTCTTGTCGCTGGTGAGCGTGATGGCCTCTTCGAGCTTGTGCTGTTTGAGCAGGGGCGTGACACCGAGGGCGATGCCGAGTGACTCGCTTTTCGCGCGCTGAAACCGGATCAGTCTCTCGATGGCGATCGTCAGGGACCAGATCGACATGAGCGCCAGCACGACGACGACGCCCTTGGCGACCCAATTCATCGTCGCAAACATCCCGAGGAGGCTGAAATTGCTATTCATCCCTTCCATGTAACGTCTCCTTTTCGTGGTCAGCGTCCAGGCGTGGCCACTGACTACTCTCCAAAGCCTGTCATTGCAATCTGAAATTCACAGTGAGTGTAAAAATGACCGGAACCGGTGTGCCGTTCAGCGTCCCCGGTTTGAACTTCCAGCGCTTCACGGCCTCGACGGCCGATTGATCGAGTCCGAGGGGAAGACCCTTCAGCACGCGAACATCGGTCACGTTGCCGGCACGGTCGATGATGGTTTCCAGGATGACGATGCCTTCGATGCGTGCCTTGCGCGCGATGTCCGGATAGACTGGCTCCACGCGTTGGACGGTAACCGGCGGCGCAACGTCACCGCCCACCCGCATCGGCTTGTCGCCCGTGCCACCGATCTGCCCTCCGAGCTGGCCGCCCAGAGTTCCACCGAGTGTGCCACCCACGACCCCTCCCACCACACCACCCACGACGCCGCCCACCTGTCCGCCGACGACGCCGCCTTCCTGGCCGCCGGCAGTATCGGTCTGTGGAGTGTCGACCTGGGGAACCTGCCGGGGCACATGGGTCGGCTGGTGAAACGTGGGTTGTGTCTGCGGAGTTACATGTTGCTCAACGTGCGGCGTGGACGAAGCGTGGGAGGCCGCGGGAGGTGGGGGAGGTGGCGGCGGTGGGGGTGCCGACACGACGAACGCCTGAATCGGCTTCGTAATCACCTCGGGGTTCTGTTTGACGTAGTAGCCCGCGGCGACGACTGCACCGATGATGACGACGTGCAGGACGGCGGAAATGAGTGCCGTCACCCACCCACCTTTTTGCTTGTCCTTGCCTGCAGATTCGATCAGGACGTCATCAAACATGGCGTTTACCTCTCGGGATATTGCTGTGTTGTTCAGGGATGATGCCAACCTCGGTCGGAACGCGGATCCCGGTTGCCGTGACATGGCCCTCGAAGCGTTTGATTGGCGGACTTCCACGCCGGCGAGGCCGCCAGCGGCACACTTGGCCGTTGAACTACCATTACCATCCCCATGACGTCCCCGGCAGAAGCTGCAACCCCTTCCGAAGTCGCCGCGGTGCCCGAGGCTCCGGGCGCGGCCGCGCGGCCGGCGATCCCTTTGTTCGACCGGGAGCTGAGCGCACTTTCATTCAATGAGCGCGTGCTGGCGGAGGCGAAGAACCCGACCGTGCCGCTGCTCGAGCGCGTGAAGTTCCTGAGCATCTGCGCGCACAACCTCGATGAGTTCTTCATGATCCGCGTCGGCGAGATCCGCGACTTCATCGCCGCCACCGTTCCGGCGGACAGCAGCGCTCTCAAGCGCCTGCAGTCCGTGCGCGACGGAGCGCGTTCGCTTCTCCGTGAGATCTACCGCTGTCTGGGCGAAGACCTGTTGCCGGCGTTGCGCAAGGAAGGGATCCGGATCGAGCGGGTCGGTGACCTGGGGAAGAAAGAGCGCGCGTTCGTCGAGGACTACTTCTGCCGCGAGCTCGAGCCGGTCCTGACGCCGCTGGCGATCGATCCGGCGCACCCCTTTCCATTCATCGCGAATCTCTCGCTGAACCTGGCGCTGCAGCTCGAATCGGAGCGCGGCGAACGACACGTGGCCATCGTCAAGATCCCCGAGAGCGTGCCCAGGCTCGTGTCGCTGCCGGAGCAGAAGCGCTTTGTGCTGATCGAGGATGTGATCTGGTCGCATCTGCACCGGTTCTTCCCTGGACTGAAGGTCAGCAGCGTGGCGGCATTCCGCGTCATCCGCAACTCTGATCTCGACATCAAAGAAGAGGACATGCAGGATCTCCTCAAGAGCATCGAGAGCGAGCTGCGGCGGCGGGAACGGCGCGAGGTAGTCTGGCTCGAGATCGAGCGGGGAGCCGACGATCCCCTCCTGGCGCTGCTGGCCGGAGCGACCGATTCGTCGCCCGATGACATCTTCTTCGCGCCCGGTCCGCTCAAGCTCGGTGATCTGCAGCAGCTCTACACGCTGATCCCGAATCCCGAGCTGAAGGAAGCCTCCTTCAATCCTCGGATGCCGGCGGAACTGGCGACGAACGAGGACATTTTCGCCATCATCCGGCGCGGCGATCTGTTGCTGCACCGGCCGTATGACTCGTTCACAGCGGTCATCGAGTTCGTGCGTTCGGCGGCGGAAGATCCCGACGTCGTGGCCATCAAGCAGACGCTGTATCGCACCGACCTCGGATCGCCGATCATCGCCGCGCTCTCCGCGGCGGCGCGCGCGGGCAAGCAGGTCACAGCGGTCGTCGAACTGCAGGCACGCTTCGACGAGCGGAAGAACATCACCTGGGCGCGGACTCTCGAAGAAGCGGGCGTGCAGGTCGTCTACGGCATCGTCGGATACAAGACGCACTGCAAGGTCTGCCTGGTCGTCCGGCGCGAGGGTCGCGAACTGCGTCGCTACGTCCATCTCTCGACCGGCAACTACAACGCCGTCACCGGACGCCTCTACACCGACGTCGATCTTTTCACCTGCAACCCTGCGTTTGGCTCCGATGCTGCGCAGCTCATGAACCTGCTCACGGGCTTCAGCGTGGCGGGTGTGCAGGAGCTCGTCGAGTCGAAGGGCTCGACATTGAAATGGTCGGAGTTCGTCGTCTCGCCGATGGACTACCTGCGCTGGACGATCCGCATGATCGAACGCGAGACCGAGAACGTGAAGGCTGGGAAGCCGGCGGCGATCACCGCGAAGATGAATGCGCTCGTCGATCCGGGTGTCATCGAAGCGCTCTACCGCGCCAGCACGGCCGGTGTTCGCATCGAGTTGCTCGTGCGCGGTATCTGCTGCCTCGTGCCGGGAAAGCCCGGGATCAGCGAGAACATCCGGGTCACCTCGATCGTCGACCGTTTCCTCGAGCACTCGCGCATCTTCGAGTTCGCGAACGGGGGAGTGCCGCAGGTGTGGGTGTCCAGCGGCGACTGGATGCCACGCAACTTTCTGCGGCGCATCGAGACGACATTCCCGATCCGCGACGCCGCCGTCGCGAAGCGGGTCAGTGAGCAGATCCTTCCGATCTCACTCTCGGACAACGTGAAGGGATGGACGCTCGACGCCGACGGCATCTATCGGCGCCGTACTCCCGGAGACCAGCGCGCTGTGCGCAGCCAGGAGACCTTCATCACCATCGCCCGCGCTGATTCGGTGAGCGTCGGTTCCTACGAAGAAAGCATCCGCGATCCGGCCAAGTCGCGCCGCAAAGCGAAGAAGAAAAAGAAGCACTGACCGAGCGGCCTACGACCGGCGCATCACACGCGGCGGGAGCAGCCACTCCAGCGTCGCGCGGCCGGTCCCGAAGAAGCGTACGCCATAGCAGCCACCTTTCTTCAGCTCGACCGTGCTGTCGGTCATGCCGGTCAGGTCGGCCATGGCCGATGAGAGCGTCGGCTCATGGCTGACGCAGATCAGGTTTCGCGCATCGCTGCCGGCGATCAGGGAACGGACCTCCCCGGCGCTCGCCTCCGGACGCAGTGCGTCGGTCTTCCGCACGGCCATCTCGGCACCGTAGGCGTTTCGCACCCACTCCGCGGTCTGAACGCACCGGATGAGGGGGCTCGTATAGATGATCTCCGCCTTGGGAAACAACTCCGCCAATCCGCGGCCGATCTCCTCCATACGGTGATGACCGGTCTCGGTCAACTCCCGTTCGTCATCATTTGCTCGTGCCCCGTGATCCTCGGCGATCCCGTGACGGAGCATGACGATGAATGTCTCAATGCGGTCCATGGTTCGATCCCTCACATGGCTTCGATCACGACCTCGACGTCGAAGACGCTCGCAAAAAAGCGTGCACGTTTCCGGGCGCCGGCGATCTCGATCGACGCGTCCGATCGCGTACGGATCATGAAGTGCGCCTGGTCGCGGCGGACGCGTACCGCCACATCGCGGACCGACGTCCGATGCCCGCGGTCCAACGCTTCTGCGATCCGGAGGATGGCCGCCAGCTTCTCCACGTCCTGCTGCTGCATCGGTGTCAGCTCGGCGAAATTCGCGTGCGAGATGTCGGGCGGCGCCTTCCGGTAGTAGCGCGCGACGTTGGCCACGATCAGGATCTCGTCGTCGGTGAAGCCGCGCAGGTCGGCATGGCGGATGAGGTAGTAGCTGTGTTTGTGGTGTGCGCGATCGCTGACGTGCAATCCGGCTTCGTGCAGGACCGCGGCGGCTTCGAGCAGTCCGCTCATCTGCTGCTCGAGCGCGTGCAGCGCTTTGGTCTGATCGAAGATGCGTGCCGCCAGTTTGGCGACGTGCTGGCCATGCTTGAGATCGCAGTCGCTGCGCTGCGCGAGCGCGAGAACGGAGGCCTGCCGCAGGGAGCCGCCGGTTTCCTCCGCCTTGGCCATCGCCGCCACACGGCTCTCCAACATCCCTTCGCGCATGGCCACGGAACAGGCCAGCAGCTCGTCGATCTCGAACGCTTCCATCATCGTGTTCAGCACGATCGCGCCGGCCAGCACGCTCGTGGCACGCGCGATGTCGATGCCGAATCGCTCCGCACGCTCGGCGGCGCTCATCGACGCCAGGACGGGGATCAGGGCCGCGACCGCCGATCGCTCCATGCGCCGGAGACCGTGGACGGGTTCCGCGGTCTCCATCTGCGACGTCATCGCCGCGAGCGTCTGGATCGTGCCGGAGGTGCCGACGCAGAGGTCGACGCCGAGGCGGAGGATGCGGCGCCGGCGTTTACGGATGCGTTCTTCGACATGCTTGCGGCACTGAGCGACCGCACGTGCCGTCGGCCGGTCGATGAGTGCAAATCGCTGCGCCAGCCGGAGTGCGCCGAGGGGTTCGCTCCGTGTGAAAAACGTCTCGTCGGAAGTGCCGACGATCAGCTCGACGCTGCCGCCGCCGATGTCGATGCAGAGAGCCGTCTGGCCGTTGATCTCGACCGCGGATCGTACCGCGCGGAAGATGTAGTCGGCCTCCTCTTCACCGGAGATGACGCGAACTTTCACGCCCGTGGTCTCTTTCACGGCGCGCAGAAAGTCGCGCCGGTTCGGCGCTTCGCGCACGGCGCTGGTGGCGACGGCGATGATCTCGTCGACCTTCCACTTGGCCGCGATCCCGGCCATGCGACCGATCGTGGTCACACCACGCGCGATCGCTTCGTCCGTGAGTGGCTGACCGTCCAGACTGGCCAGGCCGAGCTGCACCATCTCCTTCTCCCGGTCGACGACGCGATACCCCGGGCCGCGCGTCTCCGCGACGACCATGTGGATCGAGTTGGTTCCGACGTCGATGGCGGCGATGCGCCGCGGTCTGGGAGGCATGGTGTGCGAGTAGTATCGGTGTTCTTCGCTCTCACGCGGAGGAGAAAGATACAAAATGCGCGGAGGCACCCGGCGCAGGAGAGAATGCTCTATGAACTCGAAAATTCATCGCGTTGCTCCCGGCAGCAAAGTCCGCATCAAAGACTTCGATCCTGACGCGACGCCCCTGAGCGACGACAAGACCGAAGGGAAGGTGCAGAGCGTGTCGCGGCAGCAGAAGTTCGGCGACCTGCAGGAGCGGTTGTACGCCGGGCACAAGCACAAGATCCTTGTCGTTCTGCAGGGGATGGACACGTCCGGCAAAGACGGCACGGTCCGGCACGTGATGAGCGGCGTCAGTCCGACCGGCGTGCGGGTAGTGTCGTTCAAGTCGCCGTCGAGTGAAGAGCTCGATCACGATTTTCTCTGGCGCGTACACGGGAAGGTCCCGGCGAAAGGGGAAGTGGCCGTCTTCAATCGCAGCCACTACGAGGACGTCCTCGTCGTCCGCGTCCACAAGCTCGTCCCCGAGAAGGTGTGGCACAAGCGCTACGACCAGATCAACGAGTTCGAGAAGATGCTCGCCGCGAATGGCACGGTCATCCTGAAGTTCTTTCTGCACATCAGCCGGGAGGAACAGCGCAAACGGCTGCAGGAGCGCATCGACGATCCCGACAAGCATTGGAAGTTCCAGCACGGCGACATCGAGGAACGAAAGCTCTGGGATGAGTACATGGATGCGTACGAAGACATGCTCGAGCAGACGTCGACGAAGTACGCGCCGTGGTACGTCGTCCCCGCGAATGCGAAGTGGTACCGCAACCTGGTCGTGGCGGACGTGCTGACGAAGGCGCTGGAGAACTTGAAGATGGAATACCCGAAGGTGGATCTGTCGGGTGAGGTGGTGGAGTAGGTCTCCACCATCCGGAACTACTCCTTCTCCCCCGGCCCCAGCCTCTTCACCTCGACCTGCTTTACCTCCAGGGACACAGGAGACAACGCCAGGCCTTCCTTCGCGGCGAAATCGGCGAGGGCCTGGTCAGCCAGTGCTTTCTGTTCCTGCTCCAGCATCGCGAAGTCTGCCGAGTGCAGAGAGTCGCGCGCGACGCGCGCACGGCCGGCGGCTTTCTCGCGCTCTTCTTCCACCATTCCGTGCAGCCGGTTGAGCGTGTCGCCGGAGCCGCCGATCTGGGAAATCATCCCCGACGCCATCTCGCTCAGCTCGGCGGTGGCGCGCTTGATCTTGAGGTCGTCGATGCTGTTCTTGAGCGCCTCGATCTTGGCCAGCGCTGCCTTTACGGCCACGTCACGCGTGCGGAGCAGCTCTTTGTAGGTGACCTCTCCCGCGTCGAGCTGCGCCCGATTCTCGGCCAGCTCGCGCTGGACCGTCTGCAGCCGCAATGCCTGCTGACTGGCCAGGTCGCGGTTGCCGGCGCGCAGATTCGCCGCCGTCTTTGCGCGCAGCTCGCGCTCTTCCTGCTCCTGCCGTTTGACCTGGGTCATAAGCCGTTCGCAGAGGCCGGCGTGCGCCGCCAATCCCTGGTTGTAGTTGGCGATCTGCTTGCGAATGTTCTGCTTCTCCAGTTCCAGCAACGCCTCCGGGTTCTGACGCTCGAAGCCGGAGATGAAAAGGCCCAGAAAGCCGCGGATTAGATTTGCGATTCGTCGAAACATGAGAATCTCCCTCGGAGATCGTACAACGACGAGGGTCCGGCGCCCGTTCCTTCAACGGCCAAGTATGATCGACATCATGCATCGGCATTTCGATGACGACATCAATGAGTTGAAGCAGCTTCTCCTGCGCATGGGGGCGATGGTTGAGGACGCCATGGAGCGCTCAATCCGGGCGTTGCTGAAGCGCGACACGGATCTGGCTCACGAGGTCATCGCTCGCGACGACGAGATCGACCGCATGGAAATCCTCATCGACCAGAAGACCATCGAGCTCATCGCCAAGATGCAGCCCGCGGCGGTGGATCTGCGCTTCGTGGCCGCGATCATGAAGATCACGCCGGAGCTGGAGCGCATCGCCGATCTGGCCCAGGATGTCTGCGAGCGAGCCATCGAGTTGAACCGTGAGCCGGTGCTCCGGCCCGTCTCCGATCTGCCCCTGCTGGCTCACGACGCCCAGACCATGGTCCGTCAGGCCCTGGACGCCTTCGTGCGTGGTGATGCAGCCCTGGCCCGGAAGGTCATCGCCGCCGACGACAACGTTGACGCCCTCACGGAAAGCTCGTTCCGCAGTTTGCTCACCTACATGATGGAAGACGCGCGCAACATCTCCTCGGCACTCCGCCTGACCTTCATCGGAAAGTACTTCGAGCGGATGGCTGACGGGGCTACGAATATCTGCGAGATGGTGGTCTATCTCGTCGAGGGAAAGATGATCAAACACGCCTCCCTTGCCAACTCGGTGGACAAATGACCAGGATCGCGCTGATCGAAGACGATGCCGACATCGCCTTCACCATCCGTTTGAATCTGGAGCGGGAGCAGTACCGCGTTTCACACTACGCCGACGGGCAGGAAGGGCTGCTGGCCGTGCAGCGTGGCGGGTACGACTTCGTGATTCTCGATCTCAACCTTCCCGATGTGGACGGCCTGACCATCTGCCGGGAGCTCCGGCGCGATGCGGCCACGAAAGCCATTCCCATCCTCATGCTGACGGCTCGCGGCTCCGAGCGTGATCGCGTCACCGGCCTGGAACTGGGAGCCGATGATTATCTGGTCAAGCCATTCAGCGTACGCGAGCTGAGTGCGCGCGTAGCGGCTGTGCTGCGCAGGACGCGGACTGCCTCCGAACAGTTCGGATATGACGACGGTGAGCTGCGCATCGACGAGAAGGCGTTCCGGGTTTACCACCATGGCGAAGAGGTGAAGCTGGCCAGGAAAGAGTTGGAGCTTTTACTGCTTCTGACGCGCAGCCGCGGCCTGGTGGTCTCCCGCGATCGGATTCTCTCCGATGTCTGGAAAATGAGCGACGACGTGGAGACGAGAACAGTCGATGCCCACATCCGCAACCTGCGGAAAAAGATCGGGACCGACCGGATTACGACCGTGGTCGGCTTCGGCTATCGCTACGATCCACCGGCCTGAATCCGATCCGCCCTGGTGGGGAGAGTTCGGCCCTGCGCGGTGACAAAGCCTCTACCATAGCCAGCAGCCCGATGCTCCTCCTGACTGTCACCGCAATCGCTTCTGTAGTCGCGGCCACTGCGTTCGCGATTCAGCTGGCACGCCAGCGCGCAGACGTCCGCCGCTTTCTGGATCGGATCTCCCGTCCGGATGCGGAGGCCTCGGCCTCTCTCGACGTCGACTTCTTCGGGCATCTCGACGAAATCGCCTCGCGTGTCTACCGTTCCCGGGCCCAAACGGCGCGGCAGCTGTCGGCCGCGGAATTCCAGAACGCTCTCCTTCAGCAGATCATGAACGGAATGGGCGAAGGAGTCCTGGCAATCGACCGCCAGCGGCGCGTCGTACTGGCCAACCGGCCCTTCGCGGCCATGTTCAATCTGCACCCAGGATTTGTCGGGCAACCGCTCGCGGAAGTCCTGCGGAATGACGCCATCTTCTCCGGCTTCGATGGGGCGCTCGGCCGAGCCGATTCTGCCAGCCGCTTCTCGATCCGCAGCGGCATCGAGGAGCGCAAGATCGAGATGCGTGCGTTCCCTCTCCCTTCCCATGACCTGGCCGCGGTGGCGCTCTTCATCGATGTCACACACGTGGAGCGTCTCGAGGAGCTTCGTCGCGAGTTCATCGCCGATTTCTCCCACGAGGTACGGACGCCTCTGGCCGCGCTCAAGTCGGCCGTGGAGACGTTCGAATTCGATCGCGCATTGTTGACGGAAACGCAGGACGGGCAGCTGCGGAGGATCATGTCCCGCCAGCTGACGCGCCTGGAGCGGCTGGCGGGCGATCTCTCGGAGCTCAGCCACATCGAGGCCGGCGATCTGAGTCTGGAACGGACGGAGATCGACCTGCGTCGTCTCGTCGAAGACCTGTGCGAGGACTTTCGCGGACGCGCCGCGGAGGCAGGAGTGCGGTTCGCCGTGAGCGGCGATGGTGCCATCGTTCACGGTGATGCCATGCGCATCCAACAGGCCATCGCCAACCTGATCGACAACGCCATCAAGTACGGCCGTGAAGGAACGACCATCGATGTCGACATCAGCGCCGGCCCTGACCACGGCATCGTGCGTATTGCGGATCACGGCGAAGGCATCGCTCCGGAAGAGCGCGAGCGGATCTTTCGCCGCTTCTACCGAATCGACAAGAGCCGTTCCCAGGAGATTGGAGGCTCCGGCCTCGGGCTGGCCATCACCAAACATCTGATCCTCCAGCACCGGGGCAACATCGAGGTGGAGAGCACTCCGGGCGGTGGAGCCAACTTCGTCGTCACGCTTCCACGATGAGCGGAAACGGGGTGGCGCCTTTTACGCCGACTTCACGGAACATGGCAGCGGTGTACGCCAGCTGCATGACATCGTCCCTCGCATGTACGCGATCGAAACGCACTTTCAACCCATCGTGGATGTTCGGACCGGCGACATCCTCGGGTACGAGCTCCTGTCGCGCGGTGCCGGGTCCTTGTGCGCTCCAGCGGCACTCTTCGAGACCGCCGCTCTCTATGGCGAAACCTGGGAGCTCGAGCGGACCTGCCGTCTTGCCGCGCTGAGCGCGATCGCCGCACTGCCGGAAGCCGCTCGCGCCGAGCACTTATTCTTCCTCAACGTCAGTCCGGACGTTCTCGAAAACCAGCGCTTCGTTTCCGGATTTACGCTGGCCATGCTCAAGGCTCACGGCGTAAGCCAGTCACGGATCGTCATCGAGATTACCGAGCGAGTGTCCATCAGTGACTATGCGCGTTTTGAAGCCACCATCCGCCATTACGCAGACCAGGGTTTCCGTATCGCGCTGGACGACTTCGGCTCGGGCCACAGCGGATTGATGACACTCATCTCCACCAGGCCTCACTACCTGAAGCTGGATATGGCGATAACCCGTGATGTTCATCACGACCCCTACAAGCAGATGATCGTCAAGTCGGTCGTGGCGTTGGCGGAGAACATCGGCGCGGAGCTGGTGGCTGAGGGTGTGGAGAGATGGGAGGAGATGGAATCGCTCGTCACGTACGGAGTGCGCTTCGTACAGGGTTTTCTGTTGGGCCGGCCCTCGCAGGTGCCGCGGGTTCTCGCAGACAGTCTGCGCGCGCAGTTACGAGGGGCCGCTCTGGCTACCTCGATTTAGCATTCCCGCGGCCTGCACATCCTCTTTACACGAGGCTTTGTCCAGAGTGAGCGACAATTCTGGACCATGCTGATGCGCAACCTCGTACTCGTCCTTTCGCTGTGCCTTGCTTTCGCGCTGCCTTTGGCCGCGCAGGAGCGGCCGGACATCGTCGTCGTCATCTCGATCGACCAGTTCCGCTACGACTACCTGACGCGGTTCGAGCCCTACTTCTCGGACGGTGGCTTCCGCCGCGCTCTGAAAGGCGGTGCGAATTTCCGGCATGCGCTCTACCCGTATTCGACGACGTACACTGGTCCTGGCCACGCTGCCATCGGGACCGGATACACGCCCTCGCGCAGCGGGATCGTCGCCAACACCTGGTTTGATCGGATCGTGGCCGCGCCCGAGTATTGCGTCGCGGATGAGCGCGCCCGCGGAGGGTTCTCGCCGCTCAACCTCGCCTCCGATTCGCTCGGCGACCGCGTCGGCGAACGTTACCCAGGGTCGAAGATTATCGGGATCGCGCTGAAGGACCGCGCCGCGATCCTGATGGCCGGCCGCAAAGCCACCGCCGCGTACTGGTTCGACCCGCAGGCCCCGGGATTCACCTCGAGCGCCTACTACGGATGGAACAAGAGCGTTGCCTCCGATTTCAACAAGACCCTTCCCGCCTATCTGCAGGCGCATCCTGAGTGGACCCAATCGGAGCTCATTCCCGGGGACGCGCTCGCACGCATCACCCACGATCCGCCGGCGTTGCGAAAATACAAGACGCAGCGGGAAGGACTCGGCGTCGAGTTTCCACACCGTGTCCGCAGCATGGACGCGCTCACCTACACGCCGTTCGGTAACGATCTGGTTCTCGATTTCGCCCGGCGCGTGATCGAAGCCGAGAGCCTCGGCACCGAGGACCACGCGCCAGATGTGCTCTACCTCGGACTGTCATCGCAGGATTATCTGGGGCATGCCTTCGGACCGGACTCACTCGAGGTAGCGGACGCGGTCGTGCGCACGGACCGGCAGCTGGCGGCGTTTTTCTCGTGGCTTGACGCTCGTTTCGGCAAGCGATACTCGGTGGCCATCACCGCCGACCATGGCGTGCAGTCGATCCCCGAAGTGGCGCGAGACATGGGGCGAGCTGCCGGCAGAGTGGATATGCACAATCCGAATGCGACGGTGCGGGCGTTCGGCGAGCTGAGCGCGCAACGCAAGGCCCTGGAAAAGGCCGCTGCACAGAAGCTCGGACTGAAGGTTACCGACCGGACGTCGACCATGGATGCGCTCATCGTGTACTTCGAAGAACCGGCGGTCTATCTGAACTGGTGGTCCATCGGCGAGCGGAAGCTGGACGGTGAGCGCGTCAAGCGGGCCGTTCGCGACGCCGCGTTGGAACTGAAAGGCGTGCGCGCCGCTTTCACAAACTCAGAACTGCTGGCCATCAACAAACAAGCCGAGGGCGTCGAGCGGGCCATGCGTCTCTCGTTCCGCGCCGATCGCAGCGGCGATGTCCTCATCGCTCTAAAACCCGGCTACATCTGGAACTCCGGCGACACCGGCACAACGCACGGCCAGGCCGTCGACGATGACCAGCATGTACCGCTGTTGCTGTTTGGCGACGGGGTGACCGCGGGAACGTGGGATGACGATGTGGCGCCGACGTTTCTGGCTCGCTCCATCGGCGCGCTCCTCGGCGTCGAAGCCGGCAGCGCGGAGACTCAGGTCCTGCCCTGTATCGTCGCGAAGTGACCGGAGGCACCGATGCGTCATCGCGTCAGAGCCGGCTGTCCTCCGAGGATCTGGGCGACCTTCGAACGAAGCTGCGGAGTGTTCCCTTTGCTGATGTAACCGTCTACTCCCAGCCTTTTGACGGTGGCGCGCAACGTGTCTTCGTCGTTGGACGAATAGAGCACGATCGTCGTGTTGCGCGTCGAAGCATTGGCCCTCAGCACGTCGGCCAGGTTCTCGCCGGAGAGGCCTGGCATGTTGACGTCGAGAAGGACGAGGTCGGGCTGGATCTGTTTGACGAGGTTCGTCGTGCCGAAACCCTGGCTGTGCGTGAAGACGTCGTATCCCTCCGCCTGCAGAATACCGCGGGTCGATACGAGATGAGCGATGTCGTCATCGATGATTAGAATGCGTTTATTGGGCATGATGTGGGTCCTTTCGATCGGGGATGCGTACGGTGAATGAAGTGCCGCGGCCGAACTCGGTCTCCACCGAGATCGAGCCGCCGAGAAGATGAAGAAGCTCTCTGGCGATGGCCAGGCCGAGGCCCGTTCCCTGATGCCGTTTCGACCGGGCATCCTCGAGTTGGGTGAAGGGTTCGAAGAGGCGCTTCACATCCTGTGCGCGGATTCCGATTCCGGTATCGATGACGCGAAGGACTGCGTGGCGGGCAGAATCGTCATAGGTCTGATCGAGCACGATGCGTCCGCTCTCGGTGAACTTGGCGGCATTGCTGGTGAGGTTGATCAGGACCTGCCGGACTTTTACCGGGTCAGTGACGATCGCTCTTCCGCTCGTCGACACGAGTACGACTTCCACCGGTTTCGAGCCCACCAGCAGCCGCGTGGTCTCGACAACCTCGCGAAGCAGCGGCACCAGATCGAATTCCTCCTCGATGTACTGCATCTTTCCCGCTTCGATCTTCGAGAGGTCGAGGATGTTGGTGATGATGCTTCGAAGATTCGTGGCGCTGGACAGCAGCATGGAGAGGCGGTCGCGGATCTGGCCGACATACCCGTTTTCGGCGGCCATGCGCACGAGCTCGGTCAGTTCAATGATTGCATTGACCGGCGAGCGAAGCTCGTGTGTAACCGTGGCCAGAAAGTGAGACTTGATCTCGCCAATTTTCTCGAGCTCACGAGCCCGCGCGTCCGCCAGATCTTTCTGCATGAGGACGTTTGCCAGCGTTGTGCTGTGCTGGACGATCATCTGGCGGATGGAGAGCAGTCCGAGGTATTGGCCCTCGTCGTCGACGACGATTAGCTCGTCGTACACGTCTTCGGCGTTGCGGTCCACGGCCCGGGCCAGCGCGTCGTCGAGGCGCACAGCTGCGTGGACCACGAGCGCATTTCTGTCGGTCAGTTCGATGACCGATTTCCGACCGAAGACCTCCCACCCGAAGCGGCGGAACACGGTGAACAGGAACTTCTGGCGGGTGATCAAGCCCACGGGCCGGCACTCGTCAACGACGGCCACACAATCGAGATCGGGATGCTGGAAAAAGTCGTCGGCGAGCTTCGACACGAGAGTGGAGGGAGCAATGCCAATCGAAGTGGTGAGGGTCTCGCCGACTGCGGCAAAATCGGAGTAGGACGTACCGGCGGTCACGGGCGTACGGTAACGGCGCCCACAGTCTCCGTCATGAAGGTTGAGCAAATTTGGTGTGAAGGACGGGGCGCTTCACCAGAGCTTTACACCGGATGGCAGGCCGCCACAGACCCGGACGTGTACAACGCTTTGGGAATGCGCTCCGCCGCCGCAAAGGCCCAACCACCACACGAAGTTCTCGAAGGGGGGAACGTGCGCGGATGGATGCTGCGCGCACATCTGCTCTGGGTTCGAGAATACGGCTTCGCCGGCGAGGAAGCGGAGTTGGCCGGGCCGTTGCTCGAAGGGTTCGACGCCGATGGCTGGTATCCGTTCTCGAGCATCATCGCGCTGGATCGGTCCATTGCTGCCCGCTTCGCGGCCGCTGGAGAGGAACCCGCCCTCCTGGAAGATCTGGGACGGTTTTCGGCGCGGGTGAACCTGTCGATGCGTTTCGCACGCTGGCGAGACGAAGACCATCACCGCTTCTTCGAGGAGAGCACGCGCGTTCACCACGAGCTCCAGGATTTCGGCAGCGCGCACTACCAGAGCCTGGGCACGACCCGCGGCGCGATGACGCTGAGCGGCTACGCCTGTTTCAGCCCGGTCTATTGTTCCAGCGCCGTAGGCTGGTTTGAGCAGTGCCTGCAGCTGCATGGCGCCATCGGTGCGTCCGTGACGGAACAGCGTTGCCGCTGTTTCGGGGATGACGATTGCGTGTTCATCATGAAATGGCGTTGAGCCCGGCACACCCCGAGTCATCGTCTCTTTACCTCGAATTCACTCCTCGCGCGTTCGCCGTGGCAGGCCCTTTCATTACAACGGTGGAAATGTCGCATCCCGCATCGCTGCCTGGGCCGGTTTCCGGAGAACGACTGACCGGCGGACGGGTCAAGGGAGCGGTGATCAGCGCTCACCTCGACTGGGTCCGCGATCACTCCTCCCGCGAAGAGACCATCGAGCTGTTCGCAGCACTTCCGGCGGAAGTGCGTCAACAGGTCTCGACCGTGCTGCCGACAGCCTGGTACGACTTTGCCACCCTCATCGCTCTGGACCGCTCGATTCTCGGTTGCTTCGGTGAGCACGACATCCGTTTTCTGGAGCAGATAGGGGCGTATTCGGCACAGAAGAATCTTTCCGGCATCGATCACTTTTTCCGGCGCGACAGCATGCACGAGTTCTTCCGGCGTGTGGCGAATCTGAGCCGGCAGTTTCAAGACTTCGGTGTGGTCGAGTACGTCGAAGTGGCAACGTTCACGGGAATGATCCGTCATCGCGCCGATCCGGTTTACAGCCCGCTCCATTGCGCAAGCGCGATGGGATTCTATCGGGAGTGCGTAACCCTCCACGGTGGGACTCAGGTTCTGGCCATGGAGATGGAGTGTCAGTGTGCGGGGGAGGCCAGTTGCACGTTCGCGATCGACTGGCGTTGACGGAGGGCTCGGATCGCGAGCTCCGGAATCCTCGGGGCGCGCGTTCGTTCTGATGAGATTTCGCCGGCCACCGCTGCTGCCTCGTCTCGCCACCAACCGGTTCCCATTCGTCGATCGCCCACGGCTTTGGGGGACCGCGGTCTCCCATTACCAGGTGGAAGGAGGGGATCCTTGCGACTGGACCTCGTGGGAGAAGAACGGTCGCACGCGGGGTGAGGCGTGCGGGGTGGCCGTCGATGGCTGGGATCGATATGAGTCGGATGCCGGTCTGGCGCTCGACGCGGGCGCCAATGCCTTTCGCTTCTCAGTCTCCTGGAGCCGCGTCGAACCGCAGGAAGGGAAGTTCGACGACGCAGCTCTGGCCCGTTACCGGCGGCTCGTCGATCACCTCGTGGCCATCGGTCTGGAACCGTGCGTCACGCTCTTTCACTACACCCATCCGCTATGGTTTCACGAGCGCACGCCCTGGACATCGACGGCGTCGGTCGAGCGGTTTCGCCGATTCGCCGCCCGAGTGGTCGAGGCCCTGGGAGCCGGCGTTCGCTTCTGGATTCCACTGAATGAGCCGCTGGTTTTCCTGCTGGCCGGCTGGTTCGATGGTCAGATCCCTCCGGGAATCTCCGACCCAGGAACACTGGCGCGCGTGTTTGACCATCTTCTGGCGGCGCATGCAGCAGCTGCGGCG
Organism: Thermoanaerobaculia bacterium; assembly: GCA_038244715.1. Lineage (GTDB taxonomy): Bacteria > Acidobacteriota > Thermoanaerobaculia > Gp7-AA8 > Gp7-AA8 > JADGNZ01. The sequence goes on from JBBRTE010000010.1 coordinate 21,964, forward strand.
GAGATCCGCGACCGGTTCCCCGACGCCGCCGTTGGCGTCGCGCACAACATGATGGCCTTCGTTCCGGAGCGGCGCACCAGCCTGCTGGATTCCCTCCTCACCGGGGCTGCTCATCGTTGTTACAACCGATCGCTGATCGAGGCATTCGCCACCGGGCGCTGGGATTTCATCCTTCCACCGGCAACGAGAATTCGAGGCCGTCGCGACGATCTGCCGCGATCGCTGGACGTTTTCGGAGTCAACTATTACTCGCGTCTTCACCTCCGCTGTCCCGGCACCACCCGATTCGTCGGCGAATTCGCCTATCGCGATGAGAGCGGCGAAGGGTTGACCGACAACGGCTGGGAGATCGTTCCCGATTCGTTCCCCGCGCTGCTCACGGAGGCTGCCAGCGCCGGGTTTCCGTTGGTGGTCACCGAAAACGGGCTTGCCGACGCGAACGACCGGTTGCGGGATCGTTTTCTGGAGAGCCATGTCGGAGCGATTGAGCGCGCCGGGGTGCCGGTTCACGGCTACTTCTATTGGTCGCTCCTGGACAACTACGAATGGCTGGACGGCTTCGGGCCAAAGTTCGGCCTGTATGAAGTCGATCGCCCGACGATGCGCCGCCGGCCCCGCCCCTCCGTGGCCACGTTTCGCCGGCTGGGGCGGGGCTTCCTGAGATGCCCGCTCACCGAGGAACGCTGAAACCGTCCGCGGAATCGCCGGAAAGGCGGCAACGATTTGACGGCGGATTTACGCATTGCGGCATCGCCTCGGCGTCGCACTTGCGACGATGAAGAAGCAAAGGAGGAGAGGCGTGATGCTGCTCGCGGACCTGCACATTCATTCCACGTGGTCAGACGGCAAGCTCTCGATCCCCGAGGTAGTCGATCTCTTCGGGCGGACAGGGCATGACGTGATCGCTCTTACGGATCACGTCGTGAATCGCGACAATCTGATTGGCAAGTTCACCCACCGGATGGGTCTCAGCGTGACGGCGGAGAACTTTCCTGCCTACCGCGCCGAGATTGAGCGAGAGTCGCGCCGGGCCTGGGACGAGTACCGGATGATCGTCTTGCCTGGATGCGAGCTCACGCAGAACCGCGTACGCCGCAACGACTCCGCCCATGCCCTAGCCATCGGCCTCGATGAATTCGTCTCGGCAGAAGGGTCCGTGGAAGAGATGCTCGACCGCGCCAAGCGATCGGGCGCGCTGGTGGTGGCCTGTCACCCGAACGAACAGTCCGAATGGTTCGCCAACACCTTCTATCTCTGGAACCGCCGCGACGAGGTGGCCGGGCTGATCGATCTCTGGGAAGTGGCCTGCCGCTGGGACCTCTTCCCGCAGGTGGGGCGGGCTCGCCTGCCGTATGTCGGCAACAGTGACTTTCACCGTCCTGAGCATCTGTGGGCCTGGAAGACGCTGGTGCCTGCTGAGAAGCGGGAGAAAGACGTACTGGCCGTCCTTCGCCGTGGCACCGGTCTGGCGGTGACCCGCCTCGAGCCGCGGCCGGCCTCGGCACCTCTTCCCAACTTTGCGCCGGAGCTTCCGGCGCTGGCCATTGCATGAGGAGACAACATCATGATCTACACCTACATTGTTCTGCTCTTTCTCGCTGCGGCCGCGGCGGTGATCACCACGGTACAGACCGCGCTCACTGTGCTCTTCCGGAGGCGGCGACGGCACAGCACGACCAGTGTCCTCCCTGCCGGGAGATTCGGCCGTTCGGGCACCTTTCGTTTCGATCCTGAAACCTATCTGCGGGCTCGATGATGATCTGGAGCGCAACCTGGAGTCGTTTGCAGCACTGACAGGTGTCGACTACGAAGTCATCTTCAGCGTGGCCGATCGAAACGATCCTGCCCTGAAGATTCTGGAGCGCGTACGCTTCTCGCACCCTCTCGCACCATTCCGGCTGGTCGTCGCCGGCGATCCCCGCCTCGAGCGCACCAACCGGAAAGTGGCCCGGCTCGTGGCGGCGGAGCGGGAGGCTCACGGGGATGTCATCGTCATTTCCGATTCAAACGTGCGCGTGGAGCCGCACGACCTCGCCCTGACGCTGGAAGCGTTCCGTGAGCCGGGAGTTGGATGTGTATCGAATCTCTTCACCGGCGACGGAGCACGTTCGATTGGCGCGAAGATCGAGTCGCTCCATCTGCTCAGCTTCGTCGTACCGGGAAACGTGATCGCCGCCTTCGGCGAAGTTCCCTGTGTCGTCGGAAAATCGATGGCCATCCGGCGCGAGGTCTTGCGCGCCATCGGCGGCTTCGCGGCATTTACCAATGTACTGGCAGAGGACCAGGCCATCGGTCTGGCCGTGCGCGACGCCGGATATCGCGTGGCCCTCTCGCCGGTTGTCGTGCGCAATGTCGTCGTGCGGCGCACTTTGCGGCGTGCTCTCGACCGGCAAATCCGCTGGAACAAGATCCGGTATGCGATGTCAAAGGGATGTTTCGCCGCGGAGTTTCTGCTATTTCCCCTGCCGCTGACGATCCTGGCTGCGGTCGTCGGTGTGCTCGCGGGTGTGGCCGCCGCCCCCCTGTTGCCCCTCGTCGCCCTGACTCTCCGTCTCGTCCAGGTCGCCACGCTGGCTCGCGTCACGGGCGCTCGTGCGCCCTTGCTTCTCGTGCCGCTTCTTGACGTGTTGCAGTTCGGCGGGCAGTTCGTGCCGTACTTTGATGACACCGTTACCTGGCGCGGATACACGGCGCGCATCGGGCCGAATACCGTCCTCCTCGATGTCCTCGAATCCGCAGCAGCCTAGGCCGGCACGGGCGGCCGCGCTGGTTGCCCAAGGATGCGTCAACAGTGGCCCGGTAGGATTCTGCCGCGCTGACTCCTAGAGAGAACGATGTTCTTCCCGCGTTTCAGACTTTGCCCGCTCTTCGCGCCGAATTTACGCCGGCACATCACGAAGTGCATTTTCGCTGCGTAGCATCCTGCCGCTGCTGAAAGGAGAGCGCTCTTTGGAGACATCAACTTTGCTGCCGAAACGCGTAGTCGCCTACATCCACGAAATGGGAGTTCGTGCCCTCAACCATCTGGCGGACGGGTATCAACAGCCCTCGGGCCCGGCCGGAGCCAAGGCTCCAAACGCGGTCCAGGCTCTGGTCGATCACTGGAACTCGATGACCACGGACGACAAAGAGAAGTTTGTCGATCACGTCGCGGCTTCTGTCGTCGATGTCGTTGCGGCTTCTGCAGTGTTGCCCCTCGGTCTGAAACTCGGGAAGCGTGCCGCCAAAGCGACCAGGGTCGTTCTCAAGAAACAGACGAAGAAGCTGCGCAAGGCCGCCAAAAGGATCGCCGCGGAACGTTTGAAGAAGAAGAACAAGGCACAGGCCAAGGAAAAGGCCAGGGGCGTCGACAAGGCTGCACGGAAGGCAAAGAACCAGGAGAGAAAGGGCGGCGCCAAAGCCAGGGCCGGAGAACGAGACACCGTCCCGAAGAAGAAGAAGACCGGCGCGAAATCCCGTCCCAAAGCCAGGAAGTCCTCCTGATGAAACGGACCATTCGCGTGTCACGCGCTCTCTGTGCAGGACTGACGCTTCTTCTGCTCTGCGCAAGCCCTCTGGCAGCGGAAGTTCTCGATAACGCTTCGATCGTGCGGATGATCTCCGCGGGCCTGAGTATGGATGTGGTGCTTCTGAAGATCGAACGTTCTCGAGGAGCGTTCGACACGTCCAGCGACGCACTGATTCTTCTGAAGAACGCGCACGTGCCTGATGGAGTGATCCGGGCCATGCTTCTGAAGGGCGAAGAGCCGGCGGAGGTTCAACCGCCAGCCGTGGCGACGGTTCCGGCGCTGGCTCCCGTCCCGAGCCCCGTACCGCAGCCGGCGGCTCATGCACCCGTCTGTGCAAACGTAAGGTTCTTCACGACCGGCAACGATGGTCCGGCCTGGCTGCCGTCCAATGTCTGCGTCAGCGGACGCGTCGTGGCGATCGACGAACAGAACGTTGCCATCGGGGACATCAAGGTGCAATGCACGCTCAAGCCGGCCACGCTGGCTTTCGGCGACTCGCGCCTTCGCGGTGAGCAGGAGTGGTGGATTGCCGATGACAGGGAATCGCTGAAGTTCCAAGGAACGCCGGAAGAGCTCGACCGCCTGGCCGCGGCACTGACCGGCGCCCGTGGAGACATTGTCCGAGGGGGTTGCGGTGACAGCGCGGTGCGCCGCCGTTTGCCGCACGCATGATCCTCAGAAAGGATCAGCGTCAGCCGGCCGGCATCCTTCCGAACCTTTCCCTTCTCTTCGCGCCGAATTTACTCCGATGCCCCGACAAGTGCACTTCTGAACCGTAGCATCCGCGCAACATTTAGGAGGCATTGCAGAATGAACATCAGGACCTTTATCCGGCGTGTTTTCGTCACAGTTGCAGCCAGCGCCGCGTTGTCCGTTGCGGCCCTTGCCCAGGTTACTCCGGCAGCGGGCTACACGCCGCCGGATGACACACCAAAGTTCAACATCGGTGCAACCATCTTCGGGGACTACACCTACGTCGATTCACCCACATCGAAGGATGCGGACGGCAACGTCATTCATGCCAGCTCCTTCAACATCGCCCGCGCCTACATCAACGTCACCGGCAATCTCAACCACATCATCGCCTTCCGGATCACTCCCGACATTTCGCGCGAGACCAACACCACCCCCTCTCTCAGTGGCAGCCAGATTTTCCGTCTCAAATACGCGTATGCACAGGTGAACCTCGACGACTGGACAACAAAGGGTTCGTGGGTTCGCGCCGGCGTTCAGCAGACGCCGTTCATCGACTACACCGAAGGCATCTATCGCTACCGCTTCCAGGGCTCGATCTTCGCGGAGCGGGCCGTCGGTCTGTCGTCTTCGGATGCAGGCCTTTCGGGCCACTACAACTTCGCCGGCAATTATGGCGATCTCCACGCCGGCATTTACAACGGTGAGGGGTACACGAAGGCGGAAACGAACAACCAGAAGGCCAAGATGGTCCGCGGCACGATCCGGCCTTTCCCGCTGGGTGGCCCGCTCCTCAAGGGTCTGCGTCTGACCGGTTTTGTCATCGAAGATCACTATGTCGCGAGTGGCAAGCGCCAGCGCACCTTTGGCCAGGCCACCTATGAGCATGCTCTGTTCAACGCTGGCATCGACGTCGTCCGGGCAAAGGACCGTACCTCGGTAACCAAGACGCAGGTCAACGCCGAGGGCTGGTCTGCATGGGTTACGCCGAAACTGGGAACTTCCGGTTGGGAAGCGCTGATCCGCCATGACGACTACGTTCCCAACGATGCCATTAACTCGCAGAAGCAGAAGCGCGACATCGACGGCATCGCCTACTGGGTTCCGAACCTGACCGGCAAAGCGATGGCGGTTCTGGTCGATCGCGACTCGCTGAAGCGCAGCGGCCTTACGCCCATTGTGCCGAATACCACCAACTACGAAGTGAAGATGCTCATCAATTTCTAAGGAGCTACAGATGAAGAAACTCATTGCAGCATTTGCGTTCTCATTGATCGCGATTTCCGCGGTTGCACAGAACGTTCAGATCAACGGCGCCGGTGCGACGTTCCCCAATCCCATTTATTCGAAGTGGTTCAGTGAGTACAACAAGATGCATCCGAATGTGCTCATCAACTATCAATCGATCGGGTCCGGCGGCGGAATCCGTCAGCTCAGTGCCGGCACGGTCTTCTTTGGTGCAACCGACGGTCCGATGACGAACGAGCAGATCGCAGCAGCCGGTTTCCGCATCACCCACTTTCCCACGGTCCTCGGCGGCGTTGTGCCGGTCTACAACGTGCCCGGCATCGGCACCGACCTCCATTTCTCGGGCAAAGTTCTTGCGGAGATTTTCCTCGGCAAGATCACGAAGTGGAACGATCCTGCCATCCACGCTCTCAATCCTGGCGTTAATTTTCCCGCGGACGACATCACCGTAGTCCATCGCAGCGATGGGTCGGGTACGTCATACATCTGGTGCGATTACCTCTCCAAGAGCTCCGCCGACTATCGCAAGACGGTCGGTGTCGGCACCTCGGTCAACTGGCCTGTCGGCGTTGGCGGCAAAGGCAACGAGGGAGTGGCCGGACTGGTGAAGCAGTCTCCCGGTTCGATCGGCTATGTCGAGCTGATTTACGCACTGCAGAACAAGATCTCCTACGGCGAAGTACAGAACGCATCCGGCGAGTTTGTCCGCGCCTCGACGCAGACCGTTTCCAACGCTGCCTCGGCGGCCGCCAAGGCCATGCCCAGGGACTTCCGGGTCTCGATCACCAACGCTCCCGGTCACGATGTCTATCCGATCTCCTCATTCACGTGGCTTCTCGTTCAGGACTCTCCCCGCGACAAGGCACGCGGGAAGATGCTCGGCGAGTTTCTGAAGTGGGCGTTGACCGACGGTCAGAAATTTGCGCCTGAGCTCGGATACGCGCCTCTGCCCCACGAAGTCGTTGAGCTGGAGTTGCAGCGCCTGGGGCAGTTGAAGTTCTAGGCATCGAGTGTGCGGGCGTCGGGCGGTCGACGGCGCTCGCTTTACATCGAATTTACACACCGTTTCAATCGACTTCACCCCGCAATTGGAGAATGTCGCGTCATGAAGATGCTACGTATGGTTTCTCTCGCCGCCATTCTCCTGGTGATCGTCTCCTGCACGCAGGAAGGGACAAACCCAGCCAACTCCAGTGCCGGGGGAAGTCCATCGTCGTCCTCTCTGCAGATCAATGGGGCCGGCGCGACCTTTCCGAACCCGCTGTACTCGAAGTGGTTCGACACGTACGGAAAACAGCACCCTGAGGTCCGAATCAACTACCAGTCCATTGGCTCAGGTGGAGGAATCAAGCAGATGACGGCGGGAACCGTCTTCTTCGGAGCCACCGACGGTCCGATGACCGACGCACAGCTCAAGGCAGCGCCCGGACCGATCCTTCACTTCCCCGCCATCCTCGGCGGGGTGGTGCCGGTCTACAACATCGAGGCCGGTCAGCTGCGCCTGACGGGTAAGGTTCTGGCCGGTATTTACCTCGGCAAGATCACGAAGTGGAACGATCCCGCCATTGCCGCTGCCAATCCGGGCGTCAAGCTGCCGGCCGCGGACGTCGTGGTCGTCCATCGCTCTGATGGTTCCGGCACGACCTACATCTGGTGTGACTTTCTCTCCAAGCAGTCACCCGAGTTTCAGAAGACCGTTGGTGTGGCGACGTCTGTGAACTGGCCGGTCGGTGTCGGCGGCAAAGGGAACGAGGGTGTGACCGGACTAGTGCGCCAGACGCCTGGGGCCGTCGGGTACGTTGAACTGATCTACGCGCTCCAGAATCACATCCCCTTCGCCTCGGTGCAGAACAAGGCCGGGTCGTTCGTGACGGCCTCGCTGGAAAGCGTTACGGCCGCCGCGGCAGCCGCCTCCGCTCACATGCCAGACGACTTCCGCGTCTCCATCACCGATGCCGAGGGGAAGGACGCGTATCCGATCTCGTCGTTCACGTGGATCCTGCTCTACCAGAATGCGGAGGACAAGCCGCGCGCGAAGGCCATGGTCGATTTCATGAAGTGGGCGCTTACGGACGGACAGAAGTTTGGAGCCGATCTGCATTACGCGCCGCTTCCGCAGGCCGTTGTCGAGAAGGAACTGCAGGCGCTGAACAAGGTGCAGGTCCAATGAAAATGCGCGGGTCAGACGACCGCACCTTCCGCATCGGTACAGGTGTGTTCGCGGCTGTGGTGCTGCTGATCGTGCTCGGAATCGGCTTCGAGCTGACTCGGCAGTCGCTGCTCTCCATCCAGAAATTCGGTTTCTCGTTCTGGACGGGCAAGGTGTGGGATCCAGTGTCCGGCGAGTTCGGCGCGCAGCCGTTCATCTGGGGCACGCTGTATTCGTCGGTGCTGGCTCTGATCATCGCCACGCCGATTTCGCTCGGCATCGCCATCTTCATCTCCGAGTTGTCGCCGCGGATGCTGCGCCAGCCGCTGACCTATCTGACCGAGTTGCTGGCTGCCATTCCCTCGATCGTCTACGGCCTTTGGGGAATCTTTGTCCTGGTTCCTCTCGTGCGCAAACTCGAGCTGGCCACTCCCGGTTTTCTGAAGGGCATCCCCCTCTTCAAAGGGCCGCCTCTCGGTGTGGGGATGCTTAGCGCTGCGCTCATCCTGGCGATCATGGTCGTGCCGTTTACTTCGTCTGTTGCCCGCGAGATTCTGAAGAACGTTCCGAGCAATCAGCGCGAGGCCGCCTACGCGCTGGGGGCGACGCGCTGGGAAGCCATCAAGGTGGCCATGGGATACGGCAAGTCGGGAATCATCGGCGCGGTCATGCTCGGTTTCGGACGCGCCCTCGGCGAAACGATGGCCGTGACGATGGTCATCGGCAACAATCCGCAGGTCTCCACCTCGCTCTTCGCACCGCAGTACACGATGGCTGCCGTGATCGCGAATGAGTTCACCGAAGCCGCGGACGAGTTGTATCTCCATGCTCTGATCGAGATCGGGCTGCTGCTCTTCATCATCACCATCGCCGTGAACGGAATGTCGCGGCTGCTGATCTGGAGCATGAAGTCGCGCAGCCGGCACGTCGTGCCGATCGCCCCCGTAACTCCCGAGGCGGTGGCGGCATGAGCTATCTGGCGCGACGGAAGTTCATCTCCCGTGTGGCCGAGACGCTGTGTGCGGTGGCCGTGCTTCTGGCCCTTCTGCCGTTGGCCTTCATCCTCTTCTATGTCATCCGGCAGGGCATCGGTTCCATGAACTGGGCCTTCTTCACGCAGATGCCGAAGCCGGTTGGCGAAGTCGGCGGCGGGATGGCCAATGCCATCGTGGGCACGCTGATCATCATCGGTATCGCCGCTCTCTTCGCCGTGCCGGTCGGTTGTATCTGCGGCATTCACCTGGCCGAGTATCCGGATACGAAGTTCTCTTCGATGGTTCGTTTTGCAGCCGACGTTCTGAACGGCGTGCCCTCCATCGTGGTCGGGATCTTTGCGTACGGGCTGGTGGTCCTCCCGGTCAAACGTTTCAGCGCCATCGCCGGTGGGGTCGCGCTCGGTTTGCTGATGATTCCGATCGTCGTCCGGACGACTGAGGAGCTGCTGCGGCTGGTGCCGTCCGGTCTTCGCGAAGGAGCACTGGCACTCGGCGCGACCCGCGGCCGGGCCGTGATGACAGTCATCCTTCCGGCTGCTCTTCCGGGCATTCTCACCGGAATCCTCGTAGCACTGGCACGCGTGGCCGGCGAAACCGCTCCGCTGCTCTTCACGGCGTTCAACAACCGTTTCTGGTCCACGAACATCACCCAGCCGATGGCGTCGCTGACCGTGCAGATCTTCACGTACGCCATCTCCCCGTATGACGACTGGCACCGTCAGGCCTGGGCCGGGGCGTTCCTTCTGGTGATGATCATCCTGACGCTTTCCATCGTGGCCCGTCTGGCCGTGCGCCGGCTGGAAAGGATGAATCGGACATGACCGCGCTCACCATGCAGCCAATCCGCTCGAACCGCACTGAGGTTCCACTGATGAATCAGACGACGAATGATGTGGCTTCGGCGACCCCTGCCAAGATTCACGTTCAGGACTTCGACTTCTACTACGGCGACGTCAAGACGCTGCACGGCATCAACCTCGATGTGCCGGAGCGGCAGGTCACCGCGCTCATCGGCCCTTCCGGTTGCGGGAAGTCCACCTTCCTGCGCTCGATCAACCGGATGAACGACATCATCGTCGATGCCCATGCCGACGGAGTCATCGAGATCGACGGACGGAACATCTATGAGAGCGGTGTCGATGCCGTGGAACTGCGGCGCCGCGTAGGGATGGTCTTCCAGAAATCCAATCCGTTTCCCAAGTCGATCTACGACAACGTCGCCTACGGTATGAGGATCGGCGGCCTGCGCAACAAGCGCAGGATCAACGAGATCGTGGAGAAGTCGCTCCGCCGCGCGGCCCTGTGGGACGAAGCGAAGGACCGCCTGCAGGATTCCGCGCTGGCGCTTTCCGGCGGTCAGCAGCAGCGGCTCTGCATCGCCCGCGCTCTGGCCGTCGACCCCGAGATCCTGCTCATGGACGAGCCGGCCTCGGCACTCGATCCGATCGCTACGGCCAAGATCGAAGAGCTGATCTACGAACTGAAAGACAACTACACGATCGTCATCGTCACCCACAACATGCAGCAGGCCGCCCGCGTCTCCGACCGGACCGCCTTCTTCATGCTCGGCAAGCTCGTCGAGTACGGTGAGACCAAGACGATGTTCATGAATCCGCAGCAGAAGATGACCGAAGACTACGTCACCGGGAGGTTCGGCTGATGGCCCGCCACTTCGACAAAGATATCGAGGAGATCAAGGACCTGCTGCTGCGCATGGGCGCGAAGGTGGAGCACTCGATCGCTCACTCGATCCGCGCATTGCTCGAGCGCGACACGCTCATGGCTGAGGAAGTCATCGAGCGCGACGACGAGATCGACCGCATGGAGGTGGAAATCGACCAGCGCACTATCGAGCTGATCGCCAAGATGCAGCCGGCTGCCGTCGACCTCCGTTTCGTGGCCACGATCATGAAGATCACTCCCGAACTGGAGCGGATCGCCGACCTGGCCCAGGACGTCTGCGAGCGCGTCATCGAGCTCAATCGCGAGCCGCAGCTCAAGCCGGTCACGCAGCTTCCCCAGCTGGCCGAGAGCGCTCAGAAAATGGTCCGGGAAGCGCTCGACTCCTTCGTGCGCGGCGACGCCGACCTGGCCCGTTCCGTCATCCGCCAGGACGACATCGCCGACGCTCTCACCGAGGATTCCTTCCGGGCCCTGCTGACGTACATGCTGGAGAACCCGCGCAACATCTCGCCCGCCATCCGCCTCACCTTCATCGGCAAGTACTTCGAGCGCATGGCCGATGGCGCCACCAACATCTGCGAAATGGTCGTTTACCTCGTCGAGGGAAAGATGATCCGACACAGCCCTCCGGAAGAGTCATGAAGAAAATCGTCCTCATCGAAGACGACGCAGACATCGCATTCACGATCCGATTGAACCTCGAGCGGGAGGGCTACGCCCTCTCGCATTTCTCGCGCGGACAGGACGGTCTGATGGCCGTGCAACGCGGCGCCGCCGAATTCGTCATCCTCGATCTCAACCTGCCCGATCTGGACGGCCTGACCATCTGCCGGGAGCTGCGCCGCGATCCGCGCACGCAGAACCTGCCCATCATGATGCTCACCGCCCGCGGCTCGGAGCATGACCGGGTTACCGGACTGGAGTTGGGCGCGGACGACTATCTCTCCAAGCCCTTCAGCATCCGCGAGCTGGTGGCGCGCGTGGCGGCCGTGTGGCGCCGTACGCGCGTCGCCGGCGAAGACTCCTCCGTTTACGACGATGGGGAAGTACGCATCGACGAGCGCTCCTACCGCGTCTTCCGCCACGGCAGTGAGGTGCGGCTGGCCAAGAAGGAATTCGAGTTGCTCTGGCTCCTGGTCCGGCAGCTGGGCTCGGTGATCTCCCGCGATCGCATCCTCTCTGAGGTCTGGCACCTGTCGGACGAGATCGAGACGCGCACCGTCGATGCGCACATCCGCAATCTGCGCAAGAAAATCGGCGCGGAGAGGATCACTACCGTGGTCGGCTTCGGGTACCGCTACGAGCCGCCGGGCGGCGTCAATCGCGCTTCCAGGGTCACGCCCGCTTCGCTATGAATTTCTGCGGCGATGACCCGTCGCCGAACCTTCAGCGGCCTTCCCAGCGAAGGCACGATGCGAGGGCAATTGGAGGGCTCGCGCTGGGATGCACGTCGTGATTCGCTGGCCTCGCCGGCTTGCGCACTGAATGCCGTGGTCCATCCATTCGATGGAGACCGCGCAACCGCGAGACCTCGCAACCCGCAACCGCGCGCCCCGAACATCCCGCCCCCGATTCACTCCACCGAACCCAGCTCCGCAGGCGTCGATAGAATCCCCCGTTCGAGGTAGATCGGCCGGATCAGGGCCGCCAGTTTCGGCCGCAGGATGGCGAACCAGATCGCACCGCTCAGACAGAAGAGAGCCCCGTAGAAGATCGTCCTCTGCGCGCCGATCCGTTCGGCGATGATGCCCGACAGCAGCGCGCCGATCGGCTGCAGCCCCATGATCGCGACGGAGTAGAACGCCATCACCCGCCCGCGCAGGCGCTCGTCGACGACGGTCTGCAGGATCGTGTTCGACGACGCGGCCTGCAGCATCATCCCCGCGCCGACGACCGGCAGCAGGAGCGCCGACAGCCAGATCGTGTGCGAGAACGAGAACGCGAGCAATCCGAGGCTGAGCGCGATGCTGCTCACCACGATGACCTTGCCGAGGCCGAGGATGGTGTGGCGGGAGGCGAGGTAAAGGGTGCCGGCCAGCGCGCCGACGCCGGACGCCGTCATCAGGATGCCCAGAACGTGCGGCCCGCCGTGCAGCACCTTCGCGACGATCACCGGCATCAGCGTCGCGTACGGCATCCCCATCACGCCGGCGAGACCGACGAGCAGCAGCAGCGCGCGCACGGGAGCGAAACGCGACACATACGTCCAGCCGGTGCGCAGCTCCTCGAGCATGCGTGTGTCGATGACCGCCTTTGCCGGCGGTGTGCGCCGCATCATCAGCAGCGACGCGATGACGGCCAGGTACGAGATGGCATCCACGCCGAAGCACCACCCTTCGCCGACGGTGGCGATGAGGATGCCGCCGATCGACGGCCCGATGATCCGCGACGCGTTGATCATCGAGGAGTTGAGCGCGATCGCGTTCGGCAGGTCCTCGCGATCCTCGACCATCTCCACGACAAAGGCCTGCCGCGCCGGCGTGTCGAACGAGTTGATCACCCCCTGCACCAGCTGGAGCGCGATCACCTCGGCCACGGTGATGATGTTCATCAGCGCGAGCACCGCCAGCACAGCGGACTGAATCGCCGAGAGCACCTGCGTGATGACCAGGATGCGATGCCGGTCCCACCGGTCGACGAGCACCCCGGCAATCGGCGCCAGGACAAGCAACGGAATCTGCGAGCAGAACGCGACGACGCCGAGGAGGAGCTCAGAGCCCGTGAGGCGGTAGACGAGCCAGCTCGTGGCAATGCGCGTGATCCAGCTCCCGATGAGCGAGATCGACTGCCCGCTGAAGAAGAGCCGGTAGTTGCGATGCCGAAGGGCACGAGTGATCCGATTCAAGCGGCCAGCATGACGCAATTGATGTTCCGGGGGAGAGGGGAGGTAAGCCGTCGGCACACCGATGTGGTGGGGCGCCGGCGGCCTCGCCGGCGAAGTCGGACTGGAAAGTCCGACGCGCGTCAGCGCGACGTCGCTGCTCATCTGCCGGAAGAACGAATGTTCGCCAGAAGACGTGACGTCCTCCGAGAGAATTGCCGTTCCCGCCAGCGTCGGCTAGAATCCGCCGCCGGGGAAATTTTGACGCGCCCGCCGCGTTAGTTCCCCTACTTCCCGAGAACGTGGGGCCGTAGCTCAATTGGGAGAGCGCCTGAATGGCATTCAGGAGGTCGACGGTTCGATCCCGTTCGGCTCCACCATTGAATACAAAAGACTTACGCCGACGAGCCACGTCGGCGTTTTCGTTTTGTACGCAACCTTTGTATGCAACCCGCCAGAATCAGAGCCAATGATCCGCTCTGCAGGTGCGGTGCGCCTCGGCCGGACCTAGTTCGAACGGGGCAACTCTTGTTATCAGCAAGGAGGGTGATCCTCTCGCGAACATGAAAATCGGTCACGACGGTATCGTCATCTGGGTAAAATGCTCGCCCTCCTGTGCTGCGACATGGGCCTGACGGGATCGCCCTGCAGATAATCGAAGGACTCTTTGTCCAACTTGAACGCCTTCCTCGAGCTTCGCCTCCTCGTCGGCTATCTCGGCGAAAAGCACCAGCACGGCTGGTGGCAGTCGGAGTTCTTCTCGCCACCGGCGATGCAGTTTCTGGCGCCCGCCTTTCCTCGCACTGCCCATCTCGCGCAATACCGTGGAGTGATCCTGGCGGGGCGGCGAGTTCATGATGAGCACATTGGGGTTGGACATGTGTTTCACATCTTCCGGTTGCCCGAGGAGGTCGAGCAGGATCTGCATCGCCTTGCGGCGCAGCTGAACGCGGAGTCGGCGATCATCAGGGCGGTGTCGGACCCCGCCGTAGCGGCGAAGACGCTCGACGAGATCGCTGGTGAGAGCACCGCCACGGGCCAGGGGCCAATAGCGATTGCCTCGATCGAGCAGCTTCGATCGAAGAAAGTCGTCACCGCGTTCGCTGCCAATTACGCCCGCGCCTTTGCGAAGAACATTCGCCTCTATCCGTACCTGACCGCCTAGGTGACCTCGCGCACATGTACACGACCCAACTTCAGGCAGGACAGGGACTGGTTGACGAAACGCGAGCATTGCTGAAGCTTTGGCAGCCAGGAATGACCGGCCAGCAGCTGTTCCAGGCGGCCTTGAGCTCTGGGCTTTTCACGAACATCACCGCGCGCCGCTTACGGAACATTGTGGCCGAGTGCTTTGCGCCTAGATACCTGGCGAGTGACGGGCGACCCGCATCCAGTCTCAAGACCATTCAGGATCACGTCACCCTCCCCGAATTGAAGGACCTTCTCCTCGTTTTCACCTGCCGCGCGAACGAGATCCTCGGCGATTTCCTCTGCGACGTTTACTGGCCCCGCTACGCTGGCGGGTACATGGAACTGACCAAGGAGGACGCGGAACGGTTTGTTCGACGCGCCATCGACGACGGGAAAACCGTCAAGCGATGGTCCGAGTCCACGATTCGCCGCGTCTCGGCCTATGTCCTCGGCTGCTGCGGGGATTACGGACTGCTCTCCGCAGCTTCTGCCGGAAAGCGGCGCGTCCAGTCCGTCTATTTGACGCCGCTCGTGATCGCTTATATTGCGCATGACTTGCATTTCTCCGGCGTAAATGACTCGGCGCTGCTGAGCCGCGACGAGTGGTCGTGGTTCGGGATGGGGGCAGCCGAGGTACTCGATGGATTGAAACAGGTTGCACTGAGAGGATGGATCATCGTGCAATCAGCCGCGGACCTCACGCAGATCAGTTGGCGGTTCAAATCGATGGAGGAGTTCTGTCATGCCGTCGCTGAATGAGAACTTCAACGAACTCGTGCTTCGCATCCAGCAGGGGCGCGAGCTGAACCACGCCAGTTTCGAGCCGGTCTACTACCTGATCTTCCATCCTTCGCAGATCATCGAGGTCAAACGACAGGTGCCTGCCTGGACCGCGGCGCTTCAGAAGAAAGGCTTCGATCCGGTCACGTTTTCGATCGCCGAGGCGATCGACGACATCCTTCAGAACGATCCACGCCGGAAGGTTTGGCTGGAGATGGATCGAAAGAACCCGCTGAAGTGGGAGCCGGCGAACAAATCCCTTGCCAACGCTTTGACGACGCCGTCCAAGCTTCAACAGGGTCTGGAGGATGCATTGGAGACAGCGGCGGCAAAGACCAATGGTCTCGTCCTCGTCACCGATCTCGAGGCTCTTCATCCGTATCTGCGCATCGGAGCGATCGAGGGAAGCATCCAGGGACACTTCACTGTGCCGGCGATCTTCCTTTACCCTGGCGTTCGCTCCGGCAAGACGCGCCTTAGTTTTCTCGGCTTTTATCCGGAGGATGGGAACTACCGCTCGGTCCACGTCGGAGGTGATGTTTGACCGTCACACAGAAGATTGGCGACCTATTCGATCCGTCGAAGGACATCTATCGGAAGATCGAAAAAGTCGTTCAGTACGATAGCCGCAATCCGGATCGGCTCAAGGCGGAGATCTCAGAATACGTCGCCACGGACAGCATCCAGCAGCAGCTCGAGAAGCTCGTCGAAGACATGGATGTAGCGATGGGCGCTAACGGAAACGAGATCGGTGTGTGGGTCTCGGGCTTCTACGGCTCGGGAAAAAGCTCGCTGACAAAGTACTTCGGCTTCGCGCTCGACGACAGCATCCTGGTCGACGGCGCGCCGTTCCGTGAACACTTTCTGAACCGCATCACGGATTCCAAGATCCGGGCCCGGGTCAACACGGTCATCAAGAAGTATCCCGCGTCCGTGATCATGGTCGACCTCTCCACCGAGATGCTTGCCGGGGCGACGCTCGAGACCGTCGCCAATATCCTCTACTTCAAGGTGCTTCGCTGGGCGGGTTACTCACGCAACGTGAAGATTGCCTCGTTGCAGCGCCGGGCGGAGAAAGAGGGGCGCGATCTCGAGTTCAAAGCCAAGATCCAGGATGCCTATCCGGATCTCACCTGGGAACAGGTCCAAGGGGATGAATTCGTCATGGAAGCGCTGATTCCGCGCGTCGCTCATGAGATGTATCCGCAGCTCTTTCCGAACGAGTCCTCCTTCTCCACGAACGACTCTTTCATCATCGCCGACGCGAAGGACCGCGTTATCGAGATGCTGGAGATCGTGAAGAAGAAGAGCGGCAAGGCGATGACCATTTTCATCGTCGATGAAGTCGGGCAGTACGTCGCGGCACGCAACGAGCTGATTCTCAGCCTTCAGGGCCTCGCCCAGAATCTGAAAGAAATCGGTGGCGGAAAGGCATGGATCTTCGCCACCGCGCAGCAGACGTTGACCGAGGATGACCGGCGCGCCGCGGTGAACTCTGCGGAGTTGTACAAACTGAAGGACCGTTTTCCGATCCCCGTTCATCTCGAATCGAGCGACATCCGCGAGATCTGCTACCAGCGCCTCCTCGGCAAATCGACAGCCGGCGCGAAAGAGCTGGAGCGCCTCTTCGAGCTGCATGGTCCGGAGCTGAAGCACAACACGAAGCTGCACGACGCGAAGTACTACGAAGCGGATTTCACGAGAGACTGGTTCGTCAAGCTCTATCCGTTTCTCCCGGCCCATTTCGAGATCCTCTTGCAGCTTCTCGGGCAGCTCGCAAAGTCAACTGGCGGCCTCGGGCTTCGTTCGGCGATCAAGGTCATTCAGGACATCCTCATCGAGAGCGAGAACGGCCAACCTCCCTCCGCGGAGCGTCCCGTCGGCTGGCTGGCCACGACGGTCACGCTCTATGACGCGCTGGAGAAAGACATCCAACGCGCCGAGCGCTCGGTGTACGACGGAGTAACCAAGACGCTCATCCAGTACCCCAATTCCACGCTTCATAACGACATCGCGAAGACCATCGCCGTCCTTCAGATCCTGAAGAACATGCCGGTCACGCGCGACAACGTCGCCAGCCTCATGCACCCTTCGATCTCCAGCCCCTCGCGGCGCGATGACGTGCGCAAGGCCGTTGATGAGATGACTCAGAACCCGCTCGCGCCACTCGGCGAGGAAGAAGGCTCGCTCAAGTTCCTCAGCGAGAAAGTTCGGGACATCGAGGAACAGCGCGGCAAGCTCGTTCTCCGGCAGATGGAAGTTCGCCGCCATTTCAACGAGGCGTTGCGAAACGTCTTCGAACACATGCCCCACGCCTCGGTAGCCGGAGGGGTGACGGCAGGGCTGAAAGTGCAAGGTTCGGCTGGTGCGTTATCGCTGGCAAACGACAAGAGCCCCATCCAGATCGTGATCGAACTGGTCGAGCCGTCGCAGTACGACGCGGCGCGGCAGCGGTTGGTGAACGAGTCGATGTCCAAGGCCGCGCAGAACGTGATCACGCTCGTCAGCCGCGCGGACGCGGAAGCGGACCGCCAAGCGGAGGAGATCTACCGTTCGGAACAGATCGCCGAAACGTGCAAGTCCGATCCCGACCAGGACGTCCGGTCGTATCGCAACGGGCAACTCGACACAAAAGCCCGTTATGAAAGCCGCTTGCGCGAGACACTGAAGAAGGCACTCTCGTCAGGGACCTTCGTCTTCCGCGTGGGTCAGTATCCCGTCGGGGAGCTGGATGTCGATCACAACCTCGAGAAGGCCGCCGAGAAGATCCTAACGAATGCCGCGAACCGGATCTACGACCACTACGATGAGGCACCGTTTCGCGCCGACACGGCCGCGGCAGAGAAGTTCCTGAGGCTGGACACCCTCAGGGCGTCCACGAGTGCGACCGATCCTCTCGGCCTCGTTGAAGTCAACGCCCAGGCCCGGCGGATCAACGGCAACCACAAGGCCATCGTCAGCGTCCGCGATTACCTAGGACAGATGGGAAGCGTCGAAGGGAAGCGGCTGCTGGATCACTTTGGGAATCCACCTTACGGATGGTCACCCGATACTCTCCGCTACATCCTGGCGGCCATGCTCGTCGGCGGCGAAATCGCGATGAAGGTTTCGGGAACGACGGTCACAGCCGCCGGTCAGAAGGCCATCGAGGCGCTGAAGACGAACAAGAGCTTTGCCAGCGTTGGCGTTTCGCAGCGGAGCGACCGGCCCTCGAATGAGATGCTGGCCCGCGCTGCCACGCGCCTCACGGAGCTGATCGGTGATGGCGAAACAGTGATCCCGCTCGAACAGGACATCACCAAGGCCGCGCAACGATTCTTCTCCAGATCACAAGGAGAGCTTGGGTCGCTTTCGGAGAAGCTGGCCTCACTTGGTGTTGCCGGAGAGGGACGCGCGCAGTCGCTGATCTCGCAGCTCACGGGCACATTGCTCACCGATGCCTCCGACGCCCCTCAGGTCCTCGGTGGTCCATCGTCCCCACTCTACGACGACCTCGTTTGGGCTCGGGCTGTCAAGCTGGCTGTGGATCAGGGCCTCGGGAAGACCATCAACGCGCTTACCGAGCATTGCGATTACATCTCCACGCTTTACCCCACGGGAGTTCCGGGCGAGTTGAAGGCCGCGCTTGCTCCGCAGCAGCAGCTCGTCAGCGATCGATTGGGAGCCGACGACTTCCACACGCACGTTGCCGATCTCAACACGGCGTTGACTTCGATGAAAGCCCAGGTTGCCGTTGCCGCTGAGGCGTTGTCGAAGCAGCAACGCGAGCGGATCGCCGAGGCGATTGGTGATCTGCCGAAGATCGACGAGTGGCGAGAGCTGACCCAGGAGCAACAGGCCAACGTCGCCGGTGATCTGGAAGGGGCGGGGCTGGAGTCGTCGCCCGACCTGGCTGGACTGAAGCTGCTCCTCAACCATGAATACGCGATCAATGCGGCCATCAACAGGGCTCGTCAGTCGGTGGTGGGGGTGGGCAGGGCACTCCGGCAGAAGCGCCGCGAAGAGGAGTTGCAGCAGGTGCGAGACACCCCTCGGGGGCCGCGCTCGATGGAGATTCCGGCAGTCTTGAGCAGTGCCAGCGAGATCGACCGTCTCATCGCCGCGTTGCAGGAAGCGCGCGACCAGCTTTCGCACTACACGCAGCTCGAACTGAAGATCGCGCAGCAGGACTGAGCGAATGCCGTTCGACGACAAAACGCGAAACCGGCTGCAGCGTTTCGTCAGCGATGCGCGGAAGGTGTTGACCGGGGAGTTCACTGCTCAACTACAGAATGACTACGGCCTCGACCCGCTTTCCGGAAACATCATTCCTCTCGACCAGCTCAAGGTTGACGACACGCGGCGCGAGACGGCGCGAGTTCTGCGGCAGACCTTCGACCACTACCTCGCCTCGATGCCGGATGCGAAACCTGCCGTGGTCCTCGATCGGATCGTCCGGGAACAGGCCTTCACGATCCTGAACAGGCTCGTGGCGCTGCGCATGTGCGAGGCGCGCGATCTCCTGAAGGAAAGCATCGGCAGCGGAACGAATTCGCAAGGATTCCAGCTCTTTCAGCGCCTGGCCGGCGCGGGTCTTGGAGAGACGGCGGAAACGTATCGCGCGTACGTGCTCAGTGTCTTCGACGAGTTCGCGGTTGACCTGGGCGTGCTGTTCGAGCGCTTCTCGCCCATGGGGTTGCTGTTCCCAAGCGAGACCTCCTTGCTTGGAGTCCTCGGGCTGATCGACGATCCCGAGCTTGCGGAGCTATGGGGAGAGGACGAGACCATCGGCTGGCTCTACCAGTACTTCAACTCGAAAGAAGAGCGGAAGAAGATGCGCGACGAGTCGTCGGCTCCTCGCAACTCTCGCGAGCTGGCGGTCCGAAATCAGTTCTTCACCCCGCGTTACGTCGTCGAGTTCCTCACCGACAACACCCTCGGCCGCATCTGGTACGAGATGAGGAAAGGCGCTACGGCACTCAAAGAGCAATGCCGGTATCTCGTCAGGCGCCCAACCGAGATCTTCCTCGGGCCTGGCGACGTGTCGCCTGCCGCGTCCGAGCTAGCAGAAGGCCAAGGAGCTGGCCGGGTTCCGGATCTATCCCAGTCAGAGCTCCTCAAACAGCCGGTCCATATCCCACACCGTCCGCTCAAGGACCCGCGCGAAATCCGGCTGCTCGACCCAGCGTGCGGCTCCATGCACTTCGGCCTCTATGCCTTCGACCTCTTCACCGTCATCTACGACGAGGCATGGGAAATCGCTCACGACCCGGACGATGCGGCGAAGTCCGCCGAGACCTTCGCTCCCTTCGTCACCTTCGCCGCCACCTTTCTCGACAAATCCGCGTTCCTTCGCGAAGTCCCGCGCTTCATCATCGAGCACAATATCCACGGCATCGACATCGACCCGCGCGCCGCGCAAATCGCCGGGCTTTCGCTCTGGCTGCGCGCCCAGCGCGCCTGGCACCAGGCCGGCGTGAAGCCCGCCGACCGGCCCCGCATCACCCGCTCGAACCTCGTCTGCGCCGAGCCCATGCCGGGGGAAAAGGAACTGCTCCGCGAATTCGTCGAGCAGCAGTTTCCGGCCGGCGAGCGGCCCGCCTTTGCCTTCCTGCTGGAAGCGGTCTTCGACCGTATGACCCTCGCCGGCGAGGCCGGCTCCCTCCTCCGCATCGAGGACGAAATCCGCGCCGCCATCGCCGAGGCCAAGCGACTCTGGAAAGCAGGTCCGCAGCACGAACAAGCCAAGCTCTTTCCCGAGACCGGAGCCAGACCGGGCCAGGGCGAGATGCGCCTCGACCTCTCCGGCATCACCGACGAGCAATTCTGGGAGCGCGCCGAGCAGCGGATTTACGACGCGCTCGAAGCCTACGCCGAGCAGGCCGAGAACGGCGGCGGATTCCAGCGCCGCCTCTTCGCCGACGACGCCGCGCAGGGCTTCGCCTTCATCGACCTCTGCCGCAAACGCTACGACGTGGTGGTGATGAATCCGCCGTTTGGAGAGTTTCCTCCGGGCGTGGTCGATTACGTCTGCGAGAAAATCCCCGAGGGGCGAAATGACATTTATTCCGCCATGATTTTTCGTCTGGCGGACTGCTTGATGCACGCCGACGGGCGACTTGGAGCAATAACATCGCGTGCGTTTGTTGTCGGGCGTGATTTGCGCGATTATCGAAAGGCACTCATCCGTGATGATGGACCGCGCCTCTCTATTTACCTCGACCTTGGGGCGGGAGTCCTCGATGGTGCGATGGTCGAAACCGCGGCTTATATCGTGGCAAACGAGCGGCAGGACGAACTACTTCATCGCGACCTTCGTCCGTTGAAAGAGACCGAGCGGCAGGAGCACATCATCGAGAATAATTGGAATGTGATTCCGCTCTCAGTCTTTCGGACGACCCACGACAACCAGTTTCTTTTCGGGCTCGATATTTCCGCCTTGGAGGCGTTGCAGGACCTAGAACGGTTCATTCCGAATTTTGCTGAGGTAACACAGGGCTTAGTCACTGAAGACAACACACGCTTTCTTTGTTTGCGGTGGGAAGTGCCCGTCGAGAAGTTTGGGGACACTTGGTTCATTTTCGCCAAAGGCGGCGACTATTCGTGGTTCACGAGCGACTTGCACCTCGCAGTAAAGAGGCGGAACGACGGTGCCGAACTGGCCGCCTTCGCAGAAACAAAGAGTGGCAACGTGGCGCGAACTCGCCAGTCCTCGAAGTTTTACGGAATTCCCGGTGCTACCTACTCCGGTCGAAGCCAGAAAGGGTTTAGCTGTCGGCGGCTTCGGTCAGAGACGTGCTTCTCTAACAAAAGTGGCGTCATCTTTCCAATTGACAGAGATGAGGAGAACTGGCGTCGGGTTCTGCCACTGCTACTTGCAAGTGAATCCTATCTCCAATTGATTGATGCTCAGTCCAAATTCGGGTCATACGAGGTGGGCTCAATCAAATTGCTTCCGCGCCCGGATTCCAAGCTGTTGAACCTGCAGGAGGTGGCGACCGGAATCTATCGACAGCTCGATGCGCTGGAGCAGCAAATCGAAACTTCGTCTCTTTTCGTTACTCCACGGATTGCGCCCGATGCCTTCGTTAAAACGTGGCAGAACGTGATGTCGCAGGTCAGCGCCGCTCTTCACTCGAATGGACTCGCTCTCCGGCATGAGATTCCGGTCTTTCAAAACAAGAATGCAGTCGCACTCGATGAAGAATGTTGCGGCTTGGCAGCATCGGTTAGCTACGCGTTCGGCACCGCCTTCGGCCGATGGGACATCCGGTATGCCACGGGCGAGCGGCCGGCGCCGGAGGTGCCGGACCCGTTTGCGCCGCTTCCAGTCTGCCCGCCCGGGATGCTCCAAGGCGACGACGGTATGCCCTTGAGCAAGGAGGAAGGTCGAAGGATGAAGGAGGCAGGGAAGTATCCGCTCGACGTGGCTTGGGACGGCATCCTCGTGGACGACCCGGAGCACCCTCTCGACCTCGAACGCCGCGTCCACGCCGCCCTCGCCGTCCTCTGGGGTGGCAGTGCCACTTCCGCTAACCGCGCCGACGCGCTGGAACACGAAGCCTGCGCGCTGCTCGGCGTGCCGACCCTGCGCGAGTGGTTCCGCCACCCCGCCGGCTTTTTCGCCGACCACCTGAAACGCTACTCGAAGAGCCGCCGCCAGGCCCCCATCTACTGGCCGCTCTCCACCGCCTCCGGCAGCTACACACTGTGGATCTATTACCACCGCCTGACCGATCAGACACTCTTCGCCTGCGTCAACGAATTCGTCGAGCCGAAGCTGCGCGATGTTCGCTCGGAGCTGGCCGGGCTTTCCGGCAAGACTGGACGAAGCTCAGTAGACGAGAGTCGCCTGGAGGAACTGCAGCGCCTATCGGTCGAGTTGGCGGCCTTCCTCGACGAGCTGCTCCGCCTGACGAAAATCCCGTGGAAGCCGAACCTCAACGACGGCGTGCAAATCACCGCGGCGCCACTCTGGAAGCTCTTCCGCCTTCCAAAGTGGCAGAAGACGCTCAAAGAGACGTGGCAGAAGCTCGAACGCGGTGACTATGACTGGGCCCATCTCGCGTACAGCATCTGGCCCGAGCGCGTTCGTGAAAAGTGCAAAGGTGACAAGTCGCTCGCCATCGCCCACGGGCTCGAAGAGCTCTACGTCGAGCCACTGACGAAGAAGACGAAGAAGCGAAAGGCCCCGGCCGACGTGGGGTCCGAAGAGTTGGATTTCGTCTGATGTCGTCGACCAACATCACCATCGAGCGAATGAAACTCTCGACGCTGCTGCGGGCGATCGACGAGAGACGCTTTGCCATCCCGAAGCTGCAGCGCGAGTTCGTCTGGGATGGTCCGAAGGCGGCCAAACTTCTCGACAGCATCGTGCGCGGCATGCCCATCGGGACGGTGATGATCTGGCCGGCGCCGCGCGCGCAGCGGCTGCATCTCCGAACCGCGCTGGAAGAGCAGGCGGGGATGCCTCTTTTTCGGGCGGAGGAGAGACGAGTGCGGCGCTGACAGTGTTGGCGTCGATTGCAATAGTCCGCTTGCGCGTGGCGTATAATTTTAAAAATCTCACGTAAATTGCAATAAACTTCGGATGTTCGGGCGCTTGTTCGCACGATTGCCAATACGGAGAATCCTGAATGCCGAGCCCGCGAGCGGGGAAGTGGATCCGGCAGCCCACCGGTTACCGCGCGTTCATCCCGGAGCCCTTGCCTCCTCGGCCACCGGTCCGCTTTTCGGACTCACTGACGCGGTCCCTTTCCGAGGCGGACCGAGCGGTGGGCAGGTTGGACGGGATCTCCGCCATCCTGCCGAATCCTGATCTCTTCGTGGCGATGTACGTCCGCCAGGAGGCGGTGCTGTCGTCGCAGATCGAAGGGACGCAGAGCACGCTCGAGGATGTTCTCGCGTTCGAAGCGGACGGCGAATCGTCCACGGCTCCGAAGGATGTGGCTGAGGTCGTGAATTACGTGGCCGCGATGCAACATGGGCTGGCCCGGCTGAAGATTTTGCCACTGTCGCTTCGACTCATCCGCGAGATTCACAAGGTGCTGATGCAGGGTGTGCGAGGAGCGGACAAACATCCTGGTGACTTCCGGTCGAGCCAGAACTGGATCGGACCCGCTGATTGTCTCCTGGCGAGCGCGGAGTTCGTTCCGCCGCCACCTCATGAGATGAACGTGGCCATGGGCGAGCTCGAGAAGTTCCTTCACGATCGGTCGCTGCCGGTGCTGCTGCATGCTGGGCTCGCCCACGCGCAGTTCGAGACGATCCATCCCTTCCTCGACGGCAATGGCCGCGTCGGACGGCTGCTCATCACGTTCCTGCTGTGTAGCCGAGGGGTGTTGCGCCAGCCGCTGCTCTATCTGTCCGTCTATCTCAAAGCGCATCGAGCGCAGTACTACGATCGCCTGACCGCGATCCGCAACGATGGCGATTGGGAGGGTTGGCTCACGTTCTTTCTACGGGGAGTCGCGGAGACCAGCGAGAGTGCGGCGGCGACCGCACACGCCATCACGAAACTGCGCGAAGGGCTTCGGAATCGTGGGCTGCCGCCGGCGGCAGCCCGGCTGCTCGACCGGCTTTATGAGCATCCTGTGATCTCCGCGCGAACCGCGGAGTCGATGCTCAATGTCCAGTTCGCGACGGCCAACCGGGCGTTGGAGGTGTTGGAAAAGGAGAGCATCGTCCGCGAGATCACGGGGCAGCAGCGACACCGGCGATATCGTTTTGACGCTTACCTTGCATTGTTCGAACAGCCAAAGCCGGCACATGACGAGGCCCCTGCGGCGACGACAGAATCAGGGGAATGACAAAGAACTATGCGCATTGCTGACTACATCCGCAACGCAGTCTTCCAGCCCCGGCTCAAGAAGGCGGGGTGTGTCGTGGTTTACGACCGCGACCGGCGCTATCGAGAGATCGCGGCGGGACTTGTCTCAGAGAATGTGACGATCGTTGATGCCAGCGAGAGCAGTATCGAGAGCAGGGAATCGGCCTCGCGCGCGTTGCGCGAGCTTGCTTCACGAGGTGCCGAGGCGCGCGTCGTCATCTATGTTCCGGCGGCCAAACCGGTTACGAATGAACAGAAGCAGGCCGATCCGTTCGCGGTGTATGGCGAATGCGGCGCGGTCTTCCCCGAGGATGACAGCGAGGAGTACCAGAGCCTGTGCGTGAAGGCGAAACCGGAGTATGAGAGCGAGATCCGGCAGAAGTTTCGCGAGACCGCCAATCCGTCTTTTGGAGTAATCGACGCGATCGGTTCGGGAAATCGCTGGCCGCAGCTCCGAAGTATCCTCGGAGTCGAATCGACCACCGACATTCTCGTGGGAATTCTGAGCCCGAGCCCAGAACAGGCGGCTGCACTCAAAGGTGAGGATGGATGGCAAGACGAGTTGCGTGAGTTACTCCTGTCGTCTCTCGGATTGAAGCTGGTAACGAAGGGAAAGCAACGCGATTCGATGGCGCAAGAGCTGTGGCGCTATCTTCTCTTCAGCGAGTTCGTTTTCGACTTGCCGGGCGAGCTGCCTGCAGCGCTCCACTCCGTTCCTCGTGCGGCTCTGGAGTTTCGCGTTTCGGTTGAGGCGCTTTGCGACCTCCTTCGGAATCATCTCGTGCACCGGCCGCAGTACATCGATGCGGCGGAGTCCGTCGAGAAAGAGCTCGGCCTCCGGGACTCGTGTGGTCAGATCGAGGACCTTGGGGTACGCGATACGTTTCCGTTTGAAGAGAGTACGTTTCTTCTGCGCGCGGCAGCCGGAATCATGTCGGCGCAATTCAGTCACACGCGCGCGTTGCTCACACGATCGAGAAACTCGGTTTGGTGTGAAAGGCACGCTACCGTTCAGCATTGGGACATGGTCGAGCGAGCCCTCGAATTGGTTCAGATCTGCGACGATCGGCAGCCGGAGTTAGCGGAGGGCTTACGGAGCATCGAGAAGCTCGTTGAGTTCTACACCACGAAACTCAGACAGGCGGATCGCGCACACCGTGCGCTGGAGCGTGATGCGCTGCACGACGCGGACGAGATTCTCGATGACGTGCTCCATCACGCGCGCAAGCGTTATCGCGATCTCGCGGAAACGGTTCAGACAGCCTTTATCAAGCACGTCGAACAAAGTGGCTGGCCGGTGCCGGGCGTCCTGGACAATGCGCAGGTCTTCGACAAGATCGTGGCGCCGATGTTGGCCGAGAAAGGTCAACGCGTGGCGTTGGTGATCGTTGACGCGCTTCGGTACGAGCTCGGAGCGGAACTGCAGAAGGAAGTGCCCGGAGAGATCGAACTGAGGGCGGCCTGCGCGGCGTTGCCGAGTATCACGCCGGTCGGAATGGCCAGTCTCCTCCCTGGCGCGGCGGCTGGGCTGGAGCTGGGATTTGAAAACGATCTCCTCGTGCCAAGGCTCGCCGGCGCGCCCGTGAAGAACGTAGCGCAGCGAATGGACGTGCTGAGTAAAAAGTACGGCGACCGCTTCAAAGAAATGTCACTCATGGAGTTTGTTCAAAAGAAGAAGGTCACCATCGGCGAAACGGTCGATCTCTTCGTTCTCAGAACGAACGAGATCGATAGCATGTTGGAGAACGATCCTACGTACGGGGTAACGCTCATCCCGACATTGTTGAAAGATCTGAGCACCGGAATCGCCAAGGCGCGCAAACTTGGATTCCGCAGTGTTGTCGTGGTCACGGACCACGGATTCATGCTCAACGCCGCGGCCGAAGAGGGTGATCTATGCCCGAAGTTGGCTAATGGAAAGTGGACAGTGATGCACGACCGGATGCTTCTGGGCGAAGGAGAGGGAGACGCCCACAACTTTTCGTTACCGGCGCAGAAGGTCGGGGTTCGCGCATCGTTTTCGCGAGTGGCCGGTCCGCGGAGTATGGCCCCGTACAAGAGAGGCGTCTTGTTTTTTCATGGAGGGCTATCGCTGCAGGAGGCGATCGTTCCGGTGCTGAAAATCCGCTTCTCGCAGGACGTCACGGAGCCGGACGCTCCGATCAGCGTGACGGTTTCCTACCGGAAAGGCCAGACCAAGAAGGTAACGACCAGGCTTCCGGTCATCACGGTCGCCGTTGCGAAAGGGGATCTCTTCGCGCCAGACCGCACCGTGGAGCTTCGCGTTGATGGGATCGAGAATAAGGACGGCGGCGTGGTCGCAGAACCCCGAATGGGGCCACACGTTGATCCGTCCACGCACACGATTACGCTGCGAACCGGTGAAGAGCTGGAAGTGGTGCTGCGCATGACCGATGAATTCGAGGGCAAATTCAAGGTTCGCGTTCTCGATCCGCAGACCATGACGGCCTATGCTTCGATCGATCTAGAAACGAACTACATGTGAGGCCAATGGACACTCTCAGCGAACGGCTCAATCGCGCTTTTGAAGGAAAGACGGTCCGCAAGGACCTGGTACATCGCATCAAGAAGGGGACGAATGTTCCGACGTTCGTTTTGGAGTTCCTGCTCGCGAAATACTGTGCGAGCGATGACCCGGCGGAGATCGAAGCGGGCATGGAAGCCGTCCTGACGACGCTCCAGGAAAACTACGTACGTCCCGACGAGTCGAACGCCGCCCAGTCGAAGGTGGCCCAAAAGGGGAAGCATCGGTTCATCGACAAGGTGAACGTCCGCTACGTGGAGAAGGAGAAGCGCCACTGGGCCGAGCTGGAGAACTTCAACTCGAAACGCATCGCCATCCCGAACGAGTACTACCGCGATAACGATCGCTTGCTGGAGGGTGGCATCTGGGCCGAAGTCACCATCGCTCACAATCCGATTGAGGATGACGACTACGCCTTCGAGATTCTGGATCTTCGTCCGGTCCAAATGAGCCGCTTCGACTTCGACGCTTATGTCGAAGGTCGCAAGAAGTTCACACGCGACGAATGGCTCGATAGCATCCTCCGGTCAGTCGGTCTCGAGCCGACGAAGATCGAGCACCGAGTGAAATTGCACTTCATCACGCGGCTGGCTCCCCTTGTCGAAGCGAACCTGAACTTTATCGAGCTTGGTCCGCGCGGTACGGGGAAGTCTTACTTTTATAGCGAGTTTTCTCCCTACTCCACCCTCATCAGCGGTGGCCAGGCCACGAAGGCGACGCTCTTCTACAACAACGCACGCAAACGAGTGGGGTTGGTGGGCTTCTGGGACACTGTCGCATTCGACGAGGTTGCCGGGATCAAGATCAAAGACCCCGACACGATCCAGATCATGAAGGACTTCATGGCCAACGGCCGATTCTCCCGCGGCAATGAAGTCATCGCGGATGCGAGCCTGGCATTTGTTGGGAACATCGACATGTCGGTAGAACAACTCGTCCGCTCTTCCAAGTACGATCTCTTTCAGCCGCTGCCGCCGGAGTTCGATCTTGCTGTCATGGACCGCTTTGCCTTCTACCTGCCTGGATGGGAGATGCCAAAGAACGGCAGCGACCTTCTGACGAATGACTTTGGGCTCATTACCGACTACGTGGCAGAGGCGTTCCACCATCTCTTCAAGCACTCGAATCGGTACGCCGAGGTAAACGAACGGATTCGCCTTGGCTCGGCGGTACAAGGCCGCGACGAGAAAGGCATCAAGAAGATGGTCGTCGCATTTCTGAAGATCCTTCATCCCGACGGACCACCCTCCGACACCGAGTTCGAAGAGTACGTCGCCTACGCCATTGAAGGCCGCCGCCGGGTGAAGGAACAGATGAACAAGCGCAAGGCCGACGATGAGTTCGCGCTGATTCAACTTTCCTACATTGGCTCCGACGGACAGGAGCATGTCGTGTTCTGTCCGGAATCGAAGAATGCACCAGCAACCCAGAATCCATCGCGCGCGCAGCTTTCCCACCAGGACGATCTTGAGGAATCTGGACCGCCGACGAAGAAATCGACTCCGCCGATGGCGGTGACGAGCGAAGGCCAGATTGAGAAATCACCGGACGTCCGGAGCACTGCCGACCGCCCCTCCCTCATTGAGTTGATCGCGGCTGGTGAGAGCGGTTCGGCGGAGTTCAAGAGCTCTCTGCAATGGGACGTCGTACAAAAGAAGAGAAACGAGGACCTGAGAGCGGAGGTCATGAGAACCGTCACCGCGTTTCTTAATAGCCACGGTGGAACCCTCCTAATCGGCGTCGAGGACTCCGGCAAGGTTCGAGGCCTCGAAGACGACCTCTCTCTTCTTGGCGGCTCCCGCGACAAGTTTGATCGCACCGTAGCGGCACTCCTCATGGATCAAATCGGAGCCGAGCTAATGAGCTTCGTCCGCATGCGCTTCGACGCTGTCGATGGGCAGGCAATCTACGTGATCGATGTCGGTCCCGCCTCCAAGCCAGCGTTCGCCAAAACGGCGAAAGGCAAGGCGTTCTTTATTCGCGTGGGAAGCACCACACAGCCGCTCGATACCGAAGCGACGATGGAGTACATCCAGACGCGATGGAAATCGAAGTAGACACTTACCCCCGACAGCAGCACTGAGTGGTAGGGGCCAGCTGGCTCCGCCATCTGGAGGCGCCAGCGGAGGATTGGAACAACCGCGAAGAGCCATGAGAGCTACTGCACGACGCAGCATTTAGTCGTCACAGGCCTAATTCACACAGGCGTTCCTCGATCTCACGGCCCAACCGCCGCCTCGCGTAGTTGTCGATCCGACCGATGTTGCGAATTACAGAAGTAGAGGTGGAGACGTGGTACCGGTTTTCGACGCGAAAATACGAGCGAGGTCCGTCAATACGCCTAGCAGTCAGAAAACCTTCAGTCGTGGATGCCAACTACGTCGTTTCCAAGAGGGGATTTCAGTGACCTTCGCTACGATCGCCAGTCGAGGTTTCCGTTGTGCGTCTCTGGTCGTACTTTTGTCGCTCGGCGCCTGCGCGAGCCAACATCTGCCGCAGCTCGAACCGCCGCTCGCGGGAACAGCCGATGGTCTAACGGATCAGTATTTCCGCGAGCATGTGTTGATGTTCTCGGCGCGCGGTGAGCTGCTCGACCCGCTCAGCAGCGGGCATGGAAAGGGAAGGGTTGACGCTACCGGCTACCAGAAAGTTTCCGATCCGGCCGGCGCGGGCTTGGTGGGTGACGAGGCTTATTTTCATCGGATACTCGAGGCGATTGCGAGGTCTCGCGCGGACCATCCGCGTGCCCAGGTTCTCTTCTTTTTCCATGGCGGTCTGAATTCACGCGCGGCCGCCCTGAAACGGGCTGCGGAACAGCTCGTGTTGATCCGGCAGGAGCGTGCCGACATTTATCCGATCTTTGTGAACTGGGAGACGTCGCTGCCAGCGAGCTACAAAGACCATCTGCTCTGGGTTCGGAACGGGCAGGATACGTATCAATCGGGCGCCCTCGTCACGCCCTTCGTGCTGGTATCTGATATTTCGCGCTCGATCCTCGATATCCCCACGGCAGGCTACATGCAGTTCAAGGAGCAGCAGCGATATCGCTCGGATGACCCGGAAGACGCGGTGGTTCGACTGGGAACGGATGAACCCTGCGAACGCCTCGACTTTCGAGCGGGCCATAACGACGTCCGGACAACCGTCGGAAAAATCAAGTACTGGGCCTCGTCGGTAGTGATGACGGTGCTCACGAAGTGGTGGGTGGGCGGACTGCTTTCCGCAACCGGATCGAGTGCATGGTCCTCGATGCTCTACACATCAGACCGTCTTTTCTACTCGGACGAGGAGCTACACCATCCGTACAAGTATGTGGGCCACGTCACCGGTGCTGGAGCGTTCTCCCAGTTCTTGAGAGAGCTCTCGGGTGCCCTGAAGAAGACAGATGACGTCGTGCTCGTCGGCCACTCGGCGGGGACGATCGTTGCCAACCGGCTCATCGCGAACTTCCGGCACACGCTTCCCATCAGTACCCTTGTTTACATGGGCGCCGCCTGCACTATCGACAACATCATGGAAGGAGGAGTCGTAACCCAATTCCTCAGGGAGCAGCAGCAGGGAGTCGAACAACAGCGCGCCCACCATCTCTATCTACTGACTCTGAATGAGCGTTCAGAAGTGAATGAGCAATGGTTTCTCGACGCCACACCTCGCGGTACTTTGCTCGCGTGGCTCGACGAGTTTATCCAGCCGAAACATTCGGAGTTTCCTGGCATGATGCTGGGACGCGCGCGGAATCTTCGTCTACACGCCCACCTGATTCCGTGCGATATTCGCAGCCAGATATCGATCAGCGCGTTTAACGAACAACTAAGTGCTAATCCGACGGAGCCGCAGCGACACGGCTCCTTCGGCGACTTGCATTATTGGAACGAGGCCACCTGGTATCCAAGTTTTCCGGGCATTGAGCCGGTTCCGAATAAGCCGTAATTCATTCACGATCGACTCATTTTGTCAGGACGGGGGGAGGGCGGCTCCCACCCTCCTGCTATCCTCACCACCTCTTATCCATCAGCCCAGGCACCCGACTCGGCCTCTGCGAGATCCTCGCGCCCATTGGTGCGAGGGGACGGGGGGAAGTGTGGAAGGCGCGGGATACGCGGCTCGATCGGAGTGCCGCGATCAAGGTTTTGCCGCATGACCTCGCCGCGAATCTGCAGTTCAAGTTTTGGCGTCCGGCTACGACCACACCATTGTTGCGGTTTGAGCGGGAGGCGAAGGCGATCTCGCAGCTCAATCATCCCAACATCTGCACCTTGCACGATGTCGGGGAGGATCGGGGGATCAGCTACCTCGTCAGGGAGTTGTTGGACGGGGAGTCGCTGGCCGAGCGGTTGGCGCGGGGGCCGCTGCCGTTGAGCGACGTCTTGCGCTACGGCATTTCAGATCGCCGAGGGACTGGATCGGGCGCATCGGGCCGGGATCGTTCATCGCGATCTGAAGCCGGGCAACATCATGATCACGAGCTCCGGGTCCAAGCTGCTCGACTTCGGGCTGGCGAAGGCGAGTGGGGCGTATGCGGCGGCGTCGCCGGCTCGAATGATGGCGAGACGGAGATGAATGGCCGACGGCCGGATGAGGGGACGCTCATCCATTCGGGAAGCCCCTCACCCGCACTTCGCATCGCTTCGTGTCTCCCTCTCCCCGCCTTCGGCAGGGCGAGGGTTGCTCGCGCTGGAATGCAGGACGATCCTTAGCTGCGGGGTGGGCGGGGAAGCTGGGGTAGGTTGGTTTTCCGGTTTGCCGGGGTGGCCGGGGTTCCAGGGTGCCAGGGTTGCTGGGTTGCCAGGTTGCAGAGTTCCTGAATTGCGGCCCTCGTGCTGATCATTCAGAACCCCTACTTCCTTCCGCATCGCGACGCGATCGAAGAACTGAAGGCCGCCGTGAAACGCGGCGTCGATGTCCGGATCATGCTTCCCGCCGCCAGCGTCATCGACCTCCCGTCCGTCCAGCACGCCAGCCACCACCACTACGGCGACCTGCTGGAAAACGGAGTGCGCATCTACGAATACAAACGCACCCTGCTCCATAGCAAGGTGATGATCGTCGACCGCACGAATTTCGACGACCGGTCATTCCAGCTAAATGACGAGGTCACAGTAGGCTTCACGAGCCCTACCCTCGCCAACCAACTCTACGACGCCTACCGCGACGACCTCGGGCCAAGGGTCTCCCGTTTTTCTGCGTACGGTTCGGGACATGCCGGGAGTCAGTTCACGGAGCGTTCCATCGGGGTGGGTTGGGCGGCAGGTGGGGCGCCGGCGGCCTCGCCGGCGAGGGCCCGAAGGGCCGGATTTTTCGAGGAACCAAGGCAAGCGAAGTGGTCGGCGATCGCTGCGGAGAATCGGCTTTTCGGCCCGGCCTCGCCGGCGCCCCACGTTCAGCGGAACTTCAGTCTTTCTCCGCCCAGGGTGTCGTGCGGATCTCCTGCACGCGGCCGTCGACGAAGGTGATAGTCGAATCGAGGCGGCGTCCGTAGTCGGTGACGTAGCTCCAGAACTCGACAGTCTTGCCGTCGAATCGAGCGCGGACCTCGCGTTTTTCGGGTTCTTTTCCAATGATCGCGCGGACCTCAGCGAGGGTCTGGCCGACGTGGATCTGATCGATGTGCTGACGATTTGTCTCGGCGCGATTCCACATCACGCGCGGGACGTAAACGCACGCCGAGGCAACTACGAATAAAAGTGGGAGCAGGTGGCGATGGGTCACCATTCGCCACGATGCCGGGTCAACTGCTGCATTTTTAGTCAAGGATTGACCCCTTCCGCGGATCCCGCCCGCGAGGAAACCGAGGCTGCAGGCCACTCTCCATTTTTTGACGCTGTGGCAGCCCCATTGCTCTCTCCTCTACTCCTCGTAGACCCCACACCAGACCGCGCTCACCGACTGACGTCGATTGGAGGACGCTATTCATGCGTAGATTCGCCGGCCCCCTGGTTCTCGTACTGGTATTTTTGCTGCTTCCTGCCCCGATTCTCGCACAGTGCGGCGTGGAGCGATGGTCAGTCAAGACAGGAACCGACGCCGATGTCGGGTCGATCAATCTCTCCTCCTCCACGGCGCAGACGATCGTCACCATGCGGGGCTGGCCGAAGCCCGGCACGATCCCCGCGAACAATCGCATCAGTCCGTATGAGACGACCCAGTGGACGCTCAACGCCACGCTGATGCAGTACAAGTCCGAGTCGGATTCTGACTATCACCTCGTCCTCTCCGATGCGTCGGGCAACACGCTCATCGCGGAGATCCCGAGTCCGAGCTGCGTCGGCGGTGGCAGCCCGTTCGGGCCCGGTATCCAGAATGCCCGCAATCAGTTTGATGCGAGATTGACCGCCACGGGGAGCTTCCAGACGGCCAACATCCCGGTGCAGATCAAGGGCGTCGGGATGTTCGACTTCCTGCACGGACAGACCGGAGTAGCGCCGAACGGGATCGAGATCCATGCGGTGCTCGATATCATCTTCAACCCGACGGGTGCCGACTTCGCGATCGCCTCCTCGCCGAGCGCGATCAGCGTCGTGCAGGGGACGTCTGGAACGTCGACGATCACCACGACGAAATCCGGTACGTTCAATTCGGCAATCTCGCTCTCCGCGTCCGGCCTTCCGACGGGAGCCACTGCCGCGTTCAGTCCGACCTCCATCGCCGCTCCCGGCTCGGGAAGTTCTACCGCCACGATCACAACCAGCACGTCGACTCCTGCGGGAACCTATCTCATTACGATCACTGGCACGGGCGGCGGTCTGACGCGCACGACGACCGTCACGCTCACCGTGACCGCGGGCAGCGGAGGCGGTGTTACGACCCTCACGAACGGGGTCGCGGTCACCGGGCTTTCCGGCGCGACCGGCGCCTTCCAGTTCTTCAAGATCACCGTACCGGCGGGACAGACGAGCCTCGTCATTCCGATCAGCGGCGGCACGGGCGACGCCGATCTCTACGTGAAACTCGGCGCCCAGCCCACGACGACGGTCTACGACTTCCGCTCGATCGTCTCCGGCAACACCGACAGCGTCACCGTCTCCAACCCCGCAGCCGGCGACTGGTACATCGGCCTGTACGGCTACGCGGCCTACTCGGGAGTGACGTTGAAGGCGACCTATTCCGGTGGCGGCGGCGATACGACCGCGCCGGCGACATCGATCACATCACCGACCGCAGGCACCATCGTCAGCGGCACGACGACCGTCTCCGCCTCGGCATCTGACAACGTCGGCGTGACGAAGGTCGAGTTCTACCTCGACGGAGTCCTGCAGTCGACCGACACGACCTCACCGTACTCATGGAGCTGGAACACGACGACGGCGAGCAACGCATCGCACACGCTCACATCCAAGGCATACGACGCGGCGGCCAACGTCGGTACGTCGGCTGGCGTGGCGGTGACGGTGAGCAACGCCACCGCGCAGCAACTCCTCGGCAACACTGGCTTCGAGACCGGCACGGCATCTCCGTGGGTTGCGTCGACCGGCGTCGTCACCAACTCGACGTCCGAAGCGGCGCACGCCGGGACGTGGAAGGCGTGGATGGATGGGTATGGGTCTGCCCATACCGACACCCTCTATCAACAGGTGGCCATTCCGTCGACCAGCACCACAGCCACGCTGACCTTCTGGCTGCACGTGGACACGGCAGAAACCTCGACCACTACCGCCTATGACACGCTCAAGGTTCAGATCCGCAACTCCTCGGGGACCGTGCTGGCCACGCTGACGACTTACTCGAATCTCAATGCAGGTACCGGCTACGCGCAGAAGACCTTCGATCTGTCTGCCTACAAGGGACAGACGATTCAGGTCTACCTCGTCGGCGTCGAAGACGCCACGCTCCAGACGTCGTTCGTCGTCGATGATTTCGCTCTCAACGTTCAGTAGGCAGGGGAGATGACCATGAAGAAACCACTTGCTGCGCTTGCCCTTACGCTCCTGGTGACTCCGCTGATGGCGGCGAAGGACCAGCCCAACCACGCCGCCCGCGTGCTCGCCGATACGCCCGGTCTGGTCACACTGGCCGATGACGACGGAGGCCGCGTCGAGGTCTTTCGTCACGGCGGCGCGTCCCGCGAGCTCACGTTCCACGGCGGTGCCGTGATTCAGGATCCGATGGTCGAGATGATTTTTCTCGGCGACTGGACGACTCCGGCAGCGGCGGCGCGAAAAGCCGGTCTGGAGCGCCAGGTCGCTCGGATCAGCAGCTCGGAATCGTTTCAGTCCGTAGGGGCCTACGGCATTCGCACGTCGGGATTGCTCCTCACGAGTCGCACGCTTCCTGCGAATGGAACGCTGAACGATCTTCGCATTCAGGCGAAGCTCGATGGGGGGATGACCGACGGTTCGCTTCCCGGACGAGATGAGAGTCTCATCCGTCTGATCTTCCTCGCGCCGGGCCTGCACTCGGCGCTGCGGTCGAGCATTCCCGGACGCGATTACCACTCCTATCACTCCCACGTACAACTGCAGGACGTCAACGTCCGCTACGTGGTCGTCCCCTTCGACGCCAGCGCGGATCGGATGGCCGAAGCCGCAACGCAGAGCCTTCTCCGCGCGGTCGTGAACCCCGACGGTGACGGCTGGTACTAAGCTCGCTCTCGAGATCACTCGGGAGGGCAGGTCCGACGGTCCTGCCCTCCTTTGCTCCGGTCCGGCGCGTTCATCCCTGCCGTACAATTACTTAGAATGAACTCTCCCCGGTTCGGCAAGCCGCGCCCCGCGACCCGCCTGCTTTCGCTCTCGCGGACGTTGCCGCGGCTGGCCTTGCCGGCGTCTGCTGCCTCGGCGATGGGTGTACGGCCGCGGCCGGCGGTAGGGAAGCCGGTACTACGCGATCCGGTTACGGCCTCTCGCAATGGACGAAAGTGACGAGCAGCAGGAACTGCATCCCGCAATCCGCGGGTTGAAGGCGGTCTGCCGCTGCAACAACATCAAATACAGGACGATCGAGCGGGCCATCCGGCGGGGCGCATGCACCATCAGCCAGATCGCGCTCTGCACGACGGCGACGACTGGACATTGTGGCGGCAGTTGTACGCCCGATGTTCAGGAGATGCTCGAGAAACTGGGGCCGAAGTCGGGGTTGCCGCGGAATGCTTCGGGTAGTGGTGCAGAGACCGCGCGGCGCGCAATCCCGCCGGCGCCGCGCGTTGCTCCCGCATCGACGGCGTCGCCCGCGTTGCCGGTTCCGGTGAACGCCGTGCCGGCTGATGCCTGGTGGATTCGCAAGAAATGATTCCGGTCGTCACGAGGGGTCACGCAGCTTCCAGTGTTCTTCCCGGGATTCCTCCGACGGGGATGGCCATCGCCGCGCTGACGGTCATGCTGTGGCTGATCTGGAGCGACACGATCCGAAACACGCGCGGGCCGGCGATTCTCTATGCGTTGCGCTCGGCACTGTTCCTCATCGTGCCCGGAATCCTCGTGTTGAATCGCGTCCGCTATCCCTTCCTCTTCTCGTCGACCGCGACGGCGCTCGTGGGCGCCGTGGTCATCGTCGGGATCGGAGGCGCGGTGTACTTTGGCCGGCGGCTGGTGCGGCGGTCGTAGATGGGCGGGGTGGATGGGCATTCAACATCCAATATCCACCCTTCAACATTCACCATCCATCCCCCTACCATTCAGCCACCCTGTGCCGACGAACATATACTCACGACCGCATGAAATCTGACCTCGGTCCGGCTCGGTTGCGGGTTCTCGATCGGCGGTCGCGCGCGATCCGGATCCGCGGATGACGGCGGCGATCCTCATCGCGATCGCGGCGTTCTTTGCGGGCGCGATTTCGGCGGTGGCGGGCTTTGGGATCGGCAGCATTCTCACACCGCTCCTGGGGATGACGATCGGCGTGAAGCTCGCCGTGGCGGGTGCGGCCATCCCGCACTTCATCGGCAACGCCCTTCGCCTCTGGACGTTGCGCGACCGCGTCGACAAACATGTGCTGAAGACGTTTGGCCTGATGAGCGGTGCCGGTGCCCTGATCGGTGCGTTGCTGCACGCGGTCGCGGCGACGCACGCGCTCAAGGTTGTCTTCGCGATCGTTCTCATCATCGTTGGTGCGTTCGGTGTGACGGGATGGAGTGATCACCTCCGCTTTGGGCGCCGCGGCGCATGGATCGCGGGCGGCGTCTCTGGAATGCTCGGCGGCCTGGTTGGGAATCAGGGGGGCGTGCGGGCGGCGGCGATGCTCGCGCTCGACGTTCGCAAGGAAGTCTTCGTCGCCACCGCCGTCGCCATCGCGCTCGTGGTCGACGGCGCGCGGCTTCCCGTCTACGCGTTCAGCACGGGACGCGAATTGCTGACCGTCTGGCCGATCATCGCCGGCGCCAGCGCCGCCGTGATCCTGGGCACCTTCCTCGGGCGCACCATGCTGGGTCGTGTGCCGGAGAACGTGTTCCGCCGACTCGTCGCGGGACTTCTGCTCGTGCTCGGCGTCACCATGCTCGTTGTGCACTGAGACGTATCATCGTCCTGTGACGCGTCCCTGCTTCCGCTCTTCAGTGTTGTTTCTGGCCCTGTTGATGGTGGTGACGGCCGGGCACGCCGCGACGTTCATCGTCCCTTCCGATCGCGTGCTCGTCACCGCATCGAAAGCCATCGTCGTCGGTGTTGCCGGCCAGTCGCACGCACGCTGGTCGCCGGGCGGCTGGATCGAGACCGTGACCACATTGCGAGTCGAGGAAGCGATCAAGGGTACGGTCACCGAGGGGACGACGATTCAGGTCACGGAGCTGGGTGGGATGGTGGGGTCGGTCGGGTATTTCGTCGCAGGAAGTCCGCGGTATGCGGAGGGAGAACGCGTACTGCTCTTTCTTGAGACAAACGATCGCGGTGAATGGGTGGCGAAGAACATGGCGGTCGGCAAGTTCGAGCCCGCCGAGGATTTGAAGGGACGCCGGCTGTTGGTACGGGATGCCGAAGAGATCGTGGGATGGGAAAGCGATGGAGTTGTCCATCGGGAGCCGGTCCGTCTCGAGGACGCATTTCTCCGTTTCGTGCGCACGACCGCTCGGGGAGGCATTGCCGGCGAGGACTACATCGTTCGCGATCCGCTGCCATTGCGGCGCGTGGCGGTGGCGGAGTCGACGGCATCCGCGTTTGCTCCCAGTTCGTACCTGCTGCAGGGTCCGGGCGGCATCGGCATTCGCTGGCCGGCGTTTCCGGTCGTCTTCCTGAGCCACGGCAGTCAGCCCGGCGCACCGGGCGGTGGCCTGACCGCGGTGCAGCAGGGGTTGGCCGCCTGGACGAATGACCCTGGTTCGAACATCGTCTATTCCTACGGCGGGTTGACGCCCATCGCCAGGACCGGCTTCGCAGGTGGTGCGTCTGACGGGGTGAACACGATTCAGTTCAACGATCCGGCGGGCGAGATCCCGGGATCGTTTTCGCCGCAAAACGGAGCGACGCTGGCCATCGGCGGCGCCTGGTTCGGGAGCGCGACGCACACGGCGAACGGAGAGCAGTACTTCTCGATCGTCGAGGCCGACCTCGTCGTTCAGGATGGGATCTCGGGTCCGGGCCTGACGGGCGCAGGCTTCATTCACGTGATCACGCACGAGCTTGGCCATACCCTCGGCCTGCGGCACTCCGACAAGAACGCCAGCGACGGTTCCTGCGGCCCGGACCTCGACTGTTCGAGCGTCGCCATCATGAAGTCGAGCGTGAACTTCGACTCCGATCCGATCGGATCGACGCTGCAGGCGTGGGACATCACTGCCCTCGATGCAGTGTACGGATCGGGCTCTGCCTGTGCTTCCCCGCGGATCACCAGCGCACCGCAGACGGTGAACGTCGACACGGCCGCGGTGACGTTCACCGTGACGGCGACGGGAGAGGCACCGCTGGTCTATCAGTGGTACAGCGGGACGTCGCGGAACACGAACCTGCCGATCGGCGGTGCGACGTCACCGTCCTTCACAGTGAAGCCGGCGGTGACGAGTGCGTATTGGGTGCGCGTGGCGGGGGCCTGCGATCCGCCCGCCGACAGCGGCACGGTCTACGCGATCGTGAACAGCTGTCCGCCGGTGGTCATCGGATCGCAATCGGACGGCGTCACGATCCTCGAGGGGAGACCTGCATCGATGTCCGTAGCGGCCAGCGGAGGAACGCTGTCGTACCAGTGGTACGTGGGGACGACCGGTGTGACGACCTCGCCGGTACCGGGGGCGACATTCGCAAATCTCACCGTGACTCCGTCGAAGACGACCAGCTACTGGGTACGCGTGGTCAATACCTGCGGATCGTTGGCGGACAGCGTCACGATCACGATCACGGTGACTCCCTGCAACGCGCCCAGGATCGTCGTTCAACCATCCGACCAGACCATCGTGACGGGGAACGGCACCTCGCTCTTCGCCGCGATCACCGGCACGCAGCCACTCGCGTTTCAGTGGTACGAAGGGACGTTTCCCGACACCTCGAAGGTGGTGAACGGGGGAACGTCCGCGACGCTCACTCTGCCGTCTGTGTTCGCACAGGTGTCGTACTGGCTGCATGTGTCGAACGACTGCGGCACAACGGACAGCAGCACTGCGAGGCTGACGCTGGTGTCGACGTGCACTCCGCCTGCGATCGCATTGCAACCGCAGGATCAGAGTGTCGCACCGGGCGCGAATGCGATCGTCTCCATCGGCGTGACCGGCCCGTCGATCAACTATCAGTGGTATCAGGGACCACGCTTCGACTTCACGCACCCGGTCGGCGGAAACTCGCCGTCTCTCTTCGCGCCGTCGCTCACGACGACGACGCAGTTCTGGGTCCGCATCAGCAGCCCGTGTGGAACCGTCGACAGTGCCGTGGCGACGGTGTCCCTCTCCGTGCCGTCGCGAAGGCGGGCGGTCGGGCGGTAGAACTTCCTACCGGTAGGCCGCTGACATGGTGATCAGTGGGGAGGATTCCTCGCGCTGCGTCGGCTTGCATCAAACACCGAGTTTTCCACTTCATCGACGCACTACAGAAGTCTGCGCGGAAAAACCTTTTCGACGCGACTTTTGGCTGAGCCTTGGGCAACGTGCGCCGCCGGCCGTGCCGGCCTAGTCGGTTTCCCAGCTCGCGGATCGGATCTCGTCCACTTTGCCGCCGACGAATGTGATGGTCGTGTCCATCTTGCGCACGTAGTCGGTGATGTAGCTCCACTCTTCGATGGAGATTCCGTCGAAGCGGACGTGTGCGTTTCGCCGCTCCGGCGGCTTCCCCATGACTCGCTCCACTTCGGCGAGTGTTTGTCCGATGCGGATCCTGTCGATCCTGGCCTGGTTCTTCACTGCATTCTCGAACGCGTAGCGTGGCACCGACACGGTGCATCCCTGCACCGTGCCGATGAGCAGCAGAATCGCCAGCCGGCGCGTCAGAACCAACCCGTACCCGCGGGATTGACGAGCGCGCGATAGACGCTGGCGTTGATGGCATCCCGGAGAGCCGCGCCTTCGAGCCTGCCCCGCGCGACGACATAACGCATCGGCAGCTCTGTCGGATGAAACTCGGAGTGGTACGAGAGCCAGTCGCGATTGGAGGCGACGGATGCGTCGGCCTGCGGGTCGAGCATCACGAGGTAGACGGCGTTTTCATCGAGGTGTTGAATGCGCCCTGCATCGATCGCGGACGACAGGAGCCGCTGGACGTCGAGGTCGGTCAGGTCCTGCGCCGGTGCGGCCACCTGCAGCGTGTTGACGCGCATCCCGAAGGTGCGGACGCCGAAGCGGTCGAGATCGTGGAAGCTGCTGCTGGCGTTGATCTGCTGGATGGCCTGGAGGACCGGGCCGCGGCGTGCCGCATCCCAGTGATCGCCGACGAAGACGACATGGATGGAGGGATCTTCGAGGACGACGCCGCCGTGGAACAGTGCGTCACCGAGGTAGTCGCCGCCGCGGTAGACGCGGACACGGCCGCCGTCCTCGTCGCGGACCATGTCCGCCGGGTAGTGGACGTCATCGCCGGGATCGGCAGCGGGCAACGATTCGACGCTCGGAGCCAGGGCGGCCGAGGCACCGAACGTGATGTTGAGAACGGAGTGAAGCTCGATGCCGTTCGGTGCAACGCCGGTCTGTCCATGCAGAAAGTCCCAGAAGCCGACGCCTTTGACCGTTACCGGGGTCGATGTGGTCTTGAAGCTCGAGGTTGCGGTGAAGCGTGCGTCGAATTGCCGGCGGGCGTTCGAGACGCCGGGACCGAATGGACTTCCCGAGCCCACGCAATTCGGAGCAGGGATCTCGACGATCATCGTTCGGCCGGAACCGTCCTGGATGACGAGGTGGTAGTCGGAGTCGCCTTCACGCGCGTATTTCGTGAGCGTGCCGCTGAGTTGATACTGCGTCGTCTCACGCGGAGCGACGCGGCTGTTCGCCGGCAGAGACGATGGATGCGCGGATTGCAGCATGTTGTAGATGCTGGTGGAGACGTACGAGCCGAGGTTGATCGAGGAGGCGCCGGAATCGGTGCCGGTCTTGACCGACCAGCGCTCGACGCCGCACTGCGCATGAAGAGAAAACGCCAGGAACAGAATCACCGGAACGAACAGGGGTCGAAGAAAACGCATCGAGCACCTCCAGGTGCGGGCGCACCTCGTCGTGACTGCGGCGGCAGAGAATCTGTGGTCTCCCCAAGGTAGGGGAGACACCCGCGGTGGTCAAGACTTCTTTCGACAGAGGGTTTGGAATTCGCGGCGGATCGTCCCAAAGAACTGTTCTCGATCGGCGATTTTGCTGTCGCATCGGGACGATCGGCCTAAAACGAAAACGCGCCCGCGTTGCGGCGGGCGCGTTTCGATGAGGCGTGGAGATTTGTATCAGCGACCAGACTTCTCGCTGGCACGGGTGACACCGGGAGACATGCGGCTCTGCGCGCGATCGAATGCGTCTCGCGTGGCTGCTTTCATCTCGGCCCAGTCGGTGCGAGCGGTTCCTTTTGCCTTGTCCCAGCCGCGGCTCAGGTCGTTCTCGACATCATCGAAATGGCGTCCGTGGTACTCGGGACGAGCCGCTGACTCCCAACCGTACTTATAGGCCGGATGGTAGTCATCGTAGGTGCGACCGCTCTTGAAGTACGGACGCAAGGTGTGGTTCTCACGCCAGTAGAGATCCTCTTCCGTAGGATTCACGGCTTCGGCTGCGCCTTTGCCTGCGAGGCCGCCGGCGACTGCACCGATGGCACCGCCGACGACTGCACCGACGGGACCGCCGATCGCGCCGAGTGCTGCGCCTGCAAGGGCACCACCCGTCGCACCACCGGCCACTCCGACAGGATGCGCGCCCGGCTCGCCGGTGATCGGATCAGGATTCGAATCGTGACTCTTGATTTTGTTATCCATGTGCATTTTCTCCTTCGTTCTCGCGCTTCGCCATGACCGCCGAGGTCTGAAAAGCCGGTTGGCAGTGAGGTTTCGCGATCGAGGAGTAGTAGAGCAATGAGCGCGCCGCTTTTGGCGAATTCTGCGGCTGCGTCCGGCACTTTTTTTTCGTTCTCAATACTCTGCGAAGGCCTCGTCGGGGTAGCAGTACAGCCAGCGTTCGCCGGGCTCTGCTGACGCGATCACTGCATGTTTGCTCGCCAGGGCGTGCTTCGACGCGTGCTGGTTCACGGAGCTGTCGCAACAGCGCGTGCCACCGCAGTCCTGGCAGGTGCGGAGGTGGACCCATCGCGCGCCTGTCTTCACGCAGTCCTCGCATTCCCGCTTGTGCGCTTGCCTGATCGTCTCGATCGCGCGGAGATGGCTGCAGGATTCGCCGGCCATGATTCAGGTCTCCTCATTCAGCGAGCACGCGGTGGACGAAGGAGACGACGATCGATCCTTCGCCACCGGCAGATGCCACCCGTTTGATAACTGCCTTCGCGCACGTCTCCCACCGCGAAGACGCCGGGCAGATTGGTTTCGAGAAGGTACGGCGGGCTTCCGCACGCCCCTTGGACGGAAGCGGTGGTACGACGTCGGTCATCGCCGGGGACTTTACCGCAGGAAGGAAGGGAAGCCGGGTTTAGAAGCGGACTTCCTGGCTTGACGCGCGGACGTCGCACGCTTCGCAGAGCCACCCGTGCTCCGTCAGCTTGAACGGACCGTCGCTCTCGTCACGGAACAAGGTTCGGGTCTCCCGGCACCAGTCGCATCGCACGACGTGCGGGTTCCCGAACTCAGGATTGGCGATCAGGATATCTGCGGCGACCTGCTTCTCATCGGCGACGAGGTCGTCACTGCGGAGGACTTTCCCCGCGGTCGTTCGAACGGTTTGTCTGTGCACGCTGGTCCGCAACACGGCTGCTACCATTCAAAATGCCGGTCGACGGAAAGTCATCCGCTCATCGAGCGGCGGCGCATAGAATGAAGTGAACCTGAGGAACCGTGTATGAACACACTGAAGATCATCGCTGTCCTGTTGATCGTGGCCGGCATCGCCGGTCTGCTTTATGGTCAATTCACCTACACCAAGGCCACGCACGAGGCAAAACTCGGCCCGATCGACTTCTCGATCAAGGAAAAGAAGACCGTGAACGTCCCGGTCTGGACCGGACTGGCTGCGATCGCCGCGGGCCTGCTCCTTCTCTTCGTGCCGAAGCGAACGTAGGCCGGACTCTCCGGGCACGTGCGCTCGGACCGCTTCCTTT
Source organism: Thermoanaerobaculia bacterium (assembly GCA_038244715.1). Lineage (GTDB taxonomy): Bacteria > Acidobacteriota > Thermoanaerobaculia > Gp7-AA8 > Gp7-AA8 > JADGNZ01. The sequence goes on from JBBRTE010000010.1 coordinate 65,966, forward strand.
CGATAAGATCCGCAGATCTGGAGGAAACGATGAGACACGCACTGATCGCGCTCGCAGTACTCTCCCTCGCCGCCCTTCCCGCCTGTTCGCAGGACTCGACGACCACGCATGCCGAGCACCAGATGGCGGCCCCTCCCGCCAGCGTGTCGCAGGATTGGGCCAAACAGAGAGTGGATCACTCGCCTCGGCACCACGAGTGGGTCAACGTCAAGTTGGGCAACCGGGTCGTCAGTGCCTTCGTCGTCTATCCGGAAGTGAAGACGAAAGCACCGGCGGTCGTGGTCATCCACGAGATCTTCGGAATGAGCGACTGGGTGCAGATGCTGGCTGATGAACTGGCCGAAGCCGGGAACATCGCCATCGCGCCGGACCTGCTGTCGGGCATGGGCCCGAACGGCGGCGGGACGACCGCCTTTGCGGACGGAACCGCGATCGGAAAAGCGATCCGCGATCTTCCGCCGGATCAGATCACGGCCGACTTGAACGCTGTCGCGGACTACGTGGCGAAACTCCCTGCTGCGAATGGGAAGGTCGCTGTCTCCGGATTCTGCTGGGGAGGAACGCAGGCGTTCCGCTTCGCCACGAACCGGCCGGCGCTCTCGGCCGCATATGTCTTCTACGGAACGGGGCCGGAATCACCGGAGGCCGCTGCTGCGATCAAGGCTCCGGTGTACGGCTTCTATGCCGGCAATGACGCACGCATCGGGGCGACGCTTCCGAAGACCACCGAACTGATGAAGGCGGCGGGCCGGAAGTACGAGCCAGTGACGTACGACGGCGCCGGCCATGGGTTCATGCGCGCTGGTGAGATGCCGGCGCCCCCTGCGGACGCCGAGCAGAAAGTGCGTGACGCCTACGCGGGGAACAAGAAGGCGCGCGACGATGCGTGGACGCGGTGGAAGGGACTGCTGAAGAAGCTGTAGTGGTGGTTGCCGGGTTGCCGGGAGATCCGGAGATCGCAATCGTCGACCTTCTTTTTTCGCGCGATGTGACTCCAATCCGCCCGCCCAAAGCGGTGGCCCTGCCACCGCAGTCCAAAGCGCTTCGCGCGAAATGGAAACCTAGTCGCGTAGGGTGGCGACAACTGGGACAGCAGATTCTTGTTTCGCGCTTCGCGCGAAATGGAAACCTAGTTCTCGGAGGGTGGTTGGCGGCAGGTCAAGGGGCGGTCCCGTCGCCGCTGCGGCAACGCCGGATGAAGCGCTCGCCGCTGGATGGTGAGGTGGAGGTGCGGGAGTTGCCGGCGTTTGCGCGGCAACTCCCTCCTCTTCGAACTACCAGATCCTTACCCGCTCCTCGGGCTTCACGTAGTTCACGTCACCTTCCTTCACGTTGAACGCCTCGTACCAGGCGTCGACGTTGCGGAGCGGGGCGAACGCGCGGACTTCGCCGGGAGAGTGGGGATTCGTGGTGATCAGCTGGCGGAGCGTGTCGTCGCGCATCAGCGTGCGCCACACCTGCGCCCATCCGAGAAACACGCGCTGCTCGCCGGTGAAGCCGTCGAGCACGGGAGCCGGTTGGCCGTTGAGTGAGATCTTGTAGGCGTCGTATCCGAGAAGGATGCCGCCGAGGTCGCCGATGTTCTCGCCCATGGTGAGGCGGCCGATGATGTGCAGGCCGGGAAGCTGCGGGAACTTGACCGCTTCGTACTGGGCACCGAGCCGTGCGGCCTGGGCTTCGAACTTCGCGGCGTCTTCCGGCGCCCACCAGTCGCGCAGCATCCCGCTGCCGTCGGACTTGCGTCCCTGATCGTCGAAGCCGTGCGAGATCTCATGGCCGATGACCGCGCCGATTCCTCCGTAGTTCACGGCCGGGTCGGCGTTTGGATCGAAGAACGGCGGCTGCAGAATCGCGGCTGGGAAGACGACTTCGTTCTTGGTCGACTGATAGTAGGCGTTGACGGTCTGCGGGGTCATGCCCCACTCCTGTTTGTCGACCGGCTGACCGATCCGCTTCACGTCACGCGCCCAGTCGAACATCGCAGCGCGCTCGGAGTTGCCGACGAGGTCCCCTTCCTTGATCTGGAGCGACGAGTAGTCGCGCCACTTCGAGGCGTAGCCGATCTTGACGTTGAACTTTGCCAGCTTGTCGAGCGCGCGCGCCCGCGTTTCCGGTCCCATCCACGTCAAGTGCTCGATCCGCGCTTTCATCGCGGAGCGGAGGTCGGCGACCAGCTTCTCCATCTTCGCCTTCGACTCGGGCGGGAAGTAGTCGGCCACATACGTGCGGCCGATGGCCTCGCCCATCATCCGCTCGGACGCTGCGACGGCGCGTTTCCAGCGAGGGCGTTGCTCTTTCGTGCCGTTGAGGAACTTCGAGCGGAACTCCCACTGAGTGTCGACGAAGCGCTTCGAGAGGAGCGGCGCCGCGTCATCGGCGATGTGGAACGCTTCCCACGCTTTCAAGGTCTCGATCGGAGTGGCAGCGTAGATCTTCGCGATCTTCGGGAAGGCGGTGTTCTGACGGACGACGGTCTTCTCGGCTTTGTCCAGACCGGCCGCTTTGAACGAGGCCTTCCATGGAAAGCCCGGCGCATTTGTCTCGAGGTCGGCGATCGTCATCAGGTTGTAGGTCTTGTCACGATCGCGGCTCTCCGCACGGGTCCAGTGCGCCTCGGCGAGCTTCGTCTCGAGCGCGACGATGTCGGCGGCGTTCTTCTCGGGAGTCTCCCAGCCGATCAGGCCGAGCATGTCGGCGACGTACTTCTGGTAGCGCTCTTTCTGGGGCTTGAAGTTGTCGCGGAGATAGAACTCTCGATCGGCAAGGCCGAGGCCGGACTGCGAGAGGTAGAGGGTGTACTTGTCGGGATTCTTCGCATCGTCTCCGACTCCCGCGCTGAAGAAGGAGGTTCCGAAGCCTCTCTCGGAGCGTCCCATCAGACGGGCCATGTCGTCGTACGTCGTCGCCTTCTTTACGGCGTCGAGGTACGGCAGCAGCGGTTTGGCGTCGAGCTTCTCGGCGGTCGCGTCGTCGAGGAAGGTGCGGTAGATCGCGGCAACTTTGGCCTCGTCCGAGGTTGGCTTGAGGTTCTTCTCGGCGGCCCAGCGTTCTACCAGCGCATGCACGCGCGCCTCGGAAAGATCGAACAGGGTCGAGAACGCACCGACCTCATTCTTGTCGCCCGGAATCTGCGTCGTCGCGGCCCACTTGCCGTTGACGTAGCGAAAGAAATCGTCGCCCGGCTTGACGGAAGGATCCATCGCGGTCAGGTCGACGCCCCAGGTTCCGTAACGCTGCGCGGCGATCGGGGCAGTGGCCGGGGTTGGCTTTGTGTCAGCGGCCATCGCGGCGCCGACGAACAGAAACGGAGCGATCAGGGAGATCGCGGCACGAGTATGTCTTGATGTCATGACAGGCGTTCCTCTTGTAAATGAAGGTGTGGACAGGAAGGATGTGGAGGATACCAAATCGCGGCAGGCTCGCGCTGTGCGGATCGGTGACGAAACGGCAGCTGTTCCCGTCCCGAGAGCCACGGGATAGTGCATGATCAGGGAAATGATCCGCACGATCACCGCGACCGAATACATCACGCCGCTGCGCGAGGGTGGTTCGCTGCCGGCCATTGTCGCCGCGGACGATGACGGAACGTATGTCGCCAAGTTTCGCGGGGCGGGGCAGGGGGTGCGGGCGCTCGTGGCCGAGCTGGTCTCGGGCGAGATCGGCCGCGCTCTCGGACTGCCGGTTCCGGAGATCGTCTTCGTGCAGCTCGATGGACGGATCGCGAAGACGGAGCCCGACGCCGAGATCCAGGAGCTGCTGACGAAGAGCGAGGGGCGGAACATCGGTCTCGACTATCTTCCGGGTTCCATCACCTTCGATCCGATCATCGCGCGGACAATGGATGGCCGATCGCGGCTGGCATCGTCGATCGTCTGGTTCGACGCGCTGGTGACCAACGTCGATCGCACGGCGAAGAACACGAACCTGCTGGTGTGGCATCGCCACCTCTGGATGATCGATCACGGCGCCACGCTGATCTTTCATCACAACTGGAGTGATGACGTCCGCAAGCGCAGCCGCAAGCCGTTCACGCAGATCAAGCACCATGTGTTGCTGCCGTGGGCGACGGAGATCCGGGGCGTGGATGCGGAGCTGGCCGCGAAACTGACGCCAGAGGCGATCGATCGGATTTTGGGCCTGATTCCGGACGACTGGCTGGGGGATGAGCCGCTCTTCGCCGGCGTGACGGAGCATCGCGCCGCGTATCGTGACTACCTGCTCCATCGCGTGGAATCCCCACGCCACTGGATGGAGGACGCTGCTGATGCGCAAGCGCTATCCATTTGACTACGCTGTCGTGCGCGTCGTTCCGCGTGTCGACCGCGGCGAATTTCTGAACGCGGGAGTCATCCTCTTCTCGTCGACCGCGGCGTTTCTCGAGGCGCGCATCGGCTGTGATCACGATCGGCTCCGGGCACTTGCGCCGTCCGTCGACGTGGCGCTCATCGAGAATTACCTCGAGGCGATCCCGAAGATCTGTGCGGGAGGGGAAGGAGCCGGAGAGATCGGCAGCCTGCCTCAGCGTTCGCGCTTTCACTGGCTGGTGGCGCCGCGCAGCACGATCATCCAGCCCTCGCCCGTCCACTCCGGCATTCATCACGATCTGAGCGCGGTCCTCGATGGACTCTTCGAAAAACTCGTCCGAACACCTTCTGAATGAGCGCTACTGGACGGGACCCAGGGTTTCGTCGAACCAGTGATTGAGGACGGGGATGTAGATTTCAGGCGACGGGACGTGGCCGCCGTCATAGACCATCAGCCGCTTCGGCTGGCGGAAGAGATCGAACAGCGGCTGGGCATTCGTCGTGAACGGCACCGTGTCGTCCCATCGGCCGTTGAACATCAGCTTGGGCATCGCGATGTGTGGGGCGAAGTGCGTCTGCAGCGTCTTCGGGTTGTTGTTCTCTTCCTCAGGGAAGAATCCCACGCCGGTGAAGACGACGGACCGGTAGCGGTGTTCGAGCGCGCAGACGATCAGTCCCAGCGAGCCACCGGCGCTGGGGCCGTAGAACCCGATGCGTGTCGTATCGATGTCGGCCCGTGTCGTCAGGTAATCGACACCGCGGCGAACGTCTGTCACCCGTCCCTCGATCAGCTCCGCGTACTCCTCCGAAGCCCGATTCACGGTGTCCACGGCGACGGGGGCCGGCCGGCCGAGGTAGCCCGGCAACATGATGCTGAAAACCGCGCGGCCGCTGCGGACGATCGGCGTCATATGTCTCTTCATCGCATCGAGCAGAGGCCGTCGTCCCTTCTCAACATCGGAGGCGGGAACGAAGTCGATCACCTGGTATGGAGGTTTCCTGTTTTTCGGGAGGAAGAGATAGGCGGTCGTCATCTGACCACCGGCACCTTCGAGAGTGATTTCCTCGAGCGTCCACGCCTCCCCATCAACCCGCCGGACGATCTGGGCACGTAGCGGAGTCGAGGGGTAGTCGTATGCCTTCACAAACTGGGCGAACTCGGTGTCGTTCACCGGCGTGATGCGCGGCTTCGCCGTAGCGGTTCGGATGCTGATCGCACCCTCGTTGCCGCCCGGTTTCACGAGCCGCGCACACCGAAAGCCGAGGTTGGCGCTGCTGAAGAATCCCGGAAACGGTCCGATGTGGCCGAACTGGTACACCGGCTCGTTGTAGGCGCCACCAGTTACTGCGAATCCGTCGTCCAACTCGTTCCGGCACCACTCGGTGACGTTGCCGGCAAGGTTGTAGACACCATAAGGGCTCATCCCTCCCCGCAGACTCCGCGAGGGCATGGGACCAGCGTCGCGGAAGTTGGCGCGGCGCTCGACATTGGTGCCTTCCGGAGCGACCGCCCACGGATAGGTCGTACCGACGACGCTGGTCTGGCCATCGCGGGCGGTCTTGTCCCATTGGAACAAGGTGGGAAGCGACTTCCCGCGGAACGCCGCGTACGCGGCCGCCTCGTACCAGGTCACACCCGTTACGGGATAGTCCTCATGGCCGGCCGGATACTTCTGTCCGGACCACCCGCGCGGCGCCGGCAATCCGGTCGAGTCTTTGAGAAGCAGCATCGCTTCGTCGAAGCTGAGTGATCGTCCGTCCTTGACGAACGGTTTCGCCCACAACTCCTTCCGTTGATATCCACCCTGATCGACGAACTCGGCGAACTCGCGGTTCGTCACCTCGAACTGGTCGATCAGGAAGGCATCGAGAGGGAGGGCTGCTGAAGTTGGCCGTGACCACGATTCCAGGCGGTATTTCCGGTCGCCGGGAATCAGCGACATCGCCGCCGGTACGTCGCTGGCCTTCGCGAGCGTCCAGTGGAGCGGTCTCTGAGGGGAAGGAAGGATCAATCCGTTGAAGCGGATGGGCACCAGTGAAATGGATCGGGCGACCGGTGCATACCCGCTCTTCTCCAGGCTGATCACGTAGTCGGCCTTAGCGACGGCCACTTTGTCGAGGGGGGTCGTGCCCAGCAGAGCTCGCGCGGATGTTTCCCCATCGTCGCGCACGCGCTCCAGGTAGACGGTTGCCCCAGGCGGGTCCGACGTCACGTTGATCGGGACGGCGATTTCGCTCATCGCTCGTGCCAGACGTTCGTCACCCGTCAGGACCGGGCGAATCGCGGATGCGAGGTCAAACGCCTCGGTGTACTTTCTCTGTGCCGCGAGCATCTCGATTCGCGGAAGCGCTGCCCGCGCGTCGCCTAGCCTGCGTGCGCGGATGGCGATCGGAACCGCGACCGCTGCGGCGATCACGATGATGGCCGCTGCGATCCAGAGGACCGTCTGGTTCCTGCTCCGGCGGACGGCGGGGGTGACTTGTGTCGGCAGGTCGCCCGATCGTACGCGGTCGGTTGTCTGGCGCACCTTCCGGAGCGCCTCGGTCATCTCGCCCGCAGACGCGAATCGTTTCGCAGGGTTCTTGGACAATGCCCTGGAAACGACCGCGCTCAGATCCGCGCTGACGGACTCCATCGGCTTCGGCTCTTCCTTGAGAATGGCCGAGATCACGTCGTTGGCGGACCCCTGGAATGGCCGGCGCCCGGTCAGGATCTCGTACAGCACCACGCCCAGGCTGAAGACGTCGCTGCGCGCATCGACCACATCACCGTGCAACTGCTCTGGGGACATGTAGCGTGTCGTTCCGACGACCATGCCCGGAGCGGTCTTGATCACCGTGGCCCCCGAGTCCGCGTCGCGCGAACCGAGCTTGGCCAGGCCGAAATCGAGGACCTTCACATAGCCGTCCGGGCGGATCATCACGTTCTCCGGCTTGATGTCGCGATGCACGATTCCGGCGGCATGCGCGCTGGCGATCGCGGACGCCATCTGCGTTGCGATCTCGATCCCTTCGTCGGTGTCGATGTGCCCGCGTGCCAGGCGGTCGCGCAATGTCTGCCCCTCGACGTACTCCATGGCCATGAAGCGAGTGCCGCTGTCCTCACCGACGTCATAGATGTGTGCGATGTTGGGATGGCTGAGCGAGATGGCTGTCTTCGCCTCCTGCAGGAAGCGATGGATGCGGACGTCGTCGTCCTGGACGTCGTCTCCGCGAGGCAGGATCTTGAGCGCGACGTCTCGCCTGAGCTCGGTATCACGGGCGAGATAGACCTCGCCCATGCCGCCCACACCAAGGAGTCGGAGGACCTCGTACCGACGGACACGAGTTCCCGGCTGGAGTGACATCGCCTTCGATTATAGGACCGGGGTGTTATGAGATCGCGAATTAAGCGCCGGGCGCCGTCGGAGAAACGCCGGCGAGCACGCAGCGGTTCCTCCCAAGCTCCTTGGCGCGATAGAGAGCCTTGTCCGCTTCGCGCACGAGAGCCTCGGCCGCGGTCTGCGCGTCGGGGATCAGCGCCGCCACACCGAGGCTGACGGTGACCATGGATGCGGTGGTCGATCCCTCGTGCGCGATTCCCATCGAACGCACGGCAGCGAGAATCCGTTCGGCGACTTCGCCCGCGGCCGCAAGAGAGCAGTGATGGAGCAGGACGACGAACTCCTCGCCGCCGAAACGCGCCACCAGATCGCGTGGGCTGGTGATGGCTGTGTCAAGGCAGCGCGCCACGCGGATCAGTGTCTCGTCGCCGGCCTGATGCCCGTAGGTGTCGTTGTACTTCTTGAAGTGATCGATGTCGCAGATGATGGCGGCCAGGGAGCCGCCTGTCTCGGAATGTTCGAGCCACATGCGCGCCAGCGCGGCATCGAGCGAGCGGCGGTTCGCGACCTGTGTCAGCGAATCGATCGTGGCCAGTTCTGCCAGCGCGGCGTTCGCCTTCTGCAGCTCGCGCGTTTGTTCGGCGACGAGAGCTAACAGGCGCCGCTCGTTCTTCCGTACTTCCCAGACACGCACCCGGTAGAGCGTGAAGACGATGGTGAAGACGGCCAGTGCAGCCACCGCGCGAAACCACCAGGTCGCGTAGTAGTGAGGCTCCACACGAAATGACAGGGAGGGTCCATCCGGGTTCCAGACGCCGTCGTTGTTCGATGCCGTCACGCGGAACCGGTACGTTCCGCCGGGGACATTCGTGTAGTAGGCGATGCGTCGTGTGCCCGCATCGATCCAGCCGGGGTCGAACCCTTCGAGCTGATAGCGATAGCGGACTTTCTCCGGCGCGACGAAGCTGAGCGCAGCGTACTGAAACTCGAAATTGCTCGATCCGGGTGGCAGCGAGGCCAATGAGGCAGCGGCCGTGGAGCGGCCATTCACCGTAATCTGCTCGAGGACGACCGGAGGCGGCATCACGTTCCGAGGAAGGCGTTTCGGATCGATCGTGACCAGGCCGCTGACCGTCGGAAACCACAACAGGCCGTCGTGTGACTTCCACGCCGCGGGTTGTGTAGCGCCGTTGCATTGCGTGGCCGCCATCCCGTCGTATTTGTCGAAGTACTGAGATGGGATCGAGGGGATCGCGTGCCGGTCCCAGGCATCGAAATCGCTGATCTTCGCGCGAAAAATACCCTTGTTGCAGGACATCCAGAGCGTGCCCGCGCCGTCTTCGAGGATGGAGAAGACTGTGTCGTCGAACAGACCCTCGCGCGTGCCGTACACGGATGGGTGTCCCCCGCGCATCCGCACGAGGCCGCGATTCGTGCCGATCCACATCGTGCCATCCGCGCCGTCGTGAAACGCGAAGATCGACGCATCGCGGAGCACGCCCTCTCCGCATCGTGTCAGCGACTCCTTGTCGAGGCATCGCAGGCCGTTCCTCGTCCCAACCCACAGCCGGCCTTCGGGATCGGTATGGACGACCCGGACATCGATCGGCGAATCGGAATGCAGCGTGGTGATTGCGCCGGCGGCCAGGCGGCTGAGGCCGGAGGAGGTACCGATCCAGAGAGACCCGTCGCGTCCTCGATCGAGTGCAAAGACGAAGCTCGACGGGAGACCATCCTTCGCGCCGTAGGTTCGGGCGGTCGTGGCTGTCAGGTGCGTGAGTCCGGCGATGGAGCCGACCCAGAGCGTGCCGTCGTTCTCCGCCAGCACCGAACGGACGTAGAGGCTCGGCAGCGACCCGTTCCGCGGATCCGGGACAAGCGAGAAGTTGCTCACGCGCTGCAGCCCGCCACCTTCACTGGCGCTCCAGATCGTTCCGTCGACCCCCTCGGTCACGCTGCGAATGGATTGGCTGCCACTCTCGGATGTGGTGCTCGTGACTTTTCCCTCGGTGAGGCGATGGAGCCCGCTGTTCGTTCCGCCGAGCCAGAGACTTCCTTCGCGGTCGACCAGCATCGAGCGGGTCACATCCGGGATCTCTCCGTCGATCAGTGATGCACAATCGAAGGTGCTGCCTGAGAGGTGACAGACCCCTTTCGCCTCGGCGCTGATCCAGATGGTTCCGTCGTTCCCTTCGGCGATCGCAAACAGACTCGTCGCTGCCAGAGCTTCCGCGCCCCGGATGTTCGAAATGCGGCCGTGTGCAAAGACATTGAGGCCGCCTCGCTGCGTGCCGACCAGAAGGCTGCCGTCGCGCGTGCTGGCCAGCGCGAAGAGAACGTTGCTGGAGAGACCATCTGCCGTCGTGAAGCGTGTGAACGCCCCGCCGGTGAAGCGGACCAGCCCTTCGCCATCGGTCGCGAACCAGACGTCGTTACCGATCGCAAGGATCGCGCGCACGGTCGTGCGTGGCGCGCCTGCCGGGATGGCCAGCGCATGTGCGTCGCGCAGGGAGACACGGGCCAGCCCGCGATCCGTCGCTAGCCACACGGTCTGCTGCCCGTCTTCGCCGAGGGCACGAATCGTTCCGCCGGCGGCCGAGGGGGCGACGCGCGTCATCACACCGTTCGAGAATCGATACAACCCGCCGGAGACGGTGCCGACCCAGAGGGTTCCGTCCGACGCGGCAAGAAGCGATGAGATGGCCACACTCTCGAGCGGTGTGTTGTGTTTGTCGAAGATCGTGAAGTCGCTGCCGTTGAAGCGTGCCAGGCCTTCGTAGGTTCCGATCCAGAGATAGCCGTCGCGCGTCTGGGCGAGCGCCGGCACGGTGGTGTGAGGCAGTGGATCCTGCCAGCGCGCGCGCACGTATTGCCGGACGGTCCTGGCCGAAGCAGAGAGCGTCACGATCGTGAGGACGATCGCATACCAGACACGGCGACTCGTGATGCGATGCATTCTTCCCGATCGGACCGCGGCTATTATCGAGTAGTCCTGCGATCGTCCGGAAGCCCGGTCATAGGAATGTCGTGACGCTGTGTCCCTGCCCGGTCAGCACTTCTTCGGCGGCGCGGATCCCATGGTGCAGAGATTCCTCAAACAGAGCAACGCCGCTGAGGTCCGTATTGGCGAAATGGATCCTGCCGAAGGGCTGGTGTGCCGCGCGGCGCGACGCACTGGAGAGGAAGCCTGGGGATGGCCGGACCATGGCGTGTCCCCATCGCATCAGGTCGAGTCGCTGCGCGATCGCGCGAATGTTGGGATGTGCGCGCTCGAGGTCGGAGAGGACGACTTCCGCCCATTCTTCGCGGCCGGCCGAGAGGAGACGTTCCCTGGCGACGCGCGGATCCTTGTCGCAGAACGCGTAGTAGTAGGTCAGCACCGTCGGCCCGGTTTCGCGTCCCGTCTGGTGCGTCGCCACGACATAGCCGAGGGACGGGCTTTCGTAGAGCACGTTGTCCCATGCCATCGGAAACCCTGCCGATGCTGGATGCTCGTTTAAGGTCAGATTGGCGACGAGCCACGATCCGTACACGAATTCGTGGACATCGCGGTACGCCGGAATCACGCGTGCAGCGATGAACTGAGGCCCCGCGAAGATCACGTGCTTCGCGCGGATGCCGCGTGCCTCGCGTCCATCGCGTGAGATCGCGACGACTTCCGCGTGATCGTCTTGCGACTGGACGGAGGTGACCAGCCATCCGGTGTCGATCCGGCCGCGCGAGGTGGAGGCGAGATGGCGGACCAGTCGTCCATTGCCTTCGGGCCAGGTGATCAGCGGGCGACTGGCAGTTCCGGGGGTGGAGCGCCGCGATGCGAAATAGAACAGCAGCGCCCAGGCGCTCGTCTCTTCCGGATGCGCGCCGTAGTCATCGCGGCACGAGTAGTCGACCAGCCAGCGCAGACGCGGTGATGTCCAATGGTGCTGGTCCAGCCAGGCGCGCGCGGAGATCCGGTCGAGCGCCATGACTTCGGCGTCGTCCGATGCCGCGGCGACTGGAATCGTGAACGCACGGCGACCTTTTGCATCCCGCCATGCCACCCAGCGATCGACCTCCGCCTCGAACGCCCGCAGTTGCCGGAGATCTTCGTGCGATGCGCCGGCATTCAGATAGAGACCTTCGAACCAGCGGCCGCGGTAGAAGACGCGCTCTTCGGGATCGTGGCAGAGGTACTGCTCTCCGATGACCGGGTCGCCAGCCGCATCCGACCCTTCGATGACGCCGATCTCGTCGAGCAGGCGCACCAGGCAGCGGTTTTCGCGGAGCGGCGCCGGGACGTAGTGCGCACCCCACGGATAGGCGCTGACCGGCGACGATCCGGAACGCGCGGTTCCCCCTTCGACGGATTCGAGCTCCAGCAGCAGAAAATTTCTGGCACCGGCGCGTTCGAGACGCCACGCGGCGGAAAGGCCAGCCACGCCCGCGCCGACGATCACAACATCATGCGACGTCCACGCGTCGGCGGACGGAACGGGCCGCACGCCGTCGCGCAACCGGTGCCCGACCAGATGTGATGCGCCGGCGATCTCCCCGGGTGGCAGCGGATGAGCGACCGACCGCCGGCACGCTATGGCCGCAAACGGTGCGCCGAGGAAGCCGGCCAGCAACGCGCGACGGGAGAGGATCACGAATGCGAACCAGCGATCGGGAAATAAGGACGCCGTCTCATGACCACTTCTTCCACTCTTCCTCGTAGTAGCGAACGAGCATCTGATTGTCGAGCCGGTTGATTTCGACGGGAACCGGCGACATGTCCGGCGGGACAACAAAGAGAGAAGCCAGCGTCGGCGCGTCGAGATAGCGCATCGGTAGCCGGAGTCGCGACGGCGCCGCGAAGGGATGCAATTGCGCGAGGGCGAACCCCCAGACGCCGAAGGAAGGCACCGTCGTCTGGTACGGCCGGACCACGAAGCCGGCCGCTTCCATCGTCCGGATGATGCACCAGTACGACCGCCGCGCGAACAGCGGCGACGTGCATTGCACCGCGACCGTGGCGTCCGGCGTGAGGTGTTCGCGCAGCAGGCGATAGAAGTGCGTCGTGTAGAGCTTTCCGAGGGCGAAATTGTTCGGGTCGGGAAAGTCGACGATCACTGCATCGAATCGCAGCTTCTGTTCGCCGAGCCACATCATCGCGTCCTTGTTGACGACATGGACGCGTGGATTGCTGAAGGAATGCCGGTTCAACTCGGCCAGCGGCGGAAACGTCGACGAGAGCGACGTCATCTTCCGGTCGAGGTCGACCAGCGTCACGTCGATGACCGAGGGATAGCGGAGGATTTCGCGAAGCGCCAGCCCGTCGCCGCCGCCGAGCACGAGGACGTGGGCGGCGGGGGCGGCCAGCGACAGTGCGGGGTGCACGAGCGCCTCGTGATAGCGATACTCGTCCGCGGAACTGAACTGCAGGTTGCCGTTCAGAAAAAGATGAAACCCCGACATTCCGCGCGTCACGACGATGCGTTGGTACGCCGAGGAGGTCGCGTACACGATCTCGTCGGCAAACAGCTCCTGCTCGGAGAGCGCGGTGAGTCTGTTGGCGTTGAAGAGTGCGACCACGAGCAGGAGGATCACCAGGACCGCGCGAATTCGCAGCCCCGCTCGCCCGCGCCGGATCAGCGGCGCCATGAGAAACGTTCCGTACAGGCCCACGCCACCGTTGAGCAGTCCGAAGACGATCGATGTCCGCACCAGTCCCATGCGCGGGACGAGGAACAGTGGGAAGAGCACGGCCGCGACCAGCGAGCCGATGTAGTCGAAGCTCAGAATGCGTGAGACAAGTTCCCGGAAATCGAGCTCCTCGCGGAGGATGCGCATGAGGATCGGCAGCTCCAGTCCCACGAGTACGCCGATGACGAACACGACGAGAAAGAGGAAGAGCTGAAACCACTCCAGCCGCGCGAACCCGAAGAAGAGGAGCGGTGCGGAGAGTCCGCCCACGAGCGCGACGGCCAGTTCCACTTCGACGAAACGCGCGGCCAGATCGTGCTCGATGAAGCGGGAAAGCCAGGCCCCCACGCCGAGGGCCGAGAGGTAGATGCCGATGATCAGGGAGAACTGGGTGACCGAGTCACCGATGACGTAACTGGCAACGGTCCCGGCAAGAAGTTCGTAGATGAGCCCGCACGCGGCGATGACCAGTACGTTGAGGAAAAGAATCGGAGTCCGATTCGTCATCAGCCGTGAATCGTCGCGGCGATGATGATCGCGAGCCCGAGCATGACGGAGCCGATCAGGATCGCCAGCGCGACGTTCTGATCCTCCTCGATCTCCTTACGCATCGAGAACGGCGTGATCTTCACGATGATCGCGAAGGCGATCCCGAAGACGATCAACCCGAAGACGGTGTAGCCGAACGTGACCAGGAACGTGTGCAGTGCCGGAGTGAGATTCATCACTTGCCTCCATGAAAGCCGCTGTACCAGAACGACCGGTATCCGCCGTGCGACGCCCCGCGGAGGCCGCCGGCCACGTATTGTCGCTGGGTCGTCCCGCCGAGCTCGTACCCGCGCCAGAGCAGCGTCGAGTACCCCGCCAGCAGCAGAAACCCGAATGCCGCATAGATCACTTTTCCCATCTGGTCCTCCTATTCATTGAGGTCACCCTGCGGTGTGTACATCGCGTCCGCCCACCGCTCGGATTCGCTGTGACCGCGATTGGTCACCAGCATTCGGATCACGATCGGAGCTGTGAGCAGCGCGAGTGCGATCAAGAGGAAGACAAAGCCACTCCCGGAGAAGACCCCTTCCGTCGCGGTCACGTCGAGCGTGGGCGCGGGCTTGGTGCCATCCCGCCATGTTTCCATGCGGAGCGAGTATGTCCCTGGCTTCAGCGTCGCGAAGGCTTTCGACTCATTCAGCGAACCCTCGGTCCATTTCTCGCCGTCTTCGACTCCTTCGTAGTGCTCGAGCTGCATCTGGAACGGCTCGACGAGGCCAGTCTCTTCATTGAACAGGTTGCCGTCGATGTGAAGCCACGTCTCGGAGAGCTGCGTCGACGCGCGCACCTCGAGGTTGTGCCCTCCTTCCACGACGAACGGTTTCGAGAAGATGACGGCGCTGACCTCGGAGGGGCCCGATCCGGAAGGCTGCGTGCTCGTGGCATTCAACGACGTGTCGGTTGTCGCCGGCGAGGTGCTGGTGCCGCCCGACCAGTCCCCTCCCGCGGAATCGGTGGGAAGCGCAGCTGCGCTGGTCGTGGCCTGCTCTCCTGACGCCGCGTACTGATCGAGATGGTACGAGTCCGCGAGGACGTCCCGATGCGGCAGAGACTTCGTGACGAGGAGCGAGGCGAGGAGGAACAGGATGACGAAGGCAGCCCACATTCCGCCGAGAGCGCCGCATCCCGCTCTCGGCGGAAGCGGCTGCAGAGTGCCCAGGGTTCTGGGACGCGTAAGCCCCGTTACGCTGAATGCCGATTCGACCTCTTCGGGCGGCATGTAGCGCGCCAGCGAGTAGTTGACCTCGTGCGACGCGGCGGTGTCGGAGATCTCTTTCGTGATCCCTTCCGGCGGCGCGATGTAGTCGACGGCGCGCACTTTCTCGCCCGACTCCACCTTCCAGTAGAACTCTCCGATGACCGACTCGACCGTCGCTACCGAGTCCTGAAAAATCGAGAAGGTCGTTTCGTGCGCAACGATCCGCCGCGGCGCGCCGGCCGGCTCGCTGTCTTCCACGTCTCCGGCCGTCATCGGCAGCACGAAGCTCCAGTGGTCGCTGTCATCGACGAGCCAGGCGAAGGACTTCGTGCGCGGGGCGAAAAGCAGATACTCGTTCCAGTAGTACTTCCGATCGAAGGTCACGCTGCGCTGCATGTATCCCGCGGTCACGTAGGCCTCGCCGGAGATCGTCCCGTTGCTTCCGAGCGCGATGCGGGGCTGAGGGCCGTGCTTCTTCAGCGTCTTGAGATAGCGCAGGTTCCCTTCGTTCACATCGTGGGAAGCGCCGCAATGAGGACAGATGACGCGTTCCGTCTGATCGGGAGCCACCAGAGTCAGCGGTCCGCCGCATTGTGAGCAGGCGAGTTTGGTTACCCGAACCCGCGTCTCCCTCCCGGGCTCGAGCGCGATGTTGATGCCGAGGTCCGCCAGCGTCGTCTCGTCACCCTCGAAGAGGAGAGGAAGGTCTTCGCTGTAGTCGATCGTCCCAAAGCGGCGATTCGGACCGGAGAGATCGGCGTAGCGGTAGGTGGCGCCCGGCTCGACGCGAAACGGGATCTCTCCCTCGCCGGAGATGACCGTGGCCGATGCCAGTTCGACGACCTTCAGGCCGTCCAGCATCCCACCGAGCTGCAGCACTTCGTACGGCGGCAAACCCGTCTTCTCCGTCTTGAACGTCAGGTAGTACTTGCCCTGAGCCTCGGCGATCCATCCCCACCGGCCGTCGTCGAACGCGGCATACCACTCGTCCCACGTTCCGCCCATGGGATGGCGCATCTGCGTCCGGCCGACGATGCGGAATCCGTTGCCACGAACGCGACCGGGAAGATCGCGGCGCAACGGCGAGCCGGTATCGACGAGCGCGGCCACCTTGCCGAGGTCTTCGAGGCCACGGTCCGTCCGCGCGACGATGCTGCGGCAGTGGTCGCACACGAGGACGACCGAGGAACCGACTTTGAACTCGATCGGTCCGCCGCAGGAAGGGCAGTTCGCTACTGCCATGCGGGCACCTCATCCTCAGCCATCGTGCGGACCACGTTCCGTACGACCACGTCCGATGCGCCGAGCAGATCGTGCAACCGTTCGCGCCACGGCCACTCCGGCCGCGGACGGCAACAGTAGAGATTCAGCGTGATGATGCCGTGCTCGGGGTAGGTGTGACACGCCAGATGCGACTCCGAGAGCATGACGAAGCCGGTCACGCCACCGGGAGCCGGGAACACGTGAAACTGCGGCGCGTGGACGGGATGGAGATCGAGCTCGAGGATGATGCGCTCAAACAAGGAGCGCAGGGTAGCGACGCTGGCGAGTTCGTCAGGGCGGCAACCTGCGGCGTCGACGAGCCACTCGGAACCGATCAACATGGGCGGTCGCGAGAGTGTACCCGCTTCCATGCCGCGGCGCAGCTCGTTCACACAGGCGCAGGTGTAGACTCGGCGGACCGTCAGAGTGAGGAGACGGACGGCGAGTCGCGAAACTCCCCCCGCCCTCCTCCGTATCTATTCGCGGAGACTGCAATGGCCTTGTTCGATCATCTGAAGCACGAAGCCGCAACGCAATTCATCGAGATCATTCAGTGGCTCGATGACACTCCGGACACGCTGGTTTACCGTTTCCCCGTCTATAACGCCGAGATCAAGATGGGAGCGAAGCTGACCGTTCGCGAGAACCAGGTCGCGATCTTCGTCAACGAAGGCAAAGCCGCCGACCTGTTCACGCCCGGCCTCTATACGCTGTCGACGGAGACGATCCCCATCCTGACCGCACTGCGCGGCTGGAAGTACGGGTTCCAGTCGCCGTTCAAGGCCGATGTCTACTTCTTCAATACCCGTCTGTTCACAGACCTGAAGTGGGGAACGACGAACCCGATCATGATGCGCGATCACGACTTTGGCATGATCCGGATCCGCGCCTTCGGGACGTACGCGATGCGGATTGCCGACGCGAAGTCGTTCTTCGAGCAGATCGTCGGGACGCGCGGACTGACCACGACCGCCGACATCATTGGACAGCTTCGCTCCACGATCCTCTCGCGCCTGTCGGATGCCATCGGCGAGGCGGCCATTCCTGCGCTCGACCTGGCGTCGAAATACGACGACTTGAGCGCGATCGCCATCGAGAAGATCGGACCGGAATTGACCCGTTACGGCCTTGAGCTGTCCCGCTTCTACATCGAGAACATCTCACTCCCGGAAGAAGTCGAAGCCGCCATCGACCAGCGCACCAAACTCGGGGTCCTCGGCGATCGTCTGGGGCAGTACACGCAGATGCAGACCGCGGAAGCGATTCCAATCGCTGCCGCGAACGCTGGCGGAATCGCCGGAGCAGGAGCAGGCCTCGGAGCAGGCTTTGCGATCGGCGGTGCGATGAGCCAGGCGTTCAACGCTGGCAATGCCATGAACGCCGGAAGCGCAGCGCCGCCCCCGCCGCCGCCCCCGCCGCCGCCCCCCGGAGCGGGTGGGGGTGCGGCCTCGGTCGCGCGCTGGACGCTGGCCATCGATGGCAAGACCTACGGACCGTACACGGATGACGCGCTCCGCGCGATGGTGCAGTCCGGCCAGGTCACTCCCGCGACCCAGGGCTGGAGGCCCGGAGCGTCCGCCTGGGCACCGCTAAGCGAGTTTGCGGAGCTGGGAATGGCTGCTCCACCACCACCACCACCACCGCCACCGCCGAAGTAGCCGGGATCAGCGCCGTCCGCCGAGGATCGAGCCGAAGACGCCGCGGACGATTTGCCGGCCCATCTGGCTGCCGGCGGCGCGGACCACACTCTTCAACATCGCCTCGCCCATCCCTTCGCGAGTACGGCCGCGGCTGCCCGTGGACGGTCCGCCGCCGAGAGCGTTGGTGATCGCTCCGAAGATGCCGCCATTGGCGGGCGCTGCCGACGGAGCCTGAGCTTCGACTTTTTGTTCGGCGCGTGCCTTGAGCCGTTCGTAGGCGGACTCGCGGTCGACCGCTTTCTCGTACTGGCCGGCGATGAGCGACGAATTGACGATCGCCTGGCGCTGCTCGGGAGTGATGGCGCCGATCTGGGAGTGCGGGGGAAGGATGAACGCGCGCTCGACGACGCCTGGCGCACCTTTTTCGTCGAGGAACGAGACGAGCGCTTCTCCGACTTCGAGCTCAGTGATCACCTTGGCCACGTCGAGCTTCGGATTGGTTCGGAAGGTCTCCGCAGCGGCGGCCACTGCTTTCTGATCGCGCGGGGTGAACGCACGCAGCGCATGCTGGATCCGATTGCCGAGCTGCCCGAGGACGTTGTCCGGAACGTCGAGCGGATTCTGGGTGACGAAGTAGACACCGACGCCTTTCGATCGTACGAGCCGGACGATCTGTTCGATCTTCTGGAGGAGCGTCGCGGGAGCATCGTCGAAGAGCAGGTGGGCCTCGTCGAAGAAGAAGACCAGACGCGGCTTGTCGACGTCGCCGACTTCCGGAAGCTTCTCGTGCAACTCGGACAACATCCAGAGAAGGAACGTCGTGTAGAGGCGAGGAGCCAGCAGGAGCTTGTCGGCGGCGAGGATGTTGATGCGGCCGCGGCCGTTGTCGGTCTGGAGCCAGTCGTCGAAGTCGAGGGCGGGTTCGCCGAAAAACTGCGCGCTTCCCTCCTGTTCGAGCTCGAGCAATCCGCGCTGGATCGCACCGACGCTCATCGACGAGATGTTGCCGTACTGGGTGGTGAACTGCTTCGCGTTTTCGCCTGCGTACTGCACCATCGACCGCAGGTCCTTCAGGTCGAGAAGAAGAAGACCGTTGTCATCGGCGATCTTGAACACGATCGACATCACGCCCTGCTGCACGTCGTTGAGGTTCAGGATGCGCGACAGGAGTAACGGTCCCATCTCCGAGACGGTGGCCCGCACCGGGTGCCCGGCCGCGCCGAAGACATCCCAGAACGTGACGGGGGAGGTTGCGAACGAGAAGTTCTCCAGTCCGAGCTTCTTGATCCGCTCCTGCACCTTTGGCGTGTTCTGGCCGGGCTGACTCAATCCCGCCAGATCGCCTTTCACGTCGGCCATGAACACCGGGACTCCGGCGCCGCTCAGTGCTTCCGCCATGACCTGCAGCGAGACGGTCTTTCCCGTGCCGGTGGCGCCGGCGATGAGGCCATGGCGATTCGCCATCTGCGGGAGAAGGAAGAGATCGATCTTGCTGCGGGCAATGAGCAAAGGGGCGGTGGGCATGGGTCCTCCGAGCGAAAGGGGGCGAAATATAGCACCGGCGCCGGTCGCCCTTTCCGGAAGGGATGTCCCGTATTGGACAGTCACTGGTTTTGATCGGACATAGGCTCCCGTCACTTCCCGCAACCTATCGAAGGCTGCTGCGCATGAGCGCGATCGGTGAAACGACCCTGAGGTCACTTGTGAGCGACACAATTCTCGTACCTCCTCGAGAGGCAGAGGCTCCCCGGAACGAGACTACGCTCGGTGCGAGAGTGCCATTCGTCGCCGACATCCAGAACTTCGCGCAGGATGTGTTCGACACGGTCCGCGAGCCCTTGATCGTCCTCGATGCAGCGCTCCGCGTCCGCCTCGCGAACAGCGCCTTCTACCAGACTTTTCACGTCACGTCGGAAGAGACGGAAAACCGGCTCATCTACCAGCTCGGGAACGGCCAGTGGGACATCCCCGATCTGCGCACGCTGCTCGAGGATATCGTTCCGGGCAGCTCTGTTTTCAACGACTTCGTTCTGGAGCATGACTTCCCGCACATCGGGCGGCGGGTCATGCTGCTCAACGCGCGAAAGCTCCATGCGGAGCTCGTCCTGCTGGCGATGGAGGATGTCACCGAGAAACGCCGCGCGCAGCATCTGCTCGAACAGATCGAGACGTATGCGCAGGACGTCGTCGACACGGTGCGCGAGCCGCTCCTGATCCTCGACAGCAGTCTCCGTGTCCACTCGGCGAACGGCGCGTTCTACCAGACCTTTCACGTCTCCTCGCAGGAGACGGAGAACCGGCTGATCTACGAGCTCGGCAACGGACAGTGGGACATTCCCGATCTGCGCACGCTGCTCGAGGACATCGTTCCTACCAGTTCAGTTTTCAACGATTTCGAGCTGGAGCACGATTTTCCGGTGATCGGCCGACGCGTCATGTTGCTGAATGCGCGGAAGCTGCGGCAGGGGAGCCACGCCGATCTGCTCGTGCTGGCGATGGAGGACGTCACGGAACGGCGTCGTGCCGAGGGGGAGATCTCCACAGCAAAGGAAGCGGCCGAGACTGCGAATCGGACGAAGAGCCTCTTCCTCGCCAACATGAGCCACGAGTTACGCACGCCCCTCAACGCCATCCTAGGCTTTTCCGAGATGCTGCAGGAGGAAGCCGTCGAAAAGGAGCTGCCGGAACTGCACTCCGACCTGCAGAAGATCTCCACGGCAGGCAAACATCTCCTCGGTCTCATCAACGACATCCTCGATCTGTCGAAGATCGAGGCGGGGACGATGGAGTTGCACATCGAGTCGTTCGACATCGCGCCGCTGATCGCCGAGGTGGCCTCGACGATCGAGATGCAGGTTGCCAAGAACGGGAACTCGCTCGAGGTTTTATGTCCGCCGGATATCGGCGTGATGCGGGCGGACCTGAGCAAGGTTCGTCAGGGACTTTTCAATCTGGCGTCGAACGCAGCCAAGTTCACGCATGAGGGAAAGATCCGCGTCGAAGCCGAGCGGCAGACCATGGACGGGAGCGAGTGGGTGGTGTTCCGCGTGTCCGACACAGGCATCGGGCTGAGCTCCGAGCAGATCGTCAGGCTCTTTCAATCGTTCACGCAGGCGGACGCATCGACGACGCGCAAGTTCGGGGGGACCGGCCTGGGGCTCGCCCTCACCCGTCGTTTCTCCCAGATGATGGGTGGCGATGTCACGGTACACAGTGTGCCGGCTGAAGGGAGCGTATTCACGATCAAACTCCCCGCCGTGGTCAGCGAGATGGTCGCGGAGCCGATCCCGATCATCGAGGAGCGGCGGGAGGTCTCACAGAGTCCCGCGGAAGGGGTGGCCTCGATCGGCATCGAGCCCCGCCCTGATCCGCGCTCGTGCGTTCTGGTCATCGACGACGATGCGCTCCAACGCGACCTGATCCACCGTTATCTGCGCAAGGAAGGATTCTCGGTTTGCACGGCCCGCGGCGGAGCCGAAGGGTTGCGCCTGGCGCGGCAACTCCTGCCTGCCGCCATCATGCTCGACGTCATGATGCCGGACATGGACGGATGGAGCGTCCTGGCCGCACTCAAGAACGACGCAACCCTCTGCAACATCCCCGTGATCATCCTGACCATGGTCGACGACCCGGAGCGCGGGTTCACCCTGGGAGCCTCCGAGTATGCGACGAAGCCCGTCAACCGGCGGCAGCTCTCCCAGATCCTGAAGAAACACATGTGCCTTCGGCCTCCCTGCCCGGTACTCGTGATCGATGACGACCAGACCAGCCGCTCGCTGATGCGAACGATGCTGGAGAAGGAAGGACGCACCGTCTCCGAGGCGGAGAACGGTGTCGAGGCATTGAAGAGCATGGAGCGGGAGCGCCCCAGTCTGATCTTTCTCGATCTGATGATGCCGGAGATGGATGGCTTCGAATTCGCCGCCGAAGTCCGGCGTCGGCCCGAATGGCGATCGATTCCGATCGTGGTGGTGACCGCGCAGGACCTGAGCAACCAAGACCGCCAGCGCCTCTATGGCAACGTCGAAAAGATTCTTCGCAAGGAAGGCGATTCTCGGGAAGCCCTTCTGGAGCAGGTCCGCGACGTTCTCACGGACGCCGGCATGCAGGTGCCTCGCAATTCCCTGGAGGTTGCGAGATGACGACGATCCTGATCGTGGAAGACAACGAGATGAATCGGGACATGCTCTCCCGCCGGTTGGAGCGGAAGGGCTACCGGATCCTCATCGCGGTGGATGGGGAACAGGGGATCGAGGTCGCCCGGGCGCAGGAACCGGATCTCATCCTGATGGACATGAGTCTGCCGGTCGTCGACGGGTGGGAAGCGACGCGGCGCCTGAAGGCTGACGCGACACTCAAGAGCATCCCGGTCATCGCGTTGACGGCGCATGCCATGGCCAATGACCGCGAGAAGGCGCTTCGGGCGGGCTGCGATGACTACGATACCAAGCCGATCGAGCTGCCCCGCCTTCTCGCCAAGATGGAGGCCTTGCTTCCCGTGAGCCCGTTTCCGGAGACGGAGACTTCATGACCTCGCGCGCCGGTTCTGACGTCGAGCGCGAGGAGAGCTCGTCCCTGACCGGTCTCTCCTCGCAGCTCCTCCACGATCTGCGAACGCCGCTCAATCAGATCATCGGGTATTCCGAAATGCTGACGGAGGGGTCGCAGGGACAGGAGCGCGGCGAGTTCGCGGCGGATCTGCAGAAGATCCGGGCCGCCGGCTGTCGGATGCTGATGCTCATCGAGGAAAACTTCGTCTCGCTCGATGAGGACGACGTGACCAGTCCGGTTGGCGTGGATGCCGATCCGGAACACGAGCGGGAGGCGCCTGCGCCGCATCTGGCCATCGCGCCGGGCAAGGTCCTCATCGTCGACGACGATGCCGCCAACCTCGAGGTTCTCCGCCGCAGGCTGCAGTGGCAGGGCCACGAGGTGGAGATGGCGAACAGCGGAGAAGAGGCGCTGCGGGCGCTCGGGAAGTCGGTCTTCGACCTCGTGCTGCTGGACGTCATCATGCCGGAGATGGATGGCTTCGAAGTGCTGCGTCACATGAAGGCAGACCCGGCTCTGCAGGATCTCCCGGTCATCATGATCTCGGCGCTCAGCGACCTGCAGGCCGTCGTGCGCTGCATCGAAGCGGGTGCCGAGGATTACCTCACCAAGCCATTCAATCCGACCTTGTTAAAAGCGCGCATCGGAGCGTGCCTGGAAAAGAAGCGCAGCCGCGATCGCGAGTTCGTGCTCTTCCAGGAGGTCCAGGAAAACTACAAGCGTCACCAGGATCTGGAGAAACTCCGCGACGACATGCGCAACATGATCGTGCACGATCTCCGTACTCCGCTGACGGCCGTCATCATGGGTGTGGAAATGCTGGAGAAGGACGGCAACCTCAGCCCGACGCAGCACGACGTCATGTCCATCGCCGTCGGTGGCGGCAAGACGCTGCTGGGGATGATCAACGACCTGCTCGACGTGGAGAAGATGGAGTCGGGCTCGAGTCTGATCCAGCACGAGCCACTCTCGGCATACGTCCTCGTGGCCGCTGCGATCGATCAGGTGGCCACGCTCGCCGCGGATGGGCGGACTGCGCTCGTGACGAACATCGCTCCGGGAATCCCAGCCTTCAGCGGCGACGCCGGCAAGCTCACGCGTACATTGGTCAACCTCATCGCCAATGCCATCAAGTTCACGCACGCGGGCACGGTGACCGTCTCCGCGTCGTTCGACGACGCCACCATCCGGTTCGCAGTCACCGATACCGGCGACGGAATCCCCGCCGAGGCGTTCGAGCGGATCTTCGAGAAATTCGGCCAGCTCGACACGCAGAATCGTGTCGGTACGGGGCTGGGGCTGGCCTTCTGCAAGCTTGCAGTCGAGGCCCACGAGGGACAGATCGCGGTGGCCAGCGTGCTCGGGGTGGGAAGCACGTTCTCGTTCACGATTCCTATTGAATCGACCCGCAGAAATGGCATTGCGGAGGCCAGGCGCGTTCTCGTCGTCGACGATGATCCGACCATTCGCAAGCTGGTGAGCGTCGTTCTGGAGAAAGCGAATTTCCGCGTCGATACGGCCGCGGATGGCCGTGAGGCTCTCGAGAAGCTCCATCGGGAGCGCTACGATGTCGTGGTGATGGATCTGATGATGCCGGGGATGACCGGCCTCGACGTCATGGCCAGGCTGCCGATCCGTGACACCCAACCAAAGTTCGTTGTGATCATGTCGGCCGCACCGGATGACGTCATCGAAAGCGCGATCGGCGGCAACGTCTTCGCGGCGTTGCGCAAGCCCTTCCGGATCGAAGAGATCGTCGAGACCGTGCACGCCTGTATTGCCGCGCCCGCGCCCGCTCGCGTCTGACCCGTTCGACAACCACACGAAACGCCTGGTTTCCGGCCGCGGATTGAACGTGTTCAAAAAGTGCTGGACATCCGTTCCTGCCGGCGTTACATTTGAAATTGAACGTGTTCAGAAAAGAACGCGAAGCGAGGCGCGAGATGAAGACAGGTAAGGTCGTCATCGCAGGCGGTTCGGGCTTTCTGGGCTCCCTCCTGGCGAAGACATTCCACGAAGATGGCGTCGATGTGGTCGTGCTCAGCCGGCGCCCGTCGCCGGCCCCGTGGCGGGTCGTGACATGGGATGCCCGTTCGGTGGGAGCATGGGCGGCCGAGCTCGAGGGAGCAGACGTCGTCATCAACCTGGCCGGCCGCAGTGTCAACTGTCGGTACACCGCAGCCAACCGGGATCAGATTCTGCGGTCGCGCGTCGACTCGACCAGCGCCATCCGCAAAGCCATCGCGCTGGCGTCCGTCCCTCCGAAGGTATGGCTGCAGATGAGTACGGCCACCATCTACGCCCATCGCACCGACGCTGCCAATGACGAGTTCTCGGGAATCATTGGTGGGAACGAGGCGAATGTTCCCGATGTGTGGCACTTCAGCATCGACGTCGCCCGCCAGTGGGAGGCCGCCGTCACCTCGGCCGCTCTCACGCGGACGCGGCGGGTGATCCTGCGCAGCGCCATGGTGATGGGCCCGCAGGCGGATGGGCCGTTCGCCATGCTGAAGAACCTGGTCCGGGCAGGCCTGGGCGGCAGGGCCGCCAGCGGGCGGCAGTACATGTCGTGGATTCATCATCGCGACTTCGTTCGTGCCATCGACTTCCTGATCGAGAACGACAGCATCTCCGGCATCGTCAACCTCGCTGCTCCGTACCCCGTGCCGAATGCTCTGTTCATGCGGGCGATTCGCGAGGCGTGTCACGTGCGGATGGGGCTGCCCGCAGCGCGCTGGATGCTGGAGCTTGGCGCGTGGGCGTTGCGCAGCGAGACGGAGCTGATTCTCAAGAGCCGCCGCGTGGTCCCGGCGCGGCTCCTCGAGCGTGGGTTCGAGTTCCGGTTCCCCTCGTGGCCTGAAGCGGCATGCGACCTGTGCGGATCTCCGGCGCCCGAGGCTGCGGAGTCACCGACAACCCTGCAGGGCGCCACATGGTGACCCGCATGGCGGTCGGTGCGGTCCGGCGGGAGACCACCACGGCGAAGGCCGAAGAGACGCGGGAGCGCATCGTGGACGCGGCGCTGACGCTCTTCCGCGATCAGGGCTTCGACGAGACCACCATGCGCGACGTGGCGTCGGCCGCGGGCGTCGCTACCGGTGGCGCGTACTACTACTTCCGTTCGAAGGAGGAGCTGGTCATGGCCTTCTACGCGCGC
Source organism: Thermoanaerobaculia bacterium (assembly GCA_038244715.1). Taxonomy (GTDB): domain Bacteria; phylum Acidobacteriota; class Thermoanaerobaculia; order Gp7-AA8; family Gp7-AA8; genus JADGNZ01. The sequence continues at coordinate 91,615 of JBBRTE010000010.1, forward strand.
ACGGCGGTCGAAGCGCGTACGCTACTGTCGGCCGCCATCGAGCGATCCTCCGATCTGCGCAAGCGTCTGCGTACCGTCATCGATCTGAAGTTCGAACAGTTCGCGGAGCACCGCCGCCTTCTCATCGCCATCGTGCGCATCGGCATCGATCCGTCGCATCCTCTATCGCCGTTCGGCGCGGAGACGAAGGCGATGCGGGAGGAGAGCATCGATGCCTTTCGAAGCGCCCTCGGCGGGCCGGCCACGAAGATTCCGAACGATCTTCAAGCGGATCTGCCGCGTCTTCTCTGGATGTACCAGATGGGACTGATCCTCTTCTGGATCTTCGATCGCTCCCACGGCCAGCGGAGGACGAAGCTCCTGCTCGACGGCACGCTCGACCTGATCGTCCGGCTGCTGCAGCTGGCGTCGCTGCCGCTGATGGGACCGATACGCAGGAAGCTGCTCGCAATCCTGCGCGCGATCGAGGAGTGAAACGCCGCTCAGTCGTGGAGGATGACGTTGAGCAGGGAGCTGTGAACTTCCAGATGGCCGTTGTACTTGATGAAGCCGAGCTTGCGAAACCGGTTCATGAAGAAGTTCACGCGGGAGCGCGTCGTGCCGATCATCTCCGCCAGGACTTCCTGACTGATCTTCGGGACGACCGTCTCGGGCCTCCCTTCCTTGCCGAAGTGTGCGAGCAGCAGCAGGATGCGCGCGAGCCGTTTCTCGCTGGAGTTGAACAGCTGATCGACGAGATCCGCCTGGATTCGTGCGTTGCGCGCGAGCAGGAACGCGACGAAGACATCGGCGAAGGCCTGCTCCTGGCTCAGAACCCGGACCATCTCCGTGCGCTCGATCCGCATCAGCGTCGCGCGGGTCATCGCCGTAGCAGATGACATGCGGATGTGCTCCGCGGCCGCCACGCATGCTTCCCCGACGAAGGTTCCAGACTCCAGCAAGGCAACCGTTGCTTCCTTGCCAGTCTGGGAAACGACCGTCAGTTTCAGGGTTCCCTTCTGAATGTAGAACACGGCATTCGCGTCATCGCCTTGGGAGAACAGCGCTTCATTCTTCTTCAGGTCGATGACGGTTCTTCCAACTCCTGCCTTCTCCAGAAACAGCTCGGGATCAAAGGGCGTTGTTTGTCGGATGCGCAGCGGGCGCTTTTTCTCTGCGGAAAGGGCGACTATGTTGCTCATGTTCGAAATTTCCAGCGGTGTGGGGCGGGGATTTTACCTCGAGACAAGACACTGCATGCAAGCGACTCTCCACAATCGGTAGAAGATTTGCGCAGATCCGATTTCCGAGGGACCCTCGGTCGCAGGAGGTCGAACCAATGCGTTACTGGGTCAACACCATTTCACGCGACCACGTCCTGAGGGGCGTCGAAGGTGGTTTCACGCAGGCGGATCATGGCAGCAGCACGCGTCTGAAGCGGCTGGCGAAGGAGGATCGGATCGTCTTCTATTCACCGCGGACGGAGTTTGAAGGCGGAACGCCGCTGCGGTGTTTCACAGCGATCGGTGAGATCGCAGACGACACGCCGTACCAGGTGGAGGTGAACCCCGAGTTCCGTCCCTGGCGCAGACGCGTCGTGTTTACGAGCTCCGGCGAAGTCCCCATCCGGCCGCTCATCGAACAGCTCGTGTTCATCGCGAACAAGAAGAGCTGGGGATTCCTGTTCCGGCGTGGACTCTTCGAGATCGGGGAAGCCGATTTTCAGCGGATCGAGGAGGCGATGCGGGGGAGCGGTCAACCGCGCTCGCTGTCCAATGCCGCCATCTGACGCTCGTCATACCGTGCGCCGGCCACGGCGTCCGGCGGCACGGCGCTCTCGATCTGTGCGAGATCCTCCGGCGTCAGGATGATCGCCCGCGCTGCCAGCGACTCTTGCAGTTGGGGGCGCCGGCGGGCACCGATCACCGGGACGATGTCGTTTCCGCGAGCCAGCACCCACGCGATGGCGAGCTGCGCCGGTGTGACGCCTCGTTCTGTGGCGAGCTTGCCGAGAGTGTCGACGAGCTTCTGGTTCTGCTCGCGGTTCGCATCGCGGAAACGGGGGAGGTGCGCGCGCAGATCGCTCGCGCCGGTGGGGAGCGATCCGCTCAGCAATCCGCGGGAGAGGACGCCATAGGCGGTGACGCCGATGCCGAGCTCGCGCAGCAGGGGAAGGATCGCGCGTTCCGGATTACGGCTGATGAGTGCGTACTCGATCTGCAGGTCGGTGATGGGATGGACGGCGTGCGCGCGGCGGATCGTATCGGCGCCAACTTCGGAGAGACCGATGGCCCGGACGTAGCCGGCCTGTACGAGCTCGGCGATCGCCCCGACTGTCTCTTCGATTGGCACCGAGGGATCGAGCCGTGCCGGGCGGTAGATGTCGATGTGATCGACGCCGAGGCGTTTCAGCGTGTACGCGAGGAACGTCTTTACCGCTGCCGGCCGGGTGTCGACCCCAAGCCAGGCGTTGTCCGGTCCGCGAAGGGCGCCGAACTTCACCGAGAGCAGCACCTGATCGCGGCGGCCCTGGATGGCCCTTCCGATCAGCATCTCGTTGTGTCCCATTCCGTAGAAGTCGCCGGTATCGAGCAGGTTCACCCCGCGGTCGATGGCCTCATGAATGGTGGCGATGCTCTCGTTCGCGTCCGCCGCACCGTACATACCGGACATCCCCATGCAACCCAATGCGATGGGGAAGACGTCGAAGGATCCGAGTCTGCGCCTGCCGTATGTCACGGGGTTGCTCCGGCGCCGCGCTTGAATCGAATCGACGCGAGAGCGCCGAGCGTGATGAAGAGTACGAGAACGGCCAGTTGCGCGATGAGGAAGGGAGGCTCCGATTGTGCGGGTGCAAGCGCGTGCAGCGCGGCGATCTTCTGGAACGATTGCACGACGCCGACGAACACGTTCAGGTAGAGCGCGGTCATCGCAGAAAGGACGTAGACCATTCGCCAGGAGTGATTCATGTGGAATGAATAGCGCGCCACTAGTGCCAGCGCCAATACGATCAGTGAGATGACTCCGATGATGTGCGGCGGGCCGAACTCGTGGATCGGAAATCCGAAACCGGTGATGCTCGTGGCGATCGTCGTCGCGAGAAAGACCACGGTCCAGCTGTCCAGTCGTCTTCCTCCGAGCAGGCCTCCCAGCACGACGATGCCAGAGAGGATGCCGGCAAGACTGATGACGACGTGAATCTGGGTGTACGTTGAGGTCGTCATCCCGAGGATCATGTGTTGTGCTCCTTCCGCGGTCCGTCAACCGCCCGCAGTCGTCACTAACTTTGCCACACCTCGGGCGATCTCAAGCTCTTCATTCGTGGGGATGACCCACACCGCAACGCTGCCCGTGCTGATGCGCCGTTCGCCCGGCTGTGTCCCCAGGTTCGCAGCATCATCCAGTTCTACGCCCAGGAACCGCAGCCGATGACAGATCCGCCGGCGCACCGATGAGGAGTGCTCGCCGATGCCGGCCGTGAACGCGATGGCATCCACTCCGCCGAGCGCGACGCAGTAGCTGCCGATGTACTTCGCGACGCGGTAGGCGAAGATGTCGAGTGCCATCTCCGCCTTCTGATCGCCGGCGACGGCGGCCTCGTCGAGCTGGCGGACGTCGCCGCTCGTTTCCGACAGCGCCAGCAGCCCGCACCGATGGTTGAGCAGATCGTCGAGATCCGTCTCGCCCTTCCCCTTGCGCAATAGATAAAGGAGGACCCCCGGGTCGAGGTCGCCGGCGCGCGTTCCCATGACCAGACCTTCCAGCGGAGTGAATCCCATGCTCGTGTCGACGCTCCGGCCATCGCGGATCGCGCAGACGCTGGCGCCGTTTCCCAGGTGGGCGACGATGACCCGAGGTCCGGCGTCGAGGGTCTGAAGTCGTTTGGCGATGTAGGAGTAGGAGAGGCCGTGAAATCCGTAGCGGCGGACGCCGAGGTCCGAAGGGACGGCGTAGGTGAACGCGACAGGGGGCAGCGTCTGATGGAAGGCGGTGTCGAACACCGCCACGATGGGATGCTTCGGCAGTTCGCGGCGGACTTCCTCGATCACTGCGACGGCGAGGGGATTATGCAGCGGAGCCAGCTCCGAGAGATTGCGGATCTCGGCGAGGATCGTGTCATCGACAAGCGCCGGATCCTCGAAGCGTGAGCCGCCATGGACCACGCGCACTCCGATGGCGTCGATGGTAGAACCTCCGAGGCTCTTGATGACGTCTTGAGCGGTCTTCGCCGGCGAGGCCGCCGGCGTCCCACTCTTGATCGCGAGCTCCTCGGGGAAGCGGTAGAAACCGGACTTCAGCGACGAGCTGCCGGGGTTCAGGACGAGGATGTTCACGCCGGTTTGTACGGCCAGGTCCAGTCGCGGATCGCGGGCATGTCATCGCCGTGCTCGCAGACGTACTGGCGATGTTCGACGAGCCTGTCGCGCATGTCCTGTTTCACATGTGCGTAGCGCTCCGCCAGGCCGGGCACCCGGTCGAGGACATCGATGACGAGATGAAAGCGGTCCAGATCGTTTAGGACCGTCATGTCGAACGGAGTGGTGGTCGTCCCCTCCTCTTTGTAGCCGCGGACGTGCAGGTTCTCGTGATTCTTCCGGCGATAGGTGAGGCGGTGGATCAGCCAGGGATAGCCGTGAAAGGCGAAGATGACGGGTTTGGACGTCGTGAACAGCGAATCGAAATCGAGATCGGGCAATCCGTGCGGATGTTCTCCCGGCGGTTGCAGCGTCATGAGGTCGACGACGTTGACGACGCGGACCTTGAGATCGGGAATGCGGTCGCGCAGGATCGAGACTGCGGCCAGAATCTCGAGTGTCGGTACGTCCCCCGCGCATGCCATCACCACGTCCGGCTCGGCGTTCTGATCGTTGCTCGCCCAGTCCCACATGCCGATACCGGCGATGCAGTGCTTCGTCGCTGCATCCATGCTGAGGTACTGCAGGGCCGGCTGTTTGCCGGCCACGATCACGTTGACGTAGTTACGGCTGCGCAGGCAATGGTCGACGACGGACAGGAGCGTATTGGCGTCGGGCGGCAAATAGATGCGAACGACCTCCGCCTTCTTGTTCATGACGTGATCGATGAAGCCGGGATCCTGATGACTGAATCCATTGTGGTCCTGCCTCCACACATGCGAGGTCAAGAGGTAGTTGAGCGATGCGATGGGCCGGCGCCAGGAGATGTGCCGCGTCGTCTTGAGCCACTTCGCGTGCTGATTGAACATCGAGTCGACGATGTGAATGAACGCTTCGTAGCAGGAGAAGAAGCCGTGGCGGCCGGTGAGCAGGTAGCCTTCCAGCCATCCCTGACACATGTGCTCACTGAGGACCTCCATCGCGCGGCCTTCGTGCGCGATGTGCTCATCGGTCGGGAGGATTGTGCCGGTGAAGACGCGGTCGGTCGCTTCGAAGATGGCACCGAGGCGGTTCGACGCGGTTTCGTCGGGACCGACGATCCGGAAGTTTTCGGGGTTGTTCTTGATGATGTCGCGGAGAAACGTCCCCGCCACGCGGGTCGCTTCACCAAGCTCCGTTCCTGGGTTCTTCACCTCGACTGCGTAGGCGCGGAAGTCAGGCATCCGCAGATCTTTCAGGAGCGCGCCGCCGTTCGCGTGGGGGTTCGCGCCCATGCGCCGCGTGCCTTTGGGTGCAAGCTCCGCGAGCTCCGGAAGCAGCGTTCCATGTTCGTCGAAGAGCTCCTCCGCCTTGTAGCTTTTCAGCCAATCGGCGAGGAGCTTGACGTGTCCCGGTTTGGTCGCCAGATCCGCGAGCGGAACCTGATGCGACCGCCAGGAGCCTTCGGTCTTCAGCCCGTCGACTTCTTTCGGACCCGTCCATCCCTTCGGAGTGCGCAGCACGATCATCGGCCAGAGCGGACGCACCGCCGGCCCGCCACTGCGCGCGGTTTTCTGAATCGTCGCGATGTCGTCGAAGACACGATCCAGCGTCGCCGCCATCAACTGGTGCACGACATCAGGATCGTCACCTTCCACAAAGTAGGGCGTGTATCCGTAGCCGGCGAAGAGGTCCCGCAGCTCTTCGTGGCTGATGCGGGCCAGCACCGTCGGGCTGGCAATCTTGTAGCCGTTGAGATGGAGGATCGGCAGAACCGCGCCGTCCTTCACGGGATTCAGAAACTTGTTCGAGTGCCAGCTCGCGGCGAGCGGTCCCGTCTCCGCTTCGCCATCGCCGACGACGCAGGTGACGATGAGATCGGGATTGTCGAAGACCGCGCCGTACGCGTGGACGAGCGCGTATCCGAGCTCGCCGCCTTCATGGATCGATCCGGGAGTCTCCGGTGCCACATGACTGGGGATGCCGCCCGGGAACGAGAATTGTTTGAAGAGTCTCTGCATCCCGTCGGCGTCCCGCGAGATGACCGGATACATCTCGCTGTACGTACCTTCGAGGTAGGTGTTGGCGACGAGACCTGGTCCGCCATGACCCGGTCCCGCGATGTAGATCATGTTCACGTCGCGGGCCTTGATGATCCGGTTCATGTGGGCGTAGATGAAGTTGAGGCCGGGTGTGGTTCCCCAATGACCGAGGAGGCGGGGTTTGGTGTGCTCGAGTGTCAGCGGCTCGCGAAGAAGCGGATTGGCGAGCAGATAGATCTGGCCGACCGACAGATAGTTTGCGGCACGCCAGTACGCGTGAATGGTTCGCAACTCATCGGGCGAGAGCGGCTGATTTTCGTTCACGGTGGCGATTGTATCGCCGCCATTCCCTGCACAGGATTCAGGGGAGCTTCCCTGGTGGTTGGGGCGATCTCTTTCCATGGAGTGAGGACACCAGGTTGCCAATTACCACTCCCGGTCAGGGCGGTCCGATTCGTCCACCCAAGAAAGAGCGGGCCGGACGCCCGCGCTCCCAGTAGAGTTCCCCTGATGATCGTCCATCTCATCGACGGGACCTACGAGCTGTTCCGGCACTTCTACGGCCTTCGACGCTTTCACAAGACCGATCCTCCGTTCGGCGCGGTCACCGGCGTCCTGGGCACTGTCCTGCAGATGCTCGAAGGGGGTGCGACGCACATCGGCGTGGCCACGGATCACGTCATCGAGTCGTTCCGCAACGATCTGTGGCCCGGATACAAGACAGGACAGGGGATCGACCACGCGTTGTGGGCGCAGTTCCGTCCGCTGGAAAACGCGCTCGTGGCCATGGGCATCGTCACCTGGCCGATGGTGGAGCTGGAAGCAGACGATGCGCTCGCCTCCGCGGCATATCTCGCCGCCGCGGACAAACGCGTGGAGAAAGTCAGTATCTGGACGCCCGACAAGGATCTGGCGCAGTGCGTCTCCAGCGACCGCGTCGTGCAGGTCGACCGCAAGAGCGGACAGATCCGCGACGCGGAGGGCGTCCGCGCGAAATTCGGCGTACGTCCCGAGCACATTCCTGATTACCTGGCGCTGGTCGGCGATGCTGCGGACGGTTATCCGGGCATTCCGCGCTGGGGAGCCAAGACCGCGGCCAGCGTGATCAACCGTTACGGAACGATCGAGCAGTTTCCGCCCGAGGCGCTCGGAGCAAATCGGGAGAAGGCGCTACTGTTCAAGGACCTGGCCACGTTGCGTACCGACGCGCCTCTTTTCGACGAGGTGGACACGCTTCGCTGGCGTGGACCGTCTGCGGCGTTCGCGAAGATTGCCGAGGGCATGGGTGACACCCGCCTGGTCCCTCGCATCCAGAAACTGTTGAAACGAACGGAGGGAATCCAATGACCGACGTGCTTCGCGAACAACTCATCGATCTTCTTCAGAGCGGTCACGCCCATCAGGCCTTCGACGAAGCGGTCGACGCTGTTCCCGTTGCGGTGCGTGGAAAGCGCCCGGCCGGATCGCCACACTCGCCGTGGGAACTGCTCGAGCACATCCGCATCGCCCAGTGGGACATCGTCGAGTACTCACGCAATCCGGCGCATGTCTCGCCCGAGTTCCCCGGCGGCTACTGGCCGGCATCGCCGGAGCCGCCAACGGAGGGAGCCTGGGACGAGAGCATGGCGAAGTTCCGCGCCGATCGTGCGACGTTCTCGGAGTGGATTGGTGATCCGTCGACCGATCTGCTGGCTGCGATCCCGCACGGAACGGCCACGGTCCTCGGCCAGGTGCTTCTCACCGCCGACCACAACACCTACCACCTCGGGCAACTGGTCCTCGTGCGCCGCATGCTTTCCGGCGAATAGAATCAATCGTGTGATGCGTCTGATGCTCGCCGCCGCGGTACTGGCTGCCGCAACCTCTGGCGTCGTGCCGCTGCCCGATGTCCGCAGCGGCGATGACGTGTTCCGCGCGTTCCGCAGTGATGCGCGGATTCGCGTCGTGAACCTCTGGGCCACATGGTGTGTGCCGTGCGTCGCGGAAATGCCGCAACTCGAGGCCATCAGCGCCAGCACTCGCAGCGACGGAGTCGAATTCATCGGCGTCTCACTCGACGATGCCATTCCGGGCGACCGCGCCGAGCGTAAGCGCCTCGTCGCGCGGTTTTTGAGGCAGAAACACATTCGCTTCCGCAATCTCTACTACCTTGGCCGGACGAGCGACCTGGCCGACCGCTTCGCCTTTGACGGCTCGATCCCGATTACGATCGTCTTCGACGCCGGTGGACGCGAGCTGTTTCGTAACGAAGGTGTCATCAAAGGGGCGCAGTTTCAGCGAAAACTGAAGGACCTCATTCGAAGGAGAAACCAATGAAACGTCTGATCTTCCTGATGATCGTTCTCGTCGCTGCTACGCTCGTCGCCGAGGAACTTGCGGTCGGTGCAAAGGCGCCTGGTTTCGCGCTGACGAACGCCGTCGATGGCAAGAACGTCACGTTCACTCCCGGCGACGGCAAACTGTCGGTGATCGTCTTCACCTGCAATCAGTGTCCCTACGCCAAGGCGTTCGAGGATCGCATCGTGGCCCTCGGCAGCGAGTACAAGAAGCGCGGCGTGGCCTTCTACGCGCTCGATCCGAATGACGACAAGCAGTACGCGATCGAATCGGCGGCGGAGATGAAGAACCGCGCCGCCGCCAAATCCTACCCGTTCCCATACCTGAAGGATGGCGACAGCCGGATCGCCCGCGCATACGGCGCGCGCGTGACGCCCCATATCTACGTCGTCGACGGGAAAGGCATCGTCCGTTATCGAGGCTATATCGACGATTCCGCCCGCGCTGAAGAACGGCAGCACACCGGACTGCACGACGCATTGGAATCGCTGCTGTCAGACAAGGACGTGGCGGTTTCGCAGACAAAGGCCTTCGGCTGTTCGATCAAGTTCAAGCCGGCAGCGTAGGGGACAGGACACCGCGACACCGCCCCGGCCACCGCATCGCAAGCGACCTGGAACCGGGCACGTCGCGCGCCACAGCAGACGCGCATCCGGCGCCGCCCCCACCGGCGACAGCCCACCCACCCGTCCACTAGAAAAGCGACCGAGACGCCTGTCGCAGTGATCTTCGTAGCGCCAGCGGCCCGCTGGCTGGACCGCCGCCGGCCCGGCGGCGGCGCGAATCCACCAATCAGTCGCGCGGTCAGGAACAAGGACGCAACCGTGCGGCCGGTTCGGGACCAGAAGCCTGGCGGCGAACGTAGTCCGCACGTTCAGCCGGCTCTCGTGTGTGGCGACCGCGTGTTCGTCAGACCTGCGGCTTCTGCAGAGATGACCGGCTGACGAATCACGACTGCCAGGATCAGAAAGAGCGTAGCGGCGATACAGCCTGAAGCGATCAGGATCCGCAGAAGAGATCGTAGGAGCCGAGCCATCCATGTTCTAGGACGGCGGACGAGCGCTTCGGTAACGGTCACGCGCAAAACGTGCGGTCCGTCACGCGGACTCGCTTTCTATCGCCTGTACAATGTCAGCACGTCCTTCCTCGGAATCCCGAGAACCCCTGCACAAACTGGAGAAAGCATGCCGTTTCGTGAAACGCGGATTCTGTCTGCGCGTTGTGTCCTGTCCTTTGTCATCACGTTGATGGCCGCCAACGCCGGAGCGGCCATCTTGACCGTCAGTAACACGAACGATCTTGGCGCCGGCTCGCTGCGGCAGGCCATCATCGACGCCAACACCGGCGCCGGAGTGGACACCATCAACTTCGCCATTGCCGGCAGCGGTCTTCACACGATCTCGCCGGCTTCGGCTCTTCCGAACATCACGGAAGCTGTTGTGATCGACGGCTATTCGCAGTCGGGATCCAGTGTGAACACGCTCGCTCTGGGCGACAACGCCGTGCTCCAGATCGAGCTGAACGGAAGTGCGGTGCCAAGTGGCACGGGCCTGAACTTCACTGGAGCTGTGACCGGCGGCGAGGTCAAGGGCCTGCTGATGACGAAGTGGAACAACGCCATCCTCCTGAATGGCGCGAAGAACATGACGCTGGACGGCAACTTCTTCGGAACCAACGCCGCCGGCAGCGCGGCCACGGCAGCGACACAAGACGGAAGCGCGTTTTTCATCCTCAGCGCCGCTACCGGAAACACGGTCGGTGGAGCGTCTCCTGCCGCTCGAAACCTGATGTCCGGCTGCACGACGGCTGGCGTCACGCTCGGGAACTCGGGTACGACCGGCAACGTGATCCAGAACAATTACATCGGCACGAATGCGGCTGGAACAGCGGCGATCCCGAACGGTGTCGGTATCTCGTTCAACGGTGCGGACGCGAATACGATCCGCGGCAACGTCATCTCCGGCAATACAGGCGGTGGCAGTTTCGCTGCCGGCATTTCGCTGATCAATACGACGAACAACATCCTCGTCGTCGGCAACAAAATCGGAACGACGGCGGACGGAACTGCAGCGCTGCCGAACTTCTTCGGAATCCAGCTTTCGGACGGCTTTTCCGGCGGCGCGAACCTGAACACGATCGGAACACAGGCCGAGCCGAATGTCATCGCGTTCAACAACGCTGCCGGTGTCGCGCTTCAGGCATTCACGTCGAAGGTCTCACGCCAGAACTCGATTCGCTACAACGCCATCTACAGCAACGGCGGTCTCGGTATCGACCTCGGCAATGATGGCATCACACCAAATGATGCCGGCGACGGTGACACCGGCAACTTCAATGACCTGCAGAACTTTCCAGTGATCTCGTCCGCGCAGTTCGGCAACACCACCGTGACGATTGCGGGCTCGTTGAGCAGCATGCCGTCGAGCACGTACACGGTGCAGTTTTTTCAGAACACTGCGTGTGATCCTTCCGGAGCGGGTGAAGGGAAGACGTATCTCGGCGAATCGAGTGTCATCACGGACGCTTCCGGTGTGGGAACGTTCAACGTGACGCTCACCGGTGCGGCCGGCGGGTTCGCCACGGCCACGGCGACCGATTCGCTGGGAAACACGTCCGAGTTTTCTGCGTGCGCCGCCGTGAGCACTCCCGCTACGCCTTCCATCACAATCGGCAATGCCCAGGTGACCGAAGGAAACGCCGGCACGACACCGATGTCGTTCTCTGTCTTCCTGTCGGCAGCCTCCGCGTCGACCGTCACCGTGAACTTCGCCACGGCAGCGGGGACGGCGACGTCCGGAGTCGACTATGTCGCGACCAGCGGCACTGTGACTTTCCTGCCGGGACAGACCAACCAGACATTCACCGTGTCGGTCAACGGCGACATTACTGTCGAACCGGATGAGACCTTTTTCGTCAACCTGACGAACCCGGTGAACGCGACGATTGCCGGCAGCCAGGGCATTGGCACCATCAAGACGGACGATGCTCTTTCGGCGCTCTCGATCAACGATGTCACTCTGGCGGAAGGAAACTCGGGTACGACCAGCTTCGACTTCACCGTCACCCTCTCTCCAGTTTCAACGCTTCCGGTGACCGTGAGCTTCAGCACCGCGGACGGGACGGCCGTCGTCGGTACGGATTACCAGCCGGTCAGCGGCAGCGTTACGTTTGCGCCGGGGCAGACCACGAAGACGGTCTCCGTTCCGGTCACCGGGGATGTCACCACCGAGCCGAACGAGACGTTCGTCGTCAACCTCAACAATCCGATCAACGCGTCGATCAGTGATGCGCAGGGTCTCGGCACCATCACCAACGACGACGCCAATCCGTCGATCACGATCAACGATCCGTCGGTCATCGAAGGCAACAGCGGCACGACGAACATGAGTTTCGTGATCACGCTGTCGAATCCGACGTCGGTCACACTCTCGGTGCCGTTCAGCCTTGCGGATGGAACCGCGACGGTGGGCTCGGACTACCAGACAAACAGCGGTTCGTTCACCGTTTTTCCGGGAGCCCTCACGGCGCAGCTTTCGATCGGAATCATCGGCGACACAAACGTTGAGCCGGACGAGACATTCTTCGTGAATCTCGGCGCGACGGCGGGAGCGACCATCGCGGACAGCCAGGGGGTGGGCACGATCATCAACGATGACGGTCTCGCGACGCCAGGCATCTCCATCGGCAACGCCACGGTCGTCGAAGGGAACTCCGGAACGACCTCGGCAACCTTCAACGTGCAGCTCACGGCCTCATCGGCGTCCACGATCACGGTGAACTATGCAACCGCGGACAATACGGCCACGACGGCGAACAATGACTACGTTGCGAAAACCGGCGTCGTTACCTTTACCCCCGGTCAGCAATTCCAGTCGGTGAGCGTGCTCGTGAACGGAGATACCGTCTTCGAACCGAACGAGTCGTTCTTCGTCAACCTCACCGCGCCCACCAACGCGACGATCATCGGCAGTCAGGGAACCGGCAACATCACCAATGATGACGCCTTCGGATCGGCAGACCTCGCGGTCACGAATACCGCCCCGGCCACTGCATTGGGAAGCGCGAACGTGACCTACACCATCACGGTCACGAATAACGGTCCGACCGCGGCGACGAACGTCGTGCTCTCCAACACCATCACCGCAGGGACGTCCTTCGTATCGTCACAGACCTCTCAGGGCACCTGCAGCAATCCGCCGCTCACCTGTTCGCTTGGCTCGATGGTCTCCGGTGCGACGGCGACGATCACGCTTACGTACGCCATGCCTGCTGCCAGCGGAGTCGTCACGGATGTCGCGTCGGCATCGGCGAGCGAGAATGATCCCTCCGTGGGGAACAATTCTGCGACGGCTCCCACGACCGTTTCGGGTGTTGGCGTGCCGGTCGTTGCGACGCCGGCCCTCTCCACCTGGCTCCTGCTGATGCTCGCCGCCGTCCTCGGCGCATTCGCACTCGGTCGTCTTCACCTGAGGTAACCCCAGGCACGGTGAGGCTGGCATCTGCCGCCTCACCGTGCGCTCTCGCGTCTGCCCTGGCGGCAGAGTCCCGGCTACAATTCGCGTCTCCATCCGGCATGCGATGAGATTCGCGCCGGTTGCCGTTAAGCTCTGCGGTATGAACATGCGGATGGCTGTTTTCGTCCTGGCCTCTCTACTCGCCATTTCCGTTCAGGCCGCCGATGACGTGGCGCGGCTGCATGCGATCTTCGATCGCACCTGGGAGACGCAGCTCCGCGAGAATCCGATGTTTGCGACCTCGGTCGGCCGGCACGAGTACGACGATCGGCTGGCCTCGGTGACGATGGCCGATCTGGCGCGGCGGCATGCGGCGGCGAAGGCAACTCTGGCCGAGCTGGCGGGCATCGATCGATCGAAGTTGCCGGTTGCGGAAGTCGTCAACTACGACATATTCAAGCAGCGCCTCGAGGACTCCGCCAGGTCGTTCGAGCTCGGCGACTATCAGGTCCCGTTCAATGCCGACTCCGGGTTCCACTCCGGTTTCTCGCGGCTTCCCAAAGACATTCCGCTAGTCACGGTGCACGACTACGAGAACTACATCAGCCGGCTCAAAGCCTGGCCTCGCTATGTGCGTGAAGAGATCGCACTGATGCGCATCGGCATTAAACGGGGCATGACGATTCCTCGCGCGACGCTCGACGGTTATGACACGACCATCACCGCGCACATCGTCGACGACCCGGTCAAGAGCGTGTTCTGGGCTCCGTTCGCGAAATTCCCCTCGTCCGTTCCGATGGCCGATCGTGACCGTCTGCAGCAGGAAGGGCGGGCCGCAATCATGGATGGCGCCGTCACCGGCTATCGTGAGTTCCTGGCATTCTTCCGCAACGAATACCTGCCGAACGCGCGTACGACGCTCGGCGCATCCGAGCTTCCTGATGGCCGCGCCTACTACGCTTTCAAGATCCACGAGTTCACGACGCTCAGTCTCACCCCCGAGGAAATTCACAAGATCGGGTTGAGCGAAGTGGATCGGATTGCGGGCGAGATGAATGCGGTCATGAAGCAGACGGGCTTCGAGGGCGACTTCCCCGCCTTCCTCGTCTTTCTGCGCACCGATCCGCGCTTCTACGCGAAGACCCCCGAGGAGCTGCTGTCGCGCGCGTCACGCATCGCCAAGCGGATCGACGGGAAGCTGCCGTCGCTCTTCAAGACGTTGCCGCGACTCCCGTACACCGTCGAGCCGGTGCCTGACGACATCGCACCAAAGTACACGAGTGGGCGCTACGTCGGTCCGGCCCAGGGGAGCACGCAGCCGGGCATCTACTGGGTCAACACCTACATGCTTTCGAGCAGGCCGCTCTACAACCTCGAAGCACTGACGCTTCACGAGGCGGTGCCGGGCCACCATCTGCAGATCTCCCTGAGCCGCGAGCTCGGTGATCTCCCGAACTTCCGCCGCTTCTCCTACATCTCGGCATTTGGTGAAGGGTGGGGACTCTATTGTGAATGGCTCGGGCTGGAAGCGGGCATCTACAGTGATCCGTACTCAAACTTCGGACGCCTGACGTATGAGATGTGGCGTGCTTGCCGTCTGGTCGTCGATACGGGAATCCACTCCATGGGCTGGACCCGTAAGCAGGCCATCGACTATCTGGCCAGTCATACCGCGCTTCCCATTCACGAAGTCGAGACGGAAGTCGATCGGTATATCTCCTGGCCTGGACAGGCACTGGCCTACAAGCTGGGCGAGTTGAAGATCAAAGAGCTTCGCAAGCGCGCCGAGGGGAAGCTGGGAACCCGTTTCGATCTGCGCGAGTTTCACGACGTCGTCCTTGGCAGCGGCGCCGTGCCGCTCAGTGTGCTCGATGCGAATGTCGATCGCTGGATCGACGCGCAACAACAGAAGTCCGTGGCCCGGTAAGTGGAGACTGCGATGAAGAAATTGAGTGTGGCACTAACGCTTCTGGTCCTTGCGGGTTGCGCGACGACGAAACAGCAGAATGTCGTTTTTCTCGGCAGTGGAATCGAGCTGCAGTCCGTCCCCGGCCACCCCTCCCTTCTGGAGTGGTCCAGCCGTCCCGGCGTCCTTAGCGACTACCACGCCTTTCTTTTCGAGCCGGTCGTGGTGTCGTTGGGGAAGGCCGCCGCCGACAATCAGGGTAGCCCCGAGGAGTTGCAGGCGCTGAGCGCACATCTGCGAACGGCGTTCAGCGAGGAGCTGGTGCGTGGCGGCTATCGAGTTGTGGATGCGCCTGGGGCCGGCGTGCTCCGCGTCCGCGCTGCCCTCACCCAGCTCACGCCGGTCGATCCCTCGAAGAACGTCGCAGCGAAGGTCGTCGGCACCGTCATCGGCGTCGGACTCTTCCTACCCACCGTCGACATCGGCGAAGCGTCGGTGGAAGTCGACATGCGCGACTGCATGACCGGCGCACGCGTGGCAGCGTTTGCCGATCACAAAGTGGGCCGCTCCTACTTCAGCGGATTGAGCGCGTATCGTCGATGGGGCGATGTGGAATCGGCGTTCGGAGCATGGGCCCGCGAGTTTCGCGGCCGTCTCGATCAGATCAATGCAGAGGCGAAGGGGACGAAGTAGTCAGCGGCAGTTATCGGGGATCGTAATTCCCTTGTCGTCCGCGAAACGAAGTTGCAGGCCCCAGCCCCAATTGTTCTCCGTCACGACGCCGAGGATCTCGTTTTTTCCTGGCTGGAGGTCGGCGTAGACGGCGTCGAAACCGGGGGCGAGAGTGCCGAGGAATGAGCCATCGCGGGAGGCGAGCGTGGCGTTGCCGCGAAACAGCGGTTTCCCATTGACGAAGAGCGTCACCTTGTCGCTGTAGGCGAAGTCGAGTCGCTTGGTCTGGCGCGCCGCGGAGGAGACAAAGGTGCGCACGACGATGGCGTCCTCCTTCGTCTTGCGAAAATCGGGATCGACGCCTCGGTGAATGCGGAAGCGCGAGATCTCGAGCAGTCCGTTCGGCAACCCGCGAACAGCCTCCCAGTCCAGCTTTGGGAATCCGTCGATCGAGTCACCAGAAATCGCAGCCGGTTCGAGGTTTTGCGAAATGGCCCAGCACTGTGGAGTGAATGGCACTCTGGCCTCGGCCGGCGCATTCGGTTCCTGCGTGCGAGGGAGCGAGCGATACGAGAAATTTGTGAATCGCGCGTCGCCTGCACCCCACAAGCCGACCGATCCGGCCTTGTAGTTGCGCTGCAAGCGAGGAACGGTCAACGATGGTTTTTCCGCGCCGCCGATGAAGATCGAAGCCGTGTGTCCGTCGAACACGACCTTGAGGTGCGTCGTCTCCGTTTTCGAGAACGCGGCTGCGGCGTTGTATCCGGCGCCGCTGTAGATCTGCCACGCATCGATTCGGTTGAACCGCGGCGTGTATTGAAGCGCGTCGGGCGCGTCCGATTTGAAGAGTCTTCCGTAGACGAGCTCGAAGTTGTTCGCGCTCTCGGCTCGAAAAACGACGCCGGCGAATGCGATTCGCGAGGTCGGCAGGAGGTCCACTTCCACGATGCCGTCAGCCATCGAGACATCCTTGAGATGGACCTCGCCGCGAAGTGCCAGAACGTCCGTCGACATTCCCGAGATCACCGCGCCTGGCTCGACATTCCAGCGTTGTGGGTCGAATGGCGCAGAGGTCGATGTCTGTGCCAGCATCGTCGAGTGGAAGAGGAGAAGGGAAAGGAGCGTGACGGCGCGGATCGTGATTCGCATGGAGTGAGAATACGGCGCGGTACGGAAAAAGTGGCGCGTTGGGTTCATGTTTCCCGGAACGTCACCGACACCTCGCGTGCTAAGGTAGTTGCCTCAACATAGGAGGCATTCATGATCAAGAAGAAGGAAGTCGAAAAAGCGGTCCGCAAGGTCGCCAAGACCGTCGCCAAGAAGAGCAAAGAAGCGTACAGGGCCGCCGAAAAGGCTGCTGCGCCCAGGCTGAAAGCGCTCAAGAAAGCCGCGGAGCCGAAAGTGAAGCAGGCGCGCAAGGCCGTTGAGAAGCAGGTCGCCAAAGGCGTCAAGGGCGCGAAGTCGATGGCGAAGGACGCGCTGAATTCCGGTTCGCGCAGTCTCAAGAGAGCCGCGAAGAAGATCTGATCGATGACGGCCGCGCCCGTCGGTCTCTTCGTGCCGCCGGGAACTTTGACTATGCAAAGGATCCGCGTTCTAACTGTACGATTCGGTGCTCATCCGGCGCCGGCCGTCGACGTTTCGCTGTGGGGCAACGCGTCCCTCGATTCGTCCGCTACCCTCGCGGAGTAATCGGTGCGACGCGCGGCCATTCTGACCGCGGCGACGGCGATCGCCTATGTGATCGTCCGCCATTTCCTGGCGGTGTACGCCGGGCTCGATCGATCGCTGGACTGGGACGAAGCGGAGTATCTCCACGCCGGATGGCTGATGCAGCAGGGGCTGCGGTTGTATCGCGATTTCGCCGAGAATCACGCTCCCTTCCTTTTCGTCATCCTCAAATGGATGATTCCTTCCGGTGGCTCGGCGCTGTTTCCCCGGCTCGATCTCATCACCTACGTGGCGCGGGCACGAGTCTTCGCCTCGATCTGTGGATTGGTCGGGTTGAGCGCGGCCGCGCTGCTGGCGTCTCGTGCGATCGGAAGCCTCATCGCACCGCTGGTGGTCGTTGCCGCGGTCGTGGCGTCCCCCTGGATCTGGTTTCAAGGGCTCGTCGATATTCGCAATGACCCGCCCGCGCTGTTTCTTTTCTGGACTGGAGCGCTCCTCCTTCTTGGCTGGTGGCAATCGGAGAAGCTGCGGTTCGTCCTCGCTGGCGTCGGGATGGGACTCGTCTGCGTCGCCTTTCTCTGGAATCCCAAGTGGCCGCTCGAATCCCTCGTCCTCGGCATCGTCTATCTCGTGATGGTCTGGCGCGCGTACCGGAAGGGGCCACGATCTCTGGTCGCGATCCTGCTGCCGCCAGCGGCCTGCATCGCTACTGCACTGGCGTGCATCGCCACGACGGCGACGCTGCCGGAGTATTACTTCTTCACGTTTCGCTTCAATCGCCTTCTCGGGGATTGGGTTGCTGTCAGTCCGCGGCTGACGACGCTGAGGGAAGCGGCGGTGCATCATGGCGGCGCTTACTCGTTGTGTCCGCCGGCGTTCCGGGGTGTCTGGCCGATCCTCGCCGTCGTTCTCACGTTGGCGTTGCTGTCGATCCGTTCGCTTCGACGACAGCTCGTCATCGACGCTAAAATTCTGCTGGTTTTTCTGGCGCTCGCCATCGCAGCGACTCTGGAGATCCGCTTCATCTATCCCTATCCGAATGTCTGGACGCAGTACTTCGTGATGTGGAGCGTCGTCGCGGCCTGCCTGTACGGAATGACGATCGCTGCTCTGGTGCGGTTGATGCCCTCGGACGGTATTCGCTTGCTCGCAACCGTTTGCATCGCCGTCGTTGCCGTGTTTTCGGTCACGGAAGCCATCCCGATCCGCCCTGAGCCGGGCGGGCTGCGGATGTTGTCGTATCTGCAGAAGAAGCTGCGGCCGGGAGAGACGGTGTGGATGGATCGCCATCCGATCGGTGTGCGAGACGCTACCTACTACTGGTTCGCCACGAAGGAGCTCGTACCATTTTCTGTTCAGTACACGGCGCGGCATCCAAGGACGCCGCTGCCTGGGATTACGGAGCGGGAGCTGCCGTCGTGCCGTGCCGAGCGTGGTTTGCAGCCCGACCTGCGTTTCATCTCCGGACCGCTCTCGTTCGAGATGCTGCCGGAATCGCGGGCATGCCTGGAGCGGATGATCGCGCAGGGGCGGGCGGTGAAGACGCCCGCGTATGACATCTGGGACCTTCATCCGTGCGGTACGCTTCCGGGTGGATGCCGTTGACCGCGACTCGCCTACGCCAGGTTGCCATAGTCGTATCCGCGGCCGGTATTCTCTGCGTCGTGGTGCGGCACCTGATGGGGGTTCAGTCCGAGCTGCTGCGCACGATCGACGGGGATGAGACCGAGTTACTCCACGCCGGTTGGCTGATGCATGGTGGCCTGCGGCTCTATCGTGATTTCGCAGAGGACCATGCGCCGTTTCTTCTCGTGATCCTCAAATGGATGGTGCCTTCGGCCGCCACCGCGGCGTTTCCGCGCCTCGACCTCTACTCATTCATCGGCCGCGCGAGGACCTTCACCTCTCTCTGCGGTCTGCTCGGTGTGGGAGCGGTGGCTACGCTCGCTTATCGTTCGAGCCGGAGTCTGATCGCGCCCCTCGTCACGATCGCGGCGGTCATGGCCTCGCACGAAGTGTGGCTGCGCGGAGTCGTCCAGGTGCGCAACGACCCGCCGGCGGTATTTCTCTTCTGGCTCGGCGCTCTGTTGCTCCTGGGCGGGTGGCGTTCGGAGCGCTGGAGCGCCCTTGGCGCCGGCATCGGCATCGGCATGGTCGCCATCGCTGCGCTCTGGAACCCGAAGTGGCCGCTCGAGTCGTTGGTACTCGGAGCCGTCTATGTGAACGCCGTGAGGAGGTCGTTCCGCGGTGGTCCAGGTCAGGCGGCGCTGGCACTCGTTCCGCCAATCGCTTGCGTGGGCGCCGCGCTGGCGTGCATCGCGGCGACGGTGCCGCTTGGCGACTACCTGTTCTTCACCTTCCGATACAACCAGATTCTCTCGGCGTGGATGGCCACGAGCCCCTACCTGGCGAAATTCACGCAGCCGCTGCTTCATCACAGCCGCGCTTACATGTTCTGTGCTTCGGCGTTCAAAGGCATCTGGCCGGTGATCGCCGTCGTCGTCCTGATCCTGTGCTTTCGGTCGCTCTCCCTGCGAAGACACCTGGGAAGAATTGACTGGCGTGTGCAATGGGTGCTGCTCGCGCTCGGCGCAGTAGCAACGATCGAGATTCGCTTCCTCTATCCCTATCCCATCGTCTGGAGTCAGTATTACGTGATGTGGAGCCTCATCGCGGCATGTCTTTACGGGACGGTTTCCGCGATGCTCGTCCAGCAGTTACCCGGCGAAGGGAAGCAGCTCGCTGCGACGATCGCAATTGCGCTGTTCGCGGTCTTCGCCGTCAATCAGTCGATGCCGCTGGCCGGCGGGGCGAGCCGATGGCCACTGCGGTCGTACCTGCAGCGCAATCTTCGAGACCACGAGACAGTGTGGGTTTCGGTCGATGTTCATCCCATCGGCGCGGCGGATGCGGGGTACTACTGGTTCGCCACGAATGACCTCGTTCCGTTCTCCATCGACTATGCAGGTCGCCACCCCGGGACGCCGCTGCCCGCCATCGCCGATCGTGATCTGCCGGTCTGCCGCGCTGAACGCGGACTGCAGCCCGATCTCCGCTATGTCTCCGGCGGACTGTTCCTGCGATCACTTCCGGAGTCCTCCCATTGCCTGGACCGCCTCATCGCGTCGGGCAGGGGAGTTCTCACACCCGTGGCGGACGTCTGGGATCTTCATCCGGAGCGTCGATGACCTCGAAACCGCAACTGGCGCGACGTTCGCTCCTTCGCGATCCGCTGGTTGCGTCGGCTGCTGCGGTCATCCTGATCGTTCAACTGATCGTCGTCTGGCGTTCGTTGCCGCGCGCGCTCGACCACGACGAGGGTGAGCACTTGCGTGCAGCGGCGTGGATGGCTTCGGGGCCGCGGCTTTACAGGGACTTTGCGGAGAACCACACGCCGTTCCTCTACATGATTCTGGCGCCGTTCGCGCCCGGGCCTTTTGCCGACGGGGCGGGCGTGGGCGCGACGCGGCACTATGCGATGGTCGCGCGTTCGCTGTCGGCCATCGCCGGAATCGGCGCGGTGCTTTGCATTGCCGCAATCGGAGTGCGCATCAGCGGCGATGCGATCGCGATCCTGCCGATCTTTGCTGCGCTGCTCGCCACCAGCTGGACGTGGCTTCGCGCGGTGGCCGATGTGCGCTCCGAGCCGTACAGCCTGCTGCTCTTCTGGGCTGGCGCACTGCTCGTCGTCCGCGCGTCGTCCCTCTCACGCCGGGCGGTGCTCGGTGCCGGTGCCGGAATTGGGCTGATCGCAATCGCCGATCTCTGGAATCCGAAGTGGCCGCTGGAAAGCCTGGTGATTCTGGGCTTGTACGTCGTACTTCTCTGGAGACACGCAACCGGTGTCGCGCCGGCGGCCTCTCGTGCGGTTCTGTCTTCGAATTCCCGAGACTCATCCCGAGAGCCCGCCGGCGCGGCCGCCGGCGGCACACTCTCCATCCTCGCTTCGCTCGGAATTGGCCTCGCGCTTCCGCTGCTCGCGCTGTGCGTCGCGTTGCGCGTCACTACGCTCCGCGATCTCGTCTTCTTCTCGTTCACATTCGCGTCCGCGGTCTCGCGCTGGTACCGCAGTGCCGTGGAGGCGACGTCCGCGGGCGGCTTCGCATTCTGTCCACCCTGGCTTTCTCCGCTGTTCGCCGCGCTCGCCGCCGTCTTCCTCCTTATGCAACGGCGTAGGGTCGGCCTGGTGTCGCTCCTGCTGTTTGCGGCAGCGATCGAAGTCGTGTTCCTCTATTCGTACCCTCATCTGTGGCCGCAATACCTGGTCATGTGGGCGTGCGTCGTAGCGCTCCTCTGCGGAGTGGTCCTCGCCGGAATGGCAACGAGTCCGGGAGCCCGGACGTTCATCGCGGTGGCGATCGTCCTCGCCTTCGTGTCGCACGAATGGACGCTGATGAAGCAGCGTGCCAGTGAACGGCCATGGCAGGCGATGGCCGATCTGCAGCGGCGGCTCGGGCCCGGCCATGCCGCGTGGGTCAGGCCGGAGATGTTGCCCACGAGGGCGCCCGCGGGCTCGTACTACTGGTACGCCTTCAGCGACCAGGTGCCGTTCTCGCTCGAATTCGCGCGCACCGCGCGGGCGAAGGGGTTTCTTCCCCTCCTTTCCGACGAGGATCTCCCGCCGTGCCGTATCGCGCGCGGCCTGGATACGATGCATGTTCGGTTGATCGACGAGCGCGCCGTACAGAACCTGCCGGCCTCGGCACGCTGCATGGAGGAACTGGTGCAACGCGGCCTGTTGCGTAAGATCGAAGGCACTCCGATATGGGAAGTGATTCGATGAAGCGGATTCTTGCAATCCTGGCCGTGCCAGCGATCCTCGCCCGGCTGCTGCAGATGGCGGGACTGCATCCGCTGGTCTGGGACGAGGTCGAATTCTTTCGGGCCACGGACTGGGTTCGCCAGGGGCTGGTGCCATACCGCGATTTCTGGGAGCACCACACGCCCTTGCAGTGGTTCCTCTACGCACCGGTTGCCGCGCTCACGCGTTCGCCGGGCGCACCGGCGATCATCCTCATGCGGTTCGCGCAGATCCCGCTCTGGATCGCGACGTTCGTGCTGCTCATGCGCTGGATGGAACGCGCCGGCATCGCACGCTGGGCCCGATGGTCCGCGATCGGGGTCGCGCTCTGCAGCTCGCTCTTCATGCTTCCCGCCGTTGAATACCGCGTCGACGCCCTCGGATGTTTTTTTCTGGTCCTCGCCATCTACCTCGTGCAGCGGATGGAGGACGGCGCGCGCTTCGCGATCCTCGCCGGTGCCGCGTTTTGTCTGGCCGGGTTCGCCAACCTGCGCCTCGGTCCCGTTATCGCCATCGCCGTGCTCCTGATCCGCATCGTCCGGGTCGATGCCCGTCGATGGAGCGGCAACGTTCGGGCGAACTGGATCATCGCCGGCGCGGCGGGGACGTTCCTCCTCGGTGCGCTCTACTTCGTGGCGACGAATTCGGCCGCGATCGCCTTCCGCCGCATGTGGAGCGAGAATTTCCTCGCCGACCGCCTCGCTCCCGCGATCCCGGGCGTGTTTCTCTTCCGGCTGGCGGTGCAGATCGGCGTTCGCCGGCTCTTCGATGCTTCCGGTAGTCACGTCGAGTTCGACCCCTCGGGGATCGATCCGGCGGGAATCATCGTCCTCGTGGCCGGAGTCGTCGGCGTCGCAGGGATCCTGGTGCGGCGGTGGCGCACGCCGGACGATCGTTTCTATCTCGCCTTCCTCGCGGCCGCCAATCTCCTCTTCATCGCTGCGATGAAATTCATCTACAACTATCACTTCGAGATCGTCGTGCTGACGTTGATTCCCTTCGTGGCGATGGTGATCGAGTCACGCGTTCCGAAACGTGTCGCGATGGGGTCGATGGCGGTGTTGCTGATCATCAGCACGGCTGTCGGCACCTTCCGCGGCAAGGAAGGCGACACGCGCTATCAGCACCAGATCATGACGGAGGTGGATCGCCAGACGCTGCCGGAATCGAAGGTGTGGGACAGCGTGGGATGGGCGTTGCGGAGATCCCCGGCGTACCGTTACTGGTTCCTCCGGATGATCGTGACCGAGCTCGAACAGCACGGCACGTTCGAGTCCTACACGGCGGCCGGCCTTCTCGCCGATCCTCCCGCGGCGGTGATCGCGGATCACGATACGCGCGGCTGGATGTTGCGCCATCACGACCTTGCCCGCGCCGTCGTCGCACACTACCTGCCCGCTGAGACCGACCTCTGGCTGCCCGGTATGAGCGCGCTCCTGGCCAGCGGCAATCGCGTCGACTGGGTCGTCCCCGCCGACGGTACCTACACGATCTACGCATCGCCGCGGCTGGCAGCGCACCCATGGTTCCGGCAGCCGTTCTACTTCGAGACGCCCCTGTGGCGCGACCGTTCGATGGTGGTCATTCGACCCGCGGACGCTATGGGCTCATCGGTCGCCTTCGCGGTCAACGGTGCTCTCGTAGCGCCCGGAACCAGGAGGCTGGCTCTGCACCGGCTCGATCACCTCGCCGCCGCAAACAACACGCCGGCGCCAGTTGGGATCATGCTTCCGCGCGTCGATCGGGAAGCGCTCTTCGCCCTCCCTCCGCGCGACGTGACGCTCGAGGCCTCCGCTCCTCCCCGCTGGCACATTCCGGATCTCACCGTGCTGGCATATCGCGATCGATGAGCGGCTACAATACGCGCCCCTCATGACGCATCATTCGATCGGTATTCTCGGAGGAGGAATCTCCGGCATCGCGCTGGCCTCCTTCCTCGGGGACGGTGTCGAAGTCGTCGAGCGCCGCGCCCGTCTCGGCGGCCTGTGCGGCACGGTGATCGAGGACGGCTTCACGTTCGACGCCGCCGGCCCGCACATCATGTTCAGCAAGAACAAGGAGGTGCTGGCCCTCATGGTGGCCACCCTCGGCGACAACGTTCACCAGCGCCGCCGCGAGAACAAGATCTGGTTCAAGGGCCGCCTCGTGAAGTACCCCTTTGAGAACGATCTGGCCTCACTGCCGCCACAGGACAACTTCGACTGCATCTACGGCTACATCGTCAATCCGCACAGCGACGATGTCGTCTCGAACCTGGCCGACTGGTCGTACAAGACGTTCGGCGCCGGTATCTCGGAGAAGTACTTCATCCCATACAACGAGAAGATCTGGAACTACCCGGCCACGAAGCTCGGCCTCGAGTTCGTCGAGCGCATCCCGAAACCGCCGATGGAGGACGTCCTGAAGTCGTCGATCGGGATTTCGACCGAGGGGTATCTGCATCAGTTGAATTTCTACTATCCGGTGGAGGGGGGGTACGAGTCGCTCGTACACGCGTTCGAGGCGAAGGTGCGCGGCGACATTCGCACGAATTGGCAGGTGGCCGCGGTCGCGCGCGACGGCAAGCGCTGGCGCGTCACGTCGGCTGCGGGCGAGGAGCGAACGTATGACACGCTCGTCTCGACGCTGCCGATTCACGAGCTGCTGAAGGTGTGGACCGATGCGCCGGACGAGGTACACAAACTGCTGGGCACACTTCGCTACAACTCGCTGATCAACGTGCTGATCGGTTGTAACGAAGACCGGGGCTATCCCTACACCGCGCTCTATGTTCCCGATCCCGAGCTGCTCTTTCACCGGCTCTCGTTCCCCAAGGCCTTCAGCGAACGCTGCGTGCCGGAAGGGTCGTCGTCCGTGATGGCCGAGATCACCACCAACGCAGGTGTCGACGGAGCGTGGGAGATGTCCGATGAGGCGATCATCGAGCAGACGATTCGCGAGCTGGAAATCACCGGTCTCGTCGATCCGGCCACGATCGTCTATCGCAAGGTCGTGCGGTTTCTCTACGGCTATCCCGTCTACGATCTCGACTATCGCGCGAATGTCACCGCCATGCGCAACGCCGTCGCCGCGACCGGTCTCCATCTCCTCGGCCGCTTCGCGCAGTTCGACTACATCAACAGCGACGTCTGCATCGAGCGGGCGATCGCATTGTCGAAGGAGCTGGCCGCGCCTTCGCGCTGACAGTCAGTCCCCAATGTACGAATCGAGCTCCTACCAGTACTTCGAAGACGTCAACTGGGGATTGCTGCGCCTCTGGGGCAACCGGAACGACCTCGAGGTGCTCGATGTCGGCTGCGGCTTTGCCACGACCTCGCAACACATCGCCAAGCGTGGAAACCGCGTCACAGGAATCGAATCGAGCGCGGAGGCGGTCGCGGTGGCGCGCGAGCGGGTGACCGAGGTCATTCACGCTGATCTGCAACGGCTCGACGATGTGAAGCGGTCACTCGGGAGCCGCCGCTTCGACGTCATCATTTTCGCTGACGTTCTGGAACATCTGGCCTGGCCGATCGGGATTCTGCGCGGCTACCTCGATCTGCTCAAGGATGGCGGTACGGTCATCATCTCGCTTCCCAACGTCGGCCTCTGGTCCGTGCGGCTGAACCTGCTCCTCGGGCGCTTTCACTACCAGGAGACAGGCGTGCTCGATCGCACGCATCTGCGGTTTTTTACCCACCACACCGCGCATCAGATGATCAAGCTTGCGGGGCTGTACGTCGTAGTGCAGACCCATAACCCTGGTCTCGTTCGCCCCTTCGTTCCACTGGCGAAGATGTTCCTAGGTGGCGGTGGCGACGATCAAGCGCATGATCCATCCGCGCTCCTCGAATCGCGGCCGTACAAGCTCTACCTAAAAACTCTGTATCCGATCGAGACCTTTCTTTCGCGGCTTTTGCCCGGCCCGCTGGCATTCCAGATGATCATGGAATGCCGCCGGACCGGTACGATGGCCAACGTATGAAACTCACCGTCTCTATGATCACGCTCAACGAGGAGCGCGCCGTCGCCAAGGTCGTGGCGGACATCCGCCGCGTCGCTCCCGAGGCCGAGATTTTCCTCGTCGACTCGAGCAAAGACCGTACGGCCGAGATCGCAACGGAGCTCGGATGCCGCGTCTTCAAACAGTTCCCTCCGAAAGGCTACGGCCCGGCCATGGACCGCGCCGTGCGTGACGCCGCCGGAGACATCGTCATTACGCTCGATTGCGATGACACGTATCCCGTCGAGACGATTCCGACGCTCGTTTCGCTCGTCGACGAGGGCTACGACCTCGTCAACGCCACGCGCTTGGCCAAACGCCCGAAGGCGATGCCATTCGCGAACTATCTTGCCAATCGCATCTTCGCCTGGACCGCGCGGCTGCTTCACGGAATCCGGACGACGGACGTTCATAGCGGCATGCGTGCGTATCGCAAGACGATGATCGAGACTGTGGCCTGGGATGCGAACGGTCCGGCGCTGCCGGTGGACATGCTCGTGATTCCGTATCGCATGGGCTATCGCGTGAAGGAGATTCCGATCGAGTATCGCGATCGGATCGGCGCGTCCACCCTTCAACGATGGAACTCGACGGTGTGGACGTTTAAGAGGCTCTGGCGGGCGAGACGCATTCGGCGAGGGTCTCCAGGTCGCTAGGCGGCACCGGACGAATGCGATGCTGAATGTTCAATGTTGCATCTTGAATGTTGAATGCGTTCCGCTCGATCCAGTGCTCCCATCGACAACCTATTGGAACCATTCAACATTCAACATCGAACGGTGCCGCCCGATCGCCCATCCCCAGCGGAATGCCAGGATCTCCCGATGACAGACGTCACCGTGGCCATCCTGGCCGGCGGCTTCGGAACGCGCCTCGGTGCCCTCACCCAGGGGAGGCCCAAGCCGATGATCCCGATCGCAGGGCGGCCGTATCTCGAGCGCGTCATCGATTCGTTTGCGCGCTGCGGGCTGCGCGACATCGTGCTGCTGACCGGGTTCCGCGCCGATGTCGTCGAAGCACATTTCGATGACGGCGCGGCGTTCGGCGTGCGCATCCGCTACAGCCGTGAGACCGAGCCGCTCGGGACCGGGGGCGCAATCCGCGAAGCTCGTGTATTGCTCGGCGAGCGATTTTTGATGACCTACGGCGATGTGCTCCGGCACTTCGACTACGATCGTTTTGTGAGCGCCCACACCGGTCCCTGCCTCGCCGTCTATCCGCGCCGCGACGCGGGAAACACCGCGGTCGACGGCGATCGCGTCGTCCGTTTCGACAAGCGCGCGCAGGAGCTGCCCTACATCGATGCCGGCTTCTCGCTGATGCCGGCCGCCGTCATCGACCGGCTGCCGGCGAGCGGCGCATGCTCCTTCGAAGAGACGATCTTTCCCGCGCTGGCTGCCGAAGGCGAATTCGCATGTGAGATCGTCGACCGGAACTTCTTCGACATCGGGACGCCCGAAGAATTGGAGAGGACGCGCAGAGGACTCGAAGGAGACAGGGATTGAGAATCGTCGTTACCGGTGCTGCAGGATTCATCGCCACCAACCTCATCGAGCGCCTCCTCGCGGACGGCCACGAGGTCCACGGCATCGACAACTTCTTTCTCGGCAAGCGCGAGTACATCGCCAGGTCACTGGACAAGCCCGGTTTCACGTTTCACGAGTTCGACCTGCTCGATCGCGTGCGCGTCGAGACGTTGTTTCAGCAGTTGAAACCGGAGCGCGTGTGGCACCTGGCGGCGAACAGCGACATCAGCTTCGGAACCAGCTTCACCGATTTCGACCTCAAGGGTGGAACGCTGGTGACGTACAACGTGCTCGAGGCGATGCGGCTGGGTGGGACGAAGGAGTTGATCTTCTCCAGCAGCGGCGCGATCTACGGCGAGCCGACGGTGCTGCCCACGCCGGAGAACTACGGCCCGCTCTTCCCGATCTCGTTCTACGCCGCCAGCAAGATCGCCTGCGAGACGTTGATCACCGCCTTCGCTGCCGCGTATCAGATGAAGAGCTGGATCTTCCGCTTCGGGAACATCGTCGGCGCCTATCCGACGCATGGCGTCATCCACGACTTCGTCCTTAAGCTCCAGAAAGACCCCACGCGCCTCGAGATCCTCGGCGACGGCACGCAGTCGAAGCCGTATGTCCATGTGCAGGATTGCCTGGACGGCATGATGTTCGGCCACGTGACGGCGAGGGATCTGGTCAACTGCTACAACCTCGCGGTGCCGGACTGGACGTCGGTCAACCAGATCGCCGGCTGGACGATCGAAGCGATGGGCCTCGATGTTGCGAACGTAGCCGTCAGCCGCACCGGGGGATCGCGCGGGTGGCCGGGCGATGTGCCGAAAGTGCGCCTCGACACAGCACGCATGACTGCATTGGGCTGGACGCCGAAGTTGGGGAGCGACGCGGCGGTGCGGCGGGCGATTGACGAGACGGTCAGGAAGTTCGTGAAGTAGCGCAGTCACTCGTCGGAACCGGTTCGCGAGCGAGTTGTGAAACGACCGGCATTCCGACGCGCCGGAGCCGCGTGCGGAATTGGAGAGTGCCCCTTCCCTCCGCCCGACTCGGATGAGCTCACGTCGCGGAAGAACTTTCAGGCAGGATCTGGTCGAGCGCGTCGAGCAGCACCGACACCGAGTATGGCTTGAGGAGATAGGCGACGTGGGGGTTTTTCGCGAGCTCCTCGATGTCTTCTCGCCCGCCGTGACCGGTGGAGAAGATCAGCGGCAGTCCCGGCCAGCGTGCCAGCAGAACGCGTGAGACCTCGAGCCCGTCCATGTCCGGCAGGCCGCGGTCGAGCACGACGGCGTCGGGGTGGAGCCGCGCCACAGCCTCTTCCGCCTCGCCTCCTCGAGCGACGACGTGCGTGTCGATGCCCTCGAATTCCAGTACGGCCGCAAGACCGGCCGATACATTCTCGTCATCCTCCACCAGCAGGATCGTTCGTGCGGCGCGGCGGCTGCGTTGCGATTCCGCGGCAGTGCTTTCCTCCGGCGGATCGCAGCGGCGGAAGTAGAGCCGGAACGCGGTTCCGTATCCGAGGATGCTGTCGACTTCGATGAGGCCACCGTGTTTGGTGACGACTTGCTGCACGACCGCCAGCCCGAGGCCGGTGCCTCCCGCTTGTTTCGTGGTGTAGAGAGGCTCGAAGATCCGTTCGCGGATCTCCGGAGGGATCCCCGCGCCATGGTCCTTTACCGAGATCCGTATCCAATCCGCCGGGGTGAGTTGCGGAACCTCTCCGGGCTCGGGCAGCGCTGCCTCGATTTCGATCGTCCCGTCACCTTTCATGGCGTCCCGCGCGTTCGAGACCAGATTGCTGAGCGCTTGATGCACCTGCGTCGGATCGACACGCGTGGCCAGGTTGGCGGGATCACCGGTGATTTGTACCCGCACTCTCGGTCCCGCGATCGCGCGCAATTCCGGCAGCGACGACTCGAGGAGCTTGCTGAGTTGGATGGGACGCAGCTCGGGCTCCGGAGCCTGCGCGAACTTCAGAATCTCGCGGGTGATCTGCTTTCCGCGGTGCAGCGCCTGCTGAATGTGGTCGGAGACTGAGCGGAGCTGTTCATCGTTTCCGGCGCGGCGGTTGATGACCTCCATGAACGGACTGATGCCCATGAGCACATTGTTGAATTCGTGGGCGACCGTGGCGGCGAGCTGGCCGATCGAGGATAACCGTTGCGCCCTCTCCAACTCCCGCTCCAGGACATTCCGGCGCGTCACATCACGGAACGTGACGACCGCGCCGCGCGCTTCGCCGTCGATGAGGATCGGGGCGCAGGACACTTCCACGTCGAAGTCGGGTCCGTCGCGACGATGAAAGACATCCTGATAGAGAGGTCGCGCCTGCCCCGTGCGCATGACCTCCGTGAACATGTTCTGCTGTGCCGGTGATGGGCCGCCATGGGCCAGTGCATCGAGATCGGCGCCGAGGAGAGCCTCATCGGATACACCGAGCATGCGTGCCGCGGCGGGACTGGCCAGGACCGTCCGTCCACGCGTGTCGATGGTGCAGATCCCGTCACTCGTCGACGAGATTACCTCGCGCAGGCGGGTGGCCATTTCCTCGCGCTGCTTCTCGTGGCTGCGGAGTTCGGTCACGTCCTGGTTCAGCATCACCGCGCCGTGGATCCGCCCGTCGTCATCGATCAGTGGAGCTGCCGAATTCATGATGATCTTGCGGGTTCCGTCGCGTGCCTCGATTTCGACGAGGTCGTTCAATACGGTCTGGCCCGTGTGTAACGCGCGCGAAGACGCCCACTCTTCGGGTTTGACCGGCTGATTGTTGTGCGCCCACCAGGCGCGGTAGACCTTCGGCGCCGCCAGCGCGATGTGCGTGCGATGAAATCCCCAGATGGCGTCGCCGGCGGCGTTGGAGCGCACGATCCGCCCCTGATCGTCGGTGACCGCAACACCGACCGGGAGCCGGTTCAGGACGGTGGCCAGCAGACGCTGACTGGCCCTGAGCTCCTCCATCGCCGCATGCGTGGCGGTGACGTCGCGCGCGGTGCCGAACACCGCCACAACCTCTCCGTTGATGATCTCCGGCGTGTTGATCGTCTCCAGCGTCACGTACTTGCCGTCGCGCGTGCGAACGCGGATGAGCTGGCGCGTGAGTCCGTTCGTGAGCGTCGAACGGAATGCCACCAGGGCGCCCTCGACATCGTCCGGATGCAGGAACTCCCGAAACTGAGAACCCCTGATGTCTTCCGCGGTCCAACCAGTGAGCCTGGTGATGGCGGGACTGACGTCCAGAACCACGCCGTCGGTCGCGAAACGATAGATCACGTCCGACGAGTTCTCGAACAGTCCGCGGTAACGCTCCTCGGACAATTGGAGCGCCTCCTGCTGCCGCACCCGCTCACTGACGTCGCGGAGCATCACCTGCACGGAAGGTTGATGCTCGTAGTCGAGTGGGATCCCCGCCACCTCGACGTGGACCATCGCGCCGTCGAGGCGGACCAGTCTTTCGGTAGTGGGGGAAGCAGCGTCGGTTCCGGTCGTCTGACGAAGACGTCGCTCGACGGTGGAGCGATCGTCCGGATGAACGAAGGAAAGGACGGATTTCCCGATCACGTCGTTTCGACCGGCCGCACCGGCCATGCGCAGGAATGCGGCATTCACGTAGACGATCCGGCCCTGCGTGATCACACAGATCGCGTCTGGCGAGAGCTCGATCATTCTCCAGCTCTGCTGTTCGCGCGTGCGCAGCGCCTCCTCGCGCACCCACCGGCTGGTGAGATCACGCAGAAACAGGATCAACCCACCGCCGGCCAGAGAACGTCCGCTCAGCTCCAGCCGCGCCATCCCACCGTCTTGGCGGCGGAAGGTCTTCTCGCTGACGACGGTCTCACCCGCACCACGCGTGGCCGGTGCCGGCTCCCCGTCCTGCGCCAGATCGAGGAGGTGCACGCCAGTCAAGGGCGCGCCGTCGTAGCCGAGCATGGACGCGGCCACCGAGTTCGCCTCGATAACGCGGCCAAAATCGTCGAGTCTGACGATGCCATCGGATGCCTGTTCGAACAGGATCTCGTTCCGCCGTTCGTTCGATCCCACGCGCTCCTCGGCCTCGAACTGGGCAGTGAAATCGATGGCGTGCATCGCGACACGGTCGGGTGGGAGCGGTGAGACGTCGATACGCAGCATCAGCTCTCTTCCTGCGACGAGAATGCGGACGGGAAGGGAATGAGCGAGCGGCTGTTGCAGCGTCCATGCGAGCTCGAGAAGCTCGATCATGTCGGGACGCTGGCGGTAGATGAAGGAGGCCGTCTGGCCGAGGTATTCGGTGGTCAGACCGTGAGATAGGTTTGCCGCCGCCGGGTTCGCGTCCTCGAAGACGAACTCGCTCCCTTTCCGAATCCAGATCACAGTAGGAATCGGACTGGCCGAGAAATCTCGCTGGAAACGGTCCTCGTACTGCGGCATTAAGGAACGATCAGCAAGACCTGAGCCTTACGGAACGTGCGCGGTGGAAGCGTCGAGGCTACCGAATATGGTTGTTTGACGCGCAACGCGCGGTCATCGGCGTGCCCCCGTTATCTGGCCTGCGACGGCGAGGTTGTGCTGTGCGTGCGCCGCGTTCGGATCGATCGCCAGTGCCTGCCGGTAGTCGGCAACGGCTTCGGCGATGAGCGCATCGCGCTGGACGGACTGCGGCAGCAGACGAGCCTTTGTCAATCGCGCGGTGCCGGTGGCGACGTAGGCCTGCGGGTACCAGTCGGGCGGGATCGCCCCAGCCTGTTGGAGCGTCGCTTCCGTCAGTACGATCGCGCGGCGCAGATGAGGGATCGCTTCGTCCGGCTTCGTCCCCTGCAACGCCTGGCCCAGGAGGTATTCGGCGACGGAGTTGTCGCGGGTGACGGCCAGAGTGTGTGTAAACAACGTCTCGGAGGTTTCCCAGTAGCGAAGCTGGTGTGTCGCCGTGATCGCGAGCGCCGCGATCGCGATCACGGCGGCCGCGCCGAGTGCCCGTTGCGGAATGTGCCACCGTTCCGCCAGCACCACGCATCCGAAGGTGATCGCGAGGAACAGTCCGATGTAGGGGAAGTACGTGTAGCGATCCGCCATCGCCTGGCTGCCGATCGCGACGATCCCGATCACAGGAACGAGGGTGCCAAGGAACCAGAACCAGCCGGCAACGAGGAACGGCGCAGACCGGCGAACCAAGACGACCGCGATGGTGATCGTAGTGACGAGAAGGAACGGGAGTATCGCAGCGCGGAGTGAGACGCGCGTCAGCGGGTAGGGGAGTGCCATGTTCATCGGCACGAACAGCTTCCCGACATAAGTGGCGTATGCGGCCAGCGCGTTGGCGAGGCGCTCCATGAGCGGGAGCGACGTGACGGCCTGCATCGCTTTCAGGTTCCGCTGGCCGATCCATGCGGCCACGGCGCCTGCTGTCGCCAGTAGGAACAGCGGCCATTTCTCGAAGACCCGTTGCCGTAGGTCGTCGCGCGTCGTGAGGCGCTCGAGTGGCCAGACGTCCAGCAGCAGGAGGACGAACGGAAGCGTGATGTACATCTGCTTGGCCATCAGTGACAGGGCCAGCGCGATGGAGACTCCGAGCATCCGCCGTGGCGCGCGGGCGTAGCGCCAGAGGGCCAGCATTGCGAAAAACGTGGAGAGCGTGTCCTTCCGTTCGGACGCCCAGGCAACCGACTCCACATGCATCGGATGAATGGCAAAGAGTGCAGCCACGAAGGCAGCTGGCCACGGTGCGCGCGTCAGCCGGCGCAGCGCGAGGAAGAGAACGACGGCGCTGAGCGCGTGAAGGACGACGCCGGTCAGCAGATGCATCCCTGCGCGCGAACCCCAGATCGAGACGTCGAGCATGTGGCTTAGCCATGTGAGGGGATACCAGCCGAGTTCGGCCGACGTCAGCGCCCACGCGACATCGCCATGCAGCACGTGAGAGTTCTCATAGACGAACTGGCCATCGTCGAAGTTGAGGAAGGTGTGCGAGGTGACCGGACCGAAGACGATCAGCGTGAGGGTGGCCAGGGCCGCCACGATGATCCAGTCGCGTTTCGACCAACCCGGCTCGATCGGTGGAGGGTCCTTGCGGAGCGCAGGCTTTAGGTGGCCGGGAACGGCGCGGATCTGCTTCTCGCGTGCTTTGCGGCCCATGGTCGGTCTGCCGATACAAAACCGCCGGCTCGGCGCCGGCGGATGAAGGCTGCGTCATGGTAGGCCCTAGCGGACTCGAACCGCTGACCTCCACCGTGTCAAGGTGGCGCTCTAACCAACTGAGCTAAGGGCCTGAAAGATCCAGACCGGCACGAACAGACGCCGGAATCAGCGCTATTCCCTGCCTTCGGTACGACGGCGGAGGATAGACGAAGGACGCCCACGGATGCAACGAGAGGACAACACATCAAGCGCTGAAGGTGGGGCGCCGGCGGCCTCGCCGGCGGGTCTGCGACGATGACCGTGTCCCGGAACCGGCCTGCGGCCGGCGCCGGCGAGGCCGCCGGCGCCCCACTGGGGCTCGCGGTGCTTCCCACAGGAGTGGCCGGCAGCCCCCGTTCCAGCTCACGCGATACCATGACGGCCATATCCCCATGGCCATTTCGCTGAATCCGTTCCGCAGAGTGTCGGAGGCCCCGACCAATCCGCAGCCGGCAGAGCGCGTTCGCGCGTTCGATGTCGCCGACCTCTATCGCGGTCCGATCGCGGAGACGTCGTCCACTGCTGACGCCAGGCCACGCCTCGATGAGCGCCTTCGCCAGGCGTACTTCTGGATGGTCAACTCCGCGATCATCAGCCCGTTCTACGACATTGAATACAACGACGGACCGCCCCAGACGTTCACCTTCGGCGATCGGAAGAGCAAGCTCACGCTTCCCTCGGATCAAAGCTACTGCAGCTTCGTCCTGCTCCCTCTGCTCAACCTGGTCGTGCGTGGACGTTGTCTGCTCGTCGGAGGTCCGGGCCGCGGCAAGACGGCCAGCGCGATCCTCATGGGCATCCTGGCGGGCTACTCGCTGCCGGATGTGCGCCGCGCCATCCAGCACGGTCAGCCGCAGATGACGATCTCCGATCTCCTCGGCAATCCGTTGCCGTCGGCCCTCGTCAGCGCGAAGAGCATGGACGACATCGAGATCTCGTGGCGCAAGTGGCTGGCCATGCGCGTGAAGATCATCGACGAGTACAACCGCATCCCGACGCGCACGCAGTCGGCGCTGCTGACGGTGCTCGCCGACAACTACGCCGAGATCCTCGATCACATCTACGAGTGTCCGGAGTCAGCGTGGTATCTCACCGCGAACGACGACGCCGGCGGCGGGACGTACCAGGTCATCGAAGCGCTGCGCGACCGCATCGACATCGTCGTCAAGGCGCTGCACTTCAACACCCGCTTCCTCGGCGATCTGCTGCTGCGCGTTGAGAGCGGCGTGCAGCCGGAGACGATCGTCCCTCCGCAGATCATCTTCAACGAGGCCGAGATCGACCAGATGCATCGCGACATCATGGCCATCTCCGTCCCCGACGCGCTGCGACGCCGCATCGAGTTCTTCGCCGGCCAGTTTGAGTTTGCGGAGGCCGCTGCCGATCAGTTCGAATACAAGACCAAGGACACGGTGAAGCTGGCTGGCGTCGACTACAGCCTCATGGCTGCCCAGGATTCCGGCAAGGACAAGATCCGCGACCTCGGCGCGCAGACGACGAACGGCCTCTCGGTCCGCGCCCTCATGACGCTGCTGCGCTTCGTCAAGGCCACCGCGTATTTCCGGGGCAAGGACGAGGTCTCCTTCGACGACGTGCGGCAGATCATCCCGTTCGCCCTCCACGACAAGCTCACGCAGAACGCCGACTCGCCGTTCTTCGAGACTCCCGAGAACTCACAGTTCCGTACGGACAAGGTCGGCTGGATCCGTTCCCTCTTCGATCTCTCCTGCCGCGAGTACGACCGGCTGAACCTCGACCACGATGACCCGGTTCGCGCACTGGATGCCGAGTTCGCGAATGGCCTGGAAGGCCTCCCGGCCAGCGAGGCGCGCGAGCGGATGGTGAAGATCGAGCGCGTCCTGGCCGACTGGAGCAAAGGCCGGAAGATGTACGGCCACATGTTCGATGATCTTCTCAAGTTGAAATACCTTCACCAGCGCTACACGAACTATCTGAAATGGCTTCAGTGGAAGCAGTGACCAGTGCGGCGCTGGGACGCGCCCTCGAGCGCGGACGGGAACGGTTCAACGCGCGGTTCGCACACGCGCAGGCGACGGGCGGGCGTGTGGATGGGGAAGCGTTCAAGCAACACCTGCGCGACGTCCTTACGCCGATGGCCGACGCGGTCGAGCGCGTGCGCCCGGAGCGTGTCGACACCGTCGTGACGGCCGCGTACGACCTGTCGCTGGAGTTGTTCGCGGCAGGATTGCTCGGTCCGCAGTCTCGCCATCCGGTCATCGGTGACGGATGGCGCTCCGTCATTCCGAATGCTCCCTGGTTGCTGGCCGAGGAGCCGGTGGCGTTGATCGGGAGCGTGACGAACGCGTTGTACAACCTGGCGGCGCATGAGGGTTCGCGGCCGGACGTCTGGATCCGGGAGATGACACCGATCGCGCTGATGGTCTCGGATCTGGCGTCGTTTCGCGCGGCCGGACACGTACTCGCGTGGCGGTGCGGGATGGCGCAGCATCGCCAGGGCGCGCTGGCCTCGTGCCGCACCCTGGATCCCGAGCTGGGCCTGCGTGTACTGGGGATGGCCGGATCGGACCCGGCTCGATTCAACCCGATGCTCGATCGTCTGCAGGTCGATCCATGGCTCGCGCCGCAGAATGCGTTCGAGGCGCCGTCCACGTTGCGGGTCGTCTCGATCATCGGTGCCTTCCGAGGCTTCGGCGGCCATTTTCAGAATCCGCCGAGGGTCTTTGCGTCGCGGGGATCAATCATCGCTGCGGATCGTGAGAACGACTGGGCGGTCGTCGCGGATCTCTGGGGCTCCGCGCTTCTGGCGCTGTCGACGTCGCCACAGAAGGAGAACGGGGGGAGCGACTTTCATCTGTCACGCGACGGCGAGGTCACGTTCGGTCAAGCGCGTGTCACGTTCGCGGGGCTCGCCAACGCGACGAGCTCCGCCAGCGACGGGCGCACGCTGGCCGTGACGATTGACCAGTCGCATCAGATCTTCCTGATCGCAATGCAATGAACTCGAGTGAGCGTGAAGCGATCCTGACCACGTGGCGGGCCGCATGGCCCGGCGCGCTGGACCTCTGGAGCCGCTTCACGAAGCTGCGCGAACCGCACTTCTGTTTCAGCAAAGCCGAGGAGAAGGCGGAGCAATTGTCGGGAAGCTTCGCGATGATCCGGCTTACCGATCAAACCATCGTCATCAGCCTGGAGCAGGTCCGCACCCTGGGCCTGCAGGACTATCCGCTCGAGGTCATGGGGCATGAGATCGGTCACCACGTCTATTGCCCGGCGGATCTCACGGATGAGGCGAAGCTCATGGCGCGCATCCGCAACGGTCTGCCGACGCTCGAACGATTCGCCGGTCTGGTCTCGAACCTCTACACCGACCTGCTCATCAACGATCGGCTGGCCCGCTACTCCGAGTTGCGGATGGGAGACATCTACGCGAGACTCTCCGGCGCCTCGGCGAACCGCCTCTGGACGTTCTACATGCGGATGTGCGAGATCCTCTGGAGTCTCGAACGCGGGACGCTCGCGCGAGCGGCTGTGGACGCGAAGATCGAGACCGACGCGATGCTCGGTGCGCGTCTCATCCGCGTCTACGCGAACGACTGGCTGCGCGGTGCGGGAGGGTTCGCCGCACTTTGCTTCGACTACGTCGAGAGCGACGCTAAGGAGGTCGAGGAGATGCTCAAGAGCTGGCTCGACACCCATGGCCGCGCCGAAGGGGGAATGCCCGATGGTCTTGCCGAGATCGACGACGGCGAAGAGGCCGTTCATCCGTCGCTCGATGAAGCAGTCAGCGGTGTTCCAGCCCCGGCGGAGCAACGGGATCGTCCCGAGATCAACGACGCGGCGAGCGCTACCGGCGACGGTGTGCCGCGCAAGCGTTATCGCGAACCCTCCCAGTATGTGGACATCCTGAAGAGTGTGGGGGTGAAGCTCTCGGAGGACGAGGTAGTCTCGCGTTACTACCGCGAGCGGGCCATGCCGCACCTGATCCGTTTCCCCTCGCGGGAGATGCCGAAGTCGAGCGAGCCATTAGCTGAGAGTCTGGAACCGTGGGACGCGGGCGAGGCACTCGAGGAGCTCGACATCGTCGAAAGTGTCATCCTGAATCCGCAGGTGATCCCTGGTTACACGACCCTGAAGCGTGTGTACGGAACGATGGATGGCACGACGCCGCACCGCGAGCCGCTCGATCTTTACGTCGGTATCGACTGTTCGGGCTCGATGGGAAACCCGCGCCTCCAGGCGTCGTTCCCGATCCTGGCCGGCACGATCGTGGCGCTCTCCGCGTTGCGGGCCGGAGCGCGTGTGAAAGTCGTGCTCTCGGGCGAGCCGGGAAAATACGTGTCGACCGACGACTTCGGTCGCGACGAGAAGGAGATCCTGAAGACGCTTACCAGTTATCTCGGCACCGGCTATTCCTTCGGGATTCACCGGCTCGCGGAGACGTTCGATCCGCGCAAGCCTTCCGCCCGCCCGGTGCACATTCTCATCGTCACGGACCATGACATCTTCGCGATGCTCAATGAGACGAGCGCTGGACGCGCCGGTCCCGACCCGCGCCGGACCGGCTGGGAGGTCGCGCGCGACGCTCTGGCGAAGGCTCGCGGCGGTGGAACCTTTGTGTTGAACATGCCCTTCGAATTCGAGCGTCCCGGTGTGAAGCGGATGCAGGATGACGGCTGGTCGGTCTCGTCCGTGCGGCAGTGGGAAGACATCGTCGCGTTTGCGCGCGAGTTCAGCCGCAAGACATTCGGCGAGCCGGAACGCGGGCGGAGGTCCGCATGATGACGGCGACGACCGAAGGGCCGGACCTGCAGGCGCTCACGCATCGATTGTCGGAGTGTCCGGCCGATTTTCTGGCGGAGCCGATGATCGGATCGCGTGGGGTCGTCGATGTCGCCGCGGTCGTCTCCGACCTTGTCCGTGCACTCGGCGGCACACTCCTGACGGCCGCGGAACTGGCGCGATTCCGTGGCACCTCCGACTTGATGGCCAGGCGGCTGCAAATCACCCTCATCGCGTCGTGGCTCCTGTACGACCCCTGGTTTCGCGACCAGCAACGATTCGCCGCGCAGGCCATGAGTCTGCTCAGTGAGACCTTCGGCGAGGTCGCGGCGCTCGTCGAGCCGGACGCGTTCGTTACGGACCCTGATCGCCGCGAAGAGTTCGTGCGGCTCTGTCTCCGCGCCCTCGGACTGCGGCCGGCGGGCGAGAGCGAGGCGCAGGCCGCCGATCGCTTGAACACCCTGAGCAGTGTCGAGCGCACGCGCGTGGTGCAGGAGACGCGTGCCGCGCAGGAGCGTGTGCGGCAGGTGCGCGAGGCGATGCGAAAAAAGGCCGCCGAGGAAGCAGCGGCGGCATATGGACGCGAATGAGTGACGACCGGGCGCTGACGGACGACGAACGCTTTCCGCTGATCGACGCGGCCGGTCGAGGCTGGCTCGATGAGCTGCGGCAGCATCCGTCGGCGCCGCGTTACAACATGACCTGCGGGGACCGGCTCACGAGCGCGGGCCACGAGCGTGTTCGCGCGTACGAACGCGCGATCTTCGCGAACGATCCGTCGTGGAGCGCGTTGGAGATGCCGTCGTGGGTGACTGCGTTCACCGCGCGGTGTCTTCGCGACGTGCCGTTCTACCGACGTCGTGGAAGCACTGCCGGTTCGTTCGCAGAGCTCCCTCCGATTTCTCGCGCGGACCTGCAGCGGGAACCGTGGTCGTTCGTTCCGGACTCCCAGCCGCTCGACGACATGATCAACTACTGGACGTCGGGAGCGAGCGGCCACTCGATGGATGTGTTGAGTCATCCGGACGTTGCGTCGATGCGTCTGCCGATCCTCCGCAAGGCATTGGCGCGCCACGGTCTGACGCTGGACGGAGGCGCGCGGCGAACGGCGATCGTCTTCGTCTGCTCGCAGTCCACCACCTTCACCTACGCCAGCCTCTCCTCTTACCTCGGCGGTGCCGCGCACGTGAAGGTCAATCTGAATCCCGCGGAGTGGCGCGACGCCGGTGATCGCGTGCGGTTTCTCGATGCCCTCGATCCCGAGATTCTGACCGGCGATCCCATGTCGTTCGCCGATCTCGCGGCGCTGCCGGTGGCGATCCGGCCGAAGGCGATGATCTCGACTGCGGTGTTGCTCCTTCCGGCGACGCGCGAGCGTCTCGAACAGCGCTTCGGTTGTCCGGTCATCGACCTCTACTCGACGTGCGAGACCGGCCCGATCGCAGTCGCGTCGCCGCGCGGCTTCGAGGCGTTCCTGCCCGATGTCTACCTCGAGATCCTCCGTCCGGATGGCACAGTGGCTTCGCTGGGAGAGCGGGGAGAGATCACGTTCACGGGTGGCCGCAACCCGTTTCTTCCGTTGCTGCGGTATCGCACGGGCGACTGGGCGGCACTTGCATTCGATGGTGCGGCGCCGGTACTCGTCGATTTCGAGGGGCGCCGGCCGGTCGTTCTGGAGGCGACGGACGGGCGTCTCCTCAACAACATCGACGTCACGATCGCGTTCCGCCCGTTCGCACTGGTCCAGTTCACCGTGCATCAGAACGCCGATGGGTCGCTCCTGGTGCGGACGCTGCCGCACCCGGTCGCGGGGATGGACGCCGTGCTGCGCGGACTGTTCGGAGCCGATCAGAAGATCGTGTTCGAACCGTTGCCCGACCACGGCGCGAAACGGGTTCCGTACTCCTCGGATCGCTCAGCTGCGAAGGTCTGAGCAAACGGTCAGGATCGACGCGAACTTCGTGAACCGGTCGAGCACTCGGGATGCCTGCGTGATCCGTTCTTCGATCGATCCGTGAAGCGTGAGGAACGGAACCTTGCGCCACGCCAGCTCGTCCAGGAACCACTGCTGGAAGAGCTTCTGGTTCGCTTCACCGGAACGGTCGGGCGTATCGGCATACGGGAAGTCGTCGTCACACAGGAAGAAGAGGTCGTAGTGGGTGGGCGATTCGTTCGCGAGCTGCTCGAGGCGCGGCAGCGAGCGGCCGTGGTAGTAGCGCGAGAAGAGCGAGGTCGTGATGGCCTCCGTGTCGACGAAGAGGATGCCGTTCGCCTCCTGTACGATCTCTTCTTCAATGCGCCGGTGTTCTTCGGCGATGGTGACGAGGTCTTCGACCGGCAGCCGGTGGTCGATGTTGTGCGTCTCCCAGT
Source organism: Thermoanaerobaculia bacterium (assembly GCA_038244715.1). Lineage (GTDB taxonomy): Bacteria > Acidobacteriota > Thermoanaerobaculia > Gp7-AA8 > Gp7-AA8 > JADGNZ01. Next base: position 132,597 of record JBBRTE010000010.1, read on the forward strand.
ATTCGCGGCCGTATTCGCGCATCCAGGTCGTGTTGTAGCGTCTGGCCAGGTGTTGGGCGAGTGTGGTCTTGCCCGTCGATGGCGCGCCGACGAAAACGACTCGCGTGATGAGATCCGCGTAGACGCGCGGATCCATGAAACGGCGATGCCCGTACGGGTCGGAGCGGATCGCCGTGGCAGAGACCGGTACGCGGATCCGCTCCGAATCGATGCGTCGGTCCTGGGCTCCCAGGCCGCGGGAGATATGCTCGCCGTAGGGCTCGCTGGAGAAGAAATGCGTCACTCCCCGTTCTTTGACAAGCGAGCCGACGTACGCATCGTGTCCTCTGGTGATCTCGGGTGTGTAGCCTACGGTGGCCGGTCCGTCCCACGCTTCGATCACTTCCACCTGGGGATAGAGCGTCCGGATCCAGTTCGCGCGGTTCGTCAGAGGGACGTTCGTTTCGGATGCGGGATAGATCAGGACGATGACGTGATCCGTCTCAGCGAGAGCCGTCTCGATGACGAGTTGGTGACCGCGGTGCAGCGGCGCGAATTTCCCGAGGGTCAACCCAAGCTTCACAACGGGGCATTCTAATCGCGGGGATGTGGCCTATGTATTGCGATAGACAGGGAAGCAGTTCTGAAAAAAGGAGCCTCTAAATGTTCAAAACAAAAGGTTTAGCTCGCAATCTGCTGATGGCTGGGGCAGTCCCGCTTCTGCTCGCTTCTTCGGCGTTCGCGCAGTACGGCACGTACAACCAACGGCAGGTTCAGCAGTCAGGAAATCGCGGATGGGCCAACCGCGTCGTCGAAGGAACGATCGCCTCCGCCTCGCTCGACAGGCGCGGGAACGAGCACATTCGTCTGACGAACGGGATGGATCTGGTTGTTCCCCGTGACATCGTGCCGATGAACCAGGGACGCCACTATCAGATGTCGATGCTGCAGGTGGGCGACACCGTCCGCATGAACGTCTACAGCCGCGAAGGCGACGGGCGTGATGCGCAGGTCAAGTCGTTTGAGATTCTGCAGACGCGCAACGGCTACGGGATGGGTCGTAGCGGCATGAACGAACGCCAGTTGATCGGCACGGTCGTCTCGTTCGACCGCCGCGAGAACATGATGGTGGTTCAGTCGGACAGCGGCCGCACGGTCAACGTCGATCTCGGTTCCTACAACGTCAACAACCGGAAAACGCGTTTCCGCCGCGGTGACCGTGTCACGGTCGCTGGACGGATGGATCGTGGGACGGGCCGATTCCTGGCCGACGGGATTCGCGCTTACTAAGTTCTTTCGCCAGGCAATCACGCGGATCATGTCAAAACGCCGGAGGGCTCGTCCCTCTGGCGTTTTCTTGCTCGTGCAACCTGCGGAACGACACCACGTACTCACGGCATCCATTGGGCGGGAACGCCCCCAATTCTGACGTTCACCGCAGTTTTACGCATCGGCCATCGGTCGTTTGACGATTCACTGCGATGATCTCCCGCCACATCCAACAATTCAGGCCGGCGTTTGAGCCGGGAAGAGGCACGCCTTGAGCTCAATGACTGCGATACCAGATAGAACTCGCGTGGATGCCCCCAGGAAGTCGCTGCGCATCGGCGTCCTCAGCGCCGTGGGCACACTCGATCCGCGCGATTCCGGCGACACGATCACGGGCCTGATTCTGGGTCAGGTTTTCGAGATGCCGTATGCCATGACCGCGTCGGGGGGCGTGGAGCCGTCGCTCTTTGCCGAACCTCTGCGACAGGATCGGGATGGAGCGCAGCCGGTGTATTCGGCGGCAGTGCGTACCGGGGTCTACTTCTCAGATGGCACGGAGCTGACCGCGGAGATCGCGGCACGCTCGCTCGCCAAAGCAGGCGCGCTGCGCGGCCGCGCCACGGTGTCAGCGCGGAACGGCCGCGTCGTCTTCGCCATGACCGGCCACAGCCCACGCTTCGAGAACGTCATCTCGCAGTGGAACACCGGCGTCGTCCTTGAGCGGAACGGGAGCTTCTACGGGACCGGCCCCTATCAGCTCTCTCCGGGCACGACCATGCAGACGATCAAGGATGCTGGTGTCGCCCGCCTCGAGCGCAATCCGGAGTATCGCGGGAAAGCCGTCAGTGACGAGCTGCTCTTTGTCATCTGTCCGACGGATGGAGACGGAACGCCGGGAAAGCTGATCGAGGCGGCCAAGCGGGGAGACATCGACCTGACGCTCAATCTTTCCGTCAACGACGTCATGCGTCACGGCATCACGGGCTTTCAGCCGATGATGCAGCCCGGAAACTCGACGGGGATTCTCTTCTTCAACAACGAGCGGCCGATGTTCCGCGACGTCACGCTGCGCCGCGCACTGCAGCACGCCATCAATCCGGTGCCCATCGCGGAGATCTGCTACGAGAAGAACCATCTCGCATTCCTCGCTGGCGACCTCATCCCTCCACTGATGGGGAAGGCCAGCGGCTCGACGGAGATGCGCGATCGCGAGCTGCTGCGCAAACACCCTGCGAAGCCGTTGATGCTGACGTTGATCGTTCCCTGGATTCCTCGCCCCTATCTCCCGAAGCCGCTGCTCGTTGCCAGGGAGATTGCCCGTCAGCTCGCCGCCTACGGGATCTCCGTGAAGCTGATCGAGACCAGGAGCAGTGAGCACTACTTCCAGTTGCTGACGATCGGAGACTACGATCTAAGCATCGGCGGCTGGGTTGCCGACAATCCCGATCCGGCCGAGTTCTACGAGTCGTTGCTCTCCTCCGCGCAGGTGTCGTCGGATGGCCAGTACCTTACGAACCAGGCGCGGTGGAAGAGCCGTGAGATGGACGCCGCCCTGGCCGCCTATCGCGCGGATCCCTCGCCCGAGAAGCGCAGGATCATCACGACGATGATCGAGAATGAAGCGATCCTGATACCGTTGATCTACGGCGCTTCGACCGCGATCCGCAGCCGGAAGGTAAAGAACTTCCACATCGCTCCGTCGGGCCACGTAGCGTTCGCCGATCTCGAGACGTCCTGAGGCACACGGCAGGTGTTGCGCACCTGCCGTGTGCGGTCTCAGGCGACGGTCAGTTTTCGGCGACGGGCATCTGCGCGCGGATCCAGCGCGTGACGCGGGCATCGAGCAGGTCCAGTGGCAGGCTGCCGCCGGCCAGTACCTCGTCGTGAAAGCTGCGGATGTCGAAGTGCGCGCCGAGCTGCTGCGTGGCGCGTGCACGCAGCTCGCGGATCTTCAGTTGTCCGAGCTTGTAGCTACAGGCCTGCGCGGGCCAGGAGATGTAGCGATCGGTCTCGGACTGGATCGTCGGTTCGTCGACCGCGTGCGACTTGCGCATGAAATCGACGACCTGATCGCGGCTCCATCCCATGTCGTGAATCCCGGTGTCGACGACGAGACGCACCGCGCGGAATAGCTCTGAACGAAGACGGCCGTAATCTGAGCCAGGATCCTGGTAGAAGCCGACTTCCTTCCCCAGTTGCTCCGAGTAGAGTGCCCACCCCTCGGTGTACGCCGAGTTGCCGCCGTGCTTGCGGAACTCAGGCAGGCCCTTGAGGGTCTGCTGGATGGAGAGCTGCATGTGATGACCCGGAATGCCCTCGTGATATGCGACCGCTTCGTCGTTGATGAGCGAGCGGCTCTTGTAATCGGCGACGGCCACCGAAACGCGTCCCGGGCGTTTGCCGTCCGGAGTGCCGGTCTGGTAGTGCGTCGCCGCGGCCTTCTGGAACTCGGGGATCGCTTCGACCGTGACCGGCGCGGAGGGGATGACGTTGAAGAGCGCGGGCAGCTTCGGCCGCATCTGCTTGATGTAGCCGTCGAAGTCGTCGACGATCGCCTGCGCGGACGCAGGCTTGTACTTCGGATCGGACTCGATGTGATCGCGGAATGCAGCAAGATCCGCGTAGCCATTCGCCTTCGCCAGCACGGTCATCTCGCCGACGATCCGGTCATACTCGCTGAGACCGATGCGATGAATCTCCGCAGGCGTCAGTCGGGTGGTGGTCAGTCTCCGGATGGCCGCCTGGTAACGGCGCTTCCCGTCGGGGAGGCTCTCGATCGAGAGCGTGGAGCGTCCGTAAGGAATGTAGTCGGTGGTGATGAAGGACGCGAACTGCTTGTAGGCCGGCAGCACTTCGGTGTTCACGGCGGCCGTGATGGCATCGCTCAACCGCTTCTTATCGTCATCCGAAAACGCCGCCGGCATTTTTCCGATCGGAATCAGAAATGGATCGGCTGCGATGATCCCGGCGCACTGTGCCGGAATCTTCTCCGCCACGAACTTGACGATGACGAGGTGATCCTTCACGCCGGCGCGAAGGACGTCTTCGGTCTGCAGAAGGACCTTCGGGATCTGGTGAAGGCGCGCGAGGTAGTCCTCGAAGTGCTTCACGGAGTCGAGCGGGACGGAGTTCGGAAGGTCCGCGAGCCCCGTGTGGATGCCGCCCTGCGCGGTGACCGGCATCTCGTAGTCCTTCAGGTCGTAGTCATTCATGCTCTCCTGCTGGTTGCGGAGAAAGAGGTCGTGCGATGTGCGGTCTTCTTCGTTGAACCCCTCAGGAGAAATGGCCTTGATGCGCGCCAGGAAACCGGCGTTGATCTCGTGCCGGCGCGCCACCGCGGCGAGCGACGCATCGCCGAGCTTGTCGTTGTACCGATAGTCACCGACGGCCGTTGCCTGTGTCGGCGAGAGCTTGAGATTCGTCTGCCACGCATCATCGAAGAGGGCGTTCTGCTCCGCAAGACGGGCCTCGACGGTGGCGGGCTTCATCTGGGCAGATGCAGTCGAAGGAGAAGTGAGAAGGGCGGCGACCACGGATGCAGTCAGAAGAAGTGTGCGCATTCGCCGAGCGTAGCAGAGGTTCAACCTGCCCCCTTTGCCGAAGCGCCGAAGTTTTCTTTTTCCACATTCCCCCGTCTAATCCGCATGCCGCACCGTTTCACAGGAGGTAACCGTTGACTCTCACCGCTCTGATCCTCTCCGTCCTCTCTTTTTTTCCGATGCCCGGCAATCTCTTCTTCGGCGTCGGCCCGGCTGGAACGGCGGACTACCAGACGCTGCGGCGTGAGGCGGAGATCGCGCTCGGCGAGCGTTCGTATGCGCGCGCCCACGCGCTCTACGCGAGTGTGAATCGGGAAGGGCTCTCGCTGGCGGACCAGCGCTGGGTGCGGTTCCGTGTGGCCGACACCGAGTGGCGGGCGGAGGCGAGTGATCCAAAGCGCGATCGCACCGAAGTGACCAGGGCACACGACGAGTTACTGGCGCTCCTCCGCGAGGCCGGCGACGATCACGACCGGCTTTGGGCTGAGGTCAACGAGTCGCTGGCGGATCTCGCCAACTCACCGGTGGGATCGAGCGGCTGGCCGTCTGCATTGCTTTACGACACGGCGGCGCTCGACTGGTGGGCCGGCAGCGACGACATCGAGCGGGCCCGCGCGCGGTATCTCAGCATCGTGCGCGGAATCACTTCCGGAGATGGCGACTATCTCAGCGGAGTCGCGCAACAGATTCCCATCGAAGTTCTCGAGAACGCCGCGAAGATCGCGACGGCGCCGTCCGACCGGCAGGCCTTCCGCTTCGTCCTCTCGTCCCGCCTGGCGAACGCTGGCGATGAGGATCGCGCCGGCGAGGAGCTGGAGGCGGCGATTCGTGAAGGGAAAGTCAGCGATCGCTACGACAACGCGTTGATCGCTTACGGCCGCTGGCTCGAGCAGATGGGGCACGTCGTCATCGGCACGGATGGGCAACCGATCCGGAAGCCGGACTACACGCGGGCGCTCGTCCCGTACCGCAGGATTCTTGCGGAGTTTGGGGAAGGGGAGTCGCGGTTCATCGCCGAGGCAAAGTCTGCCGTCGATCGCATCGTGAACCCGGGAGTCACGGTCCAGGTCTCGAATGTCTTTCTCCCCGATTCCGAGATCGAGTTCAACTTGCAATGGAGGAACGTATCGTCGATCGACCTCACGCTCTCTTCGATCGACCTCACGCGCGACGTACACCTCGACGCTTCGGCGAACTGGCTCGGCTCGATCACCGTACCGCCTTCCGCACGCATTCGCAGCTGGAAGAAACAGACCGAAGACACCGGTGAGCATGAGCCAGGCGTGGCCCGTATGCGTGTCGATCCCAAATTGCCACCCGGCGCGTATCTCCTGCAGGCCCGCAGCGGCGGCGAGACCGATCGCGCACTGCTGCTCGTCACCGATGCCACCGTCGTGATCCGTAGCGAGGCATCGAAAACGATCGTGTACGCGTGTGATGCCCTCACCGGTGCGCCGCTTGCGAACGCACGCCTGAGACTCTGGGAGCATCATCGGGTGGGCGGAAACGAAACGGGGAGAGCGTTCGACGCGACGACGAACGCGGACGGCCTGGCCGAAGTTGCGCTCGACCCGACGCAGTACATGAGCCTGTTCGTGGCCATCTCGCACGACAACGGCCGCCAGGCATTCGCGGAGATCTGGAAAGGAACGCAGTACGGCTCGCGAGCACAGTGGCGGATCTACGCCTACACCGATCGCCCGGCCTATCGTCCCGAGGAAACCGTGCAGTGGAAGTTCACGGCGCGGCGATTCGAGAGAGAGGTTCCGACGACGCCGTACGGTGCGACGATCCAGTACACGATCAGCGATCCGCGCGGCGCGAAGGTGGCCGAAGGGACCGCAACTCCGAACTCCTTCGGCAGCGCCTGGGGCCAGCTCGCCCTGACCCCTGCCATGCCCCTCGGCGTCTATCGCATCGCGTTCCGCGAAGGCAACGAGAACATCGGGAACGCGGACCTCTTCCGCCTCGAGGAATACAAGCTCCCCGAATTCAAGGTCGAGGTTCACACACCCGAAGAGAACGGACAGAAGAAACTCTTCCGCCTGGGCGACGCCATCGATGCGACCGTCGAGGCGTCCTACTACTACGGCGGCCCCGTTGCCAACGCGAAGGTCGAGGCGGTCGTCTACTCCCGCCCATACACCCCGTGGTGGTGGAGACCGCGCGACTACGCCTGGTACTACTCCGACTCCGTTGCGCCGTCGTACTACGGCGGCGACGGCCAGATCATCAAGCGGGAAGAATTGACGACCGACGCCAACGGGCACGCCGTGATCCATCTGCCGGTGCAGCGAGACGGCAACGAAGTGCAGTACCGGATCGAGGCGCGGGTCACCGACGCGTCGCGGCGCGAGATCATCGGCACCGGCACGATCCGTGTGACGCGGCAGCGGTACATGGTTCACGCCGAGCCGCAGCACTACGTCTACCACCCGAATCAGAAGGCGACGATCGCGTTCAAAGCCATCGACGCGAACGACAATCCGGTGCACGCAACCGGCACCGTGACGATCACGCGCGACTGGTGGGAAGAAGCGTGGATCGACCCGCAGGGCCGCGACGTGAAGGGCTCGGAGCTCGAGCGCGTGCGGAATGGTGTGCGGATCTTTCCCCCCCGCCGTCAGGACCCCTGCGGATGGAGGTTGAAGTCGAGTGGCTACCGGCACGAAGAGGTGTTGAAGACCACGGCCGAGACCGATACGAACGGAGATGCCGAGGTCACGTTCACGCCAGCGCGCGACGGCTATTACCGGGTGACCTGGACGAGTCCGGATCGCAATCCGGCCAGACCGGAAGCGCCCCTGGTCCAGCGGGACGTCGTCGCCACCGAGACGACGATCTGGGTCGCGTCGCACGACGTACGGGACATCGGCTACCGGCACGACGGTGTGGAGATCCTCGTCGACAAGTCGGCATTCCGAGTCGGTCAGACCGCGCCGGTGATGATCGTTACGCCGGCCAGCAACCGCTGGGTGCTGTTCAGCGTCGATGCCGGGTCGATCCTCGACTACCACCTCGTGCACGTCGAGGGAACCGTGAAGTTGATCGAGCTTCCCATCGAAGAAAAGCATGTTCCGAACGTCTACCTGAACGCGGCCAGCGTGGCCGATCTCGAGCTCTCCGTCGATCAGAAAGAGATCATCGTTCCGCCGCTCAGGAATGTGATCGACGTCTCCGTGAAGCCCGACCGCGAGCAATACCAGCCACGGGAGAAAGGAACGCTGACGGTTACGACGCGCGACGCGGACGGCAAGCCGCTCTCCGCGGAAGTCGGAGTCGGTTTCGTCGACGCATCGGTGTATTCGATTCAGAGCGATTTCGCGGGCGATCCGCGGCAGTTCTTCTTCGGGACGAAGCGTTACGCAAACATCCAGACGATCGCCAGCGTGCAGCAGCGTCCGTACGCGAAGTTCGTTCTCGAGGACAGCAAACTCGTCGATGAACGCCTGGTGGGACTGGCTGCGGACGCGCGGAAGGATGAGCTGGATCAAGCCGAGGGTGGCGTCAAGGGAGGGGTGGTGGGAGGCGTCATCGGCGGACGTGCGAATTTCGGCGCGGTCTCCGAAGCCATTACGGTCACCGCCAGCAATGCGCCGAAGAAGATGGCGGCGATGCCTGCAATGGCGCCTCCCCCACCACCGGCACCTGAAGAACAGAAGGGAGCCGGCGCGGCCGCTGCCGCGAGCGAGCCCGCCGTGGTGGTGCGCAGCGATTTCCGCTCCACGATCTTCTGGCAGCCCGATGTGAAGACCGATGCGAACGGAGTGGCCACGATCCCGATCACCTATCCCGACTCTCTGACGACCTGGCGCGCGACCGCGCGCGCGGCGACGACGGTCAACCAGTTCGGCATGGCGACGTCGACGACGCGGACGAAGAAGCCGCTCATCGTCCGCCTCGAGGGGCCGCGCTTCTTCGTCGTCGGAGACCGCGTCACGATCTCCGCAGTCATCGACAACAACACCGATGCCGCCATGCGCGTCCGTCCGTCGCTGGTGGCCGGCGGTCTCGAGATCGCCGATCCGTCGAAGGCGCCGGCCACGGTCGATGTGCCCGCGAATGGGGAGAGCCGCGTGGACTGGCAGGTGGTGGTGGCTCAGGCAGGAACCGCCCGGCTGAATGTCACTGGACGGGGTGAGACCTTCTCGGATGCGATGGAGAAGTCCTTCCCGATCTACGAGCATGGGATCGACAAACTCATCGCGAAGTCGGGCCGGATGCGGGGTGACGACGCGGTGATCAAGCTCGAGCTGCCTGCCGCGCGGCGCGCGGGCTCGACGGATTTCAGCATCCAGGTGACGCCCAGCATGGCGGTGACGATGCTCGATGCGTTGCCGTACCTCATCGACTATCCCTACGGCTGCACCGAGCAGACGATGAGTCGGTTCCTGCCCGCGGCGATCGTCGCGCGCACGTTGCGGAGCATCGGCGCCGATCCGGCCGACATCGCCGGACGCATGTTCGGGGGCATCGAAGCATCGACTGCCTCGCAGACACACCCGAAAGGGAAACACGACCTCGGCGAGCTCGATCGGATCACCACTGCCGGCATGAAACGGCTCTACGACTTCCAGCATGCGGACGGCGGCTGGGGCTGGTGGAAGGACGGCGACTCTGATCCGTACATGACCGCGTACGTGATCTGGGGATTTGCCGTCGCTCGCGACGGTGGCCTCAGTATCCATGCGCAGGCTGTGGATCGCGCTGCGTCCCGGCTCGACAAAACGCTCGTCAACTACGAGAACAGCTACGAGAACCAGGCGTGGATGCTCCATGCCCTCGGCGCGTGGCGGCGGACGTCGACGGCGGCCAGTCCGAACGCGCTCGAGACGAAGGCCCTCGACAACGTCTGGGAACATCGCGACAAATTAACCGCCTACGGCCGCGCACTCCTCGCGCTGGCGGAGCACGACTTCGGGAACGCGGAGCGGGCAAATGTGCTCGTGCGCAATCTCGAAAACGGCGTCCGCGTCGATCGTGCTCCGGACGCTTCGGTGTTGATCCACGGGGAAAACGGCCGCACAGCGGGCAGTGTCGAGACGATGGCCACAGCACACTGGGGTCAGGACGCATCGTGGTGGCGCTGGTCCGATGGACCGGTGGAATCGACGTCGTTCGTGTTGATGGCGCTCGTGCAGATCGATCCGAAGAACGCGCTCATCGAGCCGGCGACGAACTGGCTGATCAAGAACCGCCGCGGCGCGCAATGGAACAACACGCGCGACACGGCGATCACAATCCTCGCGCTGGATGGGTACCTGCACGCCAGCGGCGAGCTAACCGGCGAGGCGACGTACGAGATCTCCGCAAACGGGACCCCGATCGCCACGCAGTCGGTGAAGGCGTCGGAGATCCTGCGCGCGCCGAGCCGGTGGAGCATTCCCGCGAACGCCGTCCGCGACGGTGTCAACGAGATCCGCATCCACCGAACGCAAGGCAACGGCGCCCTCTATTTCGCGGCCGAAGCCCGATTCTTCTCGCTCGAAGAACCGATCAAGGCCGCCGGCAACGAGATCTTCGTCCGCCGCGACTACTTCCATATGGTGGGACACCCGACGCTGCTCAAGGGCCAGGTCTACGACCGCGTCCCCTTACGCGACGGGGAGACGATCGCCAGCGGCGAACGCGTCGAGGTCGTCGTCACCGTCGAAACGAAGAACGACTATGAATACCTGCTGTTCGAAGACCTGAAACCCGCTGGATTCGAGGCGGTGGAAACGCGCAGTGGCGAGCCGCTCTACGCGCATGAGCTGACGTCCGGCGCGGTGACCCGCAAGTTCGTCGAGACCAAACGCCCGGCGATGGAAAAGCCCTCCGTCATCCAGCGCAACCCCGGCGTCGATTCCACTGGTCGCACGGAATGGCTCTATCAGGAGCTGCGTGACCGCAAGGTCGCGATCTTCGCCTCGCGCCTGCCGCAGGGAGTCTGGGAAATCCGTTACGCGCTCCGCGCCGAGGTCCCGGGCTCATTCCATGCGCTCCCACTGATGGGCCAGGCGATGTACGTGCCGGAGATCCAGGCGAACAGCGATGAGGTGCGGGTGGTGGTGAAGTGAGTGCGAGGAAGACGGGCGATCTCGTACGCGAGGGTCGCCCGTCTCTTTCCCTTACTCCCTCCTCGCGAACCGTGCACTGCTATCGTTCGTCCGGTTGTCCGTCGTGGAGAGGTAGACGACCGCGTCACCGTTGACGACGAGGAGGATGATCTGCTCGTTCGGGATCGGCGTCGTGTCGCCGAACCCTGTCAGCGAGAACTGCTGAAACGTGTTCGCCGGGAAGTCCTTGTTGCTCTGGACTCGGAAGCCGTACTGGACGTTGATCGTCGTTGCTGCCGAAAACGTACGCACGCCGATGTTCGCACGGAAGTTGGTCAGGTCGGCCGGTGTGGTCAGCAGCGCCATGTCGCCGGCGTGCAGAACGGCGGTCGGTGTGATCAGGTCCTCCGTAAATCCCGCGGTGCCGGAGGAGCCAGCGTCGTTGTAGATGCGGGCGGTGATGAGCGGCGGGAAGCCGTTCGTCGAGATGACGTCGATCGTCCCCAGTCCGGATTGGCCCATCGTCTGGACGATGTCATCGTAGGAGACACCAGTTCCACCACTCACCGTGTAGGGGAACGCTTGGTCGTTCGCGGAAAATGGTCCGCCTGCGGGATGAAAGACGAGTTTGCCCGTCGACGTGCCGCCGCCCGGACTGACGATCTGCAGCGACGTGCGGAAGAACGAACCGAAGTTGCCCTGAAGCGATCCCGCCGCTGCGATGACCCCTTCGAGCACCTCGGTGGAATCGGTCGCGCGGACGTTCAGATTCTGTCCGTTCCGCAAGGTCCCGTTGAGCGTGCCGCCGACGACGTCGCCGGAGACCTCCAACACGACGGAGCCCGGATTCAGCGCCGCGACCGCTGAACCGCAGACTGAAAAGGAGGCGAGGGCGGTCAACGCGATGAGATCGCCTTTCTTCAGATCGACCGGCGGTGTGAGTGGAACCTGATTCCGGCCCAGGATCGCATTGAACGGCCCGCGCTCCGCGAGGAGCGTGAAGGTGGTGGAGTTGTTTCCAGGCCGCAGGAACTTCAGCTTGAAGGCACTCGTGCAAGCCTTCGCGCCCCACCTCACGGATGCCGTAGTGACCGTTCCATCCGCGGTGGCGGGGGAGGAGAGGTCGATGAGGGTGTACGGCGGCGTCGAGTTGCGCAGAAGACCCGGCTCCTGGACCTGCGCACCGACGACGACGTTTTGTGCCGATGTTCGCACTGCGAGGATGGTGAGGAGCAGTACTGCGATGGTTGTTCTCATAGCGTCTCCTGGAGTTCGCACGCAGCCTTACTTCGCACGGAGGCAGGACGCGGCCTGGTCTTTCTTCTGGTACGCCAGGCACGCGGCCTGTCCGATGTCGGTCATGCAGAGAAACTCCCCGTCGGTCCTGCCGAGAAATGCTTTGCAGCCTTTCGAGAAGAGGTCGGTGGCGATGGCATTTTCCGGCTGCGTAATGGGAAACGGCGTGGAATTCGCGGGGTTGATGCGGATCCCGTCGAACCCTTCGACGAAGAGCACGTCGTCCTCAGGTGCGGACCTCCCTTCGTATTCGAGGAACGTTTGTGCAGGCAGCGGATAGGCCACGGACTTGAGTTGCGCGCCGAGGCGGCGGGAGAGATCGCTCGAGAGCCGGACTCTGAATTGCTGGCCGCTTCCGACGTCATTGATGAGCAGCGGATACGCTCCGCGCTGAAAGCCGCTGAATGCGACCTTGTGGTGACCGTTGTAGACGAACGTAGCGGACCTGGTGCCATCGGTCTGCTTCGTGAGAGACGGAGTCCAGCGCTGGTACGCGATCAGTGGCGCATACCCGGCCTTCATCAGGTTGATCACACGCAGGTTCTTGAGGTCCGTTCCGGTGACCGCCGTGCTGAACGCCCTTGCCACGGAGTTCGAATCCTCGGCGCAGTTTCGATAGATGAGCGGATTGCACGATTGCTTGATCGCTCCGAGATCGCCGACGACCTCGGTCATGAAGTAAGGCTGCGGTGGTTTTGCCAGGTTGTAGTGGCTTTGAATCTGCCAGCGATATTGCTGGGAGAGTTGCTTGATCTCCTTCGGCACCGGTTTGCCGTGGCTGTCCACGCCGGCCGGGATGTCCATGAACGATTTCGTGCGCCCCTGCGGTTGGAGGTTGGGATTCCGATTCGCGAGAGAGGCGAGGATGACCGTCACGATGGAGGTGTCGTAGCAGCCGTAGTTCGAGTTGCTCTGAACATCGGCATCGATGAGGGGATCGCCCTGCGCCAGAAGAGGCATGTTGGCGATCGCGCAATCCTCTGCGTTCGAAGAGCACTCGAGGATGCCGCTCTTCACCGCGAAGTAGCGGGCCTGATGCGCAAGTGCGATCGCGTAGTCGTGAGGCGTTGGCGAGTAGCGCACGTCCTTGACGACGGCTCGATTAGCGGTGAACTGAGCTCGGAGCGCCGGCGCCGTTGCCAGGGCCAGACAGACTGTGGCTAGGATGATCGCGAGGACGATCGAAATTCGTGTACGAAGCATCGGAAATCTCCTTTTCTCGTTCCTGGCCGAAGCCGTTCAATTTGCCTTGACGACGGACATACGGAGCACGCCCGTGAGCGGGATGAGGCGGACCGTGCCGTCCTTCATGTCGATGCGCAGCGTGCCCTTCGAGGGCAGCGACGAAATGGATCCGAGTGCTTGGGCGAGCGTGGCGAGGGAGAGCGTTTCGCCAGCTGCAGCTGCTGTTGGTTGTGCCGGAGTTGACTGGGACGAGGAGGACAGCGCGGGTTGGTCAGCGACGACTGGCTCCGCAGCGGCCGGACTGGGAACGGTGACGGTTGCCGGCTCGGCGGCCTGTGCGGGAGAGGCATTGGTCCCGGGCGCCTGCAGTTCAACGGCGCCTTTCAAGGCGATCCGGTACTTCAGCCACTTCACGTGGCTGTCGCTGTTCGTCGCGACCTTCAGGACGGCGTTGTCGCGCGAAGGGAAACGGAATGTACGGGTGGCACGCCCAACCGCGTCCGTGGCGACCAGATTGATCGTTCCGATCGACTTCCCCTCGCTGCTCAACAATTCCAGCTCGAGCGGCGACGAGTAGTAGTCGGTGCCGGCCTGGACGGAAATCGTTATGTCCCCGGGCCCCGCCGCGAACTGATAGTACGAATTGCCACCTTCTCCATGCGTCGTCGCTTCGAGGACGGTGCTCTGGAGGGGGAACGGGTGTTCGGCGTCGGACTGGGCGCTTAGATTGGTGGTTATCAAGGCTAAGATAAGAAGAAATGACAGTCTCATCAGAGGCTCCTTTCGTCGTTCCGCTGGCTGGCTCGGTCGAGTTGCCGGCGGCAAGCGCAGGATCGGTTCCGTGGCTGTGCAAAGTCTTCAGGAACCTCTCAGGTCTCGCTCAATGACGTCTCACGACCCACTCAAGGACGAAGGAAAGCCTCCAGCAACCGTTGAGAACGAGAGGTTTTTCGACTTCGGGCCGTTTCGCCTGGACCGGCGCGAGCGGCTCCTGTTCCGGGACGGCGCGGCCGTTGCGCTCGCACCGAAGGCTGTCGACCTGCTGCTTGCGTTGACCGATGAACCTGGCGCGCTCGTGTTGAAGGAAGAATTGATCGCGAAGGTCTGGCCCGACGTGGTCGTCGATGAGTCGAACCTGAGCCAGAACATCTTCCTGCTCCGGAAGGCGCTCGATGACGGGGGCGGCCGCTGGATTGCCACCGTTCCTCGCCGCGGGTATCGTTTTGTCGGCGAGGTGAAGACGGGATCCGCTGTCCGTGATTCGATCGTCGCTCCTGCCATCGCGCCGAGCCAGGACTCGGCCCTGGTGCCTGGCCCAGAGGTCCCGCGCGCGCGCTGGCTTCGAGTCGGTGTGGTGGTTGCCGTGCTCGTCCTGGTTGGCGTCACGCTGGCCGCGTGGCTCCTCCGCAGCCGGGATCCGATTCCAAACGCCCCGAACGCGGCGATCCGATCGATCGCCGTGTTGCCGTTCCAACCCGTCGACGACGCGCAGAAAGACCGCATCCTGCAGCTCGGAATCGCGGATTCAGTGATCAACAAGCTGAGTCAGCTGTCGGCAGTTGCGGTTTCCCCCACCCACGCGGTCACGCCCTTTCTGGATGGCCACGTGGAGGCGCTGGCCGCCGGCCGCGAGCTCGGAGTGGACAGCGTCGTCGAAGGAAGCATTCAACGCAAAGGTCCACGCATTCGCTGTTCGGTGCGATTGCTTCGCGTCTCCGACGGACGTGCTCTCTGGGCGGATCACTACGACGAAGACGCAGCGGATGTCTTCGTCCTCGAAGATCACATCGCCGAGCGTGTTGCCACGGCACTGGACATCCACCTCGGTCCGGGCGAACGGCGTGGGCTTGCCAGGCGCTACACGGAAAACCACGAGGCGTACGACCTTTTTCTGCAGGGCAGGCTGGCGTGGGAACGGTTCGATTCCGAGGGGCGCGAAGCCAGTCTCCGCTACTACCAGGCTGCGCTGCAGCGGGATCCCCGCTATGCATTGGCCTGGGGCGGAATTGCGAAGACGTACTCCGTGATGGCGATTTACGGTCCGCTCTCGCCGGACGAGGGAAACGCCAGGGCGAAAGAGGCTGCGTATCGTGCATTGGCGATCGACCCTCAGATCGCGGAGGCGCACATCGCGCTGGCGGCCTGCGCGATCTTCCGGGATCGGAACTGGACCCTGGCCGAAGAGGAGATTCGACGGGCCCTGGAGATCGACCCCGCATGCGACGCGCACACGCTGCGGGGCTACCTTCTCCAGGCTCGCGGCAAACCCGAGGAGGCGCTCTATGAAATGCGCCGGGAGCGTGATCTCGATCCCTTGTGGCGCATCCCGAAGAACGACTGCGTACTGGCTCTCTTTCTGGCCAGGCGTTACGACGAGGCGATCTCAGAAGGATCGCAGCTTCTGGCTCTCGACCCGGGCGACAAGTTCGTCCGCTACTTCGTCGGAAGATCCATGCTCGCGAAAGGCGTGATCCCTGAAGGAATCGCGGATCCGTCGGCGGATCCTTCCTATCGCGACTCTCAATTCGCCCTTCATGAACTTGCGACGATCGCCTGGAAACGGGGCGATCACCGCGGCGCTCTGGCCTACATCGCCCGGATGGAGACGCTGCGCACGACCGGCCGTACCAACTTCACGATTGCAACGTTCTACGCGGAGATCGGCGACTCGGACAACGCCTTCAGGGCACTCGACGCCGCTGCCCGTCAACAGTATCCGTTCCTCTATCAGATGAGGACTGACCCGTCCTTCGATTCCATCCGGAGCGATCCCCGCTATGCCCCGCTGCTCGCGAAGTTGAACCTCGCTCCGACGCCGCCAGAGCTCGGATCTTCGTCGCCTCGTACGTGATTGCCGCAACGATTCCTTACGGTTTCTTCCTCCACACCAGGAAATACAACAGCACCAGTAGCAGGATGATCAGCAGGATCCAGATCAGCCATTTGAGGTAGCGGACGCGGAGGAGTGACGAGACGTTCCCGCTGTACGCCGGCGCTCCGTCGATCACGATCGTCACGGTGTTTCCCGCGGCCGGAGCCGGCACGGACCACGGCTGCTCATAGCTGCCGTCCAAGCGATCGACGATCGGTCCGTTTGGGGTGGCGCCGGGGATGTTCACCGCGATCCGCGACGCGTAGCCGGGCCCGAGATAGTTGCCGAGGGTGTCGCGGGGAGTGGTGATGATGTTGATGACCTGGGTGCCATTCGCGGCTCTGCTGACGCTCGTCACGGTGAGTTCGGATGTCGCGCTGGTGAAGGGTGCATTCGTTACGATTGTGCTCGCACGCAGGCGGCGGGAGAACTTCTCCGTGCGAGGCGTGGAGCCATTCGCGTAGATCTCCGCCGCGATCACGCCCGGCACGTTGACCACCGGGAGCACGGCCGAGAAGACGCCGTCGTGAGCGGCGGCGTCACCGTGAGCGGGATCTCCGTCGTCAAAGAGCGTGATGCTGATCGTGGTGGGCTCGAGTCGTTTCACCAGCTCCGGATCCGCGAGGATTGCGTGGGACTTCGCGTCGGCGAGGTCGGCGAACAGATCGCCGTTTCCGGCGTGCATCGCGGTGAGTTGCGCACGGTCGATCCTGGTCGTCGCGAGCAGGGTTCCGAACGCGGCACGCGGCAGGCGAACGTCGGCCGTCATGCTGCTGATCGTCGTCACGGGCAGCCCGCCGTCGGTCACGGAGACATGCAGGACGGGTTGCTGTCCGGCGCGGTAGCGCGGGCTGGAGAAGAAGATGGAGTAGCCCATCTCCGGCACTTCATCGACGGCGTAGGCGCGGAACTCGATCGCGCTCCGTTGGACGCGCTCGGACTGTTTTCTGTCCTTGTCGCCGAGGCGGGAGATGGTAAGCGTCCACTTGCCGGCATGGGCGAGCGGGCGGCCATTCATCGCGGCGAGGGGGAAGTAGAACGTCTCCATCATGTAGGCCGGGCCGCGGATGATGCGGCCCAGCGGGGCTGCGCCGGTGCCGTCGGGCGTCTTGATATCGAACGTCAGCGGAGGCGTCCGCGACGCGCCCGCCCACGAGACGATGAACGTCGCTTCCTTCGCTGCGGCGTCGACGATGAACTCCTCGTTCTTCGACGCGACGCCGGCCGCCAGCTGTTCGCGCCGGTCGCCCAGCCACTGCGGGCTGAATCCGCGCAGGCTCGCGATCAGGGTCTCCAGGAATGCCCCTTCGATCTCGAAGGCGCGCGCGATGAACTGATTCTGTCCATTGGTCTGCGCCGAGATCCCGGCGAGCAGATTCAGCCAGCGGTCGTCGGCTGTCTGCGCCACGCCGATGCCGATCGTGTGAATGGGGATGCTCGTACTGAGCGGCGTGTCGAATGCCGGACCGCCGGCGTCGGTCACGCCTGAGTCGCCGAAGACGCCATTCGCGGCATTGACCGGCTCGGCACGAAGAACGTACTGCATGCTGCCGTTCTGCCGGACCATCGGGCTGTAGTTCTGCATCCCGTTGGTGAAGACGATCACCTGTTTGCGATGGCCGGCGCCACCGGTCTGCAGCATGTGCAGGGCGGTCTCGAGGCCGCCGCCGAGTGCGGTGGTCCCGCCTGCGGCGCGGGCGCGGATTGCGGTGACGAGGGTGTTGATGCGCTGCTCGATCGTGACGCCGGGCGGCAGGGCGGAGAAGTCGACGATCCCTCCGCCTTCGATCGTCACGGTGTTCGAGAAATAGACGATGCCGAGGCGTCCGCCCGTGGTCGCGTACTGCTGCCAGGTGTGGAGGAACAGGTCGACCGCGTCCTTCAGGATGTCGATCTTCGGCGCGCCGCCGCCCGCCGGTGCGGGGTCGTTCATGCTGCCGGAGAAGTCGAGCACCAGCGCCAGGTCGATCGGCTGCACCGCCGCGCCCCCCTCGGCGACCGACGGATTCGTTCCTTGCTGAAACTCGATCCAGTTGCTCCTGCCATCGCCGTCGGGATCACCGTTCCGGCCGTTGCTTCCGTTGGCGTCGTTCGGGTTCAGGCCATGTGCCTGTTCCCAGTGATCGGGCAAGCCGTCTCCGTCGGAGTCGACGAGCGCGATCTTCAGCGTCGTCATCTCCTGGGGTGGGAAATGCGTCTGTCCTGAGAGGCTGAACGTGCGCCATGCGTGCTCGAGGACATCGGCGCGGGTGAAGGAGCTCGGTCCTCCGGCGGCGGGGAAGGTGAGGGTGCGCGGACTGGCGGCCACCAGCTCTTCGATGTACTCCCTGCTCACCGACTGGTAGTTCAACGTCACCTCGGCGACGTCGGCGCCGGCGGGAATCGGGTAGGGCACTTCATCGAAGTTGTATGTCGGCTCGACGACTGGAGGCACCGCAGCCGGGCCGGTCACGTCGTCCTCGTACGTCATCTGCGATCCGGCGTACGGAGCGGGGATCACTTGCTGAGCGTTGTTGGCGATGAACTGCGCTTTGTGCCAGCCGATCGGCGGGACGCGGTCGTCGCTGACGATCTCGTTGTTGCGGATGAAATGGAACTCCGTCCCCGTCGCCGCGTGACGGAGGCGCGCTTCGTATACCTGCGTGCGGCGGCCGATGGCGAGCGGGTTTCCGGCGCCGTCGGTGTAGTTGACGACGTCGTACGAGCGCGGTCCGGCGACGTTGTCGTAGTTGAAGTCGTGGAAAAGCGTGCCCGTGCCCGGCTGGTACTCCCCCGATTCGGCGAGAAGGGTTTCCGCTCCGGACATGGCGTTGATGCTTTTGAACTTCACGTTCAACCACATTCGCCGCCCTTCGGGGTATCCAGTGGGAAGCTTGTGCCCAGTCATGTTCCAGACACGAACGTTGAGATTTGGTCCGGCGACGGTGCCGGAGAGTTGTGCCGCGCGCTGCAACGTCGAGATCGCGCGTGCGGAGGCGTCGTCGTACGCGGTCGGGTTGAAGAGCTGCGGCACCGGATGTGCGCCGTTCGGCCGCGCAAACGTGCCCGCGGGGTAGAGCGTGTTGAGCACGGTGGCGTAATACGTCTGCAGGAACGTGTCGCGTTCGGCCTGCGTGGCTCCGATCACCGGCGACATTCCGGGGTTCGCGGCTTTCGTCGCCTGGTAGCGGTTGACCATCTCCTTGATGACCAGCGGAATCCACGTGTTGCCGCCGGTGAAGTCGTGGACGTGGTTATCGGCGACATGCACATTGGCCGTGGCCAGCGATGAGGCCGGCCCGAAGCCGATGCCGTTCATCGGCCCGCTCATGTGGCAGCTCTGGCAGTTTTTCGATTCGCCGCCTGCGCCGAACTGGCTGTTCGTCCACTCCGTGAAGGTGCGTTCGATCGGGAAGTTCGCCTGCACGTTGCCCTTGGCGGCCATCGGGGTCCATGCCGGGTTGGAGACGTCGTGGCAGGTGCCGCAGAGATTGCCGCTGCGATGGAAGAGCGAATGTTTGGCTGGATGGTGCGACGTGTCATTCGGATCGTTCATCGGCGGGTAGACGTTGGGCGGATAGAACTCCACGC
Source organism: Thermoanaerobaculia bacterium (assembly GCA_038244715.1). Lineage (GTDB taxonomy): Bacteria > Acidobacteriota > Thermoanaerobaculia > Gp7-AA8 > Gp7-AA8 > JADGNZ01. The sequence continues at coordinate 152,345 of JBBRTE010000010.1, forward strand.
CGGGCCAGCCGATCTGCGCCGAGGTGAACGGACCGCGGCGAAGATCGAATCGATCGAGCACGTACATGCCGTTGCCGAAACTCGTTGGTACGCGCAGCTCGGGATCGGGATTCGTGCCCAGGCCGGTGATCGTCGTGTTGTCGATCGGGTCACCCACGTTGGTTCGGTCGATGAGGCGATGGCACACTTCGCACTGCACGCCGAACAGATCTTCCTCCTGCATGGCCATCCCGCGGAGCGCGGTGGCCAGGCTCGGCCCGACGGGTCCCGAGGAACGGCCCTCTGTCCACCCTTTGGCCATGTGGCAACGGAGGCAGATGTCGCGTCCCCCTGCCAGCGTCGTCGGATCGAACGCTTCGTCCCCCTCGGCGACATCGAGCTGCGACCAGAAGACGGGGTCGCGGGCGGCGTTTCCCATCATGCTGCCGCTCCACGGCAGCATCGGCATGTTCCTGGTCGCGGCGTTGTGGCATGCGCTGCAGACCGTCGGGGGCGTGATACCGACGTTGATCTGAAAGTCGTGTATCGCAGGAAGGGTCGGCGTCGGTTGCGTGCCGGGCAACTCGAACCGGTCGGCGATACCGTTGCCGTTCAGGTCCTGAGCGGCCAGAGGCGCCGCCGCGCCGAGAAGAACCATCGACGCGGCGACGAACAATGCGAATCGGGTGCGCATGATCACTCCTCGAATTAGTTCAGTGCGAGCCGAGCTCCCATGCGATGACGATCAGCAGGAGTGCCACGAGCAGAAGCCAGATCCAGAGCCAGGGCGGGAACTTGAACTCGGACGATGCGGGCGTGTCGCTTCCGGTGCCTGCGATGAGGTTGTGCAGCTCCTTGCCGAGATCCTGGAGCGCTTTCTCCTGATCCTTCAGCGTGTCGACGATCTCCTGCGGAAGATCGCTGCCGCTGCCGGCCGTGGGGTGGACGATCATGCCGCTGAGCGTCTGCTCGCGCTGCAGCGGGTAGTTGCCAGGAGTCTGACCGGATGCGCGAACCACGATGTCGTAGAGGCCGCGCTGCGACTCGACGAGCTCCGCCTCGAATCGTCCGTTCCCTTTGGCTGCGAGCGGGACGATGACAACCACACCGTCGGGACGCGTTACCTGGGCGACGAGTTTCACATTCGCATTGACGCCGCGCCCAAGCGACGTCAGGTACGCGACGATGCGCCGCGGCGAGTCCGGCAGGAGCGAGCGCTGTTCGATGGTCGCATTCAACCGGAGGCTCGACTTCGCGCTGACGAGCACGGAGTACGGACGGCCCTTGATGAACTCTTCGCCCGCGATTATGCCGCGCTTCTTCCCCTCGACTGCCGCGGCCGCGGCTTGCGCCCGCGCCCTGATGGCGAGGCGGCCGGTGTAGACCTGTTTTCCCGGGTATTGCACGACCAGGTTCCACTTGCCGTACGCACGGGTCTGATCCGTCGCGAAGACGGGCAAACGCATCCGGTAGTAACGGCAGGCACGGCCCTGAACGTACTGCCCGCCGAAGCCGGCGACGTTCGCGCCATTGATGACCGTGCCGTCCGGTGCCTCGATCCAGAAGCGCAGAAGCGGGAAGTGGTCGAGCAGTACCGCGTCGAAGTTCGCATCCGCCTCGGTGATGTAGAACGGGGTGCGCTGGATCTGGCCCGGCGAGATCAGTGAACGCGGATCGACGACGATGCTGTCGTTCGTGATGCCCGCAAGGATCTGCGTGAAGTACTTGTGCAGCCGGAACTCATTCGCGGTGTCGAGATCGCCGGTCACGAGCAGGTATCCGCCGGTGTTGTTGGTGATGGCGCTCAGCTTGTCGGCGTTGATGTTCTGCGGCTGGCCGAGACCGATCGCGTAGGTCCTCACCGAACCGCCGAGGACGACGGAGTTGATGTAGGGCGGCTGGTTTTCGACGCCGTCGGTGAGCACGACCATGGCCTTGCGGTTCATTGGACCCGGAGCGGTGAGCATGGTGTTTCCCTTGGTCATGCCGTCACCGACCGAGGTCCCGCCGAGCGGGTTCAGGTCGACGCTTTGCAATGCGGTGTGCGCATCGACGCGTCCCATTCCGGTCACCGGGATACCGGCAGCCTCGAGGGCCATGTGCGGCTGTGCCGCGTCATTGAAGCGAACAAAGCCGACACGATCGGTGTCGCGGAGCAGATCGACGAACACCTGCGCGGCCTCGTTGCGCAGCTCGGATTTCGAGACGAAGCGGCCGCCCCCTGCGAGCGCTGGCTCGGCCATGCTCCCCGAACGATCGAGCACGAGGACGACGTCGACCGGTATGGCGGCGACGGACGTGCCCGTGAACGAAACGTTCAGTGGAGTCGCCACGACCGGTAGCGACGTGAGCGCCACCGGCGTCGGACCGCTGGTTCCCGGCGCGCCGGCCGTGAACGAGACGCCGATCGTTCCGATCTCGCCGGTGGGGATGATGACCGACGTGCTTCCCGGGATTCCGAACGGCGCTCCAGGATCGGGAAGCGTGATCGTGACGTTGGCGCCAGAGCGGTTCAACAGGACGATCTCGCGATAGGCGGCGAGTCCCTGGTCGATGGAACCGAAGTCGATCGTCGGTGTGAGCAACTCGACGTCGGCCGGTATGCAGCCGGTCGCGTACAGCACTGTGGCGCCGGAGAACTGTCCCTTGATCGTCTTGCCCGCCGCCCCTTCGGTTCCGACGTGGAAGAGGATTTTCCACGTTCCGGCATCCGCGAAGACACGCGCGAACCCGATGGCCGGCGCCGGTACCGGGACGTCGCCTTCGCAGTTCCCTCGTACGTTTCGCTGGTTGTTCGGCGCGAGCACGGCGTAGAGCAGATCGCGCGGAAAGGCGGCCGACTCCGGATGGAAGTCGAAGATGTACGTCGCACCGCGGCTGACGATCGTCCACATCGCGGGCGGATCGGCGGGATTGGCAACGACACATTCGGATACCACGAGACGGTCGAAGTCCGGACTGATCGTGACCACGGCTTTGGCGTTGACCGGCGCGCCGCCGAGCGCGGCATCGATATTTGCCGGGATCATGGCGGCGGCGTTGAGGACGTGGAATGCGGCCGTGTCGTGTTCCTGGATGTTGAAGATGCCGTTCTGCCACGGCGCGATGCCTGTCGACGTGTCGGCGGTGAAGCTGCCGTGCACGTTGCCGACCTGCTCGTCGGAGTGGTACGTGAACAACTTCGCGAAGAAGAAGAAGGAGTTGTACGCGGCGAGGTACTGCATCACCGGCGAATCGTTCGGGGAGAACGCGACGTTCGCGTTGACCAGGCCGTTGTACTCCTCCTTGCCGTCGTATCCGACGGTGAGTGTCGATTTCGGAGCCACGGTTGGCAGGCCATTGAGATGCGCCAGACGCGTGGAGAGATTGCGGCCATTCGGAGTGCCGGCCTGGTCGGCCGGTGAGAGGCCGTTGAAGTCGGTCTGCAGCAGCGGCACGCGCGCGGCTTTGAACGCGGCCTGGGTGATGAAGCCGTAGTCGGTTTTCTCCTGCGAAGTGAGCGGTGTGATGAGCCCGCCCGCGACCGGCCGGTCGCCGAGGGTCGCTGATTTTCCGGAGAAGATGTTGCCGATGTGAAACTCGAACAGATTCATCGGTTCAAAGCCGGCGCCGGACTGTTCCGCGGGTGCTGGATCGGCTGGATTGCGCGGGTTGTTCGACGCGAGATAAGTATTCGGCCCGAGGTTGACCGGCATGCCGATGATGGAGTCGCCGGCCGTGAAGTCGTGTGGCGCGCCGGCGACCGTGGCACGTACTGCGATGACGTTCACACCGATCGGATCGACGTGCGACCGCAACGGCACGGGATTATTGAACCGCACCACCCGTCCGACCGGCTTGTCGATCGGGTTCGGCACGCTGTCCGCCGGGACGAAGTCCGGCTCCCCTTCGAGCGCGAAGTTCCATCCAGTAGCAGAGCCGCGCGGATGGTTGTAGAAGTCATCGTCCGTCGCGAACCGAGCCTGGAACCGGCCCTTGAACCAGAGCTCCGGATTGGCGATCGCGGTCAGCGTGAAGGAGGCGCGCAGCGTCACGCCATCCATCACCTGTAGCACGGTGTCGTTGAGCGCCGGGCTGGCGGACGTCGCATGGATGTTCACGAACTTCTCGATCGGAGTGATCACGATCGCGGTCTGGCTGAACGCGACGCCGGCGCCTCCGCCCGCCACCTGCAGGGTTGCCGCGACGGTCGAGCCATCGTCGGTGTGCAGACCGACCGGAACCGGGAAGTTGCGTGCGCCATCGGGGGCGATGAGGAATCCATTCCCGCTGCTGTTGCCGTTGACGCGAACGATGATGGCCATGTCTTTCTCCTTGTTTGGGAGCGCGGCTTAGTCGGTCCAGCCGACCACGAGGCGCGCGGTAAATCGCTCCGACGGATAGACGTAGGGCACGGCCTGTCCTCGGAAATCTGTGAGGACGAAGCCGAGGGCGTTGCTGTTGGAGCCAAGCATGTTGAGGAGGTGGAGCTCGACTCGCGCCCGTCCGAGGTCGCGCCGGACCGAGGCGTCGAGGGTGCGTATCGTGCCGAGCGGGAAGCGTTCTCCATCGTCGAGGAAGCGTCCCGATTTCAGCGTCCAGCGCAGCGTGCCGTAGAGGGAGAGCGGAAGGGGAGCGCTGACGCCGGCGCGAACGACATGCTTCGGAATGTTCTTCAGCTGCGCTCCGCCGCCGTTATCGAGCGACTCCACGCGCGTCCAGTCGTAGGAGAGCGAGGGCTCAACTGTGTGAAAGAGCCCGGCCACGGCCAGCTCGAGACCACGGTGGCTGCTGCTGCCGATGTTGCGATAGCGGAACGTTGCCGGATCGAAGTCGATCTCGTCGGTCACGCGCGACTGATATCCGACGGCGTTCCAGCGCAGCGCGGCCGTTGACCGCGCCAGGCCCGCCTCGATTGTCCTTGCGTACTCCGGCGCGAGCAGGGGATTCGAGATCGTGAACGTCCCGCCACGGAAATCGGGGAAGCCGCGCGCATCGGAGAGCTGATCGATCGATGGTGCCCGGAACGCGCGGGAGAGCTGGACGTACGCGTTGCTGCCATCGCCGAATGTCCTGCTCACGGCGATGCGCGGGGACCAGGGTGAATGCTCGTGTGACACGCCGCGGTCGCTGTCGCGCAATGCGTCGCGGCGTGCTCCGAGCGTGATCCGCAGGCGATCCGTCGGATGAACGTCGCTCGCGAACGAGAACCCCACTTGCCTGCGGTGCGCGTTCAAGGCAGCGGTCTGCGCTCCTCGGCTACCGCTCGCGGTCACGCCGAAATACGTGCTGCGAACGTCCGCATCGGTGACATCGATCGCCCCACGCGATTCCGCGGTACGTCCGAAGAGATGCCATTCGCCACTCGCCAGCAGCGAGGCACCGCCGCTGGCCGTGCGCAATGTGCGCAGCGCCCGATCCCCGAACGTGGGCACGAGGAGCAGCGACCGGAGGAGGTCGGTCGATCGGTGTTCGATGAATGCATTGCCGTCGACGGCGATCGCGCCGAAGCGATGGGTCGCGCGCAGCGATGCCCGTCGGCGCGTCGTCGTGTCGTTGTCATCGCGGTAGAGCGATTCCGACCGCGATGGGTCCTGCCGCGCGATCGACAACGGCAGCGGGCCGGGATCGTCGCGATTGATGTGATCGCCTCCGATGGACAGGAGCCAGTCGCTGCGCTCGTCACGCGATCCGAAGGAGAGCGCTCCCGTGGCGAGCGATGCGGCCGAGTGCGCACGCCAGCCGTTGCCGTGCGTCGCATGCATCCGCGCAGTCAGCGCGAAAGTCCCAACGGGCATGGATGTCCAGCCGGTCGCGCCATTCGCTCCCGCGGTGCCGCTGTCGAACGAGAGGTGGGTGTGGACGCCGGCGTCCCGCCGCGTGAACACCTGAACGACGCCGCCGAGACTGCCGTCGCCGTAGAGCGCGGAGGCCGGTCCATGCAGGACCTCGACGCGCTCGATCGACGAGGCCGGCATCGCCCGCCAATCGACGAGACCGGTTTCCGGATCGCCGCTGACCACGCCGTCGACGAGGAGTTTCACGTACTCGACTTCTCCGCCGCCGAAGAACCCGCGGCTGCCGACGATGGGACGCGCCGTGCCGCCGTCACCGAAATCGACGTCGAGCGCCGGAAGCGCGGCAAGTAGTTCCGCCAGCGAGCGGGCGGGCAGCCGCTCGATGTCGCGCCGCGTCAGGACAGTGACCGACGCCGGCACGTCCTCGCGCGGCTCAACCGTGCGATCGGCAGTGACGACGATGCTCTCGCTCATCGTCGGCGGCGTCGGTGCCGTCTGGGCGAGTGCGATTGTGGCAGCTCCGAGGATGACAATTCCTCCCAACGCGAACCGCCGACCATTGGCCATGTTGATTCCCCCGGGCTACGTTTTTCGGGTCCGGACAACGGGTTTTGGACGGGATTGAATTTTTGTGCATTCAATCCTTAAGGAAACTCTTAAAGAAAGGAGTGGTCCGAGGCGGTCTCTTCCCTACCCATCGTTTTCGTCGCGTAGCGATGAGGAGGGTAGCCGGCGCAGCGCGGCGAGGAGCCCCCGTCCTGGTAAACCAGGTGGGAGGCTACGGGTGGGGGATTCCTCCCCGTCCGCCGCCGCTTCGTGCGACGGCGGGGTCGGAATGACGGGTTGTTTCGCAGCACCCCGGTCGCCAGTCATTCGACCGACGACGTCAGGGTTGCTGCCCACTCCGCAAGCCGGTCTTCAGCGCGCGTTTCTCACTTTCCCAGCTCGTACAGGTACTCGACGAACGACATCACTGCGCCGTCGTAACCCTGCACGTTCGGCGTCGCCGACTCGATCATGTAGTACTCGTCCGGAGCGTGGGCACCGCTGCCGTGGCCGAGGCCGAAGTGGCCTGCCGGGAGGCTGACGGGTGGGTTGGTGAAGACGTAGCCGGGATACGAGCCTGCGTTGCGAGGCCAGAGGACGGGATCGATCCCGGCGCGCTTGAGCACAGCGATCTGCGACTGGATCAGCGGCGCCGAAGCCGCGGTGCTGGTCGGGTCGTAGCCTCCGCTGACGTTCACTTCGATGTCGCCGAAGCCGCGCTTCGCGAGATGGGTCTTGAGAGCGGCGACGGCATCGTCCTTTTTCATATCCGGGACGAGGCGCATGTCGATCTTCGCCACGGCGCGGTGCGGGAGGACGGTCTTCCCGCCCGGTCCGGTGTAGCCGCCGACGAGGCCTTCGATGTTCACGGTCGGCTGAGACTCGAGGCGCTCATTGGCTTCTTCCCACGGCAGGTCGCCGATCCAGTGCTGGACGCCGAGCGATTTCTTCGACGATGCTTCGTTGCGGCGTTTCGATGCGGTGGCGATCATCGCCTTCTCGTCCGCGCTGATCGGACGCGGCTGTGGATAGCCATCGATCAGGATCGTGTTGCCATCGGCGGAGACGAGCGTATCCAGCGCTTTGATGAGATGCCACGCGGGGCTGTCAACCATCGCCTTGAGTGACGAATGAATGTCCTTCGCCGGACCACGTCCCCATTTCTCACCACTCGACACCAGCTCCAGCTCGACGACGCCTTTCGCGCCGAGGCTGACCGCGACGATGCCGTCGAGGTCCTGGGAGGCCGTGGGCATGAACACTCCGCTGCACTTCCGCAGCGCTGCCTCCACCTCAGGACGATGAACGAGCTGCCCGATGTGCGGCGACCCGATCTCTTCTTCTCCCTCGGCGACCATGACGAGATTGACCGGCATCTTCTTTCCGGCTCCGCGGATTGCGTGCAGTGCGGCGAGAAACGCCGACTCCGGTCCTTTCTGATTGACCGCACCACGTCCGACGATCACTTTCCCGACGTTCGGCTTGTCGACGATGCGCGCCTCCAGCGGCGGCGAGGTCCACTCGGCAGGATCGAACTGTTTGACGTCGTACATGAAGTAGAGGCCGACGGTCTTTTTCGCTCCCGCGTCGAGCGTCGCGAACACGCCGGACTTTCCATCCGTGGGGATGACGGCGACCTGTTGGAAGCCGGCCTCCCGCGCGAGATTGGCCATGTATTCGGGTCCGGCCGGAAAGTTGCGGTTCTCGGCGGCGATGGAGGGGAGCGCGATCCAGTCCTGCAGGCGCTTCACGGCTTCCTCGTGGCGTTTGGTGACCTCACGCCGAATATCGCCCAGATCGTCGGCATACGAGGAAATCGCGCAACCGAGGAGAGTGAGTGCGGCGAGAAGCGTGACGAGGGATCTCCGATGGGCGAACGAGAAACGGCTGCTCATGGTGTGCTTCCTCCGGTTCGGACGTTTCGAGTGGCGCGATGCTATCGCAGGACGGCGGGCGATTCACGTTCCCGGACCGGCCGCCCGCGTGGAGTTTCGTGCTCTCGGGATGCACGCGCGCCATCACTTCAGCGAACGGTTGAATACCCATGAGCACGGTGTTGAACTCGTGCGCCATCATCGCGCCGAGGTGTCCGATGCTGTTGAGGCGGTGCCTGACCCAATCTTCGTCGCCACATTCGTCACGTTCTGCCGCGCGCGGGATAGACTGTGGCTATGAAAACGATCGGGTTCGCCGCCCTGTTGCTCCTGTTGTCGCTTCCTGCGGTTGCGGAAACGAAGTGCCACATGGATTTCCGGCTCAGTGGCTGGTCCGCGTTTTATAAGACCGCGTCCGGAAGTGGAAGCATCACCTGCGACAACGGGCAGCACGCTCACGTGAACATCTCGTCGAAGGGTGGCGGAATCACGTTCGGGCGATCGACGATCGATGGCACCGGCGTGTTCACCGACGTGAGTGGAATCTCGGAGCTGTTCGGCACGTACGTTCAGACGGAAGCGCACGCCGGTGCCGGCAAGTCCACGAAGGCGTCGGCGATGACGAAGGGCGAAGTCTCCCTCAGCATCGCCGGCAAGGGTAAAGGCGTCGACGTAGGGATCGCCTTCGGCAAATTCACGATCGAGCGAGTGGGCAAATAGCGCGGCGCCGGCCGCGTCGTATATATTCCAGGACTCGTTCCCCAACAATAAGGAGACGCACCATGGCCAATGGCGACAATGCACCGAAGCAAATCACCTGGATCATTTGCCTGATCCTTTATGTCGTGGCGCTGCTGGCGCATTTCGGCGTTGTTCGCGTATCGAGCGACATCGCCGTTTGGTCGTGGATCCTCGGATTCGGCCTGCTGCTAATCGCCTGCCGGGTTCGCGGGCTGTAGGTTCCATCTTTCCAACAGCGCTCTCGCCACGTCGTTTCGAAAACCCTGAACGTTCCCTGTTCTGGTTGATGGTCACGACCTATCGCTTCGCGAGCCAGCCGAGGATCGAGTTGGCGATGCGGCCGAGAAGCGGGAGATTGAGCAGGCGCTGCGATGCGCGCGCGAGCTTCCACATCCTCGCCTCGCGGTGACGGTCGCGTATCGCCAGCGACTGGAGAAACATCGCCGCCGCGCGCTCTTCCGCGACGCGAATCCTCTTTCACGTTCGCCGCGATCACGGTCTCATACAGTTCGAACAACGCTTCGTGCACCAGGTCTGTCGATGCAGTGGCGCGGATCCGGTCGCGCACGATGCGCGCGTCGGTCGGATCGTAGAGCGCGATCTCCGAAAGAATCGCTTCCGCCGACAGCGGCGTGCGCAGCGTACGGATGCCGAAATTCAGACGGCGCAAACGCTCGAGATCACCGGACCGCACCACACCGCCCACGCCGGGCATGTCGCACAGGATCACCGCGAGGCCGGTCGCCATCGCTTCCATGGCGCACTTTGCCTTCGCGAACGCCAGATCGTACTGGCCGAGGATGGAGGCGGGATCGGGAGACGGCGGTGCCGGAGGCTTCGCCGATGACATCGAGCTCGATCGACGCGCGACGGCAGGCATCGCGGACGGTGCTCACGAACGTGAGGTCGTGTGCGAGGTTGCCGAACGCCACGGCGCGGCGCGGCCTGGGCGGGAGAGCGGCGCGTTGCGGGAAGCGGTGCACATCGACGACGCTTGGGAATTCACCGAGCAGATGGTCGCATCCATTCAAGGTCCACGATCCGCGCGGCCGTTTCGTCCGCTCTCACACTGTCACAGAGCTGGCGCACCCATCCGAGATCGCGCGCTCTTGGGCGGACCTTCGACGCAGAAGGCCGCGGGGTTCTGCAGCGTGGCGTACTTCGGATCCACGTAGCGAGCAGAAGTGATGACGATGATTGGGCCGGTCTCCTAGAACCCGCCCGGATCCATCGCCGCAAAGAACGTCGGATCGGTAGTCCCGTTGTCGATCACCGACGCATACACCCCGAGCCCGACATCGCTCACGAACGCAACATGAGCATCGGAGAGATCGGCGCTGCCGGAATCGAAGAAGAACCCCGAGGTGATACTGGTCGGCCCGATGACTTCGTAGTTCTGGACCGTCATCGACTTCTGGCTCACCAGGTTGTTGTTCCGGTCGAACAGAAACCAAGTCACATGCGCCGGCGTGTTCTGCAGATTCACCACGCCGATGTTCGTCCGAAACGACGCATCGGCGCGCAACTGAATCAGCACTCCAGTCAGAAGCAGATTGCCCACTCGCAGCGCGCGGAATCCCTGCCCCAGCGTTCCGCTGGCCGTCTGCGCGTAGATCCTGCTGGTGGCGAGAAGGACCGTGTCGGCGTCAATGTAGATGGCCTCGAGGCCGGTCTTCCCGAAGATGGTAGCCACCGCATCGTCGTACACCACCCCCGTCCCCTTCGATGACTTTGTGGACGCCGTTCGCGAACGTGACGCTACTGTTCTCTTTTCCGACCGGAACGAAGACCAGCGTGACGTTGGAGTCGGTAGTCGAAGGATTGAAGATCCGGACATCGGTCCGAAAGCTCCCAATGCTCCCGGCGATGGGCAGGTAGTCGCTGTCGGCGAGGGCGGTGAAGGGGAAGGCAAGCAGGAAGAGAAGGGTGAGGTAAAGACGCAGGAAATTGGAACCTCCGGGGGCATTTTAGCTGGAGATACACGAAGACGGTGTCTCATCCCGTGAGTCGCCTGTTGATCCCTCGCGCTGACGAGCCTGCCGCGGCCGACGGCGTCGCCCGGGCCGCAGGCGATCGTGATCAAAAGCGGAGGCTGGAATCGACCCGGTCTTTTGCGGGCGCTTCGGCGCGAGGCGGCGCGGTGAAATCGAGGGCCTGGCCCCATGTTCGTCATGTTCGTCGCCAACGATCGTTTCCTGTGTCGCTGTACATGAGTGCGGTGAGCGGCTCCGGAAAATACAAAACGCGTGTGTATTTTTCCGAGGCCGCCAATGCACTGGTGTGTGTACAACGATAGCGAGCCGGAAAGACAGGACAGCAAGTGACTAACCCGACGAGATTCTTCGAATCACCCATCGGACCGATCAGATCGAACAGAGGTCTACTTCACCTGGCTGCAGGACTGGCCAGCGCCTGGCTCGTGCTTTCCGGCGGCGCCCTTCAGGCGCAGGGAAAGGACGATCTTACGAAGCTCAGTGTCGACGATCTGATGAATGTCGAAGTGACCTCCGTGGCCCGAAAGGCGCAGAAACTCTCGGATACTCCCGCGGCCGTCTTTGTCATCACCCAGGACGACATCCGACGCTCAGGAGCGACGACCATTCCTGAAGTCCTGAGGATGGTTCCCGGACTCGAGGTGGCGAGAATCAATGGCAATATCTGGGCTGTGAGTGCTCGCGGATTCAACAATCGGTTCGCCAACAAGATGCTGGTGCTCATGGACGGGCGAAGCGTCTATTCAACGCTATTTTCGGGTGTCTTCTGGGACGTCCAGGACACGATGCTCGAGGATATCGACCGGATCGAGGTGATTCGTGGGCCGGGTGGCACGCTCTGGGGTGCAAACGCGGTCAACGGCATCATCAACATCATCACGAAGCACTCCATCGATACGCAGGGAACTCTCATTTCCGCGGAGGCCGGTGTGCAGGGGCGTTCTTCCGCCGCTTTACGCCATGGTGGATCCTTTGCTCGCAACGGGACCTACCGCGCGTACGCGAAAACCTTCAATGGTCCGGCCTCGATCGGCGAAACCGGACTGCGAGGGGCCGATGGCTCGAACGCGGGGCGGGCCGGATTTCGGGCTGACTGGGGCACGAGCAAGGGCGATACCTTTACCGCCCAGGGCGATATCTACCGAGGTAGCAGCGCGCAGATGGTCACTCTTGCCGATCTCGGGAATCCGTTCGCCGCTGCTCGATTTGATCGTGATCACTTCGCCGGTGGGAATCTTCTTTTTCGCTGGTCTGAATCCCAATCCAGCCGTTCCGATACAACACTTCAGATCTACTACGATCAAGCGAGCAGAGCCTTCGTTCCCTTACGCGATATGCGCAGGACTCTGGACTTCGATTTCTTGCATCACATGAAGCTCGGAAAGCATGACCTCGTGTGGGGGGTGGAGTATCGAGCACTGCATGGACTGACTACGAGCCCCTCGGGCGTATTCCGCTTCGACGGGGTCTCAGCGCATGACGCGATGTCCAGCGCATTCGTGCAGGATGAATTCCGGCTGACAGACCGGTTGCACTTGACCGCTGGTTCGAAGGTGCTCTACAACGAGGCCTCCGGCCTTCAGCTCCAACCCACAGTGCGGATGGTGCTCAAGGCGACGCCACGGCATACCCTCTGGGCCGCGGCCACAAGCGCCGTTCGGACACCATCAATCTTCGAGCTCAACGTCCGCGAAGACGTCGGAGTCTTTCCGGGTGCTGGTGGCAAGCCGGTCTTCGTAGAGATCGTCGGCGACCCCGCATTGCGGCCTGAACGAGTCAATTCGTATGAGGCCGGCTCCCGCTGGCTGCCAGCCCCGAGCCTCTCCGTGGATGCCACTGCATTTCACAATGACTTGAAAAGATTGCACGGAGTGTCGACCGCACGTCCTCGCGTCGATTCGGACGGACGAACCATCCTTCCGATCGTGCAAGATGACACTGTCACCGGTCACGAGAATGGGGCGGAGTTGCTTATCACCTACGCTAGCGTGAAGGATTGGAATCTCGCCCTCGGCTACTCTTTTGTTCGCGTCGTCGCAGTCGATGCCACCGGCCCGAGTTCAGGTCTGAAAGTCAACGACGCACAGGGCCCGGAGCACCAGTTGCAGTTTCGCTCGATGATGAAGCTGTCTTCCGTCGTAGAGTTGAATACCACGGTCTACTACGTCGACCGCCTCGTTGTGGACCGCGTGCCAGCCTATCTGCGGTTCGATATGCGTCTGGCGTGGCGGCCTGTTCCGGCCTGTGAGCTGAGTATCGCCGGCCAGAATCTCTTCCACGCTTTTCACACGGAATTCGTTGAAGCCTCCATACCGGGGGCGGCAACGCCGGTCCGACGCACCGTATACGGGAAGGTCACCTGGCGCTTCTAGTAGGGCGATCAGCATCAACGACCGAAGAGGAGGATCGATGCACGCCTGGCGTCGACCACTCTTGATCCTCGCCGTGGCGCCAGGCATCGCATACCACTAAAAGAGCCGTCGCGCAGGATAGTGCCGACGAGTGTCCGGTCAAAGCCGCGTTCCTTCCCAGTTTCGTACGCTATATCGACTGACCCACGGCTTCATCTCCCGAATCCAATTCACCCCTGATTGTCGGAGTCGTGGGGGACGATCCCTTCGGGAAGAGAACGTAGGAAACGTAGGGTCGGGCCTTCGAGCTTCGTTTCTCGCGCACCAAACAAAACGCCGCCCGGACCGGCGGACCTGAGCGGCGTGGTGGGTGACGTTTTGGTAGGCGCTAACGGACTCGAACCGTTGACCCCCACCGTGTGAAGGACAGTCCTCATCCGTGGATATCCTAGGACGTACGTGGTTTCAGTGGTTTACGAGCGTCTCGGGACATCCCGGGACGTCTTAGGATGACCGTAGGCGGACCCTGCGAACACTCCGCGAACACTAGTGTAATGTTACATAAATGGCTTGATATAATAGCGTCAGTGTGTTCTCATTGCACATGCGCGTTGCACCTTCCATTCAGCTCTCTCCAAAGGACCGCGGTGTGCTCGAACAGCTGGCCCGTGGGCACCGAACTCCTGCTCGCCTCGTCCTTCGCGCGAAGATTGTTCTGTTGGCCGCCGACGGATTCGAAAACCAGGAGATTGCGTGCAAGC
>JBBRTE010000011.1:0-145032 GCA_038244715.1 Thermoanaerobaculia bacterium
ACGCAAACACAGCCCCCACCCCCCCACCCGGCCACAACACGATCATGCCCTGGCTCGCCTTCGCCGGCATGACAGACACCGACCTCGGCGCAATCTACGACTATCTCAAGACCGTGAAGCCGATCGAGAACAAGGTGGTTGCGTTCCCGGATGGGAAGTGACGTTTTTAACGCCTGCAATCAATTCGATTCATCGGAATCGAAAATAGCCCTACCGGTTGTGAATCGTTCCGACGTCGACGAAGAACAAAGGCCTGACCTACTGTCACAGTTTGATCGCCTGCTGGCCTCACGTGAACACGGTCATGTCGCAGAGATCGAGCTCCAGGAGTGCAGTGTGGACCTTTTCCCGGTCGCGCCAGATTGAATGGGATCTGAGCCGTTCGGTCGAAATATCGAATGCGCGTCCGTCACTACTCACGAAACTGAATTCGATGCAGCGGTACCGTATGATTTGGACGGTTAGGATTTGTTGCTGCGTTGAAAATTCGAAAACCGAAGGATAACGAATGAAGCGTACGCGGGCTCTCGCGATTCTAGTGTAGTGTTTCATCCTGTTGTTGATTTATTGGCTGCGAGCCGAGCGCGACCGACTTTTTCGATGATGGTGTCAGCTTCAGCAGTCCAGATGTAGGGCAACGGATTCTCGTTGTGCTGGTCGATGTAGTCGCCGATCGCGGCAATCAGCTGGGGTACCGAAGTAAAGCTGCCGCGGCGGATGCGTTTCGTGGTGATCTCGCGAAAGAAGCGCTCGACCATGTTCAGCCACGAGCTGCTCGTTGGAATGAAGTGCATGTGAAAGCGGGGATGGCGGGCGAGCCAGCGTTGGACCTTGGCGTGTTTGTGCGTGGAGTAGTTGTCGACGATCAGGTGTAGGTCAAACCCCTGGGCCGTTTCACGATCGATCTTGTCGAGGAATCGTATCCACTCCTGATGACGATGGCGTGGCATGCACTCGCTGATCACGTTTCCTTCGAGCATGTTGAGCGCTGCGAAGAGCGTCGTCGTTCCGTGCCGCTTGTAATCATGAGTCATCGTTCCGCAACGGCCTTTCTTGATCGGCAGGCCAGGTTGCGTGCGGTCGAGAGCTTGAATCTGTGACTTTTCATCGGCGCAAAGAACGAGCGCATGCTCCGGTGGGTTCAGATAAAGGCCCACCACGTCGACAAGTTTCTCAACGAATCGTTTGTCCTTGCTGAGTTTGAAGGCCCGAACCCGATGGGGCTGCAAACCGTGAGCTTTCCAAACACGGTGGACCAGCACGTGATCGATCTTGAGCACAGTGGCAAGCGTTCGCGTCGACCAATGCGTAGCATTCCGTGGCTTCTCCTGGGTGGTCATGTGAACAATCCGCTGTTCGAGATCGCGCCGATCCATCCGAGGGCGACCGGGACGTGTGGCATCCTTCTCAATCCCGGCCAGGCCGAGCGTTGCGTAGCGGCCTCGCCATAGCCCCACCGTCGGCTTCGACGTATTGAGCTTGGCCGCAATCTCTTGGTTTTCGAGGCCGTCAGCGGCAAGAAGAACGATCTTCGCCCGAAGGACAAGGCGAGCAGGAGTTCGGTGCCCGCGGGCCAGTTGTTCGAGAGTACCTCGCTCGTTCGGAGAGAGTGGAATGGGAGGCGCAATTCGCATGTGCAATGAGAGCACACCGACGCCATTACGTCAAGCTATTTATGTAACACTACACTAGTCCTGGTCCCCTCGTTCGCAATCGCCGCCGTTCCCGGAGAGACCGTGGAAAATCCGACTGTTCAACGTGGACGACCATATGAACGCGACACTATCCAACAGCGGAATCTCGAATCAGGTCATGGCGACCGCGGATTACCGTGGTGACACTGGTTTCATCGACGTCAGTGCTTTTCATCCAGCGGGGAACCAATACATTCCGAATTTCCGTCACGAATGATTTCGGTGGATACACCTATGGCTATCAGATTCGTAGAAACGGCGCGATCGTCGCTTCGGCAAGTTGCGGAACCGCTGGCTTCGTTGGATGCACGAACCCGCCGCCTGTCGTCGGCGTAGTCGCTCAATTCACCGAGACCATCGTCATCCCCACGTTCTTGAGCACGTTGACCGTTCTTTCGAGCTCCAAGGAAAACTCCAGGACGGGAGAACTCATTACGTTGTTCGGCACCGTATCGCCAATAGGGGTCGGACCAATACCACGAGGAACGGCCGTGCTGTACGTTGACAACAGAATAGTCGCGTCCTCTGCCTTGATTAACGGTGGTATGTCCTTTTCTCTGGGCCTGAAGCCGGGAACGCATGATGTGTTCGCTTTGTACCTCGGCGACTCGACGACGAGTCCATCCCTGGACCAGAGTGCATCGACTCCTCTTTTACTGACCGTTATTGACGCTCCCACCAGGCACCGTTCTGCCCGCCACTGATGACGGTTCCAGATTCTTTGGTTACCAGTTTTTGGATATTTTTGGCGTCGTTAGAGAGGCCCGGCGGCGGAAGTGAAAGCACCAACCGATGGAACACCAACCGATGGGGTCAGGCTTTCGATCTTCGGATTCGGCGGGGTATACGACGCCTCGCCATAGAGTTTGCTCATCCTCGAGTGATTCGCTGGCGGCGCGGCATCGGCAGAGATTACCGGGAGTAAATGCTCCGATGTCGCTTTCCAGACCCGCGTCGCGCGCCAGCGGAACGAGACTCTCTCTCGTCCCCGGACTCAGACACTTCCGGCGGTCGGAATCGGGATCGAGTCGCCGCCCGAGTATCCGCCGCTGCTCCTTGAAGACCACAACCCCGCACCGTAAAATCACGCGTAGAAACGGCTGTTGAGGCCTCGCGCGGGGTGTAACGATGAAGATCAGAACTGCAGTTTTGCTATTCGCCATCGGATCCGGGCTCGATGCCGTCCCGGGCGCCCATGCGGCGCTGATTCCGAGTGCGGACGGCTCGACCATCCATGACACCGCCCTGCACGTGACGTGGCTTGCGAACGGCGACCTGGCAGGCACACCGGCGGGACGATTCGGCGTCGCGAAAATCGCCCCGAACGGCGCGATGACCTATGCGACAGCCCTCCAGTGGGTGATCGCGCTGAACAGCCTGAACGGCGGCGCCGGCTACCTAGGACACAACAACTGGCAGCTGCCGGCCACCCCCACGCTCGATCCTTCCTGCGGCTCAACCGGACCAAACGGCAATTCATTCGGGAAGGGCTGCCTAAACAGCGCGATGGGCTCGCTGTTCTACCAAGCGCTGAGCCTGCAGTTTCCCAATACCGCAGTGCCGGTTCCGAACGGCAGCGCCGGTCCATTCAGCGGCGTTCAGCCGTACCTCTATTGGACCGACACCCCTAGCGCTGATTCCTCGAAGGGATATCAGACGTTCTCATTCAACACCGGCTGGCAGGGATCGAACGTCGATAAGCACTACATGTATGCGCTGCCGATGGTCAGGGGCAAGCTCCCCGGTGCGCCCACGCCGAGTGGCAACGGACTGCAGGTCAGTGCCGACGGCAAGACCGTTTACGATCCGCTTGCCGGCGTGACCTGGCTGGCGAACGCCGATCTGGCGAAGACCCAGACCTTCGGTGCGCAGTGCGTCAACGCTGACGGAACGCCCTGCATCGATGCGGACGGCTCCATGTCCCGCACCACGGCAGGAACCTGGATCCAGGGGATGAACGCTGCCGCCTACCTGGGACAAACAGACTGGCAGTTACCTCCCATGCCCGCCGTCGATGCCACCTGCAGTCTTTCGAATTTCGGCTTTAACTGCACGGGCAACCCGCTCGGAAACCTCTATTACAACCAGCTTCACCTGAGCCAGGGAACTCCCGCCGTGGCCACGCCGGCGATCAACGTCGGCCCCTTTCAGAACGTGCAGCCGTATCTCTACTGGTCCTGTACGGCAGCCACCGGCAGTCCAGTGCTCTGCCAGACCGCGCTTCCAGCCGCCGGCTTCGGATGGAGCTTTTCGTTGGGCAACGGATTTGAGGGTACCGACGTCGTCGGAAACGAGTTGTACGTGATGGTCTACTTCCCAGACCCGCCTGAGGTCCCTCGCCGCCGAGCGATCCGTCACTGAAGCGACGATTCGCGCGAAACGGAAACGAAGGTGCCGCGGGAGCGAGTTCGAGCCGTTGCTGACGGCTTGGGGAATCGGCAAACCCTGGCCCTGACGATCATGTACGCGGCCGGCGACCGGACCCGGTTCGCCTCGCCCGGGAACTTCGCTTCGTACTGTTGCTGTGTGAACGCCAGGCGCTGGATGAGGTGAAACCGAAAACGGTTTAGACTCGTCACTTCCCCGGCAATCCAATCCAACGGCGTTTCCCAATCCCGGGAACGACCGGACGGGCGGCGCATGCGACGTGATGACAGCGCACAAGGGGAGTCATCGCCATGACCGAGCACGATCTTCTGGGCCGCCAGGTAGGGCACTTCCGCATCGTCGACCTGCTCGGCGTGGGCGGGATGGGGTCCGTCTACGCCGGCTTTGATGAACGCCTGCAACGACGGGTCGCTCTCAAGGCACTCCAGCAGGGAATGCTCGACGAGGCGTCCAAGGCCCGCTTCCTCCGCGAGGCGCGCGTCTTATCCCAGCTCAAACATCCACACATCTGTCAGATCCACGATTTCCTCGAGGGGACGGATCAGGATTTTCTGGTTCTGGAGTTGATCGATGGTCGGAATCTGAAGGAATTGATCGCCTCCCGGCTCGACTCTGCGGCCAAGATGCGCATCGCACGTCAACTGGCCGAGGTGCTGGTGGTGACGCATGCGAAAGGGATCATTCATCGCGATCTCAAGCCCGCCAACGTGATGGTGACGCCGGAGGGAGAGGTGAAAGTGCTCGACTTCGGGCTGGCCCGGGCGGCCGTCGGGCACGAGGACGTGACGATGGCGCGATCGGACGGCGCGTCGCCGGCGCCGGGTGGCTTCACCAACGACGTCACTCGAATGGGAATGGTCATCGGAACGCTCTCGTACATGAGTCCCGAACAGGCGCGCGGAGAACCCGTCACGACCGCGAGCGATCTGTTCTCCTACGGACTCGTTCTGCAGGAACTGTTCACCGGCAGGAGTGCCTATCAACCGGGACTTGCCCAGGCCGATCAACTGGAGAGAGCGAAGGCCGGCGAGACGGTACCCGTAACCGGTCTGGATGCCGACCTGACGGCCCTCATCAATCGACTGAAAGATCCCGCCGCCGCGGTGCGTCCGACCGCTCTCGACACCGTGGATTGGCTGGACCGCATCGAAGCTACGCCGCACGTAAGACGTCGCCGGATGCTGGCCTGGGGAGCGGCGGCCATTCTGGCCCTCGTGGCAATCGGGATGAGCTACCAGACCTGGCGGATCAAGTTGCAGGCACAACGGATCGCCGAGGAAGCGTCGCGCGCGAACCGGGAGGCCCAGTCTGCGAAAGAGGTATCGGAGTTCCTCGTCAATGTGTTCGAGGTGTCGGATCCCGGGCAAAGCCGCGGCGAGACCGTAACGGCCCGGGAGCTGCTGGACAAGGCCGCCCGGGACATCGAAGGCAGGCTCTCCGACCAGCCGCTGGTCAAGGCGCGCCTCGAACTGACGCTGGCCACGGTCTACAAGTCGCTGGGTCTCTTCGACCCGGCGCTCTCTCTGGCTGGGAACAGCCTCGATCTGCGGCGCAAACATCTGGCCGCCACCGACCCGGCCGTGGCGGAGAGCCTGCGTCAGCTAGGCAACATCAGGTCACTCCGCGGCGAGCACGATCAGGCAGTGCCGCTGTTGCGGAGCGCAGTCGAGATCGAGGAGAGGGCCCTTCCTGAGAGTCCGGCTCTTGCTGCCACACTCAATGACCTCGGCGTCGCCGAGCGGAACCAGGGGAAAGGCGCGGATGCCGAGCGCCACTATCTGCGCGCGCTGCAGATCTATGACAAGGCTGCGCCTCCGGATGTCGCAGACGTGGCGGAGGCGTTAGGCGATCTCGCCTACCTCTATTACACACAAGCGAAGTACGCGCAGGCCGAGCCCCTTCTCCTTCGCGCGATCGCCGGGTTGGAAAAGGCTCGGGGTCCGAACGACCCGAGACTAGCGGTCGTTCTCAGTCAGCTGGGCGGGGTTTATCGGGACCAGGGGAAGTCAGCCCTTGCGGAGCCGCTCTTTCTCCGTTCCATTGGCATCCAGGAAAAAGTGCTCGGCCCGAATCATCCGTTTCTTGCATTGCGGCTGGACGGCCTGGCCAGGATCTACACCGACCAGGAGCGATACGCGCAAGCGGAAGCGCTCCTGCTCCGAGCGGTGGCCATCGAGGAGAAAGCGGTTGGCGCGAATCACGTCTGGCTGGCCCAAAGTCTCAACAACCTGGCGTTGGTCTATCGCGACGAAGGAAAACTCGGCGCGGCCGAGCCCCTCGCTCTCCGCTCGCTGACCATCTTCGAAAAAGCGCGCGGACCCGAGAGCATCGACACCGCCGCGGAGCTGGTTCTACTGGCCGATCTGAACCTCCGCAACCACAAACCCGACCAAGCCGCTCCGCTCTTTGCCCGTGCGCTCCGAATTTACGACAAGACGCCCCCAAAAGATGCCTATCCCCGTTCTCTGTACGTCAAAGCCCTCGACCTGGCCGGGCGTTCCGACGAGGCCCGGATCAAAGCCGAGCAGCTCCGTGCTCTCGGCTTCGGACGCAGGGATTTTCTGGAGTTGTGCAGGAAGCTGGGGGTGGGGGCGGAGCGCTGAGCAACCGATTCCAGCCGCGTTTCTCACTGATGCGAGTGTCCGTATTCCGGTTCACCTTTTTCGTTGGGCTTACCCCGATTTCGTAGACAGGTTGATGATTGGGAACTCCTCTGGAAATCCCTCCATCTCTTTCGCCATCGTGAACTCCTCCCAACAGGGCTTAGGTGTCCCACGAAAGCGGGTCAACCCCAGCGAGAGACCCGCCCCCTACCTCACCGCCGCAGGCCCACCTCATATTCCGGTTTCGCCACGCCCATGACCCAGTGGTCGAACCAGCCGACGATGTGTTGGAGGCGTTCGATGCGGTGCCACGGTTTGCCGCTGCGGGAGAGCTCGTGCGACTCGTCGGGGAAACGCACCATGACCGTGGGGATGCGGCGGTACTTGAGGGCGCGGAACATCATCTCGCCGCCCGCCATGGGCGGCGTGCGGTAGTCGGCTTCCCCTAAGATCAGCATAAGAGGTGTCTTGACGCGGTCGATGTAGGTGATCGGCGAGCGGGCCGCGTAGTCTTTCGGATCCTCCCACGGCGCTTTGCGGAACCAGCTCGGCTGGAACTGGGAGAAGTCGGCGGTGTACCAGAACGTCGACCAGTCGGCGATGTCGCGCTGCGCCGCGGCGGCCGCGAACCGATTGGTCTGCGTCACGACCCAGTCCGTCAGCAGTCCGCCGCCGCTTCCACCGGTCACGCAAAGTTTCTTCGGATCGATGTAGCCCTTGGCGATGACCGCATCGACGCCGGCCATCAGGTCTTTGAAGTCGTCGCCGGGATAGTGGTACTGGATGATGTTCCCGAAGTCCTGGCCGTACGATGTCGAGCCGCGCGGATTGGGGTAGACCACGACATAGCCTTTCGCCGCCATCCACTGAAACTCGTGGTCAAACGTGTAGCCGTACGCGGAGTGGGGTCCGCCGTGAATGTTGAGGATGAGCGGATACTTCTTCGACGCGTCGAAGTCGGGCGGCTTCTGGATCCACGTCTGGATCTTCTTTCCGTCGAAGCTCGTGTACCAGAGCTCTTCGGGCTCGGTGAGAGTCAACTCCGACATCAGCTTCTGATTGACGTTGGTGAGCCTCGTCAGCGCACCGTCGTCCGCGACGAGATACAGGTCATTGATGATGGTGGGCGTCGAGAGCAGCGCGACGGTCCGGCCGCCGCGGATCGAGTAACTCTGGATGTCGTGGTTCCCGCTGGTCCACGCCTGTACGCGGCCGCTGGCCGCATCGATCCTCTTGAAGTTGACGCGCCCCTCCTCCGCGGCGGCGACCGTGATCGATTTTCCATCCTCGCTCCAGACCGGCCGGCCGCCTCCCCCGCCGCCGCGCGGCGCCCGCTGGTCGCCGCCGACGCCCGCCATGACGTCGTAGTCATAGGACGCCGTCAGATTGCGTGCGACGGAGCCGGGTGTCGTCGACGCGATCCAGAGGTCAGGCTGATCGTACGAGTGCACGGGATTGTTGATCTCGCCGCCGAACGCGACCCATTTGCCGTCGGGACTGACCGCGTATGCGCTGATGGGCCCGTCGATGTCGGCGACTTTCGTCATTGGACCGCCGCCCGCGGGGATCGCGTACAAGTCGGTATCGCGCCGGTCGTAGTACGACTCGGCCACGCGGTTTGACGTGAAGTAAATACGCGCGCCATCCGGGCTCCAGGTCACATCGCGCTCGTCGAACTCGCCGGAGGTGAGCTGCTTCGGCTTTGCGGTGTCGTCGCCGCTGAGGGACTCCGGAACGTCGATGGTCCAGAGGTGCGTGGCGCGCGACGCGTCGCGATAGCCCGCGCCGTTGGAGCGGTAGACCGCCTGATTAATGACCCGGACATCGCTCTCGTGCTCGTTGTCTTTCTTCGCCTCGTCCTTCTTTGTCTCGTCCTTCTTGTCGATGTCGTCCGGCCGCGTCGTGGCCGTGAAGGTGATCGTGTTCCCCGTCGGTGACCACGCGAGGGAATCGATCGACTTCGGTAGCGAGGTCAGCACACGCGGCTCGCCACCGTCGAAGCGGAGGATCCAGATCTGCGACGGCTGCGGCTTGCCGTCTTTGTCGATCGAGCGCGTGAACGCGAGCAGCTTCCCGTCGCGCGACCAGCGCGGCGACGCATCCCGCGGACCGTTCGTGATCCTGCGAGGCTCCACACCCGGTCGCGTGGCAACGGCCCAGATCGAGGTGTTATAGGTGTCCTTCTTCTCATCGACGGTGACACGCACGAAGGCGACCTGTGCGCCGTCCGGTGAGAGCTGCGGATCGCCGATCCAGTTGAACCGGAAGAGATCCTTCTCGGTGACGCTGCGCGCCGAGGCGGAGAGGGCGGCACGGAGAAGGAGGAGAGTGAAAAGGCGTCTCATGACGCGCATTGTAGTTTCGTCAACGGGCGGCGCGCCGTGACCAGGCTGTAAATGAGAGGCCCGCCAGCGTGAGCAGCGAAATCGCAGCACCGATCGGGACAAGCGGATTGCGATAGCGCATTGCGATCGCGTGCGTGCCGGCGGGAACGACCAATCCCTGAAATGCGAGGTTGGTGGGGATGAGCGGCGCCGGGTGACCGTCGATCGTAGCCGACCAGAAGCGATGCCCCGTGACGCTCGCGACAAGAAATGCACGGCCGGAAGCGACGACGTCGATCGTGGCCGTATTCGCAGTTTCCCGAACCTTCCTTACGCGCGCGACCGCGGGAGCGAACGGTTCGGCCGCGATATACGCCACCGCCGGATCGGCCACATTGCGCTCGACCGCATAGCGGAATCCGCCTGCGTCCGGCGTTCGCTCGAGGCGTCCCGCAAACGAGTAACGCTCGGCACGCGGCACCGGCACAATCTCCACGAGCGTGGCATTACCGGCGTCCGCAAGGATCGATGCCCGCAACGCGTCATCGAACGGACGCAGACGTACACGCCAGCCAACGTTCGCCATCCGTGCATACGGTTGGTCCGCGTCCGGCACGTGCGTGGATCGCGCTCCCTTGAACGCCTCACGGAACGCGTCGGTGTTCCGAAGCGACGTCAGATCGATGTCGTCTTCCATGGCCTGAGCCACACCGCGCAGGGCCGGAATCTCGGGAAAGGCGCTGTTGCGCATCAGCCACCAGAGCGCCGGTCCTGGCGACAAATCAAACACCTGATTGACGACCGGATCCCCTTCCCACCCCTGCCACGCCACTTCGTTGAAAAGGCGGTACGGCTGCGACGGGTCGATGGCCGCGAGCACGGCAGGCGCATCGAAGAATTCTCGGCGCTCGCGCGGCACCGCGTTGCGTGTGCCATACCAGAGATCGACCAGGAGCACGACGACGCCTGCCCTCGCGATCGCCTGCGTGCGCCATTTCCGCAACGTCCATAGCCAGGCGAGGACGACCGTCGCGCGCACACAGTTGATCGCGAAGTAGCGCTTCGTCCCGAGTGCGCCACCGTCCGCGGCGTTGAGCCACAGCACGATGGAGAGCAGCATCCACACGATCGCCAGCCCTGTCCCCCATCGCACGACGCGCCGATCGCCTGCGAGCAGCTGATCGAACACGATCGCGCTCCAGACCGCCAGCCCGAACGCGGCGGTCAGGAGGAACTTCTCCGGAAAGCGGATGGCGGAAAAGAGCCCGGTGTCGAAGAGCAGGCGCAACACAGGCGTGTGTTCTCCGAACGCCACGATCGCGCTCGCAGTGATGGTGCCGAGGAAAAGCCACCGGCCACGAATACCGGCAACCACGCCCGCCACCGCCATCAACCCCACCAGGAGCCCCGCATACACCTCGGTCAAATACGCGTCGGCGCGGAAGGGGTAGAGCGTGGTGATCAGGGCGCTGCCATTCGACGCCGCCACGTGGCGAAGCACACCGGGCAGGATCAGTTCGACCAGCCGCAGCGGCGGTGTACTCCAGTTGGCGACGACGCGGAAGTCAAAGGGGTTCGTGCGGACTGTATCCCTCACGAAATCGATCGCCGGCAGCAATTGCACGGCCGCGAGCAGCAGGCCGGCCACGATGGCGATTGCGAGGATCGCCGCGGTCCGCTTCGTCTCTTCCATCCGATGCGGGCTGCGCAGCACACGCACCACCGCCCACCCGCCGATGATGGCCCAGGTCTGCATCACCACCGTTGGCTCGCCGAGGATCCATTGCATGGCCAGGACGGCGGCGAGCGGGAGCAGGCGCGTTGCCGTGCGCGACTCCGCAAAACGCAGCAGCAACCACAACGCGAGCGGGAGCCACGACATCGAGAACAGGAGCGGAAGCTTCGAGGACAGCGATGCGTAAGTGCCGCAGAACACAAAGGCAATCGCGCCGAATCCGGCCGCGGCGATCGACAGGGCGAGGCGGCGAAGCAGCAGAAACATCCCCACGATCGCGATCGCGAAGTGCAGCAGGATGTGAAGCTGCATGCCGAAGTGAAACGGCAGCACGTAGACGAGCCACTGCGGCGGATAGAAAAGCTCGTAGGCAGGATTCGCGGCGAGCGGAGCGCCGCCGGAGTAGAGGCGGTTCCAGTACGGAAACTCGCCGCTGCGAACGGCCTCGCGCACGACGTGTTTCATCGGAACGTGGTAGACGCCGACATCGCTGACGTAAACGCCGCGGCCGAGGAGGAGTACGTCGGCATACGCGAGGGCGAGCAGCGCGACCAGCAGCGCGATCGCCGTCCTGTCGGTCAGCCAGCTCCGCGGTTTCATACCGGCTGCAGCGCGAACACCAGCAGGCCGGCCATCACGACGCCGGCGATCGTCGCGGCGATGAGCGCGCCGCGCGTTTTCGCGTGCACCTGGGGCAGCAGATCACTCGCGCCGAGGTAGAGGAGAAAGCCGGCGAAGAACGAGAGCTGGTAGGCGAGCACGCGCGGGGCGATGTTCAGCACTCCGGCGCAGAGCGCGCCGAGGACGGGAGCGATGGCGTCGATGCCCAGAAGGGCGCCGGTCCTCCACTTGCTGTTCCGCGTGGCCAGCATGAAGGTCACGGTGTTCAGTCCGTCAGCAAAGTCGTGCGCCACCACAGCCAGCAGGACCACGAGACCGACCTGCGTCCCCGCCTTGAAGCCGACGCCGATCGCCAGCCCGTCGAGGAAACTGTGAAACGAGAGACCGATCGCGCCAACCAGCCCGACATTGTGATGATGCCCGGGTGCGTCGTGCTGTTTCTCGCCGTGGATGATCGTCAGCTTCTCGAGCAGGAAGATCGCCAGGAAGCCGGCGATAACGGTCAGCATCAGGCTGCGGATGTCGATCGTGAGCTGCTGCGCCAGCGCGGAGACTTCCGGGATGAGATCGAGAAACGCCACTCCGATCAGCAAGCCGGAGGAAAAGGCCATGATGTAGAGGAGATAGCGTTGATAGCGAAACGCGAACGCGCCGCCGGCGAGGGTCATGGCGAATGCCGCCAGGGCGTAGAGCGCGCTCATGCGGCGGGCAGTCTAATATGGACGCAAGCGCTTGGGGGATCTGCAGATGAAACATACAAAACGGTGCGGTGAGTGCAGTGGATCGACGATTCGAACGGCCCTGGTCTCCGCCGGTGGAGGTGAATCTCCGGACCTGTTGCCTGGAGCGCATCCCTGGTGGACGACTGCGAAGCTGGAGATTTTCGTCTGCACTTCGTGCGGGCATCTCCAATTCTTCGTACCCACCGCAGACCTCGAACAGGTGCGCGAGTCGCGCAAGTTCGTCGACTACAAATGACGAGACGAGGCGCCGCTCTTCTTCGTAGATCCGAACCAGATAAAGGAGCTTTCTTGAAGCGAATTCTGCCCCTCGTCCTGCTCACAGTAGTTACAGCTTGCAGCCGCCACGAGTCCTCGCCTGCTTCCGGCAGCGCAGCCCAGGGATCCCAGTTGATCGCGAAGTACGGCTGCGATACCTGTCACGTCATTCCCGGAATTGACAGCGCAAGAGGAATGATCGGTCCGTCACTCGACCATGTCGGTACGCGGCCGATGATCGCCGGCACACTCCCCAATACGCCCGAGAATCTGGTGCGATACATCCAGAATCCCCAGCTCGTTGGCGCCCAGAACACCATGCCGAACCTCGGCGTGAAACCGGAAGAGGCTCGCGACATCGCGGCCTATCTCGCCACGTTGAAATGACCGCGCCGTTCGGAAACCGCAGGTCAGGCATGAAGTCCGCAAACCGCGGAGTCAGCCAGCGATGACGTACTACGTGGAGAAGCACCTCGCCTTCGGCCCGATCCGTTTCGGAGTGTCCGCGCGACAGGCGCTCGACGCGATCGGTGACGACCTCGCGCTGAGCACAGGGGCCAAGGGCGAATTCATCCGCCGTCGCGAGGACGGATTCTTTTTCGGCGACACCGAACGCGTCGTCGGACCCACCCTTCCCGTCGCACGAGGCATCAGCCAGACTCCATTCACATCATCACTCAAGCCAGACGGCACCGCGCGAGGCTACGGGTTTCTCGCGCTCATGGGTTTCGGAGTCGTGCTCGTGTTGCTGGGCGTCAGCGTTCTCATCAAGAAAGGTCCCGCTGGCTGGGTCGAGATCATCCTCGGCGCGATCTGCATCATCGTCCCGATCATCATGACCGCGCAGCAGCGCCGCCAGATTCGCGCCGCGGAAGAGCGCGTGCGCGCCGAGCGCGAGGCGGCGGAAACACGCAATCGAGAGCTCCTGACGTGGTACACGAACGCGCTCGATCACCTGCTCATCGATCACAGCGAGGCCGGGCTGATCGCGTTGCGCGGAGAACGCCAATCACTCGATCTTGCGTACGACATCTGGGCGCCGGCTGCGCGCAACGTCCTGCTGAAGATTGGTTTCGAAGAGCTTGCGCGGCGAGGCGTCGCAGACTCTGCGGCCCTTTCCAGACTTCTCACCGACGCGGGCGATGCGTCAGGCCTTAGCACCGAGGACATTCAACGCGTCAAACACGCGATCTACGCCACGGTCGCCTGGCATCTCCTCGCGGACGATCGTCTGGGCACCGCGCAGGAAACGGAGCTCCTCAAGATCCGCGAAGGACTCGGGCTCGCCGAGGACGATGTGCCGCTCGAGAGCAACGGCATCGAGCAGTTCCGCAGCCTGCGTGCAGTCGCGCAAGGGTTGCCGCGTGCGCAGTGCCCCGTCCCGCTCCAGTTTCAGGAGTACTGCATCCATCAGGCTCCGCTCGATTCGGGCATGCTCTTCATCACGAATCGGCGCCTGATCATCGACGAGAAGAAGCGGACCGAGATCGCGGCGCCGAAGGCCTTCGAGGTCGTCGTCGACGTGGACGACAACTGCATCAACATCAAGACCGATCAGAAGAAGCCGCTGGGTCTCCGCACCGGCAACCCGATCTTCACCGCGGGCCTCATCGACATGGCCTCGGAGCTCGACGAGCGGCCGAAGGGCTTCGCCTGACGAGTCCCGGGGTTCGTGCTACTTGATGATCGTTCCCACGGCCGCGCGGGCCGGCACCGGATACGGTACGTCGCCCTTGATCGCCTGCCAGAGAATGTGATTCAGCGTGTCGTCGTCGGCGGCATCCGCGCGTGAAAAGTCGAGAAGCGCCGTTTGTTTCGCCTGCGGACTCTCAGGATTCCTCTCGTCCCGGTCGATGGCCGGGGTGATGGCATCGTACGGCGTGAGGTCCGGCTTCGCAGCGAACATCCCCCGCATCGGGCGGCCATAGTGGTCGAATTGCGAGAGCGAGCCGAGGCCGAGGATGTCCTCGATCGTCGTGAGGACGTCGGTGGTGTTGATGAATCGGTGAACGACGACGCCCCGGTTCCAGGCGGAGATCATCAGCAGGACCGAACGATGCGAATCGACGTGGTCGGGTCCGTTCTGCGCGTCATCTTCGAGGACGAAGACCGCCGTGTCGCGCCAGTAGCGTGAGTGCGACAGCGCCTCGATGATGCGGCCGAGTGCGAGGTCGTTGTCCGCCATGAACGCGCGCGGTGTCGGCCGGCCTGCAGCCGCACCCTCGGTGTGATCATTGGGAAGGCGGATGATCTCCAGCGCAGGCAGCGTGCGGCGTTCGACGTATCGCCGGAACTCGCGCAGCCAGGCCTCGACGCGCGTCTGGTCGGTGATCTTCAGGTCGAATCCCGGATAGTCGGGCGACGTCCGCTCGCGAAGTGCGCGGCGGAGCCCGGCATACTGCTTTCCGACGATGTCGCGAAGCTCATCGCCGTTTGCGACGAACTCGCCGTAGTTGCGAAGCGAGATTTTCTGCCGTACCGCGAGATCCCACAGGTAACCGTTGGCGGGCGAACTGACGTCGTCGTCATCGTCCACCGCCCGTCCGCGATTGGCTCCCTCGTAGTCGTACGTGCGGCCGCGGCTGCTGTACTCCGAAGGCACGGTCTTCTCGAGATAGTCGGAGCTGTACGCGGCAGTCGACCAGTTGTGTCCCTGCGGACTGACGTCTGCATTGACGAGAAAACGGTCGAAGAGGCCGAAGCGCCGCGCCAACGCATGATGATTCGGTGACACGTTCTCGGGGAAGTACACCAGCGACGCGTCGCCATCTCCTTCCGTCATGTCGCCGAAGACCTGGTCGTACGTCCTGTTCTCTTTGATGATGTAAATCACGTGCTTGAACGGCGGATACGTCCTGGCGGGATGGATCCGGTCCCACCCGTTGCTATGGGCGACACGGAAGGACCACCGGTCGAGCACCGGCTGGGCCACGCCGGCGGGGAACGACAGCAATGTTCCATCGATCTGCCCGAGGGTGAAATCGCGGGAGTCGGAGGCCTGCTTTTTCATCGGCTGTTCGCGGTGCGGATTCGGCCGCGATCCACGCCCCTTGGCGTTGGCCACGACGAGCTGATTCCCGGCCAGCCCCAACGCCGACGGGTACCATTCGACCGGCACGCGCCCGAGCAGCTTGTTGCTGGCCGTGTTGAAGATCGCCACTGCGTTGTTGTCCGCCTCCGCGACGAAGAGCCTGCCTCCGTCTCGCGAGAGCAGCAGCGCGGTCGGAGTGCTCCCCTCCTGCGGTCCCTTCGGTGCCGCGTCGCTCAAGGTTGTGACGACCTTTCCAGCGACCGTGTCGACCACGCTGATCGAATCGGTCGTGGCAGACGCAACGTATAACCGCGTGCCATACACCGCCATCGCGGAAGGGTGCCGGCCAACCTCGATTCGGGCGACTCGACGGAGAGTGCCGGAAGTCTTCACGCGGAAGGCACTGACCGTGTTGTCCCGCCACGCGGAAACGTAGACATTGCCCCGGTTGTCGGCGACGACGGTGTACGGATAGGGGTCCGTGCGAAGTCGCTGAATCACCTTCGACGTCGCAAGATCGACAACCGCCAGCGTGTCGCCCAGGTTTTCGGCGACATAGAGAAACCGTCCATCCAGCGAGACCGCGATCCCCGCCGGATACTGAGTTCCCGCCACGTCTTTCGGCTTATCTTTGACGAGGGGTCTGGGCCGCTCCATGAGCTCGATCTTTCCGTCGGCCGTGGCCTCGCTTCCGTTCCAGCGGTAGACGAAGATCGAGTCGTCGTTTCCGCCGCTCGCGTAGATCGACTTCCCGTCCGGAGAAAAGGTCAGGCCGAGGAACGCTGCAACCTGCGGCAGTGTCTGCAGAACACTCCCCGATTTCCGATCGACGATCTGCAGGCCCTGCTGACGCCACCCGCACAGCAGAAGCGCCACCCGGTCACCGCCCGGAGCGACCGCCATCGCCAGCGGAAAGTTGCCGACGGGACGCGACGTCCCGACCGGGTCGAGCCTGCTCCCGGTCGGCAACTCCTGAGCGTTGGCCGTCACCACGCTTCGGACGCCGATCAAACCCAGGAGAAGAATTGCAGACAGGAAACGGCAGCGCATTCAGTGGATGATATCGGCATGAGCGCTTCAATGCCCTCCCTTTTCATCTCTCACGGCGCGCCATCCATCGCGCTGGAGCAGGACGCCTTCACGCGCGCCGCAGCTGCGTACGGCGCATCGCTGTCCGGCGCACGTGCCATCGCGATCGTCTCCGCGCATTGGCAGACCCGTGGCGTCCGCGTCAACGCCGTCGCGCATCCCGAGACGATCTACGACTTCGGCGGGTTCTCCGAGGAGCTCTACAAGATCCGCTACGAGGCGCCGGGCGATCCCACCCTCGCCCGCGAAATCGCTTCGCTCCTCGGCAACGTGCCTCTGGAGGAAGCACGAGGATGGGACCACGGCCTCTGGGTCCCGCTGCGCATCGCACTGCCGGACGCGCGCGTACCGATCATCGAAATCGCACAGCCGTACCCGACCACGCCCCAGGACCTGATGAACATCGGACGCGCCCTCGCTCCGATGCGCGACCGCGGCGTGGCCATCGTCGGCAGCGGCGGCATCGTCCACAACCTGCGCATGATTCATCTGGCGAATAAGGACGCACCGGTCGATGCGTGGGCGAAACAGTTCGACGACTGGGTCGCGAAACACCTTGCCGCACGGGATTTCGCAACGCTGGCCCGGTACCGCGACCTCGCCCCGCATGCCGGTCTGGCCGTCCCCACCCCCGAACACTTCGAGCCCGTCTTCGTCACCCTCGGCGCCTCGCGCGAGAGCGACACGCTGGCGACGATCTATGAGGGCTTCCAGTACGGGAACCTGTCGATGCGGACGTTCGCGTTCGCGTGATCAATGTGCACGCGGACCGCCGGCGAGGCCGCCGGCGCCCCACCGAAACGGGCAAACGAACCAGGTCCGGCTTGCGGGATCTGTGGGGCGCCGGCGGCCTCGCCGGCGGGTCCGCTCGCGGACGCCGTTCCGCGAACGAGATCACACGACCGCCCTACCACCCTCATTGCACGTAGACTTCCCATCATGTGGAAACCCTTCGCCGCGATCTTCGTCTCCGTCTTTCTCGCCGAGATCGGTGACAAGACCCAACTGGCCACGATGCTCTTCGCGTCGGAGGCGCAGAACAACAAGTGGGTGGTGTTCGCGGCCAGCGCGACGGCGCTCGTGCTGGCGTCCGCGATCGGTGTGCTGGTCGGTGCGCAGCTGGAGCGATTCGTGAAGCCGTCGACGTTGAAACTGATCGCCGGGGCAGGCTTCATCGTGATCGGCCTCTGGACGATGCTGTCCCGAGGATGAAGGCAATAACCTGCGGCACTGGTCCGTTCCGCACGTGGCGTGGTATCTTCCGCACCCTTCGAGCGCGCCTCGGGGGTTTCGTTCGTTGAGGTTACGGGCCCGTAGCTCAGTGGTAGAGCAGTTGGCTTTTAACCAATTGGTCGTAGGTTCGATCCCTACCGGGCCCACCAAGTGCCCACCTGTAAAGTCCCCATCGTCTAGAGGCCTAGGACAGCGCCCTTTCACGGCGCCAACACGGGTTCGAATCCCGTTGGGGACGCCATCTGCTCATAGCGTACGATCCTCCCGATTTCATCGTGGCCGTCCCTCTCATTTCCGTCATTCTGCCGGTGTACAACCGCGAGGCGTCCGTTTCGCGCGCGATCGAGAGCGTTTTCGCGCAGACGTATCGTCCGTTCGAGCTGATCGTCATCGATGACGGCTCGACCGATGGCACGCGTCGCGTTCTGGAACGATTCGGTTCCCGAATCACGCTGTTCACGCAGCCACATGCCGGCGCCTATGTGGCGCGGAATCTCGGAATCAGCCATGCAAGCGGTGAATTCCTGGCCTTCATCGATTCCGATGATGCCTGGCTTCCGACTCGGTTGAGCTCTCAATTGCCGCTGATGCGGCGCCCCGAAGTCGGTCTCGTGTTCGGCGACGCCGTCCATGTCTTATCCGGGGTCGTCTCCAAACGGACTTCGTTTCGAGTTACGCCGCCGCAACGCGGTCGTGTTGCGAGAGAATTCGCGTGGGGGAACTTCATTCCGACGGTGACCGTGCTCGTGCGGCGACGCTGTCTCGACGAGGTTCGAGGATTTCCTGTGACGAGCGCTCTGTCGGTCGACTACCTCACGTGGTTTCGCATTGGGCTGCGCCACGAGCTGGACTACGTCGATGCGCCGGTCGCCGAATACACGGTTCACCCGGCAGGCATGAGCTTCGACCTCGGGCGATCGATCGAGGCGCGCATCGCGCTGTTCTCGGGCGAGCTCTCGAGCACGACCGACCCGGCCACGCGCTCGACATTGCGCCGGCTGATCTTTAATCTCTCATTGCATCTCGCACTGGCTGCCGTGCGTGGGCGAGCGGGTAGCGTCGCTCATCCGATGCGCCTGGCATGGCGCACGGCGTCGACAGTGGCGTGGCTTCAAGCGTGGCCGTGGAGCGCTGCATTCGCGATCCATCAGGTCCGTGTGCGAACACGGCGTCTCTTCTCATGACCGCACTCAACTCGAATCCTCTCGTTTCCGTCGTCATCGAGACGATCACGTTGCGCGAACACGCTTCCAAACAGCCGCTGATCGATCAACTGGAAAGAACTCTCAACGCAGTCGAGCGCCAGACCTATCCTCGCGAGCGAATCGAGATCATCGTGGTGCTCGATGACGCAGTCGATGCAGGGGTCGCGGATGAGTTACAGCGAAACCATCCCTCGATCAGCATCGCCCGTGCTCTCGAATCCAACTACTTCGCCGCGAAGAATGCAGGCGCGCGTCTGGCCGGCGGTTCCATCGTGGCGTTGCTCGACGGCGACTGCCAGCCCTCGCTGGATTGGCTGGAAATGCTTGTCAGGTGCTTCGAGCCCGATGTCGCCGTCGTGGTCGGCGCTACGAGGTACGCAGGCGGCTCGCTGACCGCCCGGACGTTTTCCGTTCCTGATTTCGCGAACGTCTGCGCGGATCGGACCGGCGCAGCGACGGGGGTCATGTTAAACAACACGGCATTCCGGCGGGAGATCCTGCTGAGCCACCCGCTCGACTCCCGCATCCGCCGCAACGGCGGCTGTTATCTCTTGTATCACCAACTACACGCGGAAGGCGTGCGCATGATTTACGAGCCGAGCGCGAACGTGACGCACGGGCTCGACGTCCGCGGCCTCGGATTCGTTCGCAAACACTTCGATCGCGGCTACGACGGCGTCAGCGTCTACCGATTCGATGACCGCAGTGTGCTTCGCGGCACGGCGCTGTTTCGCCGATTCGGAGGATTGGCCCTCTTCCCCATCACCGCGCGGCGGATCGTTCTCGATTGGATCCGCCTGGCGCGGGAGCGCCGGCAGATTGGCCTGGCCTTGCTCGCGCTGCCGTATTACGACGCCGTCGCGGTCGGAACGCGCATGATCGAGCTGGCAGGCGGTCTGGCCGCAGTGGTCGCAACGCGATCGAGGCGTTAGGAGGATCCATGCTGCGCGGCGCAACGATCCTCTGCATCGCCTCGATCGACTGGGCGTTCAACTGGCAGCTCCCGCAGGAGGTGGCATCCGCGTTCGCTGCCGGCGGAAATCACGTGTTGTTCGTCGAGAACACCGGCGTTCGGCGAGCGTCGCTCCGGGATGCCTCACGGATACGCGCGCGGTTCACAAACTGGCGCCGCGCGGACGGCGGCATCAAGATGGTGACTGAAGGTCTCCACGTTTATTCTCCGCTGCTCCTGCCGTTGCCTTACTCGCGCGTGGCAGGATTCATCAACGTGCGCGTGCTTCTGCGGGCGGTGCGCCGATGGCTTGCAGGCAATGGGAGCGGTCCACTGGTCGTGATCACGTTTCTGCCGACGCCGCTCGTCCGGGACGTCATCGGCGCTCTCGATCCGGAGCTCGTCGTTTATTACTGTGCGGACCGGTTCGCGGAGAGCTCGCCGGGAGCGCGGAAACTGCGCAGCTCGGAGAGCGCTTTTTTCGCCGAAGCGGACCTGGTGCTCACGACCTCGAGCGGCCTGCGTGCGACCGCGGCGGAGATCGCGTCGCGTGTCGAACTGCTCCCATGCGGCGTGCGCTCCGGCGAGTTCGCGCGCGCGCGACAATCAGCCGCCGCCGCGCCGGCGGTGTTCGCGGGCCTCAGCCGACCGGTGATCGGCTTCATCGGCAGTCTCAGAAATGAGCTCGATCTGACCATGTTGTCGGATGTGACGGCGCTTGCGCCGGAGATGAGCTTCGTGTTTGCCGGACCGGTTCAGGCGGACATTCGAGCACTGACCTCGCGGCCGAACGTGCGATTCCTTGGGCCGTTGTCGCACCCCGAAGTGATCCGGCACATGGTGCAATTCGACGCCGGCATTCTTCCCTATCATCGGAATGTGTTCACCGCGCATCTGATGCCGGTAAAGCTGAGAGAGTATCTCGCGGCGGGTCTGCCGGTCGTCTCCACGCGTCTGCCCGAGGTCTGCCGGTTTTCGGAGGAACACCCGGGCCTGGTTGCGTTCGCCAATGACGCGCCGGGGTTCGTCGCGGCATTGCGGGCCGCAGTCGATGCAAACGGACCGGAAATGATCGCGCACCGATTGGAGATTGCGCGCGGGTACGACTGGAGCGAACAGATGTCGCTGATGAGCGAGTTGATGGAAACGCTGCTCGCGGCGAAGCGAGCGCGATGAGCATGGCCCGCCGGCTCGCCGGCGACTTGTACCGCAAGCTCGCCGCTCGGTACGGCAGCCGCGCCCTCGATCAGATGCTTCGAGACGGCCTTCCCGCGTCACTCGAGAAACCGCTGCGGTTTCTGTTCACGGGCGAGACATCGGCTGGCGTGCTCGCTCTCCAGTCGCGAATCGAAGCGCGACGCGCGGAGATCGCCAGTCGACCGGACGTCTACCAATTCACCTACCACTCGTCCGCTGTTGGCGTTGCGCGCTGGCCCGAGACCGTTGCGACCTCACAGCGAGAGTCCGTCATTTCCGCGAGGTGGCTGGCCAACAACGCCAGCGTACCGCGACGATGGGGAACGTTCTTGTATCGATGTGCAGAGCAATTCGCTGCGCGCGCGATCGTCGAGACAGGCGCCTGCGTCGGAATCTCCGGTGCGTACCTGGTCTCGGCGCCCTCCCGTCCGCGACTGGTCACGATCGAAGGATCGACGGCTCTCGCTGCAATCGCCGGAGAGACGCTGGCGAAGTTTTCGGATCAGGCCACGGTGATCCGAAGCTCGTTCGACGACGGGATTCAAAGCGCCCTGGCACTGCTCGCCGGCGAGCAGCTGACGATCGACGTCGCCTCTGTCGACGGTCATCACGAAGAAGCGCCGACGCTGCACTATGTGCGGACCCTGCTGCCGCATCTCTCGCCCAGCGCGCTGATCATCGTCGATGACATTTCCCTTCACGCCGGAATGCGTCGCGCGTGGCAGCAGCTCTCCAGGACCGAAGGTGTCGTCGCCGCGGTGAACACTGGACGCTTCGGACTTCTTGTCTGGGATGGCGGGAACGCCGTACCACGACACTACGATCTCGCGCATTACACGGGC
Source organism: Thermoanaerobaculia bacterium (assembly GCA_038244715.1). Classification (GTDB taxonomy): domain Bacteria; phylum Acidobacteriota; class Thermoanaerobaculia; order Gp7-AA8; family Gp7-AA8; genus JADGNZ01. The sequence goes on from JBBRTE010000011.1 coordinate 21,913, forward strand.
GTCTGGCGGAGCCGGAAACGGCGGGTGTGAGATCACTTCAGGAATGGTAGTTCCGCGCGCGAGTAACGAGTCATTCGCCGGATGATCGTGCGATCGCCTCTGCTGCTGACGTCCGGATTCACGAACCGCCACACCGTTTTTCCTTCGGACGTCACTTCGAAAGCGGTTCCGCGATCGGACTCGGTGATCAGAGTATTGCCGTTCGGCAGACGCTGATTGCCGCCGCGCGTCGGCGAGAAGAAGCCGCCTTCCGGCGCGTATCGCCAGCGCACCTCGTTCGTGCGCGGATCGACTTCGACCACCTGCGACGACTGGCGTCCGTTGTCGAACAGGAGGATGTTTCCGTTCGGCAGAAATCGCGGATGATGCTGCGCCGTCACGTTTGATGGCCCCCACAACCAGAGGATCCGGCCCGTGACGCCATCGAGAATGACAATGGCATTCAGGTGACGCATCGAGACCAGGAGATTTTCCGGTGCGTATAGCGGCGACGTTTCCCGCACCCGCCCGTCCGCTCGCTCGACGTGATTCGCATGCAGCAGATCGATCTCCTGCGCTTCGCTCGGAAATTTGAGGCCGGAAAGCCGCGGAAGAAGCGACGCCCATGGAGAGCGCTCGATCGTCTCGAGAAGAGAAATCTCACGCACGAATTTGCCGCCTGAAGTGAGGACGGTGATGGAATCGGCGAGGATTGACAGCGTCGGATGAATCGTAGGTGCGCTGACGCGGCGATGCGTGAGCGCGTAGATCAGCCCGTCGGCGCCGATCCAGAAGTCGTGATGCGCCGCGAGCTTCGTTTCCCACACCAGCTCGGAGCGCGCATTCACGCGCACGAGCGCTTCGTCTTTGAGTACGCCGATCACATCGCCGTTCGGCAGCAGTTCGGCGTGCGTCCAGTCTGCTCGCTGCGTTCGATTCGGCCCGGCCCGGAGACGCCAGGCGTGGACAACGCGCCCATCCATGTCGATGAGATAGGCGCGATCCTGATCTCCTGCCTGCGAGCTATAAAAGTTGATGCCTTCGAATGCTTCGCCGCGATGCAGCGTAACGCCCCGCTCTCGCGGATTCTGCGCAGCCATCGAATCGAGGTACGGCAGGGAGCGGAGCAGACCGGCCGCGGGACTCTGCGCCGGCGCATCAACCCGCAACTCCGGACGAAGGCTCCGCCGGATCAGCGTCGACGGAAAGATCCGGTCGCGATGCGCGAAGTAGCCCCAAACGAAACCGATGACGAGAAGAACGACACCGGCAACGATCGCGAGAAAGCGACGGAACATTGATCCACATGCTAACCCGTTGGCTGCCAGGCGATCGTCCGTTCTCCAGAACGAATGTCATTTCGTGGCTCATCGACGTATGAGCGATGACCCTCGGCAGTCTTTCCGTTCCCTTCCTGAGGGTCGAGAGGGGATTGAGCCCGTTTGCCCGCATGCACCGGTCCGGAGTTGCCCACCCGGGCGACTTCGGCGCGTCGAAACTGCGCTGCGAATCGTGCTTCCACCCCGACGCTGGCGTTCGCACGGAGGGCAAACTGCTTTGTGGTGCCTGCTTTCGAGACGATGCGGTCAGTGAAGGGTCGAAGAGAAGCGCGCGTGCGGAGGAGTTCGGAGCCACCACGGCATTGTCAACGACGCCAGGAATTCAGACATTGACACATCGCCGTACAGCGCCAAGCAATTCATCGACGTCAAACGGTTTGCGCAGCTTCGCGAAGATGCTCTCGTCGTCGAGTTTGTCGATCGAGGCCTGTGACGTTGCGGAGACGACGATGATGTACTTCTCGCGCAGGGGTTCGTCCCGGATTGCGGTCAGCACGTCAAACCCGCTCCCCGGCCCCATCATCAGGTCGAGAACGACAGCGCTATACCGCGTGCTTCGCAAACGTTCCAGAACTTCCTGACCACTGGCCGCCTCATCGACCGGCGCGCTCCTCACGGCGCAACAGAGCGCGTACGAGACTGCGAATGGCAGCGTCGTCGTCCGCGATGAGTACGCGGCGCTCCGCGATTGCCGAAGATTGGGTCTGCACCTGCTCCGTATAGCGCCTTTCTCTCAGGGAATGCCTGAAGGAAATCCCTACAGTCCGCCTCGCCAGCCAGGTTCCCTTCTTGCCGAAGGCGTTTTGGCGCCCTCAACCAACCTCGGACCATTCGACGAGTCCATGATTCAGCGCGTACCGGAGAAGCTCAAAGCTTCCTTTCACGTTCAGCTTTTGCAACAGCCGCACACGGTGCGTGGCCACAGTCTTTGCGCTGATTCCGAGCTTGAATCCGATTTCTTTTTGCGGTGTGCCGCGAACGATCAAGGCCATCACTTCGCGCTCGCGCTCACTGAGCCGATCGTGAACGGGCTCGGGAACGGGCTCGCGCACTGGCTTATGTTCTTGAGGAGAGGAAACGGTGCCGGTCTCGGCTCCTCCGAGTTTGCCCAGGGAAAGCAGCAGGCTGTAGGCAGCGCCCGCGAAACTGGCCATCGTGGTGAGTACACGAGCGTCCTCACTGTCGAATCTCCGGCTTTCGTCGTGGGCGACAACCCACATCGTCCCGGCAGGTACGTCACCGACATAGAACGGGACGAGCAGCGCTTCAACGACTTCCGGCTTCATTTCATTGAAGTAGGTGAAGTGGCGGGCCAGACGGGAAAACAGCTGGGGCGTGCCACGATCCATTGTCGTGCCGCAGGGACTGAAGTCGCGAGGGGTCATGCCACCGAGTTGAGGCGCATAGACTCCGGCAAGCCCCCGCCAGCGGAAAATCGACGCCGCATCCTCCTCTTCGAGAATGCTGATGCCGGCGGTATCCGCCTCACAGACGTCGAGCGCCACGTCGCAAAGAGTCTGGAGGATCGATTCGGGGTTCTCGCTCAAGGTACGAGCCAGCCGGCGCAGACCCCTGCTCTCCGCAGCGGGGCGAGGTGCATGCGGTGTGCGCCGGTTGAGCTGACTGGTGCTGATGACCCGTTCGAGCTCCGTTTCAGGCAAAGTGGGCGGGCAAGGAAAAGCGATCGTCATCGCGGAGCTCCTGATTGAGGGAACGAGCGGCCTTTCAAGGTGAATTTCGAAACCCGACGATACCTAGGGGCCACCCAGCTGTCTGTGCAGTTTTAGACACCTCCATACCCAGCCCATGCATTCGAATGGTTCGCGGAACTGGATGCATTCAGGAAGATCGCCGCGTGAACGGTACGTGCCTCGTGCCTGTGACCATTCGGGCAGGGATTGCGATCCCTGGGGACGCCACCTCGGCGCTCAATTGGTCCGCTGCTTCGCGGCCAGGGATGACTCCATCAATTCGCTCATCCGAGACATCTGCTGCTGTGCTTCTGCACGAACGCACAATCTCCCGAACATCCCCCTGACCGCAGATACGCGCACGAAATCAAATACCCTGTTGCCATGCGCGGGCGCATTGGGATCCTGATGCTCATCGCCGTGATGCTCGCGGAGGGTGGGCGGGCTTCGGGGCCTGACGACGTGGCGGCGCTGGTTGGCCGGGCCGAGTCTCTTCGATCGCAACAGCAGTTCGCTGCCGCGATCGAAGTGCTGCAGCAGGCCATCGCACTGCGTCCGACGGATCTCCGGGTGGCGCTGCTGCTTGCCGAGACACTGGGGTGGGATCAGCGTTTTCGCGAGTCGGAGAGTGTCTACCGGCAGATCCTGCGGCGGGAGCCGGAATCGCGGGAGGCGTCGATCGGTCTCGCGCACACCTTGCTCTGGCAGGGCCACAATGCGGCGGCGCGATCCCTCTTTCGGAGTCTCGCACGACGAAATCCATCCGACGTCGATGCGGCCGAGGGGGCCGCGACGGCGGCGTACTGGGCAGGCGACTGGGCGACCGCGCAACACGAATTCGCCGCGGTCCTCAGAAGCGATGCGCAGCGTCCATCGGCGCGCAAATCGCTCGCCGAAATCGAGGCGGCCACGCGCGGCGAGAACTCGGTGGCGATCGAAACGATCGATGACGACCAGCCGTTTCGTTCGTTGCATACGGAAGCGGTGGAATCGTTCTATTCCGATCCGCTCACGCGCTGGAGTATGGCCGTCGGCGGATATGCGTTTCGCGATCGCCGGCGCGACCGGGACTGGACAGCTCCCTCAATTCGAGTGTCCAATCGAGTGGCCTTTCCATGGCAACGACTGACGGTCGATTCATCGATCGGAATGCTGCGCTACGGAGATGGCTCGACGCGAGCACTCGGTGCTCTGGCCGTGCACCGTACGATTGGCAAGGGAGAGCTCATCGCGTCGCTGGACCGTCACGAGTTGGTAGCGACGGCGACGGCGCGGGCCTTTCATCCGGCCATTGCCTCCTGGTCTTTGGGCTGGCATCGCGAACGCGATCCGCAACGGGTTCTGGCGGTAGTGGACGCAGGGGCGCTTCGCTACAACGACCACAATCGAGGGTGGTTCGCGCAGGGTTACGCGCTGATTCCTGTCCTTCACCGCGACGGGGTTTCGGTCGCGGCGGGCGGGGCGCTCGTGGCGCGCGACACGTCGGAGAGCCGTTTCTACGTCGAATCCGTTTCCTCCACGCGGTCGGCCGATGGATCCTTTTTCAACTACAGCTACCGGGGCAGTTACACGCCGTACTGGACTCCGCAACGGCTTCGCGAGTTGCGCGCGATCGTCAAGGTCTCCGCGGATCTTCCCCGAGCGGCGACTCTGATACTCCACGCCGACGGAGGGGTTGCCGCCGACGTGGCGCAAGGCTTCGCGCCCGCGGCGGGTCCGAGCCCGTTTCCGCCGGTGATTGCGACCTATGATTTCGATCGCCATTTCCATCCCTGGCGCGCCTCGGCGACATTCTCCGTACCCTTTGAGGACTCCCTGCACCTCGAGCTTGGCTTCGAGCAAAATACAACGGCCTTTTATCGAGCGAGGAGCATCCGTGCGACCCTGGTCCGACGACGCTGAGATCTTCCGACATCGCCGTGCCGGAAGCATTCTCACCTCCCAACGGTGGACGCTCGGGATCCTCACGTTTCTGGGTCTGCAGAGCGTCTTGTATTTTGCGTGGTGGTGGTTCCGGCTCGAGCATGTCAGCAACGTCGTGCTCTTCGTCCTGCTGTCCATCGCAACGTGGTACGGCGTTTTTCGGATCATGGTGGGCTGGTACAACGCCTTTCACGTCGAGCAGCCGGTGCATGTCCCCGCTCCCCCCAATCTCTCCGTGGCCATCTTCACGACGGCGTCACCTGGCGAACCGTACGAGATGTTTGTGCGGACGCTGGCTGCGGCACAAAGGATTGCGTATCCGCATACGACGTATCTCCTCGATGACACACAGGATCCTCGCTTTGCGGCGCTGGCCGCGGAAGTGGGTGCCGTCCATTTCGAGCTGATCGGGATCCCGGGGGCGAAGGCGGGAAAGATCAACGCTGCGCTGGCGAGGACGGCGGAAGACTTCATCCTGATCCTCGATCCGGACCACGTTCCGTTCGAGAACTTCTTCGAACGGGTGCTTGGCCAGTTCGACGATCAGGACGTGGGGTTCGTGCAGGTATGCCAGGCCTATTACAACGCCGGCGAATCCTTCGTCGCGCGCGCGGCAGCGGAGCAGACGTTTTCATTTTATGGCCCGATCATGCAGGGGATGCAGGGGACCGGGACCGCCGTCGCCATCGGTGCCAACTGCACGTTCCGCCGTTCGGCGCTCCAGTCCATCGGCGGCCACGGGATCGGACTGGCGGAGGATCTCGTCACGGCAATCCGCCTGCACGCAAAGGGATGGCGGTCGGTCTACATCCCCGAGGTTCTTTCCCGCGGACTGGTTCCCTCGGATCTGCACTCCTACCTGAGGCAGCAACTCAAGTGGTCGCGCGGCGTGCACGACGTTCTGTTCCGGGAGTATCCGGCGGCGTTTCTCAGGCTCACGATGCACCAGCGCATCTCCTACCTGATGATTGGCAGCTACTACCTCGTCGGCCTGACCACACTGATGTATCTGACCATTCCGCTGGTGTATCTCTGGACAGGACTTCAGCCTGCGGCGTTTCTGCTCGATGAATATGTGCGGCATGCCTTGCCGGTGGGCCTGTTCGGAGTGCTGATCTACCGGTACATGCAGCGGTGGTTGTGCGACCCGCTGCGGGAGCGGGGATGGCATTGGCGTGGAACTCTGCTGAAAGTCGGGTCGTGGACGGTGTACCTGCAGGGGTTATTGCTCGCCCTTCTAGGAATCGCTGTGCCCTACATTCCTACAGCCAAGGAGCGCCGCCGCACGCCCTTCTGGAAGCTCGCCCTCGTCCCCGCTGGAATCATGGTCCTCTCCATCGCGACCTGCGCATGGACGTTTTATCGAGAGCTGTGGGTCCTTGCGGAGTCCGAGGTTCGTATCACTACCGAGGTCACCTTTGGTATGTTGAGTTTCACGCTGATGAACATGGTACTGATGAGCGGCCGGCTCTATGCGGCGTGGGTTGATCGTGAGCGACTAGAGGTTGAGGCGGATCAGGAATGAATGCTCGCAAGCGGTATCAGGTAGCCTTCTTCGCTCTGGGATGGTTGATCGCCGCCGGTCTGCTGTTCCAGATGGGTCTGGGGAGCGGCTTTCAAGCGTTGTTCGACGGGACCAGCAACGGCGTCGGTCGCGTCATGCAGCGCTTTTCCGATGCTGAGGGGGATGCGCTTCGCGGCGTACGCCGCGGTTCCCGAAGCGAGTACCTCATGCCGATGAAGCAACTACTCTCCTCGAAGGACCCGCTTCGTCATCCCAGTCAGGTGCTGTTCGGCGCGTACGACGGAGGATTCCCGAATACGTTCGCGGGGCTGGAGAAGTTCGAGGGCCAGATTCAGTACAAGTTTCCGCTCGTCGCGTTCTACGTTGCATGGGGAGACAAACCAAACGAGCGGTTTCCGACGCGGATGGCAGAGACGATCGACCGTATGGGCTCGGTGCCGGTGATCACATGGGAACCGTGGGTAAGCGACTTCGATGAGCGAATCCGTACGAACCTGCCGCACGCCGCGGAGCGCGAATACGCCTCGCTCGCGGCCATCGCCCGTGGGGACTACGACTTCTATATCGTCCCGTGGGCCCAGGCCGCCGCTGCCTATCGAAAGCCGATGTTCCTCCGGTTCGCGCACGAGATGAACGATCCCTATCGCTATCCGTGGGGACCACAGAACGGAAACCGCCCCGAGGACTTCATCGCGGCGTGGAGGCACGTCTTTCTGGTCTTTCAGAAGATGAACGCGACGAACGTGCTCTGGGTCTGGTCGCCGCACATCTCGATGCCGTGGTTCGAGTACTACTACCCTGGCGACCAGTACGTCGACTGGATCGGAGTGGGCGTGCTCAACTACGGGAATGTCGCCTCCTGGTCGCGGTGGTGGAGCTTCCACCAGATCCTGGAGAAGGCCTATCCCGCGCTGCTGAAGCTCAACCGGCCCATCATGATCAGCGAGTTTGGAACCCTGAAGCAGGGCGGTAGCTCCTTCGAGTGGTATCAGCAGGCCTTCTACCACCTCGATCACACCTACAGCAGAGGCGTACGGGCGGTGATCTTCTTCAATCAGGAAAACGACACGACCATGTCGGCGCAACCACTGGACTGGAGCGTGACCCAGGATTCCCGCGCCCGGGAGTTCGTCTCCCGGCAGCTCGCCGGCCACTCCGCGCTTTAGCGGCGCATCTACTCCACGGTCGCGGACTCTTCGACAAGCCTGGGTTGCATGAACCCATTCTGGAATGGACCGGCGGGCAGCGGGCGGCTGATCAGGTAGCCCTGCAGCTCCGCGCATCCGCGCGTCCGGAGGAACGCGGCCTGCTCTTCCGTCTCCACCCCCTCGGCGATGGTGCGCAGTCCCAGCTCGTTGGCCAGGAGAAGGACCGCGGTCACAATCGACTGGTCGTTGGCCCTGGTGCTGATTCCGCTCACAAAACTCTTGTCGATCTTCACGGTATCGACGAGAAAATCCTTGAGATAGCTCAGGGAGGATTGCCCCGTCCCGAAATCGTCGATGGCGATCGTGATGCCCATGCTGCGCAGCTCCCTGAGTTGCCGGATACTGCGGTCGCTCTTCTGCATGGCCACGCTTTCGGTGATCTCGAGCTCCAGTGAATTGGGATCGAAGCCGGTCTCCGCCAGAATGCGCTCGACCGTGCCGACGAAGTCGCGCTGGTAGAACTGGCGAGGAGATACGTTGACCGAGATCCGCAGGCTACTCAGGCCCGCGTGAAGCCAGTCCGTTCCCTGCTGGCAGGCTTTGCGGAGCACGATCTCGCCGATCGCCGCGATGAGGCCGGTCTGTTCGGCGACGGCGATGAACCCGGCAGGCGCCACGAGCGAGCGCTCCGGATGCTGCCAGCGTACGAGCGCTTCCGCCCCGCACAGCGCACGCGTGTCGATCGTGACCTGCGGCTGATAGTGCAGCACGAACTCGTCACGCTCCACGGCCGCCCGCAGTTCCGACTCCAGGCTGAGCCTGCCCATCGATCGAATGGCCGTCTGATTCGCGAACCCAAAGTTGCTGCCGCCCGCCTGCTTCACGCGATACATCGCGCTGTCCGCTGCATGGAGCAGGTCGTCTGCATTGAGGCCATCTTCGGGATAAATGGCGATACCGAGACTGCTGGTGACGTGCAGCTCTTCGTCTTCGATAACCAGAGGCTGGATGCTGCTCATGAGAACCTTCCGAGCGACCACTTCGGCGGTGGCGGCGTCCTCGGCATCGGGGAGCAGGATGACGAACTCATCGCCACCAACACGCGCCACGGTATCGCCCTCCCGGACGATCTCTTCCAGTCGCCTGGCAAAAAGACGAAGGACGTCATCGCCCATGGCATGCCCGAGCGTGTCATTGATGGTCTTCAGGTCGTCGAGGTCGAGGAACAGCACGGCGGGATGTTGCCCTTTGCGTGTGGCCTGCGCGAGAGCGATCGCCATGCGATCGAGCAGGAGAGCCCGGTTTGGCAGGCCGGTCAGGGAGTCGTGATAGGCCTTGAAGGCGATCTCCTGTTCGCCGCGCTTGCGATCCGTGGTGTCGAGCAGAATGCCTTCGAGCGTCGATGCCTCGCCGGCCTCGCCGGCCTCGCCGGCGATCAGCCGGATGTTCTCGATCGCCCACACCGATTCGCCCGTTTGCGCCCGCAGCTCCACCTCTTCATTGAGAATCGCGCCGTCCTCCCGCAAACGCCGCATGATGGAGTCGCGATCGTGGAGGTTCATGTAGGCGATGGTCCCCTTTGCCGCCAGCAGTTCCTCCCGGCTTTCGTAGCGGAACAGGCGCGCGCAGGCGTCGTTGCATGTGAGAACCAGCCCTTCGACCGTCGCGATGTAAACGCCCGCGAGGTTGCGGTCGAAGAGCAGTCGGTAACTCTCCTGGGCTCTTTGCCGTTCTTCGGTCTCGGCGCCGAGTTGCAGCGCTCTCTCCTCGACCCGCTGCTCGAGTGTACAGTTCAGCATCTCGAGGTCCCCTTGTGCGGCCGCGAGGCGGTCCAACATCAGGTTGAAGCCGCGGGCCAGCTGGCCAACTTCGTCGCTTCCCGTCGAGTCCACCCGTGTGGCCAGAGCGCCTGCGCTAATCGACTCCGCTGCAAGAGCGATCCGTTTAAGCCGTCGTGTAATGAGCGTGCTGATCGCGAAAATGACGCCGGTTCCGACCGTGAACGCCAGCAGAGTGGCCAACGCGACCATGGCCCGGCTGCGGTCCGTGTCCTGACGGACTTCCAGGAGTGAGAATCCCGCCACGAGCGTTCCCACCCGCCTCCCGCGGAGGACGACCGGCGTGCCCACACTGTACGTGGAACCGTCCCCCGAAATCGTTCCCCCCGGGGCCCTCCCGCGCCCCCGGGATTCCAGCGCGATTCCGGAAGGCGGCGGCGTGGAAACGCTCCGCGCAAGGCTTCCGAAGTCGCTGGCCCTCGCCACGAGATCATTGAAGCTCGCAAACACCTCTCCCCGCTCGTCGAGCAGGACGAAATAGACGAGGTCCGGATTGTGGCGAAGATTCGCAGCGGCGGCAGCGACCGCAACCCTGTCGTGGTCGGCAAGGCCGGAAGCCACGCTGAGCGCCTCCATCTCGGCGATGGCCGTGGCCTTCTGCGCGACGGCGTCGATTGCCTGGCTCCGCATCTTCGCCGGGAAGTACAAAAAGATGGCAATCGAGAACGCCGCAAAGAGAAGCGTCACGACGAGCGCGAGCTTGCTCCGGATGCGCAGCCGTGAAAAAACAATCATTCGATTGTAAGAACTTCAGCATTCATACGCGGTGCTCCCCAGGGCCGTCGTTCCGGGGAATCAACAGGGGACACTATCCCTTTAGAGATCAAACCTCCAGACCAGAGAAACGGCTCTGTCCGGTTAAATCCAGCTTTGCCCTACAGCCCTTAAATAATGACTCGCAACAACGTTGCCATGAGATCGGTGGCCTGGCCAGCCACTCGTCTCGCGATCGCGTGTGGCTGGGTTTTCGTGCAATTCGCATCCGGCCTCGTTGCGGGCACGATCACCGGCACCGTGAACGATGCGCAAACCGGCACCAAGCTTCCCTCGATGATCGTCGCTGCCTACGGCACCGCCGGTTCGCTGCAGGCGACCGCGACCACCGACTCCGCCGGACACTATTCACTCTCTCTTCCTGGCGGTACATTCCGTCTCCTGGCCTATGACAATGCGGCTCTTTATGCAACGACGTTCGCGGGCGACGCGGAGTCGTTCGAGACGTCACCATCGGTCAGCGGCGATCAGACCAACTACAACTTCGCGCTGATCAAGGGAGGCACTGCCGGCGGGATCGTTCTGGGAGGAGGCCACAGTCTCGCCGCGATCACCGTGGCCGCCTACAACCTCTCCGGGACCCGGCGCTCGTTCACCACGACCGCTGCGGGTGGTACGTACTCGATGGTCCTTCCACCCGGCACGTACAAGTTCGTAGCCTTCGACAATGGGACGCTCTACCTGCCGTCGTTCTACTCCGATCAAGCCACGTTCGAGTCGGCGACCGCGGTCCTGGTCCAGTCGCAGAGAACTGTCGGTCTCGATTTTTCCCTGCATCTGGCCGTGCACATTGCCGGAACGGTCTCCGATGCGCAGACCCATCTCCCGCTGCCTGGCTTCATCGTGAGTGCCTATACCGCGCAGGGCGCGCTGGTCGCGACGACGGTCTCCGATGGTCTTGGACGCTACCAGCTCATCCTGCCCGATGGAACATTCCTACTGCTGGTCGGCGATCCCGCGCATGTCTACGCGACGGCCTATTTCGCGGGCGCCAATTCGTTCGCACAAACCCCGGGCCTCACGCTGGCTCCGGGCCAGTCACGGGACGGAATCACCATTGAAGCCGAGCGTGGCGGCACAGTGGCCGGCCACATCACTGCCAACGGTGCGAGGGTCTGCTGCATGACCGTTTCTGCATACAACGCGGATGGCACTCTGAGGGCGCAGACGCTCACCGACGGGAATGGAGCGTACGGCTTGCTGTTGCCTGCGGGCGATTTCCGGATCGGTGCCTTCGACGGAATGCTGGCCTACGCGCCACAGTTCTATGCCGCCGCGAAGACATTTCACGCTGCAACGCCACTTTCGGTCTCGCGTTCCGTGACGACCGGCTCCGTCGACTTCGCACTCGAGCATGCTGCGCGCGTGACCGGACGAGTGGCCGATCAGGCGACCGGGCTCCCCATCGCGTCGGTCGTCGTCGGGGCCTACGACTCCGAGGGAAACCTGGCGGCAACTGGCTCCTCCTCGTCCTCGGGTGCGTACTCCCTCGGAGTGGCCCCGGGGACCTATCGATTCGTAGCCTTCGATCCCGCGCTCAGTTATTCAAGCGCCTACCCCGGGCTCACCACGACATTCGAAGACTCACCCGCTTATGACCTCGTTGCCGACACGACCCGCAGCGTCGACTTCACGCTGGTGCGTGGAACGCGCGTGTCAGGAACCGCCGTCGATCAATCAGGAACGCCACTGTCGGGAATCGAAGTCGGCGCGTTGTCGGCGAATCGCGGTCGCGCTGCGACGACGAGCACCCGAAGCGGTGCGTTCGACCTGATCCTGGCTCCCGGCGTCTACAGGCTTGTGGCAAGCGATCCCCGCGGCCGGTTTCTCACCATGTATTTCAATGGTGCCTGGGTTTTCGGAAACGCGACTCCCGTGACCGTCTCCACGTCCGGCTCGTCCTCCGGGTCTGTGGCGTTCATCCTGCTTCCCCAGATGCGGCGTCATTCGGCCGGCCACTGACCGAGGAGCTGGCCCCACCCGGGCCGGCCGTTGCGATCATCACTGCTATCGTGATTGTCCTGCCATGACCGCCAGAATCCTCCTCCTGACGCTGCTCCTGGCGTCGACTGCAGTGGCCGATCCGCCAACGAAAGTGGGGCGCGTGATCGTGACCTTCTATTGGCTGGTCGACGAGGCGGCGCCTCGGTACCGGGGGAAGGCCATCGCGGAGTTGCTCGATGTGAGCGGGCGCGTCATTGCCAAGACCAGCACGAAGTTCCGCGGGGAGCTGATCCGGGAAGGAACCGGGCATCTCCGCGATGGTCGAACGGTAGCCTACGAGCGGAACCTGCACGGGAAGCACCGGTTTCGCGTCCTCCGCTCCGAGTACGGCAACGGGGAGCTGGGGTGCGCACTCATCCCCTACCGCACCGTTGCCGTCGATCCCCGCTTCGTGAAACTCGGGTCGACGGTTCGCATTCCCCAGCTGAAGGGGACGAAGCTCCCGGACGGCACGATCCACGATGGCCTCTTCGTCGCCGATGACCGCGGCCACTTTCGTGGTGCCCACGTCGACCTGTTCGTCGGCATCGGACCCAAGGGTGCCCGGCCATTCATTCGGAAGGGATACGGATCGCGATCGCACGTCACCGTTTATCTCGTCGGCGACGCCACGCCGGATGCGTGCAAGTCCGGCCTCCGATAGTCGTAGCCCGATCACGGTGATGGTGCGGCAAGGGCGCCGGCGCCGCCCACCGCCCGCCACACGCGGATACGTTGTTACAATCACCGTTATGCCTGTCGTGACCTGTCCTGATTGCGGACGCGATGTCTCCACAATCGCTGCCGCCTGTCCCCACTGCGGTCGTCCGTCTCCCGCGGGGTTCGCTCCGATTTCCGCGACGAGTGCGCCCGCAGCCACTGCCGAGGAAACGATGTGGCGGGGAAAACCGTCGGTGAGGGTACTGATCGGGAAGGTCGTGACGATCCTGGTCATCGCGATCGTCGTTCCCGTCGCCGCGAGTTTCGTCGCCTCGCACACGGCCGATCTGATCATGAGTGGCCGGATCATCAAGATCGGCTGGTGGCTGACGGCCGCGCTCCTGGTCTGGCAGCTGGTCGCGTTCCTGCTGGCGATGGTGCGGCTGCAAAGCACGCTCTACACGGTTACAAACCAGCGGATCATGATCGAGATGGGCATGCTGTCGAAGAAGCTTTACGAGATCGATCTGCGCTCGGTCGACGACACGCAGTTCTCCCAGTCGTTCACCGAACGACTCCTTGGAATCGGAGATGTCACGCTCGTGTCGTCGGACAAGGCGCTGCCCGTAACGGTGCTCCGTGGGATTGAGGATCCCCGCGGCGTCCGCGAAATCATCCGCGCGCATGCGTACCAGGTCAGCCAGCGGCAGATCTTCACGCGCGCTACCTGACCGCGGCCGACGAAATTGCCGGCCATCGTTCTCTATCTCGCCGTCGCTCTCGCGCTGCTGGTGGCGTGGCATCGATGGATAACGCCGCTGACGCGTGGCGCCGCGATCGTCCTCCTCCTGCTGCCATTCCTCTTTACCGGCCCGGCTCTGCTGACAAATCGCGTCTACGGCGGCTACGACATCCTCTTTCTCAGTCAGCCCTTCAGCGACTACGCGCACGAGTACGGATTTGAGAAGGCGCACAACGGACTGCTCGTCGACCACGTTCTGCAGATGGTTCCGTGGCAACGACAGGTTCGTGACTCGCTCACGCACCATCGCTGGCCGTTGTGGAATCCGGCCATGAACTCGGGCGAGATGCTCGCCTCCGGGATGCAGGCGGCGCCTTACAACCCCCTGAACCTCATCGCGATGCTGCTGCCGATCGACCTGGCGACGACGTTTAACGCGTCGATGATCTTCTTCCTCGCCGGGCTCTTCGCGTTCGCCTGCGCGCGCGAGCTCGCATGCAGCGAAGGCGCATCGCTGATCGCCGCGGCCGGCTTCTCACTCTGCAGTGCCATGGCGTTCTTCGCCAGCTGGCCTCACGGGCGAAGCTGGACCTTGCTTCCGTTCGTATTGCTTGCAGTGCGGCGCGTCGTGCGCGCCCGCGACCTCGCCTCGTTCTCTCTGCTGACCATCGCATTCGTCCTGCTGATCGTCTTCGGACATCCGGAGACGATGTTGCACGTCGTGGCGGTAGCGGCGGTGTACGGCGTCTTCGAACTGGCTCCTGAATGGCGCGCGTCACTGCGGCCCATCGTGCTCGCGGTTGTCGCCGGCGCTCTCGCCCTCCTCATCACGGCGATCTCGCTCCTCCCCTTTCTCTCGGTCCTGCCGTGGTCGTTCGACTATCGGATCCGCCAGACGCCACCCCCTCCGGCCGCTGCACACGAGGTCTGGAAGGCCGTGCGCGCGACGTTCCTGCCCTACTACGGCGGCGCGTCGTGGCATACGCCGACGGGCGAGCTCGACTTCGGACTGGCGCGCGTCGGAAGCGTGATCCTGGCGCTGGCCCTGATCGCATCGATCCGGCTCTGGCGCCGGCGCGAAGTGCAGTTCTTCACGCTGCTCTGCCTGTTCTCGTTGCTGGCAAGCTGGAGAGCGCAACCGGTCGACGGTCTCCTCCGGAAGCTTCCGCTGTTCAAGATCGCGGTGAACGACCGGCTGGGCTTCGCCGCCGCGCTCGCACTCTCGCTGCTCGCGGCGATGGCCTGCGATCTTCCCTCGCTCCGGCGCAACCGGCGATTCGTAATCCTCACAGGAGCGCTTCTGGCGATCGGAACCGTCGGTTTCTGGAGGATGCAGCTCTCGGCCGGCGTCGATTCGCGACTCCTCATCGCCGGCGCCCTCGCGGAAGCCACCGGCCTCGTGATGCTGTTTCTCGCACTGAGCGCGACGTCACGCCGCGTAGCCATCGGCGTGATCCTGATCGCCATCGCCGGTCAGCGGCTCGTGGAGGACAGCAACATTCACCCGACGCTCCCGCGACGCATGTTCTATCCATCCGTACCCTTGATCGCCGCCGTGCCGCGCGAGCCACTCTTCCGTTTCACGGCGATCGGCAACATGGTCATCCCGAACGTCGCCACGATGTACGGTCTCGAAGACGTTCGCGGCTATTCGGCGATGACGTATACCCCCTACGTTGAGACGATGCAGCTCTGGTGTCCGGAGCAGAAGCGGACGTACCACGACATCACCGATCTCTCCCTCCCCTTTCTCTCGTTCCTGGGGGTGCGTCACGCCATCGTGCCGCGCGACATGGCCCCGCCGCCCGGATGGCGCGTCGTCGCGGACGACCGCAGCTCGCGGCTCATCGAAAACTCCCGCGCCATCCCGCGCGTGTTCGTTCCGAAGCACATCCGTCTCATCGACAGCGATGCGGCGACGAACGACGAGATGAAGGCATGGACGGACTTCGCAGACCAGGCCTGGATCCTGACGACGGATGTTCCGCCGCAGATCATCAACAACGGTGATGCGACGCTGCAAGTCCATCGACTCGGCTCCCGCTACGAGATCGACGCGGATGCCCGTTCCGCGACCCGCATCGTCATCAGCGAAGCGGGATGGCCGGGATGGCGCGCGACCGTCGACAACCGCCGCGTACGGATCGACCAGGCCAATCGCGCGTTCCTCTCCATCTACGTCCCCGCCGGCCGGCATCACGTGCAGCTTCAATATCTGCCGGATGCGTTCGTGCGTGGACGGGCGATCTCGGCCGGGACGCTCTCGTGCCTCGTCCTCGCAGCGGGTTACAGCAGGTTCCGCCGATCGCGGAAATCAACACTGGCCGCCCGGACCGCATCGACATCCTAAGCAATTCCCAACACAACCGAAGTTCTTGACCGACCTCCAGTGCGCCTCGGCGATTCTCTATCATGCAGCGGCTCTCCGATGCGCATCCTCATTCTCGCGCCGCGCCTTCCCTGGCCGCCGATCGACGGCGGACGAATCGCCATGGCCAGACTGGCCGAAGGGCTGGCCGGTGCTGGTGCGGAGGTCGAGATCCTCTCGCTGAATCCGCACAAGCATCGCGGACGTCCGTCCTCCGCGCCGCTTCCTGTCCAAGCGATCGACATCGATTCCTCGCGCGTCCTCGGTCCGGCACTCGGCGCGCTCTTTGGCGGCCTTCCGTTCATGGCCGGGCGCTTTCTGTCGGTCGCGTTTCGCAATGCACTTCGCGACACCTTGCAGCGATTCGATCCGGACGTCGTGCAGATCGAGAGTCCGTTCCTGCTCCCGTATGCGACCACGGTTCGTGACCAACGCCGCGCACGCGTCGTCCTGCGATCGCTGAATGTCGAGTTCCAGATCTGGGAAGCGCTGGCGGGAAATCTACGCAATCCAGTGCGCCGATTCGCGACGCAACAGATCGCGGCCTCCGTCCGCAAGCTCGAGCTGGGATTCCTGAATCTGCCGGATGCACTCGTCCCGATCTCCGACTCCGACGCCGCCGCGTTTCGTGCGCTCGGTTGCGCGCGCGCGATCCATGTCGCGCCGTGCGGCGTGTCGCTTCCGGAACTGCGGACCGACGAGAGGGAGGCAGGCCGGGTGGGATTCATCGGCTCGCTCGACTTTCGTCCGAACCAGGAAGCCGTGGTCTGGATCATCGATGAGTTGTGGCCGCGGGTCACCGCGCGTGTCCCCGAGGCGCGGCTGTCGATTGCGGGAAGCGGACCGTCCGGCTGGGTTCGCGGGCGTGTCCGCGGCCAGTCCATCGACGTTCTCGGCGCCGTCGACGACGCGCAGGAATTCATGCGCTCGATGCCGGTCATGATCGCGCCGCTCTTCTCCGGTGGGGGAATGCGTATCAAGACCCTGGAAGCGATGGCCATGGCCAGACCGGTCGTCGCCACCACCCTCGGCGCCGGCGGCATCGACGTCGAGAACGGGCGCGACATAATGATCGCCGATGACGCCGATGTCTTCGCAGACGCGGTCGCGCGCCTCTTACGCGAACCGGACACGGCGATCCGGATCGGAGACGCCGCACGCGCAACCGTGGCGAAGCGGTACGACAACCCGACGATCGCCCGTGAGCTGCTGCGTTTCTACGAGTCGCTTCTCTGAATCCGTTGCGACCGCAGTGCGCGAGCGCCGCGCACCAGCGCCGCGGTCGTTTCGTCTGGCCTCCGCAGGCTGCGCAATGCGATCCGCGTCCACGCCACGGTGACCAACGTCAGTCGCGCAAACGCGGCCCAGCTACGTCCGTAGTGCGACGCTCCCCACTGCAGCAGATCGGGCCAGAGACGCGCGGGATCATGCCGGAGAACGCCCCGCCCCACCACCGTGCCGCCGGCGGCATGGACGACGCGGGCCTCCTCGATGACGGCGACCGTCCATCCGTTCCTTCGCGCGCGGAGACAGACATCGATGTCCTGACAGTAAAAACGGTAGTGCTCATCGAGAGGACCGGCGACGTCCCACACCTCGCGGCGGAGCGCCATCGCCGCTCCGCTAACCCAATCGACGTCTCGCTGCGAGACGACGGGCCGCCGGCGCCGGAAGAGCCGGGCCAACGATCCCGCGCCGCTGACCACGCCGAGGATCCACGGCAGTGTCGGAGCGGCGCCGCCGCTCCATTGCGAAGTCCCGTCGTCGTTGAGCAACGTCGCTCCAGCGATGCCGAGTCGAGGCGTGCATGCGAACGCGTCGAGGAACGCAGCGAGAGTGCCAGACTCCACGATCGCATCGCTGTTGAGCAGCAGGATGACGCGGCCGGTCGTCTCGGCGATCCCGCGATTGGCAGCGCTGGCGAAGCCGGCGTTCGATTCCATCCGGATCACCCGCACGGAGGGCACCTCGGCGAGGAGCATTCGCGCCGTGTCGTCGGTCGAGCCGTCGTCGACCACGATCACCTCCGTTCCTGCAGGCATTTCCGACAACACAGCACGGCAGCAGCGCAGCGTCATCGACGCCGTATTGAACGTCGGGATCACGACAGAAAGGCCGGGCATGCATGGATACGGTATCGCGCAATCCATGGCGTGCGATCATCACGAGCGTGTTCTTCCTGATCGAAAACGCCGTCCTGCTGGTGCTGCTGCTCGTCGTTTCCGCGGCGCTGGGAACGGCGCTGACGGGCCAGTCGATGCGGATCGCCCTGCGAGCGACGCTCGGACTCGCCGTTGCCGGTCAGCTCTTCGTGATCCTCGGAATCGTCGGTGTACTCCACATGTGGAGCATCCTCGCGGTTGCTGCGGTGGCGCTTGCAGCCGGCGCCGCCCGCATTGGAGCGATCACGATCCGCTGGCGCGTCCTCGCCGCGGGTGCGGTCCTCACGCTGCCTCTCTTTCTGCTGGCGCTCTATCCGCCCATGGCGTTCGACGAGACGCTCTACCATTTGCCCTTCGTGCAGACGATCGCGCGGACAGGAGCGATCCGCTTCTTCCCGGGGCTGCGGTTCCCGGCATTTCCGATCCTTCACGAATTGCTCTGCGTACTGGCGTTTTCCCTGGCCGGCGACTCCGCCACGCACGTCGTCGCACTGGCCGAGCTGTTGATGCTCGCGGGCGTTCTCATCCAGTGGCCTGAGCAACGGATCGCCGGGGTTCTGGCGGCCGCACTCGTGGTCGGAAATCCGATCGCCGTGCAACTGGCGACGGTCACGTATGTCGAGATCGCCCTGACTCTGTTCATCGCAGCCGGCTTCTACGCGCTCGATCGTCATCCGATGACCGCAGCGTTTCTCCTCGGCACTGCATGCAGCGTGAAATACCTCGGCTGGTACTTCGTGGCAGCGGCGCTGGTCTATCACCTGCTCTTCGCCGAGGACCGCCGGCGAATGGTCGGACGGTTCAGCGTCGCGTTTCTCGCCGGCGCGCTGCCGATGTACGGACGCATCGTCGCGCTGACGGGCAATCCGCTCTTCCCCTTTCTCCCGAAGTGGTTCGGAGCGACTGCGTGGACGCTTCCCCCTCCACCACCGCTCCCGCCCGCGACGCATCTCACGAACGCCATCCGCGTGTTCTGGGACATCACGTTCGCGCGTGCGCGCGTGAACGCGCAGCCGCCCTACTCACCTCTGTTCGCGATTTCGCTGCTCGTGTTGATTCTCTTCGCCATCGCGACGCGCAATCGCCGCGCGGCGTATCTGGCCGTGCTCTGCGCGGGATACGTCGCGATCTTCACGTTCCTCCCCGCAGATTCGCGATACCTGATGCCGCTGCTGCCGCTTGTCAGCATCGCGGCGGCGTGCGCGGTTGCGCCGCTCCTTCGACCACGACTCGTCGCCATGATCGCGGTCCTGGCAATCGCTCCGGGCCTCTCCTACGCCGGCTATCGCCTCGTCCGCCAGGGACCACTTCCACTGACGACGGACTCTCGACGGCAGTACCAGGAAGCGAGAATTCCGGAGCTTCGCGCGCTGGAGCGGAGAGGACCGGGGAAGATCTATGTCTGCGGTGCGGAGCAGCTGAAGTTCTTTGGCGGTGATGACTTCATCGGTGAGGTGACGGGTCCGTTCGGCAACGAGTCGATTATCGGCCGCAGCCGCAACCCTTCCGAGCTGGCCCGGTCGTTGTCGTCGATCGGTGCGCGCTCCCTGCTGCTGTCGCGATCGCACTGTCCGAAACCGTGGCGGCAACTGGTTTCCGAACCGCTCTTCACGCGGATCTACGCGGACGACAGCGCGGAGCTTTGGGAACTGGCGCCGGGAGCTCGATCACCGCTCGCGCGTTGAGAGAGTCTCGTAGAATCGCCGCCCGTGCTGCTGCCTGCCCCACTTCGCCGGATCTTCGGCCACCGACCCCTCGACTGGACGCGCGGCAAGGGACGTCCGATGGCAGTGCCGCCGGAAACCATCGATGTCGTCATCCCGGTCTACGGCGCGGCGGATGCGCTCGGTGCCTGTCTGGAGAGCGTCGAGCGTGAGACGGATCGGTCGCGGCATCGCGTCATCCTCGTCGTCGATGGTCCACAGGACGATGCAGTGGAATCGCTCGTCACTGCATTCTCGACAAATCACGGGCGAGCCCTCGTACTCCGCAACGAGCAGCGCCTCGGATTCGTCCATAGCGTGAATCGCGGCATGCGCGCATCGTCCACCGATGTCGTCCTGCTGAACAGCGACACGATCGTCACGCCGCGCTGGCTCGAGAAGCTGACCGCCGCCGCCTACTCGTCGCCGGACATCGGCACCGTCACGCCGCTCTCGAATCACGCCACGCTCTGCTCGGTCCCGCAGCCCTTTGAAGAGAATCTGTTGCCCACCGGATTCGATGCCGTTTCTTTCGCGGCTCTGGTCGAGTCGGCGTCCGCTCGAACCTACCGGCGGATACCGACGGGCGTGGGCGTGTGTCTCTACATCCGGCGCGCACTCCTCGACGACATCGGAGTCTTCGACGGCGATGCCTTCGGTCTGGGCTATGGCGAAGAGAACGACTTCTGCATGCGCGCCCTCGCCCGCGGCTGGCTGCACGTCGCGGATGACGCCACCTTCATTTTGCACGCCGGCCATCGCAGTTTCGGGGCGTCGCGAGTCCCGCTGCAGCGCAAGGCCATCAGGACGTTGCGCCGCCTGCATCCGCGCTACATGGCAACGATCGCGGAGCTCATGAAGCAGGATCCGCTCGCTCCTGTCCGCGCGCGCATCCAGCGTGCCCTCGGCGCTCGGGAAGCGAGCACTCAACAACGTCGCATCGTTCATGTCGTCCATGGCTGGCCTCCCTTTCAACACGCGGGGACGGAGCTGTACGCGTACTGGCTCGTGCGGCAACAGAAGGATGCAAGTCACGTCTCCGTCTACGTGCGTGGCAACGACCCGTCGCGGGCCGATGGCGAGGCTGTCGAACGGTTCGATGACGGTGTTCGCGTACGCATCGTCACGAACCGTTTCACGGCTCGCAATCCGTTCGCGCGCAACGCCATTCGCGACCACGTTCTGGAGCGCGATTTCCAACGCTTTCTTGAACAGGAGCGTCCCGATCTGATCCACATCCACCATCTGGCCGGGCATGTGTTCTCGCTCGCGACAGTGGCCCGGCAGCTCCGCATTCCGATCGTGATGCAGATTCAGGACTGGTGGTTTCTATGCGCGCGAGTGAACCTGTTCGATCGCGAAGGAAACCGCTGCACCGGTCCCGGCATCGAGAAGTGCGCAGGTTGCGTGACGCTGACCAGGGTTCCACCGGCCGCAGTCACGAATCGAATTCTGCATGCCGCCCGCAGATCCGCCGTTCGCAAAGCACTTGCAACCGCCGGCGCCTACATCGCAGGTTCGGAGGCGATTCGCGAGGATTTCACCCGCGCTGGTGCGATCTCGCCATCCAAGCCCTTTTATGTCATTCCGTACGGAGTGGACATCCCTCCCCCATCGCAACCGCGCCGCACCCCGGCACGACCGATCCGCTTTGGATACGTCGGCTCGATCGCGCCGCACAAGGGCGTGCATACCGCGGTCGATGCGATGCAGGCGCTCGATCCATCCGCGGCGTCGCTCCATCTGTGGGGCGATCCCACGGCGTTCCCCGACTACGCCGCAGACCTCGTGCGACGAAGCAGCCGCTCAGCCGTGGCCTTCGAGGGCGGCTTCCTCGAATCGCAGAAGCCTGCGATCTTCTCGTCGATGGACGTGCTACTCGTCCCCTCCATCGGGCTGGAATCGTTCGGTCTCGCCGCGCGGGAGGCGATGACGTACGGCGTTCCAGTGATCGCCACGGCCGGCGGGGCGCTATCGGAAATGTTCGCTCCGGAAGAAGGCGGCGAATTCTTTCCCGCGGGCGACGTGAACGCATTGCATTCTCTGCTGCTGCGGATCATCGAGACGCCCGGGATCATCGACACGTGGTCTGCGCACCTTCCCGTGCCGAAGCGGAATGACGTTCACGCGTCGGAGATCGCGCGCGTGTACGACGGGGTCCTGAAGGGGCGCATGCGGTGATCGACACAATCGCCAGAGTCGTACGCGCGGAGGGAATCCCTTCCGCATTTCGCCGGGCGGGCGAGCGTGCCGGGGAAACGTTGCGCGACGGAGTCCACCTCGTATGCGGCGCGTTCACGCGCCCGGCAGATACACCGATACTGAACGTGGCGGCGTCGGGAATCGCCCTCCGGCTGGGCGGCGTGCAGGCACAACTCCGAACGCGACTGGCCGAGGAGAGTGCCCTTCGCAAGGTCGCATTGCTTTGCCCCGGGCTGCTGACACTTTCTGCTCCGGTCGCGCACGCGAAACGAGTGTCTCCTGATTTCACGAACGGCATTCGCGAGGCGATGGCGATCACCGGTGCGCGGACGATCCAGCTTGACGGGTTACACGATGTCCCGTTGGAGCAGGCACTCAGATTGATCAAATCCGGAGTCGACGTCATTCTGAGCAGCCACGACCTGGCGCTCTGTTCAGAGTCCGCCCCCCATCCTCTTGCCATCCAACTCCTCACCTCGGCACGGAGCCTCATCTTTCCGTCCCGTTTTCTGCTCGAGCATCACCGTCAGTTCTTTTCTCTCCCGAACCTCGAGGGTACGGTCATCGAACCAGGCGTTCCTGCCTTCACGTCGCCAGTTGCGCGCGGTGTACGTTCCGGCATCGCATTCGCGGGAAGCGTGAAGCGAGACAAAGGCGGACACCTCCTGCCGGAGCTGGCTCGACTCATCGACGACGCCGTCCTGTACGTATTCGGCGGTGGCGACCCCGCGCTGCTGCGAGCGATCCGCGGTGTGCCGAACATTCGCGTGCACGGTTACTACCCAGGCGGCTCACTCCCTTCGTTGCTCGCGCGGCACGACATCGGGCTGCTCGTGCTGCCGTCGATCAAGCCTGAGGGGTTCAGTCTGGTCCTGTCGGAGGCGTGGCAGGCCGGAGTTCCCGTTGCCGCATTCGACCTCGGCGCGCCCGCGGAGCGGATTCGCCTCCTTGGCGGTGGCTGGCTCGCCTCTCCTGTCAGCGGCGCATCAGGCCTCGCGCAGATCGTCCGCGATTGGCGGTCCGGTCGGATCGACACCAGCACGCCCGAGACGATTCCTTCGTCGAGCGACGCCGCGCGCGCCCATCTCGCGCTGTACCGGTCGCTGGACGTGCTCTGATCGATCAGACGCCGCTGCCGGAGAGCGCCGCTGCAACGCTCAGGAACAGCAGGCGCACATCCAGCCAGAGTGACCACGAGCACATGTAGGTGAGGTCGTAGCGCAGTTTCACAGCCGGGCGGGAGTCGTACTCGGCCAGCGTTTGTGCGAGGCCTGCGATACCGGGGCGCAGCAGGCAGCGGAGGTCGAAGTCCGGGACATCCTCGAGGATCCGCTCGGCGATCTCCGGCCGCTCCGGCCGCGGTCCGACGAGGCTCATCTCGCCTGTGATCACGTTGAGCAGCTGCGGCAGTTCATCGAGACGATAGCGTCGGATGAACGATCCGACACGCGTGACCCGCTCCGCGTCCGGTTGCTCGGTGATGGCGCCCGGATCGCGCATTGACCGAAACTTCCACATGGCAAAGGGCACGGCGCCGCGCCCGAGGCGCGACTGGCGCAGCAGGACCGGCCCGCGATCATCGATCCAGATCGCGGCCGCGATGGCGATCGAGAGTGGAAGGGTGAGCAATGCGAAGAGCGAAGCGACCACGAGATCGATGCTTCGCTTGACGATGGCCCGCGCTCCGAAGCCACAGCCGATCATCACCTCGATCAGCGGTTCGTCGCCCATCCAGCCTAGGACCGAGGAGACAAGCAGGGAGTCGGCGGACGAGGCAAGCAGGAGGTAGCCTCGCGGACCGCGGATGCGGAGCAATTCGAGGCGCCCGCGTGGTGCGGCGTCGGACCAGAGGCAGATGACCTCCTCCACCTCGCGCACAGCGTCGCGGACGAATGGGTCGCTAAGCTCCCCGAGCCAGGGGGCGCCCGCGTCTCCGGGACCGGCTCCCGCACACCCGATGACGCGGATCCGCCGGTCGCCGGCGGCTTCGAGGACGCCGATCGCGGCGACGATCTCGGCCGGATTCCCGACGAGGATCGTGTCGCGGGCACGAACCGGCCACATGCGTTGCTGGAGAGAACGCCACAGCGGGAACAGGAGCGCCTCGAGCAGCGGCACGGCCAGGAGGATCGTTCGGGGCAGCGGTCTCTCGACGGCATCCACTCCCACCGCCACCATCGCGACCTGGATGAGGAGGGCAACGATCAACAACGGACGGGCGCGGAGCATGATTCGCTCGCGATAGAAACCAGCCAGGCCCAGGGCGGCGAGAAACGCGAGACCGAAGAGGGACACGCTCGTCCCATCGAGCGAAAAGCGCGCGGGCGGAAGCAGGGAACGGGTGAAGCCCAGCGGAACGATCCGGCGCGTGTACACCGCCGCGGTCAGCGCCAGCCAGGCGATGCCGAAATCGCCGCCGACCAGAAGAGCCGCACGGAACGAGCGTTCGCGGGAGCCCGGACGGATCATGCCGCTTTCGCTCCTGCTGCGATCGAGGAAAGACGCGTCAATGTCGCCGAGCGCGCGTACTCCCTGGTCACGACGTCGCGCAGCCGCGCTGCCCGCGCGGTGCGGCCGTCGTCATCGCGGAGAAGTTCGACCGCGGCCCCGGCGAACTCCGCAGCGGAGGATTCGATCCGACAATGCTTCGCGAGCGATGCCAGTCCGCGCAGAGCCTGCGCCGTACCGACGATCGCACAGCCGGCTTCAGCGGCCTCGAGAATCTTGTTGGACTGGCCGCTTCCGAATCGCACCGGCATGAGGGCGACGCGAATGTTCCTCGCGAATGAGGCCATGTCCTCGACCGGCGAGATCAGCGTGACCCCGCCGCGCTTTGCCGCACCACGAAGCGAGCGTGGCGCGTCCGCACCGCCGATGATCAACGTCGCATCCGGGCGCAGCAACCGAATCGCCGGCCAGATTTCGTCGAGGAGCCAGCCGGCGGCGTCGGCATTCGCGAAATAACGCAGGCGGCCCCAGAATCCGAAGTCGTAGGCACGCGGAGAATCCAGCAACGGCTTCGCGGCCAAGCCGTTGGGGACAGCCACCGCGTGCGCGAAATCCTTCGTCTCCTCATCGCTGACGACGATCACCTGGCCGTACTCGCAGACCGCGGAGGACTCGAGCGCTTTCATGCGCCGCTCTTCCTCGTTCCACAACCAGCGGGTCGTGCGCGGTGCGGCGCTTGCCCGTTCTGCGGCGCTCTTGCGAAGCGAGTCGATCGCGTCGAGTACCGTCCGGCCTTCGAGCGAAGCGCGGATCCAGGGATGAACTCGCGACAGGAGGACGATCGTCACGTCGAACGGTCCCGCCTCGCGCCGCGCCTGCGCGATCGCCGACTGCCAGTCGTACGGCGCGCTCAGCAGACACTGGAATGGCAGGCGGTCGCGAAGAACCATCCAGACACCCTGCAGCACGCGGATCAACGAGCGTCCGGCTTCGACTACTCGGACGCCAGGCGCGCTGGCTGGCACCTGCCCACGCGGCGACACCATCGTCACCGGGCCCACCTCCGCGAGCGCGGAAACCCAGATCGCAGCGCGGATACGGTCTCCGGTGTGCGATGGCCAGGGAAAACGCGAGGTGATCAGCAGTGACTTCATCAAGTGAACGCAGGCCGGCACTGAAAACGGATTGGGAGACCCACGTCAGACTACCAGAACACCGCCCGCAGAATGCTCTTCACATTCAGCGATAACGTGCGCAAAGAGCCATGGAGAACGGAACCTCAAGCGCTCGCAGCAGCACGTCGCGCACGCAGCCCTGAATCAGTTGCGCTGGCCGCGGTCCCCCGTCACCGCCGTTTGCTCCCGGGATTGCCGACGACGATCCCGCCCACGCTGATCTCCGCATCGAGAGGTTGGTTCTTCGGTAGCTCCGTCACGGTGATGACATACGTCCCGGTCTCGTTCCGATCCACCGGCGTTGAGGCGCGCCCCGCAACGTTGAGCTTCGTCCGGATGCGCGACGCATACCGCGGACCGAGGTAGTTGCCCATCTTGTCGCGGGGCGTCACGGCCACGCGGACGGTGGTGGAGCTCACGCGGGTCGTCTTCATGACGGTCATGCCCGGGTCAGCCTTCACGTTGACGAAGCGCTCGGTGCGCTCCAGGCGCCGCACGTGTCCCGTCCGTGAATCGTCCCAGTCGAGCACCGCTTCGAATCCATACGAGCCGGCGACGGTGGTCTGATCGAATGTCCCGGTGTAGATGCCCTTGCCGGTCTCCTTCAGCTCGATCGTCGCCGCATCGCTCGGCGCGATCCCCTTCAGCAATCCCTGGCGGGTCAGCGCGGCGATCTTCCGATCGTATGCCGTCACCTGATCACCAGAGGGGGTCGTCGTCGTTCCCTGTCCGGCGTCGCCGCGAGCTTTGTGGAGGATGTTGCCGAGACCTTCTCCGGGACGCTGCACGCGGATACGAATGGCGCCCGCAGGGAGGCCGGTCAGCCGCTTCCCATCCCAGTTCACGACGGCGGTCAGAGTGATCGTGTCACCCGTCCCTGCCTTCGCACCATCCGTCGCCAGCGCGAAGTCGAGATGCCGCTCCAACACCATCGCATTGAGCGCGTACGGCACGGGTTCCTGCGCAGGACGCTTGCCGCGCGTCACGCGAACCTTCCAGGTGCCGGCGTCCGCCGCGTTGAGATTGAACGTCTTGATCGAAGACTGCGGCAAGTGCTGCACGGAGTCGGGTACCGCGGCGGCTCCATTCGGACGATAGACCTCGAGGTCGAGCGCATCGGACGCGGGCGGCGCCCACTGCACGGTGAACATCACCCGCTGTGCCGATCGATCGATGATCACAGTCTGCGCGGCGCCTGGTCCGGCGCCCGTTATCGTGTCGTGATTCGCCAGAACCATGGAGGCCGTATTGCCCTTCAACAGCGCGATGAGAGTCCAGCCGAGGGCGTCGAACATCGTCGAGGCATTGGCGCTGATGTACGAGACGCCGTTCGTCTCGTACGCGATGTTTCTCAGCAGGTCCTCGTCGACCGTAGCGGGCGTGCCGAAGCCGATCGTCTGGATGGGAACGAACCGTTTTCTCAATTCCTGTGGCAGGGCGCCGACGGGGGGAAGTCCCAGAAATCCGCTGCCCGTCGCGGCGACGAGTGGCGCGGTGTTCTGAATTCCGTCCGTCACGACGATCAGCGACAGATCGTGCGCCGGATCGAGTTGCCACTGCGTCATGGCCTGATTGATGCCGCCGCCGATCGTCGTGGAACCGCCCGGGGCCAGGGACGAGACATTTCCGATCACGGCGTCCCACGGTCCGGGGATGGCCGAGCCCCGCTGCACGAAGATGTTCGTCGGAGGATCGGCGCCCACCAGCGTCTGCGGAACCGCCGTGCTGTCGAACGCCACGACTCCGATCCTGTCATGCGACCACTCGGCGCCTTCCGGCGTGGGCAGGTCCATCCCGCGCCATTCCGCCACGAAGGTCGTGATCGCGGAATGGAGGATCGTTATCTTGTTCGCGCCGATCAGTGCTCCGGGAGGCAAGTCCGTCATGCTCCCGGACTTGTCGAGGACCAGGACCACATCGAAGGGATGACGCCCGCCATTGATCGCAACCAGCGCAGGGGCGACCCCATCATCGACCGGAATCAGGGTCGCGGGCGTGTCGCCGGTGTGCTTCGATACGACGGAACATTCGACTGCGGGCGACGCGACGATGTACGACGAGATCCGGTAGCTCGTCACATCCTGCGGCCCGGCGAAACGCATCGGGATGTTCTTCTCCACGGCAGCAACGGCCTGGCAGAAATCGCCCTGAAAATTCGACAGCGGCTTGTACGTGATGCGCACGTCGTTCCCGCCTGCCGTCTCGAATTTGACGGAGTCGCCGCTCACCGTCTGCGTGTCGCCGAGGTTCAGGGTGGTGGTGCCGTTGACGACGAGCTGTGCACCGGACGATGCGGCGCTGAGCGTCAACGTAATGCGCACTTCCCCGGTCTCCTGCTGCGGGTTGAATCGCAGCGGAATGTTGAGCGTGAAGCTCTCGCTGGCCATGCAACGACCGGTTTGTGCAACCAAGACCACGCCCAGAAACGCCGTCAGGACCGCCGTCGTTCTTTTCATAAATCCTCGCTTCGTGTGTGGAAATAGTAGGCGCCTTCCGTCCGGCACGCGAGTTCGCGTACTCTTCGGCCTCATGCAGGAACAGATCGTCGTCCGTGGCCTGCGCAAGCAGTTTCCGAAAGTATTGGCTGTGGCCGGCATCGACCTCACCGTCGCCGCCGGCGAAGTCTTCGGACTCCTCGGCCCCAACGGCGCCGGAAAAACCACCACGATGGAGATGATGGAAGGCCTCACGCGCCCCGACGCCGGGACGATCACCATCTCCGGTCTGACGTGGGAGAAGGACGGACAGGAGATCCGCGCGCGCATCGGGGTTCAGCTCCAGGCCACGAGCCTCTACAACAAAATCACACCGCGCGAGGCCCTCAATCTGTTCGGCGGCTACTATCCGAAACGGCGAGGCACGGAAGAATTACTCGAACTCGTGCAGCTCCGGGACAAGGCGGATGCGTACCACGTGACCCTCTCCGGCGGTCAGGCGCAGCGGCTTGCGCTGGCACTGGCGCTCGTCAACGATCCCGACGTCGTCTTCCTCGACGAGCCGACTGCAGGTCTCGATCCGCAGGGCCGGCGTTCGCTGTGGGAAGTCGTACGCGCGATGAAAGCCGAAGGGCGGACGATCGTACTGACGACGCACTACATGGACGAGGCAGAAGCGCTCTGCGACCGGCTGGCGATCCTCGACCACGGCAAGATCCTCCGCTCCGGCACTCCCGCCGAACTGATCGCCGGACTCGGCATTCCCAGCGTCGTCGAGATGACCTTCGACGGGGCGGCACCCGATCCCTCCTCGTTTGCGGCGCGGCTCGGTGCTCCGGTCGACGCGCGCGGCGACATCTGGGAGATTCCGACACCTGATCCAAAGACGCTTTTGCCGCGACTCCTTACGACGATCGAAAGCGAGACCATCGAATACAGCCAGGTCCATGTGCGCCGCGCCACGCTCGAAGACGTCTTTCTCCAACTCACCGGACGGAGCCTGCGCGAATGACCGGAGAACGCATCGTCATGAAGCTGCCCAATCCGTTCGTACTCCTCTGGCTGCAGTTCCGCAGCGAGTGGCGCCTGTACGTGCGCGATCGCGGCGCGATGTTCTGGACGTTTCTGTTCCCTCTTCTAATGCTGTTCGGCTTTGGTGTGATCTTCCGCTCGGGCGGCCCACCCGCCCTCACGCTGGTGCGTATTGCGCCGCCGCACGAGTCCGCCCGCGACCAGGCATTCGTCAAGGCGCTGTCCGAATCGCGGCTGAAGATCGTGACGCTCAGCGCGGCCGAGGCAGACCAGCGCTGGGGAAAGGGGGAGACCACGGCGCAACTCGAGAGCGCCGGCGATGGGTATCGTCTCCGACTCAACAGCTATCTCATCGGACAGGGGCAGGTCGTCGCGCTGGCCGCCAGTCAGGCATTCATGATCGCGCAGGCGCGGGTGAAGGGGATGCCCGAGCCGGAGCGCATTCCGGTGGTCGTCGAGAGTCCGGGCCATGCCCACAACGACAACTACGCGGCATTCCTGGTCCCGGGTCTGATCGGTCTGAATCTGCTGAGCATGGGTCTCTTTGCCGTCGGGATGGTGACCGTCGCCTATCGCGAGAAGGGGAAGTTCCGCCGCCTGGCCGTGACTCCGCTGCCGAAGTGGGTGTTTCTGCTCGCCCAGATTCTGCAGCGCGTTACGGTCGTCATCATCCAGACCACGCTGCTTCTGCTCGCAGCACGATTCGGTTTTCAGATCGCGAACCGCGGCTCGTACCTTGTGTTCGGGGTCCTGGTCATCGCCGGGACGGCAACGTTCCTGGCGATGGGCTTCGCGCTCTCGAGCTTCGCCTCGACCGTCGAGACGTATGGCGCGATCTCGAACCTGGTCTTCTTCCCGATGATGCTGCTCTCCGGCGTGTACTTCCGGATCGACAACGCGCCACGGTGGATGCAGGCGGCGGTCTTCGTCCTTCCGCTCTCGCCGTACTTGCGGATGCTGCGGGCAGTGTTCAACGACGGCGCGACGCTGGCGGGGCACGGGACAGGACTGGCGATTCTGGCGACGTGGGCCGTGCTGTCATTCCTCCTCGCCGTAAAACGCTTCCGCTGGGTGTAGACAACGGTCCGGGATGGGGGCGCCGGCGGCCTCGCCGGCGAAGGCATCGGATTCCGCGACGGCATCACGCTCACGGCATCAGAAGCAGACGCCGCTGTCGCACGGTCAACGGCTGGCGAATGATCCGCTGCTCCGGGTGGTAGCGGGCAGCATCGGCTTCGTGTCCGCGCACGAGCGGGTCGCTGGCCAGTGACCGAACGAGGTGGTAGGTGCCGGAGTTGGCGTCGTAGTCCATCAACACGAGCGTTTCGTAGTGAAACCGGGCCGGTGGGCACCTCCCGGTAGCGACGCAATCGAGGATGTTTTCGCGCCAGCAGTCGAGGCCCGACGGAGTGGCGGTGCATCCGGTCCCGCGATCGGGCGCCATGCGGAGCGTGAGCAATTCGGGCCGGTCGTAGAGCATCAGCAACCACCACTTCGTGAGGTAGTCCGCCTCCGTCGCGAGGTAGCGGTCGGGCGTGGCCTCGCTGCGCAGGATGACTTCCGAACCCGAGCGAAGCGAGGGCGCCGCGTCCAGAATCGAGGCTAGCTCCCGTTGGTGAACGCGCCAGCTCGAAAGATAGAAATCCTGGCGCTCCACGCCGCCCCACGTTCCGAAGAAGATGAAGGTGACGGTGAGGGCGATCGCGACGACCCGCCATCGCGAACCTCGCTGCATCGCCCACCCGGCCACGATGCCGATCGCAGCGGAGGCCCAGACCCGCGACAGGATGTGGGTCCGGTAGTGCAACTCGGAGAAGTGAAGTCCCGCATACGCGGCATTCGCAAGCAGCGCAGCCAGCGCCAACGCCAACGCGACGACCAGGCCACGCGGATCGCCGGATTCACGATCCACTCTCCGTTTCGGGAGGCGCGTCAAGAAGATCACTGAGGCGGTCAGCGCCGCGATCAACATCCAGCGGAACGGGATGGTTCCGGGCGGCCGCGGATACCACAACGGCCGCGCCAGCGGCCACCGCCAGGGAGCGAAGTTCTCGCGCCACAGACCGAGAATCCTGCGCGTGAGCGCCTCGGCCGGCATCCGCACGCGCGCGATCGCCGCGTAGCTGTGCGGATCACGCAGAAATGACCATTCCAGAATCGCCACCGGAAGGAGCACCACCGACCAGGTCGCAGCGAGCACGATCAGCCTTCTCGTCGCGTGCCATCCGCTCATCCAGAGAAAGAGCAATGCTGCAAAGGGCAACGCCGGCAACGCCACGTCCATGTTCCAAAGAGAGCTCGCGAGAAGCAACGCCGACATCAGAAGCATCCCGAGCGATCCGCGCTGCAGCCACAGGAGCGCGCAGCCGAGCGCGGCCAGCAGGCTGATGGCTGCGACGTTGTAGGCGAGCGGGACGACGCTCGCCGTCAGGTAATCGCTCGTTGCCGTGAGCGTCAGGCAGACGACGAGGTATCGCGTGAGCCGGCGTCCCGGAAGGATCAGGCCAATCACCCAGCCGGCGAGCACACCGATCGTGAGCCACGCGGCCGCAGACAGAATCTGCAGTGCGAAGATGGGATGCGGTGTCGCGTTGGCGAGAGACGATGGCAGAACCGTGAGCCGGCGCAACGGACTCGCGTTCGCGTTGAAGAGCGCCCACCACGGCCGGTGCGCGCGAGCGAATGCCTGGCCCAACGCCTGCGCGTCGTCCTGCCAGAGGCCCCGGCGGAACATCGTGATCCCCCAGACCAGGATCGTCAGACTGACATAGACGACGGCATCGAGGACTGCCTCGAATCGTGACCGCGCCGTACCGTCGTCTTCCGTGCTCCGGACCGTCATCGTCGCCGGCAGTGTAGCGAACCTGGGCCGTGGCATAATCGAGCCCGGCTGGGCCACCGGCCCTTCATCCATTCATGAACGTCATCCCCGGGGAAAGCGTGCGCGGGTTGCCGCCGACCGTTGAAGAGCCCGCATCACTCGACCTCTCAGCCGCTCTGCCGGAGGAGCCGCTTGTTGTCATCGAGCAGCGCAGCCGCTGGATCAGCATCGACTTCCCCGAGCTGTGGCGGAATCGCGAGCTGCTCTATTTCCTGGTCTGGCGGGACATCAAGATCCGCTACAAGCAAACCCTCCTCGGCGCCGTTTGGGCCTTGCTCCAGCCGGCCTTCATGATGCTGATCTTCACGCTCGTCTTCAGCCGGATGGCCGGAGTCAGCGGCGGCATCCCTTATCCGCTATTCGCCCTGGCCGGACTCGTACCGTGGACGTACTTCGCGAATGCGGTCAGCAACAGCGGGAACAGCCTCGTCAACAACGTCAACCTCGTCACCAAGGTGTACTTCCCTCGGCTGATCATGCCCGCGGCCGCAGTTCTCTCCGGGGTGGTCGATCTCGCGCTTGGGATGTTTCTGCTCGCCGGATTGATGCTCGGGTACCACATCCGGATCTCGACGCACATCCTCGTGCTTCCCGCCCTGTTCGTGCTGACGACGTTCTGCGCGCTCACCACCGGGATGTTCATGTCGGCGTTGAATGTGAAGTATCGCGATGTGCGTCACGCACTCCCGTTTCTGATCCAGCTCTGGTTGTTCGCATCCTCCGTGGTCGTGCCGTCGACGGTGGTTCCTGCACATTTACGCTGGCTGCTGCAACTCAATCCGATGTCTGCGATCATCGAGGGCTGCCGGGCGGCGCTCTTCTCCACCGCCTTCCATTGGCAGTCGCTCGGCGTAGCCACGGCGCTCACCGTTGGCGGGTTCCTGGTTGCGGCTCATTTTTTCAAGAGGACGGAAAGGAGTTTCGCGGACTTCATCTGATCGCGCTCGCAATCCATGCGTCCCATCATCCACATCGAAAACGTCGGCAAGGAGTACCGGATCGAATCCGGCCGGCCGGCGTACTCCACCCTGCGCGATGCAGTGGTCGGCTCGTTCACCACGTCGCTGAATCGCCTTCGCGGCGAGAGAGGGCCTGCGACCCATGCGTTCTGGGCGCTTCGCGGAGTCAACCTCGACGTCTGCCCGGGGGAGCGTCTCGGCATCATCGGCTGCAACGGCGCAGGGAAGTCCACCCTGCTCAAGATCCTCTCGCGCATCACCGAGCCGACCGAAGGCCGCGTGCGGCTGTACGGACGCGTGGGAAGCCTGCTGGAAGTCGGAACCGGTTTTCACGGTGAGCTCACCGGACGCGAGAACATCTATCTCAACGGGGCCATCCTCGGGATGAAGCACGCCGAGATCGCACGCAATTTCGACGAGATCGTCGCCTTCTCGGGCGTGGAGACGTTTCTCAATATCCCGGTCAAACGCTTTTCGTCGGGGATGTACATGCGGCTCGCCTTCGCCGTGGCGGCACATCTGCAGCCGGAAATCCTCATCGTCGATGAAGTCCTCGCCGTCGGGGATGCCGCATTCCAGAAGAAGTGCCTCGGCAAGATGAGCGAAGTGTCGCGGGATGGACGCACGGTGATCTTCGTTTCCCACAACATGTCGGCCGTGCAGAATCTCTGCAGCCGGGTGGTGTGGATGAGCGGCGGAAACGTCATCGAGGAAGGCGATCCGGCGCGGGTTATCAACAACTATCTGCGCACGACACTGACGACGATGAGTCAGCAGACCTGGCCCGATCCGGCGCTGGCCCCCGGCAATGACCGCGTTCGCGTCCGCCGCGCCGCCGTCACCGCGGCCGACGGCGCATTGCAGGATCACTTCACGGTGCGCACGCCGCTGCGCGTCGAGTTCGAATACTGGAACCTGACCGCAGGCGCGCCGCTGAACCTCGGCGTCGTCGTGCAGACGGAAGAGGGCTACACCATCTTCAGCACATCCTCAATGCGCGATCCCGACTGGCCGGAAAATGGATTCCCGATCGGACTGTTCCGGAGCTTCTTCGACATTCCCGCGGACCTGCTGAACGACGGCGTGCACCGCGTGCAATTGACCCTCCGCATCGGAGCGCGCGAGCTGGCCTTCCAGATGAACGACATCCTCGTCTTCGACGTCCTCGATGCACCGGAAGAACGCACGGCGTGGTTCGGCAAATACGCAGGCGCCGTTCGCCCTCCGCTGCGGTGGCACACGCGACCGGCTGGCGACGGATTGCCGGCAGCAACCCACCCGGCGCTCGCCGGTACCGGTCAGTAACGGTGCTCCCGCCGCCGCCGGCTCGCTGTCCACGTCCAGCTCGTTACCATAATTCGCGTATAATCCATGGTGTCCCAACCAGGAGGTCTCATGGTGCATCCGCGATTCGCACGGATTTTGGTAAGCCTCGTTCTTGTCTTCTCCGCCGCCCTTGCAATGGGGCAAAAACGGATTACCGATGTCGGAGGGCACGAAGTCCGAGTCGGATCCTCGACACCGGCCAGCGCGGTTCCACGAATTGTGAAGGCGCAGGCGCTGCACCCCATCGCGCAATCGATCGTGACGGTCAACGCGGGACCGGACGTCGACGCCGCCAACAACGACTATCGCCGCATTCAGAATGCTCTGAACGCCGCTGCCACCGGCGATACGATCATCCTCAGCGGCACGTTCGACTTCACAGCGCCATTCGCAGCCGCGGCCTGGGCTAATGGAAACGATGGCATCGCCGGGAACACGGACGACTTCGAAGTCCTCGTCCCATCGGGCATCAACAACGTAACGCTCACCGCCACTTCGCTGGGCAGCGCGACGATCCAGGGGCCGGGTGATTTACCGGCTCAGGATCTCGAAGCGTTTCTGGTATTCGATTCGTTCGACTTTCCCGGCGGTAACAACGGCTGGACGGTCTCCAACCTGCGGGTTCTTGACTTTGACCTGTCCATCGGCATGTTCGCTGGCGCGGTGAGTGACTACAACAACACCACGATCACGAACAACTTCATCCGCATTGCCACCGATCTCAATGCGACCGTTGCACCCTCCGACACCCTTCAGAACATCGGACTACATTTCAGCTTCGGCACGAACCAGTCGATCCTCGGCAACAGCTTTCAAGTGCCCGGTGACGGCATCAGCAACGGCGCGAATTTCTCCAGCACCGTCGTCATGCAGTCGAACACCAGCGGCGGTGCGGTCTACAACGGCCTGACGATCGCCAACAACATCACGCACGTGCTGAACGCGCAATCCGCAAATCCGCAAGTGATTCTCGGCATCTGGGACAACGGTCACGCGCACACCAGCAACATCAACATTACCAACAACAGCTTCCTCAACGACGCCTTGGGCAATAGTCCCTCGCTGAACATCGAACGCGCGTTTCGGGTGACGTCGCACTCGAGCGCGACGACGACCGTCAACTACACCGGCAACACGATGGCCGGCGCGAACATCGGATTCCAGTGGATCACCGGATCGAATTTCACCGGCAACCTGCCGGTGAACCTGACCGGCAACCTGGTCACGAACTGCGATACGGGCGTCCTCATCCAGTCAAACGGCGTGGCGCATCTGGACACGGACGTCATCACGGGCAGCGGCACGGGCGGTGGCGTCCATCTCGTTACCGGCCTGTTGAGCGCCGCCGGTGCGAACACCAACGGCATCTTCCGCACCTTCGTCAGCGGAGGATCCGCTGACGGAGTGCTCATCGATGCCACCGCCGGCGTGATCACCGCCCCGATGACGCAGAACGACTTCAGCAACAACACCGGCTTCGGGATGAACAACCTGAGCGCCACGACCATCAGCGCGACCTTGAACTACTGGGGCAGCAACATCGCTGCGAATGTGGCTGCCGAGGTAAGCGGGCCTGTCACGTTTGATCCGTGGCTGGCCAGCGGGACGGACGTCAGTGGCGCAGTCGGCTTCCAGCCATTCATCTGGGCCACGACCACCACCGTTGCAAACAAAACCACATTCGTCGGGACCGGTGCCGCGGACACCGGCTCCATGCTCGCCACGAGCCCCATCACATTGACGATGGACGGCGATACAGGATTCGTCCCGACTGCCCAACTCCTGAATGTCGACATTCAACTCGGCAGCAGCGACGACGTCTTCACACTCGGGCAGACAGGTATCCCGACGATCTTCGACGGAGGTCCGGGTAATGACACGCTCATCGGAACGAACGTCGCGCAGACCTGGAACATCACCGGCGCGAACAGCGGCAACATTCCGGGAGCGACGAGCGCCTTTACGACGACCGAATCGCTGCGCGGCGGGACGGCGGCCGATTCGTTCGTCTTCGCTCCTGCGGGAAGCATCGCCCGGACACTGGACGGGAATCTCGGTATCGACACGCTCGACAACTCTGCGATCCCCGCACACACCGTCGGGCCCACAGGTCCCGGAACGCTCGACGGATTCCAGGGCACGGCGAGCGGCGTCGGATTGACGTTCGACAACATCAACATCGTGGCCGCAGCCGCCGACATGGCCGTAGTCAAGACCGGACCGGCGAGCGCGAATGCGGGAACGGTCATCAGCTACCCGATAACGGTCACCAACAACGGCCCCAACCCGGCCATCAACGCGGCGCTGATCGATGCCATCCCAGCCGGGACGACGTTCGCGTCGCTCGTCGTGCCGGGCGGCTGGAGCTGCGCGACGCCGGCGGTGAACGGCACGGGCACGATCAACTGCACGTTGGGTTCGATGGCAGTCGGATCGGCCGTCTTCACGCTCAACGTCAATGCTCCGGCGGCGCCCGCGAGCGTCAGCAACACGGTTTCGGTGTCTTCGTCGTCGACTGACAACACGCCGGGCAACAACAACTCGGTGGCAAACACGAACGTGATCTTCACCGCCGACCTCTCAATCAACAAAACGGCCACGGCGACCGCGGCACAGGGAACCAACGTCACTTACAACATCTCGCTCACGAATAACGGACCGAATCCGGCCACAAGCGTCTCATTGACCGATGCGCTGCCGGCGAACACGACGTTCGTTTCCACGACCCAAAATACCGGTCCCGCATTCAGCTGCACGAATCCCACCGTCGGCACGAACGGCACCGTGAACTGCACGAACGCGAGCATGGCCTCGGGCGCGACGGCGACGTTCACCATCATCGCTACCGTATCGGCAAGCGCCCCACTCGGGACGCTGAACAACACCGCCAATGCCACGACGTCGTCAACTGATCCGACTACTCCCAATTCATCGACCGCCGGAACGACCATCACCGCGGGTAACGCCGACGTCGGCGTTGTCAAGACTGCCGCGCCCGGCCCGTACGGCACCAGCAACAATCTGACCTACACGATCGCTGTCAGCAACGCCGGCCCGACAGCCGCGGCAAACGTCAGCGTCACCGATGTGATCCCCGCAGGCACAACCCTCGTCTCCGCGGTTCCAACGCAGGGAAGCTGCAGCGGCACCACCACCGTCACCTGTTCTCTCGGCACCATCGCGAACGCCGGCTCCGCGGCGATCGCGCTGACAGTGACGTTGCCGTCGACTCCTGGGCCGGTGGCGAATACCGCGACCGTTGCCACGACCAGCCCCGACCCGAACGGCAACAACAACTCGAGCACCTCGAACATCACCGTCGTCCCCTCCGCAAACATCCCGGCGATTTCTCCGATGATGCTGCTGCTCCTCGCCAT
Source organism: Thermoanaerobaculia bacterium (assembly GCA_038244715.1). GTDB lineage: Bacteria > Acidobacteriota > Thermoanaerobaculia > Gp7-AA8 > Gp7-AA8 > JADGNZ01. The sequence continues at coordinate 59,584 of JBBRTE010000011.1, forward strand.
CGCATTGGCGATGGCCGGGTTCGTGGCCCATCGGTTCCACTAGAGAGACCGCGGCGGCATGAGCCTTCATGCCGCCGCGACCGTTCGCCCTTCCCAACCTCTTCCCTTCCGGCTACTCTCCCGGAATGCGAATGCGTCATCGGATTCAGATCAGCCTCGCCGTCCTCGTCGTCGCGCTGTCGTCCGCGAGCACGATCTCTGCGCAACAGACCGCTCCGGCGACGGAGAAAAAACCGCACGTCACGAAGATCCACGGCGACACGCTCATCGACAACTACTTCTGGCTGCGCGACAAGAAGAACCCGGACGTCATCGCCCACCTGGAGGCGGAGAACGCATACACGGCTGCCATGACGGCCCCCACGCTCCCCCTGCAGCAGAAGCTCTACGACGAGATGCTCAGCCACGTGAAGCAAACCGACGTGAACGTGCCAGTCCGGCGCGGGAACTACTTCTATTACTCGCGTACCGAGGAGGGGAAGCAATACCCAATCTACGCGAGAAAGAAGGCAACACTGGATGCTCCGGAGGAGATCACTCTCGATCTGAACGAGCTGGCGAAGGGCCTGAAGTTCCTCTCGCTCGGCGCCTACAGCGTGAGCGATGACGGAAACCTGCTCGCCTACACGACGGACAACACCGGCTATCGCCAGTACACGCTTGCAATCAAGGACCTTCGCACGGGAGCACTGCTGCCTGAGACGGTGGAACGCGTCGATACCGTCCTGTGGGCAACCGACGACAAGACGATTTTCTACGTCACAGAGGACAACGTCACCAAGCGCTCCGACAGTTTCTATCGTCACGTCCTTGGCACAGACAACTATGACCTCGTCTTCCACGAGGCCGACGAGCTGTACGACATGGGCGCTTTCCGAACGCGGGACAAGGCATTCATCGTCGTCGAGTCGGGAAGCAAGACCACGTCCGAGGCACGCGTGCTCCGTGCGGACAAGCCGGAGGAAGCTCTGCGCGTTATCGTTCCCAGGAGCTCTGATCACCGATACTTCGTCGACCATCGCGGCGATCGTTTCTACATCCGCACCAACGATCATGCGAAAAACTATCGGCTGGTCACGGCGCCGGACTCCGCGCCGGAAATGAAGAACTGGAAGGAGGTCATCCCCGCCCGCGCCGATGTCAAACTCGACGGCTTCGATCTCTTCAGTGATTTCATGGCCGTGACGGAGTTGCAGCATGGATCACAGACCGTCCGCGTCGTCGATCTCCGCACGGACAAATCCACGGACATCACGTTCCCGGAGCCGGTGTACTCCGTCTTCCTCGATGCCAACCCCGAGTTCGAGACGACGGTGCTCCGCTACCGCTACCAGTCGCTGATCACCCCGAGCTCCGTCTACGACTACGACATGGAGAAACACACGAGCACGCTCCTCAAGCGCGTGGAAGTCCCGAACTACAACCCATCGAAGTACAGCTCGGTGCGCATGTTTGCCACCGCCGCGGACGGCACGAAGATCCCGCTGTCGATCGTCTATAGGAAGCCCCTGGTGCGCGACGGGAAGCGCCCCGTGCTGTTGTACGCGTACGGCTCGTACGGCTCGCCGACATGGCCGGGATTCAACGCCAGCCGGCTGACAATGCTCGACCGCGGCGTGATCTACGTCATCGCCCACATTCGCGGCGGAGGAGAGCTCGGCGAGCCGTGGCGCGAAGCCGGCCGCATGATGATGAAGCGCAACACGTTCACCGATTTCGTCGCAGCCGCTGAACACCTGGTCAGGAACCACTACACCTCCAGCGACCGGCTCGTCATTCAGGGAGGTAGTGCGGGGGGGCTGCTCATGGGCGCCGTCGTGAACATGCGTCCCGACCTCTTCAAAGCGGTCGTGGCCCAGGTCCCGTTCGTCGATGTCATCAACACGATGCTCGACGCCAGCCTGCCACTCACGACGAGCGAATACCTCGAATGGGGCAATCCCAACATCAAGAAGGAGTACGACTACATCAAGACCTATTCGCCGTACGACAATGTCGCGGCGAAGGCCTACCCGGCGATGCTGGTGAAGGTCTCTCTGAACGATAGTCAGGTCCCGTATTGGGAAGGGACGAAATTCGTCGCCAAACTACGCGAGCTCAAGACCGACAAGAACCCGATCCTGCTCAAGGTAAACATGGGCGCGGGACACGGCGGATCGTCGGGCCGTTACGACGCCCTTCGCGAGACCGCATCGGACCAGGCGTTTGTCCTCACGCAGATGCGAATCAGCGAGTAGAGGGCGGCACGTCACGCCACACGGCGCAGCGCTGTCATGCCGAGGATGATGCAGAGAACGAGCAGCGATGCGTCCGAAAGCGCAGGAATCTGCGACGGGGGGACGACGACCAATGTGGCGCTGCCACCTCCCAGGCTTGATCCCGAGCCGGTGAAGAGGCTGCCGGTGTCGTTCTGGTAGGAGCCGGCGCTGGCACTCAGGACCGCCGCGATGATCGTGCAGCTTCCATTTGCGGGGATCGTGCCGTTGACCATCGAGATCGACGTAAAGGAATTTGCGAGGAACCCCGCGCCGCAGGTGGTGGACGCCGTTCCGGGAGACGGCTGGATCAGCCCTACCGGAAACGTGTCCGAGATTGAGGCGCCCAGCAGCGAAAACGCGTTCCGATTGGTCAGCGTAATCGTGAGCGTCGAGACTTGATTGACAGCCACCACCACCGGCGTAAACGACTTCGTCACGACGGGTGGAAACCCTTGTCCCTTCACGATGCCAACCGAGAGCACTACGTAAATCGCCAGAGAACTGACTTTCCGCGTCATCATTCGCGGCCTCCGTCTCGTCGTCTTCCGAACCCTGTCTCAGGCCGCTCCGCGGCCGGGCCTGACCCTTGTCTTACGCAATACGGTTCTTGAACTTCGCCGCGAGGTAGTCGCGATTCATCCGCGCGATGAAGTCGATGGAGATCTCTTTCGGGCACACCGCTTCGCATTCGCCGTACATCGTGCAGCTTCCGAAGTGCTCCTCCATGATCTCGACCATGCGTACGACGCGCTCGTAACGCTCCGGCTGTCCCTGCGGCAGCAATCCGAGGTGGGAGACTTTCGCGGAGGTGAAGAGCTGGGCGGCACCATTCGGGCACTGCGCGACGCAGGCACCGCACTGGATGCATTCGGCGGCGTCCATCGAGCGTTCCTGCACAGCCTTCGGCACGAGGAGCGTATTCGCCTCGATCGCGCTTCCCGTGTTGACCGAGATGAAGCCACCGGCCTGAATGATCATGTCGAGTGGACTGCGGTCGACCATCAGATCCTTGATGATGGGAAACGCGCGCGCACGCCACGGCTCGACGCGAATCTCGTCACCGTCCTTGAAGTGACGCATGTGCAGCTGACACGTGGCCGTTCCGGCGGCCGGACCGTGGGCCACGCCGTTGATCATCATTCCGCACGAGCCGCAGATGCCTTCGCGGCAGTCGTGTTCGAAATGAATCGGCTGTTCGCCCTTTTCCGTCAGCTGTTCATTGACGACGTCGAGCATCTCGAGGAAGGACGCATCGGGGCTGATTCCTTTCGCTTCGTACGAAACGAACTTCCCCTCCGTCATCCGCGATGCCTGACGCCAGACTTGTAGAGTCAGATCCATAGCAGCATTCCTTTGATCTTACCGGCGGACGGCGTCATTTGTAGCTCCGAGTGGCCAGCTTCATTTCCTCGTAGACCAGCGGCTCCTTGTGCAGCTCCGGTGCGGACTTGTCCGGGGTGAACTCCCACGCGCCGACGTAGAGGAACGTATCGTCATTCCGTTGCGCCTCACCGTCGATCTGGTATTCGGTGCGGAAGTGTCCTCCGGCCGATTCCTCGCGGTGGAGGGCGTCGATGCACATCAGTTCGCCGAGGTCGAAGAAGTCGGCCACGCGGCCGGCCTTCTCCAGCGCCTGGTTGGGTTCCTCGTTCGTGCCGAGAACGCGGACATCGCGCCAGTACTCGTCGCGAAGTGCGCGGATCTCCGCGATCGCGGTCTTCAGGCCCTCGGCAGTCCGGGCCATCCCGCACTTGTCCCACATGATGCTCCCGAGCTCTTTGTGGAAGGAGTCGACGGAACGTTTGCCCTTCGCGCCGACCAGTTTGCCGATGCGCTCCTCGACGTCTGCCTGCGTCTGTTTGAACTCGGGACGATCGGACGAGACTTTCTTTCCCAACTGTCCGGCGAGGTAGTCACCGATCGTGATGGGCAGGACGAAGTACCCGTCCGCCAGACCCTGCATCAGTGCACTGGCGCCGAGACGGTTGGCGCCGTGATCGGAGAAATTCGCCTCGCCTCCGACGTAGAGACCGGGGATCGTCGACATCAGGTTGTAGTCGACCCATAGGCCGCCCATCGTGTAGTGCGGCGCGGGATAGATGCGCATCGGGACCTCGTACGGGTTCTCCGCCGTGATGTCCTGATACATCTCGAAGAGGTTGCTGTAGCGCTCTTCGATCATCTTCTGACCGAGGCGGTCGATGGCATCGGCGAAATCGAGATAGACGCCGCGTCCGCCAGGACCGACGCCGCGGCCTTCGTCACAGACTTCCTTTGCGCCACGCGACGCGATGTCGCGGGGAGCGAGATTGCCGAAGCTCGGATACTTGCGCTCCAGGTAGTAATCGCGCTCACTCTCCGGGATCTGATCGGGGCGGCGCGTGTCGCCTCCCTTTTTCGGTACCCAGATGCGTCCGTCATTGCGCAGCGACTCCGACATCAGCGTCAGTTTCGATTGATAGTCGCCGCTCTGGGGGATGCAGGTCGGATGAATCTGTGTGTAACAGGGATTGGCGAAGTAGGCGCCGCGCCGGTACGCGCGCCAGATCGCAGTCGCATTCGATGCCTTGGCGTTCGTCGACAGGTAGAAAACGTTCGAATAGCCGCCGGTGGCCAGCACGACGGCATCCGCTGCGTGGGAGGTGATCCTCCCCGTGACCATATTGCGCGTCACGATGCCCTTCGCCTGTCCCTCGACGAGAACGACGTCGAGCATCTCGTGCCGCGGAAACATTTTCACGTGCCCGAGTCCTATCTGGCGCTCCAGTGCCTGGAACGCGCCGAGGAGCAGTTGCTGGCCCGTCTGGCCGCGTGCGTAGAACGTACGGGAAACCTGAACGCCACCGAAGGAGCGATTATCGAGAACGCCGCCGTACTCGCGGGCGAACGGCACGCCCTGCGCGACCGCCTGGTCGATGATGTCGACGCTCAGCTCGGCGAGCCGGTAGACGTTGGCCTCGCGCGAGCGGTAATCGCCGCCTTTCACGGTGTCGTAGAAAAGGCGGTAGATGCTGTCGCCGTCATTCTGGTAGTTCTTGGCAGCGTTGATTCCGCCCTGCGCGGCGATGGAGTGCGCGCGCCGCGGGGAGTCGTGGTAGACGAAGCACTGCACGTTGTACCCGAGCTCGGCCATCGTCGCCGCGGCCGCAGCTCCGGCCAGACCGGCGCCAACCACGATGACGTCGTATTTCCGTTTGTTGGCCGGATTGACGAGCTTGTAGTGGGCCTTGGCGTACTCCCACTTCTTGTCGATCGGTCCGGGCGGGATCTTGCTGTCCAGAGTCATCGAGTCTTCACCTGCCTGTGTCGTGGGTGAGCGCCTGCGCGGACATCAATGGAGGAAACCCGCGAGAACGGCGATCGGAAAGGAGATGTTGGCGGCGGTGACGGCCACCGCAAACACGGTGGCGAATGTCCGCTTCCAGGGATTGAATCGGGTGTTGTTGAGGCCGAGCGAATTGAACATGCTCCAGAGCCCGTGGTAGAGATGAGCGCCGAGCGCGAGATTGGCGATGATGTAGAACGCGCTCACCCACCACACCTGAAAGCCGGTGACAAAGTTGTGGTAGACGTCGCCCTCGATGAAGTTCGGATGGAACTTGCCGAACGTCAGATGGCCGAGGTGGTAGAAGACGAAGAGGATGATGATGACACCGCCCCAACGCATCGTCCGCGCGGCATAGTTGGCAGAGACATAGTCGCGCTCGCCGTATCCGATCGGCCGGGCTTTGCGGTTCATGATCGTCAACTGTGTCGCAGCCTGGATATGCAGCCACACGGCGATCAGCAGCAGGAGGCGCACGGCGATGAGCGCTCCCTTGTTCGGAAGGAGCGGCGCGCCCATCGTGATCAGAAACGCAGCGTAGGCGTTGTAATGCTCGGGACCGGTGTAAACCTTGAGGTTCCCGACCATGTGCAGAAAGATCCAGCCGAAGAGGAAGACGCCCGTCAGCGCCATCACGGCCTTCTTGCCGATGGCCGAGCGATAGAACTCCGTGATCGAGAAGGCACGCCGGGGATGGGGAGCGGTCGGCGTCGCGGGAGCGGCAGCGGTCATGGGTCGCATCATATCGAGGGAACGGATGCGGTCAAGATTTTGTGCCCGAACTTCGTGTACCCGCTCGCAGACCGGGCCCCCGAATGCGGTCAGAACCCGGCAGCCAGCCTCTTCCGAACTTCCTCCCGCACATGCAGCCCAGGGGCCTCGGCGGTCAGACCCTGGAAAAAGTCCCGGTACCCCGGCGCCGTCCGTGCCAGGAAGTCCGTCGTGGCCACGCGGTACATCCGCGCCGGATCGATCGTGGCAGGCGCCGCGACGATCGCTACGGAGTCCGATCCGGCGCGCGACCGGCCGTACGCCAGAAGCCTCTCCACCACGTCTCCCGGCAGCGAATAGACCACGATTTCATTGTCATACGGCAGCGCGGCGCGGAGGGATTCGACGGTGACCGGACCGCGAGGAAGCGCCTGCCGGAAGCTGCTGGCCGTCGACAACGAGACATCCGCATGCGCGGCATCGCGCATGATCTCGACAGAACGCTTCGCCAGCAGTTCCACGGGTAACGGCGCGGCGAGGACCCCGATGGTGGCGAAGAGCGGCGCGTACTGCGGATCGCGCTCGAGGTCGCGCTGCATCGTTGCCACCGTGTGCGCCACGGTCTTGTCGACCGGCAACCGGTCGTCGACCGGAACCAGACGCCCGGAGACGGAACGCAGCTTGTGATTCGAGAACATAACCTCCACCCGGCTGATGTACGTCAGGTATTGAAACGGTGAGATAAACCAGGTTGAGGTGCCTTCGATCTTCATCAGCGCGCGCTTGAGGTGGCTGTGGCTGCCGAAGATCAGATCGATGCCCGGCACCGCCCGCGCCAGCGCGAAGTCGGCGTCGAGATGTTCATGTCCGATCATCACCACCAGATCGGCGTGCTGGCGTTCGCGGAGCTCGCGCACCGCGTCGCGTGCAGCGGCAACGGGATCCGTGAACTCCAACCCCGGTTCTTTCACCAGCGTCTTGAAGTCATTGCCGGCCACCGCGAAAACACCCACGCGGATCCCCTTGACGACGAAGACTCGCGACGGACCGAAGCCGTTCGTGTTGCCGCTGAGCACGGGATAGCGGATCGAGCGAATGCAGGACTCGAGAACCGCTGCGCCGTAGTCCGGTTCATGGTTCCCGAGTGCCATCGCGTCGACTACGCCGTTGAACCAGGGCCATTCCGCGCAACGGTACTTGTCGGACCATGCCGGCGAGCCATTGTTGACCATGTCGCCGCCTGAAAACACCAGCGCGCCGTGCCGCTTCTCCGCTTTCAGATATCCAATCGCTCTCGCAATTCCCCCCTGCCCGTCCCGCCCCTCGGAGTAGAACGGCAGCGCATGGGAGTGATAGTCGGAGAACTGCAGGAGCGTGATGCGTGTCGTGCCCGCCTGTGCCACAGCGAAGACGAGGAGTAGCGCAAAAAACAAAGGGCGCCACGGAGAGCGCCCCTTGTTGTGACCGGTCACGAGTGGACTCACTTCTTGAGGGCAACCTTCATGTCGTTGATGGCCGCCTCGCGTCCCTTCTCTTTGGCGGTTTTCTGATACTGGGCGCGCTTGTTGGCGGGAATCTGACGAATGAGCCCGAGATAGCGGCCCTGGAGCTGGCGCGAGGCGAGCTGCTCCGCGGTAATACGCGACCGGCGGCGACGCTTGGCCGGTGCCGCTGGTGCAGAGGTTGCGGTTCCCGCTGACGCCGCGGCTGCATTCTTGCGGCCACTTCCGACGGGACGTCCGCGCCGTTTGCGGGTTCCCGCCCCGGGCGGACGTCCACGACGCGCGCCTGTGGTCGTACCACTGGTGCTGCCGCTCGCCGATGCACTGGCATGCGAGCGCAACATCTGGAGGCGGGATTCGAGACTACTGATTTCGCGATGCATGTCGCCAATGTGACGATTGACGTCGCCTTGCGAGATTCTGCGCTCGGCAATCAGGCGCTCCAGTACATAGGAAGCCTGTCCACCGGACAACTGCGGGGTAGAGGCGTTCTGTTTCTTAGGTCTGGCCACTGGTTTCACTCCTTCTTGTGCATCTGCACATCAAGATGTGCATGCTAACAGATATTCGACGAGTGGGCGTAACGCGGGGAGCCGGCAAAGGGAATTACGGAGGAGAGGCGACAACACCCGCGAGGTCAACGGCGCCACGCTCGACAATCACAGAAAAAGGGCCTGGTTGGGACATCCCGACCAGGCCCTCACCATTGTGAGCTAGTAGCGGTAGTGGTCGGACTTGTACGGTCCTTCGACCGACGTGCCGAGGTACTTCGACTGCTCCGCGGTCAACTGCGTCAATTCGACGCCGAGGTGCGCGAGATGCAGGCGGGCCACTTCCTCGTCCAGTTTCTTGGGAAGAACGTAGACCTGATTGACGTACTCGCCCTTGTTGTTCCAGAGCGCGAGCTGGGCCAGGACCTGATTCGTGAACGAAGCGGACATCACGAACGAAGGATGACCCGTGGCGCAGCCGAGGTTCATCAGACGGCCCTCGGCGAGAACCAGCACGCTGTGACCGTCCGGGAAAACCCACTCGTCGTATTGCGGCTTGATGTTGACGCGCTTGACGCCGGCGAACTTCTTGAGACCGGCCATATCGATCTCATTGTCGAAGTGACCGATATTGCTGACGATGGCCTTGTTCTTCATGCGGGCCATGTGCTCGGCCGTAATGACGTTCTTATTGCCGGTGGCCGTAACGAAGATGTCCACGCGCTCCACAACGGAATCGAGCGAGCGCACTTCGAAGCCTTCCATCGCCGCCTGCAACGCGCAGATCGGATCGATTTCAGTGACGACCACGCGCGCACCCTGACCACGCAGCGCCTGCGCGCAGCCCTTGCCGACCTCGCCGAATCCACAGACGAGAGCTAGCTTGCCGGCGATCATGACGTCGGTGGCGCGGTTCAGACCGTCGACGACGGAGTGACGGCATCCGTAGATGTTGTCGAACTTCGACTTGGTGACCGAGTCATTGACGTTGATGGCGGGGAACAGCAGATCTCCCGCTTCCATCATCTGATACAGGCGGTGCACGCCGGTCGTCGTCTCCTCGGAGACTCCCTTGATTGCGGCCGACACGCGCGTCCAGCGTTTCGGATCCCGCTTCAACTCGGCCTTGAGCAGATCGAGGATGACGCCCCACTCCTCGGGATCATCCGCCTGGTTGAATTCAGGAACGTGTCCCTTTCCCTCGAACTCCGCGCCCTTGTGGACGAGCAGCGTCGCATCGCCACCGTCATCGACGATCAAGTTCGGTCCGGCGCCGTCCGGCCAGAGCAGCGCTTCGGAGGTACACCACCAGTACTCCTCCAGGGTCTCCCCTTTCCAGGCGAAGACCGGGATGCCGCGCGGCTCTTCGGCGGTACCGCCAGACTCCGGGCGGCCGACGACGACCGCCGCAGCGGCGTGGTCCTGCGTCGAGAAGATGTTGCAGCTTACCCAGCGCACGTCGGCGCCGAGGAGGGCGAGCGTCTCGATGAGGACGCCGGTCTGGACGGTCATGTGGAGAGAGCCCATGACGCGCGCGCCAGCCAGCGGCTTGCTCCTGCTGTACTTCTCACGAACGGCCACGAGGCCCGGCATCTCGTGTTCGGCCAGGCGGATTTCTGCGCGGCCGAGGGTGGCCAGGCTGAGGTCGCGGACTTTGAAGGGTTCGCGGCCGAGGGCCCGTGCAGCGTCAAAGGAATGAGTCACGTCGAGTGTTGCGGTCATGCGGTTTTTGATGCTCCTTACGAGAGTTAGCGGCGCCCGGCAGAGGTTGCCGGAAGGCGGCCGCGGGGCCGTATTGTAGCGCATGGAGGCTCGGTTTCCGTGTTCGGGCTTGACGGGCAGGAGGCAGGACAGTACACTGCCACTCGCAACTGAGACTCAGTCGCAAACCAGATTGGAGGAGCTCCGCTCGTGCCATCCCGTCACATCCCAGCGTCGATCACAGCCTGCACAATCCGATCGGCAATCATGGCCCTGGCCGCCATGACCGGCTTCGCGGCGCGCGCCTCCGCCCAGGAGAGTCCGTACGTCCTTACCTACACCCATCACATGGAGGAACCGGGCAGCCTCGAGATCGGCCTCAATCCCGTTCTAGGCACCTCGAAAGGCGGCGTGGGGCACTTTTCGGCGACGTCGCTCGAGCTCGAGTACGGCGTCAACGGCTGGTGGACCTCCGAGCTGTATCTCGACGGCGAGACCAGCCGCGGAAACTCGTCCTCGTTCACGGGTTATCGATTCGAGAACCGCTTCCGGCTGCTGATGAAGGAGCACCGCGTCAATCCCGTCCTCTATGTCGAATACGAAGACATCACCGGCGCGGACCGGATCTTCAAGGAGATCGTCGGCTTCGACTCATGGCGCGACCAGCTCGATCCGATTCGCGACCTTCGACAGGAGAAGAAACGGGAGGCGGAGGCGAAGCTCATCCTCTCCAGCGACATCCGCGGATGGAACCTCGCCGGGAACCTCATTGCGGAGAAGAACCTGAGTGGCTCTCCCATGGAGTTCGGCTACACCGCGGGCGTCAGCCATCCCCTCGCGCTCGCGGCGACCCCGCTGCCCTGCTCTCTCTGCGCCGAGAATTTCTCCGTCGGTATGGAGCTGTATGGCGGGCTGGGGGAATGGCGGCATGTCACGTTTTCAGGGACGTCCCATTACATCGCTCCATCCGTGGCGTGGAGCCTGCCGAAAGGCGTGACGCTGCGGTTCAGTCCCGCGCTCGGCATCACCTCTAACAGTCATCGCGCCCTGGTTCGATTCGGACTCAGCTACGAAATCCCTCAATTCGGGAGATCACAGACTCCCGCGGAACCAACGACACCACGACCATGAAATCCCTCCTCTTCCTTTCACTCCTCTCGCTGCCGCTACTCGCCGGCTGCTCCGCCACTCCCTCATCCGCGGGGCTCGCGCTCGCGGCCACACAATCCGCCGGCGAAATTGCCGCGGGCCGGAAGCTCTACGCGCAACACTGCGCGAGTTGTCACGCGGCCGACGCGCGCGGAGGCCGCGGACCGAGTCTGCACACGGAACCCGTGCAGGGGATGACGGACGCCGATCTCGTCCAATTCCTCGCGGACGGCGATCTGCGCAAAGGGATGCCATCGTGGTCGCAACTTCCGGTCGAGCGGCGGATGCAGCTGACGCGCTTCATCAAGTCACTCGACGAGCGTCCCGCGCGCTGACGATCGGTCCTGGCGGCGTTCGCCCCTTCCCGCCTGCTGGCTCTGCGCGATATAACGTCGCATCATGCTGAAGAACTGCACTGCCGCGCTCCTGCTCCTCGCTGCGTCCGCCGTTGCCCAGGACGTCAAGACCACGCCCTCTCCCAAGCCAACGGTCCGGGAGCTGACACTCGAGAACATCTTCGATCCGAAGCAGCGTGTGAGCTTCGCCGGGGCGCCCCAGTCCGGGTTCACCTGGCTGGACGACAAATCGTTTGCCTGGCCGCGCACCGAAGAAGGCAAAGTCGTTGAACAGGCTGTCGTGGAGACCGAAGGCGGCACCAGGCGCGTCCTTTTCAATCCCGCGAAGCTCGAGGCGGCCGCGAAGAAGATCGCCGGCGTCTCCGCCGAGGAGGCCGCAGGGTTCGCACGGCAGCGAAGCTGGAACTTCAGCCCCAACAAAAAGAGCGTCCTGCTCACGATCGGGAACGACGTCTTCCTCTACGCGTTCGACAGCGATGCCATGACGCGCCTCACCTCGTCACCCGGCGAGAAAGAGGAAGTGACGTTCAGCCCCGACGGACGCTTCGTCTCCTTTGTCCACGCGAACAACGTCTACGCGGTCGATGTCGCCACACAGCGCGAACGGCAGCTCACGACAGACGGCAACGACACTCTGCAGAACGGTATCCTCGACTGGGTCTACCAGGAGGAGGTCTACGGCCGGGGCAATTTCCGCGCGTACTGGTGGAGTCCCGATTCGTCGCGCATCGCCTACCTGCAGCTCGACGAACGTCCCGTGAAGCACTTCGCGGTCGTCGATCACATTCCCTACCAGCAGAACGTCGAGTCCGAGCTCTACCCGAAGGCTGGTGCGCCGAATCCGATCGCGAAGCTCTTCACGGTCAGCATCTCGGGTGCGGCTCCCAAAGAAGTCAGCACCGAGAGCTACAGCAGCGCCGACTTCCTCATCGTGCTCGTCGACTGGTCACCCGACAGCTCCAGGGTCATGTACCAGATTCAGAACCGCGAGCAGACATGGCTCGACCTCGATGCCGCAGACGTAAAAAGCGGCGCCGCACCGAAGACGCTCTTCCGCGAGACCACGAAGGCGTGGGTCGACATCACTGGCAACCCCGTCTGGCTGAAGGATGGATCGTTCCTCTGGCTGAGCGAACGCAGCGGCTTCAAGCACCTCTATCAATACGCGGCGGACGGAAAACAGATCCGGCAGATCACCAGCGGTCCGTGGGAAGTGCGCACGCTGCACGGCGCCGACGCCGCCAATGAATGGATCTATTTCTCCGGTACCGAACGCTCCGTCCTCGGCACCGACATCTACCGCGTCCACCTCGACGGGACTGGCCTGAAGCGGCTCTCCGACGCACCGGGACAGCACGGCGCCAACTTCAATCCGTCGATGACGGCGTATCTCGATACGTTTTCCGACGCCGCCACGCCGCCCTCGACAGCGCTGGTCCGCAACGACGGCACGCGCATTCGTGTGGTCGATGCGAACGAAGCACCGCTGATGCGCGACCTTCGCGTCAGCAAGCCCGAGTTCGTTCAGGTCAAGACCCGCGACGGCGCGGTGATGGAAGCGATGATCATCCGCCCGCCCGATTTCGATCCGTCGAAGAAGTATCCGGTCTACGAGCACACCTATTCCGGCCCGCACGCCCAGCAGGTCCGTAATGCCTGGGCCGGTTCCACCTACCTCTGGCATCAGTACCTCGCCCAGCACGGCGTCATCGTCTGGGTCTGCGACAACCGCAGCGCGGGTGGCAAGGGTGCGGAGTCGGCATGGACCTCGTACAAACGGATGGGCGAAGGCGAGCTTCGCGATCTCGAAGACGGACTGAAATGGCTTACGTCGCAGCCATACGTCGACGGCTCCCGCGTCCTTCTGAGCGGCTGGAGCTATGGCGGGTTCATGACGTCGTTCGCGCTGACACACAGCAAACTTTGGAGCGCGGGCATCTCGGGCGGCACGGTCACGGACTGGCGCGACTACGACTCGATCTACACCGAGCGCGTCATGCTGATGCCGCAAAACAATCCCGAGGGCTATCGCGCCACCGCGCCACGATGGGCAGCGAAGGACCTCCACGGCAACATCCTCCTGCTCCACGGCACGATCGACGACAACGTCCACGTGCAGAACACGATTCAGTTCATCTACGAGCTGGAAAAAGCCAACAAACCGTATCAGCTCCAGCTCTACCCGAAGTCGCGCCACGGCGTCGTCGATCCCGCGCTGAACGCGCACCTGCGCGCCGCGATGTGGAAGTTCATCCAGGAAAACCTGGCCGTCAAGTGACACGCCTCGTAGCGCCCGAGCCTCGTAGCGCCGCCGGCTCGTCGGCTGGAGCGCCAGCGGGCCGCTGGCGCTACGAAACCTGCGTAGAGCACTCTCGCGCCTTGCGACGATTCAGGCTTATATTGGCTGCAAGAGTATCCATCCCCATCGCGGGATGAATCGTCCAGGAGATCCATAGAGCATGTTCGAATCTGCCGCGACCCCGCCGCGCTTCCGTCCCTCGTTCTCGCTCAAGCTGCCGCCGTTGCGGGGAGGATTCGTCCGCTTTCTCCTGCGGATCGGGGTATTGGCCGTGCCGCTGATCCTCATGCGGGCCTGCCTGATCACGTACGTCCCGCTCGATCAGATCGGGCTGCGGCAAGTCTCGTTCGGCATGAACAAGGGCCTGCAGAAACAACTCGTGCAGCCCGGTTACCGCAGGGCCATCACGGGGTACGAGACGATTCGAACGTTTCCCCGCAACATCCAGGCGGTAGAGTTCACAAACGATGAGACCGAGCGCGGTGCCGATCACCGGACGGTCGCGGCGATCAACGTTCCCACCGTCGATGGGTATCCCGTCGCCGTCGATGTCACCGTTCTCTACCGCATCGCCGATCCCTTCCTCGTCGTCTCGAAATTCGGTTTCGGGCGCGGTTATGAGGACAACGTCGTCCTCCGCTTTACCGATCCCGCCATCAAGCAACACCTCGGCGAGCTGCGCGCCGAAGAGTTCTATCGTGACCAGCGCATCGCCAAGGTGCACGACCTCAGAAAAGAACTGGCAGACAAGTTTCACCAGAACGGCCTGGAGCTGGCCGACGTCCTCATCCGGCAATACGACTATCCGAATACGTTCCAGCAGCTCACCGAGCAGAAGAAGATTCAGGATCAGTCGGTGCTGACGAATCGCGCCGCGGCCAAGCAGGCCGAAGTCGACACCCGCCTCAAACAGACCGCAGCCGAGGGGCAGAATTCAATCAACGTCCGTAGCGCGGAGTTCCAGGCGCAGATCACCGGACTGAACGCTCAACGCGATTTCTACGAACGCTCCAAGCACGCCGAAGCCGACTTGCTCGTCAAGAGCGCGGAGGCGCAGGGAACCGAGGAGATCAACCGGGCCATGGAGGGCGCGGGGTCCGACAAACTGCTGCGGTTGCGAAAAGGTCTGGCCATCCTCAACGGCATCAAAGGTCCCATCTACATCAGCGAAGATCCCACCGACATCTCCAAAATGTCGGGTAAGCACTGAGGCCATCATGAAACGACTGATCGCAGTGCTCGCGTTTCTCCCCCTTCTGGCCGCCTGTACGCCTCACACGACGCAGGCCACCGAGGTCGGCGTGCGGTTCAACAAGGTCACCCAGTCGATCGAGATGTCCGACCCCGGCGCCACCTACTTCTTCGCGCCGATCGTGAACGACTGGGCGACGTATGACACGTCGACGCAGAACCTGGTCATGTCCGCAAAGGCCGAGTCCGGCGATCGCAAGGAAAAGGACGATCTCCGCTTCAAGACGCGGGATGGAAACGACATCGAGACCGATGTAACCATTCGCTGGCGGATCGACCCGACGAAAGCCGGTTACATCTGGCGCACCGTCGCTCCCAACACGCTGGCACTGAAAGAGCGTCTCGTGCGTCCCCTGGCGCGGGCCTATGTGCGCGACGTGCTCAATCGCCTCGACTCCGAGGAGTACTACAACCCCGATCTGCGATTTGCAGCAGCGAGTGATGCCACCAAGGTCCTCGCCAATCAGCTCAAGCCTTACGGCATCATCGTCGAGCAGGTCATCCTCGGGGACTTCTCCTTCAAACCCGACTACCAGAACCTCATCAACAAGAGGAAAGAGGCGGAAAAGCAGGCGGAGAAACTGGAGTCGCAGATCCTGGCCACGCTGGAGTCGAACAAAGCGAACCTCCAGCAGAAGATTGCCGAGCTGACCGAGCAGCTCACGCGGTCACAGGGCGATTTCGAACAGGCTAAGCGGGCGGCGGATGCGTACGTCGTGCGGAAGCAACAGGACGCGCAGGCGACCATGTCCGAGAAGAGCGCCGTGGCCCAGGGCATCAAGAAGGAACGGGCCGCGCTCAACGGCAGCGCCGGCGATGCCTATGTCAGCCTGCAGCTGATCGATGCGCTGCAGAAGAAGGAGATCCGTCAGATCCCGAAACTTCCCAACGGCAACGTGATCATCGACGGGAACAAACTGCTCGAACAACTCGGCGTCATTCAATACCAGCAACAGAAAGCAGCCTCGGACCAGTAAATGCTCAATATCGCCGGCGCCGACTACGACTACGCGCAAGTCGTGTACGTGGTGCTGCAGGAATGCGAACACCGCCGCCGCGGCTTCGAAGCGGCGGACCTCGACGCGGAGGTGCTCGCCTGCGCGAAGGAGAAACTCGCGGAGATCAAGGCAACCTTCGACGAGTTCGGCGGATCCGCGTCCTATTGGGAAGCGTTGGAGAAAGAGGTGACCGAAGTGGTCATCCCGCAATATCTGGCGGAGTCTCGAACGGAAATGGAGCTGGAGCGCAACAGCTTCGGCGTCTGGCGCGACGGCGACCTCGCGGCACGTTTCGCCTTCGCGCTGGCCGGGCTGTTCATCGGCAGCATCATCATCGCACTGCCGTTCATCCCGATCGTCGAAGACATGTTTGCGTTCGCTCTGACGGTGATCGGATTTCTCTACCCCGAGCTCAAGCGGTTCCTGCACGAACGCCGGTACGCGAAGGCGCTCAACGGCATTGTCGACGACAGTGCCCGCTATCAGGAGAACGGGCGGCTTCACTACATGACCACGAGCGACATCCGGAACGCATTCGATCCCAACGATCCCCGCCGCCTCCCGCCCTGACGAGACGCGTGCGGATTCAGTCCTGCTCCGCGGCCAGCTCTTCGTGCTTTTCGACGGTGTCGTCCGGCAACTGGTCGCGCAGCCACAGCCGCTCGACGATCGGATACGCCGCCACGAAAGGAAGAATCAGAATCGCGCCGGCCACTCCCTGCAACGTGCCGCCCACCATGATCGCCAGCAGGACGGTCAGCGTCGAGAGCCGCATCTGCTTCCCGTAGACCCGCGGCACGATGAAGTAGCTCTCCACCAGGTGATAGAGCATGTATCCCCCGAAAACGAACAGCGCCCTCATCGGCCCCAGCGTCAAGGCCAGCAACAACGCGGGAACGGTCATGACGATCGTCCCCACGACCGGCAGGAGATCGGCGAGGAAGGCGATGACGGCCAGCGGGAGCGCGGCGGGGACGCCCGCGAGCACCAGGACCAGATAGGCCCAGGCGGCGCAGATGAAGCAGGTGATCACCTGCCCGCGCATGTACGCCAGGACTACTTCGCTCATCTCGACGCCGGTCTGTCTCAGCCTGGCCCGACGGTTTTTCGGCGCGAAATCGATCAGCCACTCGAATACCGTGCGGCCCTCGATCAGCAGATAGAGCGCCACGACGATGACGAAGATCATCGCGGTGATGACCTCGATCGCGTACTTGCCGGCGATGAATCCCCGCATCAGCCAGACTTTCACCTCTGCCGGTGCGCTTCCGTGCAGGCGCTTGAGATAGGGCGCGAGGGCGGGGTAGCGCTGCCCCACGCTCTGCTCGATGCGCGGCAGCTGCCTCGAGACCTCGATCACCTGATCACTCATGGCCGGAACGATCACCGCGAAAAAGACGACCAGCAACCCGAGCATCAAGGCACCGATCACGATGACGCCGAACGGCCTGCGCAGGCGACGACGTTCCAGGTAGAGGACCAGCGGATCGAACATTACCGCCAGAAGAACCGCCACCACCATCATCAGAATGACCGGCCAGAGCCTGATGACGCAGAGGAAGAGGAGCAGCGTCAGAGCGACTTTCAATAGCGTCGTGAACGGGATGCGCAGCTCCATCGGGTCGGGCATCTTGTTACGTAATGCACAACGCCCGCCGTCGCGGATACCGGGGTGCGTTATCCTCCTCCGCGCAAAACGAAGGAGATCAACCATGCGGAAACTTGTTATGGCCATTGCTATCCTCGCAGCGGTATCCGCACGCGCGGAGCAGAAGAACGTGCAGTTGCTGACCAACCTCTCGGACGCACAAGTCGGACTGGCCATGAACAACATGTCGGCCTCACTCGGAGTCCATTGCGATTTCTGTCACGTCTTCAACGAGCAAGCGAAGGCGCTCGACTTCCCCAACGACGCCAAGCCGGAGAAGAAGACCGCGCGCGAGATGATCCGCATGGTCCTCGACCTGAACGAGAAAAACTTCAAAGGCCGTCCCATCGTCGGTTGCTACACCTGCCATCTCGGCAAGACCAATCCTTCCTCGATGATCAAGTTTCCGCTCGCGCCGGCCGCGAAGGAAGAGTCCGACGAAGCCCGGGCCGCTGAGCGCAAGACCTATCCCACCGCGAAAGAGCTGCTGGCGAAGTACACGACGGCCATCGGCGGCGACGCGGCGATGAAGAAGCTGGCTACCGCACCGATGTCGGCGAAAGCCAGCCGCACAGACGCTGCGGGACGCTCGATGCCGATCGAGGTCTACAGCACCGGCGGCAGGATCCTCGTGCACTCCACGCCCACGGAAGGACCAGCCATGACGACGATGGCCGGCCCCGAGAGCGGCTGGATGCAGGGGCGGCAGGGGCTGCGCTCCTTCACGGGCGCGGACGCAGCGACCAGTCTGATGTTTGCGCGCGCGTATGAGCCGGTCACCTCGCTGCCCGACAACGCGCGGGTCTTCGGCAAGGAGACGATCGACGGTCACGACACGTGGTCGATCGGAGCGCAGATCGACGAGCACACGCGAGAGCGGGTGTGGTTCGACGCTGCGACGGGCCTTCCGCTGCGGCGCATCATCACGGTCGACTCACCCGTCGGCCGCATTCCCACCCAGACCGATTTCGACGACTACCGCGACGTCGCCGGCGTCAAAGTGCCCTTCACGGTGCATGTCTCCAGCGTCAACGGCGGGCAGAACGCGACGCGGAAATACAGCGCGATCGAGCTGGGCGCGGCCGTCGACGAGAAGATGTTTGACGCCCCAAAATAGAACGAGGAGTTGCCTGAGGCACTCGGCCTCGTGCCGAGTGCCGTACTATTGAGGGGATGCGGGGCGGACCGATGGACCGGGTGAAGCGGCAGGTGCTGCGTGAGGCGGTGGTGGATAACCTCGATACGATTCGAGGCCTCCCACCGCGCTCGTTGCGCCCGTCGCGCCGCCTCGGACATCTTTTCCTGCGCCGCGCGCCACTGGTCATCATCCCGCTGATGCTGGCCACGTTCGCCTTTCTCAGCAACACGGGCGGCCCGGCTGCGGCGAACACCGTTCCCACGCCGGCGCGGCCGCCGGCTCCCCATCAGACCGCCCTTCATGCAGCACCCATTCTTCTGTCGGACACGCTTCAGCCGATCAGTGCCTCGGCGTTTCCGCTGTCGGTTCATCGCGTGGTTCTCGACGCCGGTCACGGCGGCACGGATCCGGGCGCGTCGTCCTCGTCGAACCTCAGCGAGAAAGAGATCACGCTGGACATCCAGAACCGGCTGAGCACTTTGTTGCGCAGGAACGGATTCGAGGTCGTCGTCACTCGCGCGGACGATCGCCTGATCCCGCTGCGCGAGCGCGCCCGGCTGGCGAACGGATCGGCGTCGGACATCTTCGTCTCGATTCACGTGAACTCCATCCCCCACCCCGACAACCACGGCGTGGAGACGTACTACCTCGGTCCCACCAACGATCCCACCCTCACGCAGCTAGCCGCTGCGGAGAACCGAACGTCGGGTTACGCGCTCGCCGATCTCCGCAAGCTGCTCGATGGCGTCTATGCGGACGTTCGTCGCGATGAGTCGCATCGCCTTGCCACCGCCGTGCAGCACCAGTTGTTCAGCGGCTTGAGCGGCGTCGATCCCGGCCTGGAGAACTGGGGCGTCAAACGGGCACCGTTCATCGTGCTTGTCGCCACGGAGATGCCGGCCATCCTCGCCGAGGTGGGGTGCCTCTCCAATCAGCGCGAGGCGGAGATGCTGCACAGCGCCGCATATCGCGAACAGATCGCGCAGGCGCTCTTCCACGGAATCCATACATACGCCAGCGCCAATGACGCGCCACAGAGGAAGGGAACCTAATGCCTAATGAATCCGAGATCCTCCACGTCGGGATCGACCTCGGCACATCGCGCAGCGCCATCTCCGCGTCGAACGGGGAGCGCTTCGTTGTCGACAGCTTCGTCGGCTGGCCCGCCGACATGGTCGCGAAGAAAGTCCTCAAGCGCGATGTCCTTATCGGCCATGAAGCCGTGACCAATCGCACAATGCTCGACCTCCATCGTCCGCTGGAGCGGGGACTGCTCAAGGAAGGTTCGGAGAAGGACGTCGAGGCCGTGCGCGAGCTGCTCAAGCATCTGCTCCGCCTGGTCGGGGTCAGTTCGAACGGCAAAGTGGACAGCTCCAATGTGCGCGCCGTCGTCGGCGTCCCCGCGGCCGCGCTGCGCACCAACAAGCAGTACCTGCGCAACTCGATGAAAGGCATCGTCGACAGCCTGATGATCGTCAGCGAGCCGTTCGCCGTCGCCTACGGATTGAATGCGCTGCTGCACACGATGATCATCGACATCGGCGCCGGCACCACCGACTTCTGCGTCATGAAGGGCCGCTACCCCAGTGAAGAGGATCAGAGGACGCTGACCATCGCCGGCGACTCGCTCGACACGCAGCTTCTGAAACTGATCGAAGAGCGCTATCCCCAGGCGACCGTCAGCGTCTACATGGTGCGGGAGTGGAAGGAAAAGTTCAGCTTCGTGGGTGAGGCGCCGAAACGGTTGCTGGTCACCGCTCCGGTCAAAGGCGTTCCGACGGAGCTCGACATCACGAACGAGATGAAAGCCGCCTGCGAGACGCTGCTCGGGCCGGCGATCGAGACGATGCTCGACCTGCTCTCCCGCGTCGAGCCCGAGTTTCAGGAGAAGGTTCGCAACAACATCATCCTGTCGGGCGGCGGAGGTCTCATCCGCAATCTCGACAAGACGCTCGAAGAAGCGCTCAAACAGTTCGGCGGCGGCACGGTGACGCACATGAAGGATCCTGTATTCGTCGGCTCCGACGGCGGCCTGGCGTTGGCACTCGACGCGCCGGACAGCGATTGGGAGAAGTTGACGGCCTAGGTCTCAGGAAAACCGTGCACCGTCCTGCCGATCGCAAGGTCCCTCTCCCCGCTGCGCGGGGCGAGGGTTGCTCGCGCAGAAAAGAACCGTCGCCGTGATGTCGATCGCGAGGTCCTTGCCCCACGAAAGCAGGAGCGGATTGCTCGCGCGGAAGAGCGCCCCGAGCGACAAAGGTTCCCTGAAAAACGAGCGTTTGGTGGTACCGCACGAGCGTTTGGTGGGTCCGTGGCCCGCCTCTTCGCTCACTCCTCAGCCATCTCGAGTAGAGCGTTCACCGTGTTCCAGTTTCTCGCCGTCACGTTCACTCCGATCTTCTTCTCGGTCAGCGCGTTGGCGATCTTCGAGTCGGCGATGCCGCCGGGGAGATAGAGATACAACTCGCGGGCTCCGCAATGAAGATGTTCGGTCGAGGATTTCAGAGCGGATAGCGTCGCCACTCCGGCATCGCCGATCTCGCCGGCCAGAAAGGCCACGAGCAGTGCCTTCGGATTGACATCGTCCATGCAGGCAAACGGATTTGCGGTGATCACTGCCCGCAACTCGTCGGGGGTCCGCAGGATGACCTTCGCGTCGAACCCGCTGGCGTCGCGAATCGCCAACTCGATCATTGTCACCAGCGCCGCCGGCTTCCCGGCGCTCCGAAAGACGATGTTCCCGCTCTGGAGATACGTTCGGACGGCGCTCAGTCCCTGCGACTGACACGCCGCCCGGAGCGCATCCATCTTCAGCTTCTTGTTGCCCCCGACGTTGATACCGCGAATGAAGCCGATGAAGTGCTGAGTTGCGGGCATGACTTCATTATGACGCCGCGGTATGCGACGGTGCCATCGGCACGCTGCGCTATCATTCCGTCACTCATGTCCGCTTTCCCCTGCATCAAGTGCGGCGCCGAGATCGACCGCGCCTTCAAAGCCTGTCCACACTGCGGTGAGCCGGTCACGGACTTCCTCCGTGAATACGCCGACAAGCCGATCGACGGGAAGTATCGAATCATCCAGCGCCTCGGCATCGGCGGGATGGGCGAGGTCTTCAAGGTCGAGCACACCTTCCTGGGCTCGATCCGCGTCGTCAAGATCATCCGTGCCCAGATCTCATCGAGCAGCGATGCCCACGAGCGATTCCTGCGCGAGGCGCGGCTAGCCACCAAGGTTCAGCACCCGAACGTGGCCACGCTCCACGATTTCTCCGCACTCCCGGACGGCTCCCACTACATGGTCTGGGAGTACATCGAAGGACAGAACCTGGCGCAGATTCTCCGGCAGCAGGGAATCCTGGCGCCGAAGCACGCCGTGAGGATCGCCATCCAGGCGCTGGCCGGTCTCGAGGCCATCCACCGCGCCGGAATCGTTCACCGCGACATCAGTCCGGAGAACATCATGATCACGCACGCGCGCGATGGCTCCGAGTTCGCGAAGATCATCGACCTCGGTGTGGCCAAGGTCGCGGAGTCCGATGCCGGCATGACGCAGACCGGCATGTTCGTCGGCAAGTTCCGCTACGCCTCTCCCGACCACCTCGGCTTTCTTCCCGCTGGCGAGCGGATCGACGAGCGCGCCGACCTCTACTCGCTGGCCGTCGTCCTGTACGAGATGCTGACGGGCCGGCCACCCTTCGAAGCCACCTCCCCGCACGAGTACATCATTCATCACTCGAAAGACGAGTACCTGAACTCTCCCGACCTCGATCGCATCACCGGAAGTCCGGCGTTGCAGGAGGTCCTCGCGCGCGGGCTCGACCGCGATCGCAACAAGCGCTATGCAACCGCACGCGAATTCTCCGACGCGCTCGCGGTCATCGAACCTACGCTCCCGGATGAGACCGCGAAGACGGTTTCTCTCGCCTTCGACGCCGACGCCACGATGGTGACGGAGCGGACGCGCAGCGGTCAGCCTCCACCGGTCACCGGCGCGGCCACGATGGCGCCAGCCGGGACCGCGTCACCTGCGACGCGCGCCGTTACCGCTGCGTCTGTCGCGCCCGCCGCCTCCGTCGTGCCCGCGGTATCCCCAACGATGGCGCAATCCGTTACGCGGCCGGCAGTACGACCGGAGAAGTCTCCCGCAATGGACGCGCCCGCCACCGTCATCGACCCGATGCCGATGCCCGCGGCACCGCTCACCCCCGCTCCCCCACCCGCGGCAGCGGCCCCCGCGCGTGCACCGGGACCGCGCACCGGCACCATCATCGTCATCAGCGTCCTGGTCCTGCTTCTCCTCGGCGCCGTTGCCGTGATCGCCTTCATGCGTTTCCGCTCGCAGTTCTTCTCGACATCGACCTCGAGCACCACAACGGCCACGACCGCGACCATGACCTCCAGCGCGTCGACCGCGAAACCATCACAGACCAGTGTCGACGTCACGCCACCTGTCCCCGTCATCGTCGATAACACCACCGGGACGGCGACGGTAACCACGGCGACAATGATCACCGCGCCCGTCACGACCACTACGGCCGCTCCCATCGTCCAGCCACCGACGACGACGCGCGCTCCAGTGAAGCCGCGACCGGTGCCCGTTCCGGAGCCCGCTCCGGTCGAGGAAGCTCCGGTTCCGGAACCGGAGCCGGCACCGTCCTCAGCCCCCGTCACGTACCGCGAGAAAGGCGACGGGAACGCGAACGACGCGGCCCTCGCCGCACTGCACCAGCAGATCGGCGGCGCCTCCCGCGTTTACCTGAGCGGCGGCGACGCGGAGATGATCAATGATCTCTACAAGTCGATCCGCGCGGCGGGCGTGAGCATCGGCGAAGGCGCGCCGGTCGAGATTCGCTTCACCGGTTCGGTCGACTCGAAGGGATTCGGCCGGAAGAGCCGTGGCGCGAACGCCACGATCAAGAAGAACGGCCGGGTGATCTTCCAGTACGCGATGCCCCGCGAGGATTACCGCGTAGGCGACAGCCCGGCCGAGGCATTCGCGAGAATCCTGACTGAGGCGCTGTCGAAGTAAGGCGACGCCATCGCGCTCGGGGCCGAGCCTCTGATCCGGAAAGGGGCCAGGTTGACCCCTTTCCGATCCTTGTTCTACTTTTTCGCGCTCGGTGCGCGCAGCGGGAACGCGGGGCGCACATCCTTCTGCGGTGGGTTCGCGGCGAGCTGCTTCATCGCGATGTCGAGCGCCTTCTCGAGTTGCGGATCGCGGCCGGCAATGATGTCCGCGGGCGTCTGTTCCACATCGACATCGGGCGGAACACCCTCGTTCTCGACGACGAATCCTTCCGGTGTCCAGATGCCGAGGTTCGGAGCGGTGATCGTGCCGCCATCCATGAGAACGGGAAATCCGAGAATGCCCACCAGCCCGCCCCAGGTGCGCCGGCCGACGAGGGTTCCGAGCTGCAGCTTGTGAAACATCCACGGCAGCAGGTCGCCGCCCGAGCCGGCGGTCTCGTCGATGATCATCACCTTCGGTCCCTGGATCGAGGCCAGCGGGGTCTTCAGGTCGGCCCCGTAGCGCATGGCCCAGTGGCTGATCATCGGACGTCGCAGGATGTCGATGTAGTAGTCGGCCACACTTCCGCCCCCGTTGTGGCGCTCGTCGACGATGATCGCCTCGCGGTCCGCCTGCGGGAAAAAGTAGCGCTTGAAGTACGTGTAGCCTGCTCCTGCCGTGTTGGGCACGTAGACATAGGCCACGCGACCGTTCGACGCTTCGGTGACTTTGCGCAGATTTCCTTCCACCCAGTCGCGATTGCGCAGCGGCGCCTCGTCCTCGATGGGCACGACCTTGACGACGCGCGACCCGCTGCTGTCCGCGTTCGGTCCCACGGTCAGCTCCACGATCCGCCCTGCCGTCTGTTCGAAGCGGCTGTAGAGATCTTCGGGATATCTCAGATCGTGGCCATCGACGGCGAGCAGATACTCGCCTGCCTTCACGTCGATGCCCGGCTCCGTCAACGGCGACCGCAGCTCCGGGTTCCAGTTCAGTCCACCGAAGACTCTCGCGAACCGGTAGCGGCCGTTCTCGACTTTGTAGTCCGCGCCGAGGAGACCGCCCGGAACGGCTTCAACATCGGCCAGTGAGTCGCCGCCGCCGAGGCGATGATGGCCGACGGAGAGCTCGGAGGACATCCACATCATCACCCGGTTGAGGTCCTGCCGCACGGCGAGATCCGGAAGAAGGGCGGAGTACTTGGCGCGCATTGCGTTCCAGTCCGCGCCGTGCATGTTCGGGTCATAGAAGTAGTCGCGATTGATGCGCCACGCTTCTTCGAAAATCTGCCGCCATTCGGCGCGGGGATCGATCTTCACCTGCAGCTTGTCGGTGGCGAGCTTGAACTTGGTCAGGTCGAGCTTTTCGCCGACATCGATCAGCGACCAACCATCCTTGTCGATCAGAATCCGCTTCCCGTCCGCGGAGAGATGAAACGCGTCCACCTTTTCCAGGAGCGTTTCCTCTTTCTTCTTCTCCAGATCGAAACGCTGCAGGCTGCTCTCATCGGGACCGAAGCGATTCGTACCGGCGGACTTGAGATAGAAAATCTGTCCGCTCTTGCCCACCTGCAGCGCGTCGTAGCCGGCGGCCTTGGGAGGGAGGGAGACGATGCGCTGGGTGAGTCCGTCGAAGTCGACGACCACCTTGACGACCTTCGTGGCCGATTTCGCCTTGTCCGCGCTGGCCTTTTCGTCGGCCGGCTTGTCGCTGGCTTTTGTCTCCGCCTTCATCGCTGATTCGTCGGCGCTCTTCGCGGCCTCCTCGTCGCTCTCCTTCGCGATCGGCGAAACGACGCCTTTCGGAAGCACGGCGAGGTAGATCGATTGTGTCGCCCGTAGATCGGAGTTCGACTGCGCGAACCAGTCCTCGACCGGTCCGGCGTCCGTCGATGCGAGGAAATAGAGATACTTCCCGTTCGGATCGAAGACCGGCTGGCTGGCGTCGGTGTAGGGATCGGTGACCGGATACGACTTCTTCTCGCCGATCGAGTAGAGGTAGATCCGATTCATGTACGTCGGCGTGTTGCGGGTGTATGCGAGCCACTGCGAGTCGGGCGCCCAGGAGTGATTGAGGACGCGCACCGGACCATAGAGAACATCGCTCGAGACCTTCTCGACCACACCGGAGGCGACGTCCGCAACATAGACCGAGCGTGAATTGTCCGCAAAGCTGATCTTCTTCGAATCGGGGGACCACTTCGGATCGTCGTAAAAGCCAGCGCCGTCGATCCGGATCTCGCGAGGCGTCCCTTTCCCGTCCTGGTCGCCGATGTTCAGGCGGTACTCGCCGCTGCGGTCGGAGAACCAGGCCATCGACTTTCCATCAGGCGCCCAGGCGGGCGAGCGATCGTTCGCCGCCGGTGTGCTGGTCAGATTTCGGTCGTCGCCCTTCTCGCGCGGGACGGTGAAGATGTCGCCGCGAAATTCGAAGGCCGCGCGCGCGCCCGAGGGAGACACGGCAACATTGCGGATGTACTTCTTCCCTTTCACGAACCGCGGCAGCGTTTCCACGAGGTCCGCCGCGATTCCGACTTTCAAACGGCTGCTGGTTCCGGTTTTCGGATCGAGCAGATGCAGATAGCCACCCTGCTCGTAGATGACTTTCCCGGCGCCGGCAGATGCATTCACGACCGGAAAGTCCGCGTGATTGGTCAGAAGGGTCATCTTCTTCGTCGATGGCTCGTAGCTGTAGAGGTTGAACTCACCGTCGCGGTCGGAGCGGAAGTAGATCTTCCCGTCGAGCCACATCGGATCGGTGTCGTTGCTTCGGCCAGCGGGCTGAGGAACGTGCTCTGTCGCATACGACGCCGTGTCGAAGATGACCAGATTGGAGACCTGACCACCGCGGTAGTGCTTCCACTCGTTGAATGCGTCGTTCAGCGGGACGTAGACAATCTTCCGGCCGTCGGACGAATAGACGGCCTTGGCCGCATGCGGAATCGGCAGCTTGGTCGCCATCCCTCCGGTCACCGGCACCGTGAATAGCTGCACGTACCGTCCGGTGTGGACCTCGCGCGGGGACGTGAAGAGGACGTTCGCGCCATCCGGTGTGAACCCGAGGGCGATGTCCGCCCGCGGATGCCACGTCAGCCGCTTCGGTACTCCCCCCTCGGCGGCCACGACGTAGACGTCGGTGTTGCCCTCGTACCGGCCGGTGAACGCGATCCACTTCCCATCCGGAGAAAAGTGCGGACCCGACTCGATGCCGGGATGCGACGTCAGACGGCGCACTCCTGTCCCATCCAGGTTGGCCACCCAGAGGTCGTTCGCGTATCCGAACGCGATCCGGTCCGCGCTCACGGCGGGCTCGGAAAGAAGCCGGGTGTCATGAATGTCGACCGCCAGCAACGGCAACGCGGTCAGCACGAGAACGGTCAGCAACATCACACGAACGCGCATGAAAGACTCCTGAACCTGGTCGGGATTGAACGGCGCCGCGACTGTAACGCCAAAGCAGGACCGCGTAAAATGACGAAATGGCAAACGCGCGATTTACGGCCGTGTTGGAGGACGGGCACAAGGGAGTGGCGTTCGAAGTCCCGTTCGATCCGGCGGAACGATGGGGAACGAAACCCGAGCCTGTGGGTCCGCGGCGTCGCGGCCATCGCGTCTTGGGCAAGGTGAATGGCGTTGCCTTCAAGAGCGCGGTCGTCCCTCGCTCACGGAGCTTCTGGGTGCTCATCGATGATGACGTCCGCGCGCAGGCAAAGCTGAAGCCGGGCACCACGGCGAAGATCGAACTTCGACCCGCGGCGCCGACGGTGACGGGCGATCCGGACATCGCGCTGGCGCGCCTCCGCAGCATCTGCCTGGCACTCCCCGATACCGAGGAGAAGGTCGCATGGGGAGAGCCGACGTTCCGCGTTCATGGGCGTCTCTTCGCGATGTTTGCGAACAACCATCACCACGACGGCCGCATCGCGGTTTGGTGCAACGCACCGGATGGAGCACAGCAGGATCTCGTCGCCGCGGATCCGAAGAACCTCTTCATTCCGCCCTACGTCGGTGCCGGCGGCTGGATCGGAATCCGGCTCGACACCCGACTGTCCAGGAACGCGTTGACGGCGCTGCTCGAACAGGCCTGGCGCACGACTGCGGAAGCGCGCCGAGTCTCGAAGCGACGACGCCGATAGCACGTCATCACGAAGCAATGTCCGCAAGAGCCCGATAAGTCCTGCTCGACGCGCGATGCGTGATCAGCTGCCACGCCTTGATCGTGAACTCGAAGTCCCCGGCTGCCTGCTCCCGCCACTTTCTCAGCGTGCCGGGCGCGACTCGCGGCGCGTGGTGCTGTTGCCGGCCTGTTGGAAACGGTCGAACACGTGCGGAAGAAACTCGGCTCCAACGCTCGCCCTTGCGTGGACGAGACATCGGCGGAAGCATTCTGCAAGTCGCAGGCCGCTCGCACAGCAGGCACAGGATTCCCCGTTCGTCCTTGGATCAACAGAGGTTGCGGGGACTACAACCTGGCCAGCTGCTCCTTCGGATACGCCCGCGGATCGACCTTCGGATGCGCTTCCGCGATCCGGCCGCTCTCGTCGATCAGGTACGCGATGCGTCGGGCGTATTCATCTCTGGGAGAGTCCGCCGCGCCGTACGCGAGACCGATCGTCCGCCCCGTGTCGCAGAGCAGCGGGAAGGGAAAGTCGAACTTCTCCGCGAACCGTTTGTTGGCCTCCGCGTCATCGAAGCTGACGCCGAGGATGGTGGTGTTCTTCGCTTCGTACTGCGCCATGAGGTCCCGGAACCCGGAACCCTCGGCCGTTCAGCCAGGGGTATCGGCCTTCGGATAGAACCAGAGCACGACCTTGCGTCCGCGCAGGTCGCGGAGCGAGACCTCTCTTCCGCGATGATCGGAAACCGAGAAGTCCGGGGCTTCGTCGCCAACCTTCAACATGCGCCCTCCTCGCAATGACGCCAGCACGAACCGGATCTTTCCAACCAGCGACACGCCGCCATTGTAGGTCAGTGGCGGGGTTTGGCGTGGCATTCGACAGGAGCGGTGCTGGCGTCGGGTGTCGATCCATCGGTCGCGAGGAAACGCCACTCGTAGCCGTGCTGGTGAAGTGTCATCAACAGCACCCCATGATGCGTGTGATCGAAGAATGCGCTGTTCCGCTTCAGGGAGCCCATCACGCGCAGCTCGGCGCCTCCGGTGCCAGCGACGAATTCGCGGAGACCGGCCGGCAACCGCGTGCCGGATGCGTCCTGCGGCTCGTACCGCTCGTAGTTGTGATCGTGTCCGTTGAGGACGACGTCGGCGCCGTGCACCAGCAGCGCATCCCAGAAGCGTCCGGTGCGCCGTCCCTGATCGCGCGGGTCATCGCCATGCTCGCTACCGGAACTGAACAGCGGATGGTGCCAGTACGCGAGGATGCATGGTCTCGTAGTTTCCCGCAGATCCTTCTCCAGCCAGGCGAGCTGCGTTGCGTTATCCACATGCTCGCTGTTCAGCGAAACGATGTGCCAGTTGCGCAGGTCGAAGCTGTACCAGCCGAGGCCCGGCGGCCCGGCACGCGCTCCGAAGTAGCGGTAGTAGCCTCGGGCGCCGAGTGAGTAGTACTCGTGATTGCCCGGCGAGGGATGGGTCCGGTCGAGAAACTGTCCCCATGTCGGCTGGTAGAACGCGGCAAACTGACCGCTGGTGCCTCGCAGATACGCGTTGTCGCCCAAGGTGTAAACCGTGGCCCGCGGGATCCGGACGATGATGGCCGCGGTCGCCGCCGCGTCGGTGAGATAGGAACCATTGGCGATGTCGCCGGCGCCCGCGAAGAGCACGTCATCCGCTCCCGGATCGTTCACTTCGAATTGCGGCACGGCGTCCGCCGCGGCCAGGAGCGCCTCCGGCGGCGGCCCGGAGGTCGTGCAGCGAACCGCTACGACGAGCAGGGCAAGAAGCAGCAGTTGGTTCTTCATCGATGAATGAGTCCGTGTGGAGTCAGCTCTCCACGAGGACGCGCAGCTGTCTACTGGCCACGGTGAGCATGGCCAGATCGACCGATTGTGCGGCACGGAAGTCGGTCATCATCTGGTCGATCTTCTCGACTTCGCGCGGACGTGCCGCCAGCCATTTCTCCACCGGTTCGCGTGACCCGTCACTCTCGTTGATGACGCGCGACGCCAGCGTGCTCTGGTAGTGGAAGAGGTCATCAATCACCGCCGCGACCGCCGCCTTCTGCCAGGGAGTTTCCGCGGCGATCGACGCACCCGCGGTCCGCAGCCGTTCCAGTCCGAACCGCGCCCCGACACTGAAATAGACCTTGGCCACATCCTCCACCGGCCCACCCTTCCGCGAGAGCCGGACGATGTCGAGCGCGGCCCCCATGACGCCCAGACTGGCGATGCGGTAGGCCACACGCTCCGGAACGCCGTCCATCTCGAGCTCGCCCTGACGCGCCTTGAGCGACCCGAGGAGGGCGGCCGGGAGGATGTCGTTCAATTTGTCGGAGATCGCTGTGATCGCCGGGCGGAATTCGCTGACGTACCGCGCGGTGTCGAGCGTCTGGTAGTCGCTGGTGAGCAGCCAGCTCATGGCGCGCTCCAGCAAGCGGCCCACTTCGATCAGCATTTCGGTCTGCACACGAGCGGGCAGCACATTGTCCTGCCCCTCGATCTCGGACCAGAGGGCGCGAAGGTCGAACGACTCCCGGATGACCGTGAACGCCCGCGCGATGTCCGCCGTCGGCTTCCCCGTCTCCTCGGTCATCTGCCAGACGTAGGTCGGACGGATGCGATTGATGATGTTGTTCGTGACGTAGCTGGCGATGATCTCCCGGCGCAGCCGGTGCCGTTCGATCGTGGCGCGATAGGTCTCGCGCAACGGTTTCGGGAAATAGAGCACGAGGTCTTCGACGAGGAGAGGATCGTCGGGCAGATCGCTGGCCAGGAGATCGGCGTAGAGGACGATCTTGCTGTAGGCGAGGAGCACGGCCAGCTCCGGACGGGTCAGCCCGACGTGCGCCGTGTGCCGCTGCGCGATCGTCTCGTCGTCGGGCAGACCTTCCAGTGCGCGATCGAGCCTGCCGGCGCGCTCGAGTGCGCGCATGAAGCGGGCCTGTTCGTCCAGGACCGACTCGCCGAGCGCCAGCGTGAGAGAGATGGCCTGGGTCTGCTCGTAGTTGTCGCAGAGCACGAGATGGCCGACTTCGGCCGTCATCGACGCGAGCAGCGTGTTCCGCTGCTCCAGGCCGGCCAGTTCACCGCGTTCGATGGCGTCGTAAAGCAGGACCTTGATGTTGACCTCGTGGTCCGAGGTGTCGACACCGGCGGAGTTGTCGATCGCATCGGTGTTGATGTGGCCACCGCCGAGGGCGTACTCGATCCGGCTGCTCTGGGTGAAACCGAGGTTGGCGCCCTCGCCGACGACGCGCACGCGCAGCTCCCGTCCGTCGACGCGCAGCGCGTCGTTGGCACGGTCGCGCGCCGCAGCGTGGTCTTCATCGCTGGATTTCACGTACGTGCCGATGCCACCCAGCCAGAGCAGGTCCGCACGTGCGCGCAGGATTGCCTTCATCAGGTCTGCCGGTGGGAGCGTCTTCCTGTCGAGATCGAGGATGCGCATCACCTCGTTCGAAACAGTGACCGTCTTCGCGCTGCGCTCCAGAACGGCGCCTCCGGGAGAGAGCAGGTCCGTGTTGTAGCCGTTCCAGTTGAGACGCTGATCGAACATCCGCTGACGCTCGGCCAGACTGACCGCCGGATCAGGATTGGGGTCGAGAAAGATGTGCGAGTGATTGAACGCCGCGATCAGCTTCGTCTGTGGCGAGAGAAGCATCGCGTTGCCGAAGACATCGCCGGACATGTCGCCGACGCCGACGACCGTGAACGGCTCGCGCTGGATATTCACCCCCAGCTCGCGGAAGTGGCGCCTGACCGCCTCCCACCCGCCCCGCGCGGTGATGCCCATCGCTTTGTGGTCGTAGCCCGCGCTGCCGCCGGAAGCGAATGCATCGCCGAGCCAGAACCCGTATTCGGCAGAGATGGCGTTGGCGATGTCGGAGAACGTCGCGGTGCCTTTGTCCGCGGCCACCACGAGGTATGGATCGTCGGCGTCGCGCCGCACGACGTCGCGCGGCGGGATGACGTCAGCGCCGCGCAGGTTGTCGGTGATGTCCAGCATGCCGCGGAGAAGCGTCTGGTATGCCGCCACTCCCTCTTTCTGAAACACGGCGCGTTCCGGGGATGGATTCCTGACGACGAATCCGCCCTTCGACCCCATCGGCACGATCACGACGTTCTTGACGTTCTGCGCCTTCATCAGCCCGAGGATCTCGGTGCGGAAGTCTTCGCGGCGGTCGGACCAGCGGATGCCGCCGCGCGCGACCTTGCCGGCACGGAGGTGGATGCCCTCCATGACCGGTGAATACACGGAGATCTCGAACATCGGCCGCGGCAGAGGCAGCTCGCGGATCGATTGCGACTCGAGTTTGAAGGAGAGATACGGTTTGCGATTTCCGGCGTCATCGCGCTTGTAGTAGTTCGTGCGCAGCGTCGCTTCGATCAGCGTGAGGAAGATGCGGAGGATGCGATCCTCGTCCGGGTTCTTCACCTGTTCGAGAGCGTCTTCGACCTGAGCGCGGATCCCGCTGGCCGCCAGGTGCCGGCCGGTCACACCGGTCGAGGCCATGCTGGCTCCGCGCATCGTAGCCGAGCCCAGCGCCGGATCGAAGTGCGTCTCGAAGAGCTGGATCAGCATCCGCGCGACCTCCGGATGCGCCGAGAGCGTCTGCTGCACAAGCGCCTCGCTGACATTGACGCCGATCTGCCGGATGTACTTGCTATACGCACGCAGCACGACCACCTGGTACCACTCGAGCTCGGCCGTGAGTACCAGCCGATTGAAGCCGTCGTTCTCCGCTTCGCGATTCCAGACGCGGACGAAGGCCTCCTGAAACTTTTGTTTGATGGGCGTGAGGTCGTCCTGCATCCCCTCCGCGTTCAGGCTGAAGTCACGGATGCGCACCGTCGACGCCGCGCCGAACGGATGGACTTCGTACGGCTCCTCGGCAAGCACCTTCAGCCCCATGTTCTCGAGCCGCGGCATGATCTCGGAAAGCGGCACGGGGGGACCGGAGTGGATGATCTTGCAGTGGAACTGCCGCTCATCGCCCCGGTGGCGGTAGAGGTCGACCACGAGTTTGCCCGTAGCCAGGACCTCTTCGATATGGTCGATGTCGTACATCGCCGCGTCGGCCAGGAATCGCTCCATGTACGCGGCCGAGAAGGCCTTCTTGTAGCGGCGCTGCAGTTCGATCCCCTGTTCCTCGCCGAAGCGATGACAGAGCGTGTCGAGGAGACGGTCGCCCCAGGTGCGCGCCGCGTCCGACAGAATCGCCTCGATGCGCTTCTCGTCGACTTCGGGGATCTGACCGGCGGTCGTGCGGACAACGAAGAGAATGCGCGCCAGCGGCGCGTCGGTCACGTGCTCGTAGACCGCCGTGTCGCGGCCGGCGAACTGCTCCTCCAGGATCTGCCTCGCCTTCTCTCGGAACTCGGCAGTGTTCTGATCGCGCGGCACGAACACGTAGCACGAGATGAATCGATCGAAGACGTCCTTGCGGGTGAAGAGTGCCACGCGGTGGCGCTCCTGGAGCAGCAGGATCCCGCGGGCGATGTCGTAGAGCTGCCCATCAGTGATCTGGAAAAACTCGTCGCGGGGAAACGTCTCCAGGATGTCGACGAGGGCCTTGCCGTTGTGGCTCCGCGGATCGAGGCCGGCACGCTCGATCGTGCGCTTCGCCTTGAGCCGCAGCATCGGGATCTCCCGCACGCTGCGGCTGTAGGCTGCCGAGGTGAAGAGACCGAGGAAGCGGTCTTCTCCGATGAGATTCCCTTCGTCGTCGTAACGCTTGATCCCGATCCGGTCGAGCGGCACCGGACGATGAATCGTGCTGCGGCTGTTCGCCTTCGTGATGATCAGCAGATCCTTCGTTCTGGCGTAGTCGCTGAACTCTGCGGTCAGCGGCGCGGAGCCGCGGGCGGCCGACTCGGCGCGAATCCCGCGAAGGATCCCCAGACCGCTTCCCGAGATGGGAGGCAGGTAGTCCTTCCCCTCACGCGTCTCGAATCCGTAGCGGCGAAACCCGACCAGGATGAAGTTTCCGTCGTCGAGCCACTGCAGGAATGCCCGCGCTTCGGCCACTTCCTCCTGCGGCATTGGCAGCGTCGCACGTTCGAGCTCGGCGACTTCCGCCTTGAGTGTGTCGCGCATCACCTGCCAGTCCTTGACCGCGGCCCGTACGTCGGAGAGCACTCGCTCGATGGCCGCGGAGATCGTCTGCAGCTCGGCGGCGTCGGTTTCCTGGTCCATCTCCAGGTGCATGTACGACTCGACAATCGCGTCCATGGGCGCTTCGTGCGTCGATGTCAGCTCCACCCTCCGGCCTCCGGCATTGCGGCGGACGCGGACCACCGGATGCAGCAGGAGGTGGATGTTCCTGGCCAGACGGTTTACCTCGGCGCTGACGGAGTCGACGAGGAAGGGCATATCGTCATTCACGATCTCGATGACGGTGTGCTCGATCCCCCATCCATTCGCTTCCACGGAGGGGTTGAACAGCCGGATCTTCGGGGCACCGACGTGACGCATCTCGCCGAACTGCCAGAGCGAGAGTGCGGCGCCGAGAAGAGTGTCGAACGAGCTGTAGATGATGTCGTCGGGAGCGACCAGGGCGAAGAAGCGCCGCACGAAGGCCTCGGCGCTGTCCGCCTGCTCGCTGCTGACACGTTTGTGTGCTTCGGTGGCAAGGCGCTCGACGAGATCTGCCTTGCGCTGCTCAGGGGTCATGGTCATGAATCGCGGCTCCTGCAACTGCGGGCGCCGATCATATCGCGGCACTAAACGTCCCGGCACCCCGTGAATGCCTTGAAACGATGGAAAGAAGGCACTGGCGTCGATGGTACTGTTCGTGCCATCACAGAGCGAGAGCGAGAGAACGAATTCATGGCGCCAGACAACAACGACAGAGTCCCGACGTCCTCGATCGTCATGAAAGCGATGGACGCAAAGACGTTCATGGAGTTGGAGGTGTTCGTCAAAGACCTGGAGAGCAGGCCGACGGATCGGCTGCTGCGCGACCTGGGAGTCCTGGTGGGACTTTCCGAGGCGAAGGCGCAGATCATTTCCTACGTGGTGGCCACGAAGTTCCGGCATGCGGGCGCCGAGGAGCGCAGCGTCATCCTGGACAGCGTGGCCGCGACCTCGGAGAGCCTTCCCGAGGGCGACGACCGCAGCCGAGTCCTGGACGTGCTGAAACGGCTCCGCGGCGTGCTTTAGCCCAGGCGCTGCAGGCCGCTAGTCATGTGAGGCTCAGCTTGCGATATTCGCGTTCCCGTGTCGTCGTGCAAGGCAGGACAAAAAAATCACGTCGCATTGACTTGAGACTCCGCCAGATTCGGGCCTGCGTGATCGAGATGCGCACGATTTTGTCGAGACGGCCAGGAACCACCCTGCAGGCGTCGTGGACGACCGGCGACTCTGACTCAACGATCCACGTCGTTGCCATCAATAGGACCACGCCTGCACCGATCCATGGCAGCGCGTACCTGGCCACGAACGGCGCAACTTCCCGACATCGCCTTCGGGCGAAGCTCCGATCACCGAGGAAGACGTGCGCGAGCGACGGCGGCCGACCTGGTCCGAGCACTCCGCGTTTTCTCAGAACAGTGCCGGCTCCTGATACGTGCCGAAGACGTCGCGCAGCGCGTCGCTGATCTCGCCGACACTGGCGTACGTCTTCACCGCGTCGATGATGAAGGGCATGGTGTTCGCGCTCGGATCGGCCGCGGCATTGCGGAGCGCCAGCAGCGAGTCCTGCACCTTCGCCGCATCGCGGGAGGCGCGGACCGCGTTGAGCCGTTCGATCTGCTCCTCGGCCACGGAGTCGTCGATGTAGAGGATCTCGTACGGATCTTCCGTCTGCATCTGGAACGCGTTGAGACCGACGACGATCTTCTCGCCGGAATCGACAGAGCGCTGGAACTGGTAGGAAGCATCCCAGATTTCGCGCTGCGGGAAACCGGCTTCGATCGCTTCGACCATCCCACCGAAGGCATCGATCTTGGCGATGTACTCCATGCAGCCCTCTTCCATCCGATTGGTCAGCTCTTCGATGAAGAACGAGCCGCCCAGAGGGTCGACGCTGTTGATGACGCCGGATTCGTGCGCGATGATCTGCTGCGTACGAAGCGCGATGCGCGCCGCCGCTTCCGTGGGCAGCGCCAGCGTCTCATCCAGCGAATTCGTGTGCAGCGACTGCGTGCCGCCGAAGACGGCGGCCAGCGCCTGGATCGTGACGCGGACGATGTTGTTGTACGGCTGTTGCGCGGTCAGAGAGCAACCGGCCGTCTGCGTGTGGAAACGCAGAGTCCATGAACGTGGGTCCTTCGCGCCGTAACGATCACGCATGACTTTGGCCCAGACGCGGCGCGCGGCGCGGAACTTCGCCACTTCTTCGAAGAGATCGTTGTGCGAGTTGAAAAAGAAGGAGAGGCGCGGCGCGAAGTCATCGATGTCGAGACCGGCGCGGACGCCGTATTCGACGTACTCCATCCCGTCGCGCAGAGTAAAGGCCAGCTCCTGCAACGCGGTCGAGCCGGCCTCGCGGATGTGGTACCCGCTGATGGAGATCGGGTTGTACTTCGGCACGCTCTCGGCGCAGAAGCGGAACGTGTCCGTGATCAGCCGCATCGAGGGACGCGGCGGGAAGATGTACTCCTTCTGCGCGATGTACTCCTTGAGGATGTCGTTCTGCAGCGTGCCGGAGATCTTCTTCCAGTCGGCACCCTGTTTCTCCGCGACGACCAGATACATCGCCAGCGCAATGGGACCGGTGGAGTTGATCGTCATCGAGACCGTCACCTTCTCGAGGTCGATGCCATCAAACAACGTCTCCATGTCGGCGAGCGTGTCGATGGCCACGCCGCACTTTCCGACCTCGCCGCGGCTGTAGTGGTGATCGGAGTCATAGCCGTAGAGCGTGGGCAGGTGGAAGGCCGTGGAGAGTCCGGTCTGTCCTTGCGAGAGCAGGTACTTGAATCGTTCGTTGGTCTGCGTAGCGCTGCCGAAACCGGCAAACTGGCGCATGGTCCAGAGGCGCCCGCGATAGCCGCTGGGATGAATGCCGCGGGTGTAGGGAAACTCCCCGGGAGTGGCCAGGTCGCGCTCGAAATCGAGACCGGCCACGTCGGCTGGTGTGGCCAGCGGATTCACTTCCATCCCGCTGACGGTGGTGAAGTCCTTTTTCCAGGCGGCCTTCTTGACCTGCTGCCACCGCGCCGCTTCCCGCCGGACCACGCTCAGGGCGTCGGCGTTGAAGAGCGGAAGTTGTTCGCCATCGGTCGGGGGAACCGTCTGCATCACTGCGGGCTGCGGGAGATCGATTTCGTTTCGGCTCATGTCAGGTCCATTTCGCGGTTCGTTTTTCGAGGAAGGCGGCGAGGCCTTCCTGTGGCTCGCCGGTGGCGAAGAGATGTGCAAATGCGACGCGCTCGGTGACGTCGCCGCCACGTCCACGAATCAGCGCAGCCGCGGTGTCGAGAGCGAGCGGACTTCGCCCGCCGATCCAGCCCGCAAGCCACTCTATCGGATCGGCTCCGGAAGGAACAAGTGCGTCCGCCAAACCTTCCCCCACCGCATCGCGCGCCGTCATGGTCGTCCGGCCGAGCAGGTGCAATCGCGATGCGCGAGCACCGATGCGTCCCACCACAGCGCTCCATGCGTGCGGCGTATCGATCGTGATCGCTGCACGTTCGTCGATCGCCACCCAGTCGCAGTGAAGTGCGGCGGCGAGGGGGGCACCGCGTAGATCGTTCGTTGCAACAGCGACCGTCATCTCCCGCCGCATGACCACGTCCTCGACACTTGCGGAAAGGAGCAGTTCCGGAGTGAGGACCCACACGCTGCTCATTCCTTCCGTGCCACCAGCAGCAGACCCGGACCGAAGGGAACGAACGAGAAGAGGCGGTCGATCGAGAAAATCGCACGGACCGCATTCACCAGCATGCGCGACCGGCCCGCACGGGCCACGGAGCGGAGTGCCGGGTCATCCTGGACCGACCGCCGGGAGCGGCGCTTGTTCATCGGCAGGATCACGAGCGTGTCGTAGACGAGGACGATGGGAAAACCCCAGAAGGAGGCCTTCCGGATCGTCATCGAGGCGTTCTCGAAGAGCGCCGTCAATTGCGAGCGTGCGTACCGCCGGCGGTGCTCGTAATAGTCATCGCTGGCCGTCCAGAGCGACTGCATCGCCGGAACGGTCGCGATGCACGTTCCTCCTGCGGTCAGGACCCTGGAGATCTCGCCAAC
Organism: Thermoanaerobaculia bacterium; assembly: GCA_038244715.1. Taxonomy (GTDB): domain Bacteria; phylum Acidobacteriota; class Thermoanaerobaculia; order Gp7-AA8; family Gp7-AA8; genus JADGNZ01. The sequence goes on from JBBRTE010000011.1 coordinate 97,728, forward strand.
CGCCGACGCGTCATCGTCGAGATGCTCGAGGGTCTCCCCCGTCGTCACGCCGTCGAAGGCTCCGGAACGAAACGGCAGACGGGTGAGATCCCCGATGACGACTCCAATTCCGAGTGTTTTCCGGACGTGGAGGGCCGCATCGAGGGAGTAGTCGATTCCGACGACCTGGAAACCCCGCTGCTGCATGCGCGCGGCGAGCTGGCCGAGGCCGACGGCAGCATCGAGGATGCGGGCGCCGGGGGGCAACTGTTCCACCTCCCGGGTGATGATGCCGAGGCGGTATTCATGACGGGGACCGAACATCTCGGGCTGGCTTCCCCATGCGTGTGTATGTGTTTGCGTCAATTCAAGTCCTGCAAATAATGACGAACTCCGCTATCATTGTGCACAAATTGAAATGCATGTTTGAAAGGAACTTCATGCGACTCCTGAGATTAGCAGGCTCGGCCTTGGCGGCGATCGCGGTCTTTTCCGTCGGGTCCGCCCTTGCGGCTGACCCGCCACATCTGAAGCCGAAGCCCGAGTACCAGGTCATCGGCGAGAAATTCGCGTTCAACGTCACGAGCGACCAGGGTTCCTTTCCCGGCCTCGGCAAGACGTACCACTACACCGACGCCGACGTACAGAGCTTCTTCATCAATATCTTCCAACTTGGCCTCAGCCCGACGCCCAATGTGTTCCCCGCCCCTAACTACATAGAACTCGGCTTCGTTCAGGGGAAGGGAGCGAAAGCCAACGACGACTGGTTCCTTACCCTTGGGACCAACCAGCTCGGGAGACCGCTCGCCACGGGAACGTACTTCCCGGCGACCCGCGCGCCATTCGCCTTCCCGAATACGGGCGGCCTCGATTTCGACCTGAACGGAGGCGGCTGCAACACACTCACGGGTCGCTACACGATCTCTGCGATCGCGTTCGATTGTAAGAATTTCGACGGAACCGGTCTTCGCTCGCACCTCAAGCAGCTGGTCATGAATTTCGAACAGCACTGCGATGGCCAAACGCCGGCCACGCGTGGACAACTCTCCTTTGTCGACCTGACCGGCGTTCCGTGCGATGCCGGCACGGGAGGCTCGGGAGGAGGCGGCGGCGGTGGTGGTGGAACCCCGCCCCCGACTCCGACTCCCGCCGGCGCGCCGACGATCGTCCTGCCGGACAGCGTTCTTGCGGCCCCGGTCGTGATGTTGAACTCCAGCTCTACGACGGTTCTCTTCTCGACTGTCGCCACCAACACCGCCGCCGATGTGACGCTTACGGCGACGAGCGACTCCGACGACCTCCTGGCCACGATCAGCCCCGCGGTGATCAAGGCTCCGGGATCGGGCGATTCGGTGCTGACGATCAGGACCACATCGAAAACACCGGCCGGCGATCACGTCATCACGATTACGGCCTCGGACGGAACGACGTCTTCCTCCGTTACGGTCTTCGTGACCGTGCTTTGCGATCCCCCCTTCATCCTTGGCATCGACCAGCCCAAGGGCTCGACCGTCTCGCTCGGCCGGCCCGCACTCCTCTCGGTGAAAGCATCCGGCAGCGGTCCCTTCGCCTACCAGTGGTTCACCGGCGCCAGTGGCCTCGTGAACTTCCCGCTCGCGGGCGGAACAACGGCTAACTTGACGACGTCTGCTCTGAACGACACGACGTCCTACTGGGTTCGCGTGACGAACCCCTGCGGAAGCGTCGACAGCCAGACGGCGACAGTGAACGTTTCCTCCTCTGGAAAACAGGCGCGGCGCTGAACCCCACTCCTATCGAAATCTCAAAACGCCCGGCCACGCCGGGCGTTTTGCTTTTATGATCCCTGCTCACAACACCTGCCGTTCGGAAAGGACCTCATGAAACTACATTACGCGCTGGCCCTTCTGTTTCCCGTGGCTGCATGCGCACAGACTGCTCCCCTTGCGCCGTCCGCGCCGTCCCCGGCCGCCACCATGACCGCGTCCCCGGCCGCGCCAGCGAACGACGGCACATGGCAATTCGTCGTCTCCGGTGACTCACGCAATTGCGGCGACGTCGTCATGCCCGCGATCGCCGCGGCGGCAAAGACCCACGGCGCAGCGTTCTATTGGCACCTCGGCGACTGGCGCGCGATCTACAACTTCGATGAGGACATGGCCCAGGCCGCAGTGATGGCCGGCGCGCCGTTGCAGGTCCACGCATACCTGGTCGCCGCCTTCAAGGATGCCCTCGACAACCAGGTCAAGGCGTTCGATGACCGCGGCATCCCGATCTGGACGGGCATCGGAAACCACGAGACGGCCTGGCCGATGACACGCGCCGCCTTCGCGAAGTCGTTCCATTCATACCTCGACCTGCCCATGATCCGGGACCAGCGCCTGAAGGACGATCCTGCCGATACGACGCCCCGAACGTACTTCCACGTCGTCAACAACGGGATCGACTTCATCACGCTCGACAACGCATCCTGCGACATGTTCGACGACGCCCAGATGGCGTGGCTCAAGCGCGTGCTCGCCCACGATGCTTCCGATCCGTCAATTCACACGGTGGTGGCGGGAATGCACGCCGCCTTGCCCGACAGCCGCTCGTGCGGCCACAGCATGGGCAACTATCCGATCCAGCAGACCAGCGGCCGCGCGGTGTACACGCTCCTCCTCGGCATGCGTGACACGCACAAGAAGAAGGTCTACGTCCTCGCCAGCCACTCGCACTTCGTCATGGACAACGTGTACGACACCGAGTACTGGCGCACGAACGGCGGCGTGTTGGAGGGGTGGATCGTCGGCACGTCCGGCGCCCAGCGTTACCGGCTCCCCGAGACCGCGATCCCGGGGCCGAACACGCGCACCGATGTCTACGGCTACCTTCTGGCGACGGTCCATCCCGACAGCTCGATCACGTTCGCGTTCCAGGAGCTGACACCAAAAGACATCCCCGCGGACGTCATCAAGAAGTACTCGCGGAACTTCGTCGACAACGTCTGCTTCGCCGCGAATCGAAACATGGCCACACAGACGGGCTACTGCCCGCCGATGCAGCAATGCACCGACGGCGACTGAGCGGAGCCAGAACGATAAAGGGCCGCGTCCGACGCGGCCCTTTGGACAAATTTCGTTTGGAGCGGGCAACCGGACTCGAACCGGCGACATCAACCTTGGCAAGGTTGCACTCTACCAACTGAGTTATGCCCGCGGACGACGGCGAAGAGTAGTCAGCGATCCGGATGCTGTCAAGCTCGTTGCCGGTGTCTCGCCCGCTAACGGCAGGGCCCTGATTCCTATTCCTAGGGCCGTTCGACGCGGATTCCGTACGCGTGAAGCTTCCGGTAGAGGTTCGATCGCTCGACACCGAGGGCATCCGCGGTGCGGCTGACGTTGCCGGCGAACTCGCGGAGGCGGGAGAGGATGTATTGCTTCTCGAACTCGTCGCGCGCCTCACGCAGGCTCATCTTCGTGTCGATCTGCGGCGGAAGGGCCGCGGGAGCACCGAGCTGCACATCCTCCGGCTCGATGACCTCCCCTTTCATGAGGATGGCCATCCTCTCGATCACGTTGCGCAGCTCGCGGACGTTGCCGGGCCAGTGATACGCGCGAAGCTTCGACGCCGCACCGGCCGAGAGCCGCTTCTTCGGCGTCCCGGTCTCCGCGGCAAATCGCCGGAGGAAGTGCTCGGCGAGAAGGATGATGTCGTTCCCGCGCGCGCGCAACGGCGGTACTTCGATCGGAACGACGTTCAGGCGGTAGTAGAGATCGCTGCGAAAACTCCCCGCGGCGATCTCCGTCTCCAGGGTCTTGTTCGTCGCGGCGATCACACGCACGTCGACCGTGATCGTCTGTTGTCCTCCCACCTTCTGAAAGGTCTGTTCCTGCAGGACGCGCAACACTTTGGCCTGCGTCTTCAGGCTCATGTCGCCGATCTCGTCGAGGAACAGGGTGCCGCTGTCCGCAAGCTCGAACTTGCCCTTGCGGTCATCAATCGCGCCGGTGAACGCTCCCTTCCGATGCCCGAACAGCTCCGACTCGATCAACTCCTCGGGGATTGCCGCGCAATTGACGTCGATGAACGGATTCTCGGCACGTTGCGACAGACGATGGAGTGTGCGCGCGACGATTTCCTTTCCGCTCCCGTTCTCTCCGGTGATGAGGACGCGGCTGTTGGACGGCGCGGCGGAGCGGATCTGCTCATCGAGCCTCTTCATCGAATCGCTCTCGCCGATCAGCAGTTCTTCGAGCGTGAAATGGCGGTGAAGGTCGCGGACCTGCTCCCGAAGTTTCCGGTCGGCCAGCGCGTGGTTGACCGTGAGGAGGACGCGGTCGAGGGAGAGCGGCTTTTCGAGGAAATCGTAGGCTCCGAGGCGCGTGGCACGGACGGCGGAGTCGATGTTGCCGTGCCCGGAGATGACGATGACCGGCGGTGCACCGGCTGTCTTCAATCGCTCGAGTACGGCCATCCCGTCGATGCCCGGAAGCCAGAGGTCGAGAAAGACGAGGTCGTACTCCTCGCGCGCAAACTGGGCGATGGCCGCCTCACCGGAGTCACAGAGTGTGGGCTGGTGTCCTTCGTCCTGCAGAATGTGCCCGAGCGTCTCGCGGATGGAGGCTTCGTCGTCGATGATGAGGATCTTGGCCATCTAGCGGGAGACCTCGAGGCTACGCGGGCAGTTCAATTTCAAAGCGTGTTCCTCTCGGATGGTTGTCGTGAACGGAAATCCGGCCGTCATGGTCGTTCACGATGCGATGGACGATGGCCAGGCCGAGACCGGTGCCTCGCCCCTTGGTGGAAAAGTACGGGAGGAAAAGCTTCTCCTTGTCCGCATCCGGAACGCCGCGGCCTGGATCGACCACCTCGATGACGACGCGATGGGGTGCGCGCCGCGCGGACACGCGGACCTCGCCGGTTTCGGTCGCCTCGACGGCGTTCTTGAGCAGGTTGCCGACCGCTCGCCGGATTTGCTCCGGATCGACGAGCAGTTCGATGTCATTCTCAACCGAGACACTGACGGAGACGCCCGGCTTTCCATTGCGATACAGCTCCGCGGCCTCCTGCAGGATGTCCGCGAGCTGCGCGTGCCGCAGGTGCACGGCCGGCATGCGGGCGAACCGCGCGAACTCGTCGACCATCCGCTTGAGTTGTCCCACCTCGGTCACGATGGTCTTCGTCCCTTCTTCGATCGCGCGGGCCGTGTCGGGATCGTTGTTCTGAAACTTCCGGGCGATGCGCTCCGCCGAGAGCTGGATGGGCGTCAGCGGATTCTTGATCTCGTGCGCGATCCGGCGCGCTGCTTCGTTCCAGGCAGCCAGCTTCTGCGCCTGGACGAGCGATGTGGAGTCTTCGATGGCGACGACCCAGCCTTCATCGCCGCCGCCACCGGAAAGCCGCGCGACGGAGACTTCGAGATAGCGCAGTTCGCCGCCGCGGATCAACGTGACTTCGCGCGCCCGTCCCCCACGCGCGGTCAGTTCCCGGAGTGTGTCGGAAAGGGGCAGCAGGTCTCCGGTCAGCACCGAACAGAGGTTCGCGCGAGCCGGAGGCTCCTCGATCTGCAGCATCTGCATCGCGGCGTGGTTGACGCTGAGAAGCTCGAACGACTCCGTGAACGCCAGGATGCCGGCGGAGACGCTGTCGAGCACCGTCGACAGATACCGGTTCGCCTGTGTCAGCGCCTGCCGCTGCTCATCGAGCTGCGTCGACATGTCGTTGAACGACTCGATGAGGCGCCCCACCTCATCCGTCGCCGCCACCGCCACCCGGTACCCATAGCCACCCTCCGCAAGCTTCCCCGTCGCCTCAGCAAGTGCCTTGATCGGGATCGTGATGCGGCGCGAGGCGTAGATGGACGTCCAGAGGGTCCCGAAGAGGATCGCCAGTGTGACCGCCAGAAACAGCGACGTCTGCGAGGCTTTCAGCGTGGGCCGCTGCGCGTTGAGCTGCTCGAAATTCTTGTGCTGCACGATCGAGTCGTCGATGAGGTGACTCATCGTCGCCGGAATGAAGACGCCGGCGATCGCGACGTTCGGCGTCGCCCCGATGCGGATCGCCGCGCGGATCCACTTCCCGCTCGCGCCGACGTCGATCTTCGTCGCCCGTGCGGACGCCCCAAGGTCATCGAAGAATTTCTTCGGCGGTTCGGACACCTCGTGGATCGGCGCGCGCGGATTGGCAACGACGCGCACGAGCGTGCCACCCCGATAGAGGCCGACCATGTCCACGTTGTGAAACTGCTGCACATGGTTGAGGACCGCGTCGAGTTGCGCCGGATCCTCGGCGACGTGACTGGAGGCCACCTCGCGCGCCGCTCCGGCCGCCATCATCGCCGACTGATCCTCGGCCATCCGTGCGATCGACTCCCCATTTGTGAGGATGCGGCTCACCGGGGCGTTGAACCAGCGGTCGATCGAAGTCCGCAGAAGATCCGTCGCGAAGAAAAAGAGAATGAGGACAGGGATGAGCGATGTGGCCACCCAGGCCACAGCGAGCTTCGTCCGGAACCGCGATCCGATGATGCCTCGCTGCCGCTCCAGGACCAGCTTCACCACTCCACGGAGGAGCACGAAGAGGATCCCGAAGATCAGGAGTACGTTGATGTTCGCGAGAACGAACAGCAGCACCTGGCTGCTCAGGGCTTCGGGTGAGAGCTCCCTGGCCCTCTGGACGGCGTAATAAATCAGGCTCGTCGCAGCAAGGATCAGCAGCGGTACCGTCACGATGACCCGAGGGTCCTTGCGGTAACGCAGCAGGAGCGCGCGGAGGGTCATCTGCCGGTCTCCGCTGGCGCCATCACACGAACGGACCTCCAGCGCGTCGAGAACTCCCAGGGGATGAAGTAGAGCAGCCAGCCGCGCATCAGGTCGGCTTTCGCCCGCACCTTCAGTTTGTAAGGCGGACGCTTCCCGATTTCGAAGAGGTTCGGCTCATCGATCGTGGTCATCGCCTTCTCGAGAGCAGCGAGATCACTGAATGTCTCCGAACGGACCAGCTTGTGATCCCGGCGGTAGTTGAGGAGGTATTCGCGGGTGAGCGAGTTGAAGGTGGCAATGACCTCGATGCGGGTGCGTCCAATGCCCTCGTCGAACCAGCGCGGCCGGTCGCGATAGATCTCCACGACATAGGTCAGCGTCGTTGGCACACCGCTCTGGAGACCCTGCACAGTCTCCTGCCGCTCAAACGCGTGCGCCATCGTGAAGCGGACGCTGACCTGCCGGTTGACGGCCCTGGCCGACAGCATGTCGATGGATGGATCAGCCGCCCGCGCAGCCGCCGCGGCTAGGAAAAACAGGACGGAGATAAGGGACAATCTCACAGTGTGGCAATTTTGCCACACTGCAGCGCATCGATCTCACAAATTTCGAGTTAGGCGAAGCTTTCGACGCGCCGGGCCGCGACGGCAGGAGCGCCATCCTCGGCTTCGGCCGCACTCAGGATCTGCTCGACGAATCGCGAGTGCAGGGCGTGACCGGCCTTGTACGCCGTGATCTCACCGACGACCGGCCGGCCGATCAGCGCCAGATCGCCGATCAGGTCGAGGATCTTGTGCCGGACGAACTCGTCGCGGAAACGGAGAGGGCCGTTCATCACTCCACCCTCATCGAGCACGATGCAGTTTTCGACGGAACCGCCGCGAGCAAGTCCCGCCGCGCGGAGCTTGTCGACCTCATGCTTGAAGCCGAACGTACGGGCGGGAGCGATTTTCTTGAGGAAGTCGTCCCGGTGGAAATCGAACTGCAACGCCTGCTTACCGATGGTCGGATGGGCGAAATCGATCTTGTACTTCACGACGAGACGGTTTGCCGGGGTGATGCGGATGCTTCGGTTTCCGTCGGAAACCTCGATCGGTTGGTTGATTCGCAGCACGCGGATCTCGGCGGAGAGCTCACGGATGCCGGCCGCATCGATCAAATGCATGAACGGCAGCGCGCTTCCGTCGATGATGGGAACCTCGGGACCGTTGATGTGGATGTCCAGGTCGGTGATGCCGCAAGCCATCACCGCCGACAGCAGGTGCTCGACGGTTCCGACGGAGACATCGTCGCGGCCAACGGTCGTCGCGTGGTCGAGAGCCGTGGTCGATGCCTGCAGGGCAGGAATCCGCAACCCGAGGTCGGCGCGGACGAACGTGATGCCGCTGCCCGCGTGCGCTGGATGAAGCTCAACCTTCGTGTAGATGCCGGAGTGGAGACCGATGCCAGTGATGCTGACTTTGGTGTTGATTGTCTTCCGTTTAACGTACATGTCCGTGGCCGTTAAGAGCAGAGGAAGTGCCACGGCAGCGAAACGCGGTAAAAACGAAAGGAAGCTGTTTGTTTTCAACAGTTGCGCCTTTCGGATGACCGGCGCTTCGTTTCGATTCTGTGGTGCTGTTGGGTCAGGATTGTGGTCTAAACGACACACCCTGAGTCATCGCTGCTTCATCGCGACGGCGGCCTCGCGGTCGGCTTCCCGTGCTTTTTCCGTCGCTCGCTTGTCGTAGAGCTTCTTGCCACGGACGACCGCGATCTCCACTTTCACCTTCCCCTTCTTGAAATAGAGGCGCAACGGAACGACCGTCAGACCCTTTTCCACGACCTGCTCGCGGAACTTTTCAATCTCGCGATGATGCAGAAGGAGCTTCCGGTTTCTCTCCGCCTCGTGGTTCTGAAGGTTGCCGTGCGAGTAGGGAGAAATGTGCGCGTTGAAGAGAAACGCCTCGCCGCCCTTGAAGATGACGTACGAATCCTTGATATTCGCTTTCCCATCGCGCAGCGATTTGACCTCGGTGCCAGTAAGAGACACCCCCGCCTCGAGCTTCTGCAGCACGAAGTAGTCGTGAAAGGCCTTCTTGTTCGAGGCGATCAGCTTCTCGCCGGGATCGGGCTTTGTCGCCATGGGCCGCGGATTCTATTCGATGACAGGCCCCCGACTCGCCGGTGAGGCCGCTGGCGCCACGCCATCGAGGGTTACCTACGTTATGATCCGCGCGCTTTTCCGAGGGGTGCGTTCATGGCGAAGAAGAACATCGTTCACGTGGTCGGGACCGGCACGATCGGAGAGCCGCTGATCGGGCTCTTTACCGATTTCAAAGACAAGTGGGGCATCGACGAAGTCACGTTTCACAAGCGCACACCGAAAGCCGATGACCGGGCCATGGTCGAACATCTCATCAACCACGGCGCGAAGCTCGTGGTCGACGAGGATGCCCGCGAGGAGTTCACGCGACTGGGCCATCGCGTCTCGTTCACGACCTCCGAAGCACTCGACCGCTCCACGGTCGTCGTCGACTGCACTCCCGCCGGCAACGACAACAAGGCCCGGTATTACGACCGCTGCAGTGGTCCGAAAGGATTCCTGGCGCAAGGCTCGGAATTCGGCTTTGGACGGCCCTACGCCCGCGGTATCAACGAAGAGGTGCAGTCACCGGACGAGCGATTCGTGCAGATCGTCTCGTGCAACACCCACAACATCTCGGTCCTGCTGAAGACGATCGCCTCGCGCTCCGGAAAGATCAGCCTGAACGCGGGCCGCTTCGTCTGCATGCGCCGCGCGAATGACGTCTCCGACTCGAAGGGCTTCATCGCGGCACCGGAGGCGGGCAAGCACGATGATCCGGAATTCGGCACCCATCACGCTCGGGATGCCTATCACCTCTTCCAGACCGTCGGTGAGAAGCTCAACCTGTTCTCCTCCGCGATCAAGATCAACACGCAGTACATGCACACTCTCTGGTTCGACCTCGATCTCAACCACGACACGACGATGGAGGAGGTCAAGTCGCTGATCCGCTCCAATCCGCGCGTGGCCTGCACGAACAAGCGCTCGGTGAACCAGATCTTCTCGTTCGGCCGTGACCACGGCTACTTCGGCCGGATCCTCAACCAGACGGTCATGCCGATGTCGACGCTCACGGTTCCGAACGCCCGCAAGGTCGTCGGATTCTGCTACACGCCGCAGGATGGGAATTCGCTGCTCTCGTCGATCGCGGCGACCCTCCGTTTCCTCGATGTCTCCAAACTCGAAGAGAACCTGGACGTGCTGCGGCCCTACATTTTCCGGGAAATCTGATCCTCGTTTCGCGGGATCCCCGAGGCTGGTACCACGGTTGCGAACGCTGCGGCGTCGACCCGACGGTCTTCGGTGGCTGGTGCTCATCATCCTGACCCTGCTCGCACCAAATCGCGGAAATGCTGTGTCCGTGGCAGCGTGGCAATCGTCCGCCGATTTGAGCTAGAGTCGCGGCCATGGCGTGGTTCCGGAAAGAGAAAAAGCCGAAGGAAGCGGTCGAGAAGCAGGTGGCGATCCCGGAAGGTCTCTGGGTCAAGTGCGATGACTGCAAGGAGATCGTCTACCGCAAGGAAGTCGAGCAGAACCTCAACGTCTGTCCGAAGTGCGGGTATCACTTCCGTCTCAGTGCGCGTGAGCGGTTCGAGATCCTTTTCGACGACGGCAAGTACAAGGAATTCGCCTCGGACATCCGGTCGGCCGACCCCCTCGAGTTCCGCGATACGAAGCGGTATCGAGATCGCTTGAAGGTCTACGAGGCCCGCGTCGGAAAAGGTGACGCGGTTCTCTGCGCGGAGGGGAAACTCGACGGCATCAGCGTCGTGATCTGCGCCATGGAGTACGCCTTCATGGGCGGTTCGATGGGATCCGTCGTCGGCGAAAAGATTACGATCGCCGCCGAGCGGGCACTGGAGAAAAAGGAGCCGCTGCTCATCGTCTCGACCTCGGGCGGCGCGCGCATGCAGGAAGGGATCCTCTCGCTGATGCAGATGGCGAAGATCTCCGCGGCCCTGGCCCGGCTGGCCGAGGCACGGCTGCCCTACATCTCGATCCTGACGGACCCGACCACCGGAGGCGTGACGGCGTCGTATGCGATGCTGGGCGATCTCAACATCGCGGAGCCGAAAGCACTGATCGGATTCGCGGGCCCGCGCGTTATCGAGCAGACCATCCGCCAGACGCTGCCCGAGGGGTTCCAGCGGGCCGAGTTTCTGGTGGAGCACGGGATGATCGACCTCATCACGCCTCGCGCAGAGATGAAGCCGGCGCTCGGGCGCTTCCTCCGTATGTTCAGCGGAAAGAAGCGCGAAGCCGTGTCGTGACGCCGTGATCCGCGAGGCCGTGCTCTGGCTCGATTCGCTCCAGGGCTCCGGAATCCGCCCCGGCCTCGGCCGCATGCGTGCGCTCCTGCGCGCGCTCGGCAATCCCCAGCACGCGGTGCTGTCGATCATCGTCGCGGGGACCAATGGAAAAGGATCGACGTCAGCCACGCTGGCATCCATCCTCCAGGTCTCCGGCTACCGCACCGGACTCTACACATCGCCGCATCTCGTCGACCTGCGTGAGCGTTGGGTCATCGCCGGTTCGATGATCGATGAGGCGTCTCTTGCTGCCGCGATCGGCCAGCTTCAGGAAGCCGCGCGACGTGCGGAGATCGTTCCGACGTACTTCGAAGCGCTGACGCTGATCGCGATCATCGCCTTTGCTGCGGCCGGATGCGACGTGGCAGTCCTCGAAGTCGGAATGGGAGGCCGGCTCGATGCAACCAACGTGGTACGGCCGCTCGCCGCCGTCATCACTCCAGTCGGATTCGACCACATGGAGTACCTCGGAAATACGATCCGGAAGATTGCGATGGAGAAGGCGGGCGTCATTCATCGCGGTGCGGTCGTGCTCACGTCCAACGATGATCCCCGGGTACTCGACGTCATCCGGCGCCGTGCGGCGAGATTCGACAGCCCGCTTCATGTGGTCACGGGGACGCACGCCACACCCCTGCCGGGAGCCTTTCAGGAACGCAATGCGGCGCTGGCTGTGCGCGCGGCGGAAGAGCTGCAGCCAGCGCTTCCGAAGATCACGGCACAGTCAATCGAGCGCGGAGTTGCGGCCACGCGCTGGCGCGGAAGGCTCGAAACGATTCCGTACGGTGCAAAGACCGTCTGGATCGACGGCGGGCACAACGCCCATGCCATCGCGGCGATCGCACCATTTATCCGGGAACACATCGGCGCTCCCCGCCTGCTTGTGTTCGGGATCATGAGCGACAAGGATCTCGCCGGCGTGACGGCAGCGCTGTTCCCGATGTTCGACCGCATCATCGTCACGGAGCCGTATCCGCCGCGATCGACGCCGGTAGCCGAGCTGGTGGCGATCGCCGGCGGGATGTCGATCAGAGTCACCGCTGAACCCGAGCCGAAGGCCGCGTTCACGCGCGCGCTGGCGTCACGCTACAGCTCGATCGTCATCGCCGGGTCGCTCTACCTCGCCGGGGCGGCCATCGAGTTTTTCGATGCGCATCGCAAAGAGCAGCGCGACCAGCAGCATTGACGAGAGAACCCATGACACCACCACCAGCCCACGATGTCGTCCAAACCGAAGCGTGACGGTGCCACTGTGAGGAACGAAGATGCCGAGGCGGTCGAGATTCACCGGCGTGGTATCGAGCTCGCGACTCTCCATCTGCGCGGACCAGGCGTGGAAGTACGACTGGTCGGCCGCCAGCAGCGCTGGTCCCATCGAGACCACCTCGATGACGATCGTCTGTCCATCCCGCGCGGAACGCGTCACCTGCGCGCCTGATGCGGACGTGTACGCGCGCGGCGCAACCGCCGGCGCACCCGCTTCGATCAGGTTCACAGCATCGGGGATCGCCGGCGCCGCGATGGCCGCCGTGAGGATCGCAGGCGGCGCCGTGGCTACGCGGAGCCACGCCGCGTTGCGGGTCGTCGCAAAGCGCTCCGCGGCGATCCGCGAAAGCAACGAGTGCATTCCGTCACCGGATCGGTTCAGGACGTACTCGAGACCTTGTGTTGCTCCGAACAGGGGCTCCCGGCGGCGCGCTCGCTCGCGATAACTCTCCCGATCGATCGTCTGTCCACCCGGCATCGTCGGAAGAAACACACGCCGCGCCATCGTGACCGGCGCCGCACCGTACGGCGCAAACCAGTCGATGGGGATCAGGAAGAACGCCCAGACCAGCAGAGGCACGAAGGTCACGATGGCCCAGATCCGGGGAGTTTCCGATACTCGAAAATACTCCGCAGCCAGCACGACGAGCGCAGCGCAGAGAACGAGGGCGAGTTTCTCCGGGAACCTGCCGATCCGCAATGCGCTGCCCGATTCCACCGCCGCCCGCACGACGGGGTTGAACGAGCCGAGCGCGAAAAACGCCATGAGTACGGCGATCACGGTGTAGCGCGATTTGCGAAACAACGCTGGAACGATGATCAACCCGAGCATGAGTGACGGGAAAAGGTGCGGCGCGTCGATGCGGACGAACGGACCGGCCACCAGTTCCAGGATTCGCCGCGGATCGAACGATGCGTTCAAAACCGTCCGCGCCGAGTAGCCGTGAGCGCGCTCCACCTCCCCCGCAATCTCGCCGTACGCGATGAGTTGCGGCGCCGCCAGGATCACCGCAATGCCAACCGCCATGAGGATCGGCAGGATCCGCATCCGTCCCATCGCAAGGACGACCACAGCGATCGTCGCGGCGACGATCATCACCGGCTCTCCCGCCAGCGCGAGGAGTCCGAAGGCCAGACCGAGCTGACGGGCGCTGCGGCGTTCCACGGCTAGAAACGCGAACGGCACGAGCGCGACTGCGGTGATGAGGTTGTAGAACGACAGCGCAGAGATCGCGACGCCGGACAACACCCACAGCCACGCGCCGAAGGGTGAGCGTGTCACCGCCCGCATCGCCAGCCATCCGAGCACGAGGTGGAGCAGGAAGTGGAGATTGAAGGCGACGTGGGCCGGCAGAATCAGATAGAGGACGTTGTCGGGATAGAACGTCAGCGTGTTGGGATTGCCGGCCAACGGCTGTCCGCCCCCATCGGCGAAGTTCCACCAAGGGATCTCCCCCGCCCGGAACGCTGCCGCGGAGAGCACCTTGATCGGATAGTGCGTCGAGAAATTGTCCCGAAAGAACAGGAACCCGAAGGTCACCGCCAGCGCGCAGAAACCAGCGAGCAGGAGCAGAAAAAAGAGCCGCGGACGCACACTCATCGCCCTGCGATTATCGGATAAGATCGCCTCATGACTACGACGATTCACGAGGCGCCCGGCGCCGCCACCGGTCACGACTTTCTGCAGCGCACGCTGGACGACGTTGACCCGGACATTGCCGCAGCCATCCGTCTCGAGACCGACCGGCAGAACGACACACTCGAATTGATCGCCTCCGAGAATCATGTCTCGAAGGCCGTCCTGACCGCGATGGGCTCGGTGTTCACCAACAAGTACGCCGAGGGGTATCCAGGCAAGCGGTATTACGGAGGGTGCGGGCCGACGGACGTCGTGGAGAACATCGCCATCGACCGCGCCAAACAGCTCTTCGGTGCCGAGCATGCGAACGTCCAGCCTCATTCTGGCTCGCAAGCCAATATGGCCGTTTACTTCAGCGTTCTTAAGCCCGGCGACACGATTATGGGGATGGACCTCTCCCACGGCGGCCATCTCACGCACGGACATCCGCTGTCGTATTCGGGCCGCGATTTCAACGTCGTGGCGTACCACGTCCGACAGGAAGACGAGCTGATCGACTACGACGAAATGGATCGCCTTGCGCAGGAGCACAAGCCGCGTCTGTTGATCTGCGGCGCGTCAGCCTACTCGCGCATCATCGACTTCAAGCGCATTCGCGAGATCTGCGACCGGAGCGGCTCGCTGATGATGGCCGACATCGCACACATCGCCGGGCTCGTCGCCGCGGGCCTCCACCCGTCGCCCGTTCCCTACGCCGACTTCGTCACGACGACGACCCACAAGACGCTGCGTGGTCCGCGCGCCGGACTGGTCCTTTGCAAAGCGGAGTACGCGAAGGATCTCGATCGATCCGTCTTCCCCGGAATTCAAGGCGGACCGCTCGTGCACATCATCGCCGCGAAGGCCGTGGCCTTTCACGAAGCGATGCAGCCCGCGTTCAAGGAGTACCAGGCACAGATCATCCGCAACGCGAAGGCGCTGGCTCAGGCGGTGGGAAGCGCAGGATTCCGTATCGTCAGCGGCGGCACCGACAACCACCTGTTCATGACCGACGTCTTCTCGAAAGGGATCACGGGCAAGGATGGCCAGAACTTCCTCGAGGCCGCGAACATCACTGTCAACAAGAACACGATCCCCTTTGACACGCAGAAGCCGATGGTCGCCTCGGGCGTTCGCATCGGAACGCCCGCAGTGACGACCCGGGGCCTGCGCGAACCGGAGATGAAGACCATCGCCGAGTTGATCGCACGCGTCCTCGACGGCAAGGGCGACTCGGGCGTGATTGCGCAGGTTAAGGGAGAAGTGAAGCAGCTCTGCGACCGGTTCCCGATCTACTGAGTACACGCAGACAACGGCCGCTCATGAAGAAAAAGTTTCCCTACTACCCGATCTACATCGACATCGAAGATCACGCCGTGTTGATCGTCGGCGGCGGCACCGTCTGTGCCCGCAAGGCAGAGACGATGATGCGTTACGGCGGACGCGTGACGATCGTCAGTCCGGAGATCACCGAGGAGATCGAGGCCTGGGAACGGGACGGGAAGCTCATGGTGCGCCGAAAACTGTACGAGCTGGCCGATCTGGAAGGCGCCTCGATGGTGATCGCCTCCACCGACGATCGCTGCGTCAACGCACGGGTGGCACGAGATTGCCGGCGCCGACAGATTCCCGTGAACGTCGTCGACGTCACGCACCTCTGCGAGTTCATCGTCCCGGCGATCATTGAGAAGGGCTCGGTCCAGATCGCCGTATCGACCGGCGGCAAGTCGCCGGCCATTGCCCGTACATTGCGAGAGGATCTGCAGCGCTTCGTCGGTCCCGAGTACGCGGAGGTCAACGATCTCCTCGGCACGCTGCGCAAGTCCGCCAAGCGGGTGCTGCCGACGGACATCGATCGGAAGCGGTTCTTCGACTCGATCATCGCCAGTGGAATCCTTGACAAACTCCGGGACGGAAAACGCCGCGAAGCCTTCGAGGATGTCGCTCGCGCCTGCGAAGCCAACGGCGTCGCAGTCAGCGACGAGCTTCGCGAGCGGCTGGCCGGCGCGTAGCGCACGGTGCACAATGCGTCCGTGCGGTTGACGCCTGCTCTCTACGCCCTGCTCGCGCTGCTCGTCGTCCCCGTCTTTCCGCACTTCGTCTCGCCCAATGAGATGAGCCGCTGGGCGACGGCAGCGGCGCTCGTCGACCTGCACACCTTCGAGATCACGCCCCTACTCCCACTTCTCGGCGGCACCGCCTTCGAGGACGCGTCCGAGGTGAATGGCCGCATCTACTCGAATAAAGCGCCCGGCGCTGCGATCGTGGGCCTTCCCGCGTATGGGATCGCGCGCGCAGTCGCCGGCCCGCCGTCGGCAGCGACGATGCGCACAACCGGGAACGCAATGCGGCTTCTGGCGGCGACGCTTCCGCTGCTACTCCTCGCATGGGCGGTGGCGCGGGCGGCGGGAACGCTCGGCGCAAGGCCCGAGCGCATCGAGGTCACGGTGCTCGCGCTCCTGTTCGCGACGCCACTCTTCGCCTACGGTCTGCTGAACTTCTCGCACGCGCTGACCGCGGCGGCTCTATTCGGTGCGTGGGTCCTGCTGTTCGTCGAACGACACGACTATGGTGCCGGCGCCCTCATCGGCTTGGCGACGATCTCCGAGTATCCCTGCGCCATCGCGGGCGCCGTGCTGCTGCTGTGTGCCTGGAGGCGTGCGCCACGCATCCTCGCTGGCGCGCTTCCCTTCGCGGTCTGTCTCGGGGTCTACAACAAGCTTCTCTTCGGTAGCGTCTTCGCGCTCTCTTCGGGCCATGAGCGGAACGTGCAGTTTCGCTCGCTGGCGCGACAGGGGCTGTTCGGCATCGGGCTGCCGGAGCCGGGCACGTTGCTGCGACTGCTCTTCGATCCGGCCCGCGGTCTGTTCGTGTTCGCACCGATTCTTCTCGTGGCCCTGGCCGGACTCATCCGCCTGCGGCGGGTGCTACCGAGCGACGCATTTCTGGCGTTGCTTCTCGTTCCCGCGGCGCTGCTCCTTTTCTACTCGGGCTATCCGAACTGGCACGGTGGATGGAGCGTGGGCCCGCGGTATCTCGTCCCCGCCATCCCGTTTCTCCTCTTTCCGCTCGCGTTCACGGCGACGACCGTCGTCGAATGGATTGCTCTCGGTGCGTCGGTCGCCGCGGTAGTGCCGCTGGCGTTGACCTTTCCCTTCGCCGATCGCAGTTTCGCCGCTCCCTGGTCGACGCTCGCAAGGCCGCTGCTGCGCGATGGTCTGGTGGCTCCGAACCTCCTGCACCTGGTGGGAGGCCCGCTCGCGATCGCAGTTCCCTTCGCCATCGTCGTGCTCGCGCTGACCGTTATCGCGAAGCGGAAGATGCTCTTCGTCCTGCTCGGCGTCGCGATCATGTTCGGGATGGGAGCCTGCCTTCCGGCTCCGACGCTCACGACGCGACTCCGGATCGGCTACATCGAGGAGGTCTACTTCGAGCAGCCCGGTGCGATGGCGCGCGCGCTCGGAGGGTTGCCTGTGCCGCCTCGGGCGCTCTCGCGCGCGCGAAGCGAGGAAATGCTGCCGCCTACGTCGTGGCCGTTCTGATGGACACTCGCGAGGCGGGATCGCGAAAGATCCGATGCGAGTAGAGATGCTTCTTGTGCAGCTTGTAGAGCACCATCGTCTTCAGGATCTCAAGGCCGTAGCGCACCGAACGCCAGAACCCGATCTGCGAGGCCTCGTCGAAATAGCGCGTCGAGATGGGAACCTCACGAATGCGCATTCCTTTGGCAACACCCTGCGCGATGATCTCGGTGTCGAACACGAAGTCGTCTGAATTCGCCTCGAAGTTGACGGCGTCGAGGTAGCGCTTCGAGTATGCGCGGAATCCCGAGTGGTACTCCGAGAGGAAGATGTAGAACGTGGCGTTCTCGACCATGGTCAGGAACAGGTTGGCCAGGTACTTCCACTTCGGCATACCGCCTTCCATGGGCCGGCCGCCGAGCATGCGCGATCCGAACACAGCCTCGCATTCCCCGCCGAGAAGAGGCTGGACGAGCTGCGGGATGATCTTCGGATCGTACTGATGGTCAGGGTGGACCATGACGAGGATCTCGCCGCCCATCTCGTCCATGGCGGTCCGGTAGCAGGTCTTCTGATTGCCGCCATATCCCCGATTCTGTGGATGCACGACCACGCGCATCGGAAGCGAACGCGCCAGTTCCACCGTATTGTCACGGGAGCGGTCGTCGACGAGCAGGATCTCGTCCACCCAATCCTGGGGAATGTCGTCGAAGGTCGCCCGCAGTGTTTTCTCGGCGTTGTATGCGGGGAGAACAGCCACGACCTTTTTTTCGTGGAGCGGCATCGGCGGGCGAGAATAACACAGCGGATTAGCCCTCCTGCCGAGTCGACTACAATCGCCCGCCGTGAACGATGACGCCCCCCTTCCGCCAATCAGCCGGCGCACCGACCTGCTCGCCCTCGGCCTTCTCTTTCTGATCGCCACCGTCTTCTTCGGGGACGTGCTGTTCGGCGTCAACCAGCTCTACATGCGCGACATGACGCGCTACTACTATCCGACCAAACAGGTCTTGCGCGAGATCGTCCAGCACGGCGAGTTTCCCTACTGGAACCGTTATTTCTCCGCGGGCCAACCGATCGCCGCAAATCCCGAGCACGAGGTCTTCTACCCGCTGACCTGGCTCATTCTTCTCCCGAGCTACGACCTCGGGTATCGCCTGCACATCCTCATCCATATCTACATCGGCCTTTTCGGGATGTATGCCCTCCTGCGATCGATGGGCCGCCGCCCGCCCGCGGCATGGATGGGGGCTTTGTCATTCGGCCTGGGCGGGATCTACCTCTCGTACGTGAACCTGCTGCCGATTCTCTTCTGCGCGGCATGGCTCCCCCTCACGTGTCTCTTCGTCCGACGATTTCTGCTGCGCCGCAACAGCCGAGACTTCGCGGCCGCAAGCCTCTTTCTCGGCCTGCAGTGCCTGGTGGCGGAGCCGACCACCGTCCTGCAGACCGGCTTGCTGCTCGGTTTGTACGGCCTGTACCGTGGCTGGTACAGCACGCCGCGCTTCTCCAAGATGATCACGCGCACCCTCTGGATCGCGCTGATCTCGACTATGGGCTTTCTGATCGGGGCGGCGCAGATCCTGCCGGCACTCGATCACGTCCACGACTCGGCCCGTTCCCGCCCATTCGAGTTCGATCTCGTCAGCGCGTGGAGCATGCCGTGGCCGAAGTTTGCGGAACTGATCTTCCCTAACGTCCTCGGGCACATCTCCATCGGCAACGTCATGTACTACTGGGGTGGCGGGCTGTATGCGGGGATGGGCTCTCCATTTCTCTTCAGCATCTATGCGGGGATTGCAGTCATCGCTCTGGCGGTCGGAGGTGCGTTCGCGCGCCCTCGCGGCGGGCGGTTCGTCCTCCTCATCTGTTTTCTATCCTCGCTCCTTGCGCTGGGGTCGCACACGCCGCTGCTGCGGACGCTCTACGATGCAGGGATCGCGACCTCGGTCCGCTACCCCGAGAAGTTCATCCTGATGGCGGTCTTCGCGCTGATCCTCTTCGCCGCGGAGATGCTCGAGCGGATGCTCGCCGGCGACGAAGACGTTCGCAGCGGTGCCCTCGGGTTCGCGTCGGCAACCCTGGTCGTCGCAGCAGTCATCGCGATCAGCGGGTTCACGTCGTTCTATCCGAGGCTGTTCAACCTGCTCAGTAAGGCGACCGACATCGTGTCGGTACGGAAAGCGTGGGGACTTACGGCGGGCTCCGCGGGAACCTATATCGTCCTTCTGTCGAGGACGGACTGGATCATTGCCGCCGTTCGCGGAGCGGCGCTCGTGGGCCTGCTCGTCACGGTTCGCAACCGGCACCGACGCGTCTGGCTGGCGGCGGCTGCGGCGTTCGTCACGATCGATCTCCTTTACGTCACCTGGGAGCTCAACCCCCGTGAGCCGCGACGCTTCTTCGATCCGCCACCGGCTGCGCGCGCGTTCCCGAGCAATCGCCAGGCCTTCAGCATCTTTCACGAGGCGGACTGGTACGGGACGGAGAAACCGGCGCAGCAGTACTTCTCCACCGGCGACGCGGTCTACTGGGTCGTCCGCAACGGCCTTTTTCCGATGACCCCGGCAGGCGCCGGACTGCGTACGGTGCTCGAGCGCGACTACGACAAAACCGCTCTTCTCTCCACCGTCGATCTAACCGACTCGATCTGGGACGTCAAACGTTCCGGGCGCGCCGACTGGTACAAACCGTTCATGGCCATGTCCAACGCCTGGTACCGTGCGGTCTACCGAAACTTCGACAAGGAGAAACAGCGCAACCACGGAAGATTCAAGGAGTCGCTTCCCATGGGATTCGAAGAGGGTCCGCACTACCCCCGCTATTATTTCGCGGACCAGGTCGTGACCATCCACGACCGCGACGACTTCGTCAAGCAGCTCAGCACATCGGCCTTCACGAGTGGCGTCGCGTTTGTACAGCGGCCGTCGTTCGTCCCCGCCCGAGGTGTGATCAGCCGGGTCGTCGAGACCGCGAACACCGCCACGCTGGACGTCGAGAGTCTGGGACAGGGGTTCCTCGTGATGAGCGTGACCCCGCACAAGTACTGGACGATTCGCGTGGACGGCACAAGCGTTCCGGCAATCGTGACGAACATCGGCTACCAGGGAATTATCGTGACGCCCGGACGTCATCATGTGGTCATGGAGTATCGCAACGAGCTCGTTCGGATCGGTATGCTGATCTCGCTGGTCACCAGCGCGGTGCTGATCGGCATCCTCGTCGTGTATCGCACCAGGCCGTCCGAGGCATCGGCGGCTCCGGCTTATGAGGAAGCCGTACACGTCGTCGCCGACGCGACGGGAACGCATGTCGAGGCCGTGGTTCCCCCCGGCACGGCGGCGGGTGAGCCTCCGGACAGCGATGTCCAGGTGAGCTGACACCGATGCGCCGCTGGGCTCTACCGTTCGCACTCCTCGTGGCCGGAGCCGCCTTCATCGCGGCGCTGCGGATCTACAACGAGCGCACCGGACGTGAGCTCGCCTCACGCCTCTGGATTCCGAAGGCGGCTGCGATCACCCCGGACGTCGCGCTCCTGCAGCAATATGTACGCATTGACACGTCGAATCCGCCGGGGAATGAGCTTCCCGGCGCGCGATTCCTGGCGGGCCTGCTCGAACGCGAGGGGATCCATGCCGAGATCATCGAATCGGCTCCTGGTCGCGCGAGTGTCTACGCACGTATCAGCGGAAAGACTCATGGAGACGGGCTCCTGCTGCTGAATCACATCGACGTCGTCCCTGCGCCGAGCGCCTCGTGGACCCGTCCCCCGTTTGCGGCGGACGTGTACATGAATCAACTCTACGGCCGCGGAACGCTGGATATGAAGGGCATCGCCATCTGTGAGGTTCGCGCGTTCATCGGCGTGGCCCGCGCACACCGTACGCCGGAGCACGACCTCGTCTTCCTGGCCACCGCCGACGAGGAAGCGGGAAGCCGATACGGAATCAAATGGCTGACCGATCATCGCCCCGATATCTTCGAGGGCATGCGATACGCGATCAACGAGGGGGGAATCACCGAGACGACCCAGGAACGCATTACCTATTTCGGCGTCGAGATCGGGACGAAGATGACGGTCAAGGTCCGGTTGCGTGCACCGGACCGCGCTGCGATGCAGGCGCTGCGCATCGCGCTCGAACCCTTCATCACACCGGTCGACCCCGACCGTCTGCCGGGGCTGCAAGTACGCGAGTTCCTGCGCGATCTCGCCCCGCTGCGCGTGGAACAGGGACAGTACCTCAGCGACGTCAACCGCACGATCACGTCCGGAAAATTCTGGCTCCTGACGAGTGGCTACCGCGAAGTGATGCAGAACGTGATCTGGCCGTCGACCATCGAACGCGACGCGCGCGGTGTCACGATGCGGGTCAACCTCTACAACCTTCCCGACGAGAATCCCGATACGCGGATCGCCTGGCTCTCGGGTCTGGCTGCCCGCTATGGCGTGACGATCGACCAGGTCCTCGAGACGAGCGGACCAGCACCTCTCAGTTCGCGGCACACGCCGATGTATGCGCTGATCACGGCGGAGGCGGGACGACAGTATCGTGGGACGCGGACGGGCACGGAGATCCTGGCGGTCTTCTACAACGATTCGCGGTTTCTGCGCACGCGAGGCCTCGACGTCTACGGCCTGATGCCGTTTCCGACGGACTGGTATCAGACGCAGGGCATCCACTCCACAGATGAACGGATGCGGGTCGACTGGTTCAATCAGGGAGTGGTACTGGTCGGGCACATCGTCGAACGCTTCGCATTTGAGCGGTTGCCGGCAGCGCCGCCGTGACACTATTTGTCATCGCAATCGCACGAAAACCGTCAACGGAGGCGAGTTTCGCTCGTGACTGGAAGCGCAACCCCATCGGAATCAATGAGTTGAGTAATCCGGCCGATCGGCATCCCGATTGCGTTTATAGCCTTTCATTAGGAGGGTTCGATTAATGATTAAAAAGAACCAGAAGGGTTTCACTCTGATTGAGCTGCTGATCGTCGTCGCGATCATCGGCATCCTCGCGGCGATCGCGATTCCAAACCTGCTCACGGCAATGCAGCGCTCGAAGCAGAAACGTACGATGGCGGACATACGCACGATTGCTACGGCATGGGAAGCGCGCGCCACGGACGTCAACAAGTACAACGCCGCCGGCGCAGTGACGCTGCCGACGGTGACTCTGGCAGCGGGTACGATGACGACGATCCTGTCGCCGACGTACATCAAGTCGCTCCCGCCGCGCGACGGTTGGGGTAATGCGTGGGAGTATCACGCGGACAAGGATTTCCCCTCGACCACGGCTGCACAGCAGTACGCCATCCTCTCCTACGGCAAGGACGGCATCAAAGAGACGACGCCGCTTGGAAGCTCGACCACGAACTTCGACTGCGACATCATCTACTCGCAGGGCGGATTCCTTCAGTACCCGGAAGGCGTGCAGCAGCAGTAAGCACGTTTCTCAGGCCACAAATCGAAAGGGCGCCTTCGGGCGCCCTTTCTTTTTATGCGTGCATCGCCTTGATCGTTGCCGCCAGCGGAGCGTAGAGCCTCTCGTGATAACCGAACGCTTCCCGGTAGATCTGCTGGAACGCGCCGAGGTCCTTGGGGGTGACGACGAGGTTGACCCCGTAGAGAAAGGCTGCATTCCCATCCAGCGTGCGCAGCGAATCGGCGAACAGGATGAAGAAGGCTTTGCGCCGGTCGGCCGGAGCGAGGGAGATGATCGGCGCAAAGTCGTTGAGCGGCGGCGGTGTCATCTGCGCCGGGTTGAGCATGACCACCGGCGGAAAGTCCTGGATGAAATAGTCCCGCGCCTGAATGGGTGAGGCCATGTGGACGGGCATGAACCCGATCAGCTTGGCCGCTTGACGGAGCGCGGGATGATCGTTCCCCACGATCAGCGCCTTCGCACCGAATCCCTGGTCCTCCTCGCTCCCCTGAGGAGCGTGTTCGGAGTGAGGGGGCATGGCGGCCGCGCCTGCCAGCTCGAGATTTCTCCGGTCGACGGTGAGCTTCGTCCCGCAGGCCGGACAGGGAATGGCGACCGGCTTCATCGGAAGCTTCGTCTCGTCGATCGAGAGCGTCTTCTGGCACGACGTGCAGGTGATCTTCATCATCTACTCCAGGATCGAGAGCATCGAGTCCGCATCCGATGCGGCGGCCGGTGCATCCGGTTCGTCCGTAAGGCGCAGTGCGAGATTCGTGGGATTGGTGGCATAGGCGAGCGCGGTCTCTTTCGAAACGATGCGGCGGTTCCAGAGCTTTTCCAGCTCGTCGTCGAAGGTCTGCATCCCGTCGACCGATCCGTCGTGCATGGCATCGCCGAGAGACCGGCCTTCCGTCTCGCCCTTCAGGATGTAGTCGCGCGTGCGCATCGTGGACTTCAGGACTTCCAGGACGGCGATGCGTCCGCCGCCGACCTTCGGCAGAAGACGCTGCGAGAGGACATAGCGGAACGATTGCGCCAGGCGCGTGCGGACCTGTTGCTCCTGGTCCTTCGGAAAGACTCCCACGATCCGGTCGACGGTCTTGGCGGCATCGATCGTATGCAGCGTGGAGAGAACCAGATGTCCAGTCTCCGCCGCTTCCATCGCGATCTCGATGGTCTCGACGTCCCGCATCTCGCCGATGAGGATGACCTTCGGCGCTTGCCGCAATGCCGCCCGCAATGCCAGCGCAAAGGTCCTGGTGTCGGATCCCAGCTCGCGCTGATTTACCGTGGACTTGATGTGCCGGTGCATGTACTCCACCGGATCTTCGATGGTGATGATGTGGTACGCGAACTCCTGGTTGATCTGATTGATCAGCGCGGCCAGCGTCGTCGACTTGCCGGAGCCCGTCGGCCCCGTCACCAGAACGATGCCGTTCTTCAGATGAGAGATGTTGCCCAGCTCCGCGGGGAGGTGCAGCGACTGCAGAGTTGGAATCCCCTCCGGAATGACGCGAAGCACGATCGCGTACGTTCCCCGCTGAGAGAAGATGTTCACGCGGAAGCGCGTCTTCTGCGGGATCGAATAGGAGAGATCGACGGATCCGTTCGTGAGCAGCGTACGGGTGAGCTCGCGATCACCACGCAGCATGTGCATGGCGATCATCTCCGTCTGGTAGGGAGTCAGCCGGGGAAGTCCTGGGAAGTTGACGGGAACCAGTGCCCCATCGATCTCCACCTGCGGTTGCCGTCCGACCGAAAAGTTGAGGTCGGAGACGCGCTCCGAGGTCTTCAGCATCGTCTCGAGAATGGCGTCAAGGTTGAAGTTCTTCATCGGTTGCTTTCGGTATGCGCCATTGTACGTGTACTGCCAAGTACAATCCTCGTCATGTCCATCATGGCCATCGACTACGGGGGACGGCGGATCGGCGTGGCTGTGAGTGATTCCGGATCGATCGCGACGGCGCACTCGGTCGTGAAGAACGAAGGCGAGATCATCGACACGCTGGCCGCCATCGCCCGCGAGCTCGATGCCGAGAGGATCATCGTGGGCGTTCCCCGACGCGCCCGCAGCGACTCCGGAGAACAGAAGTTCCGCGACTTCGCCGAACGGCTGCAGCAGAAAACCTGCAAACCCGTCCTGCTCTGGGACGAAGCGCTCAGCACGACCGAGGCATCGCGGCAACTGCGCGATCGGGGGACGAAGCGCCGGCAAGCCCAGCGCGAAATCGACATGCACGCAGCCGCCGTCATCCTTCAGTCATACCTCGACGACGTCGCCAGGAGGGCGTCATAGCCCGCCGCGCCCCCGGGGGCGGCGGCTGCCGGAAAATCCTGCATTCGCTGGGCACGATCGGCATCTTCGCCGTTCTCCTGGCCATCGCCGGCGGCTGGTTCTTCCTGCGCGCCATGCGCACGCCCTACAAGAACTACATCACGCCGTTCAAGGATGTCGAAGTCCGCCACGGCCTCCGCACCGCCACAATCCTCAAGCACCTCGAGAGCGAAGGGATCATCCGCGATGAGTACATCCCCCTCGTCTACATGAAGGTCGTCCGGCACAACGACAAGATCAAGGCAGGGATCTACGAGTTCTCCAAGGCCATGACCTCCGAGGAAGTGCTGGACAAGCTGATCCGCGGAGACGTCGTCGCGAAGAGCGTCACCGTGCGGGAAGGCCTGGACCGGTTCGCCGTTGCACACATCTTTGTGCAGGAGGGATTCGGCCGCGACGCGGAATGGGACAAGCTCACCGCCGACCCCGAGCCGATCCACGACATCGCACCGGAAGCAAAGACCCTTGAGGGTTACCTCTTCCCCGACACCTACAAGTTCAATCCAGGCACACCGCCCCGCGTGATCGTGCAGTCGATGGTTACGAACTTCCGCAAACACTTCGGCGCCGAGATGAACTACATCGCCACCGGCCTCGATCTTCATCAGACCGTGACCCTGGCCTCCATCGTCGAGACCGAAGCGCGCATGCCGCAGGAGCGGCCGCTGGTCGCCTCCGTCTATCTCAATCGCATCAATCGCAAGATGCTCCTCGGCGCCGACCCCACGGTCATCTACGCGCTGAAACTCGCCGGCCGCTGGGACGGAAACATCCACAAGGCCGACCTGCAGATCGACTCGCCCTTCAACACCTATCGATTCCACGGACTGCCGCCCGGACCCATCGCAAACGCAGGCCTGGCATCACTGCAGGCCGCTGCTGCGCCAGCCAAGAGCGACTTCCTCTACTTCGTGGCAAAACACGACGGCACCCATGCCTTCGCCACGAACCTCGCCGACCACGACCGGAACGTACAGATCTACCAGATTCAGTGGTACCGGGATCAGCGCGCCGCGCAGCAGGAACAGGCCCCACAGACCACCAAATAACTGCTCGACCTGCACCTCCGTGCTATCCTCCGGACACCGCAAAAAAACCCGGGGGTCCCACGAGTATGTCTGCGAAAAACCGTCCGTACGAGCAGTTCGGTTCCTTCATTCTCTTCAAGAAACTCGAAACGGATGCCCTCGGCGATCTGTGGCGCGCGGGCCGCGTCGACAACGGCCACCTCGGTCCCATCATGGCCGTGCGGCGACTCACCGGTGGTAACCGCGCCGCACTCGTGGCCAGCGCGGCGGAGGCGAACCAGCTCGTCCCCCTGCTGAGTGGGACAACCTTCGCAAAAGACCAGTCGATCGACACGGTCAACGGCATTCCGTTCGTGGCCCATGAGTACGCGGGCGGGCGTTCCCTCCGTCACATCATCGACCGCGCTCGCGGCGGGACCGGGGTGACGCCCAATCCGATCCCGCTCGACCAGGCCATCGTCATCGCCGAGAAAATCGCCCTCTCGCTGTCGACCACGGCCGACCTGCGCTTCCTCGGTAATCGACTGGCGCATGGAGCGCTGATCCCGCAGTTTGTCTGGATTACCGATGAAGGTGAGATTCGCGTCGCGGGACAGCAACTCGGGAAGGGACTGCTCGCCTCGCTCTCCGATTCCAAGGTGGCCGCAGAGCTTGGGAAATACTTTCCGGCCGAGTATCGCGCATCGGGCGAAATTACGAAGACCACCGACGTCTACTCGCTCGGCGCGATCCTCTATCTGCTACTCAGCGGTGTCGAGCCGCCGGATTCCGTGACCGCGAGCGCCTTCGCACAGACGATCCGGGCCGCGAAAACGCTCGGCGGCCAGCCGCTTCCGGATGATCTTCGCGCGATCATCGAAATGTCTCTGGCCATCGACCCCACGACCCGGTACGCGACCATGAACGACATGAAGCAGGCTCTCTCGTCGCTCGTGCACGACGGCCGGTACTCGGCGTCCACGTTCAACCTCGCCTTCTATCTGAGTACGCTCCTCAAGCGAGAGCTCGACGGAGAGGTGATGGAGCGGGAACGGGAGTCGAAGGTGAACGTGGCTGCGTACGCCGAGACGTCCGCTCCTGCACCTGCAACCGCACCGGTCGAGGCGATCTCAAGCCCGGACGATCGGTCCGCGAAGAACCGGATGCCGATGCTCGTCGCAGCAGCCGTCGTGCTTATCGGCGTCGCGGCTGGAGCGTTCTTTCTCTTGAAGCCGAAGCCAGCGCCAGTTCCGATTCATGCCGCGGCTCCCGCACCTCCCAGGCCGAAGATCGTCTCGCAGCCTGTCGTTTCGGCACCCGCGACCGCGACGGCTGCAACGCTCGATCCGAGCGCTGAGAAGAAGGCGTTCGAAGATGCCGTCGAGCAGAAGATGCAGGCGGAGATGATGAAGCTGCAGGCAGGTCTGAACCAGCAGCTCAAGCAACAGCAGTCGAAGAACGCTCCGGTGCAGACGGCGAGCATGGTCGCGCCGCCGCAAACGGCACCGCCGGTCGATGATCGCGGTTCGGCAGCGGCATTGGACGAGCGGAGGATGGCGTCGCGTCAGGACGCACAACCCCAACCGCAGCCCGCCACGCAGCAACCTGCCGTGGTTCCGCAACCGCAGCCGTCGTTCGTCGCACCGGCACCGGTCCCGCAGCAGGCACCCACCGTCCGTGAAGGCGACGTGGTCGACGTTACAGAACTCGACCGGCTCCCGGAGCCGCTCTCCCCCATCCATCCGTTCTTCCCGCCACTCGCGGCGCGGCAGCATGCGGAGGCCACGGTGATCCTCTCGGCGCTGATCTCTGAGAACGGAGACGTATCGGAGGTGAAGATCCTCCGCGGCGATCCGCGCTTCGGCTTCAACGAGGCCGCGATTCGAGCGATGCGTGCCGTACGCTTCACACCACCGATCAAAGACGGCAAGCGCGTCAAGACGTGGAGACCGCAGTCGATCACATTCAAGCAGTAGCCGGAACCGGTGCTACGGCACCTCCTTCCAGAAGACGCGGTGTAGCTGGAGGCCGAGGTCGCGAGGGTCGCCTCCGGGATGCGTATGCGAAAGGTTGATGACGTGATCGACTGACAGCACGAGTTCGTCCGGCGACGTGCTGCGCGAGGTCACGATGTAGAACCGTTCTACGTCTGACGACTTCGGGACGAACTCGTCGATCGGCGCACCGTCGAAAATGACGGTGACCTTCGGCGCCGGCTCGCTCGCCAGCGGAAGCGTGACGCGAAATCCGAGTTGCGCTCGCCGCCCCAGCGGTGCCAGCGTCGTGTGGCCCTCCCTTCCCATCCATCGCCACCGCTCACCCTCGTCGCCCACTTCCTCGCCGTACCAGCCCTGACCTGGCTTCACCCACCCCGCGACCGGCACGACGGAGCTCTCGAAATACCGCCTGTTGAACACGGCCCACAGCGGCTTGTGCGGCCGGTGGAAGTTCATCGCCTGGGCTGATGAATTCGGCTGGTCAGCGACGAACACAGCGTTCCGGTCCGCAGGAACGGTCGACGGGTCGAACGCATCGGGCACAGGGATGATCGTGTAGTCCGTCAGGAAGTACGCGACGAACGGCTCCATGCCGCCCGCTGCATAGACCTTCCCTCCCCGCGGAACGTTCTGTTGAATCCATCGCACGGCGAGCACTGGCGGTGATTCCGTCATTCGGACCTGCCAGATCCCAGGCCACACCCAAAGGACGTAGCGTCCGATGACGAGAGCGGCGAAGAGCGCCTGCGCCACTGCAGCGAGGCGCTCCCGTGAACCTGTACGAGACCGCGAAGTGAGGAAGCACGCGGCCACGTCCATGCCGTCCGCGGCCAGCAGCACATTCGCCGCGATGTAGCCGAGCGACAGCCGGCTGATGCCTGTCGGATTCAGAAGAAACCAGGCCAGCAGGAAGTTCGGCTCGAACGCCAGCACCGCGTCGAGGTGGGCGCGCCGCGGACGAGCCAATGCCAGCAGCGTGAACGCAAACATCACCGTCGATGCGGCCCGAGACTCGAATGGATCAAAGAGAAAGTTGCGCAACAGGAACCGCATCGGAATGCGCTCCGGATTCAACGCGCCGTCGACCGTGGCCACGTAATGCTGATGCCACTTCGTCGCAGAGATGAAGTCCCCGACCCCCGTCAGTTCTGCAGCGATTCCATACCCCGCCAAGACCAGGACGACGATGAGCACAGTCCCTGTGATCGCATCCCGCCGAAGCCCCGAGCGCCATCGGCGCCACGACGCAACCATCCAGGGCCAGGCCAGCAGCACGTTCTGCGCACGCACCAGCATCGTCGCAGCGAAGAAAACGCAACCCAGGATGTACGTCCACCGGCTGCGATCGTCGCGGAGAAGAAACGCGACGGCCGCCAGAGCCGTCACCAGCGCCAGCGTATCGGTGAATCCCGTACCGCCCCAGTACCAGACGTTCGGCAAAAAGCTGAAGAGCAGTGCCGCGGTGAGGCATGTACGAAATCGGAAGCGCAGCGACCGCGCCAGCGCGACCATCGCGGGAAAGAGGAAGATCGATGCTCCGAAACTGACCGCGCGCAGAGCATGGAAGTCGTCGTGGAGAAACAGCCGAACGAGTTTCGCAAGAGCGAAGAAGAGGGGAAACCCGGGCGGATGCGGATGGTGCAGCGCGACGTCATAGTGCTGCAGCGCCGCAACGAACAACGCTTCGTCCCAGTCCCACATCGAATGGGAGACGGCGACGACGCGCGTCAGGGCCACGAGACTGGCGAGAACGCCTACCGCCAGGCGCTGTTGCGATGTCAGCGGCGCGACCACGCCGCCCTGCATCATCCACTGCTGACCACCGGCATCCGTCAAGCGGCACCATTCTCGCAAAATTCGTAGTGATCATGCCGGGAAAGGGGGTCCGACGCCGCTGGAACCTCGACCTTCACGGCATCCGCCGCGAAGGTAGCAAAGACTCAGAGTTCACCTATTGCAGCTCCCTAGGCGCCTCCATCGAGGACGAGAAGACGCTGGCCCGCATCCGCAAGCTTGGGATCCCGCCAGCCTGGCAGGACGTGCGCATCGCCCGCGGTGACGCTGCGCCACTGCAGGCGGTCGGCATCGACAAGAAGGGCCGCACGCAGTACCTCTATCACGCTCGCTTCCGGGCTCATCAGGAAGAGGAGAAGTTCAAGCGCGTCGTCGAGTTTGGCGAATCCCTTCCCGCTCTGAGGCGCCGCGTCCGCGCCGACCTCAAACGTCCTGACCTCGACCGCGACCACGTTCTCGCGGCCATCGTCCGCCTCATCGATCAAGGGTTCTTCCGCGTCGGTAACGACAAGAGTGCGCAGTCCGAGGCGACGTACGGATTGACAACGATCCGGAGCAAACATGTAACGCTCGAAGGATCCGTGATCCTCTTCGACTATGTCGGCAAGTGGAGAAAGACGCAGAAGCGTGCGATCGAGGATGCAGAGGTCGCAACCGTCGTTCGCGACCTTCGCGAGCTGGGAGAAGCGGAGCTCTTCGCGTTCATCGACAACGGCAAAGTCCGCGATGTGAAGGACCGGCATGTGAACGACTACATCCAGTCGATCATCAGCAAGAACTTCACCGCGAAAGACTTTCGTACCTGGGCAGGCACCCTGCTCTGCTCCATCGCCCTCGGCATGGAAGGTCAGGGCTCGAGCAAGACCGAGCGGAAGCGTAAGATCAAGCTGGCGGTGCAGGCGACGGCCGAACGGCTGGGAAACACCCCGGCGGTCTGCCGATCGTCCTACATCTGTCCCCGCCTGCTGGACGAGTACATGGACGGCAAGCCGTTCGAGATGCTGCGCAAGCATCACAAGGGCTCGCCCGTCGTTCGGGTCGGCCTTTCGAAGGAAGAACGCGCACTCCTCAAGTTTCTCCGCGAGACGATCGCCGACCGCCGGCGCCGGCCGCGCGCCGCATAGCGCGCTAGGACACTCGTCCAGCGTGCAGGTCAGACGCGGGTGCTCCGGATCGGTGAGGTCCATCTTGTCCCACGGAATGCGAGACGGTTTGGACTCGAGTTGCGTCACCCGCGACCGCCTGGTTCTGGCCGGAGCAGGCAGTAAGGAAACGCATGAGGCTAAACAGGCTCCATTGCCGCATCGTCCGCGGTCCCAGTGCATAAGCCGGCCGAGCCGTTTGAAGTTCCTCGATCCCAGGCTCGAAAACGGACTAATATGGCCTCTCGATTGCTTATTGTAAGTTCCAGATGAATCCAAATAACCGAATTGCCGCCTTCGTGGCCGTCATCGCCTTCACCTTCGTGGTCCCGGCAGCCAGGGCCGCCATCGCGCAGGCCGTCACCTTCGACGAGAAAGTCGACAATTCGGCCGCGATCATCCTCGGCAAGTGCATGAGGACGGAAGCGAAGTTCGACCCCACGGGCCGCTGGATCGTGACGTACGCCACCTTCAACGTCGAGCAGTCGATGAAGGGAAACGCGGCCGGGCAGCTGACCGTGGTCACTCCGGGCGGCAGCGTCAACGGCATTCATCAGGAAACGATCGGCGTTCCGGTCTTTCGCGAGGGGGACGAGCATGTCGTCTTCCTCCGCAACACCCGCCTCGGACCCTCCCCGCTCTACTTCGACCAGGGGACCTACAACGTCGTGGAGGGCGAGCGCGGCGAGAAGATGATCGTGCCGATGCCGTCGAACGTCATGCACATCGACACGCAGCGCGCGATGGTCGTCGCTCCGTCAGACGAACCGAAGACGCTCGACGCGTTCAGGGTGGCGGTGGCCGATTCGATGAAGGGAAGCGCACGACGCGTGCAGATGAGCGCGATGGGCACCTCCGGCAGGCCACAGAAGTCGCTTCGGTCGGTTCTGGGCGAGAACAAACTGCTGATCGCTCTGGCCGCGATTGGGATCGCGATCGCGGGCTGGCAGCTACGGCGAGGGTAACTCTGCAACTTCCCCCAGGATCGGCTGAGCGCGAAGCCACGCCTTCGCATCGTCGAGATTTCTGACGTCGCGAAGGCTGACACGCCTCGTGGATCCGTCGTGGAGCGAAAACTCCACGGCGTCGCCAGCGATACGAAACGTCCTCACATGCTTCAGGGCAATCCGCTTTCTCGGCAGGATGAGCCTCAAACGCGCCGTGAAGGTTTCATCCTCGACCTTTAGATAGCGGAACGATTGCAACCGGACCTCGAAGAAGGCGAAGAGCAGCAGGATCACCGGCGGCACGAACGATACGATTCGGAAGGACAGATGATGGGGCTCGTAGAGTCGATGAATGGCCTCGACAAGCGCCATCGCCGCCCCGGCGATCTCGATCCACGCCAAGCGCTCGTGTCCCATTCCACGGGAGTGACGAAGCCGTTCGCGAATGGCTGCCACGATGAGTGCCGCGCTGGCCGCGAGCTCCAGCCCGGGGAGAATCACATCGTGACTGTTTGGCGCGCGCAAATGGCCGGATGCCGCCAGGGCGAGCAGCAACGCTGCCGCGACATGCTGCAACGTCTGGATCCTCTTCATCCGCTCGGCGCGGCGCGATTGCACGGGAAAAAGCGTGGCTGGCATTGGGAAAGCGATTGTAGCGGCCCGTCGACACGCGAGTTGGATTGATTCTGCGCATGGTCAAATCCGCCCCGCGTGCCGATGTCCGCCGGGCGCTTGATCAGGACCAACTCGTCCTCTCCTATCAACCGATTCACGAGCTGGTTTCGGGCCGCATCATCAGCGCCGAGGCTCTGCTGCGTTCCCGCCGGGAAACCGGCGAGATCCGCAGCGCGGTGCCACTGACGCAGGCCGCGGAGGAAGGTCCCGATCTCTTTCGACTCGATTCCTGGACGCAAGATCAACATTGAGATCACGGAAGTCAGCTATATCGAGTATCCCAAACAGACGCGGCACGTCCTCGATGAAATGAAGGAGCTGGGCGTTCAGCTCTGGCTCGACGACTTCGGCACCGGTCACTCGTCGGTCGAGCACCTCCTGCGCTTCCCGCTCGACGGTTTGAAGGTTCCGGCGACGTTCATCGATCCCCTCTCTTTCGACAAGCGAGCCCGGGCGATCACGAAGTCGATGATCGATCTCGCGCACGATCTCGGAATGAAGGTCATTGCGGAGGGCATCGAACATCGCGAGCAGCTGGAGTTCCTGCGGACGATGGGATGTGACTACATCCAGGGGTTCCTCAATAGCAGACCGATGCCCCTGGAGGATTTCCAGAAGGTCCTGGATACGCAATCCGGCGTAACCGCGAAACCACGCGGCCGGGAGACAGATCCCGTCAGGCCGTCTTCTTCAGCGGCTCCGAGGGGCAGTAGAAATCGCGGCGCCGGTCGAGGTCGTGCATCACGTTCTTCTTGAACTGGTCCGCACCACCGTTGCGCATCATCTCGTCGACGTACGCGGCGATGTCGACGATCTCCAGCCGCATGCGCACCGTCCGGAAGATGCTCGGCACGCGTCCCGGAATCTGCACGTGATGCAGTCCGCCGCTGTAGGCGATCAGCATCCTTCCCTCTTTCATCGCCATGAGAATGTCGGCGATGCCGCCGCGCACCGTCATGGGATTCCCCTGCAGGTCCAGCCCGTTCGCCCGCTTCATCCGCCCCTCGGGCGCGATGATGACCATTGAATGGGGATCGATCGCGCGGAGCAGTTCAAACCACGTGTGGTCACGCTCCCGCGTGATGGCGATGACGTGATGCGCCACGAACTTGAAGATCATTCCGACGAGCGGACGTCCGGTGGTCTTGTCCGCCGCCGGCACGACGCCGTGCGCCGCAAGACGCCAGATGAAATTCGGTGGAACGCCACCGAGGAAGACGGGTTCGAACAGGCTGGTGTGATTGAGGAAGGCGACCAACCGGATGTCACGCCACGGTTTCGGCGGAACGTCGCCGACCCAGGCAAAATCATACCGGTAGAAGATCCTGCTGACGTACTTGAGCGTCGTCAGCATCGAGAAAACCATCAGGCTCCGCAGCAGGGACACGAGTGCGAAGGGTAGCGAAGGGTGAGTCGCGCCGTCAACGCAGTTGCGCACGGAACTGGACAGCGAAGCGAGGGCCATTCCCTTCGTCTTCATGTTTGAAGAAAACGTAGGCGTCGTTCCAGCTCTGCCGCTGCACCCGCTCGGCCCATGCCTCGAGCTCGCCCGGCGCGTATTCGGTGCGTCGCAAACGCATGTAGCCCCACGAGGCGGTGGGGACGACGAGCGCCTCGACATCCGTGACTTCATCGGTGTCCGCGGCGCAGAGGGCGATGTCGCGGTCGCGGAGAATCGAATAGACGTCGTCATCGAACCACGACGCGTGACGGAACTCGAACGCCACCCTCCGCTGCTCCGGAAGGGACGCGACGAACTCGTGGAGCAGTGCAGCATCCTTCCGCAGGTAGGGCGGGAGCTGGAAGAGGATCGGCCCGAGTTTGCTCTCGAGAACCGATGCGGCCTCGAAGAGGAACACGACGTCCGCATCGGCACCCGCCAGCTTCTTCTGATGCGTGATCCGTTGAGGCGCCTTCAGGACGAACGTGAACCCCTCGGGCACCTGCTCGCCCCACTTCGCGACCATCTTCGCGTCCGGCATCCGGTAGAACGTGTTGTTGATCTCGACCGAGTCGAAGCGCTCGCCGTAGTACGGGAGCATCTTCGTCGCCGGCAGATCCTCCGGATAGAACGTCCCCTTCCATTCTTTATAGCTGTAGCCGCTGGTGCCGACTCGGATGCGCATGGGTGACTATCCTGCCACAGGCGTCTTCCCGCGAGCACGCGCGATACACTTCCCGCCGTGGGCGATGCCTCCGAGTTTTCCTTCCCCGTCCGCGGCGTTCTGAAGGCCTACCGGTGGCGACGGATCGATCCCATCCCCTGGACACCGCTACGGAAACCGCTGGCCGAGGCGACGGTGGCAGTCGTTTCCACCGCAGGGCTGGTATTGCCGGACCAGGCTCCATTCGATGAATCGATCCTGGGCGGTGACAGCAGCTTTCGTGTCATCGGCGGCCAGACGGATATCGCAACGCTGATCGATACGCACCGCAGCAGGAGCTTCGACCACGCGGGAATTCGCTCCGATCCCAATCTGGCGTTTCCACTCGATCGCGTGCGGGAGATGGCCGCGGAGCAGCGGATCGGCAGCGTCAGCAAGAACCATCTCTCATTCATGGGATCGATCCCGGCACCGGGAAGGCTGATGCGACACTCGGCCCCGGTTGCAGCGCAACACCTGGTCGATTGCGGGGTGGACGTCGCGCTCCTAGTTCCGGTGTGACCCATGTGCAATCAGACGGTCTGTCTGATCGCCGCAGAGCTCGAGCGACGGGGCATCACCACCGTCTGCCTCATGCTTCTTCGCGAGGTCGCGGAGAAAGTCCGCCCACCTCGGGCGCTTTTCGTCCCGTTCCCGCACGGATACCCGCTCGGTAAACCCAACGACCCCGGCACGCAGCGACGCGTCGTCGAGGCGGCACTGGCGCTGACGGAGATGGATTCCATGGCGCCGCTGCTCGTTGATCTGTGAGCGGCAAGGATCTGTGAGCGGCAACGGGTCAGGACCGTTCTCTCACACCTTCTTCTCGGCACGAACCTCGAGCATCCCCTTGCGCCGCCGCACGTCGAAGCAGCGAGCGGGATAGGTTGTCGGGCCGTTGATCACGTGACCATCCTCGAGGGCCAACTCGGACCCGTGCCAGGGGCACTGGATGGCGTCGCCGACGATCTTCCCTTCGTTGAGAGGGCCGCCGAGGTGGGGACAGGTGTTCGTGAGTGCAAAGTTGCCCGTGCCGTGTTTGACGAGGACGATCGCCGTCTCCTCGATGTCCACTCGCATCGGTGTGTCCTCGGCGAGTTTCGCCTCCTCGATGGCGCCGTGGAAATGCGCCGGCTGTCCGGCGCCGGCAGTCGCGGTGTGATCGACCCCGACCTGCTCGCCGAAGACCAGATGACCACCGAGATATGCAGACGCACCGGAGATGGCGAAGCCGAGCATCGAGAGCGCCACTGCCTTCGAGCGCTGCTTCTTCCGGCGGCGCATGATCAGTGACGACGCGTAGAGTGCGGTCGCGCCGACGTTGAGAAGCCCGTGGAGGAGTCCGATCGTCTTTGCCCGGCCATCCGTCTCCGACCAGTCCGTCGCGCCGGTGACCGCCGCGCCGACGGCACCGGCGAGCCCGAGGGCGATCGCGACATCAGCACCTCCCTCGAGATGGGAACGGCCGCTGAGTGTGCCAATCGCGTCGAGCACCATGGCGACCGTCCAAGCACCGACGGGGATGTCGGTCAGCACGGGATGCAACGGATGACCGAGCCAGGTGCCGTGAAGCGCGTTCTTGATCGCCTGACCCGCTTCGCCAGGAAACAGCTGGTGGATCGCCTGGGAAATGGGATCGGCGGCGGCCTCGAGCCAATCCTGCTTCGCAATCGCGTCGAAAATCACTTCATTGCTCATGGGAGACGCGAGCGCAAGAGCGATGCCGGGGGGAACTCGTCGAAGAACCCTTTCGCGTCTACCTCTGGTGCGTACCGCAGAAATACGTCGTTCTGCCGAACACGACCGTGCGCTGGATCGTGCCGCCGCAGCGCGGACAACGTTCGCCTTCCTCGCGGTGCGGGATGAGGTAGCGGGACGGATAGTCGCCACCGCCGGACTTGAACGTGATCGCTTCCCTGAGGATGGCGCGCATGCCGGCATGGATCGCTTTCACCTCGACATCCGACAGCGTATCGACCGCACGGCGGGGATGGATCGACGCACGGTAGAGCGTCTCATCGACGTAGAGATTCCCGAGCCCGGCGATGATCTCCTGGGACATCAACAGGGATTTCACGGCGCCGCGCCGTCCAGCCACGATCCGGCGAAATCGGGAGAGGCGGAAGCCGGGATCGAGCGGGTCGGGGCCGAGGTGATGCTCGAGGATGAAGTGGTCGGGATCGGGTGTGAGGTCGACGACACCGAAGAGGCGCATATCGTCGTACGCCAGGTGCGCGCCATTCTGGAATTCGAACACGACCCGCGCGAAGCGGGGCTGGTCCTCCGCACTTCGGTAGTACAAGAGATCGCCGCTCATGCCGAAGTGCAGGTGCAGCCACGCCGCTCCGGCGGCCACGAACAGATGCTTACCGTGGCGGCGGGTCTCCGTGAACATCGTACCGGTCATCGCCTTTGAAAACAGCGTCTTGCGGACGCCGAGGATGCGCTCGTCGAGCACGCGGACACGGCGAACGGGCTGGTGCAGAGCATGATCCGCGAAGTAGCGGCGGTAGAGCTCGACCTCCGGAAGCTCCGGCATGGTTGCCAAGTGTACGATGCGGAAAATTCAAAGCGAGGAAAAACGTATGGCGCGCGTTGCTGATGCGGAAGTGAGCCAACTCGATCGATCCATCCAGGCAGTCCTCGACGCGCAGGCGAAGCAGTGGGGAGCACCGCTGCTGAATCATCTCGTCTACGCGCGCCGCCCCTCGATCTTCAAGGGCGTGCGGATGATGTGGAGTGGTCTGGGCACGTCGGGGCTGATCGACGGACGGCTGGCCGCCCTGGTCAACCGGCGCGTCGCCTTTCTGAACGGTTGCGAGTTCTGACAGGACATCAACGCTGCGGTCGGCAGCGCACTGGGAATCGCGGATGAAAAGCTGTTGTCCCTGGCGGACTGGCGGTCGTCGCCCCTGTTCGACGACCTCGAGCAGCTCGTGCTGGAGTTCGCAGACGCGATGACGATCACCGGAAGCGACGTTTCGGACGCGCTGTTTGCGCGGATTCGGGAACGCTTCGATGACGATACGATCGTCGAGCTGACAGAGATCGTGGCGTGGGAAAACGCCTCGTCGAAATTCAATCGGGCTCTCAGGATTCCGTCGCAGAACCTGTGGCGGCGGGAAGCTACGGCGAAGGATTAGCCCGGCGGAAGACGCCGGCGTCCCGCGGCGTCAGCGCTTGCGCTTGGGGCGGCCACCGCTCCACGTGGCGCGCAGCATTTCCACCATGCCGTCGGAGTCACTGGCATTCGACAACGTGACATCGCTCTGCGACGCGGCCTCGATCAACGCACGGATCAGTTCTGCGCGCGAGATCGCCACGCTATGCCGTAGCCGGATGTCGACGGCAATCCGGTCGAGGAAGGCTACCTGCCGGTCGAGCAGGACGACCGTGATTTTGGACCATGTATCGGATTGGGGCGCCGCACTCTTCGTCATTGCCATCGATCGTCCTTACACCGGTTACTGCTCGCTCACGACGACGCCGTCGCCCTCGAAGCGGATCTTGAACCCTACTTCATCCGCGTCTTCGATCATGACATTTTCCAGGAGCTTGTCATCCATCACGGTCGGGATCACGTTCCCGGTCCAGGCCACGAGCGCATTCGAAGAGATCGACAGCGGATACTCGCGCGTGACCCGCAGCGTGAGCGGCTCGATGTGCGTGGAGATGGCCAGCGATCCCTTGCCGAAAATCTTCACGGTGTCGATCTTGCGCTGATACGTGCCGTCGTAGATGGGCTCGACGCGATACGTGAGCGTGTCCTCGAGCGCGAGCAGATTGCCGCCCTCGACGTAGATGAATTCCTCATTGAGATCGAGCAGGAAAGTCTTGCGACCCTTCTCGTAGACGAAGATCTTGCCCTGCCCGACCGCTTTCACGAGGGTCTGCGCCGTGGTTCCGAGAAGGCCGGACTCCGCCACGAATTTGAGGTTCCCTGAATAGCTCGAGACCGTCCCGCGCTTTACATGGACGCTGCGGCCGAAATTGATCTCCAGGAATCCGTTCTCGTGCAGGGTGAATGTCTTCGACGCCCCCTCGATCTTGTGCGCGAGATCGATGCGCTTGTCGTCGGCAAGCTGCGTCTCATCGACGGCATCCTGCAGTTTGCGAGCTGCGGTGTGCGCCGTGTCCGGCACCTTGGGCGCCTCCACGGGGTTCCGCGTGCCGCCGGGCTGCGTCATCAGCGGGCGAACCTCCGCCAGCCGTGCGTCGGTGAGTGGGACGATCTTCTGTGTCGTGATTTTCTGTGTCGTGCTCTTCGGTGCCGCCGCGCTGGGTGGTGCCGCAGGGGGCGGAGAGGTGATCCCGGTAGGCCCTTTCGGGCGCATCTCGGCCTCCACCTCGCGCACGAGCTTGTCGGCGCCAGCGAACCGGAGATGCTCGAGTGCCAGCCCCGGCTTCCGGCGCTGACGATAGAGCAACCCGAGATACAGATGGGATTTGACGTAGTTCGGCCGCAGCTCGATCGCCCGCAACAGATAGTGCTCCGATTCGTCGAGCTTCCCCTGCTTGAATAGGATCAGTCCCAGATTCGAGTGGAGAATGAAGACGTTCGGGTTCTCGTTCGCCAGCCGGCGATAGATCACTTCCGCTTCCGGAAACGCGTTCGTCTTGAAGTAGATCAGGCCGAGAAGATTGAGGACGTCGGCGTCATCGGGGCGAAGGCGCTGCGCATTCTCCAGCTCACGCCGCGACTCAGCGTAGCGCGCTTCCTGAAATGCTTCACGTCCGCGGTTGTAGTGAAGAAGGAAGACGCCCTGGTCGAACGGAGGAGCGACGGCAGGGTCACGTTCGGGCATGGACGTCGTTGATTGTACCAGCGCTCGCCTCGGGAGCAGGCCGTCCTTCCCGCCTTAACGCGTACCGAGGTAGCGCATCCCGGGGAGAAGAGCCAGAAGCGGCTGCGTGCGGCTGGGGAACCCACCGGCAAGTCTGCGCCCGCCTCGCCCGCCCGCGAAGCTCGTCGCCTGAGCGTATGGCGCACCGTAGTAGACCGTGAGCGCCCGCTTCACGTACGTCATCGTCTCTTCGTACGGGGGGATGCCTCGATACTTCGCCACGGCACCATCGCCGGCGTTGTAGGCGGCCAGGACGCGATGCAGATCGCCCCGGTAACGCGCCAGCAGGTCGGCCAGGTTGTGGACGCCGCCCCGGATGTTCTCCTCAGGATCGAAGACATTGTGAACACCGTACTGACGCGCCGTCTCCGGCATCAGCTGCATCAACCCGCGGGCGCCCTTGTTGGAAACGCAACGGGGGTTGAAATCGGATTCGACCTGAATCACGGCGCGTACAAAGATCGGATCGACGCGGTACTGCGCGGCATAACGGTCGATATACGCATCGAACGTGGAGCGCCGGTCGCGCTGTTTGGCCCACCAGTTCCAGTCACTGCCGTGGCCCGCAGAGGATGAGGCGCCGAAGTTGGAGATGACCTTGGAACCGTCGCGCTTCACCACGAGACGGACCTGCGCCTGAAGAGACCCGACCATCAGGGCCAGCGCGAGAGCAACGGAAAGGGGACGCATTGGGGAAATCGTAGCATGGGGTGCCGGGCCGGGCTCGCTGGGACCTACTTTCGGGTCCAGCGATCGGCGTCGCGAACGCGATACTTCGTCATCACTGCCTGAAACGCCTCGTCCAGATCGATTCCGAGGGAGTTGGCGAGACAGACCGCCACGAAGATCAGGTCGCAGAGCTCCTCGGCCACCTCCCCCTTCCCCTCGCCGCCCTTCGGCTTCTTGAAGCCCGCCTCGTGACTGAGAGCACGCGCCAGCTCCCCCAGCTCTTCGGTAAGCCGCGCGAGCATCGACAGCGGTGGAAAGTAGCCTTCCTTGAACTGGCCGATGTAGTCGTCGACGTCCTTCTGGATGGGAGCGAAACTCATCACCGATTGCACATCGCGTACGCCTCGCGAAATGTGGGATTGTCGATGAGCGCCTGGTTGATCTCGAAGTAGCTGCGGACGACGTCGTTCGTCTGCAGAAGGCGCCGGCGGAGGTCGACGGCAATGGCGCGCCAGAATTTACTGGCGGCCGCCGGGTGCTGCTGAAGAAACGTCGCCAGTGCCTGCATCGGCAGCGACATCACCTCGGTATCCGCAACAGCGCGCAGGGTGGCCGAGGCGACGCCGTCTTCGATGATTGACAGCTCGCCGAAGCTCTGTCCCGTCACGAGATCGCAGAGAGGCACTTCCCGGTCGTTCACGTTCCTGGACACCCGGATCCGGCCACTCTTCAGGACGTGGAGGGCCCGGTTTGCGTTTCCCTCGGCCAGAATTGTGTCCTCCGGCCCGAAGTGATGGAGCACCATCGACCGGCCGATCCCGGCGAGCTCCTCCTGGTCAAATTCGACGAAGAGACCTACGTTCCGCAAGAAAGATGAGTCTTCCACATGTCCCCCGTGATCTGGGCTATGATGGCGCCACAATTAAATCGAATAAAGCCGGACCAGCACGCTGAACCCGAAGAGTACAGCGGCTCGGCTGGCGCTTCCAAGGAGGACCGTATGGATGGCCTCTTACGAGCTCTGATCAAGACTGTCCGTCGCCGGGTGCGCGCCGACGAAGAGCTGACGGTCGAAGCCGTGACCAAGGAGCTCGGATACACGCGTCAGTACGTGTCCGGCCGTTTCCATCGCATCACCGGCCGCCTGCTGAGCCACTTCCTCAAAGAGAAGCGACTGGAGAAGGCGGCGCGGCTGCTGAAATCCGGAAACATGCGGATTTCCCAGATCGCGCGCCGCTGCGGCTTCGACTCCGAGAACTACTTCCGGCAGCAGTTCCGCGAACGCTTCGGAATGTCGCCCCGGCAGTTCCGCGCGAACGGCACGCTGCGGGCGATCTCGATCGGAAGGCCGGCCGCGCATCTGCAAATGGCGTAGCGGGCGCTCGCAGGGCTTGCTCAGACTTCGGGGACCGACGGAGCGGCCGTTCCATGGTCGTACCCTGCTTCGATCCACAGATACCGCAGCGTGTTTCGATCGCGCGCGCGAGTCACGACCGCATGATGCGCGAAGAGCAGCAACCGGCGCAGCAGTGAATGGGGCACCCCGTTCTTCGCGAGGTATTCGCGGTGCGCCTCCACCGACTCGAAGGTCATCGAACGGAGCACGTTGTGCAGCCGCACGACCGTTCCCTGCACGCCCAGTTCCCCGCGCCGCAGCAGGTGACGGCGATGGAACAGGCGCAGCTCACCGTCGTTGGCTCCGATGTTCAGCGGCTTGCCCGCGTACATCGGGATGGATCGGATGCGGAAACCCCAGGCCGTCTGCGCGCGCATGGCGTCGGTGATCTCGCGGGCAATGGCATCGTCGACGACTTCCCGCTCGCGCACGATGAGGAGCC
Source organism: Thermoanaerobaculia bacterium (assembly GCA_038244715.1). Lineage (GTDB taxonomy): Bacteria > Acidobacteriota > Thermoanaerobaculia > Gp7-AA8 > Gp7-AA8 > JADGNZ01. The sequence goes on from JBBRTE010000011.1 coordinate 140,026, forward strand.
AGTCCTCCGTCGACGCATCGACTGCGCGGTTCAATTCGGCGCGATGCTTCGACAGCGGATCATCGAAGGGGACGTCGAGAACGAGCTGCTCGAGATGCTGTAGGTGCGGCGTCAACGCCGTCAGCTCGTCGGCATGCACGTGCCCGAGCGTGATCACGCCGAGGCGCACGGCTAGTCCTCGACTTTCTCTTGGATGCGGACGATCCGCGAGGCGCGGCCGGTGGTCTCGTCCACCTCGATCATCGCGCCGGAAAGGCGGATATCGCGCTTGGCCACTTCGAGCTTCTTCGGCGTGTTCATCAGGAAGCGGAACAGGACCTCGTCCGGCCGGAACCCGATGATCGAGTCATACGCGCCCGTCATTCCGACGTCGGTCTGAAACGCAGTGCCGTTCGGCAACAGCCGCTCGTCCGCCGTGGGCACGTGCGTATGGGTTCCCAGAACGGCGGAGACACGGCCGTCGAGGTGACGCCCCATGGCTTGCTTTTCCGAGGTCGCCTCACAGTGGATGTCGACGATGATGACCTTCGCGGCGCCGCCGATCTCCTTCAGTTCCCGATCCATGACATAGAACGGGTTGTCGCACGGCGGCATGAAAACGTTGCCCATGACCTGTACGACCGCCACGTTCACGCCTGCGGCCGTCTGCCGGATGACGCGGCCCTTGCCGGGGTTCGCCTGCGGATAGTTCGCCGGCCGGACTACATGCTCGTAGTGGTCGTAGTTGTCGACGAAGTCCTTCTTGTCCCAGATGTGATTTCCCGAGGTGTAGGCGTTGATGGGAAGGTCCGAAAGCTCCTCCATGATCGCCTCGGTCACCCCGAAGCCCCCGGCGGCGTTCTCGATGTTGACGATCGTGAAGTCGATCTTCTCGCGATCGACCACGTGATTCAGTTTCTGATGCAGCGCCTTCCGGCCGGGCTGGCCGACGACGTCGCCGATGTAGAGGATGTTGACCATGGATTCGTAGCTCTTAGCTGTTGGCTCTTAGCTGTCAGGAAAGGAGCGGCAGCCACTCGCAGCCCTCAAACCCCTAAGAGCCGAGAGCTGCGAGCTAAGAGCCAAACCGCTACTTCGCATAATCGACCGCTCTCATTTCCCGGATCACGGTCACTTTGATCTGACCCGGATACTGCAACTCTGCTTCGATTTTCCGGGCGACGTCCTTCGACAGCCAGATCGACTGTTCGTCGGTGATCTTCTCGGCATTGACGATGATGCGAAGCTCGCGCCCGGCCTGGATGGCGAAGCTCTTGGAGACGCCTTCCATCGAGTTGGCGATCCCTTCGAGACGCTCCAGACGATGGACATAGTTCTCGAGGATCTCGCGCCGGGCGCCGGGACGGGCGGCGGAGAGTGCATCGGCGGCGTTGACCAGCACGGCTTCGACCGTGGTCGGGTCGTAGTCGCCGTGGTGGCACTCCATCGCGTGGATGATTTCGCGCTTCTCGTTGTACTTCTCCAGCACCTGGCGTCCGAGCTCGAGATGCGTTCCTTCCATCTCGCGGTCGATCGCTTTGCCGATGTCGTGCAACAGACCGCCACGTTTCGCAATCGTGTCGTTCACGCCCAGCTCGATGGCCATGAGCGCAGCGAGCTGCGCCACTTCCAGCGAGTGCATCAGCACGTTCTGCCCGTACGAGGTGCGGTAGCGGAGCCGGCCCAGCAACCGCAGAACCTCAGGATGAATGTCGGTGATGCCGAGAGAGAAGGCGGCGGCCTCCCCTTCTTCGAACAACTTCTGGTCGAGCTCCTGACGAACCTTCTCGACCAGCTCCTCGATGCGGGCGGGATGGATGCGGCCATCCTGCATGAGACGCTCGAGCGAGATGCGGGCGATCTCGCGGCGGATCGGATCGAAGCCGGAGAGGATGACCGCTTCCGGCGTATCGTCGACGATGAGATCGACGCCGGTGGCCAGCTCGAGCGCGCGGATGTTGCGTCCTTCGCGGCCGATGATACGGCCCTTCATGTCTTCACTCGGGAGATCGACCACGGAGACGGTGTTCTCGGCAACGTAGTCCGAGGCCATCCGCTGAATGGCCATACCGAGGATCTTGCGGGCTTTGAGGTGACCGAGTTCGTTCGCTTCGGTCTCGATGCGCTTGATGATCTGCGCCGCTTCGAGCTTGGCGTCGTTCTCGATGCCGCGGATCAGTTCGCGCTTGGCTTCGTCGGTGGTGAGGCCGGCCACCTGCTCGAGCTTGTGGCGCTGCGCTTCGACGAGCTCGCCGAGCTCGGCCTCGCGCTGCTCCAGCGTCTTCTCACGCTCCTCGATCCCGCGGTCGCGCTTCTCGACCTCGGCCAGGCGGGTGTCGAGCTGCTGGGTCTTCTTGTCGAGGTTCTCTTCCTTCTGCTGCAGGCGGCGCTCGCTGACTTTCAACTCGTCATTGCGCTGCTGCGACTTGCGGTCGAACTCCGACCGCATCTGCAGAAGTTTCTCTTTCGCCTCGAGGTCGACTTCCTTGGCCCGGGACTCGGACGACTTGCGGGCATCCTCAAGGATGCGGTTGGCGTCCCGGCGCGCGTCATCGAGCAGCGCGGCGCCACGTTTGCGGGAAACGGCTGCCCAGAGAGCGGCGAGCACCACTGCGCCCGCCACACCGATGAGCACTGCAATCACATAACCATTCAGATTCAAACTGCACCTCCCCAGTCGGGAGGCTTGCGCGCAGTCGCGGAGGAAAATTTCGGAGAACCCCACCTGGGCCGTGTGTCGGATTCTTACTTGAACCTGCTGGAACAGGTGGGCGCTCTACCCGTGCCGTTTAGGCTACCGTCTCCAACTCCCGGACGGACGAGCCGCTCGGGCGGACGGTGTGCACGCGGCTCGAAGACGCGAGCACCCGAAGTAAGAAAAGCATCGGTTCAAGAGTTAGATCGTTCATCACGAACTCTGCAGGGACTCCGAAAACTGCCTGTCTGATAACGAGTCGCTCAGGTGATGATCTTCCCGAGTCGCTCCGACATTTCCTCCGTTTTCTCGATCCAGATTCCAACCGCATTCTGCCGGTCTTTTCTGTAGCGGGAAAACTCATCGGCGATATTGAGAGCCGCCAGGATGGCGATTTTCATTGGGTCGACCGTAGCGACCTGCGCTGCGACCTCGCGCATCCTGGAATCGACGAACCGCGCAAGCTCCGTTAAATAGTTCGGGTCTCCCTCTCCACGAACGTTATACGTCTGACCAAATATCTCGACCGCAGTTGTCGAGTCGTATTCACCGTCCATCGGAAAAATTTACCAAGAACGTGGGGATTATAACAGGGGACGCAACGGGTCAGGTCGAAAGTTGACCGTCACACAAAAGGGCTTCCCGCCGCCACCTTCGGCGTGATCCTTCCCCAGTCGGACGCCTTTTCATACCCCAGGTAGTGGATCAGTTTGACATGAGACTTGTAACAGGCGCCTCAAGCGACCGTTGCCATCAGCGCGGTGAGCAGTTCTTCGACATTCTTTGTGGCAGCGTCGAGGATGGCCTGAATCGGCACTCCGAACGCCTCACTTGGCGCGGCGAGGCCGATGAACAGATCCAACTCAACATTCACGCCCGGATGCGACGGATCGCGGGAGGAGAAGCTACAGACTTCTGTGCCGTCTTCCAGCGGAAACGACACGGGGTTGTTGACCCATCGCTCGGGAACACTGAAGGCACTCGCGCCCCCACTCCCGGTGTGGGTGATTCTTCGGATTCCTGCGGCTCCCAGGAGGACGTGCAGGGATCGGTGCTTATTCTCGATATCCATCCGATGGAGCACCCAAAGAATGTGGCGCTTCGGCTCTTTGTACTGGTAGGGTTGTATCCTCTCGATGAATGCGAATGTCAGCGGCGAAACGCCGCGCGTCATCCGCTTCAGTTTTCCGTCAGTGTCTTCGCCTCGCTCAGCAAAGATCGGAAATCCAAAGTTGTGGCTGGATGGAGGCGGCGCCCCGGTAGTGACCTCGATGAGTTCACCTATTGCATGGTCGAGAGCGCTGCGCAAATGGTGACTGGCTTCGCCCGTGATGAGTCCAAGAATTGCGTCAGGGGACTTACGAATACGGGCGCGGACGACGTATTCGTCCGGCTCGCGGCTCTGATCCCAAAAGACAGTTTGCGGGTCTGGCTCTTCGCTGTAGAAGAGTTGAATGCGACGATTGAGATCGTCGAGGTGTTCGCGTGCGCGAGTCAGCTTTAACCGGCAGCCGTCAAAGAGCGCCATTCTTCCCGCAAAGAATAGCTCACGCTGCCGCCAGCATTTGATCCGCCGCGAAGATCATGTCCCGCACCGTGAACGCGTGATCAGTGATTCCTGCCGCCATCGCTGGAGTCTGTCCGCCGAGTGAGCGGTGCTTCTTGATGAAGTTGTAGGAAAAGAAAGTCATCGCGATCGAGAAGCGGTGCATCTCGATACGGCGGGAAAACGCATTCGTGAGTCTCGTGAACCGGCGATTTGTCATTCGGATCGAGAGGTTCGCGCGCTCGATATGGCTGGTGGTCATGTAAGCCTGATCTGGGTCACCGATGACGCGGCGTTTCTTCACGGATACCAAAGCACCGGGCGAGTAGCGGCTGTCCGCGCGACGCTCGTCGCTGGTGGACCGATATTCTTTCTCCACCATGCCGTAGTCGATTTCCACCGCGCGGAAGTGTTGGACGACTGCCGAGACGTATGTCTCCAGGCCATCGGTTGACAGTTGGAACTTGCCGCTCATGCATCCTTTCAGATCAGCGAGCAGCAGGCTTGCGGTTGCGAGATCACGAGCGCCGATGCGCCACGTTGGGATCAGCTTGCAGTCAGGGCAGATGGCTACGAATGTCCAGATGCTTCCCTCGATACCCTTGCCACGACGCTCTTTCGGCGTGGCCCTGTCCTTCTGCCCGCAGTGTCGGCGGCCTTCCTAAAATCCCCCCGTGCGGTCAGCTAAAAATCCCCCCTCCTGGAGGCGAGACGAAGGAGGGAGTGCGTGCAAGAACAGGAGAGATCAGAGATGCTCGACGCGGCGCCAGGGGGCGCCGTGGAGGAG
>JBBRTE010000012.1:0-143940 GCA_038244715.1 Thermoanaerobaculia bacterium
CTCCTCCACGGCGCCCCCTGGCGCCGCGTCGAGCATCTCTGATCTCTCCTGTTCTTGCACGCACTCCCTCCTTCGTCTCGCCTCCAGGAGGGGGGATTTTTAGCTGACCGCACGGGGGGATTTTAGGAAGGCCGCCGACACCCGCCAGAACGTCGTCCTAGAGCTAGGTATGCTCTTACAGATGCTAGGCAGAAAGAAGGTCGCAATTCTTCTGAAGGAGCAAGACAAGATGGAGCGCCCCTCGGACATTCAGGGGCTGATTTATATCCCATTCCCCGACAACCTGGAAAAAGAGGCTGGCGTGCTACTCGCGAAAGAAATGTGTGCGCAAGGCTACGACATTGCCGTAGCCAAGTTGTGAACGGGTACTACGCGAACACGAAAGCCAGCGGGGATCTGGTCGGCTTGCTCCAGCGGTTCCGAATGACGCCGGAAAAGTGGCGAGTGAAGGTCGGCGCGGTCCTGGGTCGCGTGGAGTAGCTTCTTACATCATCGCCGCAGCACACTACTAATCACCGCGCCGATGACGCCGCCCGCTGCGCCCTCCTCTGAGCGCGATGGCAGCGACTCACCGATGCGGTGGGCCATCTTGTGCACCGTCATCGAATGCAGGTAGATCCGTCCCGGTCCTGTCAGCGTGCCGAGGAAGATCCCCTCGCCACCGAAGAGCATGTTCTTGATCCCCTTGATCCTGGTGATGTCGAACGAGACCGACGGCTCGAACATGGCGATGTGCCCTGGCTCGATCTTCATCGTCTCGCCTGGCTTGAGCCGGTACTCGACGGCGTCACCATCGAGCTCGGCGAACACCATTCCAGGACCGGTCACCTTCTGCAGGATGAACCCTTCGCCGCCCACCAGTCCCGCGCCGAGCTTCTGGGTGAAGGTGATGTCGAGCTGAACGCTCTTCTCGGCGCAAACGAAGGCGTGCTTATGCATGGTCATCGACTCGCCGGCCTCGAGCTCGAAAGGAAGGATCTTTCCCGGGAAATCGCTGGCGAAGGCAACCTGACCCGGACCTTTCGGCGCGGTGAAATCAATCACGAACAACGTCGCGCCGGAGAAGGCGCGCTTGACCATTCCGCCCAGCCCGCCGCCGCTGTTCGTATTCATGTCGACGGAGCCTGACATCCACGACATCCCGCCGGCATCGGAAAACACCGTGTGCCCCGGCTGCAGATCGATGATCACCGTCTGCTGTACGGTTCCGTGAATTCGATATTCGAGTCCCGACCGCGAACGGCCATTGATCTCGGGACTGCTGCTCAAATCTGGAAGGGTCATTGCTATTCTCCTTCGACTCAGTCGGAGTGGGAGTGTAGCCGCATGCGCAACACGGACACGAAAGAGCCCGAGATTTCGAGCGTAGCTCCGGGACTGCTTCCTGGCTGGAGGGCGCAAACACGAAGGACAGCGGGAAGCTGATCGAACTTCTGCAGCCTTTCCGAATGACGCCTGAAAAGTGGCGCTTGAAAGTCGGGTCGGTCCTTGGTGCTCCGTAGTGCACCGTCGCTGACGATGTTGGTCAACGAATTTGGTACATGAGAAGGTACGTCGGCCCTCGGAGAGCATTCGCGCCGGGCCTAAGTTGTTGATTCGATTGGTGTCCCCGGCAGGGATCGAACCTGCGACCCACAGCTTAGAAGGCTGTTGCTCTATCCGACTGAGCTACGAGGACTGGTGGGGGAGAACGAGAAGTTGGTCGGGGCGAGAGGATTCGAACCTCCGACCCCCTGCTCCCAAAGCAGGTGCGCTACCAGACTGCGCTACACCCCGACGCGAATCTCACACAACAGCGGTAGCGCCGGATGCGATTCCGTCACATCGCTTTGGCATGGTCCACACGGCGAGCGGGCATCACCGCTTCCCACGTCCTCGCCGTCGGCAGATCCATCATGAACTCGAACGCATGGTTGTGGGCGCGAATCCGCAGCACCTTGCCCGCGACAGTGTGCCCGGTCGCCGTCTCATCGTCGTATTCGACTTCTTCGATCATCGGGACCTCGATCGAAGCCTGAAGGTCGCGGTTCTCATAGAAGAGCGTGTCCGCTGTCAAAACGAGCGCCACCGGGATCTGCGCCATGCCCTCCAGAAGATTGGCGCGGGTGCAGGCCCGGGCTGTGCTCCGATTCTTCTCCAGCACTTCCTGGACGCGATCTCCGCTTCGAAGGCGCAGGAAAACCCAGATCAGGGCCGCCAGAACGACCAGCCCTACGAGAGTAATGGTTCCGAGCCAAGGCACATGAACCTCCGTATTCGCGATATGAGATGGAAAAAATCCTACGCCTTTTTCACCGTTACGTCACGTCGAACCAACGAAATCGGCAAAGAAACGGGATAATGCGGGTCCGAGGAGAGCTGAGTGTCCCACCGAATTTCCGTCGCTCTGGCGATCGCTGTCGCCTTGTCATTCGTGTTTCTACCTGTCGATGCGCGGGCACAGGTTGCCAGCGTCTCGGTCGATGGCTCCGTCGTCCAGCCGCAGCCCGTGGCCGCCGGCACGAGCGTCGACTTCGTCATCAACTTCAACAACGAAGGCCCGAGTGATGCCGCGAATCCTTCATTGACCTTTACGATTGCGGCAGGGATCGTGTTTCAGTCGGACGTGATTCCGGCGGGCTGGTCGTGCAACGCGATCACACCCGGGACCGACGGACCGACTCTGACCTGTACCGCGGCCACGCTGCCGCCCGGTACGGCGACCTTCACGATCAACGCGTCGACGTCGCCCGCCGCCGCCACCGGGGTGTACACCTCGACCGCGACGGTTTCCAGCACGACACCCGATCAGACCAACAACGACAACCAGGCCGACATCACGCTGCTCGTGCAGACCGTCTCCGACTACAGCATCACCCTCGGGGCCGCGCCGGCCTTCGTCAACGCCGGTGCGAATGTGACGTGGACGGCCGTCGTCACGAATCACGGACCGAGCAACGGAGCAACAGCATCGGTGAGCGTTCCCCTCCCCGACACAACGTTCGTTTCCGTGAGCGCACCGGCAGGCTGGACGTGCACCACCCCGGCGGTGGGATCGAACGGCACCGTCGACTGTTCGCTTTCGGGAACGCTCGGTGTGAACGGAACGGCGACCTTCTCGATCGTTTCCCGTGTGCCGTCGTCCACGCCTGCCGGGACGACCATTACTACGACTGCGACCGTTTCGTCTCCGGACGATTCCGTTCCCGCCAACGACTCAGCCACCGCCAGCGTGCAGACGACCGTGAACGCCGACCTCGGCATCACGAAGACGCTCACTCCCTCACAGGCACTGCGCGGAGGGCCGCTGCACTACACGATCGTCGTGACGAATGCGGGGCCGAGCGACGCCGCTGCAGCAACGATGACGGATGTGCTGCCCGCTCCGCTGCGGTTCGCGGCGATGGGTGTGCCGGCGGGATGGTCGTGTTCGGCGCCGCCGATCGGAGCCAACGGGACCATCTCCTGCTCCACTGCTTCGATGATCGCCGGCGCGACGGCGACGTTCACACTCGATGTCGTCATCGATCCGGCAACCCCGCCCGGGACGACAGTCAACAACAGTGCACACATCGCCTCGGCCACGCCGGACGCGAACGCATCGAATGACACCAGCAGTTCCATAGTTGTCGTGGCCACACCACCTGACGTCACGGCGTCGAAGTCGGCGGGCGGCCCGGTGCATCCGGAAGGATCGATCGTGACCTACACGATCGTCCTGTCGAATTCGGGCACTCTCGCGCAGACCGATAATCCGGGTAACGAGCTGACCGATGTGCTGCCGTCGTCACTGACGCTGATCAGCGCCAGCGCCACGAGTGGAACCACCGTGGCGACCGTCGGCACAAACACCGTCACCTGGAATGGCAGCATCGCAGGCGGTGGCAGCGTGACCATCACGATTCAGGCTTTCATCAAGAGCGGCACGACCGGGACCACGATCGCGAACTCGGCAAGCGTGTCGTTCGACTCCGATGGGAACGGAACGAACGATACGACGCGGACTTCTGACGATCCCTCCACGAGTGCGCCGTCGGATCCGACGGCTTTCCTGGTCGCCGGATCCGTCCCCGCACTCTCGTCGCCGATGCTCCTTCTGCTCGCGGCGCTGCTGTCGGCCATGGCCCTGTCCGCCGTGAGAAAGTAGAATCCGATCGATGCCTGACTCGCGAAAGACCCGCAACGAACACTCCTCAGGCGGCGCGGTCATCGATCTTCGCGACGGTGCTCCGTTCGTGGCCATGATCGCCACCCGCGGACGGACGCGCTGGGGGTTACCGAAAGGGGCGGTCTCTCCCGGCGAGACCTCCCAGGAAGCGGCTCTGCGCGAAGTCAAGGAAGAGACCGGGCTCGATGCGGAGATCATCGGACTTCTCGACACGATCGAGTACTTCTTCCGAGCCGGGGACACGCTCATCAAGAAGAGCGTCGACTTCTACCTCATGCGCCACCTCGGCGGCACGATGACGCCGCAGCTCAGCGAGGTGGACGACGTCGAGTGGGTCGCGCTGACGGAGGGGATTCAGCGCGCGAGCTTCGAGTCCGAGCGGAAGCTGCTTTCACTGGCCCTTCAGCAGATCGAGTCCGTGGTCAAGCGGGCGCGCGCTTCTTCGTAGCGGTCGTCGCGGCCGGTTTCTCCTTCCGCGTACCGGCCGCCTTCGCCGACTTCAGCCTGCTGGCCACGGTCGGCGTACGCGTTCCACTGGACGACGCCTCGCGATTGCTCTTCCAGATTCGCCTGGAGGCGCCGATCTCTTCCACTGTTAGGTTGGACACGACCGAGCGCGGTGCGAGCTCCGTGACATCGACCTCCGTGCTGGCGAATTCGTCCCGATGCTTGAGGAGCAGCCATTCGTTGCCCTTGCTTCCCGGCCGCCCGTGGATCTTCACCAGAGCCCACTCGCCGAACATCTTTTTTCCGAACATGCGGAAGGTCAGTTTGCCGGACTTCAGTGCCTTGACGGGATCATCGCCCGGCTCGATGAACTCCCAGCCGCCGTTGTCCCAGATGATGACGTTTCCTCCGCCGTAGTTTCCCGCCGGAATCACGCCTTCGAAGGAGGCGTAGTCGTACGGATGATCCTCGGTCATCATCGCCAGGCGTTTCACCGCCGGGTCGTAGGATGGTCCTTTCGGTACGGCCCACGATTTCAATACGCCTTCCATCTCGAGGCGGAAGTCGTAGTGAAGGTGCGACGCGTGGTGCTTCTGGATGACGAAGATGGGGAGCTTCGCCTTCTTCGGCGTTCCGCCCGCGGGCTCCGGCGTCTCGCCGAAGTCGCGCATGGCGCGGTATTTCCTGAGCAGGTCGGGCATCGGTTCCTACGAAGCGGTCCGTTTCTTATGGGACTTCCGTGCTTTCGCCGACGGCTTTCCGGCTGAACGGTGCGGTCGGGCGGTCCTGGCCGCGCCGCGGCCTTTGTCGAGACTGCGGCGCAGCGCTTCCATGATGTCGATGACCTCGCCGCCCTTCTCTTCCTCCGGTTCCTCGGGCTCGATCGTCTTTCCTTTGGACTTGGCGCGGATGCGCTGCAGCAGCCGCTCGCGGTACTCGTTACTGAAGGCGAGCGGATCGAACTTCTTTTCGGTCAGCTCGTTGATCAGCATCTCTGCGAGCTGCACCTCCTTGTCGCGCACCGGCGACTCCTCGAGATCGATCGCGCCGAAGTCGCGGACCTCGTCGGCGTAGTACATCGTGTGCAGGATGAGTCCCTTCTCGTAGGGCCGGAGCACGACCACGTGTTCCTTGCCGCCGGAGATCCAACGCGCCACCGCAACCTTGTCCTGCTTCTTCATGGCTTGCGCAAGGAGGCGATACGTCTTCCCTCCGCCGGGTGACGGTCCCAGGAAGTAGGCCTTTTCGAAGAAGACAGGATCGATCTCGTGGAGGTCGACGAACTCGGTGATCTCCAGTGCGCGATTGTCGTCTGTCTCCAGCGTGTCGATCTCTTCATCGGTGAAGGTGACGTATTTGTTCTTCGAGATCTCATAGCCGCGGATCAATTCATCGGAGTCGACGATCTTCTCGTGATGGGGACACCACCACTTCCGATTCACGCGCGTTCCGCAGCTCTCGTGAAGCAGATGGAAGTGGATGTCTTCCGATTTCGTGGCCGTGTAGAATCGAACCGGGATCGAGACCAGTCCGAAGGAAATCGTCGCGTTGCGCAACGGTCTGAGTGCCATGAACGCCTCCGTCCAGCGATATTGCATCCGCCATTCCACGCGCGGGTGCCAGAAGTTACTGAAAGAGCAGGTACTTGAACAACGGGTCGGCGCGGCACGAAGGCGTCGATCTTGCAGCATGCTGCCGCTGAGCCGAACGATTTATGGATTCGCCGATTCGCAGCACCCTCTGGGGCGCCTTCGCGGTGCTGGTCGTTCTCATCGTCGCCGGGCTGGCGCTGACGATGGGAATCCTCCACCTCTCCAATCGGCAGGAGTACCGGATCGTGGAGGGCTCGGTCCCGCTGATCGATGCCATCAATTCGATGAACGCCGACACGCTGACGATCATGTCGGCCGCGCGCGGCTACTCGCTGACCCGGCAAACCCAGTTTCAGCAGCAGTACGACGAGGCAGTGCGAGATTTCCGGAAGGCCTCCGCCAACGCCGCGCAGCTGGCTACCGACGCGCGTGACGCCCAACAGGTGACGTTGATGCGCAAGAACTTCACGGAAGTTCGTGCCCTCACCGACCAGGAGATGGATGCCGTGCGCGAAGGGCGCGACGGCAACGCCAACGAGTTAATGGTCGAAGCGTCGCGAGTCCAGCGCTCGGCGCCGGATTTCGCCGGCACCATTGCCGATCAGCACGAGCGTGAGGAGCGGCGCGACCTCGAGCGGATCACAGGATTGCGCAACGGACTGACCCTGCTGATGGTCATGGCAAGTGCAGTCATCATCATCGTTGCGGCCTATCTGATCTGGCGGATTCAGGATTCGCTCATGGCCTCGATCGATCGCCAGGTCCGCCGCACGGAAACGATGATCGCCGGAATGTCCGACGGCGTGATGCTCGTCGATGCCGAAGGGAAGACGGCGTTCCTGAATCCGGCGGCGAAGAGCCTGCTCGGACGCTCGGATGTCGGCGTACCGATCTTCAGGCATGCCGAGGCGTACGGACTCCTCGACGACTCCGGCCGGCCGATCGACGCCAAAGAACTTCCCGCGGCCCGGGCACTGTCGACGGGCCGGGCCGTGCACGATATGACGATGCTGATCGCGCGTGGAGACCGGCAGATCGCGGTCTCGTCCAGCGCTACTCCTCTTCACGACGAAGGCCGCATCACGGGTGCCATTGTCACGTTGCGCGACATTACCGAGCGGCGTCGTCTCGAGGAAGAAATGCAGGAGCAGGCCGAACGAGCGCAGATCCTTGCTGACGCCGGCGCGTTCTTCAACAGCAACATCGATCCCGACTGGGTCACGCAGGCCATCGCCGAACGCGTTGCCGAAGTCCTCGGCGACTGGGCCGCAGTCATCCTCAAATCATCGGAGTCTTCGGAGCTGCGCGTCGCGGCCATCTATCACAGGGAGATGACCTCCATCGGCCTGGCCCGGTCCTACATCTACCGGCAGCCGCTGGTGGTTGGCGAAGGGATCATCGGACAGGTCATCAGCACCGGTTATCCGTCGCTGACGCAGAACCTCGGCGGGCCTGGAACGGTTCCCACCGGCCTGGAGGACGGTTACCACGCGGCGCCGATAAAGCTGGCGTCGCTGCTGATCCTGCCGTTGCGCACGCGGCGGGAGATGCTCGGGGCGCTGGTCATCGCCGCGAACGACCCGGGCCGCGCCATTACGGATGAGAAACTGCCACTGGCTGAGATCCTCGCCGAACGCGCTGCGCTGGCGATCGAGAATGCGAAGCTCTACACCGAACAGGTCGATGCCCGCCGGAAGGTGGAAGACCTGTCGCGACTGAAGGACGAGTTCCTGTCGATTGCCTCGCACGAGTTGCGGACGCCCGTGACGTCGATCAAGGGATATACGCAACTCGCCAAGACCCTGATCCGGGAAAACGACCTGGGGACGTCGGAGGAGTATCTCGACATCGCGCTCGATCAGATCGATCGGATGTCGCGGCTCATCCTGGAACTGCTCGACGTATCGCGCATCGAGACGGGCCGTCTCGAGATCCGCCGCGAGCTGATTCCGTGGACGACTTTCGTCAGTGACGTGGTCAACCGCCACCACTCGGCCGTCGACGACCGGCGCTTTCAGCTCAACCTCGCCGCCGTTCCGAAGCGGATCGCCGGTGACCGCGATCGACTGGAGCAGGTGCTCGGAAACCTGATGGAGAACGCCGTCAAGTATTCGCCGGACGGAGGCGAGATCCTGGTGTCGGTCGAGGATCGCGGGGACCAGCTCGTGACCTCCGTCGCCGATCACGGCATCGGGATTCCCAGCGACGAGCTTGGCCTGGTGTTCGAGCGCTTCCACCGAGGGCGCCAGGTTTCCTCGACGAACTACGGAGGGCTGGGGTTGGGGCTCTACATCACGAAGCAGGTCGTCGAGCGCCACGGCGGGACGATCTCCGTGGAGAGCCGGGAAGGGCAGGGGACGACGTTCTCCTTTTCACTCCCTGTTGCGCCGGCCGCGGTGGACCAGGCCGGTGTCGGAGGGGAAGAACCGCAGGCGGTCTCCGCGGTCTGACGACGCGGCTGAATTTTCATCGCCGTCTGCCGGTTTGCCGAACGGATGCGGCGGCTCGTTCTCTCTCTCGGTCTGATGGGCCTCCTTCTTCCGGTCGCGGCCGCGAGCGCGCAGGATTTGCGGTTGGACTACGAGCGAGAATCGCTCATCGGCACGGTTCGTCACTACACTCAGTACGCCGAGGGCCTTCCCGTCCTGGGCGGGGAAGTGATCGAGCGTGTCGATCGGCTGGGTGGCGTGCACGAGCTGCATCGCGCCATCGCCCGAGCTGCTCCCCGGCGTCCTCTCATCGCGATGAGCGAGGCTGTCGCGGCCGCGCCGCGCGGTGTGACGCGGGACCGGGAGCTCGTCGCCGTGAACATCGACGGCGAGGCGCGGCCGGCGTGGCGAGTCGTCGTCGAGGCGAACCCGCACGAGCCGGTGGCGTACTACGTCGATGCCGCAACCGGTACGTTGCTGCGGTCGCAACCGCTCTTCGCGCACGTGACGGCGAAAGCACGCGTGTTCGATCCCAACCCGGTCGCAAAGTTGAACGATCCCTCGCTGCGCGATCAGAACAATTCCGCCGGCGCTGTGCCGGAAGCCGCATACACGACCGTCGATCTGCTCGACCTCAACGCAGCGGGGATGCTGGCCGGTCCGAATGTAGAGATCGTCGACACCGATGCGCCGTCGACGGTCCACGCCGATCCCGCGCAATCGCTGCTCTTCGACCGCAGCCAGCCGCAGTTCGAGGAAGTAAACGCGTATTTCCACATCGACCGCAGCCAGCGCTACCTGCAGTCGCTGGGGTACACCGGATCGCGCCGGATCGCCGGCTACGCGATTCCGGTCGATCCGCACTCCCTCTCCGGCTCCGACAACTCACTCTACGTGGGGAGTGTCATTCCCGGTCAGGGGAAGCTCTACTTCGGCGATGGTGGCGTCGACGATGCCGAGGACCCGGACATCGTGCTCCACGAGTACTTTCATGCGGTGCAGGACTCCATCGCTCCGTTCGCGTTCTTCGGGACGTCGGCCAGTCAGGCGCGCGCGATGGGCGAAGGCTTCAGCGACTACTGGGCCTACTCGTCGAACTACGAGCCGGGTCTGGGCAGCGGACGCGACCCGTACTGCCTCGCCGATTGGGATGCGCGCTGCGCGGGAGATGACTCGTCGCAGAACTGTGGCTATCCCGTCGGAGCCGACTGTCTCCGCCGCGTCGACAGCAGCAAGACCATGAACGACTACAACTTCGGTGAGGTCTCGGGCACGGAGCATAAGAACGGCGAGATCTGGTCGTCGGCATTGCGGGAAATTTTCGATGCGCTCGTCCGGCGCCACGGTGCGCCGGAGGGCAGGCGGATCACCGACACGCTCGTCGTGGAGTCGATGTTCGGCGCGCCGTCGAATCCAACGTACGCGATCATCGCGCGGGCATTGCTCGACGCCGATCGCGCTCTCAACGGTGCGCAGCACAATGCAGCCATCTGTTCGGCGTTCACGAGCCGGCTCGTCCTCGGCGCTGCCGATTGCGACGCCACTCCGAAGGCGGACGTGACGCTGTTTCAATCGCTGCAACAGGGATTGGCCATTCCGGACAACACCGCCGCAGGTCTGACGTCGACGCTCGACATTAGGGACAGCAGGACGATCGAAAGGCTGTCGGTTGTCGTGAACATCACTCATCCTTCGCGCGGCGATCTGCAGATCCTTCTCACCGGTCCCGATGGAACGACGGTCACGCTGCAGAATCAATCGTCGGATCACTCTCCGGCGACACAGGTCACGTATGGCGTCGATACGGATCCGGCCGAGCGGCTCGATGTCTTCCGCGGACGCCCCGCGAACGGCCGTTGGACACTCACAGTCCGCGACCTGCAGCCTCAAAATGCTGGCACGCTCAACTCCTGGTCTCTCGGAATCACGTTCACGGGAGAGGTTGCGGCCACGACGCGTCCCGCGTCGTTCGCCTCGCGCAAACATCTTGCCGCGGTCGCGCATGCGCCGGGGGCACTCGGTACGAGTTGGCAGACGGACGTCCGGCTATTCAATGGCGGCTCGGCGCCCGCGAACGTGACGGCGATTTTCACGCGGGCCGGTGACGACGGCTGGAGTCATTTCGCGGCAGTCCGGTTGTTCATCGCGCCGAAGCAGGTGATGGCACTCGACGATGTCGTCGCCGCGACGATGCGGACCAGTGGAGTCGGTCAGCTCGAGTTTCTCGGCGACACCGCTTCTCTCGTGGTTACGAGCCGGACGTACACCCGGGCGAACGGAGGGACGTACGGCCAGTTCATCCCGTCCCTCTCGACGAGCGAGGCCTCGACGCTGACCTATGTGCCACAGGTTCAGGCCACTCCCGATTTCCGCACGAATGTGGGATTCGCGGAGCTCGCCGGCGGCAGCGGTATCGTGCGCGCCACGCTCGTCGACGCGTCGGTGGGATCCGTCGTTTCCGCGCACGACTATCCGGTCCTGCCGTTCGACCAGGTGCAGTTTCCTGCGACGGGCGCCTCGCTGATGACCGTGGAACTGCGCGTCGTCAGCGGCGATGCCCGCATCGCCGGATACGGCTCGGTCATCGACAACCACAGCGGCGATCCGATCTACGTCGCGGCCAGGACGCCGCGGGCGGGCGCGTTCTTCGCGCCGGTGATCAGCCAGCCGGGCGTGAACACGTTATGGCGCAGCGACGTGTTCGTCGCCGCGCCCGGCGACAGCGGCGGCGCCTACGACCTGACGTACGTCGACGCCGCAACTGGCGTGCAACTCACGAAGCATGGCGACGTCGCCTCACACCAGAGCGTCCGTCTCGACGATGTCGTGCGGGGGTTCTTCGGCATTCCGGGCGGGTTCGGAGCCGTTCGCGCGGACCTCTCCGGAAGCCTCGTGGCAACGTCGCGTACCTTCACCTCTTCGAGCAACGGAACGTACGGTCAGTTCATCCCGCTGGGCGTTCCATCGTCCGCGGGCACGAATGGCGAGTTGCTGCACATCGAACGTTCTCCGGCATTCCGCACGAACCTCGGTGCGATCAACAGCGGCGAGTCGGATGACGTCGTCCGTTTCACGCTGTTCGATGCCGGCGGTGCTTCGGTCGCCAGCACGGACAGGATTCTCGCCCCGATGCGCGCCGTGCAGATTTCACTGGAGGCGTTGACGTCCGCTCCGATCGTGAATGGACGCGTCGAAGTGCAGGTCGTTGGTGGCAGCGGAGCGGTGGTGGCGTGGGCGTCCGTGATCGACAACACGACCGGCGACCCCATCTTCGTCCCGGCGCAGTGATGTATTCTTCAAACGTATGCCCATGACCCAGCTCGAGCCGCAAACGCTCGCACAGATTCCATTCAAGGTGCTCGACGAGACGCTGCGGCAGCTTCGCGGCACGCGCAACGACATCATTCGCTATGCCGTCTGGAACACGCGGAACCTCACCGACGAAGAGTTCAACCACGCCGACGACCGCAAGCTCCTCGGCTACTTCCGGCAGGACCTGCTCGAGACCCGTTTCCTCTCCAAGGGACGGCGCATCGACCTCATTCAGCTCTGGCACTGGTTCGATGACCAGATGACGGGGACGGAGCCGATGCTCATCAACGGCGAAGAGCACTTCGTCAATGTTCAGGACAAAGACCTCGACAAGGTCCGCAAGCGGATCTCCGAGATCCAGTCATTCCTGCCCACGTTGCGGGGTGACGATCTCGAAGCGTTCAAGCGGGTCAAGTACAAGCTTCGCCGCACGGTGCTTCGGTTGACGTACGACCTTCACCACCTTTTCAAGAGGCTGGAGAAGTACCGGAAGAACTTCGGCGGACCGATGGCGCCGCGTGCGGACCGCATGGCACTCGAATCCGCCGTCGACATGCCGGAGCCTGTTCCGCCGTCGGGTGAGGATCACGACGACGAGTAACGCGAGGCCGCCGCGGCGCCTCGGTCACACGTCGTAGTCCTTCTGCTGTCCGTCGACCACGTCGATCTCCACGGTCTTGGTCACCCGGTCCGAGTTGTCCAGAACCTCGAGACGGTAGTGGCCGGCGACGAGATTGTTGATCGGCATCGTGCCCGGAGGAAGCGTGAGGATCCCCTGCGACATCGGGTTCATTCCGAGGGCGATGTTTCCAGCCGCATCCACCAGACGGAAACGGCGCGGCGTCGATTCTCTCGAATGCAGAACGATCGACCCGCCGGGAGAGAAACGAACGGTCTGCTGGGACGGCGAAGACATGGAGATCGTCTGCTGCGCGTAGTTCCGCGCGGTGACGGTAACCCGATAAACACCCGGAGCCAGCGACAGCTTCACCACGTCGCTGCTGCCGAAAAACCCGCCCTGGGTCGGCAATTCGTTGCCCTGCGCGTCGACGATCCGGATCACATTCACCGTCAAGGCCGTGTTGTCGCGGGTGTCGACCGCGCGGATCGTGATGCCGTCGCTGGGGGCGATGCTGAGTTGTAAATCGGATGGTGCCGAGTCTCCGATCGTGATCTGGCGCGTGTCGTGGCCGTAGCCCGATTTCTCGGCGCTGATCTGGTAGGTCCCTGCCGCGACGTTTTCGAGGATGAAATTTCCCGAGGCGTCGGTCTGCGCGCTGTGTCCGCCGAACATAGCCTGGCCGGAGGTGGGTCGGAGGTCGACCGTCGCTTCATTCAGCGGGTGCGTATCCGTCGCATCGACCACACGCCCGCGCACCGTGAGGGACTTGATGGTGATGTCGAACGTGTCCGAGCCGTGGACCTCGTACTGCGTGACGAAGGGGCTGAGGCGCTGCATGTCGATCGCCTGCACGGTGTAGCTGCCATCGTCCACGCCGTTGAGCTCATAGCGGCCATCGGCGTCGGCGGACGCGGTTGCGGTGGTCTGGCTCTTCGCTCCGCGCGGCGTGAAGACGATCTGTGCGTTCGCAACCGGCACGCCGTTGCGTGTGACGCGGCCACGGATCACGGTGCTTGATTTGAAGTCGATGTCGATCTGCGCGGTTCCGCCGGGTTCCAGTTCCACGGTCCTCGGTGCTGCCGACTTGCTTGCGCCACCGAACATCGCGCCTGTGCGCGCGGTCACGCGAACCGAACCCGAGGGTGCTCCTTCGAGGCGGAAGTTTCCACCGGCATCCACGGGGGCGGAGACCATGCCGCCCGCACCGGACACCGAGGCGTAAACGGTCGCCTGTTCGAGCTCGGCAGGGGTGAGGCCGTTCAGGTGGCCGGTGATCACGCCGCCGCTTTTGAGGATGACCTTGACGGGTCCGGACGTCGCGATGTCGACATCGCGGAGCAGTCCCGGTGCGAAGCCGGCCTTGGACGCCGTGAACGTGTAGTGTCCGGGTGCCAGTCCTTCGATCGTGAACGCGCCGCTGGCGTCGGAGCGGCCTCCACGGCCACCGCCCATCTCGCTGGCGGATTGTGCGCTGACCGTCGCGTCGGGAATCGGAGAGCCGCCGTCGGTGAGCACGAATCCCGTGGCCTTCATTCCGCTGGAGAGCTGCACGTCGAGGCGTGCGTCCTTGCCCGCGGCGATCGTCACCGTCTTCTGTTGCGTGATGAAGCCGCTGCGCGAGAACGTGAACGTCTTCTCACCCGGATCGAGCGCGTCGATCGTGTACTCGCCATTCGGATCCGTGGAACCTGCGCCGTCGATGCCGTCGAATCGCATCACGCGCGAGCCGCCCGCGGTCGGGTCGTTGCGTACGGACACACCGGCGAGAGCACTGCCGTCCGGACCGGTGACGCGGCCTGTCAGCTTCGCGCCCGTCTCGACGTCCACCTCGATGTCCTGCGTGGTCTTTCCATCTTCCACTTCGATGTTTGGAACGCGCGCGGTCGTGAAACCTGGGGCGTTTACGACGACCTGAGTCGAGCCGGGCTTGATCCCGTCGAGCACGAAGGAGCCATCGTCACTCGTGAACTGCTTCTGCATCGGCGGCATCATCATCACCATGCCGCCGCCGCTGCGCGAGGTGGTGACGCCCGCCAGGAACGACGTCACCGGCTGGTGCGAGGACTTGTCGATGACATGTCCGGTGATCCGGCCGCCCGGCGGCAGCTCGATGATGAGGTTCTGTGTGGGCGCTGTGACCGCCCGTGTCTCCTGGATGAATGATTCCGGTTTGGTGACGTTCAGCATCATCTGACCGGGCGTCAGGTCGGCGAGTGTGAACGTTCCGTCGGATGCCGTCATCGCGGTTGCCATCCCTTCCTGCGAGACAGCGCGAACGTTGACGCCGTCCACTCCCACGCCGCCTCGGGTGACGCGGCCTGCGATCTGGACGCCGGCTTCGAGAGCGACTTCGACCGGTTTCGTCGTGGCGTCGACTTTCGTGCCGCGGACCGTCTTCGACGAATAGCCCTCACGCTTGAAGACGAGGTCGAACGTCCCCTCCTTGACCCGGATCGAGAACGTGCCGTCGCTACCGGTGCGGACGATTTCGTCGGTCCGGGCATTCTGCATGTTGGAGATCACCATCCGGCGCATGCCGTTCATGACATCGCCGGACGATTCGATCGCCTCGACCCCGACACCCGACAGCGGCTTGTGGTCTTTGTCCGTCACCTTGCCGGTCACTGCAATGCCGCGTGGGATCGTGAGCAGCATCCCGGTTTTCCGTTCGCCGGGTGCCAGCTTGACGGAGGAGGATTTCGCGGGCGGAAAGCCGCGCTTGACCGCGTCGACCTCGAGATCCGACTCCGTCTCGACGTTGCGCAGGACGAAATGGCCGTCCGGTGCGCTGTACGCCTCGTTGCCTCCGAAGCCTCGCCCCATCATGAAGAACATGTCGCCGCGGCCTGCCGTGCGTGCGGTGAGGCGGGCTGCGGCGACCGGCCGCTTATCCTCGTCCGCAACCGAGCCGCTGATCCGCCCGCGAGCCGTTGCAAAGAGTGCTTTCTGAGTCGTCTCGGCAGCCTTGACGCTCACCGCCCGCACATCGTTGATGGCAATCCCGGGCCTGCTGGTGCGCAAGTCGTACGTCCCGGGCTGAAGAGGGGAAATCGTGAAATTGCCCTTGGCGTCGCTGAGGGCATCGATGGACGCGTCACGCCCTCCGAAACGTCCGGAGACGGCCGCGGCGATGCGCACGCCCGGCACCGGCAGCTGCGATTTAAGGTCGCGTACGCTCCCGCTGATCGTCGCGCCTTTTCCCAGCTTCAGAGTGGCCGTGGTACCGGACGCCAGGTGAGCCCGCTGGGCGACCCGGTTTCCGAGTCGTGCCTCGACCGTCTCCCAATCCTTGCCGGCGTGGGCGATCGTGAACGTTCCATCTGGCGATGACTTGCCTGCAGGCCAGCCATCGACGAAAAGCTGCGCGTCGCCGACGGGCGTCTGACCATCTTCCGCAACGACGCGTCCCGCCACCGGGACGCCGGCGGTCATCGAGAAATTCGGACCTTTCTTTGGCGCGTTCGGGCCGATCATCTCTTCGACTCTGGCGAAGTCGGGATGAAGAATGATGATACGAAACGCCCACTTCGACGGATCGGGCGCGGTGTAGCGACCTTCGGCGTCAGTCTTCGTGGTGAGCTCGGCACCACCCAGGATGACGACCGTGGCATTGGCGACGGGTTTGCCATTCGCGGTGATCGTTCCGCGAATGGGAAGCGCCTGCTGCAGGAGGATCGCCCCGGCGTCATCGTCAGACGACAGACGAATGGAAGATGGCGCATACCCGGCGGCTTCGACGCGGACGTCGACGATGATCTGGTCCTTCGGTACCTCGAAGCTGAACTTGCCGGTCGAATCGGTGGTCATCGTCGCCAGTGCCGTCCGTTGCGGGTCGGCGGAGAGGAACCGCATGCCGCTCGCCGCGATCAGTTCCGGTGCATACAGAGACACCTTCGCCCCACCAACACCCTTACCGTCGATGTTGATCACGGTTCCCAGGACAGCGGCCTGCAACGATGCGGCAGCCAGCGACAGGACGAACGAGAGACTCAGCAGGCGGCGGATGGCGCGCATTGGACTTCCTCCAGATGACGAACGATGTACGAACTTTAGACGAAGAATGCTGAAGCGAGTTTCGGCGTTTGGCCGGACATGCCAAGAATGCCTGTTCGGGGGGAGATGCTGCGGCAGCGTCTCGATTCTCTGGTCACGACGTTTGACGTCTCGACGATCGCTCCCGATCCCCTCGAGCTCGTCCTTCGCTATGACGAGCCTCGTGACCAGGAAGTGGCCGGCCTGCTCGCCGCGGCCTTCGCCTACGGGCGGGCTGACATCGTCGTCGCCAATGTCGGCCGCGTGCTCGATCGGATGGAGCCGTCTCCCTACCGTTATCTGACGACGTTCGATCGCGCTGAAGGGCGGCGGCGATTCAAAGGCTTCACCCATCGGTTCCAGAAGACGCCCGAGCTCGTCGATCTACTCTCCTGCCTCTCCTGGGCCATTCGCGAGCATGGTTCACTCGGCGAGTTGTTCCGGGCGGGGTATCGCGCCGACGAAGCGGACATCGGTCCGGCGCTGACACGCTTCGTCGAGGCACTCCTCGGCGGACGGCGCACGAAGGCGCTCGACTACCTCCTCACGTCGCCGGCCAACGGCTCCGCGTGCAAGCGGATGAACCTCTTCCTGCGATGGATGGTGCGCCGGACGTCGCCCGACATCGGCATCTGGACCTTCGTCGATCCATCGAAACTGGTGATGCCCGTCGACACACACATCCACCGAATCGCCACGTTCCTTGGATTGAACGATCGCAAGTCCGCCGATTGGAAGGCAGCACGCGCACTGACAGATCGCCTCGCCGGATTCGACCGCGCCGACCCGGTCCGCTACGACTTCGCCATCTGCCGGCTGGGCATTCTCGATCTCTGCAGCCGGCGCCGGCGCAAGGAGAATTGCGACGTCTGCCTCCTGCGCGACGTCTGCCGCTTTCCGGTCACGAGTTGAACGCTAGCCGATGACTTCGAACTTCTTTCCGACCTCGACGATCGCTGCGATCGCGGTGTCGAGATGTTCCCGTGTGTGGGCGGCGCTGATCTGGCAGCGCAGGCGTGCTGCGCCCTGCGGCACGACGGGAAATCCGAAGCCGGAGACGTAGACACCGCGCTTCAGGAGTTCGGCGGAGATGGCGATCGCTTTCGCGGTGTCGCCGATGATGATTGGCACGATCGGGTGCACACCTTCGCGTACGTTCACGCCCTTCGCGGTGAGCTGCTGGCGGAAGTACATCGTGTTTTCGCGCAGGCGCGTAACGAAGCTCGGATCATTTTCCAGCAGATCGATCGCCGCGAGCGAGCCCATGACCACGGCCGGCGGCAGCGTGTTGGAGAAGAGGTATGGCCGCGATTTCTGTCGGAGGTAGTCGACGAGCGCTCTTGGTCCAGTTGTGAAGCCGCCGTGGGATCCGCCCAGTGCTTTTCCGAGCGTTGACGTATGCGCATGAATCCTGTCGAAGACTCCCAGCTCTTCGCCCGTTCCTCGCCCGGTCGCGCCGAGGACTCCGGTTCCGTGCGAGTCATCGACGACGAGGAAGGCATCGAACTCCGCGGCGAGCTCGATGATTTCCGGAAGCGGTGCGAGCGACCCTTCCATGGAGAACACGCCGTCGGTGACGACGACTCTGTTGCGCGATTGGCGCGTCGCCTCGAGAGCGCGGCGCAGGTCGGCCATGTCGCGGTTCTTGTAGCGTTCCTTTTTCGCTTTCGCAAGACGTACGCCGTCGATGATCGAAGCGTGATTGAGCTCGTCGGAGATGATCGCGTCCTGCTCCAGCGCCACCGTCTGGAAGAGTCCTTCGTTCGCGTTCCAGCAGGAGCCGTAAAGGATCGTGTCTTCCGTGCCGAAGAAGGTCGCGATTCTCTGTTCGAGCTGGCGGTGAATCGTCTGTGTGCCGCAGATGAAGCGTACCGACGCCAGGCCGTAGCCGTAGTCGCGCTCGGCTTTCTCGGCGGCCTCGCAGATCGCCGGATGGTCGGCCAGGCCGAGGTAGTTGTTGGACGTCAGCATGATGACGTCACCGAAGCCTTCGACATCAACGACGGCGCCCTGGGGCGATTTCATCAGCAGTTCGCGTTTGAGCGTGCCGGCGGCCGCCATTTGATCGAGCTCGGTCTGCAGCGTGGAAATCAGAGTCAAGGAGTCACCTCGGGCGGATGGGAGCTGCGGTGAGTCGTGGGGCGACAACAGCGCCGGTCAGGGGGCCGGCTCGTCGTACTTCAGCTCACGACGGAAACATCGGCCGGCTTCGATATCGAAGACGACGCACGAATCGATGGGACGGGAGTAGACGTGAAGGCTGACGGCGCGCTCGTTCCACTCCTCGAGATTCCTGATGCGATGGATCGTCTGCGTCTTGTCGACAGTATTCAGCGGACCGCCCGGGACGACCAACTCCGTGCCGAGGTTCTGCATCTCGATGCGGGTGGCGCCGGCGAGACAGTCCATCCCCACGACCTGCTGATTCTCGGGCCGGTTACACCCGATCTGCTTGTAGTTCTCGACGATCAGTTTGCCTCCGATCATCGTCATCCAGCCGAGCTGGCCGTTGTGCGTGTGCAGCGGAGTGATGGCCCCGATCGGCCAGCAGATCACCATCGCTTCGATCATGTCGTTGCGGAACACCTTGTTGCGCGTGTGGCGGTCGGGTAGCCAGTTCTTGTACCGGGCGAGATCCTCGCTGCGGATCTCGTACGTGGCGAGAAAGTCGTAGATCTTCTGCTTGGTGATCAGCCCTTCCGAAAGCTCGCGGATCCCTTCGATGAACTGCTCGACCGGGACGGGCGTCGGCGAATAGATCGGATGCTCGCCGGTGGCAGGTGTGTTGTGCAGATCCATCAGGTTCCTCGCTCCCCGAACTATAGTCTTCGTTGAGCAATTTGCGAACCGGCCGCGTGGATGACCGAAGGCCGGAGGAGATTCGATGAGAAACGGTCTGATTGTTCTCGCGCTCGCCACGGTGTCGCTGTCCGCGGCCGCACAGCCCCAGTCTCCAGCCCAGCGCCAGATGTACGTGGTTCACGAGGAAGTTGCGCGCCTCTCTATGGTCCCTGAATTCGAGGCGTCGGCGCGTGAGCTCTTCGCCGCGTTTGCGGAACAGAAAGCCGACCCTGCCGTGCTCGGTATCCACGTCTACATGACCACCGATTTCCACTACCTTTTCATCTCGCCGATCAGCAACTTCGCGGGGTTGGACCGCATGAAGGAAGCCTGGAGATCCGTCGCGGCAGGCGTTGGTAGCAAGCGCTGGGACGAAATCAACGCCCGCGGCGATCAGACGCTGTCGTCCTTCAACCAGTTCGTGATGGTGCAGCGGCCGGATCTTTCCTATGTGCCGGCGGCCCCTCGACTCAAGCCGGAGGAGCGCCGGTTCGAGCACTGGATGTTCTATTACACGCAGCCTGGCAAGGAGGACGAGGCCGAATCCATCGCCCGTGACTACGTGGCGCTGTTTCGAAAGAAGAACGTGACCGATGGCTTCACGGTCTTCACGGTGCCGATGGGGCACGATCTCCCTCTGATGATCATCTCGAGCTCGGCCCGGAGCGCCGCGGACTTCGCCGAAGCCGACGAGAAGCTGCTCGCCGCACTGGCGGCGGATATCCGTCCGCTGCAGATGCGGGCGCTGGCCATTACACGGCATGCCGAGGCCCACGACGCGTACTTCCGGCCCGATCTGTCGTATCCGGTCCCGTCCGCTGCCGCGCCGAAGTGAGCGCTCGACGAGCCAAAAGGTGCGGACTGGAGGTGGGGCTACGTGCTAGTCTCCGCGCCGCATGCAGAACCTCGCGGTAATCGGGGCGCAATGGGGCGACGAAGGGAAGGGAAAGATCGTCGATCTCCTCTGCGAGAGCTTCGACGTCGTGGCCCGGTACCAGGGCGGCCATAACGCCGGCCACACAGTCAAATTCGGCGATAAGCACTTCTCGTTGCGCCTCATCCCCTCGGGCATCCTCCATCCCGACAAGCTTTGCATCCTCGGGAACGGAATGGTGATTGATCCGGAGGCGCTGCTCGATGAGATCGAGCAGTTGCGCGGTCTCGGGATCTCCATCGAGTCGAACCTCAAGATCAGCGACTCCGCTCAGGTCATCCTGCCGTACCACAAGGCGCTCGATCTGGCCCGCGAGGAAGCCGCCGGCGCCGGAAAGATCGGGACGACCGGACGCGGAATCGGGCCCGCCTACGAGACGAAGGTGAGCCGCTACGGCATCCGTGTGTCGGACCTGCTCGACCCTTATGTGCTGCGCGAACGGATCGAGTTTGCCTGCGCGGAGAAGAATCCCGTGCTCAAGGTCTACGGCAAGGAGCCCTTCGACCCGCAGAAGCTGTTCGACGACTACACCCGCTACGGCGAAGTGCTGGCCGACCGCATCACGAACGGAACCTTGCTCATCAACGAGCAGATCCGCGCCGGAAAGAAAGTGATGTTCGAAGGGGCTCAGGGCGCCATGCTCGACATCGATCACGGGACGTATCCGTTCGTGACGTCCTCGAGCACTGTGGTCGGGGGCGTGTGCACGGGCCTGGGTGTGGCGCCGAAGCACATTCATCGCGTGATCGGCGTGGCCAAGGCGTACACGACGCGCGTCGGCGGCGGTGCGTTCCCCACGGAGCTGAACGAATCGCTCGGCGAACATCTCCGCGCCCGCGGAAACGAGTTCGGCACCGTGACCGGCCGCCCGCGCCGTACCGGCTGGCTCGACCTCCCGGTTCTCCGCACGTCCGCAATGTTGAATGGTCTCGATGCCATCGCTTTGACGAAACTCGATGTGCTCGACGAGTTCGACGAGATCCCGGTCTGCACTGGCTATAACGTCCGTTCGGAACAGTGGAAGACGTTCCCCGCCTTCGCGGTCGCGCACAACGACTACAAACCGGAGTACCGCGTGTTCAAGGGCTGGAAGTCGCCGACTGTCGGGATCACGTCCTACGACGAGCTTCCACGAGCGGCGAAGGACTACATTCGGTTCATCGAGGATCAGGTCGAGGTCCAGGCCACGATCATCTCGACAGGACCGCGCCGCGAAGAGACGATCCTGCGGTAGCGGTCGACCCGCCAGCGCCACACGCAGGCTGTACGAACGTCCGCGCTCTACAATGTGCCCCCTATGACGACTGCTGCCCCTCCCGTCCGCCCGGTTTCCCTCGACGAGATCTACGCGGCCCGTGAGCGGATCCGCGGTGTCATCACCAGGACTCCGCTGATCAAGCTGCGACACGACACGGCGGCGCCGGAGATCTGGCTCAAGCTCGACAACCTGCAGCCGATCAACGCCTTCAAACTGCGCGGAGCGGCAAACGCCGTGGCGATGCTGACTCCCGACGAGCGGTCCAAAGGCGTGTGGACGATCAGTGCCGGCAATGCCGGACAGGGCGTCGCGTATGCCGCGCGCGCGTACGGGATTCCCTGCACCGTGGTGACGATCGAGAACGCCCCCGACACGAAGGTCGAACGGATGCGCAACCTCGGCGCGCGCATCGTCAAGGCTCCTTTCGATGCCTGCTGGCGAGCCATGGAGGCGCGATCATTCGAGGGCGTGGAGGGATCATTCATTCATCCCTTCGACGATCACAACTTTATCGCCGGCAACGCGTCGCTCGGTCTCGAGATCCTCGAGGACCTGCCCTCGGTTCGTACCGTGATCGCGGCCATCGGCGGCGGCGGACTCGTCTCCGGCATCGGCAGCGCGATCCGGCAGCTCGCACCGGCTGTCAGGATCCTCGGCGCGGAACCGGAGACGGCCGCGCCAGGCGCCCGCTCCTTCGAGAAGGGTTCCGCGCAGGTATTCGAGGACTTCCAGCCGTCCTTCGTCGATGGTGCGGGCGGCAAGAGCGTGTTCCCCAGGATGTGGGAGCGGATGCAAGGGATTGTGGACGGGTCGATCGTCGTGACGCTGGACGAGACAAAACGCGCGATGCGCATGGTCGCCGAGAAGGTGAGGGTCATCGCCGAGGGTGCGGGAGCGCTCGCCGTCGCCGCGGCGCTGAGCGGCAAAGCCGGTGAAGGGCCGATCGTCGCTGTGATCTCGGGCGGCAACATCGATCTGAAGAAATTCGCCGAGCTCATCGGTGCGGTCTGAGCCGTACGTTGTTTACGCCGGTCGCCCTTTGGCCTTCCTGCGATCCTGCTTGAAGTTGTGCCGGGCCTCGGCCTCTTCGATTGAATGCGATTCGGTGATCGTCGTGTCGCGCTTGGCCATCTCCGCGAGACGTTTGAAGTGGATGCGCAGCACCTTAAGTTCTTCTTCGGAGAGGTCTTCGACGGCGATCAGCCGGTTGCTCGCTCCTTCCTGGGCCGCTACGATCTCGTCGAGCTTCAACTGCACGGCCAGCGAGTCTTTGTTCTGGGATCGCTGGATCAGGAAGACCATGAGGAACGTCACGATCGTGGTTCCGGTGTTGATGACCAGCTGCCACGTGTCGGAGTAATGAAACAGCCGTCCCGTGATGCCCCAGACGATGATGATGCTGGCCGCCAGAGCGAAGGCGCTCGTTGAGCCCGTCCATTTGGTCGCCGCCGTCGCCAGCCGCGACACGATGTTGTCGGAATCCCGCTGTCTACGTTCGTTCATGGCCGACCTCCGGTTGAGTCTGTTCACGCGGGGTGCCAGCCCCGATTAGAATGCGCCGCCATGGTTCCCAAGATCGTCCGATTCTGTGCAGTTGTGCTCCTCATCTCCTCGCCGCTGCTCGCAGGCGACTTCAACGTTTACGTCGGAAATGCCAAGAGCGAGACGAACCGTCACGGTCAATCGCGCTTCCGCCTGATCAGTTTCGAGATGACGGGCCGCCCAGCACTGCTTGAACGTTTTCTTCCCAATGCCCGCGCCGGGGTCGACATCGACTATGCGGACGTCCGGCAGCCGCGGAGCTGGTTCGGATACACGTACGGTGATCCTGACGACTCCGTGCGCGCGGAGTGGGCGCATTTCTTCGTACGGCAGTACTGGCACACGCCGGTCACTTCCATTCGTCCCTATGTGGACCTCGGGACAGGGCCAATGTGGTCGAACCGGCGGATCCCCGCCGCGACGTCCAAGCTCAACTTCAACTCACAACTCGGACTCGGCGTTGCGCTTTTCCCCGAGTCGCGCACGCCGGTCTACGTGGGCTATCGCTTCTTCCACATCTCCAATGGAGGACTCACGGGACGCAACCCGGGCCTGAATGTGAACGGATTTTTCGTAGGGACGCGCGTTCGGTCGCGTTGAGTCCTACTTCACGGTCGCCAGCGGCGCCTGATAGGCCGGCGGAGTCGGATAATCGAGCCGGTCGACCATCTTCATGATTGGAGTGCGGATGACAGGCACGCGCTGACCGGCCACCGTCGCGAATGCGCCGGTAGGTGACGCCGTGTCGATCTGCGCCGCCAGCCGCACCTTCACGCTCGCGGGATCGAGCAGCCCGACGGTGTCTTTCTTCAGCAGGATCGCCGGGATGAAGACGTCCGCGTTCCCGGGAATCTGACCCAGGACGAGACGGGACGCGGGGACGCCGGGAGCGGAGAAGGTGATCGTGAGGTTTCCCGGAGGTACGTCGAGGAGCAGGAAGGCGCCGGTCTCCGCGACTCCGCCCGATACATACGGCGCGTTCTCGACCCAGACGTTGGTCCCGCGGAAGAGATCCTGTTTGCGCGCCGCCTCGGTCTCGACGGTGTGATACGTGGTGACGGGACCGGTGTCGGCATCGGTGATCCATCCCCGTACGCTGATGGGCTCGCGGGACACGTGAGGGGCGCGGTTTTCCGGTCCGCCTCCGCACGACACCAGGAGAAGAGCGAGGATGACGGTAGCGCGCGGAACGTTCACCCCATGAGCATAAGCTGAAGTCCCACTCCAGGAACGGCCACCGTCCACGAACCCGCGTGCGATAATCCGATGGTCCTTATGATCCGTACTCTCACCCTTTCCGCGATCGCGATCCTTTCCGGGCTGTTCCTACTCGCGCAGGCGCCCGCCCCGACTCCACCCAACCCCGCCAACCAGGCAATCCTGCGCACGGCTGGCGGCGATCGCCCCGTCACGGTCGCCCATCAAAATGGTCAGACCTACTTCGCGGCAGACGAAGTCGTTGCGGCGCTTGGCGGTTCGGTGACGCACGACGGCAACGGCTTCAAGGCCTCGCTCAACAACACAGTCGCTGCATTCGGCACCGACAGCCGGTTCGGAGTCGTCAAGGACGATCTGATCGAGATGCCGGTCCCGCCCGTGACGATCGACAACCGGCCCTACGTCCCCTGGCAGTTTTTTCAGGGATTCCTGATGCGCGCTTCGAGCCTGGACGCGAGCTGGGATCCGTCCACCCGTCTCCTGCAGGTTCGTCCCGGCCAGACCACCGCCGTCGGCGTCCAGGTCTCGGTGGCGAACGTGCAGGGCATCTCGAAGGTCGTCGTGACACTCACCGCACCGGCGGAATACCTGATCGTGAAAGAGCCGGGCGCGTACACGGTCCGTTTCAAGAACCCTGTTCGCGCGCCGTACGGAGAGCAGACACACGAAGACCCGTACGTCGCGAAGACATCGTTCATCGGCAACGACCTGCGCATCCAACTCACGGCGCCGGACGTCGTCGGCGACGCCTATCGTCTCGAAAACCCGTTCCGAGTCGTGCTCGACCTTCGCAAAGGCGCGGCAGCAGGACCGGGCACTCCGCAGCCCATCACCTCATCCAGGCCGGTGGACGCTCCCGGCATCCATACGATCGTCATCGATCCGGGCCATGGCGGAAAAGAAGTCGGAGCGATCGGGCCGGGCGGGCTGATGGAGAAGGACGCGACGCTGGCGCTCTGCCGGCGGCTCGCCACCGCGCTCGAGGCCAGGTTGAAAACGCGCGTCGTCCTGACGCGCAACGACGATACGGTCGTTCCCCTCGATCAACGCACGGCGATCGCCAATCAGTACCACGCCGACCTTTTCCTCTCCGTCCACATGAACGCGGCGATCGTGAAAGGCGCACACGGCGCCGAGACGTACTTCCTCTCCCTCGACGCGTCGGACAAACTCGCGGAGAAAGCGGCCGAAGTCGAGAACGCGTCGAAGAATGCGGCGGCACCAGCTGCGGCGAGCGACCTGAAACTGATGCTGTGGGACCTCGCCCAGCAGGACTATCTCAACGAGTCGAGCCGCCTCGCACAGGCGGTGCAGGAAGAGATGAACCGCATCACCGGAGTCCAGAGCCGCGGTGTGAAGCAGGCGCCGTTCA
This sequence comes from Thermoanaerobaculia bacterium, assembly GCA_038244715.1. Taxonomy (GTDB): domain Bacteria; phylum Acidobacteriota; class Thermoanaerobaculia; order Gp7-AA8; family Gp7-AA8; genus JADGNZ01. The sequence goes on from JBBRTE010000012.1 coordinate 25,747, forward strand.
AGGTGCTCGTCGGCGCGACGATGCCGGCCGCTCTCGTCGAAGTCGCGTTCATCACCAATCCCGACGAGGAGTCGAAGATCAAGTCCGATGCGTTTCAGAAGACCGTAGTCGATGCACTGACCACGGCGGTCGAGCGCTACAAGGTCGACTACGAGACGCGGATCGGCATCGCCCGCCCCACCCCGACGCCGATCCCCACAACCACCGCCCCAGTGCCTGCTGCAGCACCGACGACCACCGCCAAAGCGACCAGGACGGGTACGTAGGTGCGCCGCACGCTGTTGCTGCTTCTCGCCATCCTCGCAATCGCGGGAGGGTGTCAGAAGAAGACGGTCCTTTCTCCCAACCTCAACGTGGCGAACAAGGTCGAGGTCCGTCCAGTGACGCTGTTCTTCGAAGGGCCCGACATGCTGCTCGTTCGCGAAATCCGCAGTTTGGGACTGCCGGAGAATCACGCGGGCGCGCTGTCGATCGTGACCCGAGAGTTGTTGCGCGGTTCCTCGAATGCGGGTGTGCCACACATTTTTCCCGCAGACACCGTCATACGGGGTGCGTTTCTCCTTCCCGACGGGACAGCCTTCGTGGACCTCGGCGGCAACACCCTCACTCAGGGTTGGGGCACCGGCAGCCATGAAGAGTTGATGGCCGTCTATTCGATCGTCCAGACCGTGACCACGAATTTTCCGGAAGCGAAGCGCGTGCGAATCCTCGTGAACGACGAGCCGGCAGAAACCCTCGCCGGTCACATCAATCTGTCGCGCGCTCTGGCCCCCATGCCTGGATTCGTCGCGCGGTAGTCACGCCCGCCCGGGGTAGACCTCTTTCAGTTGGGGAGGCATCGCGGCATCGAGGCCGAGGGACGCTTCGAGCTCGACGGCGTTCAGGATGGCCTGTCCGCGAAAATGGTTGTTTGTGACGACGTACGTCTCCTTCGCGGTCGCGAGTGTCTGGATCCGGTCCACCCAGGGCGCGAGCTCCTCCTTCGAATAGAGGTAGTTGTAACGCTCCCAGCTCTCTCCGTGCGCGAACCACTTCTCGTAGTTGCGGCCGTGCAGCCTCACATACGCGAACGAACCGGTCGTGGTGTCTGACGGCTTGACGGAATCGTGGAAGAGCGGTTGATCGACGTTCACCCAGGAAACGCCGTGCTCCTGCAGAAACTCGAGGAAGGCGGCGTTCTGAAACGTGGCGTGGCGGACTTCGAGGGCCAGCGGATATCCGTGGAGCGCCGTGAAGAGGCGGGTCAGCCGGTCGCAGGACTCTTCACTGTTCCGAAAGCTCCACGGGAACTGCAGCAGCACCGCGCCGAGCCTCGCTGACTCCGCCAGTGGATCGAGATAGTCACGAAACGCCTTCACGTCGGCCGGCGTCGCGCCGGTCCCTTCGTGCGTGAAGCCGCGGAAGATCTTCGTCGTGAATTTGAAGTCCGGATTGTCCCCGACGCGACGGATCCACGAGCGGGCGTGCGTGGGGGGAGGGATGCGGTAGAACGGAGAGTTGATTTCGATCGTGTCGAAAAACGATGCGAGATAGGCGAGAGGATCGAACTTCGAGCCGTGGGGTGGATAGACGGTTCCTTCCCAATCCTTGTAGCTCCATCCGGCGGGTCCGACGCGAATCCTATGTTCCATGATTGATGGTCAATACGTTGACGAACTTATTTTGAGCAACTCTCAATTCGTTGCCTGTCCTCAACATCTATGTTAAAAGTCGGGGCCAACGATCCAGCACAAAAACACTTTCCAGGAACCGCGATAGAGCGTTCAGGGGTCGTGCTGTGTTCGCTAACGAAGGGAGGCTGGCCGACCGAACCGAATCGCTTGTGATCCACCGAAAAGCGGGGGCGAGGTCGCGGCACCCCGCACACACTCTGAGCTGCGCCATCACTATCTGATTGTAGAAACACGGAACAACTTTAGGAGATCAAGGTTCATGGATACATTCAACGACAAGTCTCTCAACTGCGCCGACTGCGGACAAGAATTCGTGTTCAGCAAGAACGAGCAGGCCTTTTACTCAGAGCGTGGATTCACAAATGAGCCGAAGCGTTGCAAGAACTGTCGCGACAAGCGCAAGACCGCGCGCGACGGCAACGGCGGAGGCGGCCGGGAACGCTCGATGGTGAGCGTAACGTGTGACAGCTGCGGAGTCGCGACCGAAGTGCCGTTCACCCCCGTCAGCGGCAAACCCGTCTACTGCCGCGATTGCTACAACCAGCGCCGTTCCACCACCCGCTCCTCGAGCTGGGCGTAGTTCCTCTCCATCGATCCTCCACGGCGGACCTGCGGGTCCGCCGTTTGTTTTTGCGGTTGCGACCCACGCAACCGCGAAATCCGGAAACCCCGTATACAATCCCGCGCGCTTGACCACCACCCTCCGCAAACCCGTCCGCAACATCCTCGATCTCGTCGGCAACACGCCCATGCTGCAGCTCGCGAACATCGCCGATGCGAGCATGGCCGATCTCTTCGTCAAACTGGAGTTTCTCAACCCCGGCTTTTCGGTGAAGGACCGCATCGGCGTCGGCATGATCGAACGCGCAGAGCGTGACGGAAAGCTCGTGAAGGGCGGGACCATCATCGAGCCCACCGCCGGCAACACCGGTGTCGCTCTGGCCCTGGCCGGAACGCGCCTCGGCTACAAGGTCATCCTCTGTGTTCCCGAGAACTTCTCGATCGAAAAGCGCGAAGTGATGAAAGCGCTGGGCGGCCGTGTCGTTCTCACGCCGAAGGATGACGGAATGAAAGGCGCCATCGCGAAGGCCGAGGAGCTGTCACGGACGATTCCCGGTTCGTATGTGCCGCAGCAGTTTTCCAATCCCTACAACACTGAATCGCATTACGCGACCACAGGCCCCGAAATCTGGGAGCAGATGGAAGGGCGTGTCGACGCCTGGCTTGCCGGAGCCGGGACCGGCGGCACGTTCACTGGTGTGGCGAAGTATCTGAAAGAGCGCAACCCCGCCTGCTGGTGTGTCGTCGTCGAGCCGCAAGGCTCGATCCTCAAAGGCGGCGAAGCAGGGCCACACGAAGTGGAAGGGATCGGTGCATCGTCGTTCATCCCGCCAGTGCTCGACATGTCGCTGGCGGATGAAGTCATTCAGATCTACGACGACCCGGCATTCGCGATGGTGCGCCGTCTCGCCTCCGAAGAAGGCGTGCTCGGTGCTTCCTCCGCAGGCGCGAATGTCGCCGCGGCGCTGGAGATCGCACAGCGGTTCGGACCAGGCAAGCGCGTCGTGACGCTCATCCCCGACGCCTCGGAGCGTTACATGTCGAAAGGGATCTACACCAAGTGGGCAAAACCGCTGGCGCCCGATCACGCGGATTGATCAAAGGAAACTAGCCATGGGCTTCTCGACCGATTGCATTCACGCGGGGCAGGAGCCGGAACCCGTCACCGGCGCCGTTACCTATCCCATCTTCCAGACCTCGACCTACGTACAGCCGGAGCTGGGAAAGAACAAGGGCTTCGAATACGCCCGGACCAAGAACCCGACCCGGTCGGTGCTCGAAGCGAACCTCGCAGCGCTCGAGCACGGAAAGCATGCGCACTGCTTCGCGTCCGGCATGTCGGCCACCGATACCGTCTTCCGGATGCTCACGTCCGGAGACCACGTCATCGCCGGCGAGAACCTGTACGGCGGTTCCTACCGGCTGTTCAGCAAGGTCTGTGAGAAGTTCGGCCTGACGTTCACCTACGTCGATACTTCGAACGCGGAGAACGTCCGGACTGCGCTGCAGCCCAACACGAAGATCGTCTTCCTGGAGACGCCGACGAATCCGATGATGACGGTGACGGACATCGCCGCCTGCGCGAAGGTCGCGCATGCGGGCGGCGCGCTGGTCGTCGTCGACAACACGTTCTGTTCGCCCTACCTGCAGCAGCCGATCGCCCTCGGAGCGGACCTCGTCGTCCACTCCACCACGAAGTTCCTCAACGGACACTCCGACTCGGTCGGTGGCGTAGTGATCTCGAACGACGATGCAATCGCCGAACAGATCGGGTTTCTCCAGAACGCCGTTGGCGCGATCCTGTCGCCCTTCGACTCCTGGCTCATCCTCCGCGGCGTGAAGACGCTGGCCGTTCGGATGCGCCAGCATGAGGAGAATGGGACGACGATGGCAGACTACATCTCGCGCCATCCGAAGGCGCTGAAGACGTATTACCCGGGACTGCCCGATCACCCGCAGCACGAGCTGGCGAAGCGTCAGATGCGCGGTTTCGGCGCGATGATCTCCTTCGACGTCGGTTCCCTCGAGAACGCCAAGAAGTTTCTCGACCGGGTCCGTCTCTGTTCCCTCGGGGAATCGCTCGGCGGCGTGGAGACACTGATCTCTCATCCTGAGACGATGACGCATGCGTCGGTCCCGCTCGACACGCGTACGCGGCTGGGCATCACGCCCGGCCTCGTCAGGATCTCCGTCGGAATCGAGGACATCGCCGATCTCATCGCGGATGTGGAGAACGCCTTCGCCGCGATCTGAGGAGAGCTGACCGCTCTACAATGGCGCCCGCATGGCGCCCGCCCTTCCGTTCCTTCTGGTCATCGCCGCGTATCTGATCGGGTCGATTCCGTTCAGTTTTCTCGTGGTACAGCATTTTGCGGGCGTCGATATCCGGCACCTGGGGAGCCGTAACGTCGGTGCCACAAATGTCGCCCGCAACTTCGGCAAATTACCGGGCGTCATCGCGCTGCTGCTCGACCTCACAAAGGGCTACGCGGCCGTGGAGCTCGCGCGATGGATCGTGCGACAGCCGCGCTGGCCGTTCCTTGCGGATGCCGCGCACACCTCCCTCCTCTACTCGGCCTCGCTCTGGATCGCCCTGTCTGCACTCGTCGCGGTGCTGGCGCACATGTTCCCCGCGTGGCTGCGCTTTCACGGCGGCAAGGGAGTAGCGACGGGAACCGGCGCCTTCCTGGCGCTCGATCCCCTTGTCGTCGCTGCCGGAGCACTGGTCTTTCTGATCGTGATTCTGGCGACGCGCTTCGTTTCTCTCGCCTCCATCGTGAGCGCGGCGTCCATCCCCATCTTTTTCCGCTTCCTCGCTCATGCCTCCCTCGAGACGATCGTGATCAGCGCGTCGATCGCGCTCGCCATCGTCCTCAAACATCACTCCAACATCGCGCGCCTTGCGCAGGGCACCGAGCGGCGGATGGGCGGCGGGAAAGAATCATGAAGGTTTCGATCATCGGTGCGGGCTCGTTCGGCACGGCCATGGCCTCTGTAGCCTCGCGTTGCGGCAATGACGTCGTGCTCTGGGCTCACGACCCCAACGTTGCCAACGAGATCCAACAGACGCGGCACAACCCGATCTATCTTCAGAGTGTGGAGCTCGACGAGCGCGTGCGGGCCACCAGTTCGCTGGCGGAGGCCGTGGAGTTCAGCGACGTGATCTTCATGATCGTGCCCAGCCATCACTATCGAGGCGTCCTCGCGCAGATGCGTGGGTCGCTCTGGCGGGACGTGGCGATCGTCAGCGGCACGAAGGGGATCGAGAACGACACGCTGCAGCGCATGTCGGAGGTTACGGCGCACGAGCTCGGTGGGTCGCTGCGTGCGTTCGCCGTGCTTTCGGGACCGACCTTCGCCCTGGAGACCGCTCGAGGCGATCCAACGGCGGCCGTGGTCGCCTCACTCGATCAGGAGCTGGCCGAGCAGGTGCAGCACGCCATGTCGTCTCCCACGTTCCGCATCTATCACTCCCGCGATGTCGCCGGCGTGGAGCTGGCGGGATCACTGAAGAACGTTATCGCGATCGCCGCCGGCGTGCTGGAAGGGCTGGGGCTGGGATCGAATACGACGGCCGCGCTGATCACGCGCGGTCTTCACGAGGTGACCAAGCTCGCCGTCGCTCTGGGCGGACGCACCGAGACCCTGGCTGGCCTCGCGGGGATGGGAGACCTCGTGCTGACGTGTACCGGATCGCTCTCGCGGAACCGCAGTGTCGGGGTCGCCCTCGGCCGCGGAAAACCTCTCGCCGAAATCCTCGGGGAATCGAGAAACGTCGCGGAAGGAGTGCGCACTTCGAAGGCTGCCAAGGAACTGGCGGATCGCCACCACATCGATATGCCGATCACTGCGGAGATGTATCGCGTGCTCCACGAGGGGGAATCTCCGCGCGCCGCACTGCAGAGGTTGATGACGCGATCGCTCAAGGCCGAAGCGCAGCTCTGAGCCGGAGGAGCGGCGCAGCGAATGGCCTGGTGCGTGCCTCATAGTCCGGTGTCGTTGCGAGCCGGCGCAGCGCTGCGAAGAATCCCATCCCGGAACCCGGAGAGGGCGCGACAGCCGCAGAAACGGTTCGGAGTTCGAGCCGTGATCGGCACCAGCGATCAGCCAGTAACCGACATGAGTTCAAAAGGTTACGATCACGCGCTTCTGGTGTCTCCTTTGCGCTTCCCGGATGACAGGAGACTCGACATGCTCAACTTTCTTCGGAAACTTCTGATGTTCCGGCGTAGGCCAGAAAGCAGCCCGCGGTTTCGCTCGCTCCCTCGGACTCGGCAAGATCGCACAGCTGGCCGGACTCGTTGGCGGCTACAAACCCATGCGGCGCCACACCTGAGTTTCGTTTCGCCTTACAGAGGTGGTTTCTGCTGGCCCATCGTCTGAGGAGTCGAGGGTTTCATCACCTCGACGGGACCGGCGGTGGCCGGCGCATCAGCGTAAATCGCTTCCGGGCTATCCCCCTCATCCCGCGCCGCAGCACGTGCCTGGGCCTCTTTCTTCTGCATCTGGAGTTTTTTCGCCTGCTCGGCAGCCGCGATCTTCTTCAGCCGGTCGCGGCGCGTCTGGGCCGCGGTTTCATCGGCGGTTGGTGAGGTCACTTTCGGCGTCGGGAGCGGAACTTGTGCGGCAGTGGTCGTCGTCGTGAAGTGTCCCCCCTGCCGCACGAGAGAATCGTTCGTGATGACCTGGCCGGGTCGTTTTCCGATGCGATTGGTCGCCTTCGCGGCGCGAACCAGAGGAGAATCACCGAAGCCCGCGGTCTGAGGCGACGAAAGCAGCTTCTCAACGTGCAAGGGGGGATTGTCCGGGTCATTGGATGTCTGCGCTTCCGCCGCGAACAGCGACAGAGCGGCGAGAGTAAGACAGGTACTGATGGCAATCGGCTTCATCGGGGTCTCCAATAATCGGTTCAATGTTACGCTTCGCGCGACCAAAATTCATGACTGTCCCCGAATCTTGCAATCAACGGGTCTGAATGTCGCCCGAGCTACTGCTCCAGAAGTTCGGATACCTTGCTGTCTTCGTAGGAACCTTCCTCGAAGGCGAGACGATCCTCGTGATGGCTGGCTTTTTTGCCGAGCGTGGATATCTCCGGCTTCCCTTCGTCATCGCCACGGCGTGTGCGGGGGCGTATTCGGGACATGTCTTCTGGTTCTGGCTCGGCCGGTCCCAGGGAGTGAAGCTTCTCGACCGCTTCCCGAAGATGAAGCGGCATTTCGGGAAAGGGGTCCGCCTCTTCGAGCGCTATGGAGCGCCCGCGATCTTCATCACGCAGTGGCTCTACGGTCTGCGCATCACCTGTGCGGTGATCATCGGCATTTCGAAGGTCTCGACGGTCAAGTTTCTCATCTACGAAGCGCTGACCTGCATCGTCTGGGCGATCATCATCGGGACAGCCGGCTTCTACTTCGGCCGGGCGGTGGAGCGCGTTCTCGGTCGCGCCGCGCACATCGAGAAGTACGGATTGCTCGTGCTGGTCATCGCCGCGCTGGCCTTCTGGGCCTACCACCGCTGGAAAGAGAAACGCGAAGAATGCGACGTCGTTCCGCCTGCCTGATGCGCCGCGGTGTCAGGGTAGGCGGTCCCGAGGTCTTGCAGCGCTCCCGTGTGTCGAACGGTCTGTTGCAAGGCCTGGGTCGCGAGACTCGGCAACCGCGCACCGTCACCCCTCGTACTGCTTGAGCTCGAGCTCCGCCTGGGCGGCTGCCAGTCGCGCAACCGGCACGCGATACGGAGAGCACGACACGTAGTTGAGGCCGCAGCTCCGAAAGAAGCGGATCGAGTCGGGGTCGCCGCCGTGCTCGCCGCAAACGCCGACTTTGAGGTTGGGGTTGGTGCTCCGGCCGCGCTCGGTGCCGAGGCGAACGAGCTGGCCGACGCCCTCCTGATCGATCGATTCGAACGGATCCTTCGGCAGGATCTTTTTCTCGACGTATTCGGGCAGGAACGAGCCGGCGTCGTCACGCGAGTAGCCGAACGTCATCTGCGTCAAGTCATTGGTGCCGAAGGAGAAGAACTCGGCCACCTCGCCAAGTTTGTCCGCGATGAGGGCCGCGCGCGGGATCTCGATCATCGTGCCGACGATGACCGGGAGCTCGACGCCGCGCTCCGCGATTACCTCCGCCCCGATCCGCAGCACCATCTCCTTCAGCGTAGTCAGCTCCCGCACTGTCCCGACGAGCGGGATCATCACCTCGGGTCGAGCGTCGATCCCTTCTTTCTTCACCGCGCACGCGGCCTGAAAAATTGCCCGCACCTGCATCTCGTAGATCTCGGGAAACGTGACGGCCAGCCGGCAGCCGCGGTGTCCCAGCATCGGGTTCGACTCGTGGAGCTGGTTCACTTTCGCGCGCAGCTCGACGAAGCCCCAGCCCATGTCCCGCGCCACCGCAGAGATCTGCTGCTCGCTCTGGGGCAGGAACTCGTGCAGCGGCGGATCGAGGAGCCGGATGGTGACCGGCAGGCCGTCCAGCTCGCGGAAGATCCCTTCGAAGTCGGCCTGCTGAAACGGCAGAAGCTTTTCGAGGGACTCGCACCGGCCCGCCTCATTGCGCGCGAGGATCATCTCGCGCACGCGCAGGATGCGATCCTCGGAAAAGAACATGTGCTCCGTGCGACAGAGTCCGATCCCGGCGGCTCCGAACAGCCGCGCCACGCGCGCGTCATTTGGTGTATCCGCGTTCGAGCGCACTCCCAGCGTGCGGATTCCGTCGGCCCATTGGAGCAGCCGGTCGAAGTTGCGAAACGTCTCTGAGTCCGCCGCCGGCATCGATCCTTCGATCAGCACCTGGATGACCTCGGACGGTCGCGTGTCGAGCTTTCCGCCGATGATCTCGCCGGTCGATCCGTCGATCGAGACGAAGTCACCTTCTTCGAGTGGCTCGTGCCCTTCGCTGCGCAGTTCGCCTTTTCCGTAGTCGACACGCAGCATGCCCGCGCCGACGATGCAGGGCCGTCCCATGCCACGCGCCACGACAGCGGCATGCGAGGTCAGTCCGCCGCGCGTCGTCAGAATCCCCGCGGCGCTGTGCATCCCCGCGATGTCCTCGGGCGACGTCTCGATGCGCACGAGGATTACGGGACCATCCTTCGCCATCGAGACCGCGTGCTCGGCATTGAAGGCGATGCGCCCCGCCGCGGCTCCCGGACCAGCAGGAAGGCCGCGCCCCAGAACCCGTCCACCGGTAGTCGCTTTCTGCTTTTCCTTCGCGTCGAACACCGGCGCGAGCAGTTGCACGATCTGCCCAGCCTCGACCCGGCTGACTGCCTCGGTGCTGGTGATCAATCCTTCGTCGACCATATCGCAGGCGATCTTGACGGCGGCGAAGCCGGTCCGCTTCCCGGTGCGGGTCTGCAGGAGATAGAGCTTGCCCGCTTGAATCGTGAATTCGATGTCCTGCATGTCGCGGTAATGCGCTTCGAGTTTCTTGTAGACATCCTCGAGTTGCCGGTAGACGCCGGGCATCGTCTCTTCGAGCGACTTCTCGTCGCCGATGGCCTGCGCCTTCGAGATCGGAAGCGGGGTACGGATGCCCGCGACGACATCCTCGCCCTGCGCGTTCGGCAGGTACTCACCGAAGAAGCGATGTTCGCCGTTGGCGGGGTTCCGGGTGAAGGCGACGCCGGTCGCGCAGTCGTCCCCCATGTTGCCGAACACCATCGACTGTACGTTGACCGCGGTGCCCCAGTCGTCGGGGATCTGATTCAGCTTCCGGTAGGTGATCGCCCGCTGGTTGTTCCACGAGTTGAACACAGCGCCGATCGCTCCCCAGAGCTGTTCGTGAACGTCCTGCGGAAACTCCTTGCCGATCGTCTCGCGGACGATGCCCTTGTACGTCTCGACCAGCCCCCGCAATCCGTCCGCCGGGATCTCAGCGTCGGTGGCAACGCTGGCCTGCTCGCGGACTTTGAACAGCTCATGCTCGAAACGGTCCTTGTCGATTTCGAGGACGACGCCGGAGTACATCTGGATGAAGCGGCGGTAGGAGTCGAGCGCGAATCGCTCGTCCTTCGATGAGACCGCGAGGCCTTTGACCGTCTCGTCGTTGAGGCCAAGGTTGAGGATGGTGTCCATCATGCCGGGCATGGAGGCGCGTGCGCCGGATCGGACGGACACGAGCAGGGGCTGGTTGGGGTCGCCGAACTTCCTGCCGACGGAGTGTTCGATTCGAGCAAGGTTCTCGGCGGCTGCGCCTTTCAGCTCCGGCGGGTAGGTCTTGCCGTGGTCGTAAAACCATGTGCAGACGGCAGTCGATATCGTGAATCCCGGTGGGACAGGGACGCCGATGTTGGTCATCTCGGCCAGGCCCGCGCCTTTGCCGCCGAGTACGTCCTTCATCCCGGCGTTTCCCTCGGCCTGCCCGTCGCCGAAGTAGTAGACGTATCTGAGCTGCTCCATGGCGGCGCGATTATCTCCGAACTTCCAGCTCGACGCTGCTGTAGATCGCCCTCGCAGCATCGGACTCCGGTAACTGACGCGGTGCGTCGCTTCCGGCGGCTGCGAAGTCGACGCGGGTCAGGTCGAGGCCGGACAGCGCGGCGCGTAGCGACGCGATCTCGCGCGCGGCAAACTCCCGATTGCGCCGGGCGTCCGGCTGGCGGAATTCGTGTGCGGTGATGCGGAGCGGAATCGGGACCGTGCGGATGATGGCCCGCAGCGCGTCCAACTCGTCACGGCTGGCATCGAGGGCAAGGCTGCCATTCGCGTCGAACTGCAATGCGAAAAACGCCACGCGTCCGGCCCGATGAAGGAGCGCGAGCGGGACATCCGGCACCGGCGGCAGTGCGGTGCAGGCGGCCCGATCCCCGAACCATGGCAGCGCCGTGAAGAGCGGGATGGCCTCTTCGTGCCAGTTCACGGCGCTGAGTTTTTTTCCATCCGGAGACACGGTCAGTGCTGAGGTTCCGTAGTCGTTGCCGCGGATCCAGTTGAAGCGCCACATGCGGCCATTCGTTCCTCCGGCCAGAAACACCGGCTGCGGGCCCTGGCTCACGACACCCGTGGCTCGCGTGCCGTGCTGGGCGAACGAAGTGCTGTTGCCGTTGAGGGACCAGCAACCGTCGATCGATGGATCCGTTCTCGGAGCGACTTCGGCGCCGTGCGCGAGAACCGAACGGAGATGGGTGTCACGCGTGGCGTTCTTTGAATCGGGGATGGTCACGCGAAGGTACGCAGCCTCGACGGGCGTCACAGCGAGCCATTGCCCCTCATCGACATGACGGGAAGTCATCGTGGACAGCGGTTGCCACGCCGTTGCGTCGAGCGACGATTCGAAGACGACGTGGTTTGCCTCGTACCCGGCATCGATCATCGAGCGAAAGCCAACGCGGTCGACGCGGCTGCGTGCGCCGAGGGCGATCACGATCGACTGCGGATAATCGTGCGGTGGCGGAGCCCAGACCGAGCCGACCGCGCCGTCGATGATGTTGACCGCGGACATCGGGAGCACCGATTCGCCGGTCCTCGTGATGATCGTTGCGCCGCGGGTCAGGTCCAGCAGGCTGGATTGTTCGCTGCTGGCGTCGTACGGGAGTTTCCCCTGCTCGCGCGCGACAGGCTTCTCCATCGGCCGCGAACAGCTCGCCGCGAGGAGCAGGGCTGCCAGCAGCGCGCTCCGGTTCATGGCCGGTACTCGCGCCTGTCGACGACGATCTTCGTCACGTCCGCAATCCTCATCACCGCGTTGCCGACGGTTCGCAGCAGCGCGATGCGATTCCGGCGGACGCCCTCATCGTCGACCATCACCATCACCTCGTCGAAGAACTTCTCCAGTTCCGGAGCCATCGCGGCGAACGTCTCCAGGGCCAGCTTGTAGTTTCGCTCACGGATCATCTCTTCGATCTGCTCGACGACTGCTGCGGCCAGTTCCGCCAGGCGTCGTTCGATGTCGTTCTCGAGTCTGGCGGGATCGACGGTACGGGCGGTCTCCTGACCTGCGGTGATGTTTGCGATCCGTTTCGCCGAGTCGAGAATCGAGAGGAAATTGGCCTCGTTCCGCATCGCCTTCAACGCCGTAATCCGGTCGACCAGGTCCGTCAGCGATGAAGACCAGCCGGCCTCCATGGCGGCGGCGATCTCGTCGTAGGCGAACCCATAGGCCGAGGCCTCGAGCAGCGTGCGGACGCGCTCGGCGAAGAAGGTCAGCAGGTCCGGTTTGACGGAACCGCCGGGCGCCACGCCATGCGCGGAGAGGGCGAGGTCGATGAGTTTGTCGATGCCGATGACGACCGAGCGCTTGTCACGGTTCAGAAGGATCTGCACCACACCCTGTGCCGCGCGGCGGAGAGCGAAGGGGTCCTTCGAGCCCGTTGGCTTTGCACCGACGCTGAAGAATCCCACGAGGGTGTCGATCTTGTCGGCCAGCGAGACGACCGCGCCACTGAGCGTGCGAGGTAGCGCGTCATCGATGTTGACCGGCAGGTAGTGATCGTAGACGGCCTGCCACGTTCCTTCGTCCAGACCCTCTTCGCGTGCGTAGATGCCGCCGACTTTCCCCTGCAGGTCCGTGAACTCCTTGACCATCTCCGTGACCAGGTCGCACTTGCAGAGCCGCGCTGCCGCGCGCGCATTCGCGTTATCCGTGATTTCTGCTGCGATCGTCTCGATGCGCCTCGTCTTGTCGAGGTAGTTGCCCAGCTTCTCCTGAAACTGGAGATGGGTCAGCTGTTCGAGGCGGGATTCGAGCGTCCGCTTGCGGTCCGTCTCGTAGAAAAACTTGGCGTCGGCGAAGCGTGCGTTCGTGACGAAGGAATTGCCGTACGCCGCGTTGCCGTCGGGGTCACCGTCGTTGTCGAGGACCGCCAGAAATGAATTCGTGAGCCGTCCGTCGGCGCTGCGGATGGGGAGCTGCTTCTGATGAACGCGCATCACCGTCACGAGCACTTCATCCGGCAGCGCCAGGTATTCGCTGCCAAACTCCGCGCGGAGGACGCCGGGATACTCGGTCAGGTATTGCCACTGCGACCAGATCGCGGCGTCGACCGATGGCGTGCCACCGACGTATTGCCCGAGGACACGCGCGCGCTCGGCCATGACCTGGCGTCGCCGGTCCGCGTCGATCACGACGCGCGCCAGCTCGAGCTTCGTGACGTAGTCGTTGTACGACAGCACCTCGATCGGCTTCGGCGACAACGTGCGGTGGCCGCGCGTGACGACGCCGGACGCGATGTCAAAGATCGTCATCGGCAGGTGCGCCCCGTCGAGGACGGAGACAACGGAGTGAATGGGACGGATGTAGGAGAATTCTCCCGTTCCCCAGCGCATCATCTTCGGCCATCGCAGGGACTCGATGATCTGTGGCACGCGCTGTTGGAGAATTTCGCCCGCGGTGCGGCCTTTGATCGTTCGCTTGACGCGGATGTAGTCGCCGCCGGGGAGCAGATCCTCGATCGCCGCGTTGTTTTTCTTCAGAAATCCGCGCAGCGCCTGCGTCGGACTTCCCTCGGCGTCGTAGGCCGCCTTCGAGGGTGGGCCTTTTACCTCTTCCTCGCGATCACTCTCCTGGAGAGGGATGTGCGAAAGAAAGAAGATGATCCGCCGCGGCGTGCTGTTGACGACCACGGGATTGCGGTCATCCGGCCGTTCCCCGAGCTCCAGGGTCAGTTTGGTCAGCTGCTGCAGGAGCACCGACAGAGCGCCCTCGTGCATCCAGGCGGGGATCTCTTCCGTGAGCAGCTCGAAGAAGTACTCAGCCATGGGAAGCCTCGAGCAGCGGGAATCCGAGCGCTTCGCGCGACGCGAGGTACTGTTGCGCGCAACCGACGGCGAGCTCGCGAACGCGCTTGATGATGCCCACCCGCTCCGTCACCGAGACGGCTCCGCGCGCGTCGAGCGTGTTGAACACGTGCGAACACTTGAGCGTCCAGTCGTAGGCAGGGAGGACGAGCTTCGCCTCCAGGCAGCGCCGCGATTCCCCTTCATACGCATCGAACAGCTTCCAGTGCAAATCGATGTCGGCGGTCTCGAAGTAGTACTTCGAGAATTCGTACTCGTCCTGCTTCCGCACGGGCCCGTAACCGAATCCTGCGCCCCACTCGATGTCGTACACAGAAGGGCGGCGGGAGAGGAACATCGTCAACCGCTCGAGGCCGTAGGTGATCTCGGCGGAGACCGGCTGCAGGTCGATACCGCCGGCCTGCTGGAAGTAGGTGAACTGCGAGATCTCCATCCCGTCGAGCAGGATCTGCCAGCCCACGCCCCACGCTCCGAGCGTCGGTGACTCCCAGTTGTCTTCCTCGAATCGAATGTCGTGGCGCGCGAGGTCCAGCCCGAGTGCACGAAGCGAGTCGAGATACAGGTCCTGCACATCGAGCGGGGACGGCTTGAGCACGACCTGAAACTGATAGTGCTTGCCGAGGCGGAAGGGATTGTCGCCGTAGCGCCCGTCGGCGGGACGACGCGAGGGCTGGACATACCCTACGCGCCATGGCTCGGGGCCGAGCACTCGAAGGAACGTGGCGGGGTGCATGGTGCCGGCGCCGACTTCGAGATCGAGAGGGGTCTCGATCATGCAGCCACGTTCAGCCCAGAAATTCTGCAGGCGGAGGATGAGATCCTGAAATGCGAGGCGAGCCATCGGCCGCGCATTCTATCTGGAGTGTGGCCCCCAGATTCGTCGTGGTGTCGACGTTCGTGTTCGTCTTCGGATTTGTCATCGGAGCTGGCGTTTCGCCCGGAGCGTTGATCGTCGACGTCGCGCCGCTCGCGGAGCCCTCCTGGACGACCTTATACTGCTGCTGACCCCGGTGAACGTTGCCCGAGCGACTGCATCCGATGACCAGGACGACGAGGGCTGCGAGAGAGGCTGATTTTCGAATCATATGGGTGAATGGAATCGCAACAGTGGTGCCGAGCTTGCCCATCCATCACAGTGCGTGCGTCGAGCCGGACGCGCCCGGGAAGAAGCGCTGAACCGGCGCAGTTGAAGATACCGTACCGTAGTGGTACTGTTTCGCCCCTTCCGGGACTTCGATGCTGAAAATCTCCAAACTGACCGACTATGGCCTCCTTGCGGCCGTCTACCTCGCCCGGCACAACGGGGAGGTCGCTTCCGCACGCGAAATCGCGGAGTTCTATCACCTGCCGGTTCCGATGATCACCAAGGTGCTGAAGACCCTGCATCAGAGCGCGCTCGTCGAATCCCAGCGGGGTGTCGGCGGTGGCTACTCCTTTCATGGCGACGCGGAGTCAGTGACCCTCGGGCAGCTCATCGAAGCGCTGGAGGGTCCATGGGATCTCGTCGAGTGCGAGAGCACTGACGATCAGGGCCACGCCACCTGCGCGATTCGCGTGGCCTGTCCTTCCCGCAGGTTCATGTTCGGCATCAACCGCGCGGTCAAGGGTGCCTTCGAGCAGGTGACGCTGGGCGATCTCACGCGTGGCGTGATGCCGGTCGCCCAGGTCGACAAACCGATGTTGTCATCGAGAGTTGGGAATCAACTATGAGCAGCACCATCGAGCAGATTGCCAGTCAGGAATACAAGTACGGCTTCGTTACCGACATCGAAGTCGATCAGGCCCCTCCCGGTCTGAACGAAGACATCATCCGCCTCATCTCCGCCAAGAAGAATGAGCCGGAGTGGATGCTGGAGTTCCGTCTGAAAGCGCTCCGTCACTGGACGACGATGAAAGAGCCGACGTGGGCGAACATCAAATACGACGCCATCGACTACCAGGCCATTTCCTACTACTCGGCGCCGAAACAGAAGAAAAAGCTCAACTCGCTCGACGAGGTCGATCCCGAGCTGCGGGCGACCTTCGCCAAGCTTGGCATCTCGCTCGAAGAACAGAAGCGCCTTTCGAACGTGGCCGTGGACGCGGTCTTCGACTCCGTCTCCGTCGCGACGACGTTCCGCAGTGAGTTGGCAAAGGTCGGTGTGATCTTCTGTTCCTTCTCCGACGCGGTTCAGAACCATCCCGACCTCGTGCGCAAGTACCTCGGGTCGGTCGTTCCCTACACGGACAATTTTTTTGCGACGCTGAACGCCGCTGTCTTCACGGATGGTTCGTTCTGCTACATCCCGAAAGGTGTTCGCTGCCCGATGGAGCTGTCGACGTACTTCCGCATCAACTCCGCGAACACGGGCCAGTTCGAGCGCACGCTGATCGTCGCCGACGAAGGCGCTAGGGTCAGTTATCTCGAAGGTTGTACGGCGCCGGTGCGCGACGAGAACCAGCTGCACGCCGCCGTCGTCGAACTGGTCGCGCTCGACAACGCCTCCATCAAATACTCGACGGTCCAGAACTGGTATCCGGGCGACAAGGATGGCAAGGGCGGCATCTACAATTTCGTCACGAAGCGTGGCAAGGCGTTCAAGAACGCCAAGCTCTCATGGACTCAGGTGGAGACCGGCTCGGCCATCACCTGGAAGTATCCGAGTTGCATCCTGCAGGGCGACAACTCCGTGGGCGAGTTCTACTCGGTCGCGCTGACGAACCACCATCAGCAGGCCGACACCGGCACGAAGATGATTCACCTCGGCAAGAACACCCGTTCGACGATCGTGTCGAAGGGAATCTCGGCCGGCCATGGACAACAGACGTACCGCGGCGAAGTAAAGATCATGAAGTCCGCCGAGGGCGCTCGCAATTACTCGCAGTGCGACTCGCTGCTCCTCGGTGACAAGTGTGGCGCGCACACGTTCCCGTACATCGAAGTCCGCAACTCCACCGCGAAGATGGAGCATGAGGCGTCGACGTCCAAGATCGGCGAGGACCAGCTCTTCTACTGCCAGCAGCGTGGGATCTCCGCCGAGGATGCGGTCTCGATGATCGTGAACGGCTTCTGCCGCGAGGTGTTCAAGGAGCTCCCGATGGAGTTTGCCGTCGAAGCGCAGAAGCTGCTGGGAGTCTCACTGGAAGGATCCGTTGGGTAGGGAGCTCACATGTTAGACATCAAGAACCTGCACGCCGGCATCGAAGGCAAGGAAATCCTCAAAGGGCTCACGCTGCATGTGGGCGTGGGCGAAGTTCACGCGATCATGGGGCCGAACGGCTCCGGAAAATCGACCCTGGCGAACGTGCTGGCGGGCAGGCCGAAGTACGAAGTGATCTCGGGCAGTGTCACGTATCAGGGGAAGGACCTGCTTGCCCTGCCGGCGGAAGTGCGGGCTCGGGAAGGCGTCTTCCTAGCGATGCAGTATCCCGTCGAGATTCCGGGCGTGAACAACATTTACTTCCTGAAGGCTGCGCTGAACTCCGTGCGCAAACATCATGGAGAGGAGGAGCTCGACGCGATGGAGTTTCTGCAGCTTGCACGCGAGAAGATGAAGCTCGTCGAGCTCGATGAAGCATTCATGACCCGGTCGGTGAACGAAGGGTTCTCCGGCGGCGAAAAGAAGCGGAACGAGATCTTCCAGATGGCGGTACTCGATCCGAAGCTGGCCATCCTCGATGAGACCGATTCCGGGCTCGACATCGACGCCCTGCGCATCGTGGCGGAAGGTGTCAATGCGCTCCGGACCGGGAAGCATTCTGTGCTGGTGATCACGCACTACCAGCGGCTGCTTCGCTACCTCGTGCCCGACTACGTGCACGTGCTGGCCGAGGGCCGGATCGTGAAGTCGGGCGGAAAAGAGCTGGCCGAAGAGCTGGAACAGAAGGGCTATGACTGGGTCGAGCGCGAGTTCGCGGCCTCGGCCGAAGGAGCCGCGGCGGCGCGATGAGCAGCGTCCTCGATCGCGACATTCGTCCGGCCTCCGTTGAGCCGCGGTATCTCGATGGTGAGCCCGAGCGCGTGCGTCACATTCGGGCGCAGGCAGCGGAACGCTTCAACGTCCTGGGCTGGCCGACCACGAAGCTCGAAGCATGGAAGTACACGTCCCTGACAGCGCTGACCGCGATCGACTGGAAGAATGACCAGCGTCGGGCGGATGACGACGGTCTCGTGTCTCTGTTTGGTGAAAAGCCCGTCGCAGAACTGACGTTCGTCAACGGCGTGCTCCATGCGAATCACGCCGCACTGGCCAACGAGCATCCGGGCATCCGCATCACACCGATTTGCGAGGCGATGGATCTGGAGTCGTTCGTCCAGCACTTCTCGCGCTATGCCGACTACGAAGAGCACGCGTTGACGGCCCTCAACACGGCCCTGTGGCAGGACGGCGCGTTCATCGAGATCGCTGCGGATACGGCGGTCGAAGGGTTCATCCACCTCTTCTTCACCGGCAGCGGGAGCACGAAGCATCCGGTCGTCACGCATGTCCGCAATCTGATCGTTGCGGGACGCGGGAGCCAGATCACCGTCGTCGAGTCCTACGCCGGGAAGGGGACGTACTTCACGAACACAGTCACGGAGATTGTGGCGGGCGAGAGTGCCATCGTCGATCACTACAAAATCGAGACGGAATCGCTGGATTCGTTTCACGTCGGCACCGTCCAGATCCATCAGGAGCGCTCGTCGCAGGTGGCATCGCGAACGGTTGCCGTCGGTGGAGCGCTCGTGCGCAATGAGATCAACGTCGCGCTGATTGGCGAAGGGGCGAGCCTGTCGATGGAAGGGCTCTTCGTTCTCTCCGGAAAACAGCACGTCGACAATCACACGGTGATCGATCATGTCGCGCCGCATTGCGACAGCGTCGAGTTGTTCAAGGGAATCCTCGACGAGTCCGCGCGAGGCATTTTCGACGGACGCATCATCGTCGAGCCGAATGCGGTGAAGACGAACTCCCGTCAGACCAACCGGAATCTCCTGCTTTCAGAGACGGCCGTGATCGATTCGAAGCCGACGCTGGAGATCCACAACGACGATGTGAAGTGCAATCACGGTTCGACGATCGGCCAGCTCGACGAGGAGGCGCTCTTCTACCTCCGCGCCCGCGGCATCGGCGAAGAGGAAGCGCGCAACCTGCTCGTCTTTGCCTTCGCCAGCGAAATCGTCGAACGGATCAGGATCGAGGCTGTTCGCGAAAACGTCGGCCGCGCGCTCTTCCCGCGCATGCCCGGCCGCATGCCGGAGCGCTGGGGAGAGGAGCGATGAGCAGCGCTGTGCTCCAGGAGAACCGTCTGGCTCTCGACGTCGACCGCATCCGGCGCGACTTCCCGATTCTCCATCGGACCGTGCGCGACGGCCGGACGCTCGTCTATCTCGACAATGCCGCCACGACGCAGAAGCCGCAACCGGTCATCGACCGCATCGTCCGCTACTACAGCGAGGAAAACTCGAACGTCCACCGCGGCGTCCACTACCTGAGCGAAGTAGCGACCGAGGCCTATGAGAAAGCGCGGACGACGGTGAAGCGATTCATCGGAGCCCGTGACGAGAAAGAGATCATCTTCACACGCGGCACCACGGAAGGAATCAACCTCGTAGCGCAGTCATGGGGACGGAAGAACGTCGGCGCCGGTGACGAAGTCGTGATCACGGCCATCGAACATCATTCGAACATCGTCCCGTGGCAGATGCTGTGCGACGAAAAGGACGCGCGGCTTCGTGTCGCGCCCGTGAACGATGCCGGCGAAGTCATCCTCGAGGCATTCGGAAAACTGCTGACCTCCCGCACCAAACTCGTCGCCTTCGGACATGCCTCCAACGCCCTCGGCACGATCAACCCGGTGCGGGAAATGATCGCCATGGCCCATGCCGCCGGCGCGGTCGTGCTCATCGACGGCGCGCAGGGCGTACCGCACATCCCGGTCGATGTGCGCGCGCTCGACTGCGACTTCTACGCATTCTCGGCCCACAAAGTCTACGGGCCGACTGGAACGGGCGTGCTGTACGGGAAGGAAGCGGTACTCGACGCCATGCCGCCGTGGCAGGGCGGTGGGGACATGATCCTCTCCGTCAGCTTCGAGAAGACCACGTACAACGCGCTGCCCTACAAGTTCGAAGCGGGCACGCCGAACATCGCCGGCGTCATCGCGCTGGCTGCAGCGATCGATTACGTCACTGCGACGGGCATCGAAGCGATCGCGGCCCACGAACAGGATCTGCTTCACTACGCGACGTCGCGTCTGCTCGAGATCGACGGACTGCGCATCATCGGAACAGCGGCGGAGAAAGCGAGCGTCATCTCGTTCGTGCTCGACAACGTTCATCCGCACGACATCGGCACGATCCTCGATCAGGACGGGATCGCCATCCGCACCGGTCATCATTGCGCGCAGCCTCTGATGATGCGGTTCAACGTCCCGGCGACGGGTCGCGCTTCATTCGGAATGTACAACACGCGGGAGGAAGCCGACGCACTCGTGGCTGGCCTCCTGAAAGTCATCGAGGTCTTTCGATAAATGGCCGATCTCCGGGAGCTGTACCAGCAGGTCATCCTCGACCACAACAAGAACCCACGCAATTTTCACGAGCTGCCCAACGCGACGCGTTCCGTGGATGGGTACAACCCACTTTGCGGCGATCACTACAAAATCTTCGTCGAGATCGAGGGTGAGACCATCAAGGACATCGGCTTCACCGGCAACGGGTGTGCGATCTCCAAGGCATCCGCGTCCGTCATGAGCTCGTCACTGAAGGGAAAGACGCGTGAGGAGGCTCATCAGCTCTTCGATGTCTTTCACAAGCTCGTCACCGGCGACTCCGGCGGACTCAGCGCGGCAGAACTGGGCCGCCTGGCCGCGTTCTCCGGTGTGTCGGAGTTTCCGGCGCGCGTGAAGTGCGCGTCGCTGGCGTGGCACACCATGAACAGCGCGATCGAGGGCGACCGCGAAGTCGTCAGCACCGAGTAGAAATCCAGAGAAAAACTATGAACATGCGCGAAGAAGTAACACTGACCCGAAACGCAGACGCCGTCATGATCCCGAGCGGCGAGCGGGTGCTCGTCCCGCTGGGCGCACGCGCAACCATCACACAGTCGCTCGGTGGCTCCTACACGCTGATCACCGAACGCGGACTCATGGTCCGCATCTCCGGTCAGGAAGTCGAAGCGATCGGCAAGCCTGTCGAGAACGTTCCCGAGCTCGCTCCCGGTGAAGAAGTCGCACCGGCCAAGCTCGAAGAGATGGTCTGGGATCAGCTCAAGACCTGCTACGACCCGGAGATTCCGGTGAACATCGTCGACCTCGGACTCGTCTATCTCTGCGAGCTCGAACAGACCGACGGCGCGAAGAACGTGAAGATCAAGATGACGCTGACGGCGCCAGGTTGTGGCATGGGCCCGGTCCTCGCGTCCGACGTGAAATCGAAAGTTGAAGCGTTGCCCGGAATCAAGATGGCCGAGGTCGAGGTCGTGTTCGACCCGGTGTGGGATCGCAGCATGATGTCCGAGGCCGCTAGGCTGCAACTGGGCATGTATTGAGCGGCCGGCCTCATCGCAGTGCGGTCGCGCGCTAAACTGATCGCATGTCCGACGACCGACTCCTCTCCGCCATTCCGGTCGAAGACGACGAGACGGTCGAGCTGTCGCTGCGGCCTCGCCGGCTGCGCGAGTACATCGGGCAGCACAAGGTCAAGGCCAACCTCGAAATCTCGATCGCTGCCGCACGCAAGCGTCACGAGTCGCTCGATCACGTCCTTCTGTTCGGTCCTCCCGGCCTCGGCAAGACGACCCTCGCCAACATCGTCGCCAACGAGATGGATGCATCGATACGAACGACATCCGGACCTGCGCTCGAGAAGCCCGGCGACCTCGTGGCGATCATCACGAATCTGGAAAAGGGCGACACGCTCTTCATCGACGAAATCCATCGGCTGCCTGCGACCGTCGAGGAGATCCTCTACTCGGCGATGGAGGACTTCTTCATCGATGTCGTCATCGGTCAGGGTCCGGCGGCGCGGACGCTGAAGGTCGAGTTGCCGCGCTTCACGCTGATCGGTGCGACGACGCGTGCCGGTCTTCTCAGTGCGCCGCTGCGGGCGCGATTCGGAATCGTGCACCGGCTCGATTTCTACGATGTGCCGTCGCTCGAGATCATCGTCCGCCGCTCCGCCGAGATCCTCGGCATCGAGGTGACGCCGGACGGATCCCACGAGATGGCGCGACGCTCGCGCGGCACGCCCCGCATCGCCAATCGCCTCCTTCGCCGCGTGCGCGACTTCGCGGAGGTGAAGCGCGAGGGGCGCATCGACGTCGGCATCGCGCGCGAAGCGCTGGAGATGCTGGAGGTCGACGAGTTCGGCCTCGACGAGATCGATCGCAAACTCCTGACGACGATCATCGAACGCTTCGGTGGCGGCCCCGTCGGAGTGGGTGCGCTCGCGTCGTCGATCGCCGAAGATCGCGGCACGATCGAGGATCTGTACGAGCCGTACCTGATCCAGATCGGATTCATGCAACGAACGCCGCGCGGGCGTGTCGCCAGCAAGCTGGCCTACGATCACCTCGGGTACTTGATGGGCGCGACGACGAGGCAGAGCGACTTGTTTTAGGCGCCCCGATATGCTGGCGAACAGCTGGGCATTGCGAACGGATTACCTCCCCGACCGCGCCGGCTCGCTGCACTGGCGGCATAGGCGGCGTGGGACACATTGCACCCGGATCATTTCGGACGGTGTTCCCCAACGAACTGCAGTAGCGACGCGGATCTTCGGACTACGCCATTGCTGCGGATCCGATTTCCGGATGTGCGCGCGCAAAGGACACGAGGTTTTCCGCGTAGCCGGCCAGCGGGGGTACGGCGATGCCCGAACCGGCCAGTGCCGCCGACGCGTTCGTCGTGTCGTACGCCGTGGGATGAAGGAAGTAGTCGATGGCACGGGACGGGATGCGCATCAGCCGGTAGACGCCGGGCACGTGGTCGATCGCGAATCTGGCCATCGCCCTGGTCAGCGGTACGCGCAGGACCGTGTGACCGGTAGCACGAGCGATGACGTCGATCGTCTCGTCGACGGTCAAAGGCTCTGGATCGGCGAGCTGGTAACAGCGATGCACGATGCCGGCGCGTCCGGAGATGTGCTCGATCGCGTCGACCATGAAGTCCCGCGGGACGGTGTTGAAGTGATATCGGGCAGGATTGCCGACGACCGGCAGGATCGCCAGCCTCGGCTGGCGCTCGAGCCACTGCATCACGAAGTAGGGACCGTCGTACTTCTGGGTTGCGCCGGTTTTGCTGTCGCCCACGATGACCGAGGGACGGTAGATCGTCCAGGGCACGCCGGTCCGCCTTCGCACTTCGACCTCGGCGAGGTACTTCGTCTCCTCGTAGAAGTTGTTGAAGATCTGTCCGCGCTCGAGATCCTCCTCGCGGAACACACCGGGGAGTCTGCCGCTGACGTAGCACGTACTGACGTAGTGAAAATGCTCGAGCGCTTCGCAGCGCTCCGCGAAATCGAGCATGTTGCGTGTGCCCTCGACGTTGACGCGCATTCCGATGTCCCGTTTTACGGAGATGTCGTAGAGGGCCGCGAGGTGCCAGATCTCGGTGATGTCGTCCGGCGCGATGTCGATCGGTGCCGTGATGTCGCCTTCGACGATGCGGACGCGATCGCCCAGTGTTCCCGCGCGCTCGCGGGCGAGCGCGGCAAACTTCGGTTGCACGAGGCAGAGGGCGGTGGCGTCCGGAGATCGGTTCAGCAGGCGCGGCAGAAGCTCCGAGCCGAGGAATCCCGGGTAACCGGTGAAGAAGAGGGTCGTCACGAGGAAGATTGTATGCGCCACCAGCGAACGGGGGCGTCG
The DNA here is from genome assembly GCA_038244715.1 of Thermoanaerobaculia bacterium. GTDB lineage: Bacteria > Acidobacteriota > Thermoanaerobaculia > Gp7-AA8 > Gp7-AA8 > JADGNZ01. The sequence continues at coordinate 49,542 of JBBRTE010000012.1, forward strand.
CGATTCGTGCTCCAATCACCGGATGCCGTCGTTCAGACAGCTCGCGCGGGTGTTGCTCCTGCTGCTCGCCATCGCGGCGGTCGCCGTCGCCTTCCGCGTGTTGCCGGTCGGTGACTGGCTCCGCTCCTTTCAGCACTACGTCCGCGGCCTCGGCGCCCTTGGCTATGTGGTTTACATCGCGGTGTACGCGGTCTGCGTGGTCGCCTTCGTTCCGGCCTCGATTTTGACGCTCGGCGCTGGCGCGATCTTCGGCTTCGTGGGCGGCACGATCGTGGTCGTGATCGGCGCGACGATCGGTGCCTCCCTGGCGTTCTTGCTCGCGCGCACGGTCATGCGAAGGCGTATCGAAGCGCTGACCGCGAGCAACGGCAAGTTTCGCGCGCTCGATCAGGCGATCTCCAGTGAGGGAACGAAGATCGTGTTCCTCGTGCGCCTCGCTGTCGTTTTCCCGTTCACGTACATCAACTATGCGTTCGGCCTGACTTCAATCCCTTTCTGGCGCTATGTGGCAGCCACATTTCTCGGGATCATCCCGGCCACTGCCGCATTTGTTTTCGCCAGCAGCGCCGCGACGACGGCGGCCACCGGTTCAGCCAGTTCCCTCACCAGGACCGTCTACATCGCGGGCGCGTTGGTGGCGATCCTCGTGAGCATCCTCATCGGTCGAATCGCGACGAAGGCGATCCGGCGCGCCGGTGTCGATGAATCGCCCGCCCGCGATATGCTTCCCCGCTCCGACGGAGGTTCTGAATGACCAATCCCCTTGTTGAACTGGCAAAGACAGGCCAGAGCATCTGGTTCGATCAGATGGAACGGCGGCTGGTGTCGAGCGGTGATTTGAAGCGAATGATCGACGAGGACGACCTGCGCGGCCTGACGTCGAATCCGACCATCTTCGAGAAGGCGATCGCCGGAAGCGACGACTACGACGAGCAGCTGCGCGGCCTGGCCGCTCAGAACAAATCGCGCGAGGAGATCTACGACGCGATCACGATCGAAGACATCGGCAACGCCGCCGACGTGTTCCGTCCTGTCTACGATCGCCACAAAGGGCAGGACGGCTTCTGCAGCCTCGAAGTCTCGCCGCTCTTCGCCAGCGACACCGCCGGCACCGCCGCCGAAGCGAAGCGGCTGTTCGCGGTCCTGAACCGGCCGAACGTGATGATCAAGATTCCTGCGACTCCGGAAGGCATCCCGGCGATCGAGGAGTCGATCGCGAACGGAATCAACATCAACATCACCCTGATCTTCTCGAACGACGTCTACTCGCAGGTGATGGAGGCATACCTCCGCGGCCTCGAGCGGCGCGTGGAGAAGGGGCTGCCCATCAACGAGATCGCGTCTGTGGCCAGTTTCTTCGTCAGCCGCATCGACGCGCTCGCCGAGAAACAGATGGAGGCGAAGCTCAAGGAGAAGGACGATCCGGAGATCCGCTCGCTCTTCGGCAAGGTAGCCATCGCCAACGCCAAACTCGCGTACGAGCTCTTCAAGGAAACCTTCAGCAGCGCGCGGTTCGACAAACTGCGCGAGCACGGCGCGAATGTTCAGCGTCCACTCTGGGCGTCGACCGGCACGAAGAACCCGGCTTACAGCGACGTGCTCTACGTCGAATCGCTCGTCGGCCCGGACACGGTCGACACGGTTCCTCCGGCAACCTACAAGGCGTTCAAGGATCACGGGCGCGTCGCCATGACGCTGGAGCAGGATCTCGACGGCGCGCGCGACGTGATGCGCACGTTTGCGGAGAAAGGCTTCAGTCTGAAAGCGATCACCGGCAAGCTGACCGAGGAGGGCGTGAAGTCGTTCGACGACTCATTCGCGTCGCTGATGATGACCATTGAGGCCCGGCGCGACGAAGCGATGCGGGGACTCGTCCGTCGCCAGAGCCTGAATCTCGGCGCGGCGCAGGCGTCCGTCGATCAGGCAGCACAGCGCGTCGAGAAGGAGAAGTTCGTCGAGCGCGTGTGGAAGAAGGACACGACCCTCTGGAAGAACGACGAGGCGCACAAGAAGATCATCAGCAACGCGCTCGGCTGGCTCACGGTCGCGGACGAGTTGAAGAAAGCGGCGCCGGAACTGATGGCCTTTGCCGATTCCGTGAAGAGCGAGTTCGATGACGTCGTCGTGCTCGGCATGGGCGGCTCGAGCCTCTGCTCCGAAGTCACACGGCGGCTGTTCGGCGCGCGCCCCGGCTATCCGCGCCTGAACGTGCTCGACTCGACCGTTCCGGCGGCGGTGCACGCGCTGGAGACGAGGCTCGACCTGAAACGGACGCTGTTCATCGTCGCGTCGAAGTCAGGCACCACCACCGAGCCTGCCGTCTTTCACCGCTATTTCTACGATCGCGTGAAGTCGGTCAAGAGCGACAAGGCCGGCGAGAACTTCGTCGCTGTCACCGACCCCGACACACAGCTCGGCCGCGATGCCAAGGCCGACAACTTCCGGCGCATCTTCATCAACCCGGCGGATATCGGTGGCCGCTACTCCGCGCTGTCGTACTTCGGCATGGTGCCCGCGGCGATTGCCGGCGTCGACGTGGCTACGCTCCTCGATCGCGCCGTGCACGCCAGCCATGTGGCCCAGGTGCCGAGTGTGAAAAAGAATCCGGCCGCGATGCTCGGTACGGTCATCGGTACGCTCGCCACGCAGGGCCGCGACAAGCTCACGCTGATCACCCCCGCGCCGCTCGACACCCTCGGCCTCTGGATCGAGCAGCTCATCGCGGAATCGACCGGGAAAGAAGGGAAGGGCATTCTTCCGGTCGCGGGTGAGCCGCTTCTGAAGCCAGCCGACTACGGCAAGGACCGGCTCTTCGTCTGCGTGCGGATGCGCAGCTCGGACATGACCGCGACGTTGAAAGGCCTTTCGGACGCCGGCCACCCGGTCGTCGATCTCGTGCTCGAGGAGCCGCTCGACATCGGCGAGATCTTTTTCACGTGGGAGTTCGCCACAGCGATCGCCGGGGCGCTCATCGGCATCGATGCCTTCGATCAGCCGAACGTGCAGGAGTCGAAAGACAACACGAAGCGTCTGCTCGAGGAGTTCAAGTCCAGCGGCACGATGAAGACGGACCAGAAGCAGATCAAGGCCGATGACGCCGCCGCCATCAGTGCTCTATTGTCGAGTGTGAAGGCTGGCGATTACGTTGCGCTGACCGAGTACTTTGCCGAATCGCCGGACCGCGACACGAAGATCGCCGCGATCCGCGCGTCGATCGGCAGTGCGCTGCATGTGGCCACGACCACCGGTTACGGTCCTCGCTTTCTTCACTCGACCGGCCAGCTCCACAAGGGCGGACCTGCCACCGGCGTCTACATGCAAATGACCGGAGGCGGTCACGCGGATGTCGCGATCCCCGGCGAGAAATTCGGGTTCGGCGTCCTGGTGCGCGCCCAGGCCATCGGCGATCTGCAATCCCTCGCCAGCCGCAATCGCCGCGCCGTCAGCATCGACCTCGGCGACGATATCGATGCTGGCCTGGATACTCTGTCGAAAACCGTCGCGAACGCACTGTCGAAAACGAACGCGTGATTTTCACGCAGCAACGCAGAAAGGGAGACATTCATGGCTCTGTCGCAATTCGGTGTGATCGGTCTGGCGGTGATGGGCGAGAATCTGGCCCTCAACATCGAGGAGCACGGTTTCCCGGTCGCGGTCTGGAACCGCGAAGGCACGGTCACCGACCGCTTCATCGAGAAGCACGCCGGAAAGAAATTTACCGGAACGAAGACACTGGAAGAGCTCGTGAAAGCGATCGAGCGTCCGCGGCGCATCGTGATGATGATCAAGGCCGGCGCGCCGGTGGACATGACCATCGACAAGCTCGCGCCGCTCATGGACGAGGGCGACGTCATCATCGACGGCGGCAACTCCTGGTTCAAAGATACGCAGGAGCGGACGAAGCGGCTTGAGGACAAGAAGCTGCACTTCGTCGGCTCGGGAGTCTCCGGCGGCGAAGAGGGCGCGCGGTTCGGCCCGTCGCTCATGCCGGGCGGTTCGAAGGAGTCGTGGCTGGCCATCAAACCGGTCTTCGAAGCAATTTCTGCGAAGAGCGATTCGGGTCCCTGCGTCACGCATGTCGGTCCCGACGGCGCCGGTCACTTCGTCAAGATGGTCCATAACGGGATCGAGTACGGCGACATGCAGCTGATCGCCGAGGCGTACGAGATGTTGCGGCGCGGGCTGGGAGCGAGCGCGGAAGAGCTGGCCGCGATCTTCGACGAATGGAACCGCGGTCCCCTCGAGTCGTTCCTCATCGAAATCACCGCGCACATCTTCCGCGTCAAAGATCCGGAGAGCGGCGCGCCGCTGGTCGACAAGGTGCTCGACAAGGCCGGACAGAAAGGGACCGGCAAGTGGACGGCGCAGATCGCGCTCGATCTGGCCGTGCCGATTCCCACGATCGCGGCGGCGATCGACGCGCGCGTGCTCTCGTCGATGAAAGACGAACGCGTGTCGGCATCGAAGGTGCTGCGTGGACCGGCTGAGCAGCCGAAGGCCGGAGACCGGAAACAGTTCATCAGCGACGTTCACGACGCGTTGTACGTCTCGAAGATCTGTTCCTACGCACAGGGAATGGCCCTGATTCAAGCGGGGTCGAAGGAATGGAACTGGTCGATCGACATGCGTGAGATGGCGCGCATCTGGAAGGGCGGCTGCATCATCCGGGCGCGCTTCCTCGACTCGATCATGCGCGCGTACGAGCGGAAGGCGGACCTCTCGAACCTGCTGCTGGACGACGCGTTCTCGGCGGACGTGCAGAAGTCGCAGACCGCGTGGCGGCGCTCGGTGGCATTCGCGCAGGCCAACGGGATTGCCGTGCCGTCGATGTCCGCGAGCCTCAGCTACTTCGACGCCTATCGCAGTGCCGAACTTCCGCAGAACCTGACGCAGGCGCAGCGCGACTACTTCGGATCGCACACCTACCAGCGGAACGACAAGGGCGCGGACACGCCGTTCGTGCACACGGACTGGATCCACAAGTAGGACGGGCGTGGGGCGCTGGCGGCCTCGCCGGCGCCCCACTCTCACAGCTGTGGCTTGAACCACTCCGCGGCGTTCTCCTTCACGCGATCGGTGAATCCGCGGCGGAACCACTTGCGCAGCGTGATTTCATCGGAGTGCGCGAGGTCCTCGTGGAACATGGCCTCCATCTTCGCAGCCAGCGGCTCGTCGTAGATGTTGATGTTCACTTCGTCGTTGAGGCGGAAGCTGCGGTCGTCGAAGTTCGAGGAGCCGATTGTCGACCAGATGCCGTCGACCACCATGGTCTTGGCGTGCATCATCGTGGGTTTGTACTCGAAGATGCGGATGCCGCGGCGCAGCAGCATCTCGTAGTGCCAGCGGCTGGCCTGACGGACGATCGGAACGTCCGCGAATTCACCAGGAACGAGCACGCGCACGTCGACGCCGCGCCGCACTGCGCCTTCCAGGGCGCGCACGGTGTCGGCGTCGGGCACGAAGTAGGCGTTACTGATGTAGATCGACTTCACGGCGCTGACGATGGAGATGATGTACAGCAGCTTCACCATCGAGCTTCCCTCGGCGGGCGACGACTTGAGGACCTGCGTCAGGTGATCGCCGACCGGCTCTATCTCCGGGAAGTAATCGAGCCCCGTCAGCAGCTCGCCACGGCTCTTCACCCAGTTGTCCATGAAGGCGGACTGCATCTGCATGACAACGGGACCTTCGACGCGCGCCACCGTGTCCCGCCAATGCTCTTTCTCGTCGGCGTCGCCTAGCCAGTTGTCGGCGATTCCGACGCCGCCTGAGAAACCGATCCGTCCGTCGACGATGAGCAGCTTCCGGTGGGTGCGGTGATTGAACGTCGAGAGCTTGTACCAGCGGATCGGGTGGTACCACTCGACGTCGATGCCGTTCCGCCGCATGAAATTGATGAGTGACTCCGACATCTGCCCGGAGCCGACCGCATCGAGAATGACTTTGATGGCCACGCCGGCGCGCGCGCGTTCTGCCAGGGACTCCGCGAATTTGCGGCCGATCTCGCCGTCCCAGTAGATGTAGAACTCGAGGTTGATCGTGCGCTTTGCGTCGCGGATCGCGGCCAGCATCGCCGGGAAGAACTCGACACCGTTTCGCAGAATCGTGATGCTGTTTCCTTTGGCGATGGGAGCCCCGGTCAGCGCACGCATGGTCTGCAGGAACGCCAGGTCCCGCACCGCGAACTGATGCTTCATGTGATAGCGCATCGGCAGCCGGCGCCGGATGATCGGCAGGTGCGGCCGGTGCGGGTAGCGGGGTGGTTTGTTCTTGCGGAACATCACCGTTTCGAGGTGATCCAGAGGATTGCGGCAATCATCGCCGCCGCCAGAAGGACGGAGACTGCCAGGAGGATCAGCACGATGCCGATGGCCACTCCGGCGATCGAGCCGAACGACCGCGGCGGCCGGGTGCGATCCCGGTGAAGGATGAGCGCATTGAGGTTGATGACGTTCTCCTCGAAGAGCCAGTCGAACACCGTGCCCGCGATGGGGATCGATCCGATGGTCATGTCCAGGACGACGTACAGCACCATGCGCAGGATGCGCGTCATCGGCACACGATGCCGCAGCGCGCCGACGATGATCCAGGCCGACAACAACGCGCCGATGATCTCGCCGACGCCCGGGATGAGACTCAGACCCGCGTCCAGTCCGATCCGTCTCCTCGTTCCAGGGATGGGCACCGCTTCGTCCATCAGGAAGGCGAAGCGGCGCAGGGCCACGAGATCGGGAGGCAGCTTCTCGTCCGCCTCCAGGACTTCCGGGATGATCGGTGCAGGCATGCTCATCGATATGCGCGCGGCGTGCCGTGCGCGTTCCACATCAATCCCGCGGGAAACTCGGTGAGTACAACACGGCGTTGAGGAACAGAGGCAGCGTCCCTCGCCAGAACAGCCGGAAGTGCGGCTCGTCCGCAAACGTGATGACCTGCCCCTTCCCATACGGCTCGCTGACGAGGTAGATCGAGCCTTTCAATCGGTCCAGGGATTCGTTCCACGCCACGCCGGCCACGAGTGGCTTGTCCTTCTCGATCGTGACGATGTTGTCAACCGCGTGACTGACCGGCAGAAAGGCATGCGATCCCTCGATGAGCACGTTGGGACTGCGCGGGACGCCGAACGTGAGATACGAATGACCGTTCATGGCGGTGCGGAACGTGGCGCCGGGAACGCGATAGTCGTTGTACAGCTCAGGGGTGGCCGGCGTCTTGTCCTTGTCGTCGTCCTTCTTCTTCGGCGCTTCCCACGGCTTGAGCTTGGAGATCTCGACGTCCTTTTCGCGGAGGAAGGAGCTCGCGCCTTTGACCACGACGAGTGTTCCCCCGTTGGTCAGCCACGACTTCAGCTTCTCGGCGTTCTTGCCGAAACGGTCGGCGTAGTCGCCGTCCGGAAGAACGATCACGCCGTATTTCGAGAGGTCGATGTTGCGGATGTTTTCCACCGAGAGCGTCGAGTGTGGCAGCGGCGTATCGACATCGAGCGTGTGCCAGAGCATTCCGTATGATGTCGCGCTGACGCGGGGGCCACCGACGAGGGCGATGCGGGGATCTTTGACGAAGTGAATCTTCGACGAGCCGAAACTCGTCGCACCAGTCCAGCCCGAATCGATCGGTACGACCGCCACACCCGTCTCCCGCGCTACCCGCTCGAGCGTCGCATCCGCCTCGGGCTTGTTGTTCCCTTTGAGGACGACGATCGAGCCGCGCACGAAGTTTCGGTCGTTGACGCTGACCGCTTCGTCACTCACGTTGAAGCGGATCGACTCGCGCAGCAGACGGCCGGCGGCGCGGTACACATTCGGATCGCCGCCGTCGATGATGTAGCCGTAGCGCGCGGGATGAAAGGAGGGGACGGGTGCGGGAACATAGGGATGCAACTCGCCCTCCACCGGTGCCGCCGTAACCCAGGTCTCCACGTTCATCGCCAGGGGCAGCGACCACGACGTCAGGTCGTAGAACTCGTCGGGCTCGTCGGCGTGCGCACGCTTCTGCTGCTCCTCGACATAGCCTTTCGTGAACACCGGTGTTCGCTCGAGCAGCGTCTGCGCAAGACCTCCGAGGGGTTGACGCGTGTTGACGACCACGGAACCGGCGGGGAAGGTGTGCGTGTCGGCAGCCTCCGTATCGACGCGGGTCGCCTTCATCGTGAGTGGACCGGACAGCTGCGACATCGCGATGTGCTGGCGCTGCAGCATGTCCACGAGCGGCTGGAAATTCGGGGAGTTGGGCTGCAGGAGATACGTGTTTTGTCCCGATGCGACCTGTTTGCGCATCATCTCGTAGGTGTATTGCAGCAGGCCCTCGCGATTTTCCGAGGCCGTGCGGAGTGTGGCCATGGCCGTCGTGTAGTGGCGGGCGATGCGGTCGGCCAGTGTGTAAACCGTGCCGTCGTCGCGGAGGATGGCCGAGCCGGCGCGGCTGTGACCCGCCACTTCGTACGTCATCCCGATTGCGCCATGCAGGGACGGCCAGGAGTCGCCGTAGCCGGGGTAGAAGAGGTCGAACTCTTCGCCCGTAAAGAACGTCCAGCCCTTCTTCGTGAAGGCCTCGGCGTCCGCGCGGCCGAACTTCTCCAGCCACGTGTCCACGTCCTTCGGAAGATTCGCATTCACCGGACGCGCGTCCGGCGGGAAGAAGTACGACGACTGATAGCTCATCTCGTGGAAGTCGACGAACACCTGCGGGTTCCACTTGTAGTACTCGGCGACGCGCGCGCGGACCTCGCGCTGGGATGACCACGCCCAGTCGCGATTCATGTCGATCAGGTAGTGGTTGAAGCGGCCGCCCGGCCACGGCTCGTTGTGCTCGAAGGCGTCCGGGTTCGGATCGGCTTCCTCGCCGCGGGTACGGATGAACCACTGCACGTAGCGTTCGCGGCCATCCGGGTTGAGCAGTGGATCGATGATGACGACCAGGTTCTCGAGAAGGGCCCCGGACTGCGGGTCATGCAGGAGCGCGCTGGCGACGTCCATCGATGCTTCGGCAGACGAGGACTCATTGCCGTGCACGCCGAACGCCAGCCAGACGATGGCCGGCGTCGTGTGTGCGATCTCGTTCGCGCGCGCCTGCGTGGTGGCATTGGGATCGGTGAGCGCGGCCACGTTGGCGCGGATCGATTCCAGTGCCGCGCGGTTCTTCGGCGAGGTGATGACAGCGAGCATCAGCGGGCGATGCTCGTAGGTTTCGCCGAACTGCTGCATCGTGATCAGATTCGATCGCGTGGTCAGCATGCGAAAGTAGTCGAGAATGCGCCCGTGCGGCGTGAAGCGCTCCCCGAGCGTGTAGCCGAGGAACTCGTCAGGCGTGGGAATCGCAGTCTGAGCCTGCGATGCGGCAGCGAACAGAAGAACCAACAGTCCGAGAGTGAGTCGTCTCATCATGACCTTTCAAATCGTATCGATTATTGGAGCGATGCTGATGCTGTCGGCATTCGCGGCGCAGGAGTTCAAGCGACTCGAGCCGGGAACCAGAACGTATCAGATCCTGAATCTCGCCGGCTCATTCCTTTGCTTCGTAACCGCCGTCGTGGACCGGCAATACGGATTCATCCTGCTGGAGGGAAGCTGGGCGCTCGTCAGTGCGTGGGGCTTGTGGCGGGTGATCCGTGGGCCGCGGCAGCAACTGCTGTGACTACTCCACGCCCACTTCATCTTCGACAGCGGCGTTGGAACGGGCGTGAATCCCCAGGCGCTTCATCATCTCGTTCAACGTGGAGGGTTTGAGCTGTAACAGTTCGGCGGCGCGTTTCTGGACGCCGTTGGCCATCTCCAGCGACTGCAGGATCATGCCGCGTTCGTAGCGGGACACGGAGTCCTTGAGCGAGAGCCCGTCGGAGGGCACGATCATCGCCGGCTGGTCGGTCTGCACGGGGAAGCGGAGGTAGTCGGGCAGCAGCTCCACGCCGATGCGATCGCCAGTGCAGAGGACGACGGCGCGCTCGATCGTGTTTTCCAGTTCGCGCACGTTGCCCGGCCACGGATGGTCGAGCAGGATGCGCATCGCCTCCGGAGTCACTTCGCGCACTTTGCGCTTGTTCTCCTCGGCGTACTTGTCGAGGAAGTGTGCGACGAGGAGCGGAATGTCCTCGCGGCGCCGCCGGAGCGGAGGCAACGGGAACGTGATGACGTTGAGCCGGTAGTAGAGATCTTCGCGGAAGCGGTTCTCTGCCATCAGCTTCGTGAGGTCAGCGTTCGTCGCAGCGATGATGCGCACGTCGACCTTGATCGTGTCGACGGAACCGAGGCGCATGAACTCCTTCTCCTGGATGACACGGAGGAGTTTGGCCTGTGTCTCGAGGTTGATGTTGCCAATCTCGTCGAGAAAGATCGATCCGCCGTCGGCGACCTCGAACAGCCCGCGTTTGGTCGCGATCGCGCCGGTGAAGGATCCCTTCATGTGTCCGAAGAGCGACGACTCCAGCAACTCCGGTGGCAGTGAGCCGGAGTTGACGGTGACGAACGCATTGCGAGCCCGCGGACTGGCGTGATGGATCGCCTTTGCCACGAGCTCCTTGCCCGTGCCCGATTCGCCGGCGACGAGGATGTTGGAACGCGATGGCGCGGCCAGCCGGATCAGCTCGTACACCTTCTTCATCGGCTCCGACTTCCCGATGATGTTGGCGTATGCGTACTTTTCCGACAGCTCTTCTTTGAGCCGTTCGTTCTCGCGCGAGAGCCGGCGTTGTTCCAGCGCCTTGTTGACCGTGAGGACGACTTCCTCGTTCTTGAACGGCTTCGGGATGTAGTGGAACGCGCCATGTTTCATCGCCTCGATCGCACCATCGATCGACGAGAACGCGGTGATGATGATGACCGGCAGCGAGGGGTTGGAAATGCGAACCGCCCGCAGCGTGTCGATGCCGCTGATGCCGGGCAGCATGATGTCGAGGATGACCAGGTCGATGTTGTCGTCGACGTCGAGGATGGAGAGGGCTTCCTCGCCGCTTGCGGCCATCACGGTTTCGAAGCCTTCGCGGCGCAGCACGGCATCCAGCACGTCGCGGAGAACTTCTTCGTCGTCTACGATCAGGATTCGCAGCATCAGTTCGGCACCGCCGATTCGGCGTCTACATCGTGAGCGGTGCTGACCCGCTGCCGAGGCAACGTAATGGTGAATTCGGCTCCCTGTCCGGGCACGCTCTCCACCGTGACTTCGCCGTCGGAGGCGTGCACGATCCGGCGCGTGATCGCCAGTCCGAGGCCGGTGCCGCCCTGGCCGCGTTTCGTGGTCACGAGGGGCTCGAAGATTTTGCCAATCATATCCGGCGCGATTCCTCTGCCATCGTCCCGGACGCGGATCGAGACCTTCGCGCCATGCTCTTCGGCGGCAATCCAGATATTGCCTCCGTCGGTGACGGCATCGCGGGCGTTGAGCAGGATATTCGTCAGAACCTGTTGCAGGTCGTGAAAGTTCCCCTGCACGTCGCAAAGGGCAATCGGGGCGACGTGTACCTGGATGTTTTTCGGCGTGAAGAGATCCTCGTGCAGGGTCACCGTTGCGGCGATGAGCGCCGGAATGCTGACGATCTCGCGAGAGCGCGGCCTGTTGGCGATCAGGTCGAGAAGGTTGTTGACGAGGTGTGACGCGCGGAACGACTGCGCCTCCATCTTCTTGAGGAGCCGGTACCGCGGGTCATCGGGCTGCGTGTCGGCGAGCAGGAGCTGGGCATAGGAGGAGATCCCCGTCAGCGGAGTATTGACTTCGTGGGCGACGCCGGCGGCCAACAGTCCGAGGGACGCCAGTCTCTCCTTGTCCTGCAGCTCCCGTTCGAGCCGCACCCGTTCCGTGTTGTCGCCGATCACCAGCACCCGCGCGCCATCCGGCTCCTCAGCATTCAGAGGGCTGGCGGTGATGGTGACTTCCTTGTCCTCACCGTTCCGGTTAAGGAAGGTCGTCGTGATGGACCGAGCCTTGGTGCGGCGCATCTCATCGTACGGCGGGAAGAGTGTTGCGATCGGTTCGTCGATCGCATGGGTGATCACATCGCCAGAACCGCCGAGGAGCTCCCAGAATGCGTGATTGGCTGTGAGCACTGTGCCGTCGGATGCGATGACTGCGATCGCGGAGGACGACGATTCGATAATGTTCTCGTTGTACTCCTTGAGCGCGCGGATCTCCTCGAGCTGACGGCGGAGACGGCCGTAGAGCCGGGAGTTCTCGATGGCCAACGCAACCGGCGCGCAGAGAGACTCGACCAGGTGCAGGTCGTCGCGCGAGAGCGGCTCCTCGTTGCGTTTCGTGCCCAGGAGCAGAAGGCCCTGCAGCTCACCGCGATTGCGAAGAGCGAAGAGGTACCGATACCCGGATCGCAGGAGTTGCCATGGCAGCTCGCTGCCTTCCGGGAGCCGCGGGTCGGTGAGGACCAGCGGACCTTCCGACGGCATCGCGCCGAAATCGACGATGGTCGCGCGGCGGGGGATGTCCGGCTCGGCGTCGTAGATCACGAGCGAGGCCCCTTCGCGTGTGAAGAGGTTCATCCGCTGCAGACCGAGCGCGTCACGTAGCCGCTCGCGCATCATCGAGATCAGCTCGTGCACATCGTGGAACGTCGCCAGCTCCTGTGCGAACTCCGCGATCGCGCGGCGGTGTTTGTAGCTGTCTCGATAGACGAACATCTCGATGACGGACTCGATCCTCCCCTTCACTGGGATCAGCACTCCGGCGATGAGGAGTCCCGAGGTGAAGGCCAGGAAGTTGCGCTCCAGTGCGGAGCGCTCCTCGATCACGTGCGACAGGATCAGGTTGATCGTCGAGAAGGCGATCATGCCGAAGATGAACGTCACCGAGTAGGCGAGGATCTCCTTGATGACGACTTCGACGTCCCACAGCTTGTACTTGAGGATCGAGACCGCGAACGCGAGCGGGATGAGCGCCAGAGGCAGGATCGAGATCGTCGTGTAGATCGGCTTCACGGAGCCGGTGACGAGGAACGGCACCAGGTAGACCAGCAGGAACGGCACGAAGCCGAGGGCCATGCCGAGGTAGATCCACTTGATCTGCTTTTTCCCGACGGCGGCGGCGGTCTGGTACGTGTACGCCAGCGAGACGATCGACAGCGTGAAGTAGATGGCGAAGTGCACCAACTCCCAGTGCTGGATCAGCAGCAGCGAGCGGTACGGCGTCGCGATCGCCAGCCGGTTGCCCAGGACCAGCAAGTCGAAATCCCAGGCCGCGAGGAGCGCCGGCGGGATGTACATCGCCGCGATCAACCGCCGATAGCGGACGATCGGGCGGGGGAAGACCAGGAAGAAATTGAGCGTCAGCGGCGGGAGGAGAATCGTCGCGAATTCTTCGACGAGCTGGAGCAACTTGTACGTCGCGTCGATGTCTCCGGCCGGTGTATAGACATAGACGATGAATGACAGCAGCGTGATGAAGTAGAACAGCGTCGACTCGGTGCGGCCCCCCCGGAAGAGGGTGAAGAGACCGATGGCCAGGTAGAGAAAGCCGATGAAGCTGAGGATGAGGTAGGCGTAGTCGATCTTCAGCTCGGGCACGAGGTAGTTGAGCCGGAACGTCCGTCCCTCGCGCGCCACGACGAGCGGCACCTTCTGACCGATGCGGTGGAGCGTCTTCTGGAGGCCTTCGATCTCCGTCGACGGCGTATCGCCGATCAGCCAGATCTGATCGCCCGACCGCAGACCGGCGGATTCGGCGTTGCTGCTTGGGTCCACGTTCTTGACGACGACGACGCCTTTGTCCCGCGTGAATGTGAAGTCGATGCGCTCAAAGGAGGACCGCTTGCGCTGGAATGAGGCAAAGGCTCCGGCGACGATCGCGACGGTTACAGCGAGAATCACGAAGTTCGCGAGAAGAGAGCGGCGCATGAGCGTGGCGGTCTGAGGCGATTCAACCGGAGTGCCGTCGCCCAAATGGATCTAAATCATTGAACATAAACGTCCGGCGGATTGAATCGCGGTCGCCATGATGCGTCAGAACTTCAATTCGACGAATTTAGACCGCGGATATTTGGAGAAACCACGGCTGGGTTAGACTCCCGCGCCGATGAACCCCGGCGATGAGTCCCGAGATCCATGTGCGGCCTGACCGGATTCATCGCCTGTCGCGGAACCTCGGACGACCTCACCGGCACAGTCCGCCGGATGTGCGACGCCATCATCCACCGCGGTCCCGATGACTCCGGCGAATGGGTCGATGCGGACTCGGGAGTGGCACTCGGGTTCCGCCGCCTTTCGATCATCGACCTTTCTCCGGCTGGCCATCAGCCGATGCTGTCCGCAACCGGCCGTTACGTCCTCACCTTCAACGGAGAGGTCTACAACTTCGAGGATCTCCGTGCCGAACTGCGCGCGGCGGGACGCGCGCCATCGTTTCGGGGACACTCCGACACCGAGGTGATGCTGGCGGCCTTCGAGGCGTGGGGTGTGGCGGGGGCGGTCGAGAAGTTCAACGGCATGTTCGCGATCGCGTTGTGGGATCGCCAGCTTCGCTGTCTCTATCTCATTCGCGATCGCATGGGCGTCAAGCCGCTGTATTACGGAATGGCGGGGAGTACGTTCGTGTACGGGTCGGAGCTGAAGGCGTTGCGCCGGCATCCCGATTTCTCCGGAACGATCGACCGCGGCGCGCTCGCTCTCTATCTGCGCTTCATGTACGTCCCGGCGCCGCACTGCATCTTCGAAGGTATTCACAAATTGATGCCTGGGACGATCCTGACCTTCGACCCTGCAACCCGGCAGACGACGACGGACGTCTACTGGTCCGCCAGCAGCGCCGCGCGTTACGGCAGCGAACATCGTTTTCGCGGGACGGAGGAAGACGCGACCAATGAGCTGGAGGCCCTCCTTCAGGACGCGGTGCGAATCAGGATGGTCGCGGATGTCCCGCTTGGCGTATTCCTTTCGGGCGGCATCGATTCTTCGCTGGTCGCGGCGCTGATGCAGGCGCAGAGCAGTGCTCCCGTGCGGACGTTCACGATCGGATTCGAAGTCGCAGCGTTCAACGAGGCTCCCTTCGCCGCGGCAGTGGCCAGGCACCTCGGCACGAATCACACGGAGTCGTACATGTCGATCGACGACGTTTTGCGCGTCGTACCGAAACTTCCGGCGATCTATGACGAGCCGTTCGCCGATTCCTCGCAGGTTCCAACGCACCTCGTCTCCCTTCTGGCGCGGCGTCACGTCACGGTGAGCCTTTCGGGGGACGGAGGCGATGAACTGTTTGGTGGCTACGCGCGCTATTTCGTGGGCCAGAAGCTCTTCGGACCGCTGGCGATGGTTCCGTCACCGATTCGCCCGTTGATCGGGCGCGCTCTGATGGCCTTTCCGCCGTCTTCGTGGGACCGCCTGCTCGGGCTCTTCGGGCGGCTGTTGCCGGCAATTCTCCGTCAGCGAGCCGGGGATCGCATCCACAAGGTCGCCCGCGTCTTGTCCGCGAACGATTCCGATGCGATGTATTTCGAGCTCGTCTCGCACTGGCCGGACATCGTGCGGGGCGGAGACCGGCCCGCAGCGCCGGTCAACCTGCGCGAGAACTGGCCTCCGCTGCAGGATCCCGTCGAGCGAATGATGTATTTCGACCAGGTGTCGTATCTGCCCGACGACATCCTCACGAAGGTCGATCGCGCCAGCATGGCCGTTTCGCTCGAGGCGCGGGAACCGCTGCTCGATCGCCGCCTGGTCGATTTCGCCGCCGCGTTGCCGGTCTCGATGAAGGTCCGCGGCGGTAGAGGCAAGCATCTTCTGCGGCGCGTTCTCGACCGCTACGTTCCGGCGTCACTCATCGAGCGGCCGAAGATGGGATTCGGGATTCCGCTGGAGACTCTGCTTCGCGCGCAGCTGCGCGACTGGGCGGAGTCGCTGCTCGACCCGGCAGTCATGCACGCCCAGGGGTTTCTCGATGTCGAGGCAGTTCGCGCGAAATGGGCAGAACACCTCGCAGGCACGCAGGACTGGAAATACCACCTCTGGGCGGTCCTCATGTTTCAGGCCTGGTTGCAGGAGCTTTAGCGCGCGATGAGACGCGCGGCCGCGCGGATGGGGAAGGCCGCGAAGTACAACAGCTTGCGCGGGTCGTGTCGCAGACTCCTGATCATGTGCTTCAGGAACAGCCCCGGTCTGCGCGTCTGGAAGTAACAACCGGCCAGCACCTGATGAATGCGCCCATAGGAGTGCGCGCGGAGCGCCAGTACGTTCGGATCCGAGGAGCGGAATGCCTTCCCCAGCACATGGAGCATCGCATTCTCCATGGCCGGAATGTTCAGATGAAGCCCGCCGCCATGAAGGCGGTAGCGCACCAGGACCTCGCGGACGTACCCCACGCGATAACGCGATGCCAGGCGATAGCAGAAGTCCCAATCCTCCGAGGGCTGGAGACCCGGCTCAAAGCCTCCCACCTCAATCGCCACCTGCCTCGGAACCATGATCCCGCTGCCGGGCGTGGTGATGACTTCGCGATCGAGCCGCAGCAGTTCCATGGCCACCCACCCCTCCATCCCCGACAGGTGAATCCCCAGAGTGCGTCCCTCACGGTTGACGGTTTCTGCTCCGCAATGCACGAGACCGAGGGCCGGATCGGATTCGAAGCGTGCGAGCTGCCGTTCAAGTTTTCGCGGCATCCAGACGTCATCGGAGTCGAGAAAGGCGAGGTAATCGCCGCGAGCCGCTTCGATGCCGGCATTCCTCGCAGCACTCAGGCCTTGATTTCGCTGCCGGATCGAGCGGATGCGGTTGCCGTAGCTTGCGACGACACGCGGCGTCTCGTCCGTCGACCCGTCGTCGACGACAATCACTTCGAGCGGCGGATGCGTCTGCGCGAGCGCGCTGTCGATCGCTTCTCCCAGGAAGCGGCCGTACTCGAAGGTCGGGATGATGACGGAGATGGTCGTCATGGTTGGTGTCCACGGGGATTGGGGTTGTGGTCGGGCGTTGCCTCAGATCCGCTCGGCCTGGATGGTCGCGCGGACTTCATCCTTCCCAGCATGTTCAGGTACCCCGCTGAAGTCTGGGGAGCATGTTGCGTAACGCCTCCCGTTCCTGCGATGTCAGGACACGCGTCAGGATCACCATGCCGTGAAGCGCGACCGCGACTCCGGCGATGGCAACTCGCGCCAGTGCCGAGGTCGGAATCAACAGCGTGGCACCAACGGGTATCAGGAGAACGGCCAGCGCCAGAAGATAGCCGCGAACGCGATCGGGCCAGGGATTGAACGAGAAGCCGGATACGCGTCGCGCAAACGACGCAAAGAGGATCGCAGTCAGGAGTGCCCGCAGGCTCCACGCCACCGCCGCTCCGGCCGCGCCGTATCGCTGGATCAGGACGACGGCAACGATCAGATACGGGATGATCAACGAGAGCTGACAGCGCGCGATGATGTCGGTCCTGCCGAATGTGATGAGCAATGCGTAAGGCACGTAAGAGATGATCTCGCAGGCGATGCCGCCCACAAGCAGGTACAACGGGAGTGTGCTCCCCTGCCCGAAGCGGGGTCCCGCCCAGATCGAAAAAAACGGATAGGCAGCCGCGCAGATGAAAACCGTGCCCGGAAGGGTCCAATAGAGCATGCCGCGCAATCCTCGGCGATAGAGCATCTGAAGTCCCGCGGCATTCCCGCTTGCGTGCAGTTGTGAGAACGCGGGCACCAGCGACTGCAGCATCGCCACCGGAAGCTGAGTCAGCAGATTGGCGAGAGTGAATGCGACCGAATAAAACGCAAGCGCCTGCAGCGAGGCGTACCTCGGGAGGAGCAGTTTCTCCAGGTTGGCGAGGATGGCCGTGGCGATCGTCGAGACGACCAGCCCGCCGCCGAAACGTACCAGCGGTTTGAGCAGCGCCCGGCTGATCCGCGGGCGCCGGAGTTGCGGCAGAAGCCGCGCTCCCGTGACTGCGTGCAGAATCGCCGCAGCGATCGTCGCACTCGTGGCCACAGCCACGGCTCCGGAAAGACCGCCGCCCAGGAAGAGAACGACCGGCACGAGCAGGATCTGCGCTGCGGATGTGCCCGTGCTGATCAGCACGACGAGATCCATGCGCAGCCGAACGATCGCCGGGGTGTTCAGGACCCCTGCAAATGCGCGTGCGACGAACCCGAGCGACGCTACGCGCACGGCCAGAACCGCAGGTTGCTGGAGCAGAGCCGGAATGCGCAGCCCGTGCTCGATCAGCGGTCGTGCCCCGATGAAAAGGAGCAATCCCACGGTGAGTGCCGGAACGGCGGCAATCATCAACGCGGACCAGATTGCCGTGGCCTCCCCTTCGTCATCTCCTCGGGCATGGGCCATGGATCCGAAGCGGGTTGAGGCGGTGCCCATCCCCATGTCTGCGAACGAGAGGTAGCCGATCATCACGTACACAAGCGCAAGCACGCCGTAGCTCGACGGACCGAGGAATCGGATCACGAACGGGGTGGCCACGAGCGTGGCGACCATCGTCAGCACCTGTCCACCGAGGTTGAGGAAGCTGCCGTGGACGACGCGGGAGGTCAGGCTCCTGCGGGGACCTGGTTCCCCTGCTGCGGGCTCGATTGGCGACGGAGGGTCACTCATCGTCATCTGCGCTTTGCGCGTCTTGATTCCGGCTTCGTAGCTCGTTGGGCCAGGGCTCGCGGAGCGTACCATCCCGCCTCGCTTGAAGAACTGGTAGCCTGAGGGAAGTCAGTTCCCTTCAGCAACGATGACGATCCGCGCCCGCGCCCTCTACATTTGCTACTTTGGTCTGCGAGAACCGCTCGTGCAGAGCCAGGTTCTCCCGTATCTTCGCGAGTTGATCGCAGACGGCGTCGAGATGTCGCTCCTGACGTTCGAGCCTGACCTGAAGCAAGACTGGAGTGATCCGGAAATCGCCGAGTGGCGCGGACGCCTTCGCAACGAAGGAATCGACTGGCATCTCATGCCGTATCACAAATGGCCGTCGTTGCCGGCGACGCTGTTCGACATTCTCGCCGGGGCTCTGCGCGCCGCATCGATCGCACGGCGGCAGAAAATCGATGTGCTTCATGGGCGCAGTCAAATCGGTGCGGCGATCGGTGCGGTCGCCAAGCTCCTGACCGGAACCCGGTTGATCTTCGATATTCGTGGTCTGCTGGCTGAGGAGTATGTCGATTCGGGCAACTGGCGCAAGGGAGGCGTGCTCTACCGGCTGACGAAGGCCGCTGAGCGTGCTCTCCTGCGCACCTCCGATGGATTCGTCGTCGTCACCGAACGCGCTCGCGATCTGCTGTTTCCGCGTGGCACCGCGGGACGCCCGCTCGAGGTCATTCCGTGCTGCGTCGATCCGGCGCGTTTCGCCGGCGCGATGCAGCGCGACCGCGAGGAAATTCGTGTGGAGCTCGGTTTGTCAGGGCGGCTCGTCGTCACGTACCTTGGCGCCCTCGGTGGCTACTACCTCACCCACGAAACCGCGGAGGCGATGGCCGCGGCGCGCGACATCGACCCGCTTGTGTACGCGCTCGTGCTGACGCAGGGATCAGGCGCCCGAATCGCCTCCGAGCTGACGCGACACGGATTCACACATGATGACTGCCGTGTGATCCGCGTGGAGCCGGAGGAGGTACCGAAGTATCTCCGTGCCGCGGACGTCGCGCTCTCGCTCCGACGTTCCCCGTTCGCGCGCAGCTCCATGTCTCCGACCAAGTTCGCGGAGTATCTGACGGTGGGGCTGCCGGTCATCGCCAGTGCCGGAATCGGTGATCTCGACCAGCAGATCGAAGAGAGCCGGACGGGCGTCCTGGTGGAGCGGCTCGACCGCGAGTCCTACGCCGTCGCATTTCGCGCTGTGCAGGAGTTGCGACGCGATCCCGGCCTGGAGGAGCGCTGCCGGCGGCTGGCACGAGAGCGATACGACCTTCATACCGTGGGAGGCCTCCGCTATCGCCGCTTGTACGATGCGGTGCTCGGAGCGTGAACGCGCAGATCCGAGTGGCGAATCGGAAACCGCTACAATGCGCGCGTTTCCATGCGCGGCGAACCGGATCATGCCCTGAACCAGGCATCGCCGCGTTCGCAGTGGCGAGACTCCTCCTCCGTGAAGGCGATTGAATTCGACGGCGTGACGGTCCGGTTTCCCGTGACACGGATTCCCTTCGTCAAGGAATGGTTCGTGCGGAGACTCCGAGGAACGGCGAAGGTCGACACGTTTGCGGCGCTGACCGACATTTCGTTGACCGTTGAGTCTGGGGAATGCCTTGGGCTCATCGGTTTCAACGGTGCGGGGAAGTCGACGCTGCTGCGTGTTGCTGCGGGGGTGATCACTCCGTCCTCCGGCCGAGCCGTCGTGCGCGGCGCTGTGGCTCCTCTCATCGAGCTCGGAACAGGGTTCGACCACGAGCTGAGCGGCCGCGAGAACATCTTCTTCAACGGGGCCCTCCTCGGGCGATCCCAGCGCACGATGAGTACACGCGTAGACGAGATCGTCGACTTCTCCGGTCTTGGCCAGTTCATCGATCTGCCACTCCGGACTTACTCCACCGGCATGGTGGCCCGGCTCGCGTTCTCCATCGCCACGGCCGTCGATGCCGCGGTCATCCTTCTCGACGAGATTCTGGCGGTGGGCGATGCCACGTTCCGCGAGCGGTGCGAGGAGAGAATCCGCAGCTTCCGGGAGAGCGGATGCACCATCCTCCTCGTGGCACATGATCTCGCCTCGATCGAAAAATTGTGCGACCGGGTCGTGCTTCTCGAAGAGGGAAGGATCGTCGCGCTCGGGAAGCCGGCCGACGTGATCCGAGCCTACGGAGAGCGGAGCGGCTCGCCGGAGCTTCGTCACGATCGAAGCCTGTCACCTGGAATCCCCCACTGAGATGAGCACGATCCCTCGCGTCGAACGGGACTCTCCCCCCGCGGTTGCTGCCATACCCGAATTCTGCAATGCCGCCGGCCCGGGAGTATCGCTTCTGGACGAGGCGCGCGATCTCGTGGCCCACGAGCATCTGTTGCGAAGCCTTGTCCTGCGCGACCTGACCGTCCGCTACAAACGGTCCGTCCTCGGCGTGCTCTGGACGATGCTCAATCCGCTCCTGTTGATGCTGGTGCTCACGATCGTCTTTTCTGCGTTTTTCCGTTTCGCCATCCAGCATTTCGAGGTGTACTTCCTCTCGGAGTACCTACCCTGGATTTTCTTCTCCCAGACCACCGTCACCTCGATGGCGAGCATGGCGTGGAACGGACCTCTGATGAAGCGCGTCCGAATCCCTAAGAGCATCTTCGCCGTCGCCATCACTCTGTCAGGAATCGCAAACCTCGTGATCTCCTGCATTCCGCTTGCGATCATCATGCTCATCAAGGGTGCTCCGTTCTCGCGAGCGGTCATCTTTCTGCCGGTGAGTTTCCTGATTCTCGGCGCCTTCACCCTGGGCGTGTCGCTGACGCTCTCGTCGCTGTCGGTCTATTTCGCCGACATCAAGGAAACCTACCAGGTCGCTGTTGTCGGTCTGATGTATCTGACTCCGATCTTCTATCCAATGAGCATCGTGCCCGGGAAATACCTGTGGATCGTCAGGCTCAATCCACTGGTCCACCTCCTCCAGATCATTCGCGATCCGATCTACTACGGCCGGCTTCCCACGTCCCTGGATGTCATGATCTCGTCGCTATGGGCCTTCGCCGCGCTGATCTCCGGCTGGGTCGTGTTTCGCAGGCTGAGCGCTGGTTTTTACGCGCAGCTCTGAGCGTCAGGAAAGAGTCGTCATCGCGCCCAGTAACGTGTCGCGATCATCGCCAAACCGATGACGGCATACAGTACGCGGTAGCGTGCCTGCAGACGGCTGACGGTCTCGTAAGTGAGGCCTTCACGGCGAGTCTCGAGCGACCAATACAGCTGAATGGGATAGAAGGCGATCACCGCCGCGAGGGGACGCGGAAGAATCCCCTGGACTGCCAGTACGAGCAGGAGGATCTGGGCCAGCGTGAAGAGGATCAGACTCGCGGCGAACGTACGACGCGGGCCGAAGATCACGGCGTTGGTCCTGATGGCATTGACCGCATCACCGTGGTGGTCGCGAATCTCCTGGGTCAGGTGACCTGCAGCGAAGATCAGGGCGAAGAAGACAGCGATGGCGAGGCCGCGACCGTCGATGGCCCTTCCCAGGGAGTAGCCGAGAAGGAAGTGCAGGATCCCGCCGATCAGATGGGTTCCCGAATTGAGCAGCGGTCTGCCTTTCCAGTTGAATCGCGGCAGGGAGTAGAGCGCGCTGAGGATCGCGATGGCCAGCGAAAGGACGACCGCGACCAGGCCGAGCCGGCTGAAGAGAACGAGGCTGATCAGAAGGAGGCCAGCCGTCAGGCTACCCACTTCTCTGCGCTCGATCCCTCGAGCCGTGAACACGCCGGCCGCTTTGTTAGGGTCGGCGAGGTCCGTCGTCAGGCCGGACCAGTCGTTGAGTAGAAAGATGTGCGCTACCAGGAAGACATTTGCGGCCACGAGTGTGGCCAGCGGAGCGAGATCACGCAGTCCCGGATGGCGGATCGCGAAGACAGCGCCGAGGAGCGGCGAGCCCTGTAGGACGAGGACATCTTGCCAGCGCAGGGAGGAAAGATAGCGGCGCGCAGAAAGCCTAGTCTGCGGAATGGGGACTACCGAGTCGTTCATATTCCTCAAAGAGTCTTAGCCAGAGCGCGTAACCGGCATCCTCGGACCAGTAGTAGCGGTTCACCGTCGCCGTGAGGTCGTTGTGGTAAAGAAGTGGTGGATTCATTCGGATGAGAGCGAAGTCGTCCCTGGCGAGCTCACGCAACAACGCCCGGATCAGGACCGCGTCGGTCGATGCGCCTTCGGGGATCGCTGGCCCCGCCAGGAGCCGGGCGACCGATACCCAGATTTTCTGTTCGGGAACGACGGCGCGCATCCGTGACTCGGACAGCTTCAACTCGCAGCCCGCGCGCCGGAGGTCCGTCAGGCGCAGGATCGGAATCAGCGCCGTTTTTCGATAGTAGACCCAGATGCGATCCTGATCGACGACGGGGCGAAGCGCTTCACAGAGAGCACGGGCAGCCGGCGGCCGGACTTCGGACAGCAACTGCAGCAGGTGCATCTGAATCGCGATGTCGGCAGGGTTCGGATCGCTTCCCGGATCGAGGCACTGGTACGCCGCTCGTGGCGCGAGCCACGAGCGGTAGAGACCGTCGGGGGTGCGATAGCGATCGATGATCGCCAGTGCGGACGTCAGCTGGCGCCGGTCGCTGCCGGGAGCGAGCCGCCAGACCAGAGCCGTGTCGTCGGTGTCCGGTGTGATGACGCATCCGAGGGTCCCGATCCAGGGAGCGTTCGGCAGGCCGTGGTAGCTCACCAAGCCGTCCGCCTCGATCTGGCCGGTGAGGTGCCGGCGCGCGCGCAGCAGGTTCTCTTCGAGACCGCTTCGTGCGGCCAGAGGATTCAGCAGGTCGATGAGGAGAGCGGTCAGGAAGGTGTTCATCTCCAGGCGCGGCTCATGAAAATTCGTCCCGCTCGTGTAGGCAGTCAGCCAGTAGCCATCCGACTGCTGATGCTCGCGCAGTTGCTGTGCAGCCTTCCGTGATGCCAGCTCCAGATCGGGCGGGACATCCGCGGTGCCTGACGCACTGTGTCCATCTCCTTGCGAGGCAAAAGTGTCCCCCGGAGATCTCTGGACCGTCAGCATCCGTTCGCCGAGGTAAGAGCCCTCACCGTTCGCGGAAGCCCAGGCAAAGACAGTCAGATGATGCGTGCCTGGAGCGAGATTGGATGTGTCGATCGCGATGTTCCATCCGGCGGGCGCGGACTCGGAAAGTGTTCGCTGCACGTCCGCACGGTCCGAAAAGGCGCTGGTTGCGAACGATTGCCGGCCGTCGATCGTGACGGCCACCTGCGCGGGTGTTTTCCGTCCGGCAAGAGCCCAGCCTGCGGCGAAGACCTGCTGCCCTGGAGTGATCGTGGAGGTCGCGCGCCCTCGGGCCTCGATGGCATCGAAAGTCCCTCGTATCCCGGCCGTCAGGTCCGCGGGCGCGAGGCCTTGCTTCGGAGCGGTCAGGAAGGGCGCGTTTCGCCACTCCCACGCTGCCCGCATTTTTTGTGGACCCCCTGCAATCGTGTAGATCGCGAGATCTGTTGAGCCGGTGTACGCGAATGCACCGATGGCTTCTATTGCGACGGCCAGGCCCACCGAAAGCCGGAAACATTGTCGGGCGCGACCGCGTAGTGCGGCGACCACCGGCACAAGCATCCACATGAGGAAGGGCAGGAGCTCGGTCATGTAGCGCGGCCCCCACGAGAGTCCTCCACGCCAGTCGGTCTTGGCGTAGAGCAGAATCTCGGTCGCAACCGCGACGACCATCGCCAGCGTCAGCCTCTGCTCGGCACGATCGGCTGGACGATACCGCCAAGCCAGTGACAGAAAGATCAGAAACGGCGAAAAGATCAGCAGGCCGTGCGTTGGACTGACCAGGAGTCCGGCTATCCCGGGAAACAGCGGCTTTTCAAAGAAGGTCTTATCGCCAATGACTCCATAACCGCCTCCAATGTTTCCGGCCGCGTGAAGGTTATAGAACAGCACAAGGGCCGCAGGCACCGCCGCTGCGGCCGTGAGCAGTACCGCCCGTCGCCGGCCTGCCCAGTAGAGTCCATAGACCCCGAGCGCCGCCGCCAGGACGACATCGGGCGGGCGGTTTCCGGCGATGAGCCCGAGCAACAACCCCGCTGCGAGCGCCCGCGACACGGTGCATGGCGCCGTGAGGAGCAGCAGCGCTCCGATCACCAGCAACTCCGCGATCCCGTGCTGCCACAAGGCCTGGCTGCTGATCACCCATGTGGTCGTGCCGAAGGCATACGCGAGAGTGAGCAGCAGTGCGATCTGCGCGTTCGTGCGCCGCCGCAGCAGGAGGTATAGAAGCGAGGCGGAGAGCGACGCCACGAATGAGGCAGAGAGCTTCTCCATCAGACGAGCCATGCGATCGAGCCGCGCGTTACTCCAACCGGCGAAGTGCAGATACACGACCGCCGGAACGTAAAGAGGCGCGACGAGCACTGGGGTCACGATGGGATATAGCGACAGGATGCGACCGTTGGGCCCATCCAGCATCCAGAACGCCCCATCGCCTCGCCCCTGAGCTGCGACCTCCGCCACCGGATCGAGAAAAAGGGTGTGGTACTGCACGATCGCGAACGGGAGATATCGAGCCGGGTAGGTGTCGCCGGCACTGATCGACCGCAGGTTGGCGTTGTAGATCACCATGCAGCACAGCCCGATCAGCAGACTGGCTCGCAGTCGGTCTCGGTAGCAGCCTTCGGCTTCGGGATGAGGGGCAGGCGCAGACGGCGTGCCGGGGGGAGGGATCATGGAGTGGTATTCATTCAGCGGATTTTCTGCGTCGTCCCTGCCTCTGACAGGGACGAGGTCAGATTACTACAGGGCACGCGAACAGCGCATTTTTGGGAAGACCTCGCGCCCACTTGCTTATCGTATGAGCAGACGACAAGGTGTGCGCGCGGATTGCCGCCGTCCCACACTGGTACCAACCCATCGAGGCATCATCACGCCCGGCCCGAACGAAGCGCGAACCGTGCTCGAGATGCGCGACCACCCGGACGACTGCCGTGTGTCTAAGAAATGCTGAGCGAGACCGAGTTCGCGTTGCGACGAGCGCGGGCGACGGTGGCGTCTTCGTCTGCGAGGCGACGTCCAGTCCGGCCGCGGCATATTATCTACAAATCGCTACCGGCCACCGCGCGCCGGAAAGCGGCGCCTGAGCCAATCGGTTCATCGCTACATGACCCGGAAACCGGAGCCACCGTTGACCCCATCGCTTCGATTGATCGTCACCGGCATGCACCGGTCGGGTACCTCGCTTGTCGCTTCGCTTTTCGCGGCATGGCACATCCGAATGGGGGAGCAATTGCTGCCGGCCGACCGCGAGAATCCCGCCGGTTACTTCGAGGACGTCGACTTCCTGGAGCTCAATCGCCGCATCCTCGTGGCGTGCACTCCGCCGGAGGAAGGCCATCGCGATTGGGGATGGACGGAGAGCGAGACGTTCGACGGGGGACAACTGCCGGCCTATCGCGACGCAGCCGCCGCACTCGTTGATGTTCGCGACCGCGCCGGTCGTCCGTGGGGCTGGAAAGACCCGCGCACATCGATGCTTCTCGACTTCTGGGACGACGTGCTCGGACAGGACGGTCGCTTTCTTCTCGTCTATCGCCATCCGTGGGAAGTCGCCGACTCGATGCTCCGCACCGGCGCCGATGTATGGCTCACCCATCCCGGATATCCGGCACGCATCTGGACGTACTACAACCACCGCATCCTCGACTTTCATCGCCGTCATCGCGATCGCACGCTGCTCGTCAGCACCAATCGCCTTTTGCGAGACCCTGAGGCGTTCGCTGCCACGATTCGCAAACGCTTCGGAGTCGAGGCCGTCGCGGACACCCTCGTCAGTCTGCGCGCGGAGGACGCCTTCGTCTCGTTTCCCGACGACGATCCGCTGCCACGGCTGTGGCACTCCACGAACGCCGAGGCGATGGACCTCCTCGGGGCGCTCGACGATGCCGCGGACCTCGGCAACGATCGCCAGTGGGAAGTGGCAGCGAGTAAGAGCACGCATCGACCGGCGACACCGCCGCGACTCTCCGTCGTCATTCCCTGTCACGACGACGGCGACTATCTGATCGACGCTGTGGCCAGCGTGGCGCGCAACGCACCCGCGGCCGAGTTGATCGTCGTCGACGACGGCTCGACGCAGCCTCGCACGCTGGAGGTGATCGCCGCGCTTCGCGAAGCGGGGCATCGCGTGATCGAACAGCCGCATTCCGGTCTCTCCGAGGCACGCAACCGTGGGATCGCCGCATCCACTGGTGAGTACTTCCTGCCGCTCGACGCCGACAACCGTCTGCTGCCCGGCTTCGCCGCGGAGGCGGTGGCGCTGCTCGATGCCGAACCTGAGGCAGGTGTGGTCTACGGCGATCGACGCGAATTCGGCGCGCGGACCGGCGACGTGGCAGTCCCGGAGCTCGAGCTGCCGCGATTGCTCTGGAGCAATTCCATCGACGCCTGTGCCGTCGTGCGCCGCGCGGTCTGGAGCGGTATAGGCGGCTACGACGTCGCGTTCCACGCGTGGGAGGACTGGGACTTCTGGCTCGGCGCGGCGGAGCGCGGCTGGCAGTTTCTTCACCTGCCGCGGCCGTCGTTCGAGTATCGCGTCCGTCCCGACTCGCTTCTGCAGAAGTTCCTGCGCCGGGAGGACTATTTATCGACGCTGCGGCGCGCCTATGCCAAGCACCGCGATCTCGTAGCGGAGCACGCCGACGGGATCCTCCTCGCCGCGCACGACGAGCGACGCCAGCTCCTTGGTCATACCGAAGCATTGCGTGCGTCCCGCGACGCGATCCAGGCGGAGATCGACCGGATGGCCGTGGGGACGCGAGAGCAGATCGCCGCGCTGCAGGAAATCGTCTCGGCGCGGGACGAAGAGCTGGCCTCGGTCAAGTTCGTACTGCAGGCGCGGGACGAAGAATTGACCACACTCCGAAACCTGCCATCTGGCCCCGCACGCTCCGTGACCGGGTCGCCGGAGGTTCCACTGACGAGCGCGACGAAGGTCTTTACGATCATCGCCCGCAACTATCTTGCGTACGCGCGCGTGCTCGCGGCCAGTCTGGCCCGCCACAATCCTGCGACGCGCCTCCACGTGATCGTTCTGGACGATCCGGGCCGCAGCATCGCGCCGGAGCCCGCGTTCGAGCTCATTCGGACGGACGCGCTTTCGTTCGATCCTCCGTCGGACTTCTACACGATGGCCGCGATCTACGACGTCACCGAACTCGCTACAGCGGTGAAGCCATGGGTGTTCCAACATCTCTTCGACGGCGGCGCGTCGGTCGTGATCTACCTCGATCCGGACATCGAGGTGTTTGATTCTCTCGGACCTCTCGAGCCGTTGACACGCGAGCATGGGATGCTTCTCACGCCGCACGTCACCGAGCCGCTGCCGCAGGACGGCAAGCGACCGGACGAACGCGATCTGCTGCTCGCGGGTATCTACAACCTCGGTTTTCTGGCGCTCTCGGCCGAGGCGGCGAAGGACTTCCTTCCGTGGTGGCGGGAACGGTTGCGTCGCAATTGCCGTAACGACCCGGCTCAGGGATTGTTCGTCGACCAGCGTTGGATCGACTTCGCGCCGGCGCTTTTCGAGCCCGGGATCCTCAAAGATCCCGGATACAACGTCGCCTACTGGAATCTGCCACACCGGATCCTCACGCGCGACGACGAACGGATTCTCGTCAATGGCCGGCCGTTGCGCTTCTTCCACTACAGCGGCTTTTCTCCGCGCACGCCGCACCTTCTCTCAAGGCATCAGCATGCGCCGCTGCGCATCCGCCTGAGCGAAACGCCACTTCTCGCAGAGCTCTGCGAGCGCTACGCCGCCGCGCTGGAGGAGGCTGGCTTCGCCGATTCATCCAGCTTGCCGTACGGGTTCGCAGCCACCGCCGGCGGACTGCCTCTCGATCCTCGGACGCGCAACGTGCTTCGACGGACCTATCTCGACGACGAAACGGTCGAACCCGTGACGTCGTTTCCGAATCCGTTCTCGCCTGCCGGTGCCGGCGACGTCGTCCAGCGCCTGCTGCGTCCCTCGCCGCATGCGCCCGGCATCCCCGCGTGGCTCGCCGAGATCTGGAGCGAACGGGCGGACCTGCGCATCGCCTTTCCGCACATCGACTCCGTCGACGCGGAGCGATTTCTCGAGTGGGTGCGGACGCAAGGCGTTCGCGAGCACGACATCCCGCGCCAACTCATTCCGCTCAGTTCTGCTGGGGTCAGGACGCCGGCCGCGCGCGGCAGGAGAAAGCTCCTGCCGGGAGTCAACGTGTACGGTTATGTCTTCGCTGAGAGCGGCACCGGGCAGATCGTCCGCGCGGTGTCGGCTGCGCTCGCCGCGGAAGGGATTCCATACGCGGTCGTGCCGTACACCCGAACGATCAGCCGGCAGCAACGCGACTTTCGCGATCGCGGCACGGCTGCCCCGTCGTTCGATACGAACCTGATCTGCGTGAACGCTGACCAGGTGCCGGAGTTCTTCGAAAGCAAGCGCGCGGAACTGCTGCCCGGCACGCGCAACGTCGGCATCTGGGCGTGGGAGGTGGACGAGCTTCCCGTCGCGATGGCCGCGAGCGAGCGCTATCTCGACGAGGTCTGGGGCATCAGCAACTTCACCGCCGCGGCACTGACCCGGTGCCTTACGAAACCGGTCCGCGCGCTCCCGCTGCCGGTTGTCGTGCCGGAGGTACAGCGGCGCACACGCGCGGCGCTCGGGATGCCGGAAGGTTTCCTGTATCTGTTCTGCTTCGACTACGACAGCGTCTTCCAGCGAAAAAACCCGCTCTCAGTCATGGCCGCCTTTCGCCAGGCGTTCCCCGATCGCGCCGATGTCGTGCTCTACATCAAGACCACCAATGCCGAACGGCACGCGGCGGACGATGAGGCGCTGCGCGCCGCCGCCGGAGGTTGCGCGAACATCGTGATCCGCGATGCCTACGTCACGAACGACGACTACTTTTCGATGCTCGATGCCTGCGACTGCTACGTTTCGCTTCATCGTTCGGAGGGTTTCGGGTTGACGGTCGCGGAAGCGATGGCCCTCGGCAAACCGGTCATCAGCACGGCGTATTCGGCGACGCTGGAGTTTGCCAACGAGTCGAACAGCTTTCCGGTGCCGGCCCGCATCGTGGAGGTGGGCGACGGCGCGCCGCCGTACCCATCAAACGCGCACTGGGCCGACCCGGACGTCGCCGCCGCCGCGGAGCAGATGGCGCGCGTCTACACCGATCGTTCCTGCGCGGCGGCTGTGGGTGCCCGCGCACGCACCGACATCATGTCGTTGCACGGACCGTCCGCCCGCGGCGCGCTCCTGCGCGGCCTGCTCGACGAAACGCGGAGCCGCGATGCTGCCGCGCGTCATCACGCGGATGCGATCGCGACAATCGAGCAGGTGTTATCGGTGAAGCGGAACGATCCCTTCGAAGCGGATGCTGTGGCCGCGGAGTCGCTCCTCGGATCGCCAAGATCCGACCTTCCGTCGCGGATGCCGCGTCTCATGACCCCCTTACGCAGCCTGGTGCTGCGCTGCATCCGCGTCTACTGGGTGCAGCAACTCGCCGTCAATCGTGCGCTCCTCACCGCGATGCGCACACTGCGCCGGGAGTCATACCGCGAGACGGCCACGCACGCGGCGATACTCGATCGTCAGGGCGCGGCGCAGGAGCGGATCGCGAACGAGGCGGCTCGCATGCATGAAGAACTGACGAAGCTCGCCGCCGACGTGCGCGCGCTGCACGAGCGCATCGGCGCGATCGCAGCGGTCACTCCCAAACCGGCGAGGGCGAAGGCAGGCCAGGATGATCGCGAGCTCCCCTTCGAAGACGGACCCCAACGCAACCGCGAGCATCGCGATGGCTGAGACGACCACAAGGCCGGCATTTCCGTCCTCGCAGACTTGTCGGCGCCGATTGGACCAGGACCGATGGCCTCTCTTAACTCCCGCCACGTGAAGAACTGGCGCCGGAGGCCATGCCAACCAACGCAGCGGCGCGTCGCCGCGCTGTTTTCTCAGGGGGGAGACTGAACGATTGCAGGCAGGGAGAACATGAAACATGCACCCTTGCCTTCGATACTCTCGCACCAAATCTTACCGCCCAAAGCCTCAGTCAGGTCCCTTGCAGCGGCAAGGCCGTACCCGCTGGAGGACTCACCGCCGGTAGGCTTCGGCCCAAGGAGAACCCCCCGCCGGAAGAGCTTCGAGAGATCTTCTTCGCTGAGGCCCGGCCCATGGTCGCAGACGATACAAATCAAATCCTTCCCCTGGCGCTTCATCGTGACCTCGATGCCATTGCCGGGCGTTGAGAATTTGACGGCGTTCGAAAGGAGATTGTCGAGGACGGTTCCAATCGCGACTGCATCCGTCCAGATGGCTACCGCGGGGAAATCCGGTACTGTCCATGAGATCGTGATTCCTTTCTCCTGAGCGATGTCCTCGTAGATCTCCACCGCTCGCGAAATCACCGAACGAAGGCTCACGAAAGAATGGATGAGATAAGACGCCGGTTCGGTCGCGGTAGTAAGGAGGCGGCGGCTGACGTCTTTGATCTCTTTAGTCTTTTCAATGAGAAGAGCAAGCCACTTCCGCACTTCTTTGTGCTCGCATTCGCCGGCCCCAGCGCGATCGTCGAGATCGCAGGCGCGACCGCTGCCTACACCACGAATCCCCTTATCGCCGATGTGACCACCGCCGGCGCCGGCCGCCTGACGATCACCGGGCATACATCGGGAACGCAGATCTGGGCGTGAGCCGTTCACTGGCCGCGTCAAGCGAGGTACGCTACTCCTCGCCGCTCACTCAGTTTCGCGCATTCCTCTCTCTGAAACCGAAAAATTTCCCCAACCTGGGACTGGCCGATGTTCCCGGCTCTCATCTGCAAGCCGACTTGAGCCGTCGCGCCACCGATCGTCTCTCGATCACATCCTTCGGCGCCTTCGATCGATTCAACCTCACTGCACTACAACAGACGATCGGCTTCACCAGTGTCGGCCTTCACTACTCCGTCACCAAACGTTTCGCGCTCCTCGGCGGAGCCGATTGGTCATCAGTGCAGAACCCCACCAAGCGAAGCGGAACGATCGAAGGATTTGTATTCCTCGATCCGGAGATGAACGGCGTCCGAGGCCCAGGCAGCGAAGCGTTGCCGGACATCTCGGTCACGCTGGATGACGGCCGGACGGCAAGGACGGACCGCAAGGGGGCCTATGCATTCGAGCACGTCGCGCCAGGTCCGCATCGGGTCGTCGCCCAACTCCCGGCATCACCGCGCGCGTTCTTCACCACGCCTACTCACTCCATAGCGAAAGTGCCAGCTCGCATCGATTTCGGTTTGGTTTGGGCCGCGGCGAGGATCGACGGCCGCGTGATCAGCGACGCCGGCATTGGAATCCCCGGCGTCGTTCTCTCCGCTGCCTCCCGAAACGGCCCGCCTGTCAGCACCACGAGCGATGCCGAGGGGCGATTCGTCTTCGCGCTTACGCCGGGAACATTTCGTGTCAGCCTCTCGGCGTCGTCGCTCCCGGCCGGATACTCGATCGCGGGACAGTATCAGTGGGACGTCGCGGTTGAGCCCGACCAACCTCGTACAGTGCCCTTCGACGTACAAGCTGTCCGAACCATAGCCGGCCTCGCGCCCGGTGCATCTGAAGTGCAGATCGAGTCACTCGAAAAAAAAGCCAGCGTCAACGCGGAGGGGAAGTTCTTGCTTCGCTCGCTGCCGTCCGGTACGTTCACGATCACAGCTCACAACGGCGGCAGAACCATCGTCAGTACCATTACGCTACCGCCGGAGCCTGCGAACGTGCGCGGCGTCGTCCTCGCAACGATGGCTTCAGTGACCGCCACCTCAGCAGGAACCCCCGTCTCCACGCACAAAGAGGCTTCATCGACATCGACGGAGGCACCTCTCGTTCAGCATCACGGCATCTTCCTCGTGCAGGCCGGCGCGTTCCGTGAGAAGCCGAACGCCGCGCAACTCCTCGGCAGCCTGCAACGCAACGGCGATCGCCCTTTCATCGTCGTCGCCCGCGGCCTGACACTCGTCTGCATCGGACCATATGAGACGCACGAGGAAGCGATGGCAGCGAGGGAGCATCTGCTGCGTGGCGGATTCGACGGATGGGTCACCCGGCGGTGACCCCATCAGGTCCGAAAGCCGCTGGCGATCATCACGCCCGGAATGTCGGGATGGACGCAGGACTTCGTCGGTTGATGCCTTCCGCTGTGCTGCCGACGTGCTCTCATCGGGGGGCAGCCCTGAGTCTGAATCGCACGATACTCCGCAACGCGACGCCGCACCCAGGCAAAATCTGACGCGCATACGTAGGACTCTTCTGAACGTTTTCATATGAGTCCAGCGACCGTGCGGAATGCGTAGTGCAGGCGCATACTGGCAAGATACTTGTCCGTGGTGGAGGCGCTTTTTCGATATTCTGGGCTTCCCTGAAATCACGGTTGTTTGGGCTGCATGACGTCATCTGAAAATACTGCCCTGCGGAAGATTGCCCTGAGCATGCTCACGCGCCAGGCCGCGTCGGGTGATGCGGGCGCAATCGCCGCCGCGGCCAGTCGCGCCTACGCCGACCTCGCGGATGTCTTTGTTCCGCTGATCGGACAGGTTGGCGTTGACGCGCTGACCGCGCGCGCGTTGCACCTCGCGCAGCAGGAGTATCCGTTTGGTTCAACCAGAGACGCTGAGGAGAGCGGCGGACCATTTGTCGAGGCTGGCTCGTGGTTGGAGCAGCAGGATCCAGCGTTCTCGACCGAAGCCGCCGCGGGGATCCTCGCGACGTTCGCGGCGCTGATGGCCACGTTCATCGGGGAATCGCTGACGACGCGTTTCCTGCGAAAGGCGTGGCCCGGCGGTTTTTCCGATTCGAGCTCCGAGGAGATAGAAATATGACCGATAAAGTGGCGATCCGCCAACTCATCACCGGCGTACCAGGACTCGACGAGATCCTGGGTGGGGGCATCCCGGAGTTCTCCTTCAACCTCATCGCCGGCGCTCCCGGCTCGGGCAAGACCACGCTCGCACAACAAATCATGTTCGGCCTTTCCGGTCCGAAGTGTCACGCCGTGTACTTCACGGTGGTGGGTGAGCCGCCCCTGAAGATGCTGCGCTATCAGCAACAGTTCACCTTCTTCGATTTGAAACGCGTGGATGAGTCGGTCCGCTTCGTCAATCTGAGTCAGGACCTCTTCACTGGCACACTGGACAAGATGCTCGCGCGGATCATTCAGGAAGTCGAAGCAACGAGCCCCGGCATCGTGATCGTCGACTCCTTTCGAACGGTCTCCCAAGCGAACGAGCGAGCGCAGAACGGCGATCTCGACATGCAGCACTTCGTGCACCAACTGGCTGTCAGGCTGACGGGATGGCAAGCGACGACGTTTCTCGTGGGCGAATATCAACCCTCGGAGGTCGAGAGCGATCCGGTCTTCACGGTGGCGGACGGCCTGCTGTGGCTCCATCAGAGCATGGATCGCAATTCCATGGTTCGTAAGGCGCAGGTGATGAAGATGCGCGGGCAGGCACCGATCCCCGGCTTACACACGTTTCGCATCACCGAAGACGGGCTTCAGGTATTTCCTCGAGTCATCGTTGGCCCGGGGGAGAAGTCGAGCGGCAAGAGCCCTACGCGGAAACGCATGCTGCTCGACATCGAGAAGTTGGATGAGATGCTCGGCGGCGGGATTCCGGCTGGGTACTCCGTGCTCGTGGCGGGTCCCTCCGGCTCTGGCAAGAGCGTGCTGGCTACGCAGTTCATCATGGCGGGCGTTCGCCATGACGAGCCGGGCATCATCGCGGTATTCGAGAAGCGCCCGAACGAGTATTCACAGACCCCTCCCGGTGGTCCGGCCTTCGCTCAGATGATTCGCCAGGGAAGCGTAGGCGTCATCCACTCGCGTCCGCTCGACCTGTCCATTGATGAAACGCTCTATGAGATTGTCCAGGAGGTTCACCACCGCAAAGCGCGCAGGCTGGTGATCGATTCGCTCTCCGGTTTCGAGCTGGCGCTGGCACCGACGTTCCGCGAAGACTTTCGTGAGTCGCTCTACCGCATGGTGGCCGTCCTCACCGGAATGGGGGTCACGATGATGATGACTGCGGAGCTGGAGGACAACTACAAAGAGCTTCGTTTCAGCCCGCACGGAACGGCCTTTCTGACCGATGTGATCATCATGCAACGCTACATCGAAGTGAAGGGCCGGTTGCAGAGGATCATGGGCGTTGTGAAAGTCCGCGGAAGCGCGCACAGCAAAGATCTCCATGCCTACGAAATCACAAGGAAAGGTATCGAGGTGGGCGAAGCCCTGGAGAACTACCAGGGGCTGCTGTCGGGCAGTCCCGATGAAATCGGGAACGTTGGGGCTGTGAAAAGAGAACGGTCGAGAAAGCGAAATCATGTCCGACCGTCGCGAGCGTGAACCCTCACCCGATCGGAATCAGAAAGCGAGAGAGAGTTCTCCGCTGGAAGAATCCGTCAGTTCGCGCGAGATCGCTGTTGCGGCTCGCGAGGACGCGCTTCGCGCTCGGGAAGAGGCCGCTCAGGCTCGGGCGGAGGTCGACGGCCTCATGAGCCAGATTCGGGAAGCCAACGAACATCTCGTCATCGCGAATCTACGGTCACAGGAGGTCGCGGAACGAATGAGGCAGTTGTACGAGGGGGCCACGGCCGCGATTCAGGCAAAGGAGGACTTTTTCGCGACGCTCTCGCACGAGCTGCGCACTCCATTGACCTCGATCACTGGATGGGCCGCTCTGCTCATGAGAAATCCCGAGCCTTCGACAATCGTAGAGGCCGTCCAATCGATCGCCACCAGCGCATCGTTGCTGGCGCATCTCGTCGACGCCCTTCTCGACGTCTCGCGGATCATGACCGGCAAGTTCGCGATCACAAGAGAGGAAATCGATCTCGCTGCGGTTGGCAATGACGCGGTGAGTGCGATGCGCCCGGTGGCCGCAGCGAAGGGCCTTTCGCTACAGATCACCAGTCAACAGTCAATCATCATCAATGGCGACGCGACGCGGCTGCGTCAGGTCGTCTCTAACCTCCTGTCCAATGCCACGAAGTTCACACCCGCGGGCGGCCTCGTCGAGGTTCGTCTCCTGCTCGACGGTTCCGATGCCGTCATCGAAGTGTCCGACACCGGCGAAGGGATTTCTTCGCATTTTCTGCCACTCGTCTTCGAGCGACACGCCCAGGCGGGTGCGAGGCGTTTCGGTGGCCTCGGTCTTGGTTTAGCCATCGTAAAGCACATCGTCGAGCTCCACGGTGGCTCCGTCGCGGCGGCGAGTCGGGGCGAAGGAAAGGGAGCCACGTTCACGATCCGGATTCCGATATGAATGACGATCGCCAGTGCTGTCCTTGTCGCGAAGCAAACCGTTTCGATTGTTTCGAACGAGACGCGAAAGCGCCGCTGAATGTGCTGGACGGGGTCGACTGAAGACGCGCATTCCGCACGTTCAGCGGCTG
Organism: Thermoanaerobaculia bacterium; assembly: GCA_038244715.1. GTDB lineage: Bacteria > Acidobacteriota > Thermoanaerobaculia > Gp7-AA8 > Gp7-AA8 > JADGNZ01. The sequence continues at coordinate 85,519 of JBBRTE010000012.1, forward strand.
GCTGTGGCGGGAGGACGATCATCGAACAATTCGTGCGATCGCGCCGATCGCGCCGATCGCGCCACGAGACGAAATGGCGGCGGAGGCTATGCCAACCAACGCAGCGGCGCGTCGCCGCGCTGTGGCGGGAGGACTCGAACCTCCGACCACCGGATTAACAATCCGGCGCTCTACCAACTGAGCTACACCACAAGACGGACGCACTGGCCGGTGCCACGCACCGGCGAACAGAGCGGGCATGGTGGCCGAGGGCGGGGGCGGTGTCAACTCGCGCGGCGCACCGAATATTGACGCTCCGTGGCCGGTTCACTACACTCGCCAATCTTTTGAAAGGGGCGACGTAGCCAAGTGGTAAGGCAGAGGTCTGCAAAACCTCCATTCGCCGGTTCGATCCCGGCCGTCGCCTCCATTCAGACCCCCGCGAACTTTCACTTCGCGTCGACTGTTGTCTCGCACGGCTGGTATCTGCTCGCTCCCTTCCGCTGGGTGAGCGCCGAGAAGACGTTGCATCGGCCGCTGCTGCTCGGCCGCAAGGCGGTCGATCTGGCCATCACGTTCGACGGCCGCGCCTTGCGTATCGAAGGAGTGGGTGAGTCCGTGAGCGTGGAGCTCCGCCGCAACCTCAACCGCATGTTCCAGCTCGGCATCGATACGAGCGAGTTCGTAGAGCTGTCGCGGGAGTCGGACACGCATGCATGGGTGGCATCGTCAGGATTCAGCCGGTTGCTTTGCAGCGCGACGCTCTTCGAAGATGTCGTGAAGATCATCGCCACCACGAACACCATGTGGAGGCAGACGGTGCGAATGGTCGAGCGTCTGGTCGAGAAGTGCGGCAGGAAGACGCCCTCTGGTCGAAGGGTGTTTCCGGAGCCCGCGGATGTGGCGCGTTTTTCTGCTGACGAGTTGCAGGAGGACTGTCGTCTCGGATATCGCGCCAAGTCGATCTACGCGCTGGCTTCGGGCATCGAGAGCGGCGCGATCGACCTGGATGCGCTCAGCAATCCGGCGCAGACGACGGACGAATTGTTCCGCAGCTATCGCGAGTTGCCCGGGATCGGGCCGTACGGCGCGGCGCATCTGCTGGCGATGGACGGCCGCCACGACTTCATCGCCGTCGACACGGAATTCCGGCGGTTCGTCCGCGAGCGTTACCACGGCGGCCGGGCCGTTTCCGACAAGACGATGTTGCGGCGTTACGCGAAATGGGGGCGATGGAAATACCTCGCCTACTGGTCGGAGATCTGGGAATCGGTGGCCGCTGGTTTGCAGCCACCGGACGCGAAGGACGAATAGGATACGCTCCCTTTCACCGCTTGGTAGTGGGTCAGTTTGAAAGTTATCTACGAATGGGCGTTATTTTCAGCACGACGCCGAGGCCCTTGCAAACTGTGCAGACACCATTGATCCGTGCCCCCTGAACGCCCACGCCACCGCACGTGGCGCAGTTACACTCGGTGTGTCCGTGACAGTGGGGGCAGTTTTCGTAGCCTTCGGGCGGAATCAATGAAGAACCTCGCATGGTTTGAATTCTAACTCAGCAGTACGTACCGGGAGTACACTTTCAGCGTGACGACGAAGCCGAAAGCCCCCCCCCGCGACGTAGTGACGAACGCGAAGCGCGTCTTTGATGAAATGATCCGGCGATCGGAGCAACCGCCGAACCGTGGCAACCTCAAAAAAGTTGCGCCGCCTCCGGCAAAGAAGAACGGCGCAACCAAGTAGCGCGAGATCGGCCCGGACTCACTCCGGGCCGCTTGTTGTCATGCTTGCCACGGTCACCTCCTTCTCGAAGCCGCTCATGCCTGAAGTGCTTCGTCAGGGAACGGCAGTTCCAGCGTCTGCCCCTTCTTGGGCATCACTTGGTTAACCATCCGCAGGAACCGCTGCCAGCCGTAGCCGTTCGCGATGGCGAGACGCTGAAACATGAGGATGGAGTGCATGTGTTGGGCGAGGAGAGGATTGCCAATGTCATCGGTGAGCCACTGATGCAGCTTGTTTGGCCGCGCACCCTTCTCATTCTTCGGTGACCGCGATTCGAGTTCCTTGAGCAGCCCCGGCGCGAGACGATCGTAGATGAGGTCGCGAGTGTAGTGAGCCACGACGCTGTACCGATTCTTGCCCATACCCGGCCAGATCCACCCTTTCAGCTTGTAGATGTTTTCGTAGAATTCGTCAGGAAACTTCTTGGCCCACGCCGCCAATTCTTTCCGAAGAATCATCTCCAGGTATCGCTGAAGGGCGTCTTTGGGGCGAACTTCTTGATATCCAGTCGCTTCATCAACCAACGCGACGATGCCAATCTCGGCCAGCGCGCGCACTACGATTTCGGCCTTGTCGGCGATGCCTTCCTGCTGCACAGTCAACATGCCGGCCTTTCGCGCCGCTAGAAATAGGTTGCAGACCTTCGGGAGTAGCTCGGCGCGGTAACCGCTCGCCCGGCCGCCCGTCGTGGTCCGGAAAACGATGGGCACCGTCGAATCGATTATGTCTTGCGTAATCAGTCCTTTGAGGCTCTTTGTATTCAAGAAGGGCGGCAAACCGTCGGACACCCGCTGAGAACGGCCTTTTGGCTTCGGTGAACGGCCCAGTGCCACAAGGAACCCGGCCTCCGTAAGAAGCCGTGTACCGTCTTCCAGAACGGCGCATGGGATGGCGGTTTCGCCAATCATCAATCCGCCGACGTGGGTTGCTGTCGGCACCGGACCGCCCCATCGTGCCGCTGCTGCTCTGGTCGCGATTTCGACCCGCTCAACCTTCGATAGGGCTTCAGCTCGGGCGTGGCCTCCCTTCGTTCCCGCAGCCGACTTCTGCTCGTCTTTTTCGATTTCAGATGCCATGCATTCCTCCGCTAATGCTTGACAATGTACGTGCTAGGCATTAAGTTGTCAAGCATGAACAAACTGACTCCCGCCAAGCGCGCCGCCGTCCTCACTGCACTCGTTGAGGGCAACTCGATCCGCTCCACCGTGCGGATGACGGGAGTCGCGAAGAACACAATCGTTCGCCTGCTGAAAGATGCCGGTGAGACGTGCGCCGCGTATCAGGATCAGATGATCCGCAACGTCGCATCGCGCCGCATTCAGTGCGATGAAATCTGGTCGTTCGTCTACGGGAAGGACCGCAACATCCCGCGCGAGGTCCGCGAGTCGTCTCCGTTCGTCATCGGCAGCGTGTGGACGTGGACGGCGATCGACGCCGACTCGAAGCTCATGGTGAGCTGGCTGGTCGGACAGCGGAACGAAGCATGCGCCGCTGAGTTCATCAACGATCTGGCGTCGCGCATCGTCGGCAAGGTTCAGATGACGACGGACGGCTTGAAGCTTTACATCAACGCCATCGAAGGGGCGTTCGGTGGCGACATCAATTACGCCATGCTGACAAAACTGTACGGCGCAAGCGGCAACGACAACTCAGCCGACACACGCTACTCACCGGGCCGCATCAAGGGATCGGAGACGGCGATCATGTCAGGTGACCCGGACAAGGAACACATCTCGACCAGTTACGTCGAGCGCGCCAACCTGACAATGCGCATGAGCATGCGCCGCTTCACGCGCTTGACGAACGGCTTCAGCAAGAAGTTCGAGAATCACTGCCACATGATTTCGCTCTTCATGTTCAACTACAACTTCATCCGGGTTCACCAGACCATCCGCTGCACGCCTGCGATGGCTGCCGGAATCACGGATCAGCTTTGGGAAATGTCCGATCTGGTCGCGCTGATCGAATCCCGCGAGTGCGAGGCAGCTCAGCCACGGATTCGGAATCTGACTTAACGATACTCAACCGAGGCGGGGATGAGGCGAAAGTGACGAAAAGTGCCAGCGTACTTTTGCCGCTTTGATGCACCCGTGGTACAATTCTCGGGAATTCAGGGGTGTTCTTTGAAAAATTTTCCAAGTTGTGGCTCACGCGGTCGTTTTGCGTGCGCCCCAAAAAACGAAAAGACCGGACGCTGAATCCGGTCTTTCGTTACTTTTCTGGCCCGCTTGGCGGCGGTTAGAGGCTCGGGACGCGATAAACAGTACCATCGATACTGATTATCGTCAAGCCCCCTATCGCTGCCATTCGTGCCTCCCAAGGAGGTGTCGTAATGGGCAACGAACCCACAATCTACGATCCCATCCCACCAGGTAAGAAGCTCATCTTCCGCCCCTGGTACGACCATCCGGTCACCGGACAACGCATTTTTGCCAAGACATACGGCAAGAAAGTGTTCCCGATGATCGTTGACATCGAGTAGTCGGTTTTCAAGTTGAGTGCCCGCCGGAGGCTGGTTCCGGGATTCGGCGGCGCATTCTACCCTGACACGTTCGAGAAAAGTCAAATTCCGGTCCGCCCAATCTGTCACATCAAACTGACCCACTACCCACCGCTTCGAAACCTTGACCTTCGCGGCCGGCGTACTACACTGCCCATGCAACCTGGACCATACCCTTGGACGAAAAAATCAAGCAGCTTTTGCGAGAGCTCGGGACCGCGATCAACGACTCCATCTCCGGCTCCGAGGATGTCAACGAGCACATTCAGCGCATCCGGGACGAGGGCTATAACCTCTACGTCGTCCTCGATGCCACGATCGGTCTGAATCGTCCCGGCGAGGACGAGGAGACGCCGGAACCCGCATCGTCGGAGATGCTGGTGAAGAGCGACCGGGAAGTTCAATTCCGCATCAACGTGAACGACCTGGCCCTGCTCCGCGCCCTCGGTATCGATCCGACGCGAAAGGTGAGGGGCCGCCGCGTCGCGCAGCTCCCGGCCGCCAGTGACGACGAATGAGCCGCTGAACCTGTACGACCTGCCGGCAGGGCAGCTCGAACGGGTCATCGGCAAGATCGTCTCCCCGCCGTTTCGGGTCAAGCAGGTCGGGGAGTGGATGTACGTCCATGGCGTCGATGCGTTCGACGCGATGACCAACATCCCGAAAGAGCTGCGCGTCGCTCTCGGGGAACACTTCACGGTGGCGTTCCCGGAAGTCCTCGAACGGACCCCGCCCGCTGCGGACGGCAGTCAGAAGTATCTGTTCGCCCTTGGCGACGGCAACCGCGTCGAGGCCGTCTACATGCCGATGGGCGATCGCACCAGCATCTGCCTGTCGTCGCAGGCGGGCTGCGCGGTGGGCTGCACGTTCTGCGTGACGGGCTTTTTCGGCGCGGGACGGAACCTCACGCCCGCGGAGATGCTCGGCCAGTTCTTCATCATTCAGCATGAACACGACGTTCCGACGGAGCAGATGAACGTGGTCTTCATGGGGATGGGCGAACCGCTGCTGAATCTCGAGCACGTGATCACGACGCTCGAGCACCTGTATCGCAACATCGCGCCGAAGCGGATCACGCTGTCGACGGCGGGCATCATCCCGGGCATCGACGAGCTGGCGAAACTCCCGCGGCGGCCGAATCTGGCGGTGTCGATCAACGCCCCCGACCGCCGCCGGCGCGAAGAGATCATGCCCATCACGAAGAAGTACCCGCTCGACGATCTCATCGCCGCGCTGAAGCGCTACCCGTCCGAAAAGGGACGTGAAGTCACCGTCGAGTACGTCCTGCTGGCCGGCTACAACGATTCCCACTCCGATGCAGTGGCGCTGGCGAAACTTCTTCACGGACTGCGCGTGAAAGTGAATGCGATCCCGTTCAACGAGGATCCAAACCTTCCCGCCTGGATGAAGCGACCCAAAGAAGGTCCGATCGACCGCTTCGTCGACACGCTCGTTCGCAACGGCGTGGCGGTCACGGTGCGCCGCTCGAAGGGCCGCGAGATCGCCGCCGCCTGCGGCCAGCTGCGCGGTAAGGACGTCGCGAAGAGCCGGGCCATGCGAAAGTGAGCGGGGCCGGCGACCAGGGCGACGTTTCCAACCCGCGCTGGATCGGCATTCACGTGGGCGATCTCGGCCGCCGAGCCGGCGGCGGTCCAGCCAGCGAGCCGCTGGCGCTACGATTCACCAAGTGAACTGGTGATGTGGTGAAAGCAGGCCGCCGCGATACCGGGATGGATCCCGTACAGGGCTGGTCAGTGCGCGCGGCTTACCCCAGCGCGAACGTGCGCAGCGGTGTGTGGATCGCGCCTTTCGGATGCAGCTCGCTCCGGAAGAGCGTCACGTCGTTCACTGGAATTGCGTCCGACTTGTAATCGCGCAGCGCTCCGTTGAAGACCTCGATACACGATGGTGGCCACGGGTCGCGGATGCGGAAGAGGGTCAGGTGGGGGCGAAACTCGCCGCGCTCGAACTCGACTCCGGCAGCGGTGACTCCGGCGCGTACCGCCGCAGCCAGGGCCTCGAATTTCTCCCCTGGCTCCGCGCCCACCCAGCCTACCCGTGCATGTCGCGGATTCGGGAAGAAGCCGCTGCCGCGCAGCCGCGCTTCGAATCGCGGCACGGTCGACAGACTCTCCTCGAGCGGTTTCGGAAGTGTTTTCAGCAGCGACTCCGGCTGCTCGTCGAGAAACGCCAGCGTCAGGTGCTGCGTCTCGGGACGCACCCAGGCAGCCGCGGGAAGCTTGCCCTTCACCATCGCGATACGGTCGCTGATGGAGCGGATCTCAGACTCCGGGAAGGAGATCGCGATGAAGAGTCGCATACGTGGGAGGCGTCGATTGTAGTCGTCAATCCGCCTGGCCGGCCAGAAACTCCGGCGTGAAGATGCGGGCGATCTCTTCCTCGCTCAACACGTGCTTCTCACGCAGCAGTTGCGGGATCGGAGTGCCGCTCTTCGCGGACTCCTTCGCGATCTCCGCAGCCTTCGCATAACCGATGATGGGGTTGAGCACCGTGGCCAGCGACGGAGAGCTGATGTAGTAGGCCTCGCACTGCGCGCGATCGGCCTCGATCCCGCGGATGCACTTCTCGATGAAGACGGGCAGGTAATTCGTGAGGATGTCGATCGAGAAGAGGATCTCGAATGCCATGAGCGGCATCATCACATTCAACTCGAGTTGCCCGGCCTGCATGGCATAGTCGATCGTGGTCGCCGAACCGAGGATGTGAAAGAGCACCTGGTTCATGCACTCCAGCATCGACGGATTCACTTTTCCGGGCATGATCGACGAACCCGGCTGGACGGACGGGAGAATGATTTCCGCCAGCCCGGTCTGCGGTCCGGATGCGAGCAGACGCAGGTCGTTGGTGATGCGCGTCAACTCGAGCGCGAGGTTGCGCAAGGCGCCAGAAACTGCAGCGACCGGGAGCTGCGATTGCATCGCTTCGCGAAGATCGTCGGTGGCGATGAGATCGAGTCGCGTCATCTCGTTCAGCCGCCGCACCACGATCTGCCGATATCCTCGGCTCGCGTTCATGCCGGTGCCGACGGCCGTCCCACCGATGCCCAGTACGCGCAGCTCGTTTGCGGCCTCGCGCAGAAGCCGGGTGCCGCGGCGCGCGGCGGCGGCGTAGGCGCGGAACTCCTGCCCGAGCGTGATCGGTACGGCATCCTGAAGGTGTGTGCGGCCCGACTTGATCACGTCCGCGAACGCCTGGCCCCGCTCCTCGAATGCGGCGGCGAGCGCGTCAAGATTCGGGAAGAGCTGGTTGAGGATGAGCAGCGTGGCGATGCGGATCGCCGTCGGGAACACGTCGTTTGTCGACTGGGCCATGTTGACGTGATCGTTCGGGTTGATCGGTTTGTATTCGCCGAGGCGGCCGCCGATGGAGACGTTGGCGAGGTTGGCCAGGACCTCGTTGCAGTTCATGTTGAACGACGTCCCGGCGCCCGCCTGGAAGACATCGACCGGAAAGTGCCGCCGATGGTCTTCGAGGTCGTTGAGGATGACGTCGCAGGCGCTGACGATGGCATCGGACAGCGTGCTGTCGAGCGTGTCCGACTCCCGGTTCGCGAGCGCCGCTGCTTTTTTCAGAAGGATGAACGCGCGGATGAAAAGCGGGTGCTCGCGCAGGCCGCTGATGGGGTAGTTCTCGATGGCCCGCTGCGTTTGCGCGCCGTAGAGAGCTTCGTCGGGGACGGCGACGTCGCCGAGTGTGTCGCGTTCGGTTCTCATGGTGGAGTGCGGAAGTGTGCTGCCGCGCGCTCCAGATTACGCCTTCATCGCCTCGATGCGCGCTTTCGATTCCTCGAAGACGTTCTTGTGCAGCGACTGGCCGTGAGCGTCCATGGTTACGATGGCCATGAAGTCTTCGACCCAGAGGTGCCAGATCGCCTCGGGTGATCCGAGATCCATCCAGTCGACACCGTCGACGCGCTTGATCGAGGCAGCGCAGACCTGCGCAGCGCCGCCGATCGCGTGCATGTAGACCGCTCCGTATTCTTTGCACGCGGCGAGTGTCTTCTCGCCCATTCCACCCTTCCCGATCACGCCGCGGATCCCGTAGTCGCGCATGACTTCCCACTGGTAGGGCTCTTCGCGTGAGGAGGTTGTTGGACCGGCAGCCTTGCAGACCCACTGATCGCCTTCTTTCACCATCACCGGACCGCAGTGATAAATGATCTGGCCGGTCAGATCGACGGGTGGCTTCGTCCCGGTATGGATCCGGTGATGGACTGCGTCGCGGCCGGTGTAGAGGCGGCCGGTGATGGAGACAGAGTCGCCGACGTGAAGACTGCGAATCGTCGATTCATCGATGGGGGTTGTGAGTTTCACGAGAGCCCTTGGAGGTAAGAGGCCAAATGTTGACTGTTGACTGTTGACTGTTGACTGTTCAATGTTGACTGTTCAATGTTGACTTGGGCTCAGCTGCCCCGCTGTTTTCACGAAACATTAAACATTCAACGTTGAACATTCAACCTTCCGATTTTCAGTACAGCCATTCCGTCACGCTGCCGTTCGAGTCGAGATTCGCGCCGCGCCGCCGGTATGCCCAGCACATGTACGCGATCGAGACGAAGAACGACGCGGGAAGCCGGTTAATCGCTCCGATCTTGCACGCGAGCAGCGTGGTCTTGCCGCCGAATCCCATCGGGCCGATGCCGGAGGCGTTCGCCTTCTCAACGACGCGGGCTTCGATCTCCGCCAGCACGGGATCAGGATTGGTGTCGTCGAGGAGCCGCAGCAGTTGTTCCTTGGCGAATCCATAGCCGGTTCCGCGATCGCCGCCGATACAGACGCCGAGGATTCCGGGGCCGCAGCCCTGACCCTGCGCCTGGAGAACGCAATCGAGAATCGCGTTCTCGACACCTTTGAGGTCGCGGCCACCGAGGTCGGGGTGGGGGAGCGAATACTGGGCGTTCATGTTCTCGCACCCGCCGCCCTTGAGCATGAGTTTCACTTCGACATGAGGCTCGCGCCACTGGTGGAAGTGAAAGACCGGTGATCCCGGGCCGGTGTTGTCGCCGGTGTTCTTTCCCGTGATGCTGTCGACGCTGTTCTGGCGCAGGTAGCCTTTCTTCGTCGCGGCACGAACGGCGTCGGTGGCGATCTCCTCGAACGCCAGCTGGTCGTAGCCGGCCGGTGTGTGCACATAGAAGAGGATCGTGCCGGTGTCCTGGCAGAGTGGCAGCGAGCCCTCGCGGGCGAGTCCGATGTTGCAGCCGATGACGTTGAGCGCGACATCGGCGTTCGAGCCTTCCACTTCGTCCTTCCGCGCACTCGTCACGGCGCGGACGACGTCGTCCGGCAGTTGCGTGGAGGTGCGACGGATCAGCTCGAGGATCGATTCGAAGAGTGCGGACTCGGGGGAGGCTTCGTGAAGCGGTGCGGAGGCGGTCATCGTGGGAGAGCCTATATCCGAAAGAGGTTCGGAGCGAGCCTTGAAGTGGTCACAACATCGCGATGATATCGCTCATCTCGCTCCCGTTGAATCCTCGGAACAGGAACGGCGACAGGACTTTGAGAATCGGGGTGTGAAAACGCGCCAGCCTCGCGCGGCGCAGCCACTTCTGGCTCCCCAGGATCGAACGTTGGCGGGCGCAGCAGCGGACGAACAGCTCCGCATACCTAGCTCCGGCGTAGCGGCTGAGGATGAGCGCCAGCTCCTTGCGGCGTAGATCACCACCGATGCCGGTCTTGTGTGCGTCATGGATCCGATAGAGCGACAGCACTCGGTCATCAGGACGGAAATCGACGCCTGTCTGCATCGCGCGAATGAGCCAGTCCCAGTCCAGCCCGAAGTTTAGGGATTCGTCGATCACGCCGGCGAGATGCGCCGTCTCGCGCGTCCAGAAGGTGCTGGGTTGAATGATGTAGTCGACCAGAAGCAGATTCTGGTGTTCGTGGCCCCTGCGCACGTCGCTGCCGAACGCCAGCCTGTCTCTCTCTTTGAAGTGGAGGCAATTGCCAAAGAGCAGTTGCGGGCGGCGTAGGTCAAGAGTCGCGGCAACGTGCGCGAGGGTGCCCGGAAGGTACATGTCGTCCGAGTTGAGCCATGCGTGAATCTCGCCCGTCGCCCTGCTGAACCCTTTATTGATTGCGTGAGACTGTCCTAGGTCCGGCTCGCTCACCCAGAACGCCAGACGGTGCTCGTATTTCCTGATGATGTCGACGCTGCCGTCGCTGCTTCCTCCGTCGATGATGATGTACTCGAGGTCGGGATACTCCTGCCCGAGTACCGAAAGGATCGTGTCTTCGAGGAAGCGGGCCTGGTTGAAGGATGGAGTAACGATGGTGATGCGGGGCGTGTTCGTTGCGGCGGTCATTGCAGGGCTGACATTCTAACGGGGAGGTTTGTCGAGGTAGTTGCCTGGGTTGCCGGGTTGCCTTGCTTCGCGGTTGCTCACTGTTAGGAATCCGAATCCAGATCGGGGGACGTTGTGGCCCGGCAACCGCGTAACCTGCAACCGCAACCCCAAGACCCCACTACAATTCACGGGATGCTGCGCGACAAGCTGATGCACCACGAACCGGTGGATGGATTTCGCTGGCGGAGTCACGAGATCACGCGTGTCGAAGGATTCAGCGACGCGGTTTTCGGCTTCGCGGTCACGCTTCTCATCGTGTCGCTCGAAGTGCCGCGTACATCGACGGAGCTACTGGCGACGATGCATGGGTTCGGAGCGTTCGTCATCACCTTCCTGATGCTGTCGGGGCTCTGGTACGCGCAGTTCACGTTCTTCCGCCGGTATGGACTCGAGGACCGCGTCACGGTCGCGTTGAACCTCGTCCTCCTGTTCATGGTTCTCTTCTTCGTCTATCCGCTGAAGTTTCTTTTCAGCGCGATGCTCACTGATCCGCGGATGCGCCAGACCATCGCCACCGCGCACGGCCTCGAGAAGGTAGTTCTGCCGGAGCACAAGCCGCTGATCTTCGCGATCTTCGGGGCAGGATTCGCTGGAGTGATGGTGGTCTTCGCACTCCTGTACTACCACGCCTATCGAAAGCGGGTAGCCCTCGACCTCAACGAGTTCGAGACCTTCGAGACGCAGCACAGCGTCCGCAGGATGGTCGTCGCAGCGGCGATCGGGTTCACGTACTTCGCCGTCGCAGGGATGAATGCGCTGCCACGGAAGAGCGCTGGTGAAAAAAAACTCGTGCTGGCCGTGGCGGTCGCGATTCTCATCCTTTATGCCGTCCTGATGGCGGTCTTGTTTCGCCTCATCGTGGAGCGCAGGCGGGTGACGAAGGAGTGGAAGCATCGATCTGAGCTTCCGGTCCAGCCCGGCCCTCAAGACAACTAAACGGCCATCCTTCCTCTGCTGGCGTCGCGCCGGAATCTATGGCAAGTTTTGCCGGTTTTGTGATGTGAGCCTCATTGACTCAATGCGAGGTAAACGATGAATTTCAATAAACTTACAGTCAAAGCGCAGGAGGCGGTGGCAGAGGCGCAGAACCTTTCCCGTGGAGCTGGGAACCCGGAAGTTACTCCCGAGCATCTCCTCATCGCGCTCCTGCGACAGGACGGAGGCATCGTCGTCCCGATCCTGACCAAGCTCGGTCTGCAGCCTGGTCAGATCGAAGCGGAAACCGCTGCCGATGTGGCGAAGTACTCGCGCGTTGGGGGAGCATCGGCAGAGCCAATGGTGGGATCAGGCCTTCGAAAAGTCTTCGATGCGGCCTTTGCCTCTGCCACCCAGTTCAACGACGAATACGTGTCGACGGAGCACTTTCTCCTCGCGATCGCACAGACCAAAGAGACAACGGCGGCGAAGATCCTCGCGCGCCACGGTGCCGTGCCGGACGCCCTTCTCAAGGCGCTGCAGTCCGTGCGCGGAACCCAGCGCGTCACCGATCAGAATCCGGAGGACAAGTACCAGGCGCTGGAGCGCTATGCGCGCGACCTGACGCAGCTCGCGCGGCGCGGGAAACTCGATCCGGTGATCGGACGCGACGAAGAAATCCGCCGCGTGATCCAGGTCCTTTCTCGCCGTACGAAGAACAACCCGGTGCTCATCGGCGAGCCCGGTGTCGGCAAGACCGCGATCGTCGAAGGGCTGGCCCGTCGGATCATCGAAGGGGATGTCCCGGAGGGTCTGAAGAACAAGCGGGTGGTCTCCCTCGACCTCGGCGCCATGATCGCCGGGGCGAAGTACCGCGGCGAATTCGAAGACCGTCTCAAGGCGGTCATCAAGGATGTCGAGGAGAGTGACGGCAACGTAATTCTCTTCATCGACGAGCTGCACACGCTCATCGGCGCGGGCGCTGCGGAAGGGGCCATGGATGCCTCGAACATGCTCAAGCCCGCCCTCGCGCGCGGCGAACTGCGCGCGATCGGTGCGACCACGCTCAACGAATACCAGAAGCACATCGAGAAGGACGCAGCACTGGAGCGCCGCTTTCAGCCGGTGTTCGTCGGCGAGCCGACGGTCGAAGACACGATCGCCATCCTCCGCGGACTCAAAGAGCGTTACGAGGTGCATCACGGGGTGAAGATTCAGGACTCCGCGATCGTGGCCGCGGCGACGCTCTCGCACCGCTACATCACGGACCGATTCCTGCCCGACAAGGCCATCGACCTCATCGACGAGGCTGCGTCGAAACTGCGGATCGAGCTGACGTCGATGCCGCAGGAAATCGACGAGCTGACTCGGCGCATGACCCAGCTTCAGATCGAGAAGCGGGCGCTCGCACGCGAGGACAATCCAGTCTCCGTGCAGCGTCTGGCCACCATTGAGAGCGAGATCAGTGAATTGCAGGAGAAGATCGCCGGTCTTCGCGCGCAGTGGGAAAACGAAAAAGGGGTGATCGCGCAGACCACGGAGCTGAAGAAAAAGGTGGAGGAAACCCGGGAATCGGCAAATGCGGCCGAGCGTCAGGGCGATCTGAGCAAAGCCGCGGAACTGCGCTACGGCACCTTGCCTCAGCTCAATCGCGACCTCGAGGCAACGTCGGCGCAGCTCGCCGAAATGCAGAAGGGAGGCGCGCTGCTCCGTGAGGAAGTGACCGACGAAGACATCGCCGAGATCGTCTCGAAATGGACCGGAGTCCCGGTCACCCGAATGATGGAGTCGGAGATCCAGAAGCTCGTGAAGATGGAAGACAACCTCAAGCTGCGCGTCATCGGGCAGGAGGAGGCCATCACCGCCGTCTCCAACGCCGTCCGCCGTTCACGCGCAGGGCTCAAGGATCCGAACCGCCCCATCGGCTCGTTCATCTTCATGGGTCCGACCGGCGTCGGAAAGACCGAGCTGGCCCGCGCGCTGGCAGAGTTTCTCTTCGACGATGAAAACGCCATGGTGCGCATCGACATGTCCGAGTACATGGAGCGTCACGCTGTCGCGCGTCTGATCGGCGCGCCGCCCGGCTATGTCGGGTACGAGGAGGGTGGTCAGCTCACGGAAGCGATCCGCCGCCGCCCGTATGCGGTCGTGCTCTTCGACGAGATCGAAAAAGCACATCCGGAAGTCTTCAACATCATGCTGCAGGTGCTCGACGACGGCCGGCTGACCGATTCGAAGGGACGCGAAGTCAACTTCAAGAACACGGTCATCATCATGACGTCGAACGTCGGCGCGCAGTCCATCTTCGACTATCAGAAGTCTGCGCAGACACCGCAGCAGGAAGCGGAGATGCAGCGGCAGGTCGAGGGGGAGCTGCACAAGCACTTCCGGCCGGAGTTCCTCAACCGTATCGACGACGTGATCATCTTTCACGCGCTCGACATGCAGCACATCAAGCGCATCATCGAGATCCAGCTCAAGCGGCTGGCGAAGATGATCGGCGACCGCGGCCTCTCGATCGACATCAGCGATCGGGCCAAGGAGCAGATTGCCAGGGAGGGCTACGACCCCGCCTTCGGCGCGCGCCCGCTCAAGCGCGCGTTGCAGAAACTGATCATCGACCCCCTGGCGATGAAACTGCTCGAAGGCAAGTTCAAGACCGGCGACGCGGTCTTTGTGACCATCGGCGAGAACGGCCAGGTCGCGCTCTCGCCTGAACCGGAGGCAGCCACCATCAACTAGTAGTGGGCCCCCGGATGTCCTCTCTCCACGCGGTGCAGGCTACGCAGCCTGCGCCGCGGTGGGGATTCCAGGTGGGTTCTGCTTCCTCAGGATCGCCGCCGACACGAGCGTCACGATCAACCCGACCGGGAACGGCTCGATGAACGTCATGGCCACATTGATCAAGGGGTTCTGCAGCATCGCCTTCATTTTCGCCAACTCTTTCTTCTTCTCCGCGATCGCGGCCTCGGGCGCACCCTTCTGATGCATCGCGTCGATCGTCTGCGCGGCGTATTTGTCGGCGAAGTCCGGCATCAGTTTGTAATAGATGATCTGCCACGACGCCACATAAAACGCGCATGAAATCAATGTGATCAGCAGACCGACCTTGGTCGCACGGCCGAAGGAGATCGTTCCGCCGGAGTTCTCGCGATACGAACGGATCCCGAAGAAGACCAGCAGGAACGATAGGAAGATCGAGGCGTAGCCGATGACGAATGAGCTGGACCGGCTGACCGCTCCGCTGTCGACGAGCGGCAGCGTGAGGAACATCAAGGTGGAGGAGATGGCGCCGGAGATGAGACCGAAGATGAGGACGACTCTTTTCATTTGTTGTTTCCTTTCGCGGCGCAATGTAGGGCCGCACCGAGGTCGTGTCGGCGTACTTTCGGGTGATCTTGGGTCAACGAAAGTATGAATGATGGCGTTTTGCCTGTCGGAGAACGAATCCGTGAGTCACCGGAAGGCGCGGGACCGCCGGTTCAGGGGCGAGGGCGCTTCAGGGCAGGTGATACAGGCGGATGGACTTCCCGACCCGTCGATAGTTGTCGGGGAGCCACCGCCACCCGCCCTGCGTCTTCGTCATCTGGTAGGAGTGGTCGCTCACGGCCACCCAGCCGTGCATCGGGTTCCACGGGTCAGCGGAACGGACCGGCGGGAAGCCGAGCGCCACATAGTCGGCCGGTCCCATGAGCGACTGCGCGAGTGCATCCATGTGCTCGCGCCGCGCGACGCTGCGAAGGCGGAGCACGTCCTGCCCCCAGTCGATGTTGCTGTCGACGAGATACTGCGACGGATCGCTGCCGGCGAACGCGTTGAAGTACGGGAAGTAGTCGGGATGTGCGAGTGCCGAGGCGCCGAGGTGTGCGACGAGCAGGGCAGCAGCGACGGCGGCAATCGCGCGCGCGTTGCGCATCATCGCCATCACGCTCGCGGCCGCCGCGATCGCGAAGGGGACGTAGAAGGGGAGGATGTAGCGGATTCCGAGGTCGAGCGTGCTGGGCATCGAGATGATGACGATGGCCAGCGCGGCAAGGCTCCACTCCGCAAAGACCCAGCGCAGCGCGCGATCCCGAAGCGCGAACCACGCGCCGGCCAGGAAGAGTGCCAGTGAGCCGATCGCCGTCTTCAAGGCTACGGCGAATGGGAAGTACCACCACCAGCCGGTGGTCGAGGTCTTCCCGCAGAGGAATGTGAGGTATCCGCCCCTGTCGATCTTCAGGAGCCCGCCCATGCCGACGAAAAAGTCCGACGCGGGCAAGCGGGTTTGCGGAGGGACGTGCGCGAGGAAACGCTCCGCCGCCGGCCCGAAACCACTCTGCCACGGCACGATCTCGCCGAACGTGCCGATGGTGAATCCGTATCCTGCCCAGAGGACGAGGAGCGTCACGAGCGCTGCGGGAAGCATCGTCATCGCGGCACGACCGAAACGGCGCCGGAGCTCCAGATCGTGCATCAACCGGATCAACAGGATTGCTACGCACGTCACCGGCACGAAGACGATGCTGGAGAACTTGCAGTTAATGCTGAAGCCGAATGCGGCGCCGAAGATCAGGGCACGGCGCAGATCGGGACGTCGTAACCACTGGCCGAATGCCAGGAGTGCCACGGCCAGTCCGGCCACAACGGCACCGTCGTGGGTCGCCAGAGCCGAGTAGCCGAGGACGACCGGCTCCATCGTGAAGAGGAATGTCGCGGCAACGGCGCCCCATTCGCCGAGGGCGTCACGGGCGGCGAAGAAGAGAGCGATCGCGGCGACGATGAAGAACAGCGCTGTCCCGGCTCGTGCTCGAAAGAGGTTCGCTTTGTACTCGCCATGTCTGTAGAAGACGCTATGAATCTGTTCGGTAAAGTTGCCATGTGGGTCATAGCGCATCCCGCCGAACCACGGGAGCGCGGAGAACACGACCCGCGGCAGCGGAGGGTTCTCGCGCTGCAGCAGGTATTGATGGAACTCGAAGAGCTGCAGGCCCGTACCGACGTGCGTGGCTTCGTCATTCGTCGCCGAAAAAACGCGCCAGGTCGTAGCCATGCGAATCACCCCGAACGCGATCAGCAGCGTGGCCAGGGTTGTGGCGCGCAGGCGGGGGTAGGGCGGCATCGGCGCGTGATTCTACTGTGCAGCCCAGCGAGGCAAGGGGTCAGGTTGAACGTTGAAATGGAGGAACTGCGGAATGCGGCGGTTACCAGTGACCCCGCTCCGCACTAAAGATGGCTTCGTAAACCCTTCGCGCCCATCCTCGCTTGCCGTATTCGACGGCACCGCCGGGCTCCTGCGACAACCACTCCTTGATCGGCAGCGTGAATCCCGTCTTTCTCCGCTGCAGCACCTCGGGTGGTAGCGGCGGGCGGGGCGCCATCGCCAGCAGCTGCTTGCCGCGCTCGCGACGGGTGACGAGCGCCGGTGCGATCCTGCGGAGGAGGTGGGCATCGACGAGCGGCACCCGCACTTCCAGCGAATGCGCCATCGACGCCCAATCCATGTCGCGCAGCAGTTGATTGCGGAGGTAGAGCGAGGACTCGAGCGCCGCGACGCGTGCGAATGGGTTCCCGGGATCCGGCGTGACCGTCCGCTCGATCAGCGCCAGAAGATCGAGTCGCGCCAACCCCTCGGCAGCCACGTCGTGGCCGAGGAGCGACGGGAGCTCAGATGCGAGGAAGCGCCCGCGCTTGACCAGATACGCGCCGGCATAGGTCGCGCCGTAGCGGACGATCTCGCCCATCTTCGGACTGATGTGACGGCTGCGTTGCGACAGGATTCTGTTCAGGCCATGCACCGCGTCCCCGAGCTTCGGTACTCTCGACAGAATGCGCGTGACCGGCATCCAGCGAGGGATGTCCCGAAACGAGGTGTAGCCGCCGAACAGCTCATCGCCGCCGGCGCCCGATAGCGCCACTTTCAATCCGAGCTCGTGCGCCGCCTTGCTGATGAAGTAGCTGTTCAGACCATCGACGCTGGGCTGATCCATCGCCGCGAAGATCCGTGGAAGCTCTGCGCGGAACTCGGTCAGAGTCAGCTCCTGAATCGAGTGGCGGACGCCGTATTGCTTCGCGACAAGCACGGCCAGCGGCGCTTCGTCGTTGACGCGTCCCCGATACTCCTCGAACCGGAGGGTCATCGTCTGGAGATCGGTCGCGCCGCTTTCCCGTGCGAGCGCGACCACCGCCGTCGAATCGATCCCGGCGGAGAGAAACGCGCCGACCGGAACGTCGGCCACCATGTGATAGCGGATCGACTCGAGCACCGCATCATGGACGACGTCGCGCCGCTGCTCTTCGGTGAAGTGGCTGCCCCGTTCGACGGCGTCTCGGAGTGTCGCAGCAATGGAAAAATAAGCGACCGGCTCGCTGGCGCCGTCCGCGTTCGTGTACGTGTAGCAACCAGCGGGAAGTTCCCGGATGGCTCGATACATCGTGAATGGCTCGGGCACCGTGCCGCGGAGAAAAAATCCGGCTGCACCGGCGGGATCAAACTGAGTGGAGACCTTTCCGCCCGCGACGAGTGCGCGGACCTGCGAAGCCACACGGATCGTGGCGCCGTCATCCGCGTAGTAGAGGGGCTTGATGCCGTACGGATCGCGCGCCAGAAGCATGCGGCGGCGCGCTCCATCCCAGAGCGCGAGTGTGAACATCCCCCGCAGATCGTCGAGCATCCGCTCCTGCTTCTCGTCGTACAACTGAAGCATCACTTCCGTATCCGACTGCGAGGTGAACGTGCGGCCGCGGGCTTCGAGGCCGGCGCGCAGCTCGCGATAGTTGTAGATCTCGCCATTGAATACGATCGAGAGCGAGCCGAAGTGCATCGGCTGCGCGCCGCCCGGCGAGAGATCGATGATCGCCAGCCGGCGATGACCGAGGCCTACGCGTCCATCCGGCGAGAACCAGGCGTCGCCGGCGTCGGGACCACGGCTGTGCATGCTCTCGCGCGTGGCGATCACCTCGTCGCGGTCGATCGCCGGCGCGTGGTCGCGATACGCGTAGATCGCGTTGATGCCGCACATGGCGCGCGAGTATACGCAGGCCGCGCTCAGTCCGGCATCAGCGCGTGCCGCTGATGGAGACCGACGGCGCGGCGTCGACACGGATCGAGACGTTGCTCGCCGGAATCGCATCGCCCGTCGAGCCGTGGGGGCGGACCCAGACTACGACGGTGTAGATCCCCGGTCCGTCCGGAAGAGGGATAGCGAAGGCGAACTTACCGTCGCGTGCGACCTGGAAGTCGCCATGACCGCCGTCGCTGTACTCCTCGCGCAGTTCCTCGATGCCGCCGTCCGTCCGACGGGTGAATCGCCCGTTGAGCCGGGGCAGGTACTCGCGACGGACGCGCGGGAGGCTGTACGTCTCGATGGCGTTCGCGGTGACGGCGGCCATCGGTTGAGGCATCCGCTCGTGATGGACCGTGATGGCTTCGACGTCGTATCCCTTGACGGCGCGGCCCGTACAGAGCAGTGGTTGCGCGGTCGTCGTCCTGCGTGGCAAAGGCCGCGACCAGTCGAGGTAGCGGCGGACGAACTCCTGGGTCAGGCGGAACTCGCCATGCTCCCAGGCCAGACCGATCCCGACGTGGGTCGCCGCCTCGTCGAGGATGGTGCGGCGGTGTCCGTCGTGCGGCGCGACTTCCGCCATCATCGCGGCCTCCGAACGGCGCAGCATGTCGTAGAGCGCACGGTCGCTGAAGGC
Organism: Thermoanaerobaculia bacterium; assembly: GCA_038244715.1. Classification (GTDB taxonomy): domain Bacteria; phylum Acidobacteriota; class Thermoanaerobaculia; order Gp7-AA8; family Gp7-AA8; genus JADGNZ01. The sequence continues at coordinate 104,742 of JBBRTE010000012.1, forward strand.
GTAGTTGGCGGACCAGGCTGCGGCGTTCTCGCTCACGCCGTCATTCCCGCCGGCGAATGAGTAGCGCATGTAAGGCGCTTCGCCGTCCGTCGTGAAATGGCCGGTCGTGCCGTTGCGGATCTGCGCGCGGCAGTACGCATCCGCCACCGCAGAGGCCTCCGCGTCGAGCTGCACCGGCGCGAGTCCGAAGGCAACGCGATCGCGATTGATCATCCGCAGGAATTCCGCGCGCAACGTCATCCGCGTCTCATCGGATGCACCCTCTCCCTGCGCGAGCGTTCCCCCGAAGGTGAGCGCGATCGTCAGCACGGCGAGGAGCAGTTTCTTCATAGGCGTCGATAAAACGAACGGACTCTGGAGTTTATTCGTTTCTTTCCCTCTCTGGAACCGGAGATCATCGAACCGGGAGCTCGAGCGAGATCCGGAAACCGGGATTGAGATTCTCGGCCCGTACCGAGCCTCCATGTTCTTCGACCGCCTTCCGGGTGATGGCAAGGCCCAGTCCGGTGCCGGAGGTTTTCGTCGAAAAGTAGGGATCGAAGATCTTCGGCAGCAGCTCCGGCGTCACGCCCGGGCCATCGTCGTCGACGGAGATCACGACATTTCCGTTCTCGCTGTGGCTGGTCAGGTGCACTTGCCCGCCCGGCGCCGCCTGGAACGCGTTCTCGATCAGGTTTGCGATGGCGCCCCGGAGAAGCCGCGCATCGCCGGAGACCGTCTCGGGCGTCGACGGCTCGATCTTCGCGGTGAATGCAATGCCGCGCTCGCCGCTCTCGGCGTAGCTCGAGGCGATCTCTTCCAGCAGGCTGCGCAGCCGCACCGGCTTCCGCTGCACCGTTCTGAGAGATGCGTAGTCGCCGAACTCCCTCGATGTCTCCCGAAGCGTCACGACCTGGCGAAGGATGTTTTCGACCGCGGCCATGACCACGGTCGCGAGATTGGGATCGTTGTTCCCGGCGACCGCGCGAAGGTGTTCGGCCGTGAGCTGGATCGGCGTGAGCGGGTTCTTGATCTCGTGGGCGACCTGTCGCGCCATCTCTCCCCACGCTTCGAGCCGGTTCGAGCGGAGGATCTCCGTCACATCCTCGGCGATGAGCATCTCCTCGTCACTTCCCGGAAGCGGCACGATCGATACGCGGAACGTCCTGGCGTTCCCCTCCACATTCAGCTCGATCTCCTTCGCCTCGGGCCGCCGCCGCGGGTGCGACGCCAGGAACTCCTGGACGCCCTCGTGAAAGGTGATCGTCTCTCCGAAGAGTTTTCGCGCACCAGCGTTTGTCGAGGAGACGTTCATCGCGCTGTCGAGCACGACGACCGCGGCATTGATGTTCTCGAGCAGGGTCTGCAACCGGTCGCGCTCCTGGCGGAGGTCGTTCTGCTGCCGGCGGATCGACTGGGCCATGTCTCGGAACGTCGTCACGAGCAGTCCGAGGTCAGGGTCGGAGGGGACGGGAAGGTTGACGTCGAAATCGCCGCGTGCCACGGCGCGCGCGCCACCGACCAGCGCTTGCACGGGCCGCGTCACGCTCCGCGCCGCGACGTACGCGACGAAGATCGCCGCCATCATGATGAAGATCAGCAGCATGTAAATGGTGGTGGCGAGATCGTTGACCTGCGCCTCGATCTGCCGTCCCTGCACGATGAGGGGGAGGGCCATCGTGTAGTTTTGGCCCGGAGCGAGGTTGATGGGAGAGTAAAGCTCGATGAACTGTGCCGGCCCGGAGTTGCGAATGGCCAGCTGTCCTCCGCCGACGACGATGTTCGAATAGACGTCGCCCGGCAGGCGCTGCGACTCGACGCGCGCGGCAAAGAGATCGCGGCGGCTGGAGGCGATCAGCTTGTCGTCGCGGTAGAGGTGCAGGTCATGGCCGATGACGCGGGCCAGCCAGCTCAACACGTCGTCGTCGAGCACCTGATCGGGATGGGACGTCGACGTGGTCGACGCGAGGTAGTCCTCGATCACGCGCTCGGCGGCGTTGAGCGCGGTCTGCCCCCGATCGAGATACTCCGCCTCCAGCCGGTTTGCCAGATAGGCGCGGACGAACAGGACGAAGACGATCAGCGGCAGGACGACGACCGCAGTCAGGTAGAGCGATGTACGCGTGCGGAAGTCCAGGTTGCGTGGCGCGCGCCGGATGACCGAGGCGATCACCGGCAATGAGCGGATGACGATGACGATGAGGACGAACGCGATGGCCCAGATCGCGACGCCGCCGGCGCGGCGCACCTGCTGCCCGCGCGTCGGGACCTGCAACGGGAAGGCGTAGAGCGCGTCCTCGGTGCGGCGAACATAAACCGCCGAGCCCGCACCTTCGTTCTCCTCGAGCCAGATTCCGTTGCCGGGTTTGAGCGTGGCGAAGTAATACGCCGGACTCTGCGGGAGCCGAACCGTCGTTGTGCCGTGGGCGTTCCCGTCGCGGTCGTAGACCACGATCTCCCGTTGGGGCCGCAGTCCGGTTACGGTGTCGTCGAAGGACGGCTCGAAGAAGTCACGGTAGACATCGGCGAACGTGGTCGCGCCCGGATCGGCGGGATTGACGACGTGAACGCTTCCCTCCGCCACTGGGATGCCGCCGATGGTGAGGTCGAAGTCATGGTGGAGCAACACGCGCGTCAGGCTTCCGATCTTCAGGACTTCGCCGCCCGGCTCGCGGCGGCGCTCGCTGAACTGGGGAAGACCCACGCCGAAACGGCTGAGGGGATGATCGAAGATGTCATGCACCGAGATCACGGCCGGGACGCGCCATTTCGAGAGATCGCTGCGGAGCCAGAGGGAGTAGGCCAGATCCTCGAGATTCATTTTCCGATAGTCGTCGGGGAGCATGGTGCTCAACTCCATGCTGGCGAACTCGTTGTGCAGCGTGTCCTCGATCATCGTCCGGAGCTGTCCCGCCTCTCCGACGACGAGCGGCGCGTACGTGTCCGCGATGAAATGCCGCGCGCCGGAACGCTCGAACAGTTGCAGCGGCATGTAGACGATCATCACCAGGAGTAACGCACTCCCGAGCGTGCGCAGGGTGAAGTTCGCCGTGAGCGCGTGGAGCACCAGCGAGATCACGACTGCGGCGAAGATCCACAGGAACGCGCGTCTCGGTGTGTAGGCCTGGCTGAAGGCGATCGCCGCACCGGGAATGAGCATGGCCGCGAGACCGATCAGCGTCGCCAGCCGTGATGATTCGTGGCGCGTGATCTGGACGAGAGCAAAGCCCAGCAGAAGCAGTGCGCCCAGCAGGACACCCTGCGCCGCGGAGACGGGGAGGATATGGTCGGGCACCGTGGAGATGCGCGAGTTGTCCACGAGGTTGCGCACGAGCTCCATGTAGCCCGCCGCCGCGGCGACGGCCACGAGGCTGCGCACGATCTGCATCGCGGTCGACCTGCTCCGCGTTCTCGTCACCGCCAGTGCGATGGCCAGGAGAGCCGCAGAGGTGAGGAGCAGATCGAACGGAGAACGGCTGAACGGACCCAGAATCCGGGAGGCGAACAGGTCGAAGCGGAAGATCTGCCAGGGATCCTGGTCGACCCGCATCGGCAGAAGAGCGGCGCGCGCAGCCAGCACGAGAACGATCGTGAACAGCATGGGGGCGAGCGGTGCACGGGCCCGACCGTCCGGCAGTCGATCCTCATCTTCCGAATGGCGAAGAGCGCGCCAGACCGCCCAGAGCAGCAGCAGCTCGGCGAGGGCGAGGAGCACCGCCGCCAGATCGTAGCCGACGGCGCGCGCGGCATCGACGATCTCCACGCGGGCGCGCGGGTTGACGTCGATCCAGAGCGTTGCCGACGGTTGGCGCTCCACGATGAATCGGTGCGACCCGCGCTCCTGCCGCATCGTACCGGCGTGAAACATCGTGCCGCTCACCCAGTCGTCATCGTCGAGGTCGAAGAGCCCGGGCGACTTCGGCTGATTCGGCACGCGCTCGAAGGCCTGGACCGAGACTGCAGGATTTGGCAGTGGCCGTGAACGGACGATGTAGAGGTTCGTCGCGTCGAATTCGTAGCTCGTCGCTCCGGGGGTGCGGAGATCCTCGCCCCACCAGGCGATGGCGTCCCCGTTCGGGGCCACGATGCGGATTCCCTGGCGCAGGCCGCCGGCTTCCCCGCGGAGCATGGCAAACATCGCGGCCCGTGAGGCGGTGGGATTTGCGGCCAGCGTTTCGGTGACGCGATTGACGGCGGAGTCGAGCCTCGATTCCGTGCGCGCGATGTCGCCGCGGATGCTCGCGACCTGCCGCGTGAGGTGGATCGCGGAACGCGCGTCGAACTCGCGACTGATCCGGGCCGCCGTCACCTGCGTGGCCAGCCAGGTGACGCCCGCGAGCAAAAGAAAGACCGCCGCGGCGCGCGCGGCGGTCATCCTGGCTACACGGGAAACGGGAAGCCGCATCATTCTTCAGAGCCGGATCGCAATCCGGCTTCCATGGCGCAGCTTACTTCCCGGCCGATCGAATCGACACGACCGTCCACTGCATGTCGGCCTTCTGGCGCAGTGTGATGTACAGCTCGCGCGTCTCCGCCTTTCCGGCGTTCTGAATCGTCCACGTTCCGGTGATGTGATACTGCTGCTCGGCGCTCACCTTGCGGGCATTCTGTTCTTCGAACGCGCTCGGGTGGACTTTGCCGAAGAGACCGTCAAGAAGGTACGCGGCCTGATCGCGGCCGAAGAATCCGCTCTGGTCCACGAGCCCCGGGAACTGCAGCATCACCTTGTCTCCCGAAGCCATCCCGGCGACGATCGCCTGCGGGTCGCCGCTGCTGAATCCGCGCTTGAGGTTCGAGACCGCCACGTCGAGGTCCTTGAACTGGGCCGATGCGACCAGCGGGACGAACACGAGCAGGAAAGCCATCTTTGTCGAGAGTCTCATGATGTTCTCCAATGTCCGGTGTAACGGGGTGCAGCGAGTGATTATTCTAGCAGATTCAATGACTTAGGCGGACTCGCAAAGGGTCATGATGTCCTCGCTGCCGGACACGATGCCACGCTCTTCCGCGGTCGCGAGAAAGTCGTCCGGAAGCGCCGCTCCGACCCGAAGTGGTTCATTCGTCAATGGATGCGTCATCGAAAGCTCCCTGGCGTGCAACATCGGCCGGACCTCGTTGCGCTGTCCGTACAGCCAGTCGCCCGCCAGAGGATGCCCGATCGCTGCCAGATGGACCCGGATCTGGTGCGTCCGGCCGGTGAGCAGATCGATCCCAATCAGCGAGCCCTTCCGCGAACTGCGCAGCGGCCGCACGATCGTTACCGCCCGCTTGCCGCCCTCGGCCACACCAAACGAGATCGGTCCGATCCGGAGCAGCGGCGCATCAATGGTCTGACGCTCGGCCAGTTTTCCCTCGCAAAGCGCGACGTAGCGTTTCCGGATCCGCTTGCCTTCGAACTGCCGCGTCAGGTTGGCGTTGATCGAGGCCAGCTTCGAGAAGAACATCACGCCGCTCGTCCCGCGGTCGAGCCGTTGCATCAGAAAGAGATGTCCGGCGTACTCCGCCGCCTGCTCGAGCAGTACCGGTTCCTCGGCGTCATAACCGCGTTGCACGACGATTCCAGCCGGCTTGTTAACAAAGAGAAGTGCGTCGTCTTCGTAGAGGATGTCGAGGTACATTGTTCGCTATGAAGCGCCTCATTCTCCCATTGCTCCTACTCCTCGGAACGACCCTGAATGCCCAGTCACCGCAGATCGTCGACGTCATTCCAGCGTCCGTGGCCGCCGATGCCGCCGCGACGATTCGCGTCTACGTCAGCGGGTTCCAGCCCGGTTGCACATTCACTCCCAGCACCTGCCCTCCCGTAGTGCGGATCGACGGCCTGCCCGTCCCCGCGGTCTATGGCTCCGCGAACGACTTCACTTCCCTGCTCGTGTCGCTGCCGGCGCATGCGCGTGGCACTGTGACGCTGGCGGTGATCGACGCCGCCGGACATTCCGCCTCGACGCCGATTCACTACGTGGGAACGAATCCGCTCGACGATATCGAGCAGGTACTCGTTCCGATCACGTCGACCAACGTCCCCGGTTTGAACGGCTCCCGCTGGGTCACGGAGACATGGGTCGAGAACACCAGTACCGAAGGAGCCGACATTCAGGGCCCGTACATCTCGCCGATCGGAACACCCCCGATCCCCATCTCGCTGCATTTCGCGCCGGGCTACTCGAGGAACTTCCCGCAGCCGCAGACGCAACAGCTCACGAATTCGATGACGGAAGGGGCGCTCCTCGGCGTTCCGCGGTGGCTGGGACGGAAGATCGCGTTCAACTCGCGGGTGCAGGACACGTCGCGACAGGCGCAGACCTGGGGAACGGAGATTCCTGTCGTGCGTGAGAACGAATTCGCGGACTCGATGACATTGATCAGTGTGCCCAGCGACGCGCGCTATCGCCTCTTGCTGCGGATTTACACCCGCACCTCGGCGGCCGATGTCCACATCCGTGCCGACGTTCTCTCGGCATTGAGCCCCATCCTCGATCCGCCGATCTTCGGCCCGTTGTTCGAGCAGGTGATCCACGTCGATGCGCCGACGCGCACGTTCGGGGTTCCGGGGTACGCCCAGGTCGTGATCGGAACCTATGGTGTTCCCATGCAGATCTCCGTGACTGCGAATTCGGGTGCCTCGAACAACCTCTGGGCCTTCGTCAGCATCACGAACAACGAGACGCAGGACGTGACGCTTGTGACGCCGCACTAGTCGCGAATGGCGAACGAGCTCAGGCGGCGTCGGAGGAGCGGTACAGAAGGAACTCCTCGCGCGTTCTCGCGAAGTCGCGCAACGGTTCTTCCCATGTAGCCACCCAGTCGTTGATGTCGCCACCGCTTTCGACCAGCTCCCGGTAGCGCGCGCTGCCGGCGAGGAGATCGATGGCCAGACGGTCCGACACGAACTCGTACGTCTCGCGGCGCCAGTCGAACTTCTCCGGATTCATGTCACGCGCGACCTTCACGCACCACAGCCCGGTGCGATACGGCTCGAATTCCGCCCGGTTCGTAACGTGCAGCTCGACGCCGCCGCAGACCTTGCCGGCGTGTTTCTGGAACGTCGGCAGGAAGTAGTGGGGGCGGAAGCGGATGCCGGGTAGGCCGAGGGCATTGAGCCGCTCGGCGAGTCGGAAGGGATCGAGCCAGGGCGCGCCGAAGAGCTCGAACGGATGCGTCGTGCCGCGCCCTTCGCTCAGGTTCGTGCCTTCGATCAGACACATGCCGGGGTAAACGGTCGCCGTGTAGACAGTGGGCATGTTTGGCGACGGGATGACCCAGGGCAGACCCGTGTCACCCCACCACATCGAGCGCCGCCAGCCCCGCATCGGAATGACGACGAGATCGCAGTTGAGGTTGAAAACCTTGTTGAAATAGCGGGCCAGCTCGCCGGCCGTCATGGCGTGACGGGTGGGGAGGGGAAACATCCCGACGAAGCTGGAGAACTCTTCCTCGCGGATGTTCCCTTCGAGGTGGACGCCGTCGATCGGATTGGGCCGGTCGAGGACGATCACCTGAACGCCGGCCTGCGCTGCCTCGCGCATGCAGAGCGCCATCGTGTAGATAAAGGTGTAGTAGCGCGAGCCGATGTCCTGCAGGTCGATGACGAGCGCGTCGAGGTTCTTCAGCAGTTCGCGCCGCGGAGCCAGGTCCTTTTCACTCGCTCCGTAGAGCGAATAGACGGTGAGGCCGGTCATCGGATCGGTCGAATGATCGACGTGCGCCATGTCTTGCGCCTCGCCCCAAATCCCGTGTTCCGGACCGAAGAGCGTGGTCAGCTTCCATCCGCGTCCGTGGTGCAGGAGATCGACGGCATGACGGAGGTCGCCGGTCACCGCGCTCTGGTTCGTGACGAGGCCGATGTTCTTGCCGGCGATCGGACGAGGATCGTCGAGCAGTACTTCCAGGCCGGGTTGGACGGTCATTTGTGTTCTGTTTCCCCTTCGAGGAGCTGCAGCGCATGGGGGATGAGGTGCAGGATTGCCTGCAGGTTCTCCCTCGCGCCGCTCTCGCTGCCGGGTAAATTCACGATGAGTGCCGTCCCGCGGGTGACGGCCTGCGCGCGGGATAACGGAGCCATCTTCGTCTTCTGCAGCGAAGCCGCGCGCATGAGCTCTCCGAACCCCGGAATCACTTTCTCGCAGACCTTGAGTGTCGCCTCGGGTGTGACGTCGCGGGCGGCGATGCCGGTGCCCCCCGTGGTGACGATGAGACGGATTCCGTGTTGGACGGCCTGCTCGATTGCGGCGGCGATCGTGTCGATCTCATCCGCAACGACCACGATGCCGTCGACCTCGTATCCGTTCGAGCTCAGGAGCTCAAGGACGGCCGGTCCGGACTTGTCGATACGCTCAGCACGGGAAGCGGCATCGGAACAGGTGATCACGCGAGCGGTCGGCATCGCTGGATTCTATAGGCAGCGATGTGCAACATTCGTTCGCGCCTCGCGCGAAATGTGAATGCCCAAGTAAGCTTGTACACCCGATGCTGCGCACCGATTTCTCCTTCGATCTGCCGCCTGAGCGCATTGCGCAGCAACCCCGGGAGCGAGGCCGTTCGCGGATGATGGTCGTCGGTCAGGAGGCGATCGAACACGACTCCTTTGCAAACTTTCCCGAGCGCCTGACTCCAGGCGATGTGCTCGTCATCAACGACACACGCGTCATCCCGGCGCGTCTCTTTGCGAAGCCGAAAGCAGGGATGTCGCGGCCGATCGAGATCCTGCTGTCCCGGCAGCGCGACGCGAAGATCTGGGAAGCGTGGTGCAAGCCGGCCAAACGCGTGAAGGCAGGCGACGAACTGACGTTCAGCGATTCCCTGCACGCGCGCGTGCTGGAGAAAGCCGAGGGAACGGTGGTTCTCGCGTTCGACGGCGATCTGGCGGAAATCGAGCGCGTCGGTATCCCGCCCCTCCCGCCCTACATCGCTCGCGACACACCGCAGGCGGAAGACCGCGAGGCCTATCAGACCGTCTACGCCGCGGAACGGGGTGCGATCGCTGCGCCGACCGCGGGGCTGCACTTCACCCAGGAAATCCTCGACCGGATCGCGGGGCGCGGTGTGGAGATCGTGCGCATCACGCTGCACGTCGGCATCGGCACGTTCAAGCCGGTTAAGGTCGATGACATCGGGGATCACGTGATGGATTCCGAGCGCTACGAGATCAGTGAGGCGGCGGCGGCGCGACTCAATCGCGCGCTCGACGAACGCCGCTCCATCGTCGCGGTCGGTACCACGTCGGTGCGCACGCTGGAGAGTGCGATCCGCAACGGCGATGGTCGTTTCGTCGCTGGCCGGGCGGAGACCTCCATCTTCATCACGCCCGGTTTTGCGTTCCGCGCTGTTGACCGATTGTTGACCAACTTCCACCTGCCGGAGTCGACGCTGCTGATGTTAGTCTCGGCCTTCGCGGGCATTGAGACGATTCGCCGCGCCTACTCCGAAGCCATCTCCCAGGGCTATTTTTTCTACAGCTACGGCGACTGCATGTTCCTCAACGAAAGGGCCTGATGAAACGCATTCTCTTCTCTCTACTCGCCTCCCTGATTGTGGCGTCGGCAGTCCCCGCGCAGACTCCGCCTCCCTCTCCAGTCACTGACAAGAAAGCCGAACCGAGGAAGCCGGAGAAGGCCGAGCAGGAGCCGCGGCCGGCTTCGCAGGAGCAGCAGAAACAGGATTCGCAGAAGAAGGACGCGCCGTCTCCAACCGCATCCGTGCCTTCTCCCAACCCGATCGCAGTGGAAGGTGCAGCCGAGAAGAAAGAGGACAAGAAGTGGGACGTCAACAACCCTCCCGGACCGCAATACGACGTGCCGATCGACGTGACGGAAGGGACCTGGCTGTCCGTTGACGTGAGCCCCGATGGCACTGAGATCGCCTTCGACCTCCTCGGCGACCTCTACACGGTCCCGATGACCGGCGGCGAAGCCCACGCATTGACCAGCGGCATCGCCTGGGACATGCAGCCTCGCTACTCGCCGAACGGGAAATGGATCGCGTTCACGAGCGATCGCGCCGGCGGCGACAACCTCTGGATCATCAACCGCGACGGTTCAAAGCCGCAGCAGGTGACCAAAGAAACGTTCCGGCTGTTGAACGAGCCGGCGTGGTCGCCCGACTCCGAATACCTGATCGGACGCAAGCACTTCACATCGGATCGTTCTCTCGGCGCCGGCGAGATCTGGCTCTACCATCGCAGCGGCGGAGAAGGCCTGCAGCTCACGAAGAAACGGACGGAGCAGAAGGACACGGGAGAGCCTGCGATCTCGCCCGACGGCCGCTACGTCTACTACAGCGATGACACGACGTCGGGTGGCATCTTTCAGTACAACAAGGATCCGAACACACAGATCTTTGTGATCCAGCGCCTGGATCGGCAAACCGGCGAGATCGAAGCGTTTGTCACCGGACCCGGCGGCTCCGTCCGCCCCACCCCGTCGCCGGACGGCAAGTCGCTGGCCTTCATCCGGCGCGTTCGTTACAAGTCGACCCTCTTCATCCTCGATCTCGAGTCGGGAAGAGAGACGGCGCTCTACGACGGTCTCGATCGCGACATGCAGGAGACGTGGTCGATTCACGGTCTCTACCCGTCGATGGCGTGGACGCCGGACAACAAGTCGATCGTCTTCTGGGCCGCGGGGCACATCAACCGCATCGACGTCGCATCGAAGAACGTCACTACGATTCCGTTCCACGTCCGTTCCACGCGCCGGATTCAGGAAGCGCTGCGGTTTCCGGTCGATGTCGCTCCGTCTTCGTATCCCGTGCGGATGCTGCGCTGGAGCACGGTCTCACCGAATGGCAAACAGGTCGTCTACGGTGCGCTTGGCTACCTCTACATCCGCGATCTTCCGAGCGGCACGCCGCATCGGCTCACGAAGCAGAACGATCACTTCGAGTTCTATCCGGCATGGTCGCGCGACGGCAGATCGATCGTCTACACCACCTGGAACGATCAGACGTTGGGCACGATCAGGATCGTCCCTGCCGCCGGCGGCGAAGGCCGTGTGATCACCGAAAAGCCCGGCCACTACATCGAGCCCGCGTTCTCGCCGGATGGCACCAGGATCGTCTACCGCACGACGAGCGACGGGTTTCTGCGGCCGGCCCTCTGGTCGCGCGGGACGGGGATCTACGTCGTCCCCGCCGCGGGCGGCAAATCGTCACTCGTGACGAAGAAGGGTGCGGCGCCGCAGTTCGGAGCGACGAACGAGCGTGTCTTCTTCATGACCTTCGAGGATGAGGACAAGCGTGGCCTGCACTCGATTGGAATCGATCGCACGGACGAGCGTTCGCACCTGCTGTCCGGCTTCGCAACGGAATACGCGTTGTCGCCGGACGAAAAGTGGGTGGCCTTCCGCGAGACGTTCAACGCCTACATCGCGCCCTTCATCCGCACCGGAAAGACCATCGACATCGGCCCCGAAACGAAGTCGATCCCCGTGGCGCGCGTGACAAAGGAAGCGGGCGAGTTTCTGCACTGGGCCGGCGATGGCTCGCGCCTTTACTGGTCCCTCGGCCCTGAACTGTTCTCGCGCGATCTGAAAGACTCGTTCGCCTTCGTTGCCGGTGCCCCGGAGAAGCTTCCGGATGCGCCAGCTGCCGGAATCAACATCGGCTTCTCGCAACCGTTCGACGTCCCGGCCGGACGCATCGCGCTGACCGGCGCGCGGATCATTACCATGCACGGAGACGAGGTCATCGCCGATGGCACCATCGTCATCGAGCGGAATCGGATCACGGCAGTCGGACCGCGTGCGAGCACCGCGGTGCCTGCAGATGCCAACGTGATCGACGTCGCCGGCAAGACGATCATGCCCGGCATCGTCGATGTCCACTGGCACGGGTCGATGGGCGCGGACGAAATCATCCCGCAACAGAGCTGGATCAACTATGCAGCGCTGGCGTTTGGCGTCACGACGCTGCACGACCCGTCGAACAACTCCTCCGAGATTTTCACCGCCGCGGAGATGCAGCGCGCGGGCGAGATCGCCGGCCCGCATATCTTCTCTACCGGCACGATCCTCTACGGTGCGAAGGCTTCGTTCAAAGCCGATGTCGCCAGCCTCGACGACGCGCTCTTTCACCTGCGCCGCATGAAGGCCATCGGGGCGATCAGCGTGAAGAGTTACAACCAGCCGCGCCGCGACCAGCGCCAGCAGATCATCGAGGCAGCGCGCGAGACCGGCATGATGGTCGTGCCCGAGGGTGGGTCGCTGTTCGAGCACAACATGACGATGGTGGTGGACGGTCACACCGGGGTCGAGCACTCGATCCCGGTCGCGAAGATCTACAACGACGTGGAGCAGTTGTGGTCGAAGTCCCACAGCGGCTACACGCCGACGCTGATCGTCGGCTACGGCGGCCTCTGGGGCGAGAGCTACTGGTATGCGAAGACGAATGTCTGGGAAGACAAGCGTCTTCTGAGCTTCGTGCCGCGCCGGATCATCGACGCGCGGTCGCGCCGCCGCACGCTCGCGCCCGACGACGAGTGGAACCACATCGACAACGCCCGTGCCGTCAAACGCCTCAACGATGCCGGCGTCTCCGTTCAGCTCGGCGCCCACGGCCAACGCGAAGGCCTCGGCGCTCACTGGGAGCTGTGGATGTTCGTCCAGGGCGGGATGACGCCGCTGCAGGCCATCCGTGCCGCGACGTTGAGCGGCGCGCACTACATCGGAATGGACAGGGATATCGGCTCGCTCGAGCCGGGCAAGATCGCCGATCTGCTGGTGCTCGACGCGAACCCACTCGAGAACATCCGCAACTCGGAATCGATCCGCTACACGATTGCGAACGGACGAGTCTTCGACGCGATGACGATGAATGAAATTGGGAATCATCCGCGCAAACGTCAGCCGTTCTACTTCGAACTGCCTGGAAACGAGGGATGGGGGCGGGCAGCAGCCGCGGCCACTGACGACCAGGAGTAGGCAGCTACCAGTAGCCTGTCGTGATCTCGACGTCGCCGCGAACGACCGCCTGACAGGCCAGCCGTTCGCCGGCGGCAAATCCGCGTTGCGCTGACACGCGTTGTTCGATCATCGTCGGTTCACTGAGTTGATCTGCTCCGGAGAGCACGGTGATGCGGCAGCGCCCGCAGACGCCCACGCTCCCGCAGGAGTTCCCGATCGGGGCAGAAGCGCGCCGTCCGGCGTCGAGAATCGTCTCGTCCGGTCTGGCATCGGCGGAAGTTCCCAGGGGGGTGAATGTCACACGCACGACACGATTTTCGCACCTTGACCAGAAACTTTCGCGGCTTGCCGGCGTCTATAGATGCAAGACATCGGAGGATTTCATGAGTACGGCGATCAAGACCACGGACGAAACGAAGCTGGCAGAGGAGATCGTAGGGACGCTCGACGCAGATGCTGTGAGGGTCTGTTCGGATGACCGCGATTCGATCCGGTTCGCCATCCGTTCGGCCGGGATGAAGCTGCGTTCGATCGTCCTCCGGCGTCGTGCCCTGCGCCGCCTGCTGAATGACCCTGCGGGTGCCGTGAAGATTGAGTACCTGCAGCGCGAGCTTCGCAGTGCCGCCGAGCACCGTGTCGAGTTCGCGTACCCGAGGAAGAGCATCGTCCGCAAGGATCTGCCGGCGTCGTTCGGGCCGATGGCGCACGCGCGGTAGGCTCCTGTCATCGCGGTAGGCAACTGTCATTGCGAAAGGCGCCGCCCCTCACCCGCACTCCGCTTCGCTCCGTGTCTCCCTCTCCCCGCTGACGCGGGGCGAGGGTTGCTCGCGCAGTGAAGTGTTGCTCGCGCAGAGAAGTGTTGGTCGCGCAGAAAAGTGTTGGTCGCGCAGAGAAGTGTTGCTCGCGCAGAGAGATGTCGTTCGCGCGGGAGAGGGTGGCTCTCTACCAGGTTTGAGAACCATGGCGCGAACGCCAGGCCTGTTCATCGCGAGGACCTTCGCCCCGCTTGCGGGGAGAAGGTGGCCGAAGGCCGGATGAGGGGATTCCAACTCGCTAGCGTTGCTTTTCTGTAAACATGTCAGACGATCCGTAGGGAATCTGTTGGATTCGCTGACGAAACGGGAGTAGCATTCAGTCATGGCCTCCGATCTGGATGCAATCGACCGCAAGATCCTGACCCATCTCCTGCGCGATGGCCGTGCACCGGCACAGCAGGTCGCGGACGCGGTCGGCCTCTCCCGCCCTACCGTTGCGGATCGGATCGCTCGTCTCGAGCGCGATGGGGTCATCCGTGGGCATACCGTCGTCATTGAACCGGCAGCGATGGGACGCGCGGTCACGGCCTTCATCGCCGCGCGCGGTCAGAGCCAGCTCGACGCAAAGCAGAAGAAACAGTTCGACGCGTTGATGAAAGGCGATGAAATCGTCGAGGCACATACCGTCGCCGGGGACGATTGCTACTTCATCAAAGTGCGCACGGATTCGATCCCGTCGCTCAACCAGCTCGTCTCGAGACTCACCGCGCCACCGCTTTCCCTCTCCACGCGCACGACGATCGTCATGCAGACACATTGCGAGAAGATCGGCGGCATCACGCTGGGGGACAAATGACGCCCGAGCGCCGTCTGGCCTACGCCGCCTTCGCCGTGGTCTGCGTGGTCTGGGGTACGACGTATCTGGCCATCCGCGTGGCCGTGACGACGATGCCGCCCTTCCTGCTCACCGCCGCGCGGTATCTCGCCGGCGGAGTCATCCTGCTGATCGTCTCCATCCTGCGCGGCGATGCCATCCCGCGCGACCGGCGCATCCTCGGCGAGATTCTCTTCTGCGGTGTGCTGATGATGGGCATCGGCAACCTCAGCGTGGTTTGGGCCGAGCAGTGGGTGCCCAGCGGCTTCGCAGCTCTCTTTGTCGGGACTGCCCCGTTCTGGGTCACGCTGATCGAGCTGACGCGACGTTCCGGCGAACGTCTCGACCGCCGCCGCGCCATTGGCATGCTGATCGGCTTTCTCGGCGTAGCGATGCTCGTCACTCCCGGCGGCGCCGGAAAGGCCTTCGACGCGCACTTCGTCATCGGAGCCCTCGCCATCCAGGCGGGCTGCATTGCCTGGCAGTACGGTACGGTCCGCGGCAAGTACGCGTTGGGCGGCATCCCGCCGTTGATGTCCTCTGCGCTGCAGATGCTGTTCGGAGGCTCGGTGTTGTTCTTCGTCGGTGCTCTCCTCGGCGAGCTTCCCCGCTTCCACGTCACACCGCGAACGCTCGGTGCGCTCGCGTACCTGTCCTTGTTCGGCTCGGTGCTCGCGTACAGCGCGTATGTCTATGCCGCGCGGCACCTCCGGACGACGAACATGTCGCTCTACGCCTACGTCAATCCAGTCGTTGCCGTCATCCTCGGCTGGGCGATTCTCCATGAGCAACTGACATGGGTGTCAATCACGGCGATGGTCATCATCCTGGCCGGCGTGGCGCTGGTGCAGAGCGGGCGAGGCGCAGCCCAGAACGTAACGGAATCGACTGAGAACGCCGCTCCGAAGGCGGCGTAGACTCGGCACGTGCTCCGCCCGCGTATCGTTCCCATCCTCGCCGTCATCGTGGCCATCGCCGCACTCGCACTGACGACGCGTGGCGCGGCGCTGAAGCTCGGAAAGACGCCCGTCGTCATCGAGCTCTTCACGTCGCAGGGCTGCTCGAGCTGTCCGCCGGCAGACGCAATCATCCACGAGATCGCGAACGATCCCGCGCTGCGGGGCAAGGTGATCCCGCTGGCGTTCCACGTCGACTACTGGGATTCGCTGGGCTGGCGCGATCCCTTCTCGTCTGCCGAATGGTCGCAACGGCAGGCCCGCTATGCGCGCGCGATGCGACTCTCATCGTCCTACACGCCGCAGGCGGTGGTGAACGGCGCGAGCCAGTTCGTCGGATCGAACCGGTCTGCACTCAACAGTGCGCTCGAAAGCGCGTCGAACCTGAGACCGCGCGGCGATGTCGTACTCGCCGCTCGCCGCGACGGCGACAACGTCATCGCGACGATTCATGGGACGGTCTCCTCGCAGGATGACCTCATGCTGGCTATCACTGAGGATGGTGTGACGACGAAGATCGAGCATGGCGAAAACGCAGGGCGCACGATCACAAATGACGCCATCGTTCGCCGGCTGATGCGCGTGAAACCGGGACAGACGATGGTGACGATTCCTGTCGATCCAGCCTGGCGGAATCTGACGGCGACCGCGTTCGTGCAGAACGCCACCGCTCTGAGAATCGAAGGGGTAGCGACGGCGCAGGTCCGGTAGAAAGACGGGAAGATCGGGTACATACGGAAGTGCTATTTTGTACGGACCATCATCAAGAAACTCACGCGAACGGGTAACAGCGTTGCGCTCGTACTCGACAAGCCGCGGCTCGAACAGCTAGGGCTGGACGAAGACGGCGAAGTTGAGTTGTCGACGAATGGTCAGGTCCTGGTCGTTACCCCCAAACGGTCCGCTTCGAGAGAGCAGAGGTTTCGCAAGTCAGCGATGAACATCAACGCGCGGTACGCGGGTCTTTTTCGTCGACTGAGCGGTTAGTGACCGCAGCCGTCAGTTCAACGAAAGTCGACGCCCTGGAAACGGCCGCCAGAGAGCGACGCGGTCTCCCTCACTTGTGCGCGTCCTTCTTCTGGAACAGCGGCAGGTACTCTCCATATCCTTCGGCTTCGAGCTTCTCGACGGGGATGAATCGAAGGGACGCGGAGTTCATGCAGTAGCGCTGGCCGGTGGGCGCAGGACCGTCGTCGAAGACGTGGCCGAGGTGCGAGTCGGCGTGTTTGGAGCGGACTTCGGTGCGGGACATGAAGAACTTGCGATCGGTCTTGTTGACCACATTCGCCGCTTCGAGCGGACGGGTGAAACTGGGCCAGCCAGTGCCCGACTCGAACTTGTCGAGCGAGCTGAAGAGCGCTTCGCCGCTGACGACGTCCACGTAAATCCCCGCGGCATGGTTGTCCGCGTACTGGTTGCGGAAGGGAGGCTCGGTCCCTTCGTGCTGCGTGACCTCGTACTGAATCGGCGTGAGCTTTTTCTTCAATTCCGCGTCGGACGGTTTGACGTAGTGCGCCATCTTGTCTCCTTTGGTGTGAGCCACGACGGGGGTGGCAGGCGAGGCGTTGACCGGCCGCTGCGAGATTCCGGTGACGATGCTCGTGAGGATGATCGTACCGGCCGCGATCGGCAGCCACTTCTTGAGGATCGTGTTCATGGAGTGCTCCTTCGATGATCTACGAAACGAGAGGGCTGGCGGATTCGTTCCATCAGGGTGAGGTCCATGAGCGCGAGTCACGATCAATGACCATGCCGAGTCAAACCACCACCTCAATCCCGGCGGAAGTGCGCGCCGCGCGACACCGGATTCCTCAGCGCTGCGCTGGCCACGATCATGGCCATCTGCTGGCCGTGGAAGAGCTCCAGGATCGCCTTGCTGATCGTCGACTCGTGGTAGTACTTCGTGAGGCGGCTTCCCAGCTCGCGCATGTCGGCGACGGCGCGCTTGAGTCGCTCGTAGGTGCGCACGATGCCGACGTAGTTCCACATCGTGTTCTGGATCGTGGTCCAGTCCTGGAGGATTAGGGCCGGGTCCTCCATGTTCTCGCTTCCGGGTGGCCGCCAGTCGGGAATCGAGAGCAGGAGTGCATCGTCGATCGACCCGATGCCTGGACGGCGTGAGCCGTACGAACGGCGTACAGCAGGCGCATCGCCGAGGCGGGCGCGGCGGGGGATGGGGCCGGTGGCGGATTCGACCGGGGTCGTGGATGCCTCGTATTTCTCGCGGATCGAAAGCGCGGCGAAATATCCCCAGGTGAGTCCTTCCAACAACGACGTCGATGCGAGCCGGTTGCCGCCGTGGAGCCCGGTGCAGGATGTCTCGCCGATCGCGTAGAGCCGCGTCAGGGTCGTCTCACCCATATTGTTCGCGAGGATGCCGCCGCAGAAATAGTGTGCCGCCGGGACGACCGGTATCGGGTCGCGCTCGATGTCGACACCGATTTCCGCGCAGGCCTTGCGGATGTTCGGGAAGCGCTCCGCTATGGGCTCGTGACCGTGGTAGAAATTCGCGAGGTCGAGATAGACGAATTCATCCTTGTTCGTCGTCATCTCTTCAACGATCGCACGGGCCACGACATCGCGCGGCGCGAGGTCCTTCAGAACGGGAGAATACTTCTCCATGAAGTACTCGCCTTTCTGGTTCCTGAGTCTGGCGCCTTCTCCCCGCAGCGCTTCGGAGATGAGGTAATGATTGGCTTTTTTGTCGGCCAGGGCGGTGGGGTGGAACTGGACGTACTCGGCGTTCATCACGCGGGCACCGGCACGCTGGGCCATCACTACCCCGTCGCCGATCGCGCTGCGGGTATTGGTGGTGTGCAGGTAGATCTGGCCGATGCCGCCGGTCGCCAGGATCGTGAAGTCGCTGAAGATCGTGAAGACTTCGTTCGTCTTGTTGTCGAAGAGGTACGCACCAGCGCACTCGTTCGTGAGCCGGTACCGGACCTGGATGTCCGTCGGATGATGCTGCGTGGTCAGCAGATCGATCGCGGTCATCTCCGTGACCAGCGTGATGTTCGGCTCGTTCTTGACGCGATTGAGCAGCGACGTCTCGATCGCGCGGCCGGTCGCATCGCCCGCATGGATGATTCGTGGCAGTGAATGCGCACCTTCCTGCGTCAGGTCAAGCTCGCCCTCTTCGCTGACGGAGAACGGGACGTGCATCTCATCGAGCAGTAGCTCCTTGACGACCCGTGGTCCTTCGATGGCGAGAAACCGCACCGCTTCTTCGTTCGACAGGCCTGCACCGGCGGCGATGATGTCGTCGATCAACTTCGCCGGCGTGTCTCCCTCGCCCTCGTAGATGATGCCGCCCTGTGCCCAGAAGGTGTTGCAGTCCTTCGGGTCGGCCGCTTTGGTGACGAGGAGCACTTTGATCCCGGCGCTGGCGAGGCTGAATGCAGCGGTGAGACCGGCGATGCCGGTACCGATGACCAGGACGGGATAGTGGTCGCGATTCTTCAGCTGTGCCACGCGGGCGACATTGTACGCGTCGCCCTCATGCGATTTCCCATCGTTTTGTCAGTTGTCTCGATGCGAGGAAGAACACGATCGCCCAGCCGATGAGCACGGCCGCTGGCAGCGCGATCGACGACAGCGGCAGTTCGCGCCAGAAGACGTTCGTGAAGCCGTCGATCGCCCAGGAGTTGAAGAGGACCAATCCAGCCTTCTGCAGGCCGGCCGGCATCAGGAAGCGGGGGAACATCGAGCCTCCGATCGCGGAGAGCGACAGCACGACGAGCGTGGAGATCGCGCCGAGCTGTGCGCGTGTGCGGCAGAACGATGCGAGCAGAAGACCGAACGCCGAGGTCGCCAGAGACGTCGACAGCGCCATGATCAGGAATCCGCCGAGGTGCTTGAACAGCTCCAGGCGAAACACGAGCGCGCCCCAGAGAAACATCACGGAGATCTGGGTGAAGCCGAGCGTCCAGAGATAGGCGAGCTTGCCGAGGAGGAGCTGGGTGAGGGTGAGGCGGGTGGTGAGGATGCGGTCGAGCGTGCCGCTCTCGCTTTCCTCGAGCAGCGCGCCGCCGGCATTCGACGCGGTGAAGAGCAGAAACATGACTCCGGTGCCCGCCGCGTAGAGCGCAGCGATCACGTTCGATTTGTTCTGTCCCACGACGTCCTTTCTCTCGATTTTGATGAGTGCGTCGGACGACGCGGCGCGGGTTGGACGTGCGCTGAATGTGCGGTAGCCCTTCATGTTCTGATCGATCGTCGCCTTCTGCTGCGCCGTCAACCCGCCGCTCCAGCGATCGACCTCGGTCACTCCGGCGTCCATCATCAACTCCGGCATCGCCGTCATCATGTCTTTCTGCAGGAGACCGGCTACGACCTGATCGGCGATCGGATCGGCCGAGTCGGAGAGGATTCGGAATGCTGGGCCGTTGCTCGGTGCGCCGAACTGGATCTTCGTCGTACCGAACCCTTTCGGGATCACGAGCGCGACGGGCGCATCGCCAGCGCGGACGTACGCCTCGGCAGAGGCAGCATCGAACGGCGTCGTGCTTTTCTTCGGCGTCAGTACGACATCGAGCGCGGACTCGTGTTTCAGCGCGTCGATCAGCCGTCGCGAGGTGTCGGAGTGATCGAGATCCGCGATGACGACCTCGGACTTCGGCGTCTTCGACTTCTGCGCCCCGAAGATGCCCGCGAAGATCGAGAAGAAGACGATCGGGACGATGAAGCTGAGCATGAGCGCCGCACGATCGCGGCGGAGATTGAGCCATCCGGCTCGGACGACAGAGGTGATCATTCGCGTAGACCCTTTCCAGTGAGGTGGAGGAAGACTTTCTCGAGTGAGGGGGACTTCATAGTCAGGTCGCGCACGGCGCTGCCCTGAGATTCGGCCTCGCGCATGACCCGCAGCATCTCCGCGGCGTCGTCGATGAGATGTGTGACGTGCGTGCCGTCGGCGAATTCAACGACCACTTCGCGCTTCGTGCCGACCGTGTTGCGGACCAGTTCGTCCTTCGTGCCGGTCGCGATGACTTTGCCGTCGTCGATCACGGCGATCCGGTCGCAGAGGCGCTCGGCCTCTTCCATGTAGTGCGTCGTGTAGATCAGGGAAACACCATCGGAGCGCAATGCCTCGATCATCTGGTAGATGCGCTCCCGCGATTGCGGATCGACACCGACGGTGGGCTCGTCGAGCAGCAGCACGCGCGGCCGATGCAACACCCCGACGGCCATGTTCAGGCGCCGCTTCATGCCGCCGGAGAAGGTCTTGACCGGATCGGACGCTCGATCGGTCAGTGCGGACCAGTCCAGCGCATGCGTGATTGCGGCATCCAGCGCTGCGCCGCCGAGACCCAGATAGCGTCCGAAGACCGTGAGATTCTCTCTGGACGACAGGTTGGGATAGAGCGCGATCTCCTGCGGCACGACGCCGACTTCCGCGCGCGCGTCGGTATCGCCGGCCAGCGCAGGTTTTCCGAAGATGGTCACGGAGCCGCTGTCGGGCCTGACGCGTCCCATGATCGTGCGGACGAGCGAGGACTTGCCTGCGCCGTTCGGGCCGAGCAGCCCCAGAACTTCCGAGGGCCGCAGCTCGAGTGAAACGCCGTCCAGCGCCCGGCGTGCTGCAAACGTCTTCACGACGTTCTCGATCTGTAGTGGATTCATGCCGGCAATGTAGGCTGCGCCACGCGCCGCCACCCGTGCCGAACGTCATGAGTCGCGAATGACAAATGTAAGAAGGGACGACGCGGCAAAACGTGCTAACCCTGCAAATCGCTACCAGGCAGCGAAATCTCCGTCGCTTCCCTACGAGGCCGGTACGTTTGCTTTCGCGCGCTTCTGCATCCACGCCATCACGCCGTACAACAGGGCCACGACAACGGCGAAGCCGATGATCCACATCGACTTCGATGCCAGCGCCTGGCGCAATGCATCGGGATCCTTCATGAGTGACGGTTGATCGCCGAGCACGCGCATTCCGAACCACGCCAGCGCACCGTTGAAGAGACCGGCGCCGAGGATCGTCATCAGCGAGAAGCGCGCGAATGGCATCCGGAACAGTCCCGCCGGAATCGAGATGACGTGACGGATGCCGGGGAGCAGGCGGGCGACGAAGATGCCGCCCGAACCATACGTCTCGAACCATCGATCGGCGGCTTCGATCTTCGACGGCGACATCAGAACGAATCGTCCGTAGCGACTGACGAGCGGTCGCCCCAGCTTGTAGGCGATCCAGTAACTGGCAGCGGAGCCGGCCCACGATCCGGCGGTCGCGGCAACGATGACGAGGGCCAGATTGAACCGTCCCTGTGCCGCCCAGAAGGCGGCCGGGGGAATGACGACTTCGGCCGGAATCGGCAGCGCGGTCGACTCGAACGCCATCATCACGAAGATGCCGAGATATCCCCAGTCGAGGACGAACTGCATCCAGGTGAGGAAGAACTGATGGAGCCAGTGCATGGGCGCGCAATGCTACTAGAAAGGGCGGTGTTACGATCCCCGTGATGGAGCCCGATCGGTACGACGTCATCATCCTCGGTGGCGCATTCAGTGGCGCGTCGACTGCGATCCTGCTGCGGCGTGATCATCCGCAGCTGCGCGTCCTCATCGTCGAGAAAGCCGAAGCGTTCGACGCGAAGGTCGGCGAGGCGACGACGGAGATGTCGGCGATGTTTCTCACGCGCCGCCTGGCCATGTGGCATCACCTCGAGGCCGAGCAGTTGCCGAAAGAGGGGCTGCGCTACTGGTTCACGAACGACAAAGTGACGGGTCACGCCAACGCCACCGAGGCCGGCGGATTCATCCGCAGCGCGGTGCCGGCCTTTCAGCTTCGCCGTGACGCGCTCGATGAATACCTTCTCGCCACGGCGGTCCGCGAGGGTGCAGAACTGATCCGGCCCGCGAAGGCGCGCGACGTGGACCTGCACGACTTCGACAACAAGGTCACGATCGAGATGGGCGAAGAAGTCCGCGAGCTTCGCTGTACGTGGCTGCTCGATGCGACCGGACGAGTCAACTTCCTCGGACGCCGGCTGGGATTGATCGAGCGGAATGATGAGCATCCCATCGCCTCGATCTGGTGCCGCTGGAACGGGCTCCGGCACATCGACGACATCGCGGCGCTCTCCGGCGATCTTGCTGCGCGCAACGTCAGCTCACGACGTTTGGCGACGAATCACTACACGGGCTTCGGGTATTGGATCTGGGTCATCCCCCTCGGCAACGGCGAAACGTCAATCGGAGTCGTGTTCGACAAGCGGCTCATCGATCTCCACCAGAGTAAGGATCGGGCGACGGACTTCATCGCGTTTCTCAAGGCGAATCCGTCCCTCGCGGAACTGCTGGAAGGCGCGTCGCCGCGGCTCGACGATCTCCGCTTCTACGCGCACCTCCCCTACTACGCGAAGCAATACATGGGAAATGGCTGGGCGCTTCTCGGCGATGCGGCTTCGTTCCTCGATCCATACTATTCGCCTGGCCTCGACCACGCCGCGTTCACGGCGGAAGCGACCGCCGAGATCGTCGGATTGCAGGCGAAGGGAGAGGACATCGGCGCGCGCGTCGCGGAGCACAACGCCTCGTTCACCCGCTCCTACACGCGCTTCTTCCGTTCGATCTACAAAGACAAGTACTACTACATGGGTGAGGCCGATCTGCTCGCGGCCTCGATGATTCTCGATACGGCGCACTACTACATCTTCGTGGTCATCCCGGCGTACCGGATCGCGAAAAAGTTTCTCTGGATGCCGGTGCTCGGTCCGAAGCCGGCCTTCTTCAGTTATCACTTCATCAAGTTCTACCACCGGAGATTCAAGTCGATTGCGCTGGCGCGACGCGCGGTGGGTGAGGCCGGCGTGCGCAACGACGGGCGCCGCATCAAGGCGTACTTCAACCTCGGGCTGTCGCCGATGCACATGTTTCTGCGCGGCGTGAAGATCTGGGCAGTTGCAGAGCTGGACAATGTGCGGTTGCAGGTCCTGCGTCTGATCGGACGCCGCGCGGCGTCGACTGCGGCCCCGGGCGAAGGTGCCGCAGCACGAGGATGAGCCGGCGGCTGACCATCGTCTTCGATCCCGAGTTCGGGGATCGTCTGGCAACGCTGGTGATGCGGACGCCCGTGTGGATTGTGGAGAGTGCGACGAACCGTCTTGCCGTCGCCGACGCGTGGCAGCGAGCCGTCGAATGGCCGCAGATCAGCGTCACCGTCTTCCGTCCGGCGGACAGCCTCCGGCACATGTTGTCGCAGATCGGGCGGCCGCAACGCGTGGACGTCATCGGGCTGCCGCTCTCGGACGAGGTGCGCTCGGAGTTCCGCGATGCGGGACTGCCGAATCTGACCGAGTCGCGCGACGGCTTTCGCGCGACTTGATTAGAGCGCGGCCAGTGCGGCGCGTTTGACCTTGCCGCGCTCATCGAGCGGGATCGATTCGATCAGCTTCACGATGCGCGGCACTTTGTGCGGCGAGAGATGCTTCAGGCACCAGGCCCGGATCTGTTCGCGAGTCACATCCGGACGGGCCACGATCGCGGCGGCGACGACATCGCCGCGCGCCCCGGCCGGTTCGCCGTAGACCTTCGCCTCGCGCACGCCGTCGATCTGCAACAGCACCTGCTCCACTTCACGCGGATTCACTTTCTTGCCCGCCGTGTTAATCAACTCACTGGCCCGGCCGGTGATCACAAGCTCTCCGTTTTCGCGAAGCTCGATGAGGTCGTCCGCGATGAACCTGCCGTCCGGGAACGGCTGGAACGTCATCGCGTCCGAGAGATAGCCGAGGGCCACGTTGTGACCTCGAACGCTGAGCCGGCCGCGATTCGACGCCAGCGTCACGTTCTCCATCGCCTGTCCGACAGTCCCCCGCTCCACGGCCCCTCCTTCCCGGTCGTACGTGATTCCGCCGCATTCGCTGCAACCGTAGAACGTGTGAATCGGAACGCCGAACCGCTCGCGGAACCTCCGTGAGACCGTCGGAGAGAGTGGCGCTCCCGCAGAGAGAAACGTGCGCACCGTTCGGAACTCGCCGCCGCCGGCAGTAATCAGATGATCGAAGACCATAGGGATCAGCGGGGCTACCGTGCATGAGAACTGATTCGACAGAGTGACGACGGATTGGGGGAGGTAATCGTTCGAGATCACGACGGCAGTCCCCTGCATCAGCAGCGGCGTCACCAGGTTCGAGAATCCGTAGGAGTGCGACATCGGGATTGCCCCGAGGTTGATGTCGTCCGCTGTGATGCCCATCGTGGCGCAGATGTTCACGCCATCCGCGAGCAGGTTGGCTTCGCTGGCGACGATCCCTTTCGGCATTCCCGTTGACCCCGAAGTCAATTTGATGAGGCGAGCGCTTTCCGGGAGCTTGCTGGGGGGTGCCTGGCGGATCGAGATGGCAGCCTCATCGCCATTGCGATAGACCAGCCCACGCGCGCCGAAGTGTCCGAGGATCTTTGCCACTTCGGTTTCGGTGGCATCGCGATCGATGAGGATCGCCACCAGTCCCTGCTTGAGGATCGCGCCGAATGCTGCGACGAAATCGGTGGAGTTCGGCAACTGGATCGCCAGGATGTCTCGCTCCCGCAAACCGGCGCCGGCGAAACGATCGGCGTAGTGTCCAATGCGGCTCGCCAGTTGTGCGCGGGTTGTGAACGACGCGGTATCACCGTCGATCAGCGCGACCGCTTCGGGCGCGGCGGCCGCAAGTGCAAAGAACCGTTCGATCATGGACCTGGCCGGGAGGATAGATTCGCGATCCGGGAACGTCAACCACTCGCTTGCGGAGCGAAGCGTTCTTTTAAATGAAAGATGATGTACCTGAAAAAACTTCCGAAGAGAGGTTCTGACGATGACATTGCTCCGTCCTCTGGCGTTCTCTATGCTCACGCTATCGGCGCTTGCCTGTGGCACCTCGGCTCCGGCAAATCGCTTTGGGCCTGCACTCGACATCGTCGAGAAGCACTACCTCAGGCACGTCCCACGTGCCGCGTTGGAGGAACAGGCTCTCCGCGCGTTCTTCAAAGATCTCGATCCCTACTCCAACTACATGAACGCTCAGGAGTGGGCCGCCTTCAACAGCAGGCTTAACGGCCAGTTCTGCGGCATCGGGGTCAACATACGAATCGATCCCGAAGCGAAGTTGCCGGAGATCACCTATCTAATGATCGGTTCGGCGGCGGGCGAGGCTGGAGTCCGGCGGGGTGACCATCTCGTGACCGTCGACGGGCATCCACTGGAAGGCCTGCCGATCGACGACATCATCCCCTTCCTCCGCGGCGTTGCCGGAAGCGCGGTACAGCTCACGATCCGTCACGCTGGCTCATCCTCGACCGTGCCCCTGCGCGTGGCCCGAAGGATGATCAAAGACCCGAGTGTTCGCGGCGTGCGGCGCGACGCTGAAGGCGAGCCGAATTACCTGCTTAGTGAAGAGAAAGGCATCGGCTACATCCGTGTACTAGGTCTTGCCGATGACACCGTTCCCGAACTGACGAAGGCGCTCGCCCAGTTGAAGCGGCTGGGGATGAAGGGTTTGATCTTCGATCTGCGCGACAGCCATGGCGGAAAGCTGAAGGCCGCGGTGGCCGCAGCCGACCTCTTTCTCGAGAGCGGCCGCATTCTCTCCGTTGCCTCGCGCGTCGCCGGTGACGAGGCCTACGACGCGAAGCCGGGCGTTCTGACCGACGTGCCGATCGTCATGCTGATCAATGAATGGACGGCATCGTCGTCCGAGATTCTGGCCGGGGCATTGGCCGATAACCACCGTGCGATCACGATGGGCCAGCGTACCTATGGAAAGGGTCGCGTACAGGTGATGTATGAAATGCCGTCTGGGATGGGCGGCGTCGTCCTCTCGACCGGCACGTTCCAACGCCCCTCGGGCAAGACGATCGACAAGCACGACGCCAGGACGCCCAGCGATGCCGGAATCGCCCCCGATCCCGGCATGGAGATCGTTCTCGAAGCCAGGGAGGCCGAAGCCTGGGCCGCGGAAACCTCGCGCCTTGACGGGTCTGTCGTTCTGACGCCGGAGGAGCAGGTCCCTAAAGTGCCGGATCGCGTGCTCACCCGAGCGCTTGATGTCCTGGACGCCGCGATCGTGAAACATGGTTCAGCTTCGAGGGCTGCTACCGACTGAGCTCAATCGCCTGTCTCTTTCAGCTGACCGCGCAGCTGAGTCCGATCTTGCATTAGGATCGCTCGCTCATGATCGATGTCCTAGTCATCGGTGGCGGTCCAGCAGGCTCGACAGCGGCGACTTTCCTTGCGCGCAAGGGTTTCTCGGTGACCCTGCTGGAACGCGAGCACTTTCCGCGATTTCAGATCGGCGAGTCGCTGCTGCCGTACAACAATGATCTCTTTGCCCGGCTCGGTGTGACGATGCCGTTGGCTGAGGGTCATTTCACGCCGAAGCACGGCGCCAGTTTCGTGACGGCTGACGGTTCTCTCGGCTATACGTTCCGCTTTGCCGACAATCTGCCGGAGGCGTATCACAGCTCGTTTCAGGTGAAGCGGGGGGAGTTCGACGAGCTCCTGCTCCGCAACGCTGCTTCGAGTGGTGTCGATGTGCGGGAAGGCGTGGCCGTCACTGCGGTGGACCTTGCCGATCCGTCGCGAGCCGCCGTCACCAGCTCGAATGGCGAGGTCCTGGAGGCGCGCTTCGTCGTTGACGCCAGCGGACATGGCGCATTCCTCGGCAATCGCATCGGGAAGAAGAAAGATGTCGAGTCGCTGAAGAAGGTCGCTGTTTTCGCGCACTACAGGAATGTGCCGCGCCCGGAAGGTCGCGATGCTGGCAACACGATCATTGTTGTCCTGCGCGATGCGTGGTTCTGGCTGATCCCGGTCAGCAACGACACGATGAGTGTCGGGCTGGTTGTCGGGCAGGATCACCTTCGTGGATGCGGACTCACGCCGGAAGCGTTGCTGGAGCAGACCATCGCGGGAGCGCCGTACCTTGCCGAGCGGATGAAGGACGCAGAGCGTCTGACGCCGGTTTATGTTCGGCGCGACTTCTCCTTCATGATGAGCCGCCGGGCCGGAAAGAACTTCGCAATGGTCGGAGACGCCGCCGGGTTTCTCGACCCGATTTTCTCCACGGGCGTCTTCATGGCCATGAAGTCGGCCGACATGGCGGCCGACGCGATCGAACAGCGCCTGCGTAGCGGGAGCATGCGGTTGCTCCGCCGGTACGAGCGCGCATTCCAGGGCGCGCTCGACAAGTACTTCCGGTTCATCGGCAACTTCTATCGCCGCGAGTTCCTGGAAGTGTTTCTGCAGCCGAAGACGGACTTCGGCCTGATTCCCGTGATCACGGGCATTCTTGCCGGCAATATTTTTTCCACCGACAATCGCGCGAAACTCGCGCTGTTCTTCCTCTTCGTGCGGATCCAGAAGCTCTTCGGCGTCATCGCTCCTCCGATTGAATGGGAAGCGATGCCCGGCCCCGCAAGTATGTGAGAATGGCCTCGCCCATGGATGACCTGAAAAAGAAGTTGAAAGAGCTGCTCATCGAGCGGCTGAAGTTCGAAGACATGACGCCCGACGACATCAACGACGACGACCCGCTCTTCGCGGGCGGGCTGGGACTCGACTCGATCGATGCCCTCGAGATCGTCGTCATGCTGGAGACCGAGTTCGGGATCAAGGTGAAGAACGAATCGGCTGCGCGCGACAACTTCCGTTCGATCGCATCGCTGGCGCAGTTCGTAGAAGAGCGGTTGGCGGAGAAGCAGCGGGCGCCGGCGTGAGCTGGCTGGCCAGCCTGCCCCATCAGATTCCGTTCCGCGCAGCATCCGCTGCCACGCGCATCGACGAAAAGACGATCGAAGGCGTGTACGTTTGTACGGGGAACGACATCATGCCCACCGGTGTGATGGCGGTCGAAGCGATGGCGCAGCTCGGTGGCGGACTGGCGTTCGATGCCACCCGGGCGCCGGCGTTCCTCACGGGAGTCGACCGCTGCGAGGTCGACCGCGCCATCGTGCCGGGGGACCTGATCCGCTTCGTCGTCACGCTCGATGCGGATTTCGGGGGCACGTACCGATTCTCCGGCCGCGGCGTCATCGATGGAGTAGAAGTGATCCGCGGCAGGTTTTATCTGGCGAGTCCGGATGCGCACGCCTGATCCCTCCATCCGCCTGGCCATCACCGGCCTGGGCATCATCTGTTCGATCGGCCGCAATCAGTCCGAGGTCTGGCAGTCCATCGTCGAATCGCGGGCGGGAATCGGAAAACTGACGAAGTTTCCCGGGGAAACGTTTCCGACGGACATCGCGGCCGAAGTGGGGGACATCGACGATCTGATTCCAATCGACGGTCGCGAAGCCCGGCGGATGTCGCGCAGCGATCGTCTCGCCGTCATCGCCGCGGACGAGGCAGTGCGGCAGGCAGACGAGGGCGCGGCGTCGCCGCTTCCCCGCGAACGGGCGATCGTCTCCAGCGGGACATCGACCGGCGGCCTGCTCGAAGGGGAGAGCTTCTATTTCGATCGACTGGTGCGTGGTCGCGGCCGCGTGGCGGTGTCCAGCGTGCTCCAGCAACCGACATCCGCTCCCTCCGATGCCGTCGCGCGCTCGCTGGGTCTCGGCGGCGGCGTGTTGTCGAACGCCACGGCGTGCGCCTCGGCAGGAGCTGCGATCGGAATGGCCGGCGATCTTCTCCGATCACGGCACGCGGATGTCGCGATCGCGGGCGGAAGCGACGCGCTCTGCCGGCTGACCTACAGTGGATTCAACGTGCTCCAGGCGGTTGACCCGAATCCATGCACGCCCTTCGCGGCCGAGCGCAAGGGCATCACTCTCGGCGAAGGCGCGGCGTATCTCGTGATCGAACGATGGGACGACGCCCTCGCGCGCGGCGCCACGATTCTTGCGGAGCTTTGCGGGTACGGCGCAACGTGCGATGCCCACCACCCGACCGCCCCGCACGAAGAGGGGCGCGGCGCTGAGGCGGCGATGCGCGGCGCACTCTCGAGCGCGGGTGCAGCGCCCCAGCTCATCGACTACATCAACGCGCACGGTACGGGAACGCTGCTCAACGACTCCGCGGAGACGAACGCGATCGTCGCCGCTGTCGGTGATGCCGTCCCGGTTTCGTCGAGCAAGTCCTACCTCGGTCATACCCTCGGCGCTTCGGGAGGAGTGGAAGCGGTCATCAGCGTTCTGGCGCTGCAACATCAGATTGCGCCCCCGACACTGCGCCTCGATCTCGCAGCGCCCGATTGCATCCTCGACTACATTCCTCACACTCCACGGCCGATGGCGATGACCAACGTGCTCTCGAATACGTTCGGCTTCGGCGGGTCGAATGTCTCCCTTCTTTTTCGCAGGGCGTAAGGTGCTATAACCCCGGGTCCCCATGAATCGAGTCGGCATTACCGGCATCGGCATCGTAGGACCTGGAGCGGTGGGCATCGAGTCCTTCCGGGCGATGCTCGACGCGGGAACGAGCGCTGTAAGGCCGGTCGTCCGCTTCGACACCGAAGGGCTCTCTGCGCATTCGGCCGCGCTCGTGACCGATTTCAAGGCCCGCGACTACATCCCTGCCATGAAGCTGCGCCGCATGAATACGCTGTCCCGCTACGCCGTATCGGCGGCCCGTCTGGCAATCGAGGACGCCGGCACGCCGTTGCTGAGTGAATCGGGCGTGGTGCTCGGTACGGCGTTCGGGCCGGTTCAGACCTCGGTCGAATACATGGAAGAGTACGTTGCGCGGGGAGCGGCTCTGGCACCACCGCAGCTTTTCGCCGAATCCGTTGCGAACGCGCCCGGCTCGCACATCGCCATCGAGCTCGACCTGCGCGGATTCAACCTCACGGTGACCCAGCGGGAGTCGTCAATGCTGGCGGCGGCGATGTTCGCCAGCGGGCAGATCGTCAAAGGAACTGTTCCATCTGCGATCATCGGAGGCGTGGAAGAGGTCAACGAGATGGTCTACTCCGTGCTCGACCGGGTGGGAGCGCTCGCGCATGCCGCTGGCGAGTTGGCGGAGTGCGTGCGACCGTTCGACGCTCGTCGCAATGGAATGTCGATCGGTGAAGGAAGCGCCATCCTCATCGCTGAGGCGAAACCCTCGCGGACGCCGTACGGATACCTGGCAGGATTCGGGATCCGCCGGGACACGACCGCCACGATTTCGGACTGGGGAACGGGCGCCGAACAGGTAGCTGCGGCCATGCAGGCTGCGATCGACGATGCCTCGATCACAATCTCGGAGATCGACGCGATCTACGCGTCCGCCAATGGCACCAGACGTGGAGACGCCGTCGAGTTCCGAGCCATTCAGCATCTGTTCGACGGCGCCGTGCCGCCGGTGGTGGCGACGAAAGGATTCTTCGGCGAATATGCGGCAGGGGGTGGTTTTCAGCTCGCAGCCGCCCTTCTGGCCATGCGCGATCAGAAGCTCCATGCATCCACCGGTTTTCAGGAGGCCGATCCGGAGATGACCTTCCGGCCGGTCACCGCACCGCGGAGCAGCGCGTTGCGGAACATCCTCGTAAGCTCGATCTCCGCCGGCGGCGGCGTCGTCTGCGCGGTCGTTTCGCGGGAGGCGGCATGACGGTGCGGGCGTTGATCCTCATCCCTGCCCTGAACGCGGAGTCGAGCGTCGGGTCGGTCATTCGCGACTGCAAGCTGGTCAACGCGGACGTGTTGATCGTGGACGACGGCTCGCGTGATCGCACTGCTGCCGTCGCGCTCGACGCCGGCGCAGAGGTCGTGAGTCACGGGGTCAATCGTGGCAAGGGCGCCGCGCTGAAGACGGGGTTTGCGTACGCACTCGAACATGGCTTCGACGTCGTACTCACACTCGACGCCGATGGCCAGCATCTCCCTCGCGAGATCCCCAAGTTCATCGCAGCCCATGAAGATACGGGCGCGGATCTCATCATCGGTGGACGCGCACATCTGTTCGAGCAGATGCTGCCGCGCCGCCGTTTCGCCAACCGGTTCTCGGCGCGGTCGATCGCGTACGCGTCGAAGACGAATGTCACCGATTCGCAGAGCGGCTTCCGGCTCTACTCGACGAAGCTGCTGCGCGCGATCCGGTTGCGCAGCGACGGGTTCGACATGGAGAGCGAAGTCATCGTCTATGCCGGCTGTGGCGGCTTCAACGTCATGACCATCCCCATCGACCTCGGATTTGTCGATGGGCAGTCGACCAGCCACTACAAGCCGCTCAAGGACACCATCCGGATCTTCTGGACCGTGTTTCGGGCGCGGTATGTCTGGCGTAGCAGCCGCTAGTGTGGCGCCGTCGCGGTCGCCGGCGGGAGGTCCGCCTTCGCCAGCGGTTTGCGCGGCATCATCTCCGGACGGTTGGCAGCTTCCCACACGAACGTCGCCATCACCACGGCGGCCTGCATCAGATCGTCGCGCTGCAGGCGCTCGTAGACGTCGTAGTTCGTGTGATGGGTGCGGCTTTCGTATTCGATCTCGTCCTGGATGAACTGGAACCCTGGAAGTCCGACCCCATCGAAGGAGAGATGGTCGGTGCCTCCCGTGTTGCGCTCGGTGACTGTGGTGACGCCGAGGTCCTTGAGCGGCTCGATCCAGGCCTGGAAGATCGGCGCGACCGCGAAGTTGTCCTGTGCGTAGATCCCGCGGATCTTGCCGGTTCCGTTGTCGAGGTTGAAGTAGGCGGAGAGTCTGGCGTGCTCCGGCTTGATGGTGAGCGGTCCATTGTTGCGGCGCATGGTTGCGGGGAGATCGCGCTCCGCGCCATCCGGCTCCGGACGGGACGCGAAGTGCTCCGACACGTACGCGCGCGAGCCAAGGAGACCCTCCTCTTCTCCACTCCAGAGCGCGATGCGGATCGTCCGCTTCGGCGCGATGCCGATCGCTTTCAGGATGCGTACCGCTTCCATCGCCACGACGGTTCCGGCGCCGTTGTCGGTCGCGCCCGTGCCGCCGTGCCACGAATCGAGGTGCCCGCCCAGCATCACGATCTCCCCCTTTTTGTCGGTGCCGGGGATCTCCGCGATCGTGTTGTACGCGTTCTTGTCCTGGTCGTAGTACGTGGTCCGGACGTTGACCTCGAGGGTGACGTCCTTGCCCTGCTCGGTGAGGCGGGCCAGCCGGTTGTACTGTTCGGTGGAGAGCACGAGTGACGGTACGGGGTACTGCTCGCCGTCCTTCTGCGTGCCGGCGCTCTGCACGTGGATGGTGCCGTAGTCGGCGCTGTCGGAGTCGATCATCACCAGCGGTTTCTCTTCAGTGAGGAACTTCGTGATTGCCTTGCGGAACGCGTTGCGCTTCACGATCTCTTCGCGCGTGAAGCGAGGGCGGCCGGGGAGGTCATAGTTCTCGAGGTCGCTCAGCGACTTGTCGGTGTATCGATTGAACTGCAGCTGTTCGTGAGGTTTGATCTCGCGGACATCGCCGTTAAGCACGATCTTTCCGGCGAGCTTGCCCCGGTACTTCTCGATGTCTTCGACGGTCTCGATCTTCACCTTGACGGGCTTTCCGCTGACGACGCCGTTCGTCCCTGGGGTCCATGCCCGCGGGAGGGCCCAGAGCTGCGCCACGTCCGGTGCCGTCATGCGAACGGTGCATTCCTGATAGGACCAGCCGCGCCCGAAGGGCCCCCAGCTTTCGAGATGCGCGTTACTGAGGCCGAAGGCGGTGAGTTTGTCCCTGGTCCATTCGTTCGCGCGCTTCATGTTCGGCGAACCCGTCAGGCGCGGGCCGACGAAGTCCATCAGCTCTTCGGCCGTGTCCATCACCTTGGAGTTGCGGAATCCTTCCTGACGGATGCGGCCCTGCATGGTCCGATCGGGCGTGTCGGCGGCGGAGAGCGAGGTGGCGAAAAGTGCGATCAGCGCGAACGTCGTTTTCATGGCCACGTAGTGTAGGACAAGCGCGGTTCTGCTGCGATGGCAGTGATCAGTGAATTTCGTAGCGCTGCGTCGGCGCCTCTACAGATCGAGCTCGCCCCAATCGACCGCGGTCGGCACATTCGACTTCGCGAAGATCGTGGCCAGCATCTCGTCGGGTCGATAGACTCGGACGTCGCCAAACTCATTCGGCCGGCGCGTCTTCATCGTAAAGAGTGCGCGCTGCGACGCGTACTCGAAGTTCGCATGGAAATCGTCGTCCTTTTTCTGGTCGAACATCGTCCGCAGCACGTTCAGTTGATTGGCGAGATGGTCCGTCGGATCGACCACCGCCGACGCCGGCTTCTGCTGTTTCCTGCGGCGCGGAACCTCGATGCCGATGGCCATCGAACGGAGATCGTCGAGCTCCTGCGCCACGCGGCTGCCCCGGGCTGTCTTCTTCCCTTCGGCGGGGAGGAGCATCGCCGGAATCTTGCTGCAGTTGGCGCGATGGATGGCATCGCTGCGCGTGATCCAGCCGAGGTTCGTGACCCCGCACCGGGCGGAGACGTTCGTGGTCAGATTCTCGATGAACGGTTTAACCGCGGTCTGGAAGGAGTCATCGACGCCATTGAAGAGATTGAGGACGTAGTGGACGCGAAACTCGTCGAGCGTCTGTTGCACGGTACGTGTGATCGGGT
Source organism: Thermoanaerobaculia bacterium (assembly GCA_038244715.1). Lineage (GTDB taxonomy): Bacteria > Acidobacteriota > Thermoanaerobaculia > Gp7-AA8 > Gp7-AA8 > JADGNZ01. The sequence continues at coordinate 138,662 of JBBRTE010000012.1, forward strand.
GGTCACCCAGGCTTCCGGCGAGATCGTCGGCGAACGCATCCAGATTCCCGACCGAGGAGTCGTAGACGTCCTCGACCTGGTCGATCAGTTCATTGATGAGGCGCCAGAAGTCCAGCTTTCCTTCGACCGTCGCGAAGAAGGGCGATTCCCGGCTGAAGATGAGGCGCAGCTTGCGGAAGAGGATGGCCTTGACGATGTCGGAGGCCGCCAGCGTCGCGCTGGGCAGGTGCGGCGTGAAGATGAGGATCCCCGAATTGGAGAAGGGTAGAAAGTCGATGACATTGGAGTCGAGGCCGGCGCGCATGTCCAGGATGACGTAGTCGGCATCGAGTCCGTTGATCGCCTCGATCAATCGCGCCTTGTTGGCTGCTCCGAAGTTCGTGATCTCGTCGATCAGATGCATCGGACCGGCGACGAAACCGAAGTTCCGGAACGTCTGCGACGGATCGAGCTTCCTGTCCAGATGGGTGACGCACCGGTTGAGCGATTCGCCCTTGCGAAAGAAATGGTAGAGATCTTTCTCGATCGGAACGTCGATGGCATTGCGAATCGCGGACGTGCCGGTGTCGAGGTCGACGACGACGGTGCGGCCGTGCTGCGAGAGGGCGAGCGAGAAGTTGATGGCGAAAGTGGTTTTGCCGACGCCGCCTTTTCCCGATGAAATCGGAATGATCCGTTTGATGGCCACAGCGTTGGGTGACTTCGCGGCGGAGTGTAGCATCGGCCTGAGGTGCCGCCTTTGCTGCTAAAATCGCGGCACCGTGCTCCCCTCAAGTTTCTACAGGAAGTTCATGCTCTTCGCGGAGCTCGATGATCGTGAGCTCGCGTCGATCGCCGCAGTCGCCAAGACGCGCCGCTTCGCCAAGGACGACGCTGTCTTCCACGCGGACGAAAGCGGCGATGTTTTCTATCTCATTCGCGAGGGACAGGTGAAGGTCACGATGACCTCCCCGGAAGGAAAGGAGATCATCCTGTCCATTCTCGGCGCCGGCGACTTCTTCGGGGAGATGGCGCTGTTCGACAATGAGCCGCGGTCGGCGACGGTCATCGCCATCGAGCCGCTGGAGATCGTCTCCATCTGGCGCAGCGACTTTCTGCATATTCTCAGCGAGAACTTTTCCATCACCCAGAAAGTGCTCGCCGAATTGTCGAAGCGGCTGCGCGACGCGTCGAATCGCATCGAGTCGCTGGCCACGATGGACGTCTACGGGCGGCTGGCGCGCTTCTTCCTCGATCTGGCCCGTCAGAGTGGCAAGTCACTCGATAACGATTACGTCGCGGTGACGCGCCCCACTCATCAGGCCATCGCCAACATGATCGGCACGTCGCGCGAGACGGTGTCCCGGTTGATCCACGAGCTGATGAAACAGAATCTGCTCCTTTCGGAAGGGAAGACCATCTACCTGCGAAAGTCGGCCCTCGACCAGTTCCGCGCCGAGCTGTGACGCGGCGCTCCTGCCGTTGCTGGAGGTTCTCTTCCGCATCGCGCTGCTCATCACCCTCTTCTCCGCATGGGACTACCTGCGCAAGGGAAGGGGATGCTTCCGGCCAATTCTTGACCGTGGGCGTGCGCTCTGCCTAGAATGCGCGGCTCGCGCGGCGAAATAGATGATGTGCGCGGCAAGTTAGCAGTGATCCCGAGCCTCCATAGCTCAATTGGTAGAGCAGCAGACTCTTAATCTGTTGGTTCTAGGTTCGAGTCCTAGTGGGGGCACCAAATCAAGTACGATGATGAGGACTGGGCGCCGACTCGGTCCTTTTTTGCATTCGGGCGAAAGTGGCGGAACTGGCAGACGCGCTGGACTTAGGATCCAGTGGCCCAAAGCCGTGCGGGTTCGAGTCCCGCCTTTCGCACCATTCCAGTCCAAAATCCAGTCGAAGGTTGCCAGCGAATGCTTCTGAATTACGAAGACGTTTCTCCCGTGAAGAAGATTGTCGAGGTCGAGATCCCAGCCGACCTCATCTCTGCCGAAGCCCGGCGCGTGACGACGGACTTCAGCCGTCAGGCCAATGTCCCGGGGTTCCGCCCGGGGAAAGTGCCTGTGGGCATCGTCCGCTCGCGCTTCGCCAAGGAGATCCAGGAGCAGGTGATGGAGCGGCTGCTGCCACAGACGTTCCATGACGCGATCGCCGGGAAGGACCTGGAGCTCGTAGGCGACCCCCACATCCAGCACATGGACTCGTTCATCGAAGGCGCGCCGGTGAAGTACAAGGCCGAGTTCGAGGTGAAACCGCACTTCGAGCTCGGAGAATACCGCGGGCTGGCCATCGACGACCCGAAAGTCGAAGTCGCCGAGCACGATGTCGAGAGCATGATCGAGCGCCTCCGCGATCAGGCCAGCGCCTATCGCCCTGAGACCACCCGCGGCCTCGAGGAGGGCGACTTCGCCATGATCGAGATGACCACTTCGGGGGAGGAGATCGAGCCGGAAACGCGCGGCGGACACTTCCGTGCCGGCGAGGAGACCCCTCTGCCGGAGCTGCATGAAGCCCTCCGCGGAAAGATGACGGGTGACTCGGCGTCCTTTGAGAAGACCTACGGCGACGACGCCCAGAACGAACGTTTCCGTGGCAGGAACATCAAGCACGACGTGACGCTGAAGGAGATCCGCGTGCAGGAGAAGCCGGAGGTCACGGACGAATTCGCACAGAGCACGGGCGGCTGGGAGACCGTTGCCCAGATGCGCGAGGCCATCACCACCGACATCCGCAAGCACCGTGAGCTAGAAGTCCGGCGCCTCAAGCAGGGCCAGGTTGGAGAGCTGCTCCTCGCCGCGCATGAGTTTGAAGTGCCGGAGACGCTCGTCGAAGAGGAAGTCGGAAAGTCGCTGCAAAACTACGCCCGTTTTCTGGCGTCACAGGGCGTCGACCTCGACCAGGCACAGATCGACTGGCAGAAGATGCGTGAGGAGTTCCTGCCGGAAGCCGTGAAGCGGACCAGGCGCTCCCTGATCCTCGAGCAGATCGCGAAGAAAGAGACCCTGATCGTCAGTGATGTCGAAGTGGACGCGGAGATCCGGCGGGCGGCCAGGGAAGCAGACCGCGATTTCGCCGAGGTCAAGCACCGGCTCCGGCATGACGGCGGGTACGAGCAGTTGCGCATGTCGCTCAGCCAGGAGAGGGCGCTCGATCTCGTGTTGCGCGAAGCCACGCTGCGGAGCGCGTAGGTTGCGATGATTCCGCTCGACGCGCGCCTTCTCTTCGCTGCGCGCATCGTGCGTCTGTTTGCGTACGGCTTTCTCGCGGTCGTCCTCGTCCTCTATCTTTCGGCGATCGGGCTGAATGATCACCGGATCGGCCTGCTGCTCTCGCTGACGCTGGCAGGCGATGTCATCGTCTCGTTGTACCTGACCACCCGCGCCGACGCATTCGGCCGCAGGCGCACGCTGCTCACCGGCGCAGTCCTGATGATCGGCGCGGCGGTCGTGTTTGCGATGACGCGCGATTTCACCCTGCTCGTACTCGCCGCGACGATCGGCGTCATCAGCCCGAGCGGCAATGAGGTCGGACCGTTTCTCGCGGTCGAGCAGGTCGCGCTTGCACAGGCTGTACAGGGGCGGGATCGGACGTCTCTGTTCGCCTGGTACAACCTGGCGGGCTCCTTTGCGACGGCCGCCGGATCGCTGGCCGGAGGGTTTCTCAGCGGGCTGCTGCTGAAGCGTGGACTCGGGACCGTGGTGAGTTATCGGAGCGCCATCCTCGCCTATTCGGCACTGGGCGTGGTCCTGGCGATCGTCTTCTTCATGGTGTCGCCGGCGATCGAAGGGGAGAGGGTTGTTCGGCCCGCGGGCAGCCTCTTTCGCGTCGATCGGTCACGCTCGATCGTGATGCGGCTGTCGTCGCTCTTCGCGCTCGACGCCTTTGCCGGAGGGCTGGTGGTTCAAAGCATCGTCGCCTACTGGTTTTTTCGCCATTTCGGGCTGAGTCCGGCAGCCCTCGGCTCACTCTTTTTCGGGGCGAACCTGGCGGCTGGGGTTTCCGCGCTCGCGGCCGCGCGGATCGCGCGGCGGTTCGGTTTGCTGAACACGATGGTCTACACCCATCTGCCGTCGAACATCCTTCTGATCCTGGTGCCGCTGATGCCGACGCTGCCGCTGGCGATCACGGTGTTGCTGCTCCGCTTCTCGATTTCTCAGATGGACGTGCCGACCCGTCAGGCGTTCGTCATCGCCGCGGTCGAGCCGGCGGAACGAACTGCGGCTGCGGGGATCACCGGTGTGGCGCGCACGACCGGAGCGGCGCTGGCGCCAGTGGTGGCCATGAGTCTGATTGCGAGCGCGACCCACGGCTGGGTGCCCTTCGTGGCGGCTGGAACATTGAAGATCGTGTACGACCTCGCGCTGCTGCGGAGTTGCCGGGGTGTGAAGCTCGAGGGGTAAGGCGGCTCTGCGGGGGTCGTGAGGTGAGATTCGGGGCGAATTGGGACAATGCCGAAAACGGTGGAATAGGAGTGGGGGTAGGGTCGTTCTGGCTGGTCCCAACGCGGTACTGGATCTTTGGAAAACGACAGGTAACTCGAAGCTGCACAGTGACTTGTGCAGGGCGAGCAACCACTGCTCCAAGCCGGTGTCATGGCCGTTGGTGATGTTGTGCCGGACGTGGAATAGGTGGGTCACTCGCGGAGTTGAGGGTGGCATTCGCTGGGAGTTGACAACGCGGAGACAGGGACGTAGAATCCGCGGTCCCTGCAACCGGCAAAGCAGAATGGGGCCCGCCGATCTTTCCACCGCAGCACTTCAAGTAGGTAAGCGTGTCCGCATCAGACGGATTGGCTTCACAGGACTGTGAAACCAAGCCGCTTGACACGGACGTGGGGGTCTGGCAGGATTGCCGCCCTTTCGCGGACGTCGGTTCCTTGACAACTGAATAGGATAGCAACAAGACAACGTGATTCCTTTCGAGGTTCACAATTGTGGACTTCAAAATTGAAGAAATCGCGGTTCGCTTCGTGCGGATCGCGACCGAATAACAGTCAGTCGTAAAGACTGATGTCAGATATCAAGCTTACAGTTCGCAACCCGCGGCGTCAGTCGCGATCGGTTGCAGAAAGTTCAACTGGAGAGTTTGATCCTGGCTCAGAATGAACGCTGGCGGCGTGCTTTACACATGCAAGTCGAGCGAGGCGGCCCGCAAGGGCTAGTCGAGCGGCGAACGGGTGAGTAACGCGTGGATTATCTGCCCTGAGGTGGGGGATAACCCGGGGAAACTCGGGCTAATACCGCATATGACCGTGAGGTCAAAGGGGGGTCGCAAGATCTCTCGCCATAGGAGGAGTCCGC
>JBBRTE010000013.1:0-140261 GCA_038244715.1 Thermoanaerobaculia bacterium
GCGGCCGCGACGATCGCCGCGCTGTAGTCGGAGCCGTTGCGGCCGAGCGTCGTCGTCGCTCCCCCCACCGTCCGCCCGATGAAACCACCGAGCACGGGGATGTGGTTCCGCTCGACGATCGGCAGCAGGCTCGTTCGCGCTGCGTCCGTCGTCCGGTCCATGAGCGGGCTCGCGCCGCCGAAATGATCGTTCGTCCAGATCACGTCCTCAGACTCGACGTGCTCCCCAGGCAGCGCGCGCATCATCATCGAGTAGGTGAAGAGTACGGATGAGAGCTTTTCTCCGATGCTGACGACCTTGTCGTGCGCACGCGCCGTGATCTCGCGCAGGAGCGTGATGCCGCGCAGGATGGTGTGGATCTCCTCGACCTGTTTATCGAGTCGCTTCACGAACGTTTCGAAGAAGTCGAACTTCTGCTGGACCAGGCGCATGGCCACGTCTTCGTGGCGCTGCCGCACGCGGTCGATGATGTCGTTGACGCGCTGCCCGTCACCGTCGCGCGCGGCGTCGGATGCGGCGACCAGATCGTTCGTCACGCCCGATAATGCGGAGACGACGACGATCGGATTCAGATGCCGCCGCTCCGCGACGATATCGATGGCGTTGGCCACGCGGTCGGCATCCCCGACGGAGGTGCCGCCGAACTTGATGACGATCACCGGGAGCTCCGGAGAAAGGCAGAAGGCAGAAGGCGAAAACCAGAAACTAGAAACCAGAAACCAGAAATAGGAGCCAGAAAATGCGCTCGCGCCCATTTCTGGCTTCTGGTTTCTGGTTTCTGTTTTCCACCCGTCACAGCAGCCCCTTGGCCTCGAGCAATTCGGCGTTGAGCAGAGCAGCTCCGGCGGCGCCGCGGATGGTGTTGTGCACGAGCGCCACAAGTCGGATGTCGAGCAGGGGGCAGCGCCGCAGCCGGCCGACCGTGACCGCCATTCCGTGCTCACGGTCGCGGTCGAGCCGCGGTTGGGGGCGGTCTTTCTCGGTCGCGTAGTGAATCGGTTGGCGCGGCGCGGATGGGAGGCCGAGAGCCTGCGGCTCGCCAGTGAAGGCGGTGATCGCTTCCCGGATCGCGTCGAGATCCGCGCCGCCATTGCGCAGCTTGAGAGAGATCGTCATCAGGTGGCCGTCGATCGTCGGAACGCGGTTGACCTGCGCCGAGATGCGAAAGGCCGCGTCGGCGAACTGCTCGTTTTCCCAGCGGCCCAGGATCTTGCGCGGCTCCGATTCGATCTTCTCCTCTTCGTCCCCGATGTACGGGATGACGTTGTCGAGGATGGCGTACGACGAGACGCCTGCGTACCCGGCGCCGGAGATCGCCTGCATCGTCGTCACGTGAAGCTGGTCGATGCCGAAGCGGCGCTCGATCGGCGCGATCGCCAGCGCGAGGCCGATCGTGGAGCAGTTCGGGTTGGTGACGATGTAGCCGTTGCCGCCTCGCCGTTTCTTCTGGCCCGCGATCGCGCCGAGGTGATCGGCATTGATCTCGGGGATGAGCAGCGGGACGTCGGGATCCATGCGGTGATTCTTCGAGTTCGAGATGACCGCGCACCCGCGGTTCGCGTAGTCATCTTCCGCCTGACCGGCAACCGAGGAGTCGAGGCCGGAAAAGACGAGCCGGGATTCGAGGTCGGCGCCGAGCGGCTTCACTGCGAGCACGGCGGCGGTCGGAGGCAGCAGCGTCTCCAGGCGCCAGTCGGCCGCGTCCGCGTAGGTTCGTCCCGCACTGCGCTCGGACGCGACGACTTCGGCGAGCCGGAACCACGGATGCTCCTCGAGCAGCTGCACGAAACGCTGCCCCACCGAGCCGGTCGCTCCGAGGACGGCGACTGGAATCCGTTCGCGCCGGCGCGCGTCAGTCTGTGTAGGCAATGTCAAAGTCTCGGTCATGCCGCCTCATCCGTTGCAAGAACGATTCTAAGCCGAAGAAGGCGGCCAGGAAGATCAGCCGCAGGAGCGTCGTCGATGAGGCGAACGGACCGATGCCGATGCTACCGAGGTGCGCCGTGAACGGAGCGTGGAGAGGACCCCATCGGAAGAGAAAGGATCCATGGTCAGGCGAGCTCGTCCCCGCAAAATCGTGGAAGAGAGCGCCTTCCGTGATGACGATGTCCCAGACCACGAGCCACAAGGCGGCCGCACGCCATCGCGCGAGTGCGGGGACGAGCAGCGCGGGCACGAGCACGGGTGCCAGCACATACCAGTACCACCCTTCCTTGCCGCCGATCGGAATCGGATTGCCGCCGCGGTTCGCCAGCACGCAGGCGATCACGTTGTAGGTCTGCGCGAGCGCGAACGCTCCCAGCGCGAGAAACGCGGGCATCGCGTTCGCGCCATGGCGGCGAAGAGTGATCGCGATCGCGAGCAGGATGGGCCCGAGGTAGAGGGCGATGGCCAGGGGTCGGAGCGCGTCGTTGTGTTGTCCGGAGGTCCACGCTGCGCTGGCGATCGTCACACGGACGATTTCGCTGAGCCTGACGGTCGCCGCGTAGACCGCGCCGCCCGGTTTGTCGAATGCGACGACGCCGAGAGGATTGCTGGTTCGCGAGGAAAGCTCCGCGAAGGTGAGGACGACTGCTGTTGCCGAGGCGAGCACCACGATCACGGCGCGTATCTTCGAGCCGCGCTGTCGCCGCCAGAAAACCGGTAGGATAATCAGCAGCGGCCACGTGTACATTTTGGCGTTGAGCGCGAGTCCCCACAGCAACGCTTCCGCTGCAATCCCGAGCGGCCTGCGTGGACCGGCCACGCTGATGGCGACAGCGACCGCCGCGAGCATGCAGGCGAAGGCGTCGTTTCCCGCGCGCATCACGAGCGTCTCCCAAGTCGGCAACGCGACGAGGATCGCACCGCCGAGAATGCCGATCGGTCCAAACCAGCGACGGCCGATTTCGGCGGTTGCCAGAACCGTGATGAGCGCGAACAGAAGCGAGATCCCGCGCCAGGCGCGAAGCTCGAAGAGCGCGCTTCGGAGCGGGACGAGCGGCGCGACGAGCGAGTAGTAGAGGCTCGTCTGCTGCGCCTCGTAATTCTTGACGTAGTAAGGCTTGGTGTCCGCGATGGTTAGCGGATGTTGGACAACGATGCGACCAGACCGGTTATCGACGATCTGCGGCCACCGCTCTCCCGCCTCGCCCATCGCCGGGAGGGCGGTCGGTGTGCTCCCCTCGATACTCTCCATCAGGTAGGGAGGAATCGAGGGCTCAGTCGTCGTCGGATTCCGATGTTCCGCGCGCACGAATGCCAGCCGCGCGACGTGGTAGACCTCGTCCAGCCCGGCGTACGGAGGAAGCGCCGCCATCTGCAGCACCAGCCTCGCGCCGGCGCAGACGATGAGCAGACCGTAGGCGATCTGGATTTTCGTCAACCTCATTTGGCGATGGTACGCTGCGCGGCCGCTTGGCTACGCACGATCCCTATGCCGCGCTGCGCGTCAAAAACTTTCTCTGGCTGATCCTGGGCTACGCCACCTCGACCGTCGCGCGCGAGGCGCAGATCGTCGTCGTCGGCTGGCAGGTGTTTCAGGCGACGCGCGATCCGCTTGCCCTCGGTATGATCGGACTGGCAGAGGCGCTGCCGTTCATCGCCGTCGCGCTCTACGCCGGACACATCGCCGATCGTCTGCCGCGGAGGCCGATTGCCATCGCCGGAACCCTCGGCATGCTGGCCTCCGCGATTGCGCTCCTCCTCTTCACAACCAGCGGCATGATCGCCGGAGGGCACATCTGGCCGATCTACCTGGTGATCTTCCTCAGCGGGATCGCGCGCAGTTTTCTCCGGCCGGCGTTTACTGCGTTGTCCGCCGAGGTCGTGACGCGCGATCTCTTCGCAAATGCGGTGGCGTGGCGCAGCTCAACGTGGCAATTCGCCGCAGTTCTCGGTCCGGCGATGGGCGGCCTGATCTACGGATTCTCGGGGGCGACGGCTGCGTATTCGGTGGTCATCGTGATGATGACGCTGGCGCTCGCCGCGCTCTTCCTGATTGTGCACGAGTCGCCGCCGCAGGAGGCAGAAGACATCCCGATCGGCGAGAGCCTGCGCATCGGAATCCGGTTCCTCCTCGGGCAGCGCATGCTCCTCGCGGCGATGACGCTCGACCTTTTTTCGGTGCTCTTCGGCGGTGCCGTGGCGCTGCTCCCGATCTTCGCCCATCTCCTCGGCGCCGGACCGCAAGGTCTGGGTGTGCTCCGTGCCGCGCCGGCGGCGGGCTCGCTCATCACCGGCATCATCGTCGCCCACCGCCCTCCCATGCGCAGGACCGGACGTGCTCTCTTTGCCTCGGTAGCCATCTTCGGTCTGACGACGATCTTCTTCGCGATTTCGCGCAACTTCTGGATTTCCCTTTCGCTGCTCGCCATCGGAGGGATGGCGGACAACGTCAGCGTCATCATCCGCGGGACGCTGCTGCAGACGCTGACGCCGCAACACATGCTCGGCAGGGTGTCATCGGTGAATCAGATCTTCATCGGATCGTCGAACGAGATCGGCGCGTTCGAGTCGGGTGTCGCCGCGCGGCTGCTCGGGACCGTCCCGTCCGTGGTCTTCGGAGGGATCATGACCCTCGTGGTCGTCGGGTTGACGATGGCGTGGGCGCCGCAGCTGCGAACGATGCGCGAGATGGACGCGCTCGAACGCTAAGCATGGCACTTTTCTCCTCCACGTAGAATTTCTTGACCGGCGATGTAGCCTCGGTCTTATGGCAACGCGAGACCCGGGCGATTCTCCGGACATTTCCCCGATCGATTCGCCAATCAAGGGCCGCGGGGCGAGTTGGAATCCGCAGAATCGGTTCGAACGCCTCGAGTATGTTCGCGACGATGACGCGGCGCAGAACGACGACGAGCCCGCGCCGTTGCCGCGGACGGTTTTTCTGCGAGATCCGACGCGCACGATCCTCGCGCACAACGACAGTCCTGACGTCGGGTTCGACACGAGCATCAACCCCTATCGTGGCTGCGAGCACGGCTGTATCTACTGTTTTGCACGGCCGTCGCACGAATATCTCGGCTTTTCCGCCGGTCTCGAGTTCGAGACGAAGATCCTGGTGAAGGAGGAGGCGCCGGAACTTCTGCGAGACGAGCTGATGTCGCGCAGCTACAAACCGGGGGTGATCGCCATCAGCGGGGTCACGGATCCCTACCAGCCGATTGAGCGGAAGCTGCGGCTGACGCGGCGTTGCCTTGCGGTGCTGGCGGAGTTTCGCAATCCAGTGGGCATCATCACCAAGAACCATCTCGTCACGCGCGACATCGACATCCTCCAGGAACTGGCGGCGCACGACGCGGTGTCGGTGCATATTTCGGTGACGACGCTCGATCCGCATCTCGCGAATCTGATGGAGCCGCGCGCGTCGCGGCCGGAGCTGCGGATCGCGGCAATCGAGACGCTTGCGAAGGCAGGAATCCGGGTCGGGGTCATGGTGGCGCCGGTGGTCCCTGGAATCACGGATCATGAGATGCCCGCGATTCTGAAGGCGGTCGCAAATGCGGGAGGGACGAGTGCAGGGTTCGTCGTGTTGCGGCTGCCGTGGGCAGTGGCGCCGCTGTTCGAACGCTGGCTGGAGGAGCACTATCCGGACCGCAAAGAGAAAGTCATGAATCGGGTTCGCGCGCTGCGCGAGGGAAAACTCTACGAACCCGAGTGGGGCGTCCGGCAGCGTGGGCGCGGGATCTTTGCCGAGCAGATCGCCGCGCTCTTCGAGGTGACCTGCCGCCGGCTGCATCTCGACGAAAACCGGTACGATCTCTCGTCGGAGTCGTTTCGAAGGCCTTCCGATCAGGGTCGTCTGTTCTGAGGAACGACATCGGCACGCGTCTGGCTGTCCCTGCGGCGCGGAGGCCTCATGACTGGTGCGAAGCAGATTTTCGAGGGAAAGAGACTGCTCGTTTTCGAGCGCGACGGCTGGGAGTTCGCGGAACGCGTGAAGGGCAAGTCCGCGGTCATCATCCTCGCGGTCACGGATGACGATCGCCTGCTCTTCGTGGAGCAGTACCGCCGGCCGGTCCGTGCACGGGTCATCGATTTTCCGGCAGGTCTTCTCGACAACCCGAATGAGGATGCTGCAGAGACCGCGAGGCGCGAGCTCGAAGAGGAGGCCGGCTACACCTGCGACAGGATCGACCGTCTGACGCACGGTCCGACCTCTCCAGGCATCACCTCCGAGACGATCGCGTTCTATCGAGCGTCCGGACTGAAGAAGCAGGACGACGGTGGCGGGATCGAGGGCGAGGACATCACCGTCCATCGCATCCCGCGGGACGAGGTCGCAGACTGGCTCCGGCAGAAGGAGAGCGAGGGCCTTCTGATCGACGTGAAGGTCTGGGCGGGTCTCTGGTGGTTATCCCGCTGAGGCGCGCAGCCGTTCGAGAATCTTCTCGTGAACACCGTCGAAGGAACCTGACGACATCACCAGGATGACGTCTCCCGGCCCGGCATCCCGCGCGACGATTTCCGCCATCGCGTCGATGCCGTCGATCTGCTCGGCGCGAATTCCGTCGGCGTTGAGCTTGTCGACGATCGTGCCCACCGACATCATGTGCTCGATCCCGTAACGGTTCTCGTATCGGTCCTTGTGGAAGATCCGTCCGATGATGACGCGGTCCGCCTGGTGGAAGGCGTTGATGTAGCCGTCTTCGAACTCCTTGCGGCAGGACGAGATCGAGCGTGGCTCGAAGAGGGCCCAGACGCGGCGTCCCGGGTAGCGCCGCTTCGCTCCGGCGACGGTCGTCTCGATCGCTGTGGGGTGATGGGCGAAGTCGTCGATGACCGTGACGTCCCGCTCCACGCCGCGCACTTCCATGCGGCGCTTGATTCCCTGAAACGTCTCCAGTCCGCGCTGGATCGCCTCCCCGGAAACGCCCCGCATGCGGGCGATGGCGATGTCGGCCAGTGCGTTCACGACGTTGTGCTGGCCGGACATCGTCGTGCGGAACCGCGACCACTCCTTCCCTTCCCACCAGGCGGTGAATGCGCTTCCTTCGCTGGTGAACTCGACGTCGGTGGCGAAGATGTCGCAACCGCGCGACATGCCGAAGGTGAACCAGCGGGCGCGCGCGTCGGACCGCAGCGGCCTCACGTTCGCGTCATCACCATTGGCGACGATCACATCACCCGGCGCGACCTGCTGCACTCCGTTGCGGAAGGCATCGACGATCGCGTCGAGGTTTGCGTAGATGTCGGCGTGGTCGAACTCGATGTTGTTGACGAGCAGGGTGTTGGCTCCGTAGTGCAGAAACTTCGGGCCTTTGTCGAAAAATGACGTGTTGTACTCGTCGCCTTCGATGACGAATTCAGGGCCCTCTCCGAGCTTGAAATTGTGATTGAAGTTGAGGGGAATGCCCCCGACGACCATGCTGGGATCGCGGCCGGCGGACTCGAGCAGCCACGCCATCAGTGACGTCGTGGTGGTCTTGCCATGCGTGCCGGCCACGACGATGGAGTACTTTCCCTTGATGAAGAGCTCGTAGATCGCCTCGGGCATCGACGTGTAGGGAAGATCGAGCTCGAGCGTGCCGGCAGCCTCAGCATTGGTGGGAGAGGCCACGTTGCCGATCACGACCAGGTCGGGGTGGAACGTGACGAGGTGCTCTTTCGTATACCCCTCGAGGACCGCGATCCCCAGGCGCTCGAGGTAGGTGGACATCGGGGGATACACGTGCTCGTCGGACCCGGCGATCTCGTAGCCACGCTCCCGGAGCATGCCGGCAAGCGACGCCATGGCAGTCCCACCGATTCCGACGAGATAGACCTTCTTGAGTGGTGGTAGTTCTTTGATGTGAGGCATAGGTGCTGCGGACTGAGCAAGAACCGTGCTCCGCAGCGCGGATTGTAGAATGGGTACACGAGCCCCGGGGAATCGTCCCTTCCCGTGGGATGTTCGAACCGGGCGTCCACGAGTCACGTTTCAGGTTGTGCAAATCAGGAGGATTCTGTCCATGTCGTCGAAGCGAATTCTTGTTGTCATGATCGCGGTCCTCGTCACGCTGACCGCCGCCATTTCGTTTGCCGCGGACCAGCCGGTGAAGACGAAAAAGAGCGCAAAGGCCACCGCGGCGAAGAAAGCCGCTGAGCCGAAAGCTGAGAAAGCGCCGCGCCTTACCATCGTTGAGCCGGTGAAGGACTACGGCACGATCGCCAAGGGCGAGAAGCTCGATTGGTCCTTCCTCGTGAAGAACACGGGGGATGCCGATCTGCAGATCGTCTCCGCCAAGCCCGGCTGCGGATGCACCGTCGCGGACTTCGACAAAGTGATCAAGCCCGGCGAGACCGGAAAAGTCACCGCACACGTCGATACGGCGGCGTTCGCCGGACCGATCGCGAAGACGGTCACGCTGGAGACCAATGACCCGACCACGCCTTCGTCGCAGCTCACGATCCACGCGGTCGTGAAGCCGTACGTCGAGGCGTTCCCGGCCGGCTTCGTTCGCTACAACCTGCTCCAGGGTGAAGCGGACACGCAGACCGTCGTCCTCTACTCGGAAGAGGACGAGCCGTTTCAGGTCACGAGCGTCGAAGTGCCCGGCGACTGGGTCAAGGCGACCTTCGAGCCGATCACGACGGAAGCCGAGAAGGCGCCGGGTGTCGGCCGCCCCGGTCAGAACCAGTATCGCGTCAAGATCTCGGTCGGTGGTCCGGATGCCAAGATCGGCCCGCTGTCGGACAAGGTTCACATCATCACGAACTCCAAGCACCAGCCGGACTACTTCATCAGCCTTTCGGGCGTGATCCGTCCCACCTTCCGCGTCGAGCCGTCGTCGCTGAACTTCGGTGAGGTCACTCCGAACGACGGCGCGGCCACCCGCATGGTGATGCTGCACTCGAACAGCCTCAGGGCACCGGAGGCGTTCATCGTCTCCCGGGCCGAGTCGAACATCCCCGCGGTCGTCCCCAGCGTGAAGCCGGGCGCGAACAAGGGCGAGTACGAAGTCACCCTGCAGATCGCCAAGGACGCCAAGCCGGGCGACGTCGATGGCACCGTCACCATCTTCACCAACGACAAGATCACGCCCATCGTGACCATCCCGATGAAGGCGACGATCAAGCCGGTTGCGGCACCCGCTGCTGCCTCGCGGTAACCATTTTCTCCATCGAATCCAGTCGAAAGGCCGCCCCCCTCGGGCGGCCTTTTTCGTTTCAGTGGACGATCGAGATGCCGACGCCATCGCCGACGGGGAGGACGATGGACGTAAGCCGCGTATCCGTCACGAGACGCTGGTTGAACGCGCGCAGAGCATCGGTCGACGCGTCGTGCACGCCCTCGCCGACCTTGCCGCCCCACAGGAGGTTGTCACAGACGATCATGGCGTCCTTCGTGAGCTTCGGCAGGAGGTGATCGAGATACTGTTCGTACTCGGTCTTCACGCAGTCGATGAAGGCGAAGTCGAACGGTCCGGCCAGGGACGGCAGCACGTGCAACGCCGCTCCCTCGTGAAACCGGACCTCACAGCCGAGCCGCGCTTCGTCCACAAAGCCTCGCGCCGTAGTCAGGATGCCGTGGTCGAGCTCGATCGTGTCGATGACGGCGTCCGGCCCGCACTCACGCCCCAGGACGATCACGGAGTAGCCGATGTTGGTGCCGACCTCGATCAGATGCTTCGGTTGCCGGGCCCGCACGAGGATGCGCATGAGCTGCCCGACTTCGGGATCCGCGATCGGATGATTGTGCTCTGCCGCGAAGACTTCCATCCGTTCCAGCAGTGCCTCGCGAGGAGGGAGGAGCGTGTCGAGATACTCGGCCTGAGCGCGCTTGATGACCTGATCGATACGGGATTTCATGCGCGGAGCTTAGCGCGCAGGGGGGTGGCTGAGCCAACGCGGGCCGGCGAACAGACGCACCGGCGAGGCCGCCGGTGCCACACCTGGAATGAGGTCAGCGAGACTCGACGGCTTCCCGAAGCCGCTCGGCCTGGAAGTGATTGATGGCCGGATCGAGGATGGCGTCGAGATTGCCGTTCATGATTTCGGGAAGATTGTGGACGGTCAGCCCGATGCGATGGTCGGTGACCCGGTCCTGTGGGAAGTTGTACGTCCTGATCTTCTCGGAACGGTCGCCGCTGCCGATCAGTCCCTTCCGCGTCACGGAGAGCTCGTCTTCGCGCTTCAGGCGTTCGATTTCGTAGAGCCGCGCCTTCAGCACTTTCAGCGCCTTCTGGCGGTTCTTGATCTGCGACTTCTCGTCCTGACACGAGACGACCACGCCGCTCGGCAGGTGCGTCATGCGGACGGCCGAGTACGTCGTGTTGACGGACTGGCCGCCCGGGCCAGATGAACAGAATGTGTCGATCCGGAGATCCTTCTCGTTCACCTGAATGTCGATGTCTTCCGCTTCGGGCAGCACTGCCACCGTGATGGCGGACGTGTGGATGCGGCCCTGCGTCTCGGTCTGCGGGACCCGCTGTACGCGATGGACGCCGGATTCGAACTTCATCCTCGAGTAGACCTTGTTGCCCTCGATCTGCAGCGTGGCGTCCTTGATGCCGTTGACCGAGGAGTAGTTCGCGTCGGTGATGTCGACTTTCCAGCGCTTCGTCTCGGCGTAGCGGATGTACATGCGCATGATCTCGGCCGCGAAGAGGGAGGCTTCGTCGCCTCCGGTACCGGCCCGGATCTCGACGAAGACGTTCTTGTCGTCGTTCGGGTCCTTCGGCTGCAGGAGCACCTGGATCTCTCTCTCGATAGACGGTGCTTGTGGCTCCAGTTCGGCGATTTCCATCTCGGCGAGCTCGCGCATTTCGTCGTCCGACTTGAGCATCTCGCGCGCGTCGGCGAGGCGTTTATGGACCTTTTTCAACTGGCGGTACTTCGCGACGACGTCATCGATCTCGGAGACGGCCTTCATCGTGTCGCGGAACACCGCGACGTCTGTGGCGACGGCCGGATCGGCCATCTTCTGCTGGAGCTCTTCGTAGCGCCGTTCGATTTCGTCAAGTTTCTCGTACATGGTGCAATCCCGCTGAAAACAAAAATGGGAAGGCGCGTGATGCGCCTTCCCACGATCGATGACAAACGCGTAGCTAAGCGACGGCTGCCTGAGTCTCGTCCACGATGTCGTACATCAGCGCTTCTTTCAGCGCGGTGATGGCGACGGCGAGCTGCAGGTCGTCGGGTTCCTTGGTGGTGATCTTCTGCAGCCACATCCCGGGCCGGGTCAGCATGCGGCAAACCGGATTGCTGAGGTGGCGGGCCGAGAAGCGGATGACTTCGTAGGCGAGGCCGGCGATCAGCGGGATCAGGACGACGCGCGCCAGAAACTTCACCGCAAACGGCACCGTCGACGGCACGAGCGAGAACACCAGGATCGAGATGGCCATGACGAACATCAGAAAGCTGGTGCCGCACCGTGGATGCAGGGTCGACTTCTTCCGGGCATTCTCGACGGTTAGGTCTTCATTCGCCTCGAACGTGTAGACCGTCTTGTGCTCCGCACCGTGGTACTGGAACACGCGCTTGATCTCGTCCATGAACGAGATCGAGAGGATGTAGACGAAGAAGAAGACCGCCCGGAGAACGCCGTCGATGGCGTTGTAGGCGATGTTCCCCATCTGCGGGACGAAGTAGTGACGGATGAGGTTGGTGATTCCGAGCGGGGCCAGGATGAAGACGCCGACGCCGAGGACGAGGGCGAGCAGCATGGAGCTGGCGACGGCCCAGCTCGACATCTCCTGCTCCCCTTCTTCGTTCTCGGTGGCGACGCTCGCCGAATAGTTCAGCGCACGGATGCCGAGGATGAGGGACTGGATCAGGACGACGGAGCCGCGGAGGACGGGGAACTTGAGGAACGGATACTTCGTCGTGACCGAGACGAGTTTGTCCTTCTTGATCGCGACGTCGCCGTTCGGCTGGCGGACGGCGACCGAATAGCCGGTGAGGGAACGCATCATCACACCCTCGATGACCGCCTGGCCACCGATGAGCATGTCGACGTTCCGGTCGGCCGTCGCGGCCGGCATCGATGAAGTGAGGCCGTTCGTCACAGCGCCGAACGTCCCGCTGATGAGCCTCGCTGCGCCGAGCCACGCCTTCGGGGCGGACATTATTTTGCCACGGCCTCTTTCGAGCCGGCCTTCTTGGCGAAGCGCTGCTGGAAGCGGTCGATTCGGCCGGCGGTGTCGAGGAGCTTCTGCTTGCCCGTGAAGTACGGATGGCACTTCGAGCAGATCTCGACGCGAAGCTCTTTATTGGTCGAGCCGGTCGTCCACGTTTCGCCGCAGGCACAGTGTGCCTGAACCTGCTGATACTTCGGATGAATCTCTGGTTTCATTGGCTTTAACCTCGTTGGGTGTCTTTCAGGTGGCTGGCAAAACGGCGAGTATAACCAAAAAATTGCCCGGCCCGGCCGGGAGTGCTCATCGCCCGAGGCTCCGCCGCCAGTTGCATATTGACTCTGGCCCGAACGGAGGGAAAACACCTCGGGGGAGGTTCTATTTCGCGCCGAACGCGGCGGCAACCCAGTACATCAGGCCGCCCATGAACGCGGCTGCCGGTATGGTCAGGATCCAGGCCCAGACGATACGGCCGGCGATGCCCCAGCGGACTGCCGAGAGCCGGCGTGTGGCGCCGACACCGACGATGGCTCCGGTGATCGCGTGCGTCGTCGAGACCGGAATCCCGAAGTGCGTCGCGGTGAAGATCGCGATCGCCGCGCCAGTCTCCGCCGCGAAGCCGCCCACCGGCTGCAGCTTCGTGATCTTCGAGCCCATCGTATGGATGATGCGCCAGCCACCGGCCAGCGTTCCGAGCCCGATCGCCGCGTGGGCCGCGAGGATCACCCAAAGCGGAATCTCGAAGACCTTGATGTAGTGCGCGGTGAAGAGCACGCCGGCGATGATGCCCATCGTCTTCTGCGCGTCGTTCGCACCGTGGCTGAGGCTGAATGCCGCCGCCGACAACAGCTGCATCCGCCGGAACCACTTGTCCACCCGTTGCGGGGTGTTCTTCTGAAAGATCCAGTACGTGGCCGTCATCAGCGCGAAGCCGGCCACAAGTCCGATGATCGGGGAGACGACGATGAAGATCAGCGTCTTCGACCATCCGCTCGGCTCGATCACGCTGAACGACATCGCCCGCACGCACGCAGCGCCCGCATATCCGCCGATCAGCGCATGCGATGAGCTCGTCGGCAGACCGAAATACCAGGTGATCAGATCCCAGATGATCGCGCCCATGAGGCCGGCGAAAATCACGCCGAACGTCACGGCATTGATGTCGATCATCCCTTTGCCGATCGTCTTGGCGACGGCCGTCCCGAAGCCGAATGCCGCGACGAAGTTGAAGAAGGCGGCCCAGATGACCGCTTGACCGGGCGACAGCACCCGGGTCGAGACGACCGTGGCGATCGAGTTCGCGGCGTCGTGAAACCCGTTGATGTAGTCGAACACCAGTGCGACCCCGATCAGGCTGGCGACGATCAGGAAGAGGTGGCTCGGCATCAGCTGTGTTTGACGACGACGTTTTCGAGGAGATTCGCTACGTCTTCGCAGCGGTCTGTGGCTTCCTCGAGCAGATCGAGGATCTCCTTCCACTTCATCACCACGAGCGGATCGCGTTCCTCATCGAAGAGCTGCCCGACGGAGCGCTGGTGCACGCGGTCGGCCTCGTTCTCGAGCCGGTTGATCTCGACGGCGCATTCCAGCACGCCACTGTGTTTTTCCAGCGCCACCACCGCCCGCCGCACCACCTCGGCGGAGCTGGAGATGATCTTGGCCAGCTCGCGCGCGCCAAAGCGCACGCGGTCGATGCGGTAAAGGGGGATCAGGCTGGCGGCGTTGTCGATCGCATCCATGACGTCGTCGAGGGTCCGGGCAAGGGAGTGGATGTCCTCGCGGTCGATCGGCGTGACGAAAGTCTTATTGAGGCGCTGAATGATCTCGTGCGTGAGGAAGTCGCACTTGTGCTCGACCTCCTTGATCTCGTGCGCCTTGTCAGCGATGGGAGGATTGGCGGCGAACATCTCCTCAAGCAGCGCGGCACCGACCTTGAGCTGGTCGGCCATGGCGATGAAGTCGGCGTAAAACGATTCCTCACGGGGTAGCAGGCGAAATCGCACGATGGGCTCCCTCGAAGCGGGCGGATTGTATCGGAAAGCAAATCGAGCGGTCAGAAGGTGAACTGCATGCGCACGGCGTAGTTTGTCGCGTGTGTGCCGGGAACTGGTCCGCGGGTCGCATCGCGATCGAACATCAGCGCGGCAGAGATCCCCGCCTGCACCGGAAACCAGCGCGCGATCCCTTCGATGTCGCGCGTTTTTGTACCCCCCTTCGTGTGGAGGGTATCCCGCCGCAGCAGCGCTTCCCAGCCATGGCTGAACCGCGGCGTTGCCCATAGCGACGCGCCGTGCGTTCTGCTCTCCGGCGTCGTGAATGTCGGCCGGTCGGTCGTCGCGAGGAGATCGACACCCGCATTCACGAGCGGGTGTTCATACGTCACCTGGCCGATGGCCCGATTGCGCGGTAGTCCCGCGGCGTAGTGATCGGCGTCGTAGAACGCCGTGACACGCAGGCCGTGGAGCGAGCGAAGGCCCGGAAACGGCCGCAGCGTGCCGCGGAGCTGCAGCGATTTCTCGTTGTTCGGGTCTGAGTGTGCCCACCCTTCCCCGTTGTAGATGCCGGCCTGCACGTCGCCGAAGTCGCCCGGAACGTTGTAGTGAAACGCGACCCCATTGTCGGAGGCAAAGAGGAAGCCTTCCCGATCGACAAAGAGCGGTCCCTGGAAGCGGTATCGGTAGATCGATTCTTCGTAGTCGATCCATGGCGTCTGCGTCAGACCGGCGCGGATCCACGATCCCTTCGTCAGCCAGCGCTCGAGGTTCACTTCTGCCCACGCAAACTTCAACCGGAACGTCTGACTGCCCGACAGCGAGCTCGCTCCCGTTTCCCGGGCCACTTCGGGCGTGACGCGGAACGAGAGGTACCGGTTGAGACTGCCGGAGACGTTGAGGTAGGCGCGGCTGATGTTGAACGAGCTTGGGTGGATCTCGTTGCCGTCCGCGTCGCGTGCCGGCGGAGCGACCGATGCCGTGTACGTATAGTCGCCGAAAACCAGAACTCCGACCTTGATGGACGGAACGACGGGTGCCGGGGGAGGCGTCGCGGTCTGCGCGGCGAGCGGGAGTGCGAAGATCGCTGCGGCGATGACTGCGTAGGGCATGAGCGGCGGAGTCTACGGCAGAGGCAGCCTGATTGTGAAAATCGCTCCGCGTCCCTCTTCGCTGGCGACGCCGATGGATCCATCGTGTGCTTCCACGATCGCCTTGGCGATGTAGAGGCCGAGGCCGAGTCCGCCGTAATACCGGCTGGAGACATTGCGCGCCCGATGGAACCGCTCGAAGAGCTTCGTGATCTCATCGGTGGGGATTCCGATGCCATGGTCGATTACGGCCGTCAGCATGTGACCATCGGTAACCTGAGTGACGAGCTCGATCTCGGTGCTTTCCCCGGAGTACTTGATCGCGTTGGAGATGAGGTTGTCGACGACCTGGCGCATGCGGTCCGGGTCGACCTGCAGCGTCGTCTCGGGTGCATCGGCCGAGAATCGGATCGTGCGGGCGGGATGCTGGATCCGGAATGCATTGGCCCGCCGCTCGAGGAACTCGCGCCAGTGGACGGGCTGCCGGTCGATCTGCAGGCGGTTCGTCTCGATCCGCGAGACGTCGAGCAGTTCCGAGATGAGTCCCATCATCCGATCGACTTCACCGAGAACGGCGTTGAGGTACGTCATCCGCTCGTCGGGTGGGAGATCGTTGATCGTCTGCGCGAGAAGCTGGGTGTAGCCCTTGATCGTCGTGAGAGGCGTGCGTAGCTCGTGGGAGGCGACCGAGAGAAACTCGTCCTTCTTCCGATCGAGCTCCTGCAAGGCCGTGATGTCGCGGATGACGAGGACTGCGCCGACGATCCCGTTGCTCTCGATCGGCGCGACGGCGATCGAGAGGTCGAGATCCTTCCCTGTGATGAAGTGTTGCCCCATCGCCAGATAGTCAGGAACGGTCATTCCGCGAAGTGCCCGGGCGTGAGGGAGATCGTCATTCGGGATGGGCCGGCCATCGGGGTAGCGAAGGTTCAACGGGGCGAACGAGCCGTGCTCGACCGCTTCGCTGCGCGATCCGAACCCGAACATCGTGATCGCCGCCTCATTGACGGAGACGACCTGTCCCCCCGCGTCGTAGACCCAAAGCCCGTCCGTCATCGAGCTGAGGATGGAGTCGAGACGCGCAGACCGCTCGGCCATCGCCTGTGCCAGATCCTCGATCTCGCGCCGCGCATTGACCTGATCCGTGACGTCCTGAATCAGCACGGTCAGGCTCTGCGTGATGCCGGAGAATCGTCCGCGCACAGCCGAGACGATGCGGTTCACGTACGTCGGAGAGGGCCGCGTGTCGGCCTTGAATGCTTCGTCGAAGCGCATCTCGCCGGACTCGGCCACCTGCTTGAGAGGCTTTTCCAGCGAGGGGATGACCTCGTCGACGCGGAGACCCAGGAGTCGTGTGTCGGGCGCGAGCTTGCCGAGGCGCTCGACGAAATCGACGAAGCGGGCATTGGCCAGTTCGAAGCGAAGCTCGTCGGCGGAAAAAACGGCGACGCCGATCGGCGCGGTTTCGATGACCGCCTCGAAGCGGACCCGGGCGTCGACCTCGCGTCGCGCCAGCTCTTCCGCGGCGCGATGTCCTTCCTGCGAGATCGTGGTCAGACGATGGATGTGGCTCGCCGCTCCGATCCGGTCCGCCACCGCTTGCGCGAACTCCAGGTCTTCCGCATCGAAGCTGCGCCGGGAATCGGACCGGGCGATGACCAGTGCTCCGATGCGATCGCCGTACGATTCGATCGGCGTGGCGATGAGAGTCTGCTCGTTCATCGCCGCCATGATCCCGGCTTCGATGGCGTCGCGGGCGAAGTCAGAGGCCGTCTTGCCGCCGAATTCCGAGTAAAGGAGCGGCCGGCCGATCTGGAAGACGGTGCCGGGAATGCCTTCGCCGGCATGGTACGGATTTCGTACGAGGTACTCGCGGTAACGAAGTCCCTCGAGCGCGATCGATGCCTCCGAGCACATTCCCACGAGCCTCAGTTCGCTGGTGGGGGTGTGGTAGAGGTAGATCATCGCGGTGCCGCCGACGGCTTCGGCAACACGCCGGGCCGGGTCGTCGAGCGCTTCGAACGCGTGCTGGACGGCCACCGAGTCGACTCCGAGGTTGGCGAGGCACTCGGCACGCCGCCGCCGCCCGGCTTCGCGTTCCGAGGTCTGCCGCTCTTCGGTGACGTCGCGGGAAAGGACGATGGATCCGATGATGTGTTCGTGGTCGTCGAGGATGGGAGCAGCCTTCAGATTGACGATCCGGTCATCACCGCTTCGCGGATCGTGCACCAGGTAGTCCGACTTCACGACATCCCCGCGTGCGGCACGCATCGAAGGAAGATCCGTGGTCTCGAGCGCCCTGCCGTCGAGGTAGCGGTGGCGGTTCTGACGCACTCTTCCTTCCGGATCAGGCGCAAACAGCGAGACCGGCTCGCGCTGCGCCGCCGCATTCATTCGTTCCAACTGCCCCTTGGCGTCGTAAATCGCGGCGGATTCCGGAATCTGGTCGAGGATGGCATTGACCTTCGCCATCTCGCGGACGGCCCGCTCGTGGAGGAGCGTGTTGTTCAGAGCGAGCGTCGCGTACCGGCCGATTTCGCTGAACAGCGAGTGTTCCTCTTCCGTCCATTGTCGAGGGGAGGAACATTGATGGAGGCCGAAAGCCCAGGGCTCGTCGTCGCGCGGCCGGATCACTTGAACCAGCTCGGAGCGGACCTGAAACCGTTCCGCGTGTTCAGGGTCGAGATCGGGATCACCCTCCATCACCGCGATCGGACCATTGGCCTCGAGCAGACGGCGGATGAGGTTGCGAGAGCGCATCAGCGGAAGCTCGGAGGGATGGTTACTCTGCTCCATCGCGTGGTCCGGGTCGCTGATAGCGAAGCGGATCTGCGCGAACTCCGCCTGCTCATTGACCGGATGAAGAAGCCACGCCCGATCCGCTCCGAACTCCTGCCGGGTGATCGTAACGATTCGACGGAGAACTTCCTTCAGCTCCAGGGTTCCGGTGAACGACTCCAGGATTCGCGACAGGAACCGGTACCGCTCCTCGGACGTGAAGAGTTGCGGCCGGGGCGGCTGGTCCAGGTAGTTGCTCATCAACCGGCGCAACGCACCATCATCGCCATTCCATTCGGGCAACTGGAGCACCCGTGCGGCGGGTTGTTTGTGCCCAGCCTTGTCGCGAAGCCGCTGCGTCGGTGATCCCGGGGCAATCGCGATCAGCGTGAACGTCTCGCGGTCGAGAAGGTCCAGCGCTTCCTGCTCGGAGCCCGTGACCACCGGCTTGAAACGCAATGAAGACGCCACCTTCGGCCGGGGCTTCTGCGACCCCCGCGGGGGCGACGATCAAGACCTGATTCGACATGAACGATGACGAACACGAACCGATGCCGCGATGCTACCACCAAGATTCGCGCGCTTAGAATGCGCGCATGGGAAAGCGCTCGTTTGAAGAGCTCGTGCAACTGATGAAGACGTTGCGCGGTCCGGACGGCTGTCCATGGGACCGGAAACAAACCCTCGCCAGCCTCAAACCCTTCGTGATCGAGGAATCGTACGAGGTCGTGGATGCCATCGATCGGGACGACCGCGGCGCACTGGCGGAAGAGCTCGGCGACTTCCTCCTGCAGGCCGTCTTCATTGCCGAACTGACACGCGAAGAAGGCTCGTTCGACGTCTACGATGCCATCACCGCGATCCACGACAAGCTCGTGCGCCGGCACCCACATGTGTTCGGCGATGTCGAGGCGAACGACGCCGAAGAGGTCCTCATCAATTGGGAGAAGCAGAAGAACGAGGAGCGGAAAGCGGAGAACAAGAGCGTGCTGGCCGGAGTGCCGCAGTCGATGCCGGCGCTGTTACGCGCGTCGCGGTTGACGGAAAAGGCGGCGCGCGTCGGGTTCGATTGGCGGCGCACCGAAGACGTGTTCGAAAAACTCGAGGAAGAACTGGGTGAGCTCCGGGAGGCGATCGCCGCGGGCGATCCGAGCAACGTTCAGGACGAAATGGGCGACCTCCTCTTCACGATCGCCAACATCGCGCGCAAACTCGACGTGAACGCCGAGGAGGCGTTGCAGTCGACGAATCGAAAATTTACGCGGCGCTTCGGCTCGATGGAGTCAAAGGTGCGTGACGGCGGCCGCAATCTCGATCAGTTGACGCTGGAAGAAATGGATGCTCTATGGAACGACGCCAAAGCCGAAGAACGCGGCTGATCGTCGCCAGCATCTTCGCGCTCTGGATCGCGCACGACCTGCTCGTGCCACCGCGGTACGCGCTCGACGCCCACCTTGCCGTCGCGGCGATCAACGAGTACCGCGGGCACGTCTCGCATCATCTGCGCGGCATCATCGAGTGCCGGTTCCAGCCCACGTGCTCGTGGTACGGGCACGAGTCGATCCGCAAAAACGGCTTGCTCGTCGGCGGGGCAAAGACGTTCTGGCGTATCGCCCGCTGCGGTCCCTGGACGAAGTTTGGAACCGTCGACCTGCCTTAGGCGGCACGGCTACTCGGGCAATTCCTCCGCGCTGGGACAGAGGTCATTCAACGAGCACTGCGCGCACTTCGGTTTTCGGGCCACGCAGATCTCGCGGCCATGCGCGATCAAACGATGCGAGAAGGTCGTCCACTCCTTCGGCGGAATGAGCTTCATCAGGTCCTGCTCGATCTTCTCGGCGTCGCTGTTGGCGGTGAGTCCGAGGCGGCCGGAGACGCGCGTGACGTGGGTATCGACGACGATTCCGACCGGTTTGCGGAAGGCATTGGAAAGCACCACGTTCGCCGTCTTCCGTCCGACGCCGGGAAGGGCGGTCAATGCATCCATCGTCGCCGGCACCTCGCCATTGTGACGCTCCATGATCACCTTCGACGCACTGATGACGGCCTTGGCCTTGTTGCGGAAGAAGCCCGTCTGCTTCACGTCACGCTCCATCACCACCTGGCCCGCCTCGGCGAACTCACGGGGGCCTGGATACTTGCGGAACAGCGCCTTCGTGACGATGTTCACGCGCTGGTCGGTCGATTGTGCCGACAGCATGGTGGCGATGAGCAGTTCGAAGGCGTTCGTGAAATCGAGCGAGCACTTCGCCTTCGGGTACATGCGCTTGAGCCGGGAAACGATGTCGCCGGCGCGCTCCTGCTTCTTGGTGGCCATCGGAATAGAATCAGATCATGACGACGGTCATCGACGAAACACGCGTGATCCATGCGCCGCGGGGTACGACGATCTCGTGTCTGGGCTGGCAGCAGGAAGCCGCGCTGCGGATGCTCATGAACAACCTCGATCCCGAGGTTGCGGAAAGGCCGGAACACCTCATTGTCTATGGAGGGATCGGCAAAGCCGCCCGTAACTGGGAGTGCTACGACGCCATCGTGGCCACGCTCAGGCGCCTGAAGAATGACGAGACGCTTCTGGTGCAGTCGGGAAAACCGGTCGGCGTGTTCCGCACGCACGAGAACGCGCCGCGCGTGCTCATCGCCAACTCGAATCTCGTGCCCCACTGGGCCACCTGGGACGAGTTCCGCCGCCTCGACGCCCTCGGCCTGACGATGTACGGGCAGATGACGGCCGGCTCCTGGATCTACATCGGGACGCAGGGCATTCTGCAGGGGACGTTCGAGTGTTTCGCGTCGGTGGCGAAAACGCGCTTCGACAACTCGCTCCGCGGCAAGCTGGTCGTGACCGCGGGGCTGGGAGGGATGGGGGGCGCGCAGCCGCTCGCGGCGACGATGAACGATGCCACCGCGCTCATCGCGGAGGTCGATCCGTCGCGCATTCAGCGCCGCCTGGACAAACGCTACCTGGACGAGCGCGCGCCGTCGCTGGACGCGGCCATCGCGCGTGCGCTCGAAGCCCGCGATCGCGGAGAAGCGGTATCGATCGGTGTCGTCGCCAACGCGGTCGAGCTGCTCGAGGCACTGATCGCCCGCGGCATCGTTCCCGACATCCTCACCGACCAGACCTCGGCGCACGACGAGCTCAATGGGTACGTTCCCGCAGGTCTCCATTTCGACGCCGCGGTCGCGCTGCGCGAGAGCAACCCGGACGCGTACATCAAGCGCTCCTTCGATACCATGGCCCGACACATGCGCGCCATGCTCGCGCTGCAGCGACGCGGGGCGATCACGTTCGACTACGGCAACAACCTGCGTGGCCAGGCCATCAAGGCTGGAGTCACCGATGCATTCGACGTCGGCGGCTTTGTTCCCCTCTTCATCCGGCCGCTCTTCTGCGAAGGACGCGGTCCGTTCCGCTGGGCAGCGCTCTCGGGTGACCCGAAGGACATCCTCGCCACGGACGAAGCGATCCTCGAGCTCTTTCCGCACGATGTCGCGCTGCATCGCTGGATCCGCATGGCGCAGAAGCGCGTCGAGTTTCAGGGACTGCCTGCCCGCATCTGCTGGCTTGGTTACGGAGAGCGCGACAAGGCCGGATTACTGTTCAACGAATTGGTCCGCAGAGGGACGGTATCCGCGCCGATCGTCATCGGACGCGATCATCTCGACGCCGGTTCAGTCGCTTCGCCCAATCGGGAGACGGAAGCGATGAAGGATGGGTCGGACGCAATCGCCGACTGGCCCATCCTCAACGCGCTGCTCAACACCGCGGCCGGCGCGACGTGGGTTTCGTTCCACCACGGCGGAGGCGTCGGCATCGGCTATTCGCTCCATGCCGGAATGGTCGTCGTCGCCGACGGAACGGATGCAGCGGCCGAACGGCTGCAACGCGTTCTGACGACCGATCCCGGAACAGGTGTCATGCGTCACGCGGACGCGGGCTACGACATCGCGATCGAGGCCGCGAAGGATCGCGGCGTCGACATTCCGATGCTTTGAGCGAACGCGTTACCGGCGATCCGTAACGAGTTCGTCGGCGCCGCTCATGCGCAACTTGATCAGCTTGTCGACGGGTACGCCCTTGTATCCCTTCGCCTCCACCCCGCGGATGTATTCGGGCGTCACGCCGAAGATCCGCATCTCGATCAACTGACGGGGCGTCAGGTTCGTGTAGCCCATGGCGCGGAGCTCCTCGATCGACTTCGCAGTCACGCCGTGGATGCCGAAGTCGCCCAGCTCCCGCGGCGAGAGCGAGTAGCCGAGGCGCTTATAGGCGTCGATCTTCGCGGGAGTGATGTTGCCGATGCGCAGTTGTTCCGCTTCCTGCGGCGTGAGATTCGGCAGGCCGCTCGCGCGCAGGTCGCGAATGTATGCGGGTGTCACGCCGAGGATTGCCAGGTTTGCGAGCTTGTGCGGAGAGAGATCGGTGTAGCCGAGGGCACGCATCCCGTTCACGAATGCGGCGTCGACGTTGCCGACGCGGAAGTTCACGAGCTCGCGCAGTGACAGATTGGGATAACCGAGGCGTGCGAACTCCTTGATGGCGGGCGCGTCGATGTGAAAGATCGCCACCTCTTTGATCTCGCGGTCCGTGGGCTGGTAGCCGAGGGCGTGCAGGCCGCGCACCGTCTGCGGCGAGAAATCCGTCGTCGCGAACAGGAGCAGGTCATCGTCCTTGAAGCTCGTGTAGCCGAGGGATGCCATCTCGCGAACGAACGGTTCGCTCGGCGCGAACTTGAAGTTGCCCGCTCCGTTGCCGTCGGCGAAGCGCCCTTCGAAGCGGATCGTTCCGGCGGGTCGCGTCATCGAGAACTGGACGTTCGCGGCGGTGGAGTGGATGTCGGCGGTTGCCAGGCCGGTGATGGATGCCAGCGACAACTCGAAGCCCATCACATTGTTCATTCCGCGGTGGATTCCGGCGCGGCTGTTCTCGCTGCCGCGGAAGAGGGTCATCTGCAATTGTGTGCCGTCCGCGTTCAGCTCCGCGGTCCAGACGCCGTTGCGTGGGTCGCTGGAGGCGTCGATGGAGAAGCAGAGGGCGGCGGCGAGGAGGATGAGGATGGCGGTTTTCATGAGGTTCTCCTTCGTTTTGCATCATCTACGAAACTACTCGTACTTGTCAACGAAGAACTTCGTAGATTGTTTCCGGCACGGACGAGCCAGCCTTTTTTTCGCAATACACCCCGGACGATCGGGGTTATCGTACGTCCGCAGCTCGGAGGTGTGTCATCAGCGAAACAGTAAGACAGCGCAAGAAAGACTGGGTAAACATCGCGTTTCTCTCGCTCACGCCCGTCATCGGCATCTTCGGGACGGCGGCGTGGACGTGGAAGCATGGGTTTCATCTCTGGATGCCCATCCTGATGGTGGTCATGTATGGCCTGGTCGGATTCTCGATCTGCGCCGGGTATCACCGCTTCTTCTCTCACAAGACCTACGAAGCCTCTCCGATCGTGCAGGCGTTCTTCGCGTTCTTCGGTGCGATGGCGGCGGAGAACTCGATCCTCTGGTGGTCCTCCTCGCATCGGGTTCACCACAAGTACGTCGACAAGGAGTGGGATCCGTACAACATCAAGCGCGGATTCTGGTGGGCGCACATCATCTGGATTTTCGTAAAGAACGAACAGTTCGACGACACCTTTGCGAACTCTCCCGATCTGCTGAAGAACAAGATCGTGATGTGGCAGAACAAATGGCACAAGGTCATCCTGATCGGCGCTGGCTTCGGGATTCCGACACTGATCGGAGCGGCGTTCGGCGATCCGATCGCGGGTCTGCTCTGGGGCGGGTTCCTGCGCATCGCCGTGATCCATCACACGACCTTCTTCGTGAACTCGCTGGCGCACATGCTCGGCGAGCCTCTTTACAACGCCGAGGTCTCGGCGCGCGACAACTGGCTGGTGGCGATGCTGACGCTGGGCGAGGGCTACCACAGCTTCCATCACCGTTTCCCCAACGACTTCCGCAACGGCATCCGCTGGTATCAGTGGGATCCGTCGAAGTGGCTGATCACCGCGTTCCGGTCCGTCGGGCTCGCGTCCGACCTCCGCACCGCACCTTTGCCGCAGATCGAGCAGGCGCGTATGCAGGCCGCGATGCGAACGGTCAAAGGGCAGATCGAATCGACGCCCGGCCATCTGGGCGAGGAGATCCGCGGCCGTGTTCAGGTGGCCATGGAGCACCTCGAGACGGCACTCAAACTCTGGCGCCAGCACATGGAAGAGAAAGCGGAAGGCGTCTCCAAGTCGTGGCGTGAAACGCGCCGGCGCTCGCGCCAGCACGTGCAGCAGTCGCGGCGTCAGTGGAAGTGGGTCGTGCGGACGTTGCGGCGCGCGCCGCAGACCGCATAAGTTCAGCATTCGGCACTCCTCATCCGCCGGCCGGTCGCGATCCGCATCGCGATCGCCGGCATTTTTTTTGGCTGCGGCGGCAACCTGGTTTCGCGCTCTCCGCCAGAAATGTCACCTCGCGGTGCGGGCAGTCGGTAGAATCGACCCACAGGTCTTTCTCCTATGGGTGCGATGCGCGAGAAGCTCGGGCCATACCAGATCCTCGCCCCGCTCGGCGCGGGTGGAATGGGCGAGGTCTATGTTGCACGCGACCCGTCGCTGGGCCGGAAGGTGGCGATCAAGCTCCTTCCTCTCCGGCTTTCGGGCGATCGCGACACGCTTGGACGCTTCACGCGCGAAGCACGATCCGCGTCGGCGCTGAATCATCCGAACATCGTGACCATCCACGAGGTCGGGATGGACCAGCCCTCCGGCTCGCCCTACATCGTCATGGAGTACATCGAAGGCCAGGACCTTCGCAGTCTCCTCACGAACGGTGCTCTGACCAACCGCAAGACCCTCGACATCGCGGCGCAGATCGCCGACGGTCTAGCGGCGGCTCACGAGCAGGGGATCATCCACCGCGATCTCAAGCCCGAGAACGTGATGGTCACGAAGGACGGCTACGTCAAGATTCTCGACTTCGGCCTGGCGAAAGTCGTCCGGCCGGCTGGCCACGATGACGAGACCGCGCAGCTCGATCTTCCCGGCACCAATCCCGGCACGATCCTCGGGACGGTGGGTTACATGTCACCGGAGCAGGCCACCGGAAAGGTGCTCGATTTCCGCTCCGACCAGTTCAGTCTCGGGGCGATGCTGTACGAACTTGCGACGGGGAAGGCGGCGTTCGAGGCAGAGAACGCCATCGATACGCTGTCCGCGATTCTTCACCACGACCTTCTACCCATCACCCGTTACAACGTTCAGGCGCCGCAGCCGTTCTGCTGGATCGTCGAGCGGTTGTTGTCGAAGGATCCGCAGGATCGCTATTCGTCGACGCGCGACGTGGCCCGCGACCTTCGCAATGTCCGCGACCGCTTCTCCACACTGACCAGTTCGGAAGAAGTCCCCCGCCCTCCCCGAGTCTCCCGTCAACGGCTGTACATCGGCGCCGGCATCCTCGCGGCGCTGCTGCTCGCTGGCGGCGCCGCCGTGGTATCGCGTCGTACAGGCAGCACTGTGTCGCCGACGGCCCCCGCGACGCAATACCTGGCGGTGATGCGATTCAAGGACCTGACCGGGCAGCCGAACGGGCAACTCGTCGTCGATGGTCTCGCGGAAACGCTGTCGGCGCGTCTCGCGCATTTCGGCTCGGTGCAGGTGATGCGACCAGCTGCGGCCGACGCGGCTGCGAACGTCAATCCGAAGAAGATCGGCCACGACCTCGGCGCGAACATCGTCGTGACCGGTTCGATGCAGCGTGCCGGGGAACGGTTGCGCATCGCCTACGAGCTCATCGATCTCGCACACGACACGTCTCGCTCCGGCGACATCATCGAAGGATCGGTTTCGGGCCTGTTCGAGATTCAGGACAGGCTAGCGGAGAGCATCGCCGCGACTCTCAAGCTCGGTACGACGTCGTTTCACCGCCCCGAGCCCGACACGAGCGTCTCCCAGACTCGCTTTCTCGAGGCTCTCGGCTACCTCCGGCGCTATGACAGTCAGCCCTCGGTCGACAGCGCGATTCACATCCTCGACGAGCTGGCGGCGCAGAGCGCATCATCCGCGTCCGTCCAGGCGGCGTTGGGGCGCGCCTACCTGGCGAAGTTCGCATTGACCCATGACACCAAGTGGGCCATCCCGGCCGCGACCGCGTGCCAGCGGGCGCTCGCCAACGATCCACAGAACTCCGACACCCACGTCACCCTGGGTGAGCTTCGCAGGCTGACCGGCCGCCTCGACGATGCGATGACCGAGTACAAGGCCGCCCTTGCGCAGCAGCCGAACAATGCCGATGCCATCCTGGGCATCGCGGAGACCAACAAGGCCGCGGGAAAACTCGACGAAGCGGAAGCCGCCTACAAACGATCCATCGAGCTTCAGCCGAACTACTGGGCCGGTTACAACCGCCTCGGAGTCTTTTACTTTTCGCACGCGCACTATGACCAGGCGGCGGAGATGTTCACGAAGGTCGTGCAGCTCGTGCCCGACAATCGCCGCGGCTACAACAACCTCGGCAGTATGTACCTGCAGATGGGGCACTACGACGAAGCGCTGCACGTCTTTCTGACGTCCATCGCCAAGGATCCTTCCGCCCAGGCGTATTCAAACGTCGGGACGGCCAACTACTTCATGGGCCGCTACGCCGGCGCGGCGAACGCGTTCGAAAAAGCCACCGAGCTCGCTCCCACGAACTATCTGTACTGGGAGAACCTCGGGGATGCCTATCGCTGGATTCCCGACGCCGCCGCCCGCAAGAACGTGTCGTACGACCGCGCCATCCAGCTCGCCACCGGGGAGCTCACTCTGAACCCGACGAACAATTCGATTCGATCGAGCATGGCGGTATGTCTGGCCAAGCGCGGCAAGACGAAGCTCGCCGACCATGAGATCCAATCGGCACTCCGGGCCGACCCATCCAATCCGGGCTTCATGTTCAAGGCGGCGATGATTGCCAATCTCGAGGGCGACTCCGATCACGCATTCGCGTTTCTGAGCGATGCGCTCGCGCATGGGTACAGCCGCGCTGAGGTGGAACGGGAGCGGGAACTGGCCAACCTGCACCAGGATCCCCGCTTCGATCAGCTGCTCCAGAGAACCGCTACAATGCCGGACGGGTCCGTCAAACAATCGAAGGGAGGCCAATAGCCATGCCTGAAAAGAAGGTCACCGTCAGGGTTACTCCCGGTGGGATTTCAGTGGATCCCCCGAGTGTGCAGGTTCAGAAAGGGCATCACAACGTGAAGTGGGTCTGCGAAACGAGCCCATTCACGATCGACATGCCCGGGTATCAAATCACCTACAAGCAGGAAGGCCACAAGTACGTGGGCGAGTCGGCTGCCTTTCCGAATCTTGGAAAGATCAAATACGACGTCTCGGCTCCCGACGCACCAACGCTGGATCCCGAAGTCGACGTGATCCCGTTCAGTGCGACTTGATCCCGCGGACTACCTTCGGCACATCCCGGGCAACGCGGGCGAACGATCCACGCTTGTCTTCGAGCACGGGTCGCTGACGGTCAAGCTCTACGCGCCTCGAGGCACGGACACGCAGACGCCGCACACACGGGACGAGGCTTACATCGTCATCGGTGGACGGGGCATGTTCGTCTGCGGCGAAGAGCGGAACCCGTTCGAGCCGAGCGACGTTCTCTTCGTCCCCGCAGGCGTCCCTCATCGGTTCGAAGACTTCTCGGACGATCTGCTGCTCTGGGTGTTGTTCTACGGCCCGGAAGGTGGAGAGGTGGGCCCGCAAGGGTCAGGGGAACCGTAATCCGCTGCTTCGCCACGGGCTCCCTCCCCCGCTCACGCGGGGCGAGGGTTGCTCGCAGTTTTTCCTCTATTTCCCTAACTTGTCGCCGAGGTCTTTGACGGCTTCGCCAATCTTGCGACGGGCTTTCCCGATGCCGGCCTGGATGTCGCCGCCGGCGCGCTGGTCGGTGCCCTCGTCTTCGAGGATCGGGTCGCCGAGAGCACGGCCGACCTTCTGTTTGATGGTCCCGCTCGCCTGATTCACCTTGCCCTGAATTTCATCGTCGTTGATGCGCATGAGTGGTGTTCCTCCGTCGCTAACCGACTCAAGAAACCTGCCAACGACCGCCCAAAACCGGTGCGGTCGCGTGTTACCATTTGGCTTCGACTGACAGTTGGGCGGGAGGGTGTGATGGCGGATATCAAACTGTTTCAGGTCTGCTTCGAAGGTGAGCTGACGGTCGAGGTTTCGGGCGCCATGAGACGGCTCGGTGCCGAACCGAACTTTGACCAGAGCTGGAACGTCTGGCTCCCCGAAGGTGGTCACGCCGAGCTCCTCGTGCGCTACCTGAGGATCGAAGTCGGCGATGACGCCAGGGTTCTCGTCGGCTGCTCGCAATTCACGAGCACCCGCGACTTCCTCCTCATTCGCCATAGCCTGACAGCCGGTTCCGACTACTCCGAGCTGCACGACGCGATCGCCCGGCTCGGCATCGTCGTCGACCTTCCGTTCGAATCGACCTTCGTCGTTCTCACCGACGACCGCACCGATGTTCAGACACTCGGGCTCGCTCTCGGCGAGCTCTGCCCCGATGACGCGCTCATGGTGACGGGCATCAGTCATGACTGGGCGTACAGCGACGGTCGCACCAGCCGGATGTACGTTGCAGAGCAGGAACCGAAGTCCGTCCAGTTCCGCACGTTCTGACCCTTTCGGTATCATGGCGATCCGTTCCATACGGATCACCTCATGTCAGTTACCGAAGAACGGCCGCGGCCCGACCTGTCCGCACTGCGCATCCACCGAGACGATGAAGGCTCCGGCCCCTTTCCCTGGGGCAGGATCATCGGCTGGCTGATCGTCCTTGGGCTGCTCCTGGCGGTTGGAATCGCGATCTACAGGATGTGGATCGTGCCCGCAAGGGCGCCGGTCGTCGACACGGTTGTCGTCAAGCCGACGATCAACGTCACCAACCCGGCACTATTGAGCGCGACCGGCTATCTGGTCGCGGACCGGCAGTCGAAGATCACGCCGAAGATCTCGGGCAAAGTCGTCCGCCTCAACTTCGCAGTCGGGGACAAGGTCGTCGGAGGTCAGGTGCTGGCCGTGCTGGAGAGCACGAACATGCAGGCGCAGCTCGACGAAGCGAATGCCGCACTGCAGCAGGCGGATCGCGAATGGAAGCGTCAGTCCTCGATGTGGAAAGAAGGCGTCACGACCCATTCCCTGCTCGACGGAGCGGAAGCACAGTTGAAAGGTGCACGGGCCAGAGTCGATCAGATTCGCATCAACATGCAGGACATGGTCGTTCGCGCACCCTTTGCCGGGACGATCGCCACGAAGAACACCGAGGTGGGGGAAGTGATCTCGTCGGTGATGATGGGGCAGGTCGGCGGCACGTTGCCGGCCGGTGCGATCTGCACGCTCGTCGACCTCAAGACTCTCGAGGTCGTCGCCGACGTCAATGAATCGAGCATCGGACAGTTGCACGAAGGCCAGGCCGCCGAGGTCAGTGTCGACGCGTTTCCGAACCAGAAGTGGAAGGGAGTTCTCCGCCAGATCATCCCAACCGCGGACCGTGCCAAGGCGACGGTGCAGGTAAAAGTAAAGATCGTCGACCCGGGTGACCGGCTGCTGCCGGAGATGAGCTCCAGCGTTTCCTTTCTGCAGAGCGAGCGCACGGATGCCGAGATGCGCGAGCCGGCGAAGATCTGGCTGCCGTCGTCCGCGGTGGCCGGTGGAACTGTGGCCGTCGTCGATGCCACGAAGCACGTCACCCTGCGGCATGTCACCACGGGAGCAGTTCGCGAGAGTCGTATCGAGATCACCAGCGGCGTGAACGCCGGCGACCGTGTCGTCACCAAAGGTGTGGACGCACTGGAGAACCGGCAGCTGGTTCGGATCGAATAGTCACGGAGGCAGCGATGGAAACACTCGTCGATATCGATAACGTTCGGAAGGTCTACAAGCGCGATGCGTTCGAAGTGCCGGTGTTGAACGGCGTCACGCTTGCGGTGCCGCGCGGTGACTTCCTCGCGCTCATGGGGCCCTCCGGTTCCGGAAAGACAACGTTGCTGAATCTCATGGCAGGTATCGACCGTCCGACCGGTGGTCGCATCTCCGTCGACGGGAAGGAGATCTCCCGTTTCTCGGAGACGCAGCTTGCCAGCTGGCGCTCGCGGCACGTCGGGTTCATCTTCCAGCTCTACAACCTGATTCCGGTGCTCAACGCCTTCGAGAACGTCGAGCTGCCGCTTCTGCTGACGAACCTGTCGAAAAAGGAGCGCCGCGAGCACGTGCAGGCGGCCCTGAACATCGTCGACCTCGGCGACCGCGCCTTTCACTATCCTCGGCAGCTCTCCGGGGGACAGGAACAGCGCGTGGCGATCGCGCGCGCCATCGTCACCGACCCGACGCTTCTCGTTGCCGACGAGCCGACTGGTGATCTCGACGCGAAGAACGCGCAGGAGACCCTCGACCTGCTCCAGCGTCTCAACGCGGATTTCGACAAGACCATCGTGATGGTGACGCACGACCCCAAGGCTGCACAGCACGCCAAGCGGACGCTGCACCTCGAAAAGGGACTGCTGGTCGAAGGCGGCTACGGCGTCGAGACGGCGGCGAACGCATGAAATTCGCGAAGCTGATCCGTCGCAATCTCTTCCGCAACAAGGTGCGGGCCATCCTGACGATGATGTTGCTGGCGGTCATCTTCTTTTTCGTGGCCACGCTGCTGGCGATCCTCGACAACTTCGACAGCTTTTCCGACGTCGGCGAAGGATCGAACCGACTCGTGGTGCAGTCGGGGATCTCGCTCGCGAATATGCTTCCGTACGCGCATGAGCAGAAGCTCGCGCAGATCCCCGGAGTCATCGATACGGCCAAACTGCAGTGGATCGGCGCGTACTACAAGGACAAGAAAAACTTCTTCGCCAACTTCGCCGTGGACGCACCGAAGCTGGCCACGGTCTTCGATGACTACAAGATCGATCCGCAGCAACGCGCGGACTTTCTGGCCGATCGCCGCGGCGCTCTCGTCGGAACGGAGCTGATGAAGCGATTCGGCTGGAAGATCGGTGACCGCATCACGCTCACCAGGCAGATCTTTCCGTTCGACCCCGACCTCACCATCCGCGGCGTCTACAAACATCCAGTCAATACGTCGGCGCTCTATTTCCATATGGAGTATTTCCAGGAGTCGATCGGCAATCGCGGAGAAGTGGGCACTTTCTGGCTGAAGCTGAAGGACGGAAAGCAGATGGCGGCGGTCAGTCAGCAGATCGACGCCATGTTCAAGAACAGTGACTATCCGACGGAGACGTTCACGGAAAAGGAGTTCCAGCAGAACTTCCTCTCGATGATGGGCAACGTCCGTCTGCTCTTCACGGCCGTCTCGTCGTGCGCGATCTTCATGGTTGTCCTGCTCGCCGCGATCACGATGTCAATGTCCGCTCGTGAGCGCGTCACCGAGATCGCCGTCCTCAAAGCGATCGGTTTCGAGCAGCGCCTCGTGCTCGGGCTCATGCTCACGGAGTTCGTTCTCCTGACCGTGATCGGAGGCGCCCTCGGGAGTTACGGCGCGCACTTCCTCTACAACTTCGTGGACATGGGCAAGGTCACGCAGGGTTTCCTCCAGAATTTCGGCATTCATGCGAAGACGCTGACGGTCTGCCTGGTCACATCCGCGGCGGTCGGACTGGTCGCCGGTGGGCTGCCCGCGTTCCGCGCTTCGAGTCTCAGCGTCGTCGACGGCTTGCGGAGAGTGGTGTGATGATTCCGCTCAAGTACAACATCGGCAACCTCAAGGCGCGCCGCGTCTCCACCCTCATGACCATCCTTGGGATCGCCGTGGTCATCGCCGTGATGATCTCGATGATGGCCCTGAAGAACGGCGTGAACTCGGCCATCGTCTCGTCCGGATCCAAAGACAACCTGATGGTCATGCGCGAGGGAGCGGAGGCCGAGCTTTCCAGCTGGGTGACGAAAGACGCCTTCCGGATCATCCGCGCCCTGCCGGGCATCTCCCAGAACAACGGCGCTCCGATGATCTCGCCCGAGCTGGTGATCATCTTCAAGATCCCGAAGAAGGACGATCCCAAGGGTTCGAACGTTATCGTCCGCGGTGTGACCCCCATCGCCTTCACCATGCGGCCCTACATCAAGGTCGTGGAGGGGCGGATGTTCCGTCCCGGCCTGAACGAAGTCATCGTGGCCCGCCGCATTCGCGATCGCTTCGTGAACACCGGCCTCGGCGACACGTTCGCATTCGGTTCGCAGAAGTACAACGTGGTGGGCATCTTCGACGCGCAGGGGACCGCCTTCGACTCGGAGATGTGGTGCGATGCCGATTTCCTCGGCCAGGCGCGCAAGCGCGAGGCCTACTCATCCGTAGTCGTCCGCCCGAATGACCGTGATGCCTACGAATCGCTCAAGGCTGCGATCAAGAGCGACAACCGACTGAAGCTGGAAGTGCGCAGTGAGTATCAGTACTACGCGGATCAGACGAACGGGCTTGCCGGTATCGTGGTGCTGGTCGCGATCGTGACGTTCTTCATGACGATCGGCGCGATCCTCGGCACGATGAACACGATGTTTTCCGCGATCGCTTCGCGCGGCCGCGAGCTGGCCACACTGCGGGCTCTCGGATTCAAGCGCCGGACGATCGTCCTGTCGGTCGTGATCGAGAGCGCATTCGTCTCCCTGCTCGGCGGCGTGGCCGGCCTCCTGCTGGCGCTTCCGGTCAATTCGATTTCGACCGGGACCACAAACTTCGAAACGTTCTCGGAGGTCGCCTTCAACTTCCGCATCGACCCGCATGTCGCGATCCTCGGCGTTTCGATCGCGCTGATCGCAGGGATCATCGGCGGCGTCCTGCCTGCGATTGCCGCCGCGCGCATGCCGATCACGAGAGCGCTGCGCGAGATCTGAGCCAGACGTAGACCGGACTCTCCAGCACGACGATCTGTGAATCGAGTCAGACTGGAGAGTCCAAATCCCAGTCGGACTGGAGAGTCCGACCTGCGTTTGCCCTGCTGGAACCGCCGCTCCGATTCTGCGTATAACGGGCAGGTTCCGTGATGCTCCAGGCCGAGTATGCTCTGAGCTGACACCGATGCTGCCCGTACAACAAAGACCTGAGCTCCCGCGGCTGCGCCGGCGATCCCGGCTGTTTTTCGTGTGGCTGGGGGCGTTGGCCGTCATCATCATCGACACGGGACTGACGCGCCTTCTCCGTCCGCTCAACGTCCCGGGCCTGGGGTTTTTCACCTTCACGACGTTCCTGGCCTGCTTGGTCCTGATCGCGCTGACGCTCTATGGGCTCGCGGTCTTTGTCCGGTGGACGCTGCGCAAGCTGTTCTGGCGCGTCGGCCGGCGCTTGTTCCTCAGCTACGTCCTCATCGGTGTGCTGCCCTTCTTCCTCTTCGCCATCCTCCTCCTGGCGATCGGATACATGATCCTGGGCGTCATGACGCACGCCGCATTCCGCGGGGAGCGGCAGGCCAGCCTGGGGCAGCTCGAGTCTGCCGCGTTCGAGTATTCACTCACCGGAAAACGTCCCGCGGGCGTGACAAAGAGTCTGGAGATCTACGACACCGAGACGGAGTCAGGGGCGAAGCTCCCGGCCTGGCTGAAGTCGACCACGTTCAGCGGCATGGCTTGGCGCGACGGTCAGGCGCTCCTGGTTGCCGCGCGGCAGGTTGCTCGCGACAAGGGTGTGGTCCGCACGGTCGCGTTCGTCGAGCCTCTCGATGTCGAATGGATTTCCCAGCTGCAGGACAAGTCCGGGATGACGGTTCGCCTGACGGTCGAAGGCCGCTCCAAGTCACGCGGAAAAGGTCTCACCGTTCAGAGTGGCAAACACACGTTCGATATCGATGACGACGACAAAGGCGAAGTCACCGATCTCGTGCTCCGCTCCCTCGGCCGCAAGGTCATCTGGCCCGATGTCACCGCGTTGACTGACTGGAACAGCGGCGCGACGCTGACGGACCGGCACGAGCTGTTCACGCTGATCATCAATCCGTTTCAGAATCTCTTTCACTTCTACTTCGGCGCACAGGCGGACAGCTACGTCAGCGGACTCATGCAGTTCACAGCTGCGCTCATCGTGCTGCTGCTCGTGTTCTACTTCCTGGCCGTGCTGTTCGCGGCGGTGCTGATCTTTTCCATTACCCGCGCAGTCAATCGGATCGAGAAGGGGACGAAGGCCGTGGAGCGGGGCGACTTCACGTATCGCATCGCCATGAAGCCGCAGAACCAGCTCGGCGAGATGGCGCAGTCGTTCGATCGGATGACCGAGTCGATCGCCACCCTGCTGGTGAATGTCGCCGAGAACGAGCGTCTACAGAGCGAGATCGAGATCGCCGCGTCGATCCAACGAAACCTCCTGCCGAAGGAAGGCCCGCAGTTCCGCGGCGTGTCGTTCTCCGCGCATTTCGAGCCGACGGCGTCCATCGGCGGCGACTACTACGACGTCTTCAACATCGACAAGACCCGCCTGGCCGTGGCCATCGGCGACGTATCCGGGCATGGCCTCTCGACCGGACTGGTGATGGCTATGGTGAAAGCTGCCATCACCACGCTCGTCGAAGAAGGAGCGGAGGAGACGTCGCTCTTCCATCGCCTGAACGACCTCGTGTTCCGCTCGACCGAACGCCGTGCCTTCATGACGCTGGCCTTCACGATCTTCGATCTCGAGAAGGGCACGATCCGTCATACGAACGCCGGCCATCTCTACCCCTACCTGTTGCGCGAAGGCCAGCCACCTCGGGGCATCGAAGTGCCCTCACTTCCCCTCGGCGTTCGCAGCACGATTAACACGCACACCGCTGAGATCGACCTGCAGGAAGGCGACGCGATCGTCTATCTGTCGGACGGAATCGTGGAGGCGCAGGACGAGAACGGCGAGCCATTCGGCTTCGATCATCTGGAGACGTTACTGGCGCGTTCGACGGATCGGTCCCCGAGCACGATTCGCGACGAGATTCTCGAGGCCGTGGCACGCCACTGCGGTACACGTCCCGCTGATGATGACCGCACCGTGATGATCCTCCGCTTCGACAACTTCGGCCACGGCTACGCGCAGAAAGCGTTGCCGGCGCTGGAGGAAGTACCGGCGTAACGAAAGCAGGCAGCGTCGACCTTCCGGAATCGCGGTCCAGCGACGGAAGACGTACCGCGCCCGGAATCTGCCACGTTGCTCGACGGTGTGGCGGCACAGCGTTCTTATCTGTGCGATGTGTAACGGCGACCTGGGGTCGACCGTCTTACTTCCATCATTCGCTTCGGCGTCGAAGGATGGTTAAACGATGCGGTTTGTACTTGCGAGATACGGCCTGGCTCTCCTCATTCCTGTGACGATCTTCGCTGCTCCTCCGCCTTCGGTCATCTGGTCCCGCTATGGTCTCCACAACCCGGATTTCATTTCCGCGTCTGCCATGGTCGCCGCTGACGGCTCAACGTCGGCGATTGCACCAGAGGATTGGCGTCCCGGGCGGCCGCTTGCCCGGTTTCTCTCTGCACCGACCCAAGTCTCCCCCTTCAGCCTGCCTTCAGCCGCTCCCTGCTCCGGCGGGATCGTCGAGGAGTCGCCTGAGCTGTGGGTCGACACCTCGACGCCGCATGCTGCGATTGTCAAGGCGCACGCCATCGTCGCTGGCACCATTCGGAGCGTGACACCAGGGTTTTTCCCTCGACAACCGGGGTCGCTTATTGAGCTTGGAAACCTGGACAAAATCAAAGCGGATACGTTTTATGACGGGCTGCGAGAGAGTCTGTTTCTGCGGCTCCCGTATGCGCAATTCGTCATTGGCGGGGTTGGATACTGTCGGGAATCGGGCCCTGGAGCGTACATACCCAGGGTCGGTGACCGCCTTCTGGTGTTCGCGTATCGCGTGCCGACGGATACGGGTGGAACGTTTTTGTACACAAGCTCGAGTGAGGTCATTGCCCAGCCGGATGGCGGCGTGATCCGGATACCCAGGTTTCTCTCTGTCTTCGGCGACCAGGCGGCGACGATCGAAACCATTGTGAACGGCGTTCGCTCAGAGCTCTCCCGCCGAGACTAACCTTAGTGGACCGTTTTTCGCTGCGTCGCCCGGTGTTCGAGGAAGCGTAGCGGGCGAGCCTAGAGAGCGAGCGTCGACGGCTAGCGCGCGCCGGTGTCTGCGACTTTGCTCGACGCGGTGGCGGCAGGCACCATCGCCTTGCGGATGTGCTTCGCAATCCGATTGATGTAGGTGATCGTCTCGCGGAATGGCGGCACGCCGTTGTACTTCCAGACGTTGCCCTCACCGGCGTTGTACGCGGCAACGGCCAGGTCGGCGTTTCCATTGAAGGTCTTGAGCAGCCAGCGGAGGTAGCGCACACCGGCGTAGATGTTTGCCGCAGGGTCGTACGAGTCGGTGACGCCGAAACGCTCCGCCGTGGAGGGCATGAGCTGCATCAGCCCCCGTGCGCCCTTGTTTGAAATTTCGCGGGCATTGAAGTCCGATTCGGCCTTGATCACAGCAGAGACCAGCGCCGCGTCGACGTCGAACTTCTTCGCCGCCTCGACGATGATCTTGTCGAACTTCGACTTGAAGATCGGTCCACGCGTGTCGTCGTAGCGCCAGGAGCGATTCGGGAAGATGCCGCCGTCCTTTTCGATCTCTTTCTTCACCTCTGCGACGATCGCGGCGGGCACGACTTCGTCATCCACGATGCGGTCAACGCGCGTCAGAGGAACCGTGATCGCTCCGCCGCTCTTGAGCGTGAGCTGAATGTCGGTTTCGCCAACGACCTTGTACGCGCTGATTTTCATGGCGCGCCCGTCGACGAAGAGGGCGATGCTCGCGCCAGCGGGGGAAGCGAGCGCAACAAGAGTGATGAATGGAAGAAGTCGCTTGATCATCGGCGGTATCACTGTCGTCAACTAGGACGGTCCGCATGTTATTGCAGTTACTCGACTCACGCACGAGGGTGGAATTGTTCGTACATCTTCTGCAGTCTGGCCCGGGAAACATGGGTGTAAATCTGGGTCGTCGAGATGTCCGAATGGCCGAGCATCATCTGCACGCTGCGGAGGTCCGCACCATTCTCCAGCAGGTGGGTGGCAAAGGAGTGACGCAGGACGTGCGGCGAGATGTGCCCGGAGATTCCGGCCAGCTGCGCGTACTTCGTGATCTTCATCCAGAAGGACTGCCGCGTCATCGGCCGGCCGCGGCTGGAGAGGAAGAGGTGGGGATCGGCGTATCGGTCGAACGCGGAACGACCCATCTCCATGTAGCGAATAATCGCGTCGCGGGCGCTGTCCCCGAACGGTACGATTCGTTCCTTAGAACCCTTGCCGATCGTGCGCAGGAATCCGGCATCCATCACCAGATCGTCGATCCTGACCTTGATGAGTTCCGAGACGCGCAGCCCGGTGGCGTAGAGCAACTCCAGCATCGCCGCATCCCGGAGCCCCTCCGGCGTGGCGAGATCCGGCGCGCGAAGGAGCGCGTTCACTTCCTCTGCCTGCATCGACTTCGGCAGCGTCGTCCAGAGTTTGGGATTCTCGAGGTTCTCCGTCGGATCGTGTTTGAGATGCCGTTCCGCCACGAGAAAGCGGAACAGCCCGCGGATCGCGGCCAGCGCTCGCGCCACGGATCGAGCCGAGATGCCGGCGGAGCGCAGCGCCTGAAAGTAGCGGACGATGTGGATTCGCTGAACGGCTTCGAGCTCCCTCTTCTGATCCCCTAGCCAGTGACCGAAGTGCCGGAGGTCGATCCGGTAGGCACTGAGGGAGTTTTTCGCCAGGCCCTTTTCGACGGCGAGGTAGTCGAGGAACATCGGGAGCCACGTCACGAGGTACGGGCCCGATTCCTTCCTTTCCGGATCGCTGGCTCTGGGGCTCTTAC
Organism: Thermoanaerobaculia bacterium; assembly: GCA_038244715.1. Classification (GTDB taxonomy): domain Bacteria; phylum Acidobacteriota; class Thermoanaerobaculia; order Gp7-AA8; family Gp7-AA8; genus JADGNZ01. Next base: position 37,739 of record JBBRTE010000013.1, read on the forward strand.
GCATTGGCCGCGTGATGCGCCACGGCATCGGCCATGTACGAACTGCGGACGAAGGGGCCGGCAAAGACGGCGCGGAAGCCAATCTGTTCGCCGATCACGCGGTATTCATCGAAGACGTGCGGCGCAATGTACTCGACCACATCGAGTTTCTCGCGCTTCGGCTGGAGATACTGACCGATGGTGACGATCTCGACGTGAGAATCGCGAAGGCGCTGCAGGACCCCGATCACCTCATCGCGCCGCTCGCCCAGGCCGAGCATCAGACCCGACTTGGTGACGACGGTGGGATCGACCCGTCTGGCCTCGCGAAGAATGGCCAGAGACCGTTCGAACCGTGAACCGGGCCGGACGAAGTCGTAGAGGCGGGGAACGGTCTCGACGTTGTGATTGAAATAGTCCGGGCGCGCTTCGACGACCACCCGGACGGACTCCATGTTTCCCCGGAAGTCCGAGGTCAGGACTTCGACGGCGGCGTCAGGGAGCGCTTCGCGCAATGCTGCAATCGTCCGCGCGAACTGCGACGCCCCTCCGTCGTCGAGGTCATCGCGTGTGACGCAGGTGACGACGACGTGGCGCAGCGCCATCTTCTTCGCCGCTTCCGCGACGGACCGTGGTTCGTCCGGCGAAGGCGGCGCGTACGGCCGGCCGGTCGTGACATTGCAGAAGCCGCAGGAGCGCGTGCAGACGTCGCCCAGAATCATGAAGGTGGCGGTGCCACGGGAGAAGCATTCGCCGCGGTTCGGACAGGCCAGGGACTCGCAGACCGAGTGCAGCGACTTCTCGCGGAGCAACGACTTCATCTCGTGAAGGTCGCGGAGGTTGACCTTCTTCTCGCGGATCCATTCAGGGAGGCGGGCGGACATCGTGGACATCCTAGCAAAACAAGACCGCCGCCCGTTTCGGGGCGGCGGTCAGATTGTGCAGCTTTGAGGGACTACTAGTGACCGAAAGCCTTCTCGAGCGACTTGGCGATGAGCTTCTCCGCCTCAGCCTCAGGGATGTTCTTCACGATGGCCACTTCGGACACGAGCAGGTACTTGGCCCGATCGTACATCTTCTTCTCGCGGAAGGAGAGGCTCTTCTTTTTCTGCACTTCGCTGAGATTCTTGAGGACATCGGCGACATCTTCGAGCCGGCCGGTCTTCATCTTTTCGAGGTTTTCGCGATAGCGGCCTTTCCAGTCCGTATGCGCCTTCTGCGTGGTTTCCTCGAGCAGGCTGAGGAGCCCTTTGATCTGTGTCTGCTTGTACAGCGGACGCAGGCCCACGCGGTCCGTATTGCTGATCGGAACCATCAGTCGCGAGTTATTCGCGAGAAGCCTGAGGTGATAGTACGTATCATCCGCTCCCATGATCGGCGACTCGCCGATCTGTTCGACGATGGTGACGCCATGGTTCGGATAAACGAGCTTTTCCCCGACTTTGAAACCCAATTTCATTGACGACAAGTGAAGCTCCTTTCGGAAGACTGGCGAAGCTGAGGGATCGGCATTCTACGTCAGCCGGCCCGAATCGTCAATGGACTGTGAACACTAATGTGAGTGCAGGAAGCTCAACAGTCGTGTTGTTTGGTGATCTGTGTACAGCCTCATCGGGACGGATTGCGCAGGCGGCGAAGCAGTTGATGAAGTCGGTCAAGTCCTTGACGGCGTTCAACATCCGTCCCCGTCAACAGGTCTTCGATCGCCTGGAGCTCCGCCGCCGTTTCCGCATCGCCGCGGGCTGCGCTCACGTCGATCTGTGACGCCGCCGGGCGCGCGCTGAGCGCTTCCGGGATTGTCGCGGCAGTGACGGCTGAGTCTGTCTGAAGTCGCCCGGAGATGCGCTGCGCCATCGCCCGGATGGACGCTGCGTCGCTGTGGTCGATCGCCTTCGAAATCGCCTTCGCGCTCTCTACCGCATCGGCATACGGGCTGGAGGGTTCGTCGAAGATCCGCGCCTCAATCAACGTCAACGTGACGTTGGCGTAGCCACCTTTCTCGGCATGCGCGTAGACCCTGGCAATCGCCTGCCGCCCGATCTCGTCGAGATCGACCGTCTTGGATCCGCCCGGCTCGATCCAATCCTCGACCTTGACCGTCTGAAACTTCTTCTGCGAGGACTTCTCCGGAAGGATCTCGATTTCGATGTGGTCGACAAAAATGTGGTGATTCTTCGCCAGCAGCAGCCGTCGCGACGGGACACTGACGATCAGGCGGTAGGCGAAGTTGTCGCGCAACTCCAGAACGGAATCTTTGCGCTCAGGGTCGACCGAGAGCGTGTCTGATTTGCGTCCCGCTTCCATCCGGTCGTAACCGGCGTACTGGTAGGTGCCGTCCGCGCGTTTTCCGCGCAGCAGATCGATGTCTTCATTGACGATCCGTTTCATGAGGTCGCGAGGCAGGTCGTTCCTGCTGGCCTCGGCCACGCGATCGAGCACGCGCGCATCGGCCGCCACGCGTGCGACGGGCACCTGCGCGAAGGTGCTCGTCGCGAACATCAAAAGGATTCCATACGCTGTTCGTTTCATTTCATCACCTGCTTCAGAACGCTGGTTCCGGGCAAGCCGGTGCCAGGAATGCCGAGATGCTCGCAGATCGTCGCCCCGAGATCTGCGAAGGTTGACCGGGTACCGAGAGACTGGGCCACGACGCGCGGCCCGGCGACGATCAACGGGACGTACTCACGCGTGTGGTCGGTCGAGACGTCGGTGGGATCGCAACCGTGATCGGCCGTGATGAAGAGCAGGTCGTTCTCGCGCATGTCGGTGAGCAGGCCTGCGAGCTCTTCGTCGAAGACCTCCAGGGCGTTCGCGTACCCCGGTGCATCGTTGCGATGGCCGTACTTCGAGTCGAAATCGACGAGATTCGTGAAGATGAAGTCCGCGTTCGACTCACGGATGAGATCGCGGGTCTTGCGCATCCCATCCGAGTTGTTCTCCGTGCGGATCTCCTGCGAGATTCCGACACGGTCGAAGATGTCGGCAATCTTTCCCAGCCCGATCACGGTCCTGCCGGCGTTGAATGCGCGTTCCACGACGGTCTCGCCGGTGGGCCGGACCGAAAAGTCCTTGCGGTTCGCCGTTCGCTTGAAGTGCCCCTTGCCGGTGCCCACGAATGGTCGCGCGATGATCCGTCCGATGTTGTGTTCGCCGCGCATCAGCTCGCGCGCGATCGCGCAGATGCGCCACAGCTCCTCGACCGGGATGATCTCCTCGTGCGTGGCCACCTGAAAGACCGAGTCAGCGGATGTGTAGACGATCGGTGATCCGGTGCGCATATGCTCTTCGCCGAGCTCGTCGAGGATGACGGTGCCCGACGCCGGCTTATTGCCGAGAGTCTTCCGGCCGATGCGCCGTTCGTACTCGGCGATCACGTCCGCGGGAAAACCGTCCGGATACGTGCGGAACGGGTGCTCGACGACGAGGCCCATCATTTCCCAATGGCCGGTGGTCGTGTCTTTTCCTTCGCTCACTTCCGCCATGCGCCCGTACGCCGCCTGAGGAGTCTCGCTCGATGCGGGTGCAGGCAAGGTGTGCAGCAATCCCAGGCGGGCAAGATTCGGCAGTGAAGGATGCTGAGACTCGAGCACGTGCCCGAGGGTATTCGACCCCTCATCTCCAAAATCTTTGGCGTCGGGTAGCTCCCCGACACCGAGGGAGTCACAGACGATGACGATGGCTCGATTGGTCATGGGCGTTGATTATCACGAATCGTGTGGTTCCCCGTGCGAAGGTCGCACGCGGCGTCACGCGGTCAGGTGCTCGTGAATGAGCGGCCGTTCCTCCGGCTTCTTGTCTCCAAAGGTGACGAAGGAGAGGTACCGCTTCGTCAACTCGTCGAGATCGCGCTTGCTGTTGCCGAGTTGAATGCGTGCGATCGTCTCGCCGGCGCGAACCTCATCGCCAGTTTTTCGGTCGAACATCACCCCCGCGGCGTAGTCGATCACGTCGTCCGCTTTCTTGCGGCCAGCTCCGAGGTCGACGGTGAACATGCCGGCCTGGTAGGTGTCCATGAAGGTGATAAAGCCGGATTGTGGAGCTTTCACTTCGAGCGTCGTGCGCGGCTGGGGGAGCAGCGAGTAGTCGTCGACGATGGCGGCGTTGCCGCCTTGTGCCGTGATCCAGAGCCGCGCCTGAGCGAGGGCCCGCCCGGAGCGGAGGGCCTCCTCGAGCGCCGTCGCCGCGGAGGCGTCGTCGAACTTGCCGGACATGACCAGCAAGCGGATGGCCTGCGCGCGCGTCACCTCTTCGAGGTCGGCCGGCCCGTTGCCTTTCAGCGCTTCGACCGTTTCGATGATCTCGTTCGCGTTGCCCGCCGCAACCCCGAGCGGCCGATCCATGTCGGTGATGAGCGCCTCGACACGCGTGCCGGAGCCGGCAGCGGCCGCGATGAGGCTCTGCGCCAGCGCTTTCGAATCCTGGTATTTCCGCATGAACGCGCCGCTGCCTGTCTTGACATCGAGAATCAGGGCCGATGCGCCCATGGCCAGCTTCTTCGACATGATCGACGCCGTGATGAGCGGCAGGGATTCGACGGTCCCGGTCACATCGCGCAACGCGTAGATCTTCTTGTCGGCCGGCGCGATCCCCTCGGTCGACGTCGAGATGACACAGCCGGAGTCGGCGATGCTCTGGTCGAACTGTTCGCGTGACATCCGCGCGTTGAATCCCGGGATCGCCTCGAGCTTGTCCAGCGTCCCGCCGGTGTGGCCGAGGCCGCGGCCGGAGAGCATGCCGATCTTGATGCCGCAGGCAGCCACCCAGGGCGAGAGGACCAGTGAGACCTTGTCGCCAACGCCACCTGTGGAATGCTTGTCAGCGATGAAATCGTATTCGGTGCGCAGGTGCCACTGATCGCCGCTTCGCAGCATCGCCTGGGTCAACGTCGCCATCTCCTCGGCCGTCATGCCGTTGATGGCGATGGCCATGAGGAGGGCGGACATCTGGTAGTCGGGGACTTCGCCACGCGTGTAGCGCTCGATGAACAACTCGATCTCGCGAGACTCGAGCGGGGCGCCCCGGCGCTTGCGGTTGAGGACTTCGTAGACATTCAGGTCGGACATAGCGCGCGATTGTAGTATTCGGGCGATGAAAGCTGTTGTCCTGCTGAGCGGGGGTCTCGACTCGGCCACGGTGCTGGCGATTGCGAAAGAGGAGGGGCGCTCCTGTTACGCCCTGTCGTTCGCGTACGGGCAGCGGCATGGAATCGAGCTCGAGGCCGCGAGCCGTGTGGCCGAATCGATCGGGGTCGACGAGCACGTCGTCTTTCCGATGAACCTCCGGCTCTTCGGCGGGAGCGCGCTGACCCAGGACATCGACGTCCCGAAAGACCACGCCGACGATCCGGGCATCCCGGTCACGTACGTCCCAGCCCGAAACACCATCTTCCTGTCGCTCGCGCTTGGCTACGCGGAGGCACGGGAAGCGGAGGAGATCTGGATCGGCGTCAACGCGATCGACTTCAGCGGTTATCCCGACTGCCGGCCGGCGTTTCTGGAGGCCTTTCAGCGCGTCATCCTCACCGGAACACGAAGCGGCGTCGAGCACGGCCATCCGCGACTCGTGGCTCCACTCGTGACGTTGTCGAAGGCCGGCATCATCCAGCGGGGGACGGCGCTTGGGGTCGATTATTCGACGACGCACTCGTGTTACGACCCCCGGCCGGACGGAGCCGCCTGTGGCCACTGCGACTCCTGCATTCTGAGAAGGCGTGGTTTCGAAGAGGCCGGCATCGCTGATCCAACCCGCTATGCGCATCACTGAAATCTTCCATTCGATCCAGGGCGAGTCCTCCCACGTGGGACGCCCCTGCGTGTTTGTCCGCCTCACGGGCTGCAATCTGCGCTGCCGCTGGTGCGACTCCGAGTACACGTTCACGGGCGGGGAACGGATGTCGATCGACGACGTCGTCTCGCGCGTGAAGGCGTACGGATGCGAGCTCGTCGAGGTCACCGGCGGGGAGCCGCTGGCCCAGAAGGAAGGCTTTGAGCTGATCGCGCGGCTTTGCGATGAGGGCTTCGAGGTACTGGTCGAGACGTCCGGTTCGATCGATATCCTGCCGGTCGATCGCCGCGCCGGGATCATCCTCGACATCAAGTGCCCTGGTTCCGGCGAAGTGGACAAGAACTACTGGCCGAACCTCAAACAACTGCATCCACACGATGAGATCAAGTTCGTCGTTGCGGATCGCGCGGACTACGACTGGGCGCGCGGTGTGATCGAGCAGCACAACCTCACCGGCCGCACCATTCTCTTCTCACCGGTCTGGGGAGAGCTCGATCTGAAACCGTTGGCAGAATGGATGCTGGCCGACCGCGTGCCGGCGCGCCTGCAGACGCAGCTCCACAAACACATCTGGGGCGCGGACGTGAAGGGGGTCTGATGACGAAGGCGAGGCTCGATCACATCGGGATTGCTGTGAGATCGCTCGATGCCGCGAAGATCTACGAAGCGCTTGGACTGACCGTCGACCACGTCGAAACGGTCGCTTCGCAGGGGGTTCGCACGGCGTTTCTCTCCGCGGGTGATTCGAACATCGAGCTACTGGAACCGACGGGCGACGACTCGCCGATCGCGAAGTTCATCGCAAAACGCGGCGAAGGAATCCACCACCTCTGCTTCCGGGTCGAGGACATCGACGCGCATCTGGCGCGATTGAAGGAGCAGGGTTACCGGCTCATCAACGAGGCTCCGGTGCCGGGCGCGCATGGCTGTCGCATCGCATTTCTCCACCCTGCCGCCGGCAACGGCGTGCTGATCGAACTGAGTGAGAAAGTATGATCGAAGGATTCCTGCCGACGTCGCTGATCATCGCCAACCTGGTCAATCCGAAAGAGAAGTTTTTCGGTATCCTCCTCGCTCTTTCCTCGGCGGGCGTCACCCTGCGCGGTGTCAACCTCGACTCGTACGAGGACTGGATCCATCAGATCGCCCGCAACGAAGATCTTGACCTCGATCTCATCACGATGTTCGTGCCACTTTTCCGCGTCGAGCGCATCTTTCTAGACGAGCCGTCCGGCGCGATCAAGTCCTACAGTCAGCGCTTCCAGGAAGTCACCGGCGTGCCGATCCGCACGTTCCTCGGCCTCGACGGCGAATCCGACCACTGAGAATTCTCGAACGGATGAGGTCACGACTCTTGCTTGAGGCGCACCCGGAGGATTCGCCAATGAAATGGTCGTGCATTGCTCTCGCGCTTGTTTTCGTGATCGCCGTCCCCGCGTTTGCCGGAGACCGCTCGTTTGACCTGACGGGGTGGGCTGCCTGGGTGGACACGAACAGCAATGGAACATTCAACTCCGCCACGCCCAATCAGCCGTTCGACGTCAGCTTCAACGGAAAGCTCGGCTATGGCGCCGGCGCCAACATTTTTTTCGGCAACAACCTCTCCGCGGCCCTCGACATCGTGCAGGTCAAGCCGGACGCGAGGATTCGTTCACGCGCCGTGGGCGGCGGTTCGTTCGCCACAGGAGGGACGCGCATCACGCCGATGACCGGGATCCTGCAGTTTCATTTCGCACCCAACGGTGTGATCGATCCCTACATCGGAGCCGGTGCGGCCTATGTGCTGTTCGACAACGTGAAGGGGCGGGGCAACCTCAACGTCAGCGAGATCAATTTCAAGGATGACGCGGGTCTGGCCCTGAATGCAGGATTGGGTTTCCGGATCACGCGCATGCTGGCATTGACGGCCGACGGCAAGTACGTGCCCTTGAAATCGTCGGCGAAGGCCGTCTACGCGTCCGGAACGACACCGGCCCGCGTGAAGATCAACCCGGTGATTTTCTCGGGTGGATTGACGTTCCGCTTCTGATCACGAACCGGCGCGCGTGGGCCTGGGATTCGTCGCGGCGCGGATGGCCATCCGCGCCGCGCCCTCAACGGGCGTGTGGGCGGGTGGGACGATCCGGGCGTGGGGCGCAGCGGCCAGGACCGCGCTGCGCATCGGTGCCAGCAGGGCTTCTCCGGCATTGAACGCGCCGCCGACGTACGCGACAGGAACGTCGGAAGCCGCGATTCCGAGCCGTGTCGCGACTGCAAGGACGGACCTTGCGAGCTCGGTCCCCGCGTGTTGGACGATTTCGGCCGCGACGGGGTCGCCAGATTCCGCGGCGTCGATCACCAGTTTCCCCATCCGCGCGATGTCATCGGCGTGCGTGGTCTGAGCGTAGACGAAGCGCGGGAGATCGGCGGGCGTCATGTCGTAGTCCCGCTGCAGCAGCTCCGTCATGAGCGTGGCCGGACCACGGCCGTCGTGGGCCCGGAGGATCGAAGCGAGTCCGGCACGCGCGATGGCGTAGCCGCTCCCCTCATCGCCGACGATCGGCCCCCAGCCGCCCGCGCGAGCCTCGTCGCCGGCGAGATTGCGGCCGAAGGCGACGGAGCCCGTGCCGGCGATGACCACGATCCCGGCACCGAAGCCGATCGCACCGCTGAGGGCGATGCGCGCGTCGTTGTCGACGGTGAAATTGCCCCGCGGGAAAAAGACGCTCAATGAATCGACGACTTCCTGCCGGTGCGCGGGATGGTCGGCCCCGGCGATCCCGCAATAGGTCCAGATGATCTCGCGGCTGGCGACATCGGCGGTGACGAGCGCCTTGTTCACGGCCCGCTCGATGTTCCGGGCCGCGGTCTCGATCCCCACCCGAAGATGGTTTGATGGTCCCGCGAAGCCGTCGCCGAGTGCACGGCCGGTATCGTCCGTGACGAGCGCTGCGGTCTTCGACGCGCCACCATCGACGCCAAGATAGTACGCCATGCGGAGCACTCTTTTACCGCAAGTGTGGTGCCGGTTTCACGAGGTATCGAGCGAAGTGGGGCGCCGGCGGCCTCGCCGGCGTTGGGTTTGGGTCCGGCCTTTCCCAGGAACGCCTGCCAGGCCGCCGGCGCCCCACCTTGCCGTGCGACCTCCGTCGGTCTGCTCCTTGCAGAGTTTGCCAGCGAAGGAGAAGTTATGAAAACGAATCGGATTCTCACACTGGCCTCAGCGGCCGTGATCGCGGTCGCCTTCTTTGCCCTGACCGGCTGCAAGAGCGGTGGCATGGCCGTGACGAAGCATGGGCAGTTTCTCAAGATCAACATCAACCACCCGTCCGACCTCCCCGAGCAGGCGAGGGGAACATCGATATCGTCCTGGGCAACCGAGGGATCAAGAACGTGACGGACATTCTCGTCGACGTGGACCTTCCCGGCCAGCTCGTCGTGCTCGATGAGATCCACGAACGGGGAGTGACGATGTCACACGACCCCGGCTCGAATTCGTACCACTACACGCTCAGCAACCTCCAGCCGGCGGAAGACTCGACCATCCGCTACAAGGTGCGCACGTCCTTCGGCACGATGAGCGAGAGCGGCAGTGTCAAGGCGACCGCATGGCAGCGCGATCTGCCCGGCGACAGGCTCGTCGAGACGGCCGTCATCAAGCTGCGTCGCTGACCTAGCGCGGGGCCGCCCCACATGGTGGCGGCCCTGCCCTTCATAATGTCCGCAATGGACCTCGATCAAACGCAAACCTCTGCCAGCCCGGGACACGACATCCACATCCCGCCGAAGCCGCGGGAGGCGCTCGAAGACCGCAAGCTGCTCGACCGCCCCAGCCGTCATGAGCTGCTCCAGACCGAGTCGTGGCGTGTACTGCGCATCACGAGCGAGTTCGTCGCCGGCTTCGATCATCTCGCCGAGGTGTATCCGGCGGTGTCGATCTTCGGGTCGGCACGGACTCAGTTGTCGAATGAGTACTACGACGCCGCCGTCAGGACCGCCGAGCTGATCGGCAAGGCGGGCTTCGCCGTGATTACCGGCGGCGGTCCGGGAATCATGGAAGCGGCGAACAAAGGGGCGCGTCAGGCGGGAGCACTCTCCATCGGCTGCAACATCGAGCTGCCGTTCGAGCAGAGGGTCAACCAGTACGTCGACAAGGCGATGACCTTCCGCTACTTCTTCGTCCGCAAGACGATGTTCATCAAGTACTCCGAGGCGTTCATCACGTTCCCGGGCGGCTTCGGAACGCTGGACGAATTGATGGGTGCGCTGACGCTGATCCAGACCAAGAAGATCACGAACTTTCCCGTGATTCTCTACGGGAGCGAGTACTGGGGCGGCTTGCTCGACTGGCTTCGCAAGACCGTCCTCCCCGCGAACAACATCACAAAGGACGATGTCGACAGTCTGCACCTCGTCGACGATCCGCAGCAGGTTCGCGACATCGTCTGCGCGTTTCATGACCAGGCGCTGGTTACGAACAGGGACGAAGACGAGTTGACGCCGCCGCATCGACCGATGACCGGCGAGGATTGAAGACCAGGCGACTTGCGTTTGGCGTTTCCTTTGCACTTATTCGCAGTAAAAAAGGAGACTCTCAATGCGAATTCAAGAGACGAATCAAGTCCTCAAGGACGCTCGCATCGCATCGCACGGCACGACCATGACCTGCATGAACGCGATCGCAGCAGCATGATGCGGCGCGCGTGGCGGTCGATCACCAGCTTCTTCAAACGTTCGTAATCAATATTGCGGGGCGCCGCTACGGATGCCCCTCGCTTTCCTGCACTTCGATCGTCAACGGCATCTGCGTCTGCACGATCACCCACCGCACGCGGAAGCGTTCCGCATCCAGAACCTCAATCGACAATTCGCCGAGCTGAGTCGTGTCGCCGGGCACCACTTCCCGCCCCATGCGGGCAGCCACGAACCCGCCGATGGTCTCTTCCGCGGGCTCACCAACGTCCACCTTGAGCCGGTCGGCGAGGTCTTCGATCAGGTAGTCGCCCCGCACGCGGTACCGTCCGTTTCCGAGCGGTTCGATCTCCGGACGCTCCCGATCGAACTCGTCCTGAATCTGTCCGAACAACTCTTCGGTAATGTTCTCGAGCGACACGATTCCAGAAGCGCCGCCGTATTCGTCGAGGACGATGGCCATGTGTGTCTTGTGCTCGATGAACTGCGACAGCAGGGCTTCGACGGTGGAGTTTTCGGGGACGAACAACACGTCGCGCTTGAGCTCCATCATCGTCCGGCCTGGTCCCCGCAGTTGTGCGAGGAAGAGGTCTTTCACGTGGATGAGGCCGATGGTCTGGTCGAGCGTGCCGTCGCAAAGAGGGTAGCGGGTGTGGCGCGTCGTCCGGATGTACTCCAGGTTCTCTTCGATCGATTTCTTCGTGGAGAGAACGGCGACGTCGGTGCGCGGAACCATGATCTGCCGCGCGGTCCGTTTCGAAAACTGAAAGACCCCCTCGATGATCTCCCGGTTCTCCTCGGAGAGAATCCCGGCCTTCTCGGAGTGAGCGAGGATGAGGCGAAGCTCTTCCTGCGAGTGGGCCATCTCCTTGTCGCTGGCCGGGCTGATGCCGGCCAGACGAAGTACCGCGTTTGTCGTGCGATTCAGCATCCAGATGACCGGATACGCGAGGACGTAGAACGCGCGCAGCAGGTGTGCGGACCAGAGGGCCGTGGGCAGGGTCTTGTCGATCGCCAGGTACTTGGGACCGAGTTCGCCAAAGATGATGTGAAGCGACGAGATGAGAATGAACGCGATCGACGCGGCGATCGTGTGCGCGATGGCGACGCTGTAGACGCCGAGGGAGGAGAGGCGCGGCGCGATGAGACTCTCGAAGGCGGGCTCACCCACCCAGCCCAGCGCCAATGAGGCGAGCGTGACGCCAAGTTGCGTGGCAGAGAGGTAACTGTCGAGCTTCTTGACGATCCGGCGCGCCATCCGCGCGCGCGTACTGCCACTCGCCGCCATCTCCGCGAGCTGCGTGGGGCGAACCTTGATGATGGCAAATTCAGCAGCGACGAAGAATCCGTTCGCAATGATGAACAGCAAGGCGAGAAGCAGGTACCAGGTAGGCATACTCACCGAGCGCGAGGGGCAGGCGCGCTACGGAATGGGTCGTCGTCCATGAGAGGGCCCGTATTGTATGACAGAGCTTTCAGAGCTTGCCGTCAACCCCGGGCGCTCTGGCTCACGTCGCGGGGCGGGCGCTTTGACGGCTTGTTCGTTATTTCCAAGCAATCGCTTTCGCGCGAATGCGGAGCGTGCTGAACGACCCGCCTTTCGTGCCGTGGAACGACCAGCCGGTTCCTTCGGTCTGCTCTTCGATGAATACCGCATCGGCGCCGTGCTTCGCGGCCTCGCGCCGAATCGCGTGAACGGCAGCGGCCTCGGTGTCGTATTCGCCTTCGGGCGGCGTGATTACGGCTGCGAGCGTCATGGAGAGATACGATAGGGAACTGGCGGTTGCGAACGCAAACCGGGAAGGCCGATCGGAGTCAATAACTTTCAAACTGCTCCACTACCGGGCGTCTGGCGACCTCGTCGAGCGTTCTCCAGAAGCGCGGATACGATTTCGAGACCACCTGCTCATTGGCGATCGTGACATTGCCGCGCGCGAGGCCGGCGATGGCGAAGGCCATGGCGATCCGGTGATCGTTATGCGTTTCCACGGTGACGGGTTCGGACGACCACCCCGGCTGGATGAGCAGGGAGTCCGCTCGTTCCTCGACCGTCGCGCCGAGGGTGCGCAACTCACGGCTGACGGTTGCCAGACGGTCCGATTCCTTGACGCGAAGATTCGCGACATTCACGATTTCCACAGGCGACGACGCCAGCGGAGCGATCGCGGCAAGCGTGGGAACGATGTCGGGACAAGAGTTACAGTCGAAGCGGCCTCCTCGCAACGGTGCGCCGGTGACCGAAATCTGATCCTCTGCAACGGTGACCTGGCAGCCCATCGACCGCAGGATGCCGAGAAACGCCGCGTCGCCTTGAGCGCTCGGATACGCGAGGCCGTGCACGCGCACTGTGCCGCGTGTCGCGGCGGCCGCCGCGAACCAGTAGGACGCCGACGAGTAATCGCCTTCGACACGATACTCGTCGCGCCGCAGCGTCGCGGCCTTGACCCGGATCGTCGTTCCATCCCGCCGGACGGCCGCGCCGAATGCCGTGAGGATCGACGCGGTGACATCGAGGTAAGACGCCGATGCCAGCGAGGTGAGGCGCAGGGTGATCCCGTCCGGCAGCGTGGCGCCCGCCATCATCAACGAGGACGCGAACTGACTGGAGGTGTCCGCGGCGATGGGGACGTCAAATCCGCCGCGCATGCGTTTGCCGCGAATGCGCAGAGGCGGGAAGCCTTCCTCGCCCGTGTACTCGACCTCGGCTCCGATCGAGAGCAACACCTCGACGAGGTTGCCGATCGGCCGCTCGTGCATGCGCGCCTCGCCCTGCAAAAGGAATCGTCCGGGCGTAAACGCGAGCCAGCCGGTTAGAAAGCGCATCGCCGTGCCGGCGTTGCCCACGAACACCGTCACGTCGTTGGCGGACATGCTTGCCCGCGGTCCGATGGAGACGCCGGTCTTGAATGTACCTTCGATCGGAAAGCCGATCGATCGCAGCGCTTCGAGTGCGTATCGCGTGTCGTCGGCGTCCAGGCAATTCGTGATCGTCGTCGTTCCCTCGGCCATCGCGCCGAGCAGCAGCGCGCGGACGGAGTAGGACTTCGATGGAGGTGCGGTGACATCCGCATCCAGCGTGGCAACCCGGGCGATGCTCTTCAATCGACCTCCAGAACCAGACCGTCATAGGCCAGGCGGATCGCCGGCGGCAGCGTGGCCTCGACAGTCTGATGGTCGACCTCGTGTGTGAGGTGGATCAACCAGGTCTGACGCGCATTGATCCGTTGTGCCACGGCGATGGCTTCGTCGATCACAAAGTGTGTCGGATGGCGCGGTGCGACGCGCAGGCCGTCCAGGGCCAGGACGTCGACGCCGGCGAGGAGGTCCATCGTCGTGTCGGGGATCCCGTTCGTGTCGGTGATGTACGCAAACGAGCCGATTCGAAAGCCGAGAATCGTCCAGTCACCGTGCGTGACGGGGAGAGGGGTGATGGCGACTCCCTCATGCACGAAAGGTCCCTCGATCTCTCGCAGATCGAGTTGCGGCTTTCCGCCGCCGATCTGAGAGTCCGACCAGATGTAGCTGAACGCCCGCCGGATCGCTACCGCCGTCATCGGATTGGCGAACGCCTGGATCGCCTCGTGCTGCCGGAAGTTGAACGGCCGGATGTCGTCGAGTCCCATGAGGTGATCGGAGTGCGAATGCGTGAACAGGACGAAATCCAGGCGTGGAATCGGGAACTTCAGCAGCTGGAGGCGGAGGTCCGGCGTCGTGTCGATCAGGAAGTGTTTTCCCTGGCTCTCGATCTTCACCGACTGCCGGAGCCGCTGGTTGCGCGGGTCATCGGAGGTGCAGACGCGGCAGGAACAGCCGACCACGGGGACGCCGGTTGAAGTTCCGGTTCCGAGGAATGTCACGCGCACTGAGAATGCTCACGATTCAGCATTGGAACTGCCATCGCCATCATCACACCGTCACGAATTCGAACGCGCCGCTGTCCGGATCGATCGCCATCGCCTCGCCCGTCTCGTACCACGGCGGGAGGACGGTGACGGTCGTGTCTCCCGGCAGGACGAGCTTGTTGTGGAAGTGCCCGAAGACGACGTCCGTGAAGCCTTCGGCGCCTCGCTGCCGCCCATATTCTTCCATCTGCGCGGTCGGGAGATGTGACTTGTGCTTGAAGTTCGAGTCGGACAGTCGGTGTTCCACCGATTCGACGAACCGGCGCGCGACCTTCTTCGGGATCACCTTCAGCGAGAGGCGTGAGAGTGTGTTCTTCGATGCGAAACGCCAGAAGCGGTACGGAAGATCGCGGTCATTGATCATGTCGCCGTGGATGATCAGATACTTTCGATCACCCGCCCTCACCGCGTACTCCATCGCCACGTCGGTAACGGCCTTCTCGGCGAAGGAACCGCGCAGGAAGAAGTCGCGGTTTCCTTCGATGTAGTGGATGGGCATCCCGGCGTCGCGAATCTCGCGAAACCGCGTGAAGACTTTCTCGACCGACTGCGTGTAGAACTTCGGATCGGCGATGAGGTAGTGGAAGAGGTCACCGTTCAGGTACAGCGCCCGCGGCCGCAGCGCGGACAGCCGGTCGAGCCAGGCGAGGATCGGTTGCTCGCTGCCGTCCGACAGGCCGATATGCGAGTCTCCGATCACGAAAATCTGTCCGCTCGGTATCAATCTCTGAGCCCCTTCAGGACGCACTCCAGAACGCCGTACGTTTCAGCGTTGAACGCGCAGAAGATCACCCGCTGCAGGGAGCGGGCGTGCGTCCGAAAGTCCAGCGCCGTGACGAGCAATAGACGCGAGCTGTGTGCCAGCTCGAAGCCAAAAGCGAGGGGTAGAGGCGGCATGGCCACCGAGGCGATGGCCAACTCCTCGGCTCGCTTGAGCGCGGCCCACATCGCGTTCCGGAGCTTGGCGTCGACATCCGCGTCGCCCATGCTCGGGACGATCGCGTGGATGACGAATTTGCAGAGGACGTTCCCGCCAGTCGTAACGAGGATATCTCCTCCGTGGACCGACTCGAAATCAGTGACGCGCTTGCGAGCGGAGGCGGGGTTGATGATCGCGTCGACTTTCAGGGACGTGACGTCCGCGCGCAGGAGTTCGATGTCCATGGATTCAGAGAACAGCGTTCAGCTTCGCGCGCGGGTCCCCGTCATACGCACCGTCGATCGTATCCGCGGCCGCAAGGACTTCCGCCGACACGTTCTTCGGAACGTTGATCTCGACACGATAGTAGTGATCGCCGACGGCGCCCGCCTTTCTCTTCACGCCTTTTCCGCGAAGCCGAAACGTCTGGCCGCCCTGCGTTCCCGCCGGGATGCGTGCCCGGACCGGACCGTGGATCGTCGGCACTTCGACCTCGCCGCCACGAATCGCTTCGCCGACGGTAATGGGCAGGTCGATGTAGACGTCGTCACCGCGGCGTTCGAACAATGCGTGAGGCCGCACGTGAATGAGCACGTTGAGATCGCCGGCCGGTCCGCCCTTTCCGCCCGGAGCGCCCTTTCCACGGAGGCGGATGCGCTGACCATCCTGCACGCCTTCGGGGATCTTGACCTTGACCGCCTTTCCGTTGAGGACCAGGTCCATCGTGGTGCCGAGAATCGCGTCACGGAAGTCGATTGTCAGCTCGGCCTCGAGATCCGACCCGCGCTCTGGTCCCTGCTCGAAGCCGCCACCGCCGCCGAAAAGGTCGGAGAAGATGTCGGTGAACCCGCCTGCTCCGGCGCCGGCTCTGCGACCGCCGCGTGCCCGGCCGCCGCCGGCGCCGCCGAACTGCGAGAAATCGAATCCGCCGAAGGGACCTCCCGCACCCGAGAAGGGGTTCCCGCCCGGACCACCGCCGGATCGGAACGCCTCTCTTCCCATGCGGTCGTACTGGTCCCGTTTCTCGGTGTCGGAAAGGACGGCATACGCCTCGGAGATCTCCTTGAACTTGTTTTCCGCGTCCTTGTTTCCCTTGTTCTTGTCGGGATGGAACTTTTTCGCCAGACCGCGGTAGGCCTTCTTGATCTCCTCCGGAGTGGCGGCCTTCTTCACGCCGAGGATGTCGTAGTAGTCCTTTTCGGCCATCGTTCGGCGAAGGTTTTAGCACATGAATTGCTTCGCAGGCCCGTTGGCGAAAGAATCAACCGCACATGTACGGATCTCTTGCTCGCCGCAACATTCTGACGATGGTCCTCGCCGGCGGTATGGGCGAGCGGCTCTACCCGCTGACCCGCGACCGCGCCAAACCGGCGGTTCCCTTCGGTGGCCGCTACCGGATCATCGACTTCGTCATCAACAACTTCATCAATTCGGGGTTCCTGAAGATCAAGGTGATGACGCAGTTCAAGTCGAACTCACTCATCGAGCACATCACGCGCACGTGGCGTCTTGTTCCGGAGATCGGACAGTACGTCGACATCGTGCCGGCACAGATGCGCAAGGGTCCCTTCTGGTTTCGCGGCACTGCCGACGCGGTCTTCCAGAATCTCGAGCTGATCTTCGACGAGCAGCCGGAGTTCGTCTGCGTCTTCGGCGGCGATCACATCTACAAAATGGATGTGAATCAGATGCTGCAGGAACACCTGACGACCGATGCCGATCTGACGATCGCCACGATTCCGGTTCCCCTTGCGGAGGCACACAACTTCGGGATCGTCGAGGTCGATGCCGACTGGCGCGTCACCGGGTTCGTCGAAAAGCCGAAAGAGGGCGCCAAGACCATCCCCGGCCGGCCGGACATGGTACTCGCCTCGATGGGCAACTACATCTTCAAGGCGAACGTCATGATCGACGTGCTGCAGCGCAACGCCCTTCGGGACGCAGCCCACGACTTCGGGAAGGAAATCATCCCGGCGATGTATCCGAAGATGAAGGTCTACGCGTATGACTTCGCGAAGAACCACGTACCGGGAGAAGCGGAGATCAACCGCGGCTACTGGCGCGACGTCGGCACGATCGATTCGTATTTCGCGGCGTCGCTCGATCTCGTCGCGGTGACGCCGCTCTTCAATCTCTACAACGCGCAGTGGCCGATGGTCTCCGCGCCGATGAATCTGCCGCCGGCGAAGTTCGTCTTCGCCGACTCCAAGTCCCAGCGCATCGGAATCGCCACGGATTCGCTGGTCTCGGACGGGACCATCATCTCGGGCGGCACCATCAACCGTTGCGTTCTGCATCCGCGCGTCCGCATTCATTCCTACACCGACGTCGACGAGTCGATCCTGATGGATGGTGTCGAGATCGGGCGTCATTCGCGGATCCGCCGCACGATCATCGACAAGGGCGTCAAGATTCCGCCTGGGACGACGATCGGATACGACCTCGCCGCCGACCGGGAACGTTTCACGGTGACGGAGAGCGGGATCGTCGTCGTGCCGAAAGGGGCGGTGATCGCAGAAGAACCCGCCGCCGTGTAGGCCGCGAGGGCATGCAATCAAGTATCCTCCACGCCCCATGAGCACCCCATCCAAGCCCCGCACCGATGGCCGCGCCGCGAACGAGCTGCGCCGCGTCCTCATCACTCCCAACTTCAGCAAGCACGCGGAGGGCTCCGCGCTCATCGAAGTGGGGGACACCCGCGTGATCTGCACGGCGTCGATCCAGGAGAAGGTCCCGCCGTTCCTCTACCGCACGGGAAAAGGCTGGGTGACGGCGGAGTACGGAATGCTCCCGCGCGCGACGACGGAGCGGACGGATCGCGAAGCGGCCCGCGGAAAGCAGGGCGGACGCACGATGGAAATCCAGCGCCTGATCGGCCGTTCCCTTCGCGCCGCGGTAAACACAGAGCTCCTCGGCGAGCGGACGATCTGGCTCGATTGTGACGTCATCCAGGCCGATGGCGGGACGCGCACCGCATCCATCACTGGCTCGTTCGTGGCTCTTTCGCTGGCATTGGGACGCCTCTACATCGATGGACAGCTCAACACCTGGCCGATCACGTCGTTTGTCGCCGCCGTATCCGTCGGCATGATCAACGGCACGGCGGCGCTCGACCTGAACTACGAGGAAGACTCGAAAGCCGGGGTCGACATGAACATCGTGGCGACCGACAAGGGGCGCTTCGTCGAGTTACAGGGCACCGCCGAAGGTGCCACGTTCAGCGATGATGAGATGGCCGCGATGCTCGGACTGGCGAAGGAAGGCATCGCCTCCCTCGTCGAGAAGCAGCGAGAGATCCTCGGGCCGACGCTCGCGCGCGTCGACGCGCTGGCGCGCGAACGGCTCAATAAGAAGTTCCGTTAGGACGGTCCGTAGACCACGTATACGGTTCCGCGGTGAAGTCCGAGCCAGCCGCCGTAGGGGTAGCGGGCGATGACCCGCTTTCCGCGCAAGGGTTCGAACGCAACGGTGTACGGCCGTTCCCCGACTCCGAACTGGTGGATGCGCCGCATCCGCTGATCACCGTGCGACAGCTCGTAGAGGTAGAAGGGCTCGGCGCCGGCGTTGATCGACGGAATCGCGACGCCCCGCGCACGCAGGTCGTTGATCGCTGTCCAGCGCGCGCGGTTCCACGAGAAATACTCCTGCACCGCGAACGTCGCGAAGATCGCCACGATCGCCAGGCCGGCGATGCTGATGCCGCGCACGGCACGGGACTGCCACGGAAGCATCAGCGGCAGCGCGATCACCAGCGGCCATGCGGAGTCGAGCGAGTAACGGTCGACGTACAGTCCCGAGCCGAAGAGCGCCAGCGAGCCGAAGAGCGCCGCCCCCAGCGCGAGCAGCGATGCGTTCGTCCGGGCGGCGCGCCGGAGCACCGCCCAGATCAGACACGTCGCCAGAATGACGCTGACGATGGTGACGATGATCCGGCCCGCGTACGGAAGCCGGAAGGGATACGTTCCCGCCAGCGCAAGTGGTCCCAGTCCGAAGTCCGCGAAGATGTTGCCGGCAAAGATGTCGCAGCAGTACGGCGAGACGAAGTACGGCATCGGCAGGCCGTCCGCGACCAGCGACAGCACGCGCGCGAAAAGCACCACGGCGACGATGCCGGCGATGACGAAGTCCTTCCGGCGCCTCGTCTTTCCGAGCAGCACTGCCAGCGGTGCCACGAGCGGAAGAAAAAAGAGTGCACAGTTCTGCGCGTTGAACGTGGCGTAGTGATCGAGCACCGCGAGCTGTTCCGGCAGGCGAAACGTCGTTTCGGTCCACATCCGGTAATGAATCGCGAACTCGGCCGGCGAACCCACCAGCCACTCGGGTTTCAGAAGGTACACGATGCCGAAGATGGTCAGGGTCCCGCCGGTCGCAGCGGCATCCCTCCACTTCCGACGGAAGAGCGCGAGCAGCAAGGGCGCCACCAGAAGGGTGACACCGGTCTGCCGGACGAAGCAGGCGGTCATGGCCGCAGCGCAACCGGCGAGCGTCCATCCGAGGGCATCGTCGTCAGCGCCGCGAATGAAACAGAAGATCGCCACGCTCGACGCGAACACGAACGGTACCTCGGTCATGAACGTGCACGACGACCAGAGAAAGATCGGGTGAAATCCGAGGGCGAGGGTGGCCACGATGCGGGCGGCGGGCGGGGCGCCGGCGCGCAGCAGAATACGGTGGACGACGAGGAGCGTGGCGGCGCCGAGGATCAGCGTCGAGAGGCGGAGGACGTCGAATGACTCTCCGAGCATTCGCGTCCAGAGCGCGCCCCACAGCACCTGCGCCCTGAGGCTGACCGCGGTGAATGCCGTGAAGTGAAAGTGGCCCGTCTCCGCGAAGCGCCACGTGGCGATCGCGAAATCCCAGTCGTCATCGATCGGGAAGTTGCCCCTGGGATTGAGAAAGGCGACGGCAGCCGTCCAGATCGTGAGGATCAGGAGCGGCTCTCCACGGCGGGCGGCGACTGTCGAATCTTGAATGTTCAATGTCAATGGCGAGTGTGTGTGCGAGCATTAAACATTGAACACCAGGGATTCGGCACTCGACGCTGGCTCCGTGCGCGACGGCCGCATCGGTGAACTGCTGTTTCTCCTCACCTTTGCCACGTTTGCCTGGTTTTTCGCGGGCGGTGGCTGGAACCAGAACTCCCAGTTCGATCTGACGCGCGCGATCGTCGAGCAGCACACGTTTGTCATCGACGCGTATTCCGGCAACACCGGTGATGTGTCGTTCGCGAAGGGCCATACCTATTCGAACAAGTCGCCCGCGCTGTCCTGGCTGGCAGCGATTCCTTACGCGGCACTGGAGTCCTTCGAGCGCAGCAGGGCAGCGAATCCTGGCGACGCCACGCTACTGACGATCAATACCTGGCTCTGTTCGCTGCTGTGCGTCGCGTTGCCGGGAGCGCTGATCGCACCGATGCTTTTCGCGTACGGCCGGCGGCAGGGAATCGGGCCACTACCCGCCGCGATCGTCGCGTCATCGACAGTGCTGGCGACGCAGCTGCTTCCGTATGCAACGCTGTTCATGTTGCACGTGCCCAGTGCTGCACTGCTGCTCTATGCGCTGACGACGCCGCATCGCGCGCGCGCCGGGTTTGCAGCGGCGCTGGCGACCGCGATGAACTATCTCTGCGCGCCGGCGCTCCTGGCCTTCGCCTTCATCGAACGGCGCACCATCCTCCGCTACTGCGCCGGCGCGCTGGCACCGTTGGCCGCGCTCGCGACGTACCAGTACCTCTGTTTCGGCAGCATCTTCACGATCAGCATCGTGCATGAGGACCCGCGTTTTCTGGCGCACGGCGCGGCGATGGGCGTCTTTGTCCTCCCGACGCTGAACGTCCTTTACGGAATCACGCTCTCGCCGTTCCGCGGATTTTTCTTCTTCGCGCCAGTCCTCCTGGTAGCGCTGTTCGGTTTTCGCGCCTGGTGGCGCGCGGATCGAACGGCGTGCGCGACGTCCCTCTTCGTGATCGCGTCGTTCTTCGCGTTCAACCTCACCTTCAACGGGTGGGACGCGGGTTGGGGTGTGGGTGGGCGATACCTCGTGCCGATCATCCCGTTGTTCGGGATCGCTCTGCTGCACGTCGATCGGCGGGCGCTCATTCTGATCACGGCTGCAGTCTCGTTTGCGATCAACTTCACGGCCGCCGCAGTCGACCCACAGCCGTCGACATCCATCGCACGGCCGGTGACGCAGTACCTTCTGCCACTTTTCATCCAGGGTCATTTCGATCCGTCGGTGCCGATGATTCCTCCCTGGTCGGCGGCCACGTTCACCGGTCACACGTCGGTCAATCGGATGACGATGGACGAAGGCATGGTCTTTCAGGGCCATCCTCCAGGCAGTCCCGCGTCGGAGTGGGCGAGCTTCAACCTCGGCGAATTGCTGACTGGACCGGGCGATCTGCGCTCGCTCGTTCCGATCGCGCTCGTCATCCTCGGCATGGGAATCGCGATCAGGCGACTGGCGGCAAGAGGATGAGTATCGCCGACCGCCGCATCGCCGAATGGCTGTTCCTCATCACCTTCGTCTCGTATGGCTATTTTTTTGCCGGAGGGGGATGGAACCAGAACGCGACATTCGATCTGACGCGAGCCATCGTCGAGCGGCACACCTTCGCGATCGATGCCTACGCCGCAAACACAGGCGACGTCTCCTTCGCGGGCGGGCACGTCTACGCGAACAAGGCTCCCGCGTTGTCGTGGCTGGCGGCGATCCCGTATGCGCCGTTGTACGCGCTGGAACGGGCTCGCGACGCGGACGCCGGAAACGTGCAGCTGCTGACGATCAACGCCTATCTCTGCGCGCTGGTTTGTGTGGCATTGCCGGGAGCGCTGATCCCGGCGATGCTTTTTCTCAGCGCACGGCGGCGTGGTTTTGATGCGCGCTGGTCGGCGTTCGTGTCGCTCGCGATCGCCCTCGGAACGCAGCTTCTGCCGTATGCGTCGATTCTGATGGTGCACGTGCCGAGCGCCGCACTGCTGCTGTTCGCGCTGACGAGTCCGCGGCGCGGGCTGGGTGGGTTCGCAGCGTCGCTGGCGGTGGCCATGAACTACCTCTGCGCCCCGGCGCTGCTCGCGTTCGCGTTCGCCGGCCCTAGAAAGCATTGGCTTCGGTACGCTCTCGGCGCGGTGCTTCCGCTGGTTGCACTCCTCGCATATCAACGCCTGCTTTTTGGAGGATTCCTGACGACAAGCGTCGCCGTGACGGACCCGCGGTTCCTGAGCCATGGCGCGCCTCTCGGGATTCTGCAGAGGCCGACGTTGGGTGTGCTCTACGCGATCACGATCTCACCGTATCGCGGCGTCTTCTTTTTCGCGCCGCTGTTGCTCGTTGCGATCGCGGGCGTCCGCGGATGGTGGCGGAACGAGCGAATCGAGTGCGCCGCGGCGCTCGTCACAGGCGCGGTCTTTTTCGCGTTCAACGTGAGCTTCAACGGGTGGGAGGGAGGGTTTGGGATCGGAGGGCGGTATCTCGTGCCGCTCATCCCGCTATTTGGAATCGCACTGCTCTATGTTCGGTGGCGCGCGGTGGCCGTCGTCGTCGCGGCAGTGTCGTTCGCGATCAACTTC
Source organism: Thermoanaerobaculia bacterium (assembly GCA_038244715.1). GTDB lineage: Bacteria > Acidobacteriota > Thermoanaerobaculia > Gp7-AA8 > Gp7-AA8 > JADGNZ01. Next base: position 60,562 of record JBBRTE010000013.1, read on the forward strand.
TGTGCAGTGGCCGTCGATCCGCAGCCGTCCGCCACGATTCCTCGTCCGTTGACGCAGTACCTTGCGCCATTGCTGCTGCAAGGTCGCTTCGGGCCATCGGTTCCGATCACTTCTCCCTGGTCTTCAGAGACATTTACCGGTCACACCTCGGTGAACCGGATGACGCTCGATGAAGCCGCTGTCTTCGCGCGTCACGCTCCGGTCAGCGACGCCTCGGAATGGGCGAGTTTCAATCTCGGGGAGCTCGGCGCCGGCCCGGGCGACGCGCGCTCCCTGATTCCGCTCGCAATCCTCATGCTCGGCGCAGGACTCGTGATCGCACGGCTGGCCAGGCAATCAGCGACAGCACCGTGAGCAACGCGGCGATGAGCGCGCCGTAGAACGAGAGGGGGAAATAGTCGACGCGAATGTCCCAGTCGCCCGGCGGGACGGTGAAGCCGAGGAATGCGCCATTGACCGGCTGGGGATCGACTGGTTGACCGTTCCGGAAGACGCGCCAACCCGGCCACCAGGGCTGGCTGCTCACGATGAGCGCGTGACGCTGTGAACGGATGCGAAGGCGAAAGGCGGTGTCGCGCGCTTCGACGATCTCGACGACTGGGTCGCTTTTCGGCGCGAGGAGATCCTGACGCATGCGATCGCCGTCGACCGGAAGGATGTTGACCACCGTCTGCTTCGACAGATCGTGCTCCGTGAGCGTCTGTGCGAATTGACCGCGGCGGAACTCGAGCACGATGTCCTTCGCCGCGAAGAACCGCGGCTTGACGTTGAGGTTCTCGAAAATCCGTCCGTCGCGGCCGTCGTAGACCATGCGGTAGCGCTGCGGATCCCCGGGATCGAGACCGCGATCGCCGACGAGGTAACGGACGTTGAGGTAGTCGAGGAGCGGCGTCGCCGCGTTCTGCCACTTCGCGAAGTATTCGTTCGTCTCGAGGTTCGTGAGGAGTCGCAGTACACCCAGGTAGCGGCCGTAGGCCATGGGGTCGTGGGTGCGGATGTCGGAGAAGCCATACATCGCCTGAACGTTCGGGAAGAGCGCGGCGCCGATACCTACGACGCGGAACGGAGCGTTCGCAGGTGCCGCATGCTGCAGTCGCTCGAGCGCCGTGATGAGCGGAGTGGCCGGATACATCGCCTCCACGGGAAGAACAGGGTTCCAGCCATCGCTCGCCGTCCACAACTCTGCGATGACGGCGGCACCCACCAGCATCGCGGCGATGTGACGGCCGCGCGCCTGTAGCACGAAGAGCGCCGCGAGGACGAGGACCAGCACGCTCGGGAGGATGGCCATGATCGCTGTGTCCTTCGCGGCCTCGATCGGAAAATCAACGGTCAGAGTGAGCCAGAGCAGGATCCCCGCGGTCGTGAGGAGGGCGATCAGAAAGGGTACGGACCGTTCCCGACGCGCGACGTCGATCGCCGCGGCCGTCATCGCTGCCCCGATCCAGCAGAGGAACAGCCGCAGCCGCGCGTTCGCCGCGAGCCGGAAAACGAAGTGGAAGCCCGAACTGATCAGGGGCCAGTTGAAGACGATGCCTGCCGCGACGAGTGCCAGAACGACGAGAAAAAATTCACGGGTACGGAAGCGGCGCTGCGCAATTGCCCGGAAAAGCAACGCGAACCACGAGGCGATCGAGAGGATCCCCGCGAAGCCGGTGATGGATTCCGCGGTGGCCGGGCCCCACGGTTTCTCCGACGGCGCGTGCCCGTAGAAGTTCGGCTGGAACGTCGCGATTGCAGAAGGGAAGTCCGAGAACGGCGGCTCGTCGTTGGCGTGAACCTGCAGTTCCTGAAACCGCTGGGACTTCTTGACGGTCTCCGCGAACGTTGCGATGAACGGCGAGGCCAGGATGGCCGCGACGAAGATCGCCGCGGCCGTCAGCGCCAACGAGCGTACCGCCTCTTTTCGGGTGACCCCGCGCTCGACAAACGCAACCCATAGCGCGAAGAGTCCTCCGAAAAACGTAACGTGCGTCACGGTCTCGGGGTGGCCTCCGTACAGCATGGTCGTCCACACAATGACCGCGAAAACGAAGCGCGGATAGGTGCGCCGCGCGATCAGCAACTCGATGCTCAGAAACGCCGCCGGCAGCCAGACCGCTACGGTGACGATCGGAAAATGCAGCCATGTGCTGATGAATGTGCTGAAGGCGAACGCGATCGCTCCGATCGCAGACGGCAGCTCGTCGTAGCGCCGCCGGCAGAGCAGGTACATCGACGTCAGCGCGATCAGGAGCTTCATCGCCGCCTCGGCTGTCATCGCATAGCCGAGCGGGAGGGTCAGTGCCAGGAGCCGCAAGGGTGACATCGCGGAGCTCTGGCCATTCGCGAGCAGCGGATAGCCGCAACCGGAGAGCGAATTCCAGATCGGGAACTCAAGCGAGCGCCACGCCTCGCGGGCCTGATGTGCCCACGGAACGATCTGCATCGCCAGATCGTTCATCTCCGGATTCGACAGCTGATGGCGATGAAGCCAGTTTCCCCACGGCGGAAGGATGTTGATGAAGTCGACCGGGAGATTGACCCAGGGTCCCGTCATCGGGCGGAACAGGTAGATCAGGACCAGTGCGTAGAAGAACGTCGCCACGCGCCAGCGCAAACCATCACGGACCGCCGGGCTCCAGCGCCGTGCGCAGCCGATCGCGATCGCGTAGAGAGCGCCGACGTAGATCCAGGTGGCGTTGAACACGGGCGCGGATCATAAAGCAGACGACGGTGGCCGCGGTGAGGAGCGCGAGGAACGCGGAAACGTAGAACGACATGGGGACGTACCGCACGGTGACCGTTTGATGGCCGGCGGGAACGGTGAATGAGAGGAACGCGTCACCGTTCGTGGGGGACAAGACCCGGCTTCCGGCCGACGTTCGCCACCACCGTGACCAGCCGACGCTGCTCTCGATCCGTGCTGGTTCGCTTGCGTCGATGTCGAGGGTGTATGCGTCCGCACCGGCCGCGGCCACGCGGACGCGTGCCGCCGCAGAAAAGAACCGCGGCTGCACATGGAGGTTTTCATACAGGAGCCCGTCGGGGCCGGAGTAACGGAGTACGTAGCGGCTCGGGTCCGACAGCGTGTGTCCCGGCTCCGTCATCAGCCAGCGGACGTTGAGGCGATCGAGCAACGGGGTCGATGCGTCGTTCCATTTCCTGTAGTAGTCATGCGTCACGGAGTCGCCGAGGAGGTGAACGAAGCGCGAGGGCTCCATGGGATCGTGAATGCGCGCGTCTTCGATGCCGAACATCGCGTTGGTGTTGGGGAAGAGAACGCCCCCGATCCCGGCGACGCGATCAACGCCCGGCCGGTGATGGCGGAGCACCGCGTCGATCAGTGGTGTTCGCGGATAGAACGTCGCCAGGGGAAACGGCGAGTTCCATCCGATCGTCAGCGGCCACATCTCGCCGATCACGGCTGCGCTCAGCACGAGGAGGGACACTCTGCGGAACCGCGGATGCAGTGCCATCGCAGCGATGACGAGCACGATGATGCTGGGGATCATGGCGATCAGTCCGTCATGGCGCGCCGCAGGGCCTGGGAATGGCGTCCTCGTGACGATCAGAGCGATCGCGATCGCGGCGGCTGCCAACCCGCTGGCTAGTGGAGCGATGCGGCCGCGTGTCAGTCGATCGAGTGCGGCGGCTGTGAGCACGGCCAGGATCCAGGCGAAGACGAATCGCAGGCGGGCATTCGCCGCCAGACCCATGATCGCGTGCAACGCTGCCACGGCGGGCCTCATGTTCGCCAGGAGCGCCAGGATGCCGAATGCGGCGATGACGAAGAAGACTTCGCGATCGCGAAACCGCCGTCGCGCGATCGCATCGAAGGCGATGGCCACGATCGCCGCGATCCCCAGGATCCCTGCGAATCCCGTCACCGCCTCGGCTCCGGCCGGTCCCCAGGGGAGGCCCGGCCGCGTGCCGTAGAGTCGCGGCTGCACGAGGAGCGCAAGCGAGAGTGAATCGGAGAACGGCATCTCACGTGACCACGTCTTCTGCGATTCGAACCGGTCTGATTCGCGTACCGCTTCCGCAAACGGCACGATGACCGGCAGCGCGAGAAGGACGGCGATGAGGCCTGCCCCTGCCAGCGCCGGGAGGAAGGCGCGCTGTTGCTCGACGACGGCAATCCAGACGACATAGGCCATCGCGAAGAACAGGATGTGGATGGCAGTCTCAGGATGCCCGCAGAAGACGACCGTCGCGCCGATCGCTGCCGTCGTGACGAAACGCAGGAGCGTCCGGCGCTCCGCAAGCAGATCGATCTGATAGAGGACTGCCGGCAGGAAGCACGCCGCCGTGCTCTGCGCGAAATGAAGCCAGGCCACCACGAAGGGACCGAAGCCGTAGGCGATTGCTGCGATGCTGCTCGGCAGCGCGTCATAGCGACGCCGGCAGTAGAGAAACGTGAACGTCAGGGCCACGAGGATTTTCATCGCCGCTTCGGCCGTCATCGCATACCCGAGCGGCAGAGGAAGCGCAAGGATCCGCAACGGCGACAGTGCCGCGCTCTGCGCATTCGCGAGGAGCGGATAGCCGCATCCTGAGAGTGCATTCCAAAGAGGCACGTGACCCGATTGCCAGGCCTGTCGCACCTGGTGCGCCCACGGTACGAGTTGCATCGGTACGTCCTGCGTCTCCAGATTGAGGACGCTGTACTTCGTCACGCCGGGCGACGAAGCGGACCAGGGCGCGATGAGCTTCGGGATGTCGGTGGCGATGGCGACGAATGGCCCGGTCATGGCCTTGAAGAAGAAGATCAGGACGAGCAGGTAGAAGAGAGCGGCAATCCGCCGCGGGAGCGGATTCCCTCCGCGCCGCGCCACCGCAACGGCGACCGCGTAGAGGACACCGACGAAAAGCCAGGTGGGGTTCAACCCGGCGATGGTAGCGCGCCGAGCCGCGCGAAGAACTGATTTGCCTTCGCGAATGCTGCTGCCGGATCGCCGGCGGCAATTTCCTCGACGAGGGTTGCCACGGCCGCGGCATGCGGTTCGAGGTTGCCGCGATTCGCCTCGAGAATCGGCGACCAGACCGCGGCATCGCTGCCCGCGAGCCTTAGGAACGTTCGCAGTCCCGGGCCGGCGAAACGCAGATCGACTTCCTGGTCGTGTAGGTACGCCGCGAGAGCAGTCGAGAGAACCTGCGGGAGATGGCTCGTCAGTGCCAGGGCCCGATCGTGTTCTGCCGCGTCGACCAGCTCTGCATGCGCGCCACAGGCGTCGATCACTTCGAGAACAGTCGCGTCGTCGCGGTCGATGAACCACGCCGCTCCGGCAAACAGGTCGACGCGCGCGGCGGCGAGACCGCGCTCCTGCGAGCCCGCGAGAGGATGGCCGGCGACGAACGAATCGCCGGCGATCGCTCGCAGCGGCATCATCACACTGCACACCGAAGTCGTGAGGCGGGCGGGGGCGGAGGCAAGGAGAGTCACTGCCACGTCGAGCGGCGTCGCCACGATCAGAAGATCCGCGGCGGCACCGATCGATTCGACCCGCTCATCGGCGGCGTCACCGGGTTGGATGTTCGGATCCGAATCGAGGAAGGCCACGTGCCAGCCCTGGCGCCGCAACGCGATGCCGATGGACCCTCCGATGAGCCCGAGTCCGGCGATCAACGCGCGCGGCGCGGCCGGCATCAACGCGCCATCATGATCAGCGTGCGATCGACCGTCTGGGAGGACGAAGCGTCGAAGTACGGTCGCTGAATCGTCACGCGCGGGCGATTCGGCTTCGGGTCGATCTCCGCTGCCCGATACGCGCCGGCTGCTTTGGAAGCATCGAGCTTGAGGTTCAGCTTCTGCGCAACCGGAACGATCGCAGAGACGTCCTTCGCCAGGTCGCCAGACCGATAGTAGGCCGGCGGTTTGGCAGAGCTGAGATTGTTTGTCGAATCCGGTGCGACTTTCCCGTAGCCATAGGACTGCGCGTAGAACTCCGCCACCTTGTCGATCGGTGCGTCGGTATCGTAAATCGCAATGGGCGGCACGTCTTCGGCCGGGAGCGTCACCTTGCGAGCCCGTTTCCAGAGATCGGTGAGCGGCGCCAGATAGCGGGCGCCGGGATAGATGGTGAACGAGAACGCTTCCGGTTCGTTCGACTCGGTTGTCTTTTTCTCTTTTCCACAGCCGGCGACAACCAGCGCGACGAGCGCGGCGGCCAGCATCAAACGTGAAACCCTGTTCATTCGGAAGTGCCTCCAGATCATTGATTCGACTCTAACATACGGGTCAGGACGTGGAATCGTTGCTACCGCGACGCAGAAATGCTGCGATCGCGAGCGGCCCGGAACTCGTCGCCGGCATTCCAGGTCGGCATCACCGCGGCGTTCGCCGCCTCCCATCCCATCCAGATGCCCAGCTCGCCCATCTGGACTGCTTCCGACCAATCCCAATTCGGATCGAACTGGTCGCTCGGCTGATGGTAGTGGTTCGCACGAAAGTCCGACGACCACTGCGCGCCAAAGCCGGCCGGCTTACCGGCGACCTCATGGCCCGGATCGATCGAGAAAGCCGGGATCCCGACCTTACCGAAACTGAAGTGATCGGAGCGGTAGTAGTGACCCTGCTCCGGCTCGGGATCGGGGATGATCTTCAACCCGAGTGCTTTGGTGATGCGGCGCGCGGTCGGATAGAACGTGGTCCGCTCGATGCCGTTCATGTTCACGTCGCGGACTCGGCCGAGCTCGGGGATCATGTCGTAGTTGATGCCCAGAGCGATGCTTCCGGCGGGGATGGGCGGGTTCTGCGCCAGGTACGCGGAGCCGATCAATCCCTGCTCTTCCGCGGCGACGGCGGCGAAATAGATCGAGCGCTTCGGCGCCGGCATGCGTGTCCAGACGCGGGCCATCTCGAGGAGGATGGCGCATCCGGAGGCGTTGTCGAGTGCACCGTTGTAGATCGTGTCGCCGCTCTTGTCCGCGGGACCGATGCCGAGGTGGTCGTGGTGCGCGGAGAAGAGGAGGGCCTCATCGCGCAACTTCGGATCGCTGCCCTTGAGCTTCGCCACGACGTTCGTCGTGTTGAACGAGCGCAGTTTGCTGGTGATGGTCCCGGTGAGCTTCACGCCGAGAGGGACCGGTTGAAAGTCGCGGGAGGCCGCCTGATGAGTAAGCGCGTCGAGATCCTGGCCGGCCGCCTTGAACAGGTCGCGAGCGACCTGTTCGGTCATCCAACCCGCGAAGTGAAGTGCCGGCGCGCCCGGCTTGTTCTTCATGAACGAGTTTTCGCCGCCCCACGAATTCGAGACGACGCTCCAGCCGTATCCGGCGGACGGTGTCGTGTGGATCAGGATGACGCCAGCGGCGTTCTTCGCCGTCCCGATTTCGTACTTGTAGGTCCAGCGGCCGTAGTAGGTGCGCGTCGTTCCCTTGAAGAGATCGGGTTCCTGCGTGTTCGCGGGAGGATCGTCGACGAGCATCACGAGAGTCTTGCCGCGTGTGTCCAATCCCTTGTAGTCATCCCATCGGTACTCAGGAGCGACGACGCCGTGGCCGACGAACACGAGATCGGAATCCAGCGCGCCGGTCTCCGTCTGCGTCTGATTCTGACCGACGATCTGTTCGCCGAGCTTGAGCGGACCGGCCAGGGCCGTACCGTTCTTCGAGAAGGTCAGCGAGGTCTTCTCGCGATCGGTTGCGATGCCGAGCAGCGGAACGTTCTGATAGTAGGTGCCGTGATCGCCACCCGGCTCGAGGCCGTACGATTCGAACTGCGCGGCGATGTACTGCTGCGCGATTTCATCACCGCGCGTGCCCGGTCCGCGGCCTTCGAGCAGGTCACTCGCGAGGAACTGGTCGTGTGCAGCCATTGCCCTGGGACTGAGAAGGGCGATCCCTCGTGCAACGGCCGGAGGAGGCGATTGCTTCGCGGAGACCGCTGGCGGTTTGGAAGCGGCGAGCGCAGGGAGTGCGAAGAGGGTGAGGATGGAAATGATCGAACGCAGTCGGTCCATGTTGATGCTCCTTCGGATTCTCAGCGAGGTCATGCATTCACCGCGCTGTCGGGTCGTGCGTGAACATTCAGTCATGCGCAACCATATCGCTCCTGCGTGATCTCTGCGAGCGTAAGCGGAACGATTGCGAACGATAAACTTCGCGTCAATACCAAAAAAAGGGGTAGGGACATCGGGAGATAAATCACTCCTAGAGCAGAGTGAGAGAATCCTTTACAGAAACGACAGACTGGCTTGGCGACATGAAAATGCCGCTGCAGGAGCGCGTGGTCGACAAGCTCGCAGACATGCTTTTCGCCAGCGACATGATCCTGGACATGCTTCGTGATGAGCGGTCGCGGAAGGTGGCGGGCCATCTCGTCGACGTCGAGCCGTCCGTCCGCCGCGTGTACGATCAGATCAACGATCTGATGAAACAGCTCACGGACTGATCGCTCAGCCTCCGGCAACAGGCGGGATGAAGGCCAGTTCGTCGCCTTCCGCAAGCAGGTGGCTGGCCGGAACGTAACTCTCGTTCACGGCGATCATCGGAGGCTGCACGTAGTCCCGCAACGGTGGGTGTCGCGCGCGCAGCAGTTCCCATACGTCGGTGGCGCTGGCACCGTCGGGAAGCTCCACGATTTCTTCGCCCTTGCCGGCGATGTCTCGCAGGACTGCAAAAAAGAGAAGGCGGACTTTCAACATCGCGCGCGCATTCTATCTGCGTAGAATTGCGTGGATGGACCGCTTCACTGCAACCATGACCGTAGATTCCGCACTGGCTCTGCATCCAGCCGCGCGATGGGTCTTCGCGGCGTATCACATCGGTGGCTGTGACGGCTGTTCAGCCGCTTCCGAGGAAACGCTGGCTCAGGTTGCCTCGGGATATCACCTGGATCTGGATCGGTTGCTCTCCGACCTGAACGGACTTCCGGCAACCGCAGCCGCCGAGACTTGAACAAATTTGCATCGGGCGGCCAGTATGCTGCAATTTTTTCCACTTTGTTCCAGGCACCTTGCAGAACGGTGACCACGCGATCCTCGGGACTTCGTGAGAGAAGCCGGTAGCAACGCGGTCGGAATCGTGGTCGAGTCCGGCGCGAGCGTGCGATTTATTTGATTGGCAGGCCCCGTGCACCCTAGACCGCATGAATCAGGTTTCGAAGGATTCGAGACCACCACGCGGGTCCCTTCCGACTTGCCCGCGTCAAGTGGCCGCTGCGCGCCCCCTCCTAAACTATTGGACCGATTTGGACGATTTACTCAAACTACTTCCTTGAAACCCACCTGATAGCCGCAGCGGTCCAGCCCGATACGAAGTACCACGACGGAGCCGAAAGGCTCCGTTAGTGCGTTTGGGCGATACCATTCGCGCGTGAAGCGGAAACTCAAGTCGTATCCGCCGCTCTCCTCCTTTGCGACAACAGGTGGCTGAGCCTGCAAGCTGGGTCAGGATGACCTTCGATCCGTGCTCGCGAAACTCCCTTCCCAGGAAGGGCTGGGGGATCTTGTCGTCGGATACGGAACGAATGACGACGCCGCCGTCGTGAGGATTTCGGGGGATCAGGCCATCGCCCAGACGGTCGATTTCTTCACGCCGATCGTTGACGATCCCTATCTTTTCGGAGCGATCGCAGCGGCCAACTCAGTTTCCGATATCTACGCGATGGGCGCTACACCGATACTGGGACTGGCCATCGCCGCCTTCCCGACGGACGTGTTGCCGCTCGAGGTTCTGGAGGAGATTCTGCGCGGCGGTGCCGAGAAGGCCGCCGAGGCCGGGTTTCCGATCGCCGGAGGGCACACGATCATCGACGATGTGCCGAAGTATGGTCTCGCAGTCACCGGACTCGTCAGAGTTACGAGACTGATCCGCAACTCGACGGCGAAGGTGGGCGACGTCCTCTTGCTGACGAAGCCCATCGGCAACGGAATCCTCATCAGCGCCTATCGCGCACTCTCGACACGCCGCTTCGCACGGCGCAAGGCGCCCGTGATCGACGATGCCATTCATTGGATGACGATGCTCAATCGCGATGCCGCGAACGCGATGACGGAGATCGGCGTCGACGCCGCCACCGACATTACCGGCTATGGTCTCGTCGGGCACCTGCTGGAAATGTGCACCGGCTCCGGAGTAGGCGCCGAGATTCGTGCCAGCGCGGTGCCGGTGCTTGCCAACGCACGCGAGTTTCTGGGGAGCGGCCACCGGCCGGCTGGCACGATGCGCAACGTCGATACCTTCCGGCGCAACGTCGACGTCCGCGTACCCGATTCGGAGTTCACCTTGATGTGTGATGCGCAGACGAGCGGAGGGCTGCTGATGGCCGTCCCGCCCGCGAACCTCGAGGCACTCGAAAGCCGCCTGCGTCAGAGCGGCCTGTTCTATGCAACCATCGGAACGGTCACCGAGCAACGCGGTATCGTGACACTCATTCCCTGAGACGAGGAGAACCACAATGCCTTTCTGCCCCACCTGCAAACAGAGCTATCCGTCCGGTGAAACCGAATGCCCCAGCGATCACGCCACGCTCGTCGACGAGCAGCCGTTCCAGACCAGACAGGGACTCGGAACGACCTGGGTGGAGATCGCCAGCACCGGCACCGACGATGAGGCGCGCATCATCCAGGGATTCCTGGATGCGGAGGGGATTCCGGCGCAGATCGAGAACGTCAAATTCAGTATGGAGCCGATCAACTTTGGGACGATGGGCGACATCCGCGTCTACGTCGCTGCCGAGGATGAGGCGCGGGCGCAGCAGCTGATGAAACAGCGCAACGCGGACTTTGATCGTCTCGAAGATGATGCCGATACGATCGTCACCGACGAGGGAACTGCCGAAATCACGGAAGACGAAGAGATCGAGCCGGCGGAGACTGAATGACCGAAGAGCCGCACGGGCCGGCATCCTCAGATGCCGAGCCGCCCCTGATGCCGCGCTGGGTACCGACCGTGATCGGGATCGTGCTCGTGGCCATGGCCGCGCTGGCGGTCTACACGGGCATTCACTACCGGACGCCGACCCTGGCGAACGGCGTCGTTAAGTCTCGCCGTCCGCCCCGCGCGATGACGGGCGGTGGACCGCCTGGTGAACCGGAGCCGGGAGCCTCGCTGCTCTTTCCTGGAGACTCGGCGGACAACACGCCGGCCGCGCATGAGGCCGTCGCCGGCCGTGCGCGTGCTGAGATCACGGGCACCGGCCACGGCATCTCGTCGACGATTCTGATCCGGGCGAGACGCGGCATGATTACCAACGTCGTACCGGGCGACGCCATGATCGCGGTCAACGATCTCGTCATCGGCCAGGCAAGACAGTTCAACACCATGGACGAGGTCTATGACTTTCCCGCCCCTGGGAGTTACACGATTCACATCTCGGCACAGGGGTACAAGGATCAGCAGTTCATCATCACGGTCGCGGACGATGCCCTGCAGGAGATCGCAAAGCTCGACGTGAACCTGGTGAAGTAGGGGTTGCTGGGTTGGGGTGGCGCGGTCAGACGGAGCCTCTGCTTTACAGAAAACCCGTCCGCCCACCGGCCTGACAGCTCGTCAATCCTGTCGCCTGAGCCAACAGCGACCGCTGACCCCGCAACCGATCAATGCGCCGCCTGATGCTCCGTATGCACCTTCTTCGATTCGGCGATGATCTTCTCCTGTAGACCGCGCGGCACTTCCTCGTAGTGCGACGACTCCATGTGAAAGCTTCCGCGGCCCTGCGTGATCGAGCGCAGCGTCGACCCATAGGTGAGCATCTCCGCGAGCGGGACGCGCGCCTTCACGGTCTGGGCGTCACCGTCGGCCTCGACGCCCTCCACTCGTCCGCGGCGTGAGTTGAGGTCGCCCATGAGGTCGCCGATGTACTCGGCGGGAGCGGAGATGTCCACGTGCATGATCGGCTCGAGGAGGGTCACGCGAGCTTGTTCCATGGCCTGTTGATACGCGAGCGAGCCGGCGATCTTGAAGGCCATTTCCGACGAGTCGACGTCGTGGTACTGGCCGTCCTTGAGCCGGACGCGGAAATCGACCATCGGAAATCCGGCCAGGAACCCCTTCCTACGCGCGTCCTGAATGCCTTTTTCCACGGCCGGGATGTACTGACGCGGGATCGAGCCTCCGAAGATCTCGTCGACGAATTCGAAATCCGAGCCGCGCGGCATGGGCTCGACCGTGATCTTGCAGTCGGCGAACTGCCCGTGACCGCCGGATTGTTTCTTGTGACGGCCATGCGCATCTGCGGGCTTGGTGATCGTTTCGAGGTAGGGAACTTTCGGCGGATGCAGGATGACGTCGACGCCGTACTTTTTTTTCAGCTTGGAGACGACGATTTCGACGTGAAGCTGACCCTGGCCGGAGATGAGGAACTCTTTCGTCTGTTCGTCGCGCGCAAACCGGATCGACGGATCCTCTTCGATGATGCGTCCGATGGCGATGCCGAGCTTGTCTTCATCGCCGCGCGCTTTTGCCTCGACCGCGAAAGAGATCGCTGCCTCGGGATAGTGGATGTGCTCGAGTACGATGGGGTGCTGGGTGGTGGCCAGCGTGTCCCCGGTATGCACATCCTTCAGCTTCGCCACGGCCCCGATGTCGCCGGCGCGTAACTCCGAGACCGGCACCTGTTGCTTGCCCTGGACGAGCTGTAGTTTTCCGACGCGCTCCTCATGGTCCTTGGTCGTGTTCCAGTAGGCGTGGTCGGACTGAAAGGTTCCTGTATAGACCCGGAAGAGGGAAACACGGCCGGAGAACGGATCCGAGAACGTCTTGAAAACGAGCGCGGAAGGGAAGGCCTCGGCGCGGCTCTCGAAGGTGACGGTCTCCCCTTTCCGGTCCTTCCCGTCGATGGACTTCACGGCGTCGGCGGGCGGCAGCAGTGCGACGATCGCATCGAGAATGGCGTGGCCTCCGATGTTGTGCGATGCGGAATCGACGACGACCGGGAAGATCTGATGATGCCCGACCTCACGCCGCAGGCCGTCCAGCAGTTCCTCCTGCGAAAGCCCTCCCTGATCGAAGAACCGTTCCATCAGCGTGTCGTCACCTTCGGCTACTTTTTCGATGAGCTGTGCGCGCCAATCGTCGGCTTCGCTTTTCAGGTGGGTGGGGATATCGCCCTTGTCGAATTTTCCCGATCCGTCCGAGGCGTACTTCCAGGCGGTCATCGAGACGAGATCGATGACACCGCTGAAGTCCTTTTCCTCTCCGATAGGAAGCTGGATGGGGACCACGTTCTTGCCGAACTTCTTCTGGAGCGCCTCCAGAGTCCGTGAGAAGGAGGCGCGCTCGCGGTCCAACTTGTTGACGACGACCAGACGAGGAAGCTCGAACTCTTCCGCGAATTTCCAGACGCGTTCCGTGGAGACCTCGACTCCGGTCACGCCGCTGACGACGATCGCCGCCGAATCGACGACGCGCATCGCCGTGCGTGCTTCCATCACGAAGATGCCGAAGCCGGGTGTGTCGAGGAGGTTGATCTTCGTGTTCTGCCACTCCGCGAACGCGACGGCCGTGGAGATGGAGTGCTTGCGATCGATCTCGTCCTGGTCGAAGTCGGTGACCGTCGTCCCGTCTTCGATCTTCCCCAGCCGCGTCACGGCGCCGGCGTTAAAGAGGAGTTGCGCTACGAGACTCGTTTTTCCTGTGTCGTTGTGACCAACCACGGCCACATTCCGGATTTCTGAACCCGAATAGACCTTCATGTCGACTGTCCTCGCTTGGGAAATTCACAAAAAGGAGATGAATCATAATTGAAATTGCATGACCGCATCGGAATCGAGTCAGGCGCGGGTTCACGCGTCAACGGCGGAGGTGAGGGTTATGATTGGCGGCTCACGCATCTCCCAATCGAAACGGGAGTTGACGCGGGGGGAGAGCGCAACTACGTGAAGCTCGGCCGCTATGAGATCGTACGCGAGCTCGGCAAGGGAGCCATGGGCATCGTCTATCTGGCGAAAGACCCGCTCATCGGCCGGCTCGTCGCACTGAAGACGATCCGCCCTTCCGCGCACGCCGACGACGAGGATACGCGCGAGTTCCAGCAGCGCTTCGTCCGCGAAGCGCAGGCGGCCGGCATCCTCAACCATCCTTCGATCGTCACCGTGCACGATATCGGGCAGGACGAACCATCTGGCATGTCGTTCATCGCCATGGAGTACGTCGAGGGTCAGAACCTCAAGGAGATCCTGGCGCAGGGAAGGCCGCTATCGTTCGAGCAGGCCGCGGACGTCATCGCTCAGGTCGCCGAGGGGCTCGATTTCGCACATTCAAAAGGAATCGTGCACAGGGATGTGAAGCCGGCCAACATCATCCTGCTCGATGGGAATCGCGCGAAGATCACCGACTTCGGGATCGCCAAGATCACCTCCAGCGCCAACCTTACGACCACCGGCCAGTTCCTGGGCACTCCCAACTACATGGCGCCCGAACAGATCAAGGGTACCCCCGTCGATGGCCGCAGCGACATCTTCTCCCTCGGCATCTGCCTCTACGAGTGCCTCACGCATCGCAAGCCGTTCGGCGGGGATTCGCTGACGTCGATCTCCTACAAGATCGTTCACGAGCCCTTTCCGCCGCTGCACGAGATCAACCCGACGATCCCGGAAGGCTTCGCCGACGTGGTCGGACACTGCCTTCAGAAGGACCAGGCGAAACGCTATCAGCGCGGAAAGGACATGGCCAATGCGCTCCGCGCGGTGCTGCGTGGCGAGCGGCCGTCCCGGTCGGAGCCGATGCTCGCCGATGCGACCGTTGCCACACGAGACCACGACCGGCTGCCGACCATGGAGATCCCGTTCCCGGAGGCGGAGATTCCGCGCAACTCCGCGGAAGCCGCACTCTCGCTCGCAACGAATCCGGGCGCGGCGATCGCCAGGCAGGAAGTGCCCTCGTCATCAGTTGTCCCGGTGAAACCCGTGAAGACGGAAAAGCCGCCGAAGCCCGTCAAGCCTCCGAAGGTGCCGGGCGCTTCGATCTGGAAGCAGAGAATCGACCCCATCCTCTTCGGGGTGATTGCCGCAGTTCTGCTCGCCGCTCTCTGCGTCACGATGCTGGTACTGCGCGCCAAACAGGTGGCCGTTCCCGTCGTCGACACGCGCGCCGAGGCGCTCGTAGCGAAAGAGAGAAGACTTCGCGAAGAGGGAAATCATCTGTTGCGGGAAGGGCGGGTCAACGATGCGTATGATCGCTACCAGCAACTGCTGAAGCTGGCGCCGCGGTCCCCCGCCATCGCCATTCTGATCGGGAAGTTGTCCCAGGTCCGGCAGCAGGACGAAGCGGGGCGCCAGGTGTTGACCGTCGCGCAGCAGAAGTTCGATCAGGGGCTCGCGCTGTACAACCAGAAGAAGTTCGGGGAATCGATCCCGTTCTTCGAAGAGTCGTTCCATCTGAACGCGAGCTCCGATGCGACCGCGCAGTACCTCAAGCTGGCACAACAGGAAGATGCGCGGGTGAAGTCGGAGCGGGCCGCGGCACGCACGCGCACGACACCGCAACCGCGCACGACTGCGGTCCTCGTTCCGGCCCGCCCGGTCACGGCCACCCACCCGCCAATCAGCCCGGCACCCGTCTCGAGCGCCCCTTCTTCGATCACCACGGTGATCAATAGCTCGGTCGCCGACGGATACATCATCGTTCGGGCCGGTTCCGATGAAGTGGCGCGCGAAAACCTGTACGTCGAGCGCCGTTTTTTTCACACGAGGGCCCCGCGGCCGGTCAACGTCACCAGGGAGATCCCGGCCAAGAACGCTGACCTCGACTTCTGGGTGGTCATCCCTTCACTCAGCGTGAGCGAACATCGCACGCTGCGTGCGCAGCGGTTCGAGCCCGGCGTAAACCGAAAGCTCGTCGTGACGTTCGATCCCGCCACCAAGCGGGTCGACTACCAGTTCAACTGATGAAACCGGGGTCCGGTGTCGCAGGGCGGACGTCGGAGCTTCGGCGTTCGGCGCTCCATCCGCGAGGCGCGGAACAGTTCGCAATCGTCTCCCGAGACGAGTTGTGGGTCCGGGGCGCACTTCTCGAGTCCCGGCTCCTGCATGGCCAGGCGCGATTCCGTGGCGATGTCATCGAAGCGCGGGACACGCGCGACGAAGCCCTTCTCCGTACCTGCGACGAAAGCCTCGACGCGGCACGGACGATCGTCGCCGGATTGCGCGATGCGCGGATTCGCATCGTCGCGCGTGCGGTCCGCGAAGACGACCGGCCCGCGATGGAGACAACGATGTCGATCACGATCGACGGTCGCTCCGTAGTCACGACGCCTGCCGACGCCATCGCCGACTACGCGTTGCTTTGCGCGGTCGTTGCACGTACACCGGTCGATGCGCGTGCGTCACTGCCGATCGTCTGGCTGCACGGATCCGCCTCCGTGTTGCTCCACGAGGCCGTTGGGCATGCGGCCGAAGAAGGGGCCGGTGAGGTTGCCTGGCCGGAGTGGCTTTCGGTCGACACGCCGCTCGCGTCGCGCCGCGCGACGTTTCGCGACGTTCCGCAGCCGAGGATGACGCACGTCATCGCGCGGCAGGTCGGGGCTCCGTTCGTGGTGCCGGAAGCGCGCATCGAGGTGATGCTGATCGGTGGGGGAGCGTACGATCCGCTGACGGATATGGTCACGATCCACGTCGCGGCATCGACCTGCGGGCGGTTCACGATCCGGCGACCGCGCTCGCGGATCGCGGCGGCACTTCGAGGCGCTACCGGTGAGCCCATCCGCTACCCCGGCGTGATCTGTTCGCGCGAGGGGCAGGAGCTCTATGTGACGTCGCACGCTCCGGTGATCATTACGGACCCGCTGACATGACCGATGACCGCGACGAGGTCTACCGCAAGTGGGGCCGCGTGGTTCGGTCCGAAGACGGGACCATTCTTCATGTGGACGAGGCCGGCGAAGCGAGTGAACGCCATGGTGTGTTTCGCGCATCCCCGATCGCCGGCGAGGCCGCCGGCGCCTCACCACTGCCCGCACCCGATGCGGCGTCCGTCGACCGGTGCGTCCATGCGATTCTCGATCGTGGAGACCGTTCCTACCAGGTCGAGCGGCTGATCGTCACCTCTGGTATTGCGCGCCACGAGACGAACGGCGTCACGTGGACGGAAGAAACACAGCGGCTCCACGCCTCATTGGTTGTGCCGCCGCTTCGTGTCCTCATCGATCTGGCGTCGTTGGATGTTGCCGCCGTGGACGCGATCGGTTCGCTGCTCGGGCGGGCGGGGGACGCTCGGCCAGCCCCGCCGCGGGTGCGCCTTGCGCCCGCCATCGCTGCCGCGCTGCTGCCGCATCTCATCGGCGAGCTTGCCATGGAGCAGCGCGAGGGCGCGCGCGACGGGAAGGGCCAGCCGGTCGAACGGCGTGCGATCACCGCCGGTCCTCCGCCGAACTGGTATCGGCCCAGCTACGCGATCCGGCCGGTTCGGGCCTGGCTCAACCTGCGGGCACTCCCATTCGGAAGCATCGACCCGGAGGCGCCCGTCGCCGTAGGTCTGCTTTCACCGATCGACGGCAAGGTGCTGCAGGTTCTCTGTGTGGCGGGCCAGTCTGTCTTCCCTACGACGCTCGAGTGGGGCGCCGTTACCGCGGTCTCTCGTGACGAGCCGGTCTGGCATCCCTACGAAGGTGGTTCGTTCGGCGCGGAGATGATGCTTTAGAATCGCGGCGCTGCATGGCCACAAGCATCCGACAAATCGAATTCCTGGCCCGGTCGATCGTCAACCGGCTGGAAGACCGTGGTCTCGTCGAGTTCGGCGACGCGGAGATCGGCATCGAAGTCGTCACCAGAACGCTGGAGAGCAACTTCGCGGCCTACGACGCGATCGAAGCGGAAGCACGCGTGCGCCTGGCGAAAGCGATCGGGACTCGCGACCCTTCGGACGTCGAGGTCGCCGAGGCCATGAAGCGCGTCGCGGCGGAACGGAACGTCACTCTGTGATCGAAAAATACGTGGTGGAGCTGGAGCGGAGAAAGCGCGAGAGCGAGCTCGGTGGCGGCGAGACGCGTATCGAGCGCCAGCATGCCGAAGGGAAGAAGACCGCTCGCGAACGGATCGCGCTCCTGTTCGATCCAGGCTCGTTTCAGGAGCTCGATCAGCTCGTCGTCCATCGCTCGACCGATTTCGGGATGGAGAAGCAGCGGGTAGCCGGCGACGGTGTCGTTACCGGTTACGGCACGATCGGCGGGCGACTGGTCTACGCATTCGCGCAGGACTTCACGGTGTTCGGAGGCTCCCTGTCGGAAACGCATGCCGCGAAAATCGTCAAGGTCATGGACCTGGCCGTGAAGAATGGCGCGCCGATCGTCGGACTCAACGACTCCGGTGGTGCCCGCATCCAGGAAGGCGTCGTCTCCCTCGGCGGCTACGCCGACATCTTTCTCCGTAACACGCTCGCCTCCGGCGTCGTGCCTCAGATCTCCGCGATCATGGGACCGTGCGCGGGCGGTGCCGTCTACTCTCCGGCCATCACGGATTTCATCCTGATGGTGAAGAACACGAGCTACATGTTCGTCACCGGCCCCGATGTGATCCGGACCGTCACTCACGAAGAGGTGACCAAAGAAAAACTCGGTGGAGCGGAGACGCACAATCAGACTTCGGGCGTTGCCCACTTCGCTGCGGAATCGGATGAAGACTGCCTGGCCACGATCCGCGAGCTGCTCTCGTTCATGCCCTCCAACAACATGGAGGAGGCACCGCGGATCGCCGGCGACGACGACATCAATCGCGTGGACGCGCAACTCGACGACTTCATTCCGGAGTCTCCGAACCAGCCCTACGAAATCCGCGACCTGATCCGGACCATCGCGGATGAAGGCCACTTCCTGGAAGTCCATCAGCATTTCGCGCGGAATCTCGTGGTCGGCTTCGTGCGGCTGAACGGCCATTCCGTGGGCATCGTGGCGAACCAGCCGGCGTTTCTGGCGGGAGTGCTCGACATCAATGCCTCTCGTAAAGGCGCCCGCTTCGTGCGCTTTTGTGACGCCTTCAACATTCCTCTGCTCGTGCTCGAAGACGTGCCGGGCTTCCTCCCGGGCACCGATCAGGAGTACGGCGGCATCATCATCCACGGCGCCAAGCTGCTCTATGCCCTGGCTGAAGCGACCGTCCCCAAGATCACGGTGATCACGCGAAAGGCGTACGGCGGCGCGTACTGCGTCATGAACTCCAAGCACATCCGCGCGGACATGAATTTCGCCTATCCGACCGCCGAGATTGCCGTGATGGGAGCGGAAGGGGCGGTCAATATTCTGTACAAGGGCGCGCCCGATCGCGAGGCGAAGATCGCGGAGTACAAGGAAAAGTTCGCGAATCCCTACATCGCTGCCGAACGCGGCTATGTGGACGAGATCATCGAACCGCGTTTCACGCGCAGGAAGCTGATCACCGCCTTTGCCATGCTTCGGAACAAGCGCGACCGCAATCCGCCCAGGAAGCACGGCAACATCCCGCTCTAGCCGCCCGTCACGGGCCTGTCACGACTCCGGAACAGCTCGTCCTGGCAGCTACGCCCGATCACTGACGGACGTACAATCCGTCACTGACTCTCAGGGGAGGATTTATGCGTCGGTTATCTGCTGCGGTCGTGTCGTGCGTGTTCCTGGTTATCCCATCCATTTCCGCGCAGAATTTTGGACCACTCCCTCCGCTCACGGCGCATGTCGATGTCAACGTCGTGAACGTCGATGTCACTGTCACGGACCGCAGTGGCAAGCCGCTCATGAATCTGACGCGCGCCGATTTCCAGATTTTCGAGGACGGCAAGCCGATGAACGTCTCGAACTTCTCGGTGGTCGAGACCACGATGCAGCGCATCACGCCGGACCCGAGCTCGCACGAAGTCGCGCAGTCCGCGCCCGTTCCTCCCGGCAGGAGGAAGCTGTTGATCCTCATCGACAACAACTACCTGGAGAAGCAGGAGCGCGATCGCGCGCTCAAGACGATCGAGACTTACCTCAAGTCTTCCGAGTTCCAGGGCGAGTGGGCACTTGCGGCGATCGGACACACGATTCAGCCGGTGCAGCTGTTCACGAGCGACAAGGCGTCCGTGCACGCCGCATTCGACAAGGTCCGGCATATGCCGACGAACGCCATCTATCACGAGATCGACCGTTCGATCCTCTCCGACCGCACCCGGAAGATCCTCGATTTCGGCACGGATTACGACTACGGCGAGAGCATCCGGTTCAACTCACGAGAGCAGACGTATCGCAACGTGATGACGCTCCGGAACACGGCCCGGGCGGTCGCCGACATGGCCGAATCGTATTCGGCGGACGAAGGCAAGAAGTTCATGATCCTCGTCACCGGAGGCATGGAGAACAACACGACGTACACGTCGTACGACAAGTCCACGGACCGTCAGATGGAGCAGCTCCGGATGGACATGGCCAAGATCGTCGACGCGATGGTGCGCGAAGCGAACGCGGCCAACTTCACGATTCACGTCATCAATGCGAAAGCGAGAGGGATGCAGGCGCCGCAACACGATGTGGAGAATCACTCCTCCGGCATCAACCTCTCGGCGAACAACATCTACCTCGGCAAATGGGGTTCCGACCCGATCGATACGACCGACCTCGATTCCATCCCCCTCTCGGTTGCCCTCGGCACCGGCGGGATGTATCTGCCGTCCGCGAATCTGACCGAGTCCATTCAGCGGATCGACGCACAGACCTCGAACTTCTATTCTCTCGGCTACACGCCCGAACACTCGGGCGATCGCCGCTATCACACGATCAAGGTGAAGGTGAAGCACCCCGGGGTCACGGTCGCCCACCGCGTCGGCTACTACGATCTGTCTCCCGATGACCGGCTCGAAGAGAGCCTGCACGCGCGCATGACATTCGATCACCCGGTGGGAAACCTGCCGGTCCAGATGAGCCTCGGTGCTCCGCGCACGAGCGCGGAGCGCAATATCGTCGTGCCCGTCCAGGCTGCCCTCCCCATGGCGAATGTGACCCTGCTTCCGCGTGATGCCGGCTTTGTCGGGCGCGTCCACATCTATCTCTCGATCTTCGACCAGAACGGCCGCAATGTCGGATTTCACCATCAGACCCAGGAAGTGGCCATGACGGCGAAGGAACACGATGCCCAGCGGGATGAACCATTCCGCTACAGCATGAATCTGCGACTCAAGAAAGGTGAATTCACCGTCGTCGTCACGATGCGCGACGAGCTCTCGAATGAGCTGGGAAGCGTCGTGAAACAGGTGAGCCTGTAACCGGGTTACTGCGCGAGCATCTGGCGCAGCATCGGCTGATTCGGGTCGAGCTGCAGTGAGCGCTCGATGCTGGCTCGCGCCGCGTTCTGATCGCCCAGACAGAGCTGTGCGACGGCAGCGGACGCGAACGCGATCGGATCGTGCGGGTTGGCCTGCTCCGCGGCCTGAAAGTCCGCGAGCGCACCGGCGCAATCATGCGAATCGGTGCGGAAGCGTCCACGGAAGAGCCGTAGCTGACCGTCCGCCGGCGCGGCCTCGACCGCCGCATCGAGGAGTCGCAGGCTGCGATCGGCGTGACCACTCTCCTGGTAGCTGAGCGCCCGTTTGATGACGAAGGTCACGGTGTCGCCAAGGCCGGACTTCAAGGCGCTGATCAATAGCGCGTCGGAAAGGTCTGGATTGCGGCCGGCGTTGAAAAGAGTCTCGCTCTCGTTCCACATTGCCGACGCGTACTTTGGATCGATGATCAGCGCACGTTCAAAGGCCGCGAGTGCCTCGTCGACGCGGTGCTCATTGCGGAGGATCAAACCTTGGTTGTTCAGGGCGCCGGCAGTCCGGGTGTCCCCACCCGCACCGGCGGCGGAGTGCGTCGCCTCGCCCGAGCCGATGTAGCCGAGGGCTTTCAGCTTTGCGATTTCTTCAGACGTTCCGCGGCCGCTCGGCGGTGCGGGCGGCGATGCGGCCCTGGTGAAATGCGCGGCGTAATTCAGTGCCGGCGCGGCCGGCACCACCACACCGGCCAGTGGAGGTTGCCCGTTCCGCTGCGCCGGCATTCCTGTGAGCGCGAGCAGAGTGGCGCAGACCTGGCGAACGCTTCCCAGCAGGGGATGACCGGGAGCGGCGGCGATTCCGGGTCCGCGCACCAGATAGATGCCTTCCTTACGATGCCACTTGGCCGCCGTGGCGGTGGCCGTGCTGGAGATCTTCGTCGGACGTCCTTCGCGCCAGAAGAAGCCGTGGTCTGATGCGATCATCAGGATCGCCTGATGTTGTTCCGCAACGGCTGCGTAACGACCGAGGAGATCGTCCACCTGCTGGAAGTATCGCGCGGGAACCGCATGGTATCGGTCGTAATCGCCTTGCTCGACGCTGGGCTGCTTCGGCGGAGCGAATGGGGCAAACACGTGTCCAATCGTGTCGGTGCCCTGCAGATACACGATCGTCAGATCCGGCAGATGTCCACTCTCGTGGAGATAGGAGTCGGAGAGCTGGCGGTAGATCTCGGTTTCCACGAGGATGCGGCGGAGAGCCGCGGGGGGATCCGAGTAGGGATTCGTGCTCTTCACGAGCGTTGCGAATGCAGCGTCCGTCAGTGAAGGCAGATACTCGCGAAGGCGTGCGGCGTCGATCGCCCGTTCAGCCGAGGCCAGCGTCGACTCCGACCACTCCTTGCGCGAGGTTGGCCACACGACACCCCTGGGCCTCTCGGATTCGCTGTAGAGAAAGGTGAAGAGCCGGTCGGAGATGTTGATGCCGTGCACGGGCTCCGCCGCGTAGGTGGCCCACAGGCCGAAGACGCTGTTCCGCTTGCCTGCCCACGTGAGCATGTTCCAGATCGCCGGCGCGTGGCGTTCATCGCTTGTGATCGGCTCCTTCTCGTGCGTGTACGGGTTGAAGCGCGTGAAGTCGAGGATGCCGTGGTCGAGCGGCCCGACGCCGGTCATCATCGTGGTCCAGACTAGTGGAGAAAGCGGCGGGTAGTCGGTCTCCAGCACGCCGCCCGAGCCGGAGCTTACGAGCCGCTTCAGGTTGGGCATCGTCCCGTCTGCGATGTACTCGTCCAGCAGTTGCCAGTCCGCGCCATCGAGACCGATGAAGATGACGGGTGGGGCGCCGTGGGCCTGTGCCACGAGATCAGGAACGGCGCGGAGCCGCTCGAACCCTGCCGGGAGGTCGATGCGCGCAGACAGCGCCGGCGATTGGATTCCCGAGCTCCGGAGTGCGCGTGCGATCGCGCTCGCGATTCGCTCTCCCGATGCGCGGCGGTCGGCGAGGAGGAGGCCGGCCGTTTCGGTGTGCGACGCCTCGTTTGCGACCGCGGAGACTACTTTCCGAAGCGAGGCACACCAATCCCCATCCGGCCATCGACCGGGCAGAGAGTCGGGAGTGGTGTAGGTAAAGCGCACGCGCAGGGGGAACTCATCACCGGTGGCCGTCTCGCCGGTGACGACTTCGTCGAACGCGAGGCCGCCCGCGGCGGTCGAAACCTGGCACCGTTCACCCCCCGGGAGCGGGCGGAGGTACAGAAGCGATCTGCGTACCTTGAGCTGGGCGCCACTCCGGAAGACCGCGGCCTCTTTCCCTGATTGCACGCGCACCACGGTGGCCAGCAGCGCGATGAGGACGGCCGTTCCGATGAGAAGGAGAAGTTTTGCGCGCATAAAAAAGAGGGCCCCGCGAACGGGGCCCTCAGGATACAACGATGAAACGGACTGCTTAGAACGTCCAGCGCGCTCCGAGGCGGATGCTGCGCTGACCGGTGAAGGCCACACCCTGGTGCAGGAAGCTGGGGTTCGTGGCTGCCGCGCGGGCGTTCGAGAACGAACCGACCGGATTGGTCGTGCCGGTGACATTGCCCCAACCGCCGAAGCCGTTGGACTGGTTGCAACCAGTGGCGCCGAACGCCTTGACGAAGACGGCGCAGGCGCCGTCGGTGTTCAGATCCATGCGCTGGTCGAGCGAGGTGGCCGACTGGCGGTTGAAGATGTTGAAGACGTCCGCGACGAGCGTCAGGCGCGAACCGCCGCCGAACGCGATCGGGAAGCCTGCATGGAGGTCAGCCTCGTAGTCCGACGGACCACGGCCGAGAGCGCCACGCTCCGTCAGGTAGTACTCGTAGTTGCGGTAGCCCGCGAACTCGTAGCCCAGACCCGTGAGCGGGAGACCCGACTCCCAGTGGAACGAAGCGCCGAGGTCGAGTCCCTTGGCCATACCGCTGGAAAGCGTGTAGCTGCCGTAGAACTTGAACTGGTGCGTACGGTCGTTGCTGAGGAAGCCGTTGTCGTTCAGTGCGAAGTCAGCGTAGTCATACGCCGAGTTGATGTTCGGATCGAGCTGACCGGTCGAGGCCTGGAACGTACCGTCGTAGTTGCCCTTGAGCTGCGACCACACGTAGCTGGTGAAGAACTGATAGTTGTTGCTGAAGCGCTTCTGGGCATGAAGCTCGACGCCCTTGTACTCGCGCTTGGCCTTGTTGGCCGGAGCCTGGTCGCCGCTGAGGAAGCCGGCGTTGGCGCCGATGCCCGTGGACGGATTGGCGATGAAGTAGTCGCCCGAGTCGATGACGAGCATGTCTTCGATCACGCGGCCGAGGTTCCGGTACGTACCCTTGACGCCGACCATCATGCTCGGTGCGAGCTCGTAGTCGTAACCGACGAGGTACTCGTTGATGTACTGACCCTTGAGGTTCGGGTCGACCGGCGTGGTGCCGCCGAGGAAGCGGTAGGGCAGACCACCAAACGATCCCGGTACGCCGCCGCCAGCGGCGGGGGTGACAGTACCCGGCGTGAAGTGGCCTGGCGTCGGGTCGATGTTGTTGACCTGCGTCGAGATCTCGCCGCCGAAGGAACGGAGATTGATGTCCATCGGGATGGCTTCGAAGAAGCGGCCATAGTTCGCGTAAAGCTTGCTGCGGCCGTTGTTCTGGACGTCCCAGATGGCGCCGACGCGCGGCGCGAGGTTGTCCTTGATGTTGATGGCCGTCTGGCCGAGGCGGTTACCAACCTTCTGCTGTTCCTGGCGGAGGCCAAGATTCAACGTGAAGTTGGTGAGAACCTTCCACGAATCCTGAATGTAGAGCGAGTTGTTCGTCGTGTCCGGGCTGGCGATCAGGGCGGGAATGACGAGGCCGTTGAGAAGCGCCGGATTGGTGGTCTTATCGCTGACGTATCCTTCGTGGCGGTAGTAGAACGCGGTGCAGACGCCGGCAGCATCTTTCACGCGGCAGATCTTACGGACGCGATCCGTACCGCTGTAGATGTTCACGTTCGTGGCGTTCAGTTTCTCCTGGTCGCCGCCGAACTTGAACTGGTGCGAACCGAAGAAGGCGGAGAGGTCGACTTTAACGACGTCGCGCTTGAACTTCTGGTCCTGGATAAAGCCGTAACCGCCGTAAGCGATGTTCGGGACGACGGTCTCGTCGTTGAGACGGCCGATCGATGCGCCCGGGCCTTCGATGGTGCTCTTCTCACGGTGCATTCCGTACGACGCGTTGGCCGTCCAGTTGGTGCCGTAGACACCCGAGTAACGCAGCACGGCGTCGTTGCCGCCGAGCTTGTTCGTGCCGTTGAACGTCGACGGAGCGCCGGCCAGCGCGAAGATCGCGCCTTCGTTGCTCGTCGGATCGCCGAAGATCGAAAGGTTCAGCAGGTGGCTCGACGTGAGCGCCAGCGACAGCTTGCCGGCGAACAGGTCGCGCGTGACCTTGTTCGGAACCGACTCACCAACGCCGAGCGAGAAAACGCCCGGGAAGACGAGCGGGGTGTTGATGCGGGTGCTGAGGTCCGTCTCCGACGTACGGTCGTACGATCCGAAGAACCACAGACGGTCCTTCATGATGTAGCCGCCGAGGTTTGCGCCGAAGTCATACTGCTTGTCGACGCTGCCGATCGTGGTCGACGAGGTCGGACGCTTGGTCGCCGTCGAGTTGTTGGCGTTGAGGCTGCCGCCGCTGTCGTAGCCGAAGACGTCGCCATGGAACTCGTTCGAACCGCTCTTGGTGATGGCGTTGATCGTGCCACCCGTCATGCGGCCGTACTCAGCCTGGAGGCCGCCCGTCATGACTTCGACTTCCTGAACGAAGTCGAGGTTGAGACGCTTGCCCTGCAGGCCGCGCTCGACACCCGTCGTGTTCAGACCGTCGATGATGTAGTTGTTCTCGGCGCCGGTCGAACCGTACACCGTGGTGCCGGTGCCGTCCGTGCCGGTGCCCGGAGCAACCTGCGCAGCCGCAACGAAGTTACGGCCGAGCGGCAGCGCCTGCATCGTCTCCGACGTGACGTTGGCTCCCTGGGTGTTCGACGTGACGTCGACGACCGGAGGAGCGCCAGTGACGGTGATCTGCTCCGATGCCGACGGGCTGATTGCCACTTCCAGCGTCACGGTGCGGTTCAGGCCAACATGAATCCCCTTCTGGGTGACCGTGTTGAAGCCCGACAGTGCTGCAGACATGGTGTAGTCGCCCGGCGGAAGCAGCGAGAACCGGAAGTGACCACCAGCGTCGGTCACTTCGGTACGCGAGCCCTGCAGGCTGACCGACTTCACTTCGACCGTGACTCCGGGCAGCGGCGTGGCGGCCTGTGACACGGTACCGGTGATGGCGCCCGTCTCCGAGTTCTGCGCAAATGCGCCGAACGCGACGAAGAGCACCAATCCGAGCATCAGTGCAACTCGAAACTTTTGTAAATGCATTTCGTTTATTCTCCTAACGATTGACTGACTTCTGTTTGACTGCTGTGGAAAGCTCACTGTTCACTTTGAGGCTGGCGTACCTCCCTGTGATTGATTGAATGGTTGCTGGACCGTGGCGTCGCTCGCTCCCGGTCAACCGACCAGAAGCGTGCATGCGCGCTGCCGCTGGACTCCGAGGAGCCCAAGGCGGCGCGAGGTTAGTATTTTTAGATGGTTAGCGCAAGTCCAGCCCGCCAGCATCATCATGCCCGCCTTCAATAAATCGGATTTTTGATCCGAACGGTTGGTGGTCCATCCAATTGCCAAGCCTCCTCATGCAGAATGACCGCGTGGCCCGTTCGTCCCGAGTCCTCGTCCTCCTCGCCCTCCTCCTCTCCTCCGCCTGCCGCGAGGCAGCCCACCCTCCTTCCAACGTTCTCCTGATTACCATCGACACCTTCCGGGCCGATCGCCTCGGACGGGCGACCCCTGCTCTGGAGCGTCTCGGCCGCGAGGGAATCCGCTTCGAATCCGCAGATACTCCCGTTCCACTGACCCTGCCGGCCCACGCTTCCTTGCTGTCCGGTCTGCTTCCGCTGCACCACGGCCTCCGCAACAACGGAATCGGTGTGTTCCCAGACAGTCGTGAGTCGCTGGCCACTCTCCTCGGCGGAGCGGGATACCGGACCGGCGCCTTCGTCGGCTCCTTTATCCTCGACCACCGCTTCGGACTCGACCGCGGCTTCCAGCACTACGATGACGACATCGCCCGCAATGGTGGCGACAGCGGCGGTACCTTCGAAGCGGAACGCCCCGCCGGCGAGGTCGTCGATCGCGCGCTGGCTTGGCTGCGTCTCTCCGATCCCCGCCCGTACTTTCTCTGGGTTCACCTTTACGATGCGCACGCACCGTATGCTCCCCCTTCTCCGTACCCGCAGTCGTATGACGGTGAGGTCGCGTATGTCGACACCCAAGTGGCGCGGCTGCTCGGCGCGGTCGACCGCCGGACCACCATCATCGCCGTCGCGGGCGATCACGGTGAATCACTCGGTGAGCACGGGGAGTTGACGCACGGACTGCTGCTCTACGAGGCCACGCTTCACGTTCCGATGATCGTGGTTGCTCCGTCGCTCGCGCCACGTGTCCTCCGAACGGCGGTCAGTACCACCGATCTCGCGCCGACGCTGGCCTCGTTGGCGGGCGTTCCCTTTCGGACGGCGATCGACGGGCGCGACCTCTCCCCCGATCTTCGCGCTCAACGCGAGCCGCAGCCGGTGCCGATCTACGCGGAGACGCAATATCCCGCGACGTTCGGATGGAGTGATCTGGCCGCAATGCGACTGGCGTCGATGAAGACGATCGCGGCACCGGCACCCGAGGTGTATGACCTGAGGCAGGACCCGGGAGAGATGGTCAACGTGTTGACGACGCAGCGCCGGGTGTATCGCGATCTCACGGCACGGCTCGAGCAGTTGCGCGCCACGGCCGTTGCCGCATCGCCGGCAACCATCGACGCGGAGACGCGCGCGAGACTCGCCAGTCTCGGGTACGTCGCGCCCGGAGGGGTCAATGCCAATGCCGCGAAGCGCGATCCCAAATCGGTTGCGCCACTCTTTCGGATATTCGAAGAGGCCAGCGCGATGATCAACGCCGGTCGCCCACGCGACGCGGTTGCGCCACTGTCCGCAATCGTGCGGGACGATCCCTCCAATCACGTCTTCCGCGAGACGCTCGCGCGCGCGCTGCGGCAGAGTGGCGATCGCGATCGCGCCATCGTTCTCTATCGCGAGGCCGTCGCGCTGGCGCCGCAGGACGCAGACGCCTGGTACAACCTCGCCGTCGCGCTCGAGGAGAGCGGTAAGTCCCGCGAGGGTGCGACGGCACTGGAAGAGGCCGCGCGGCGCGACCCCTCCCGACCCGAGATTCACAACATTCGCGGAACGACGCTCGCGGAAGCCGGAAATCTCGCGGCCGCGGAATCGGAGTTCCGCGCGACCATCTCAGCCGACTCCCGGAACGCCCGTGCCTTCAACAACCTCGGCAATGTTCTGCGGGCGATGAACAGGAACAGTGAGGCATCCGACGCCTACCGCAAGGCCATCGAGCTCTCGCCGCGCTACGCCGATCCGCTCAACGGCCTCGGTGCGCTGCTCGTTGCGGGCGGGCGGGCGCGGGAGGCGATCTCCTACTTCGATGCGGCGCTGCAGATCGCTCCCGATTTCTACGATGCGCAACTGAATCGCGCGATCGCACTGCAGGTTGCGGGCGATTCCGGCGCCGCGGCGATCGAGCTGCAGCGGCTGCTGGCGCGATTGCCCCGCGCCCGTGAATACAACCCGCAGCGGGATGCGGCGAACACTCTGTTGCACAATTTGTCGCCGTCGTTCCGGCGTTAATCGACTTGGGGTATATTCCACGCCATCCAAGCCGGACACAACAGGAGGTTTACCGTGCGCTCTCGTTCCCTGATCCTCGTCGGATTCCTGCTCCTTCTTCTTCCCCAGCTACTGCTCGCGCAGACGAATGCCGGATCGCTCTCCGGACTCGTCACCGATGCCGGAGGTGGGGCGCTTCCGGGTGTCAGCGTCACCGCGACCCAGAGTGGAACCGGTTTCAATCGCACCGTGGTGACGGAGGCGGATGGCGGGTACCGGTTCCAGTCGCTACCCGTCGGCGTGTACGAGCTCACTGCCGACCTCGCCGGCTTCGGGTCGGTCACGACGCGGAATGTCGAAGTCAATGTGTCGACGGATCGAAACCTCAACATCTCGTTGAAACAGACATCGGTCAAGGAGCAGATCACGGTGACCGCGGCGTCGCCGCTGATCGAGACGACGCCGGCGATCGGGACGGTCGTCAGTCAGCGCGAGATCCAGAACCTTCCGCTGAATGGCCGGCAGTTCGCAAACCTGGCATCGCTGGCTCCGGGGACGACCTTGTCGGTCAACAGCGATCCGACGAAGCCGGGTCAGCTCACGATCGCGCTCAATGGCGGCAGCGGACGGAACGTGAACTTCCTGGTCGACGGCGGGGACAACACCGACGACACGATCGGTGGAGCTCTGCAGAACTTCAACATCGAAGCGGTGCAGGAGTTCAATATTCAGACGCAGCAGTACAAGGCCGAATACGGGCGCACGACCGGCGGTGTCCTGACGGTCGTCACGAAGACCGGAACGAACGACCTGCAGGGAAGCGCCTACGAGTTCTATCGCGACAAGAGTCTGAACTCAGAGACCAACTCCGAGAAACTCTCCGGTGCCGGCAAGTCGCCGTACAAGCGCAATCAATACGGCGCCACGATCGGCGGACCGATCCTGCGCGACCGGATTCACTTCTTCGCCACTGGCGAGCGGCTCGAACGGCCGACGAACTATGTCGTCAGCACGGGAGGGATTTATCCCGAGTTCGATGGAAAGGTGGTTCCTACTCCATTCAAGGACGACCTGCTTACGGCGAAAGTCACCGCCGATCCGAATGCCACGCAGTTCCTGCAAGTCCGTTACGGCTACCAGCGCAACTCCGACATCTACGGCGCCAGTCCGATCGTTCTCCCCAGCGCTCTGGGAACCCTGACGAACGACTATCACTCGATCCTCCTCGGCCATACCTGGCAGCTCGGCTCGAGCAAGGTCAATGACTTCCTGTTTCAGGATACGCACTTCAAGAATGCCATCCTGCCAACGTCCAGCGATGCCGCTCTCATTTATCCCAACGGCGTGAGCATCGGGCAGAGCGTGAACACGCCGCAGGCGACGACGCAGATCAAGCGGCAGTTCAAGGACGACTTTGCGTGGTCACAGACGCTCGGCGCGATGCGGCACGACTTCAAAGTCGGCGCGAATTACATCGATGAACCGCTGCTGGGTGGCGACTTCTCGACGGGAACCTCGGGCCAGTACACACTGAAAGACAACGTCAAGGGCTCGCCCGTCGTCGACATCGCGATCTTTAGCGGATTCGCCGGCTACAACACGCCGATCAAGCAGTACAACTATTACGCGCAGGACGACATCTCGTTCAACAAGAACCTGACCCTGAACGTCGGCGTGCGGTATGACCTCTGGAAGGGATTCGATCTCAACCAGACGGGAAACCCGATCTGGCAGACGCTGTCGACGCAAACGAAGTACAACGAGGGTTTCTTGAAGGATTTCCAGGGTGGTAAGGGCGGGCAGCTGAAGAACGACACCAACAACTGGGCGCCGCGCCTCGGCTTCACGTACGACCTTCGCGGCGACTCCAAGAACATTATCCGCGGTGGTGCTGGCCGGTACTTCGACTTCCCTTACACCAATGCAACGATTCTCTTCCCCGCCGTCGCGATTCAGTCGACGTATGGGCAGAGCTACGCCTACCACGACGGCAACGGGATCAAGAACGGCAACGGCAGTTTCTTCCAGCCAGGGCAGCCGCTGCCGCCCAATCAACAGACCGGCGGTACTGCGGTCAATCCTCCGAATGAAGTGGCCTCGCCGACTCTGGCCACGCCGTACTCCGATCAGATCTCGCTCGGATATTCATGGCAGGTCAACCCGTGGCTCGGCCTGAATGCGGACGCATCCCACATCAGCTACAAGGACATCCCGTTCCGCTTCCGCGGGAATCCGATCGATCCCACCACTGGCAAGCGCCGCTTTCCGGCCTTCGCGAGCTTCCGGATCTGGTACGGCAACGGCTTTGCGAAATACAACGGCATCAACCTGGGCGGTCACGCACGACTGGGTACGCAGTTCGAGCTGCAGGGCTTTTACACGTACTCCCATACGACTGGCAACGTCCTTGCCGGCGCGGACGAGTTCCGCGTTACCGATGCCGGACATCAGGGCGATCTGCGCGCCGTGCGCGATCAGTCCATCGATCCGTACGATCCTCTTTGTGGCGCATGCACGGGACCGCTCAATACCGATATGAAGCATCGCGTAACCCTGAGCACGCTCTACCGCGCCCCGCTGGGCATCAATGTTTCCGGCATCTTCCGCTATCACTCCGGCACGCCGTACACGGAGTGGGCCGGTGCCGATATCAGTTGCGGACCGACGGGCACGGTACTGCAGTGCAAAGACGGCTACAACTTCGATCTCGCGCCCGGTGTCAGCCACGCAAACAGCCTCCGCGGCAGCTCATTCTCGCAATTCGATGTGCGGCTCGCGAAGGAGTTCAAGTTCTATCGCAATTACGGCGTGGAAGTCATCGGCGAGATCTTTAATCTCTTCAATTCGAAGAACTCCGCAAACTTCAACGGCAACTGCCGCGTCGACTCCACCGGCAAGTGCACGTTCACGGGTGGATTCGGTCAGGCCACGACCTTCGCGGGAAACCCGGGGCAGGGCGAGCAGCGGGTTGCGCAACTCGGTCTCCGCGTGGCGTTCTGATCAACGGTTCCATAGGTTGTTCCTCA
Organism: Thermoanaerobaculia bacterium; assembly: GCA_038244715.1. Classification (GTDB taxonomy): domain Bacteria; phylum Acidobacteriota; class Thermoanaerobaculia; order Gp7-AA8; family Gp7-AA8; genus JADGNZ01. Next base: position 92,480 of record JBBRTE010000013.1, read on the forward strand.
AACGGGGCGCCTCGCGGCGCCCCGTTTTCATGACAACCTGTCCTCATCCGAGGAAGGCTGGATCGGCGATGGGCACCAACCTCCGTCGTAAGTCATTGGGAACAATGCCGGAATTTTTCCACCTGCATGGCACGCCTGAAGCAGCGAGGGCAGAAAAGAGGAGAGAAACCACGATGCGCACGCCCCTGATTTGCGCGGCTGTCCTGACCCTCGCAACGTCCGCCTTTGCTCAATCGCTCACGGAAAAGATCGATGTCTCTCTGGTGAATGTCGATGTCACCGTGACGTCGCACGGCGCTCCGGCGCGCGGTCTCACACGGGACGACTTTCAGGTGTTCGAAGATGGCGTGCCGATGCCGGTGTCGAATTTCTATTCGGTCGAACCGCCGGCGATGAGTCCTCGGAACGCGCCGCAAGCCGGCGATACGGTCCTCGCCGATCCGACGGACGAGCGTTTCCGGCGGAAGGTTCTCGTCATCGTCGACAACCGGCACGTGACGATGCACAACCGCGACCGCGCACTGGCCGCGCTGGAACGGTTCGTCGAGGACCGGTTCACCGGCGGCACCTACGACTGGTCGATCGCTCTCGTCTCCGACAAGGCGCACCTCATGCTGCCGCTCACTTCGGACAAGCAGAAGTTGCACGATGCGGTCGCTGCAATCCGCCGCATCGTTGCCAACCCTGAGCGTCCGTCCGAGGAGGACGTCACGCGCGTGGCGCGGCTGGAGGACTTCGGCTCCGGTGATGCGTCGATGACTTCGGTCAGAACCGGCCAGCCAGGCAGCGGTACCCTTCAGGATCTGGTCGATCTCGGCGCACGTTTCCAGATGGAAGCGGATGTCTCGAACACGATCGATGCTGTTCGGGATGCCGTCCGCTCCTTCGCCGGCGCACCCGGCAGAAAGATCATCCTGCTCGTCACCGGCAGCCTCGGATTCAACGACTCGGTTTCCGCGCTGGATGTGGATCAGCACGGGTCGTTCGGCGGGCCCGGCGAGATCGCTGCGAGCACGCGGTGGTCGACGATGATGCGCGATCTGTTGATCCGTGAAGCCAATGCCTCGAATGTCAGTTTTTACATCGTGAACAGCGAAGGCCTGACAAGCACCGACCGGGATGCGTCAACCGGAAACAACCAGCTTGGTTTCGCTGGCAGCATCGGTCGCAGCATGGGCAGTGGATCAGCGAATCCGCTCGCCACGATGTACTGGCTTGCGCGGGAGACCGGCGGCCGGCTTATGTCGGGGAACTCGCCGGAGAATTCGTTGTCCGAGTTCGATCGGGCATCCTCGACGTTCTATTCACTGGCCTACAAACCGGCCCACGGCGATGATGGCAAGTATCACAGCATTAAAGTACAGATGAAGCGCTCCGGGTATCAGTTGCAATACCGAACCGGTTACTCGAGCATCCCCGTCAGCACGCAACTTGCGCGGGCGATGCAGTCCCCACTTGCGATCACGATGCAGCAGTCCTCGATTCCCATCGACATCGTCACCGGCAGCAGCGCGCCGCAGGGCAGCAGCGTTCGGGTGCCGCTTCATGCGACCGTTCCGGCGAAGAGCCTGCAATTCATTCCGACCGGTACCGGCTCTGTGGCACGCGTCGATCTCTACGTGAGCGTGTTCGACGATCACGGGCGCAAAGTCAGTGGCAACCACTTCACCCGTGAAGCGCACGCCGACACCGGCACCGAAGGAACCGGCAACTTCGTCGAGACCCGCGAACTGCTCATCAAGCGTGGCGTTCCGTATCGCGTGGTGGTGGCCGTACACGACCAGGTCACCGACGCGATCGGGATCACGTCCAGGACCGTTCGTTTCTAGGCCGCTGGAATCAAGTCACGGGGCGGCGCCTTGTAGGCGAGGCCGGCAGGGATGGAGGGTACCCGGGCAGCGGGTCGGTTGACCGGTTCCGTGAGGAATAAGGTCTCTCGCCGCTGCCGTTTACCCCAGTCCACGCGGTTTGACCATGTGGTCGACGTGTGCTAGAAAGCGTGGTCTTTTCCTGGAGGTCTATTTTCGTGTACGCCATCATCCGTTCCGGTGGAAAGCAGTATCGGGTTGCGCAGGGCGAGACTCTCTTCGTCGAGCGCGACGTGCTCAGCAATGCTGATCAGGAAAAGGTCACGTTCAGCGAAGTGCTCATGGTCGGCGGCGACCAGCCGAAGGTCGGCCTTCCGATGGTCAGCGGCGCGTCGGTGATGGCCACGGTCATCCGCGAGTCGCGTGGAGACAAGATCATCGTCTTCAAGAAGAAGCGCCGCAAGAACCACACAAAGCGGAAGCACGGGCACCGTCAGGATCTCGTCCAGCTCCGTATCGACAGCATCAACCTCTAAGGAGACCAGCCATGGCTCATAAAAAAGGACAGGGCTCGTCGCGCAACGGCCGCGATTCGCAGCCGAAAATGCTCGGCGTCAAGCGATTCGCGGGACAGTACGTCACCGGCGGATCGATTCTGGTCCGCCAGCGCGGAACGCGGTTCTACCCGGGCGTGAACGTCGGCATCGGCCGCGATCACACGCTGTTCGCCAAGGTCGCTGGGATCGTGAATTTTCACGACAAGGGCGAGCGCGGCCGGTTCATCAGCGTCACCCCCGCCGAGTAACGCACAACTGCACCGCCGCAGTGACGACGCCGCTCGTTTCCGAGCGGCGTTTTGATTTTTGGCTGGAACACACTTCGCAGTTCCCGAGACCCTTAGCTCATGCACTTCATCGATCAGGCCACCATCCGCATCAAAGCCGGGGACGGCGGGAAAGGCTGCATCGCTTTTCGACGCGAGAAGTTCGTCCCGAAGGGCGGGCCTTCCGGTGGCGACGGTGGTGCCGGAGGCTCGGTCTGGATCGTCGCGTCACGACGCTTGAACACCCTCTACCACCTCCAGTTCCAGCGCGAGTGGAAGGCCGGCCGCGGGCAGCACGGCATGGGCTCCAACTGTTCCGGTTTCGACGGCGAGGACATCACCATCGAGCTGCCGATCGGCTCTGTGATCCGCGACAAGGCCACCGGCGACGTCATTGCCGACCTGACGCAGGAAGGGGAGCGCTTCCTCGCCGCAAAGGGTGGCCGGGGCGGGTGGGGCAATCAGCACTTCGCGACCGCTACCCGGCAGGCTCCCCGCTTCGCGCAGGATGGCAATGCCGGCGACGAGCGTGAGCTCTTCATCGAGCTGAAGCTCATCGCCGACGTCGGCCTGGTCGGGTTGCCCAACGCGGGAAAATCAACGCTCATCTCCGTGATCAGCGCAGCCAAACCGAAGATCGCCGACTATCCCTTCACGACCCTCGTCCCGAACCTGGGCGTGGTCAAGTCCGACGACAACGAAACGTTCGTCGTCGCGGACATCCCGGGCCTCATTGAAGGCGCGCACGAAGGCCACGGCCTCGGCGATCGTTTTCTTCGTCACGTAGAGCGGTGCACGGTGCTCGTGCACCTCGTCGATCTTTCGCTGAACGAGACTCCGGAAGTGGACGCCGAGGTCATCGCCAACGAGCTGGAGCGCTATTCGGAGACGCTGGCCAGGAAGCCGCGGATCATCTGCGGCTCGAAGCTCGATTCCGTCATCGAAGGAAACTCCGCGAAGCTGCGGCACTACGCCGAGGCGAACGGATATGAGTACTACGAGATCTCGGCAGTCGTTGGCGACGGCGTTCGCGACCTTGTGCGCAAGCTGGCGCGCTTCGTTCGCGAGAATCGCCTGATCGATGCTCCGGCGGATCCGGTTCCGGCCGCGGCCATCCCGGACTAGTCGCGCACGTATGAGAGTCGGCATCTGCGGCGGCACCTTCGATCCCTTTCATCGCGGTCATCTCGATCCCATCCTCGCGGTGCGGGAGACGATGCAATGGGATCGCGTGATTTACATTCCGGCCTGGCGGCAGCCGTTCAAGACGGATCGCCTCACGGCGGCGGGCTCTCACCGGTTTGCGATGGCAGTGCTGGCGGTTCGTGAGCACGAAGCGTTGTATGTGTCGCCGATCGAGCTCGAGCGGGGCGGCGTGTCGTACAGCGTCGACACGCTGGAGGAACTGCATCGCCAGTACGCCGGCGCCGAGCTCGACTGGATCATCGGCGACGACAATCTGAATGATCTCGATCGCTGGAAAGATCCGGAGCGTCTCTTCCGGCTGGCGCGGTTCGTCGTGTTGACGCGGACCGGCGTGGCAGGATCCGCCGAGTCAACTGCGAAGCCGGCGCTCGCCAACGCCAGGATCGTGTTCGCCAGGAATGACACCGTCGCGGTTTCCTCGACGGAGATTCGCAGTCGCGTGCGTGCAGGAGAGCCGATCGATGACGTTGTCGATCCACTCGTCTCGCGCTACATTCACCACTACGGGCTGTACCAAGAGGGTCCACTTTGAACGATCCCATCCAGCAACGCGTGCGCAGTGCGGTCACCGCAGCACTCGACAAGAAAGCATTCGACCTCGACGTCCTGGCAGTCTCGCAGCTCACCTCCATTGCGGACTACTTTCTGATGTGTTCCGCCTCCAACGAGCGGCAGGCACAAGCCATCGCTACGAGCGTCGTGGACAAGCTGCGCGACGAGGACCGCGTGAAGCCGCTGCTCGTCGAGGGGGCCACTCCGGGCCGCTGGATCCTGCTCGACTACGGCGACTTCATCTTCCACATCTTCACGGAAGACTGCCGGCGGTTTTACGGGCTGGAGCGCCTCTGGGGCGATGCCCCGAACGTCACCGCCGAGTTCAGCGAGGAAGCGGCACCGGCGCATGTCCGCCGTACGAAAACATCGTGATCCCGTCCTGAGGGACTTCGTCCGCACGAGAAGCGCCTCGATGCGGGAGCTCCTGCAGACCGTCGAGAAGGTCCTCGACCACGACGTCAATCTTCTTCTCCTGGGTGAGTCGGGCACCGGTAAGGACTTCCTCGCCGAAGCCATCCACGCATGTGGCAATCGCCGGGCGAGGCCGCTGGTCAAGATCGACTGCGCCGGAATCCCCGCGGAGCTTTTCGAAGCGGAGTTGTTCGGATTCGAGAAGGGGACCTTTACCGACGCGCAGACGCGAAAAATGGGAAGGCTGGAGACTGCGCAGGGCGGTACGGTCTACTTCGATGACATCGCCTCACTCGCGCCCGCTCTTCAGGCAAAACTGCTCCGCGCCATTCAGGAGAAGCGCTTCACGAGGCTGGGCGGCAATCAGACGGTCGTTCTCGATGGCCGCGTCATCTCCTCGTCGAGTATGCCTGCGGAGGAGTTGTTGACCGGATTGCGAAGAGACCTGTTCTACCGGATCAATGTCGTCACGCTGACGATCCCGCCTCTCCGCGATCGTGAGGAGGACATCGAGCGGCTGGCGCGATCATTTCTCGCGCGTCGCAAGCGCGGCTTCGATGCCGCGGCGATGCGAATTCTGCTCGAGTACCCCTGGCCGGGTAACGTCCGCGAGCTGCGCAACGTTGTCGAGCGTGCAGTGCTGATCGAGCCCGAAGAGGTGATCACCTCTCGGTCCCTGCCTCCGCTGGACGGTGGTCTGGTCGAGACCGCAACGCGGCGGCAATGGACGCTCGAGGAGCTCGAATCGAGGTACATCCGGGAGGTTCTCCGCCAGACCCGCGCGAACTACAGTACCGCCGCGAAAATCCTCGGCATCAACCGCAAGACGCTCCTGGAGAAGAGGAAGAAGTATGGGATCGAGTAGTCGAAACGCCGCGGGCTCTCCACTTCCAGGCCGATGAAACTTCGCCTGATCTGGCCTCGTTCGACCGCGGACGCCGAACTGGCGGCAGTGGCGGAGCGCTATTTCAACCGCGTCCGGCATTTCTTTCCGATCGAGATCATCGAAGTTCCCCCGCAGCGCGGTAGACAGAGCGAGAACGATGTGGCTATCATGCGCGCCGATTCGGCGCGGCTTCTGGCCGCAATTCCGTCACAAGGGCACGTGGTTGCTCTCGACGAACGAGGCCGGACGCTCGATTCTTTGAAATTCGCGAAGTGGCTGGAACGTCTCACCGTAGACCAGCCACACGGCGTCACGTTCGTGATGGGAGGGGACGTCGGGCTCGATGAGTCCGTGCGGCAGCGCGCCGGAGACGTCCTCAGCCTTTCAGCCATGACGCTTCCTCATCAACTGGCCCGAGTCGTTTTGCTGGAACAGATCTACAGGGCCTGCACGTTGATGCGGAACATTCCGTACCACAAGTAAGGAGAGCCGGTCTCGATCATGGCAAAAGTAATGACAAAGACAAAAGAAAAGGTGCAGCCGTTCCAGGAACATCGCGACGCGTTGCGCAAGAAGCAGGGCGAGATTCAGGACGCCTTCAAACGGGACAAGCAGGCCGTGAACACGCAGGCCGACGACGGTATCCAGGACCTGGCCGACAAAGCCGCCAGCGCGTACTCGAAAGAGCTGAACTTCTCTCTCTCCGACGGGGAGCGGAACCTGCTGATCCTCATCGAGGAAGCATTCACACGCCTCGAAAACGCCACCTTCGGTACCTGCACGAACTGCGGCGCCGTCATCGGCGAGAAGCGCCTCGCCGCCGTTCCCTGGACTCCCTACTGCATCGACTGTCAGGAGCTGCAGGAAAAGGGACTTCTCTCGTAGTTTTCGATTTCTCGTGGTCTATCGAGGGAGCGGCTTGCCGCTCCCTTTTGTTTTTGAATGTTGGATATTCAATGTCGAATGATCGAGTTGAGAGCGCTTCTCTTTCAACTTTCAACTTTCAACTTTCAACTTTCAACATTCAACATTCAACATTCGACGTGAGACGCTAGAGACCCAATGCCCAAACCCCTTATCGCCGTCCTCTCCCGGATCGCCGAAGGCAAGATTCCTCCGGTGATCCTCGTCGGCGGATCGAGCGACTTTCTCGCCGAGGCTGCCTTTCGCGATCTGCGCGACGCGATCGTCGCTGCGAAGCCGGGCATGACGGTCGAGAGTTACGAAGCCGGCAGCGAACTGTCCGCCATCCTCGATTCCTACCGGACGATGTCGTTGTTCGCATCGGCGCGTCTGATCATGGTGTCCGAGGTGAATGCATTTGTCTCGGCGAAGGAGCTTTCGTCGCTGTACGACAAGTCGGTCGCGGACTGGAAGTCGGCGAAGACGGACAAGAAGCGCACCTCCTCCGCCGCGAAGCTTCTCCACGTCCTGGGCCTCGTTGGCGCGGATTTCGAGATGACCGACAAGCAGATCGCCACGGCGCTTGGTGTGGCTCTCGATCCTTTGCTCACGGACATGCTCGCGTTCTGCCGGACCACCGGAAAGAAAGCGTCGCGCGGCGAAGACGACGCGGCGCTGCTCATCGAGGCAGTCACACGCGGGGGCGCGGCGAACACCTATCTCCTCATGCGCAGCGGCGAGATCCCGCGCGAGTCGGCGACCGTGGAGCTGATCGACCGGCATGGCGCCGTCGTCGTGATGGACCTGACGCGCGAGACGTTTCCCGGTGCGCTGGAACGCGCGCTTGCGGATGTGGCAGAGGAGGCGCGAGTCCGCTTCGATCCCAAAGCGCTTGCGGTCCTTCGCCAGCGCCTCGGCATCGAACGTCTGCTTGCGGACAAGTTCTCGAAAGAGGTTCCGGATCTGCGCATCGTCCTCTCGGAGGCTGAGCGGCTGGCGACGCTGGCCGGCGCGGGAGGGAGGGTGACCGCCGAGATCGTCGAGCGCGAGGTGGCGACAGTCGAGGGAGGGGCTCGGTACGAGTTCGGGTCGCTGTTCACCGAAGGGAAGATCATCGAGGCCATCTCGAAGTTGCGCGATCTCGTCGCGCAGGCCCGGCGCGAAGACCCGAAAGCACCGCTGGAGATCCAGTACGGAAAGTTCCTCTTCCCGCTCGCGGATGAAGTGCGGCAGATGATCGGCATCGTGTCGTACGCGCGAACGCACCGGATCGATCTCAAGGCGCCGATGAACTACAACCGCTTCAAGGACACGCTGGCCGATCGTCTCGGCGAATCGCTCAAAGCGAACGGCCTGGTGCGGCAGAAACCGCACCCGTTCCCGCTGCACAAGAAGTGGGAAGCGGCGAGGAACCAGAGCGAGGCCAGCCTCTTTCAAGCACTCGCGGCCTTGGCGGACCTGGAGATCAAGCGCAAGTCGGGCGGTCTCCCCGCGGATCTGGGGATCGAAACGTTTCTGTTGCAGCGACTGCGCGACCGGTAGGCCCAATCTCCCCACCGGTAGCGCTCCAACGCCGGTCGTTGGTGAGCCGCGAAGTCAATCGTTCCCTCCCTTTCAACCCGAGCCCTTCCGCTAGACTGGGAGCTTCATGTCCATCATCGCCGTGGATCGCCGTGCCTGGCGGGCGCTGTTCGCCGCGCAGCTAGGCTGGATGCTCGACGCGATGGATTTTCTCCTCTTCAGTTTTGCGGTCATTCCGATCCGCGAGGAGTTCGGTCTGTCCAATGCCACGATGGGGGCGCTCACGTCGGTGGCTCTCGTTGCCAGTGCACTGGGAGGGATGCTCTTCGGCCGGCTCGCTGACAGGCTTGGCCGCGTGCGGGCGCTGACGCTCTCGATCCTCCTCTACTCGGCTGCGACGGCAGGCCTGGCCACGAGTGGTGCGCTCTGGCAGCTCGTGGCCTGGCGCGTCCTCGTCGGGTTGGGGATGGGTGGCGAGTGGTCCTGCGGTTCGGTCCTCGTCGCGGAGACGTGGCCCGCCGAGCATCGCGGCAAGGCGATGGGCTTGATGCAGTCCGGATGGGCGATCGGCGCGATGATCGCGGCGGGCGCTTCGGCCCTGATCCTGGGCCGCTACGGCTGGCGGGCGCTGTTTGTGATCGGAGCGCTGCCTGCGATCGCAGCGTTCTTCATCCGGCGCGGTGTCGAAGAGCCGGCGATCTGGCAGGAGCGTCCCCGAGACGACTCGCGATGGAGTGAGATGTTCGGGCCGCTCTTTCTCCGCCGCACCGTGATCGCGACGCTGCTCTCCAGTAGTGTCCTGGTCGCGTTCTGGGGTGTGACCTCATGGCTTCCGGCCTTCCTGGCGACGCCGCTGGCGAAGGGCGGCGCCGGCCTGACCGTGGCGACATCGGCGCGATGGCTGATCGCGCTGCAGGCCGGTGCCTTCTTCGGCTACATCAGCTTCGGATGGATCGCCGACCGGCTGGGCCGCCGCCCGGCCTTCACGCTGTTCATGATTGCGGCGACGATGATGGTGCCCCTCTTCGCGTTCTACGCGCGCACCCCGTTTCTGCTGCTCACTCTTGGGCCTCTCCTCGGATTCTTCGCGCATGGATACTTCTCGCTCTTCGGTGCGATGCTCGCCGAGCTCTTTCCCACGCGCATCCGCGCGGGCGCACAGGGCTTCTGCTACAACGGCGGACGGCTGGCCTCCGCGGCGGCTCCGTTTGCAATCGGCGCCGCCTCGAAAGGTCACAATTTCGCGGTCGTCATCACCTGCGCGGCGATGTTCTTCATTGTGGGTGCGGCGTTGGTCTGGCTGCTCCCCGAAACGAAAGGAGCGGAACTGTGATCGATCTCAGTGCCGACCTTGGCGAGGGCGCTCCGGAGGAGCCGGAGATCTGGCCCCTGATCACGTCCGCAAACGTCGCCTGTGGTGGTCATTACGGAGACGTTGCGTCGATGTCGCATGCGGTCGCGTGGGCCCGCGCGCTGGGCACGAAGATCGGTGCCCATCCGTCGTATCCCGATCGCGCAACATTCGGACGGACCTCGATGACGATGGAACCAGACGTCTTGCATGCATCGCTCGTCGCGCAGATCTCGGCGCTGCATGCCATTGCGGGGACGCTCCATCACGTGAAGCCGCATGGCGCTCTCTACAACGATGCGCACAAGGACCGCGCGCTGGCCGAGGTTGTGATCGACGCGATGCGCACCGTGGATCCCGCCCCGGCGATCGTCTGCAGCGATTCCTCCGCGATGGCCGCGGCCGCGCGTTCCGCGGGCACGACCGTGATCCGGGAGGCATTCGCCGATCGGCGATACAACGCCGACGGTTCGCTCGTCGCGCGCAGCGAACCGGGCTCGCTCCTCAGCGTGGAGGAAGCAGCGGCGCAGGTGTCGTTGCTGGCGAAGGAGGGCGTGGTCGTCGCGCGCGACGGCACCCGGATCACGATTCCCTTCGACACGATCTGCGTTCACGCGGACATGGAACACGCCGTGGAACGATTGCGGGCCATTCGACGGGTGCTGTGATGCGCGCGGTCCGATAGGATTGCGCAATGAAACGAATTGCCGTCGCTCTTCTCTTCGTCCTCATCGCGGCCAGCGCGGTCGCGCAACAGTTCGATCTCTCCATCGACAACATCATGCGTGGACCCGGCCTCTATGGCTGGACACCCGAGGAAGTGCGCTGGTCGCCGGACGGGCAGAAGGTGTACTTCTCGTGGAAGCTGTTCAGCGATTCACTCGAGAAGGACCGCGACACGTACGTCGTGAATCGCGACGGCAGCGCCCTGCGCAAGCTGAGCGACGACGAGAAGAAGGACGCGCCGCCGGCGAATGCCCAGTGGACGCGCGACAAGCGCCGCGCCACGTTCGCGGACGACGGCGACGTGTTTCTCTGGGACGCCGCAAGCGGCAGGCGCCGCGCGCTGACGCAGACCAGCGACACGGAAGGATCGCCGCAGTTCACGTTCGATGAAACGCAGGTGACCTTCGTCCGTGCGAACAACGTCTTCGCGATCGACCTGACCATCGGATCGCTGACGCAGTTCACGAACATCGTCGCGCCCGACGATAAGGGTCCGAACGTCACAGTCTGGGACGACGCAGCGAAGAAAGCCACGGCCAGTCAGGAGTACATCAAAGGCGAGGAGCGCAAGCTGCTCGACATCGTCGAGCGGCGTGCGAAGAAGCGCGAAGAGGACGAGGCCAAACGGAAGCGCGAACACCCGGTAAGGCCGTTCAAGCTGGACAAGAAACAGACGGTAGCGAACGCGCGCCTCTCGCCGGACGGCAAGTTCGTCGTCCTCGTCGTCAACACCGAATCCGAAAAAGCAAAGAAGACGATCGTACCGAACTACATCACCGAGGCGGTATACACGGACACGATTCCCAGCCGCGAGAAGGTCGGTGACGCCCAGCCGCCGTCACGGATCGCCGTCGTCTCCACAGGTAGCGGAGAGGTCAAGTGGTTCGACCACGGACTGAAGCCGCCCGCTGCGGAAACAGCGAAGCCCGTCGCGGGTACCCCGCCGGAAGAACAGGGAAAAGGGAGCGAACAGAAGACGGAGAAGAGCGCCGACACGCAGCGTGAGAGTGCGCAGGCGAAAGAGCGCGACGTCAACCTCCGCGCGCCGGTCTGGTCGCTGGACGGCAAGCGCGCCTTCGTCGTCGTTCGCTCCTCGGACAACAAGGAGGGGTGGCTCATGGCGTTCGATGCCTCGACCGCCAAAGGCCGGACGATCGCAACGTTTCACGACGACGCCTGGCTGCGATTCGCCGACGCGCAGTCGTTCGGATGGCTGGCCGACAACTCCACGATCTACTACCTCTCCGAGGCGACGGGGTTCATGCATCTGTACGAGGTCGCATACGACGGTGGTTCGGCCAAACAACTCACCAGCGGCAGGTGGGAAGTCGACGGCGTCGTGCTTTCCGATGACCGCAAGTCGTTCTATCTGACGACGAGCGAAGAGAGTCCGTTCGTGCGGCATCTCTATCGGATGTCCGTGACTGGCGGTGCGTCGACGAAACTGACGTCATTGCCCGGCGACAACGAAGCGGCGGTCTCGCCCGACGGAAACGCCGTCGCCAATGTCTACTCCTACACGAACAAGCCGCCCGAACTGGCTGTCAGCGGCAGGCAGGTCACCACATCGCCGGCACCCGATTTCGCGAACTACAAGTGGATCGACGTGCCGATCGTGCGCGTGCCTGCGCGCGACGGCGTGGAAGTCCCGGCCCACATCTACAAACCGGCGGACTGGAAGGCGGGCGGTCCCGCCGTCGTCTTCGTGCACGGCGCGGGCTATCTGCAGAACGTGCACCGTTTCTGGTCGAGCTATTCGCATGAATACCTGTTTCATCACTTCCTCATGTCGAAGGGCTATCTCGTGCTCGACATCGACTATCGCGGATCGCGCGGCTACGGCCGCGACTGGCGCACGGCGATCTACCGGCACATGGGTGGCAAGGATCTCGACGACCAGGTCGATGCCGCACGCTGGCTCGTCAAAGAGCACGGCGTCGATCCGAAGAAGATAGGGATCTACGGCGGCAGCTACGGTGGCTTCATCACTCTGATGGCGATGTTCACCACGCCGGACGTCTTCGCCGCCGGAGCGGCGCTCCGGCCTGTGACCGACTGGGCGCAGTACAACCACCCCTACACCTCGGGCATCCTGAACTCTCCGCAGGGCGATGCCGAGGCGTATCGGAAATCGTCGCCGATCTACTTCGCGCAGGGATTGAAAGGGCGTCTGCTGATCTGCCACGGCATGGTCGACACGAATGTTCATTTCCAGGACAGCGTCCGCCTGGCACAGCGGTTGATCGAGTTGCGCAAGACGAACTGGGAGCTTGCGCCCTACCCGGTGGAGAATCACGGCTTCGTGGAGCCGGCGAGCTGGGCCGACGAATACAAGCGGATCTTCAAACTGTTTGAAGAGACATTGAAGTAACGCGAGCCTCGCATCGCATAATTGAGCCAATGCGCCCCGTAGCCTCTCCCTCCGACAGTAGCGTCTCCCGCGGTTTCGTGCATCTGCGCGAAGGCATCGAAGCATTTCTCCGGTTCGCGCGAGGGCGCGTCTGGCAGGAGGCGTCGATGCGCGAGAAGCTGCACGCGCTTTCCGTGGCCGTTCGGCGGCCGATGCTCGATGCCATGCGCGAGACCGAGCGCCGCTACCGCGATCAGGACGCCAAGCGCCTCTACTACCTCTCGATGGAGTTCCTCATGGGCCGTGCCCTCGGGAACAACCTCACGAACCTGCAGCTCTATGACGAGGCCAAAGCGATCGTTGCGGAGCTGGGTGTCGACTTCGACGAGCTTCAGTCCCTCGAGCACGACGCTGCCCTCGGCAACGGCGGTCTGGGGAGGCTGGCGGCGTGCTTCCTTGACTCGCTTGCGTCGCATCATTTCCCCGGCTTCGGCTACGGGATCAACTACGAGTTCGGGCTCTTCCGGCAGAACTTCGTCAACGGCTACCAGCACGAGAAGCCCGATCACTGGCTGGACGATGATGGATCTCCGTGGCTGATCAACCGGACCGACGAGACGATCATCGTCCCGGTTTACGGCGCGATCGCTCACACGACGATCGGCGGCGTCTACAAACCGACGTGGGTCGATTTCAAAGTCATCGTCGGCGTTCCGCACGACATGCCGATCGTCGGTTACGGCGGGCAGACCGTGAACAACCTCCGCCTCTTCACCGCGCGGTCATCCGACGAGTTCGACATCGGCATCTTCAACTCAGGCGACTACATCGCGGCGGTGCAGCACAAGATCAATACCGAGGCCATCTCGAAGATCCTCTATCCCTCCGACTCGGTGGACCGCGGACGCGAGTTGCGTCTGTTGCAGGAATACTTCCTCGTGGCGTGTTCCGTACGGGACATCGTGAAGCGATACCTGGAGATGCACGATACGTTCGATGAGTTTCCGTCGAAAGTCGCCATCCAGATGAACGACACCCATCCGGCGCTCACCGTGGCCGAATTGATGCGGCTGTTCATCGACGACTACGGGATGCCGTGGGAGCAGGCCTGGGCGATCACCGTGGCCACCTGCGGGTACACGAATCACACATTGCTTCCGGAGGCGTTGGAGAAATGGCCGTTCGAGTTGATCGAGCGTCTGTTGCCGCGGCACCTGCAGATCATGCAGGAGATCAACCGCCGGCTCCTGGCCGAGGTCGAGCGCCGGTTTCCGGGCGACTTGGCGATGGTGCACCGCGTCTCCCTGTTCGAAGACGGCGATCGCCGCAACGTACGGATGGGAAATCTGGCGATGGCGGGCAGCCATTCGATCAACGGTGTGGCGGCTCTGCATTCCGAGCTCGTGAAAACGACGCTCGCTCCGGACTTTCACAAGCTTTACCCGGAGCGTTTCAACAACAAGACGAATGGCGTGACGCCGCGCCGCTGGCTGCTGCACGCCAACCGCCCGCTGGCGTCGCTGATCACGCGAGCGATCGGTGATGGGTGGGTCCGCAATCTTGATGAGCTGCGCCGGCTGGAGCTGTTTGCCGAGGATGCCGGGCTCCTCGACCGGCTGGACGCGGTCAAGGGCCGCAACAAGCTTGCGCTCGCGCATCTGACGAAAGAGATGACGGGCATCGTCGTCGATCCGGGCTCCATGTTCGACGTGCAGGTCAAGCGCATGCACGAATACAAGCGCCAGCTGCTCAACATCCTGCATGTCATCGACCGCTACTGGCAACTGGCCGAGGATCACAAGCAACCGCTGGCACCACGCACGTTCTTCTTCGCCGGCAAGTCCGCGCCGGGCTATTTCATGGCCAAGCTGATCATCAAGCTGATTCATTCGGTGGGCGAGGTCGTCAACGCGGATCCGCGCACGCGCGACTGGCTCCGCGTCGTGTTTCTGCCCGACTATCGCGTCACGCTGGCGGAGGCGATCATTCCCGCGGCAGAGCTGAGCGAGCAGATCTCCACGGCGGGCAAAGAGGCGTCCGGTACCGGGAACATGAAGCTGGCGTTGAACGGTGCGCTGACGATCGGGACACTCGACGGCGCGAACATCGAGATTCGCGATGAAGTGGGCGAGGAGAACATCTTCATCTTCGGACTGCGTGCGGACGAAGTCGCCACTCTTCTCACGACCGGCTATCACCCCGAGCACTTCCTCGGCGCCAGTCCGAATGCGCGGCGCGTGGTCGACACGATTGCCTCTGGACACTTTTCACGCGGCGACAAGGACATCTTCCGGCCCATCGTTGCCAAGCTCCTCAGCTCCCGCGACGAGTACGTGCATCTTGCCGACTTCGATTCTTACTGCGAGGCGCAGCAGCGGGTCGATGAGACCTGGCTCGATCGCGGCCGCTGGAATCGAAAGTCGCTCCTGAACATCGCCCGCATGGGGAAGTTCTCCTCCGACCGGACGATCGCCGAGTACGCCCGCGACATCTGGAACATCCGGCCGGCGGCGATCGGCAGTTTCGCAAACGCAGCGCTGGAGTAGCGGTCCGGGCGGCGGCGCCGCGCTAAACTGAATCCACACATCGCATGGCGCGCTTCCGCGATCTCTCGATCCGCAGCAAGTTGATGACCGGGTTCATGCTGACGAGCCTGGCGGCGCTGCTGCTGACGGTCGGAGCGCTGGCTGCGTACGACCGGATGACATTCCGGGCGGAGGCGCTCCGGGACATCAACACGCTGGCCGGCATCATCGGCGAGAACGCCTCCTCGTCCGTCGCCTTCAACGACCGGCAGAGTGCCCGGGCCACGCTCGAGGCCCTGCGGGCGCAGCCACAGATCACCGGAGCCGCAATCTACGACAGCAAGGGCGCGCTTTTCGCGACCTACATGCGATCGGTAGACGGCGACCGGGCCGGTCCGTTGCCGCGGGACGGCGCGGGAATCGAGGCGCAGTTCATCCGCGTGGCGCGGCCCGTCCTCTTCAACGGAGTACGGGTCGGCACGGTGGCGGTGCGCTCCGATCTGAGCGTGCTCGCCACCCGCCGCACGCGCACGCTGCAGATCGCGGGTGGCATCTATGTCGGTGCGGCCTTTCTCGCACTGCTTCTGGCCTCGCTGTTCCAGCGCGCGATTACGAGACCGATCCACCGCCTGCTGCGCGCCGAAAAGCGCGTGTCGCGCGAGAGGGACTACACCCTGCGCGTCGAGAAGGAAGCGAACGACGAGATCGGACTGCTCATCGACGGCTTCAACGAAATGCTCGGAGAGATCCGTCTCCGGGACGCCGAGATTCTGGCCAGTCACGATCAGGAAATGGCACTGGCACGCTCGATCCAGACGTCCGTGCTGCCTCGGTCTTTCGAGCTGCCGGGCTACGATATTTCTGCCGTGATGCTCCCGGCAGCCGAGGTCGGAGGCGATTTCTACGAGTTCCGCACGACGCCGGGCGGTACGTGGATCGGCATCGGAGATGTGACGGGACACGGTGTCACCTCCGGGCTCATCATGATGATGGCGCAGTCGATGTTCACGATGCTCTGCGAGCAGAATGGGTACGAGCGGTCACCGGCTGCCTTCGTTTCGCTGCTGAACCGGGCCCTGTTCTTCAATCTCAAGTCCCGGCTGGGGCAGGAGAAATTCATGACGATGGTTGTGGCCAGGATCGAATCCGATGGCCGGCTCGTCTACGCCGGCGCGCATACCGATCTGCTGGTCTATCGCGCCGCGACCCGCAGCGTCGACCGGCTCCCGACAGACGGCCTCTGGCTGGGGATTGCCGCGGACGTTGCGCACGAGACGACGGAGCGCACGATCCAGTTGCTGCCGGGGGACATCGCACTGCTCCACACCGACGGCGTGACCGAGTCGCGCAACGCGGCCGGTGAGTGCTTCGACATCGAACGATTGACGGATGAACTCCGAAAACTTCACGATCAGTCCGCAACGATGATCGTTACCGCCATTGCCGATGCGGCGTGGCAATGGGCGGGAACGCCCGATGACGACGTCAGTGTGATGGCGGTAAAAAGGAGCTAGATGATCACGGAACGGTTGTCTGCTGACTATGTCGAAATGCGGTTCGGACCGCGGTGGACGTACATCAGTTGCGTCCGGCGGTTCGTGGCGGGGTTCTTCATGATCGGCCTCGCGGACAAGGAGCGCGCCGAGCAAATTTCCATGGCCGCGTCGGAGTTGCTCGAGAATGCCGTGAAGTATTCATCCGAAGATGATGGCTACCTGAAGATCTCGATCGCCAAGGCAGACAACGAGGTCGATGTCTGCGTCAAGAACAAGGCGGAGATCCACAACATCAACACGCTCCGCCGCGAGCTCGCGCTCATCCAGAGCGGTCCGCCCGAGGCCGTCTATCTGAAGAAGATGGAAGAGGCGGCGATGACCGAGGGGCAGAGCCGGCTGGGGTTGATCCGGATCCTGTTCGAGGCGGGCGCGCGGCTGCATCTCGACGTCGAGGACAATGAAGTGTCCATTCATGCCATCTTCAAGCTGGAGGCGGCATGAGCGCGACCCGCGGTCTCGTCCCGCTGAAGGTCGATACACTCTCGATCGTTCCGCGCGTCGAGGCGGAGACGTTGCGTGTGTCCATGTCCGGGGCGGTGGAAATGCGGGATCCGGGCGACGTGCTCAATCCCTACTGGACGCTGATCGATGAGGAAGCACGGCGCCGCAATCTCCAGACTGTCGAGCTCGACGTCCGCGACCTCAACTTTATGAACAGTTCGGGGATTCTCACCCTCGTCCGCTGGATCACGCGCTGCAAGTCGCAGGACCAGCCCTATCGCCTCATCTTGCGGTACGACCGCAACGTCACGTGGCAGCGCACGTCGATTCCCACGCTCGCCAAGCTCGCTCCCAACGTCGTCGTACCGGCGGAGATCGATGGCTGACGGCGTGGAGAGTCAGGGCTACGACCTGACCTGTCTTGGATGCGGTGCCGCGGTCCGGGCGATCGACCGCTTCTGCAGCCAGTGCGGCCGGCGTGACCCCGCGCACCAGGAAGGAGCGCGTAGCGACGATCCGACTCTGACGTCGCAAACGCTCGTGGGCGGGGAGACAGGAGTGCCCGAAGAAACCTTTCCGACCTTCGTGGCCGCCGAAGGGATGACTCAGTCCACCCTGATCAAGTCGGCGGCCCGGCAGGCTCGGCGAGCCAGCACGCTGGCCGTCGAGAACATGCTCACGCCCGGCTCGGTGTTCGCCCGCCGTTACCGCATCCAGCGGTTTCTCGGTTCCGGCACGATGGGGTATGTCTGTTCCGCAATCGACGAGTCGATCGACGAGACCGTCGCGCTCAAAGTGCTCTCCCTCCCGCTGCACGAAGACCCGGACGCGTTCGAGCGATTCAAGAACGAGCTGAAGCTGGCGCGCCGCATCCGCCATCGCAACGTCGTCCAGAGCTTCGACCTCGGTTTTGCCGATGGCTATCCCTTCATATCGATGGAGTACATCGACGCCGACAACCTGCTCAAACACCTCACGCGGCGCCCGACGTTCGACGAGCAGTCCGCGCTGTGGATCATGCGCCAGGTGTTGCGAGGGCTGCGTGCGGCGCATGACCTCGGCATCATCCACCGCGACATCAAGCCGGAGAACATCCTTCTCAACAAGGACCGGGTGGCGTTCATCACCGACTTCGGGATCGCCATCTCGGAGGATCTCGTCCGGAAGGAGCTGGCGGGGACGCCGGATTACATGGCGCCCGAACAGCTCCGGAGCGAGCCCGTCGGCCCGGCGTCGGATCTCTATTCCTGCGGCGTGGTGTTGTATCGGATGTTGACGGGTGTGCTTCCCTATCGCGCGAATTCGATCAGCGAAGTGCTGGAAGCCCATCTGCGCGCAACACCTGAGCCCATTCCGGAGTCGCTCAACATCTCGACGGCGACGGTGGAGCTGGTTGCATCAATGCTCGAGAAGAACGTCGCCGATCGCGCTCCCGACGCGCGGCACGTACTCGATCGCATCGACGCCATGCTGCAATCCGCCAGCATGACCCGTAGCGCCTCGAAGAGGATTTCGGTGCTGGTCATCGATCACGACCCCGAGGCGTTGGCCTTTCTGCAGGGCGTGCTCGAGGGCGAGGGCTATCGAGTGCTCGCTACCGGAAATGCGCGCGAGGGAGTGAACCTGGCGTTCGAACAATCGCCAGCGATGATTTTCCTCGATGCGAAGATCCGCGGCGGCTTCGGGCTACCACCGGAGACGGACGGCGATGAGATTGCCGCTGAAGGCCTCGGCTTCGTCCGGATCGTCCAGCGCGACGAATCCTTGCGGAAAGTTCCCATCGTCCTCATGACGGACGACACGCTCATGCAACTCGATACGGCGTTTCAGAAGGCCGGAGTGGCGGACGTGATGGTCAAGCCGCTCACGCGCGCCGACGTGGTCGACGCTGTGCGGCTGATCACCCCCGCGACCGCATGATCGAAGCCGACATCACCTGTCCTACGGTGTTCCGAACAGATCTTCGGGAATCTCGACGCGTGGAAGTCGCACCGACACGCGCAGCGGAAACGCGATGGGCCGGTCGAGCCTGATCCCGAGGGAAGCGGCCGCAGGTACTTGAATCTCGCGGGTTTCTGTCACGCGCGGTTCCGCACCGATCCGAACGAGGCCGGTGAAGCGAATCGGCGCAAACGTCTTGCGTTCGAGGGAACGGAATGCCTGGTCGAGCGCCATGCGGTCCAAGGCCGGCATCGGCGCGAAGGCCACGATGGGCAGTGGCCTCGGCGCAGTGATGTGCAGGATACGAAGATCCGCGGCATGTTCCGCGAGCAGCGGGTTCGACTCGGAAACGAGAGCGGCGTCCGTTCGGCCATAGAGTGCATTGGCTAGCGCGTTGAGGTCGTCGGCCACACGGGTCGTGATTTCGACGCCGTCGTCGCCGAGACCTTCACAACCGCTGATGGTTTTCCCGCGAAGATCGGCCAGCGATTTTGCCGAGCTCCCGCGCGGAACGACGACGTTGCGCGCGTAGGTGGTGCGCCCATCGCGGACGAAGGCGTAGCGCGGGCTGAAATCGTGTGGCACAAGCTCCGGATTCGCGATCACAACCCCGACGTGGTCGCGGTTCGCGGCGATGAATGCACGCGCATCCGAAGAACGCCGGAAGAGCTCCGTCTTGAGAGGGAGTGCGGCGGCCGAGGCGAGCTCGTTGACCAGGTCGTTGACTGATTCAGCGAGCTTCTTCTCGGTGTCGGCCGGAGTGTCCGGAAGAAAGATCACGATCGTTCGGCGGGCCTGCGAAGTCACGGGCTCCTCGGGCGCGACAGATTCCTTCCGCGGCCGTGCGAGCTCGAGGTTCTTCCTGGCCATGGCTTCGATCGCGGGAGGAAGGTCGTGGCCGATGGCCCGTGCCAGTGCCTCGCGCGCCTGCGCATCGGATCCCGCGACGAGGTCGGAAGTGCCACGCAGGAAGAGTGCGAGCGGCTGCCGGCGCTCGTCGAATGCCGCGGCGCGGTCCGCGAGCTGGCGTGCGCGCCGGATCTCCCCTTCATCGCGGCTGCGGATGGCACGCTCGAGAGTCTCGGCCGCCTGTCCGAGCAATGCGGCGGCCAGTGAACGCTTCGCGCGCCCGCAGGTGTCGGCCGCGTCGCCCAACACCAGGTTGAGGGTGAGGTTCTGGTCCGCTGCGGAGGTACCTGCCGGGCGGTCCCACGGCTCTCCGTCGCATCGCATCGACAGCAGTTCCGCGGCGTCGCTGTAGTTCTTTTCCGAGAGTGCAATCTCGCCCTCGGCGAGCGAGACTTCGTTCCAGGCGGCAAATGCTTTGTGTGCCGCGGCGAGGTGCGGTTTGGCCTCGCCCGGCAATCCGAGTTGCCAGAAGAGCAGGCCGGCGTTGCCGCGCGCGAGCGCGGAGCGGCGTTGTGCCAGCGCCCTGGCCGCGGCGTCGCGATTCCCATCGAGCGCATCAAGAACTGCAGCGACTTCTGGATCGCTATTGCGCAGCGCGCGAAGGTTGGCGACAGTCGGTGTTTCCCGCAACTTCACAATGGCCAACTCCGCACGCAGTGCCGGGTGATCGGGCAGGGCCGTCAGCGCGGCACGCTCGCCCGCGAGGTCGTTCGTCTCGCGTGCGAGGAGGGCGCGCTCCAGGGTGACGATCGAGTTCGCCGGCGACGCGGCGTGCGCACGTTCCAGCAGCGACTTCGCGTCGGCGAAGCGCTTCTCCCGCCGCGCCATCCTCCCGAGCAGCAGCAACGCCTCGGGATCATTCCCGTCGAGAAGCAAGACCCCTTCAAGCGCAGTTCGCGCTCCGACTGGATCTCCACGGATGAGCAGCGCGCGTCCCAGCATCGGCAACGCTGAGCGCCTCGAATCGTTGTCGAAGTACGGCAGCCCCTCATGGAGAAGCTTGATGGCATCGTCGTACTTTGCCCCGCGGAACGCGATTGTGCCGAGATGAAGGTAAGCGAGCGGCAGAGCGGGGTCGCGCGCGAGCGCTTTTCGATACTCATCCTGGGCGCGGTCCATCCTGCCCGTCGTGAAGAACAGGAAGCCGAGGTTGTAGTGCGCGACCGTGCCCTCGTCGAGGCTTGCGGATTTCTGGTAGGCGTCGATGGCGTCGTCGAACTTCTGCTGCTTGAGAAGGATTGCGCCGAGGTTCGCGTAGGCCCTGGCATTGATGGCTTCGACCGCACGATGGTTCGCCAATGCCTCGTCGATCGGTGCGAGGGCCACGCGGTACGCATTGCGCGCCTCGTCGTAGCGGCCGGCCTCGAAGAGCACGGCTCCGAGATTGAAGTAGGCGCGGAGGAAGGTGCGATCGAGGTCGGCCGCTTTGCGAAAGGCGGTGATGGCCTTCTCCTGCGGGCCGAGCGCGACGAGCAGATTGCCGAGGCCGAACTGGTATTTCGCATCGTCCGGGGCGAGGGTCGTCGCCTGGGTGATCTCGGCGAGCGCCTCTTCATTGCGTGAAAGGCTGCGGAGGATGGAGGAGCGGAGCGAATGCAAGGAGGCATCGCGCTGGTTCCGCGCGATGGCGTCATCGGCGTATCGCAGCGCCTCGGCCCCTTTGCCGAGTTGCAGCGCCGTCGCAGCGGCGTTCGAGAGCAGGGTTCGATTGGACGGAGCGACAGCAACTCCACGCACGAATGTGTCGTACGCCGCGGAGACCTTTCCCTGACTAAAGTAGAGAGCGCCGAGGTTGACGTACGCGGATGCCACGAAAGGCGCCACTTCGATCACGTGACGGTACTTCGCGATCGCATTGTCGATGCGGTTCTCTTCGCGTGCCCGGTCGCCCTGCTCCATGAGGCTGCGGGCCACTTCCGGCATCTCCTGCGCCCAAACGGGTGCTGCAAGGATCGTCATCGCCAGGAGCACTGCCGCCGAACAGCGAACGAGGGAGCGCACGCCGCTCAGACCTTCGTCATCGCCGCGGCGATCGACTGAAACACAGCCAGGCCGTCGGTGTTGCCAAGGAGTGCTTCCGCGCAGCGCTCGGGATGGGGCATCATTCCGAGGACGTTTCGCGTGGCGTTGCAGACGCCGGCGATGTTGCGCGCCGAGCCATTCGGATTCGACGCGCGCGTGACCCGTCCTTCGGCGTCGCAATAGCGGAAGACGACCTGGCGGTTGCGCTCCAGCGCATCGAGCGTGTCGTCGTCCGCGAAGTAGTTTCCTTCGCCATGAGCGATCGGCACGCGCAGGACGTCGCCCCGCTTCAGGTTGCCCGTAAACGGCGTGTCGGTCTCTTCGACGCGCAGGAAAACGTCGCGGCTCACGAAGCGAAGGTGCTCGTTTCTCATCAGGGCACCCGGCAGGAGTCCCGCCTCGGTCAGCACCTGGAAGCCATTGCAGATGCCGAAGACGAGTCCGCCCGCTGCGGCGTGACGACGGATCGGCTCCATGACCGGAGCGAACTTAGCCAGCGCGCCGGCACGCAGGTAGTCGCCGTACGCGAAGCCACCCGGGATGATGACGCAGTCGGCGCCGCGGAGATCGGTCTCCTTGTGCCAGAGGATGTCTACGTCCGCTCCGAGCACGTCGCGGGTGACGTGCAGCGCATCGTGATCGCAATTCGAGCCGGGGAGCACGACGATACCGAACTTCATTGCCTCGATTCTAGCCGAGGGGAGCGCGGGGCAGGGAGCTACTTGCTGGCGGCAGGACGCGGCGCTTTGTAGATGGTCAGAAAACCGGCGCGATCCGTCACGGCGACCGTGTTCGTAGCGTGGTCGTAGGCCATCGCGTAGGCGGCCACCCCGTAGAGCGACGCGGGAGTGACGCGCCGGTTCGATCCGGTAAACGCTCCGCTGGAATTGCAGTGGCGCTCGGCAAAAAGGAGCAGATCGGGCGCCGCGAGGGCCGCGATCTGGGGCCCGCTCCCCTCGGGAAGGCAGATCGTTTCGCTGCTGGTGAGGTCGCCGAAGTCGATTGCCATCCGCATCTGCCCGTTCGCACCGGCAGCCATCTGTTTGACGGGCTTCGCGACCGAGAGCGGCTTCTCGAAGAGGGAACCGCGGCTCAGCGCGATGAGGGCCTGATCGCCAGCGGCGAACACCGCGGCCTCGATGACCTTGTCCGTCTGCAATGGCTCGCGCGCGAGCTCGGAGAAACTGGCTGCATCGAACAACGCAACCGACGTCGCCTTGCTGTTGCCGAAGTCCTCCGGTGCGATCACCGCCAGGAGTGTGCCATTCGAGCTCGCGGCGATGGCCATCGGGTCGTCGATGTTGATGGTATGCACTTCCTTCTCGCCGTCGGCGTCGTAGATGTGGACGTGGCGGCCGAGGATGTAGAGGAAGCGTCCTTTCGGATCGGGAAGGACATCGCGGATGGCCTCCCCCTCGAGCGTGATCTCCCGGCGGACGGCCAGGTCGGGGAGCGAGAGGATAGTGGCGCTCTCATCGCTGCCGTTTGCGATGTAGAGGCGGTTGCCGGCGCGGTTCGTGCGCATCGTCACCAGCTCTTTGGTCGACGCGATCTCGGCGGAGTCGAGGACGACGCGTTGTTTCACGCTGCCCGTCTTCGGATCGATCGCCACCACTGCCTGCGGTTGTGCGAGGCCGGCGTAGATCGTGCCGTCGGCGCCGATGGCGACGCCGTGCGGGTCGCCGGGAAGCTGCCAGCGCTTGACGATCTTCTGATCGCGCGTGGCGACCGGCACGAGCGGCTGGGCGCATAGCGGCATCCCGCAGAGCAGCAGGACGAGAAGCGCGGCGAGGCTATTGCTCGATCGTGTAGGAGAACGTCTCGATGATCGTATTGGCCAACAGGCGCTCGCACATCTGGCGGAGCTGTCCGTCGATCTGTTCCCGCGTCTGGCCGGTATCCGCAAGCGTGATGCGAAACACCTTGCCGGCGCGGACATCTTCCACCCCTTCGAATCCGAGCGTGCTCAACGAATGCTGAATGGCTTTTCCCTGAGGATCGAGGACGGACGGCTTGAGCTCGACGGTGACGGTCGCTTTCATGGGAGGAGGATAGTACGAGTGGGGTATCGCAACAGGAGGAGCAGGTGTGCCCCCGGCGGCCTCCGTTAACCAATCCAGCCTCCTGACCGTATTAGCTCGTACTTCAGGAGGTTTCACATGGAAGGCGGAATCATCTTTATCCCGATCATCGGTTCGATCATGTTCTTCGGAACGGTGGCGTTCATCGTCTGGGTCAGTGCTCACGCGAAGAGCCGGCGGGCGGCCCTGCAGGCAGAAGTACAGACGCGGCTCATCGACAAGTTCAGCAATGCTCCGGAATTCGTGGCGTTCCTCGATTCAGATACCGGTAAACAGTTCCTCACAGGGATCGACAAGATGCCTCAGTTGATGGCTCGCGATCGCATCGTCGGCGGGATCTCGCGGGGAGTGATCCTCAGTCTTCTCGGTCTGGCATTCGTGGCCATCTGGATCGCGGACCGCAACATCGGGTTCATGTATCCCGGCTTCATTCTCATCGGCCTCGGCGTGGGTTTCTTCATCTCGACGTTGATCTCGCTGAAGCTGTCGCAGAAGTTCGGGCTGATCGGGAACGACTCGCCGACGCCGCGCGAAGTCGTGAACAATCCTCTCGGCCGCCGCGACTCGACGGAAACCGAGGCGTGAGGCAATCGTGGAACTGGAAGGTATTCTGAGCGCGTCGCTGTTCGGCGCCGTCGTGAAAGCGGCGGCGCCTCAGCGGCCGGAACGACCGATGGACGAGGCGGCATTCGAAGCGTTCTACCGCAAGACGGCCGGAGGCATCTGGTCCTACATCTATCGGATGACCGGTGACGCGGCGATGGCCGACGACCTGCTGCAAAAGACGTTCTTTCGCTTTCTGCGGAGCAAACCGGCCATCGCCGACGACGACCACCTCCGACGTTATGTCTACAAGACCGCGACGAACCTGGTGTTCGATCACTTCCGCGAAACGAAGCGGGAACGGACGCGTGCATACGAGTGGACACCCCCCGAAGCCCGCCCGGACCGCGGCGATCTGCGCCACGACATGTCCCGCGTCTTTGCGGACCTGAAGCCACAGGAGCGCGCGCTGCTCTGGCTTGCACACGTGGAAGGAAATTCACACGAAGAGATTGCCGAAGCGATCGGCGTGAAGGCGAAGAGCGTGAAAGTGATGCTCTTCCGAGCCCGCAAACGCCTCGGCGAGATGCTGACGAAGAAGGGACTCGCTCCGGAGGTGTCTCGATGACGACCGAATGCCGCTTCGAGACGCACATCATCGACGCAGTGAACGAGAATTCCTGGACCGAGTCGTTGCGTGCGCACGTGGCGTCGTGTGAAGACTGCGCAGCCGCCGCCGAGGTCGCACCGTGGATGGCCAGGTTCTCCGGACTCGATGAACGGCAGCACATTCTGCCCGATCCCGCCGTGCTCTGGCTGAAGGCCAGATTGTTGCGGACGAGCGCCGCGGTCGAGCAGGCTGCAATGCCGATCACCCGGCTGCAGATCGCCGCTTACCTGATCATCGCCGCAGGCTGGGCCGCGCTGCTGACGTGGAAGTCGAGCGCACTCCAGGTATGGATGAATCACCTTTCGCCCGGGCATGTACTTCTCGGTGCAACCAGTGCGAGCTCGGTGTCGCTATCGATCAGCGTGCTCGTCGCAGTGGTCGCTCTCGCCAGCGCGACGATCGGCGTGGCGATGCATACGATTCTCGCGGAAGAGTGAGGGACTGCGCTGCAGGTTGGAATGACGGCAGTCGTTGGAGACTCTGTCAGAGCGCGGCCCACAGCAGAATCCGCTTGAACGGATAGAAGCACGGACGCTCGTCGCCGAGCTCTGTGAGCAATCGCGCGGTGTATTCGACGAGGAACTCCTCGTAGCGCGCGGCCGGCAATTCGGCGCGATAGGACGTCAGCGTCGAGCCCTTGGTCCACTCAACGATGTCCGCCGTGGATGGCAGGAGGTGACCGTAGACCTGCATCCGAACGTGCTGCCGCGCGAATCCGAGCTGGTGCAGACATGTAGCGTAGGACTCGGGCGGCAGCACATTCACCGCCCGTGGCGGGATCCCGAACTCGGCCGCCAGTGCGGCTGCGATGCGATGCGACGCGTGGTCGTGGTTCGCCGGCATCTGCGCCGCAAGTTGTCCCTTCGGTGCGAGGAACGAGACCAGTCGAGTGAAGAGGCGCTCGTGATCGGGGATCCAATGCAGTGCCGCGTTCGAGAAGACGAGGTCGAGCGGCTGATCGGCGGCGAACGTCGCGACGTCGCCGCGCTCGAATCGCATCGTGCTGGACACGAACGCCGCCGACTTCTCCAGCATCGATGCCGAGCTGTCGACGCCGATCGTCTCGGCGGCGCGGAGCTGCTCGTGCAGTTCCCGCGTCAGTTCCCCGGTACCGCAGCCGAGGTCGGCCACGCGCATGTGAGGGCGAGGCTCGATCAGCGCGGCCAGATCGCGGAATGGCTGCGCGCGCTCCTCTTTGAACCGCTCGTATTGCGCGGGATCCCAACTCAACGCAGATGATCCCAGTTCATGATCGCGTTCGTGACGAGCGCGTAGCTGCCCTGTGTGTTCTGCCGCCACATCGGGTTGTTCGCGAAGAGGAGGATGTGTCCCTTGCCGCGGGGAGCATCGATGACGACCGGCTTGCCGGCGATCTCATCTCCGCCATCGAGCATGCCCGACAGGAGCAGTTGATCCGCCTGTTTGGCGAACGAAACGATGACCCGCGGACGATCCTCAGGCATCACCAACGCGAAGTCGGAGTTCCACGGTGCATCTTCTGCGGCCTGGAAGCCCTCCTCGCCGGGAGCCGCCTTCGGCTTCTCCGGCATGGCGACGAACGGCCGCCCCTGCGCGATGTCGGGATCGCTCTTGCCACCGCGGCCGCTCGGCCTCGATTCCGGTGCTGGTGCTCCGCCGGCGCCGACCTGGAACACCGGAGAGTTGGCGTAGTAGATGGGGAGCGTGTCGTCGTAACCGGCGGCGATCGGACTCTTCTTGTCGGTCACCGTGGCGAGGAGGATGGTGCCCGGCGCGCGCAATTTCTGCGGCTCGATGACGCGCACCCAGCGCGCCAGGCCGTACTGCACCGCCCAGGTCGACGTATCGCGCGCGGTGATCAACAGGCCGCCGCTCTCGACGAAGCGCGTCAGGTTGTCAACGCCTGCCAGCCCCAGACCCGGGCGGATGTCATCGGTCTCGTCGATCCCGCCGAGATTCGGCGTGACCTCGGTCTTGCGCCAGGGGAGCGGCGGACCGGGGGGAAGGCCGTTGACGATCTCCGATGCGGAGTTGTTGCCGCCGGTCGGCGCGAAGAGGATGACGTCGTACTTGTCGCGCAGATTCGGTATCCGCGCCGCGTCCTGCGTCGAGAGGTACGAGTACGGAATGCCTAGTGACTCGAGGCCGAGGCGGAACCAACCTTCGTCCTGCGTGCGGAGCCAGGTGTGAAGGATGGCGATGCGGGGGATGTGGAGCTCGTGCGATTTCGACGCCGGCTTCGACGAGGCCGTGACGATCGTACCAGCCGCATATTTCTTCCCGTCGACTGTGAACGGCTCGTCTGCGACGACCCAGTGTGCATTGCGGTCCGTCCAGACCGCGCGGGCAACGCTGGTGTCGGCGTTGTTCTCGAGGATCGCAGGCGCCGTCACAGCCGGCGCACCGGCCCATGCGTGCATCGGCACCTTCAGCACCGCCGGGTTCGCGACGCGTTTGAAGTCGACGTTCTTCAGATAGCCGAGCGTCCAGCCGGTGTCGTCGTACACCTTCTCGTCGCTGCGCACGTACTGGATGTCGAGCATCGCGTCGGCGAGGCGTGAGTAGGGCTGATCCATGCGGATGATGTAGCTGCCCTTCGCGAAATTGACGGCCGGGTCGGTCTTCTTCGCCTTGTCGTCCGTCACAGCCGGAGCGGGTGGCGCTGGCGGCCATTCGGGATTGATGCTGAACGGCGCGTCGGCGACCTGCACCTCGACACCGTGCTGGCGAAGGAGCCACATCAGGTCCGTGAGCTGTCCCTGGCGTTTCTGGGCGCCATCGAAGACCCACGCGGACGGACCTTCGTTCGCCGCCTTTGCAATCGAGCGTTTGCCAAGCAGGTAGAACTGCTCGAGAAAGTGCTGCTTGCGGTCGGCGAAATCGGAGAGGGCCAGCAGCAGTCCGCTCTGCTGATAGTTCACATTGTTGCGCAGCGACCACTTGACGGTCGGGAGGGGAGGGTTGGGGCGGAACCAGGCGCGGTCGCTCTGCCCGCGCACCACGCGGTCGCCGTGATCGGGAAGCGATTGCCGAACGTCTCGTAGAAACGGCCGATGGCGTTGTGTCCCTGGCCGGCCCACATCATGTAGTTCGGCGCCCAGCCGTCGTAGAAACCGTAGGTCCAGACTCCGGGCAGGCCGCGCTTCGTCAGCTCCTGCACTTCATGCCAGGCCATGCGCTGCCACTCATCGATGACCAGCGGATCAATCGATGGATTGTAGGGGCCGGTGCCTGTGGAGATGTACATGAAGGGCACGGATTCGTGCAGGTCGTGGGTCACCTGCGGATGAAAGTCGAAGAACGTCCTCAGCACGTTGCGGCTCAGCGCCAGCGCGAGGCCGAGGTTGTCGCGGTTGTTGTCGTGGGCGACGTAGTGGCCCCAGTAGACGAGAGGCGGCACGGGCCGTTTGGGGTTGGCATCGCGCCAGCGCGAGAGATCCACCTGGCGGTCGCGTCCATCGACTTCGATGACCGGCGTGATGAGGACGATCGTGTTCTCGCGGATCTTGCGGATGAGCGGTGACTCTTCCACCGCCAGGCGATAGGCCAGCTCCATCAGCATTTCCGGACTGCCGGTCTCGGGAGAATGGATCGAGCCGGTGATGTAGTAGATCGGCTTCCCGGCGGCGATGAGCTTCGACGCGTCGTCGTCGGTGAGCGTGCGTGGATCGGCGAGGCGCTTCGTGATGTCGCGGTACCGGTCGAGATGCGCGATCGTGTCGTCGGAGCCTACGGCGACGGCGATCATCTCGCGCCCTTCCTCGCTCTTCCCGATGGAGAAGACCTTCACGCGCGGCGACGCGGACTCCAGTGCCCGCATGTAGCGGTTTACGTCCTCCGCGTACGTCAGATGCCCGTCGGCGCCGGAGATGTAACCGAAGAACTTGAGTGGCGTCGGTACCTTCGCGGACGCGGGAAGGTGGTCGACCATCTCGGTGATGAACTGCGGTCCGGTCGTGTACTGGTGGATCTGACGGGTGTAGTCCGCGTCGTTCTGCTGCTGGGCGAAGGCGCTGGTCGTGAGGAGAAGGATGCCGATGGCGATACGTTTCAAATGAAGCTCCTTCGTTGGGTTACATCAGGATTCCATTGCGAACGATGTCGGAGAGATCCTTAATCACCTGCGACGACTCCTTGCCGAACGGCTCGGGGACGTTGAACAGGATTTCGATCGTGAAGTAGTTGAAGAAGACGCGGGAGGTGATGAGCAGCGCGGTGATCGGCGTGACCGACGGCCTCAGGCGCCGCTTCATCGCGCCGAGAGCTTCCTCGCCGACGAAGGCGCCATAGCGCTGACCCAGCTCCGCGTAGAACTTGCGGATGTGCGTCCCTTCGAACTCGATGACGTCGACGAAGGCCAGGACGAAGTAGGGTTTGAACTCGCGGATGGAGTCGCGCGCCGCGATGCCGAGCTGTTCGATATTGTCGGGGAAGCGGCCGTTCGACAAGGCTCGCGTGAAGGGATACCGCCGCGACTCCATGATCCGCCAGAACTCTTCGAGCAGCGACTTGAAGATCGACTCTTTGTCCGGAAAGTGATGGTAGACATTTCCGGTCGAGACTCCCGCCTTCTCCGAGATCTCGCGCACGGTGGTCGCCCGATAACCCTGACGGGAGAACAATTGCAAAGCGGCGTCGAGCACCTGACGGCGGCTGCGCTCGGACTTTTCCTCTCTCTGCATTGGCGCGCAGGCTACGCGCGCGGCGTGCGGGGGTCAACTTGGGGACACGAGAGGATCGGCAAGGGGGGGCCGTCCCGGAGTGACTTGTCGTCCACCCCACGATCGCCGCGGAGCGGCGGCAGAGGGTAGCAGGGGTGCGAGCGGAGCGAGCAACCCACGGCATCGTGTGTTGGACGGAAGCCTGCCGCGTCAGCGGCTGTGGAAGGCTTCAGGTCGTCGAGCGAAGCTCCTGTGCCGCTGACGCGGCACTCATCATCCGTTTGATTTCCAGGGGTGCTCGCGTGGCTCGCACCCCTGGCTACCCTCCGACGCCGCTCCGCGGCAGATTCGATCGGCTTGCCCCAGTCAGGTTTCTGACAGCCCATCGACTACAAGCCGCTCCTAACCGGAACATCGTGCCCTTCAGGGTCTGTTCTAGAATTCGCCTCCCATGCCCATCCGCACGCGCATCGACGCGCTTCTGACCCGGCTCGCCTCCCAGCCGCAGTTCCCGACGCAGGGGCAGACGATCTTCGTCGATTTGGAGCGTCAGGAAGTGCGGCGGGCCTGGATCCCACTGCGCGTCGTGCAGGCGCTGCTCGGCGGCCGCGGCGTGAACATGTTCCTGCTCCACAACCTGCTCGACGAAACGCTCGAACCGATCCACCCCGAGGTGCCGCTGATCTTCGGAACGGGGATCCTGACGTCGATGGTGCCGTCCGCCTCGCGCGGCAACGTCACCTCGTGGTCGCCGGAGTCGCGCGTGCTGATGGATTCGAATGCCGGCGATTACTTTCCCTCGTTCATGAAGCTCAACGGCATCGATCACCTGGTGCTCTACGGCAAAGCACCGCAGTGGACGCTTCTGCATTTCGAGGGCAGCGAGCTGAAGTTCGTCGATGCGGCGCCGTGGGTTGGCCTCGACAACCTCGCGTTGCGCGAGACGATCACTGCCGATTTCAACGGCGTCGAAGGGAAAGACTACGGTCTGGCCGCGATCACCACGTCCGGCGAGAACCTCGTGCTTTGCTCCGGGATCATGGCCGGCCCGAAGGCGATCTACGCACGTGGCGGTCCGGGCGCGAAGATGGGAGCGCTGAATCTGAAGGCCGTGCTCATTCAGGGCCGTACGGCCGACCTCACCCCCTCCCGTCCGCACAAGACGCGCAACCGCGACGTGGCGTTGAAACTGTTGTCGACGTCGGTCGTGAAGAACGCGCTCAAGAAACGTGGCACGCCCTTCCTCTACAAGCCGTCGCGCATGCTCGGAGCGATGGGGACCAAGAACAATCAGGAGACGACCTGGACCGACAAACTCGACGCCGAGAACATCGATCCGTATCGTCCCGGCATGGAAGGCTGCTTCGCCTGTCCCGTCAATTGCCGTCCCTTGAACGACATGACACACGACATGTCCGTCCCGCACGACAAGTACGTCAAAGGCGACGGTCCGGAGTACGTGACGCTCGGCAAGTTCGGGCCGAATGTCGGCATCAGCGAAGTCACGCAGGTGCTCCGCCTCAACAACATCTGCAACGACCTCGGGCTCGACACAGCGTCGTCCGGTTCGGCGATCGCATGGGCGATGGAGCTGTACCAGCGCGGCATCATCACGCGCGAACAGACGCAACTCGATCTGACGTGGGGCAACTACGACGCGATCGAGAAACTGCTCTTCATGACCGCGGCGCGGGAAGGGTTCGGCGACGTCATCGCCGACTCGTCGCAGGCCGTGGCTACTGGCAAGTACCCGGCCGAGGCGCTCGACTACCTCATGGCGGTGAAGGGGCTGACGCAGAGCGATCCTCACGATGCCCGCATCCTCAAGGCCTTCGCCCTCGGGCTGGCTGTGGCGACGCGCGGGATGGACCATCTGCGCAACCGCGTCACGCTCGAGATCAACGCCAAGATCAACGACTCGCCCGACTTCAAGGCGGAGTTGTACGGAGGGCCGGTCTCGGCGGAGCCGAACAGCTACGAGGGGAAAGAGATTGCCGTGCGACGCTGCGAGAATATCTACGCCGTCGGCGACTCCGTCGGCATGTGCCGCTTCACCACGAAGCTCTTCAACTCACCGTCGCTCCCCGGCTATGAAGAGTTTGCCGACCAGGTGGCGAACGTCACCGGGATCGAGCTGACGAAGACGGAGATCGACGCGATCGGTCTGAACGTGATGGGTGTCGAGCGCCTCATCAACGAACGGATCGGGGTGACGCGCGCCGACGACACGCTGCCGAAGCGCTGGTTCGAGGAAGCGATCGGTGTCGGCCCGTACAAGGGCGAGAAGATCGATCGGGGAGAGTTCGACAAGATGCTCTCCCGTTTCTACGCGATCTCGAACCTGACGGAAGAAGGCGTGCCGACGCCGGAGTGGCGTGGCGAGCTGGAAGGGGTGCTGACGTCGTGATCACCGTGCGACTGGCCGAGCCGCTCCGCGATGGCCGCGACGCGGTGATCTCCATGAATGCCGCGTCCCTGGGCGAGATCATGTCCGCGCTCAACCTCGGCGAGGAACGCGATGAGCTGTTCAATTTCGCGGTGAACGGCGCGTTGATCGTGCACGGCGAGAAGGACGTAGCGCTCGAGAATGGCGATGAAGTCGAGATTCTGATTGCGCTGGCCGGCGGGTAGGGACTCCTTTTCGGTTCTGCCGATACACTCTGCTCCATGACCACCTTCCAGCCTCCCCGTGCCGGCGAGCGAATGATTCCGGTCGAGGAAGCGCAGGAGCGCGTGCTCGCGGAAGTACAGCCGCTGGAGACTGAAGAGGTGCTGTTCCTCGAAGCTCATGGCCGTGTGCTTCGCGAGGACGTTCTGGCGACGTACGACGTTCCGCAGAAGGACAACACGGCCATGGATGGCTACGCCGTGCGCGCCAGCGACATCGCAGCGGCGCCCGTCACTCTGCGGGTCATCGAGGATCTTCCGGCGGGCACGGTCGCGACGCAGCGGATCGAGCCCGGGACAGCCATCCGCATCATGACGGGAGCGCTACTGCCGGATGGCGCGGACACCGTCGCGCACGTAGAGATCACGGACGCCGGCTCGGAAACGGTGCGCGTGCTTTCGGCGCTGAAGCGTGGAGTGAACATCCGCAAACGGGGCGAGGACATGCATGCGGGCGACATCGTTCTGCGGAGCGGCCAGCCGTTGCATGCCGCCGAGATCGGCGTGCTCGCCAGCGTGCAGAAGGCGCGCATCCGCGTCGGCCGCCGGCCCTCGGTGGCCATCCTCTCGACCGGTGACGAGATCGTCGACGTGAACGAGGCGGTGACGCTTGGCAAGGTCGTCAACTCGAATTCCTACTCGCTCGCGGCTCTCGTGCGTGAGGCCGGCGCGATCCCGCGAAGGATCGGCATCGTGCCCGACAACCTCGACGCCACAATTGCCGCAATCGAGTCGGCGCTCCAGTCCGACTTCGTCATCTCGTCCGGCGGCGTCTCGGTCGGCGCCTACGATTTCGTCAAGGACGCTCTCGATGCCCTCGGCGGCGAGACGAAGTTCTGGCAGGTGGCCATGAAACCCGGCAAGCCCGTCGTGCTCTCCCGTGTGCGCGGACGCCTCTACTTCGGCCTGCCGGGCAACCCCGTGTCTTGCATGGTGTCGTTTCACCTCTTCATCGCGCCGGCGATTCGCAAAGCGATGGGGCAGACCGCGAACCTGCTGCCGCCGATCGTGGAGACCCATGTAGCGGCTACGCTCAAGTCGCGCGGCGACCGCCGCAGCTACATGCGCGTCCGCGTCGTCGCAGAGAACGGGAGGCTGGTCGCGCACCCGATGGTGGCCCAGGGCTCGGGGGTGTCGACCTCCATGGTCCAGGCCAACGGCCTCGTCATCGTGGAGAGTGGCGTCACGGTGGTGGACGCGGGGTCGAGCGTGCCCACGGTGCTGCTCGGTCCCGTGCAGTCGTGACGGGGTCGATTCAACGAAAAATCCACTCATTCGTAGCCCCCTCATTGGCGTGAATCGCGCAGCAGGGGGCTAGCGAGATGCGTTCCGTAGGAATCGTCTGTGGATACGATTTGAATGAAGACCTGCACGGCTACGTGCGGTCGGTTGCACCGTTGATCGCCCGCGAGAACCTCGATTTCGTGATCCTCTCGGGTGGCCGGACGTCGCCGCGCTCGAATCACTCGGAGGCGTGGGTGATGGCGGGGCATCTGCGCGAAATCCTGCCGGCGCCGGAGATCGTCCTCGAAGAGCATGCGATGACCACACTCGAGAACCTGATCTTCGCGCGAGGGCTCGCAGAGCATCACGGCGGGGGCGTGGCCCGCTTCGTCGTCTTCTGTGATCGCGTGCACCAGCGCAAAGTCGCCACGCTGGCAAAGCTCATCCTGGGCACGCCGGCGATCGTTCATTGCGTGGATCACGAAGTCACGGCGCGCGTCCGCCTGTTCGAACCTGTCTCGCATCTGGTCGAGTCGGTCGTGGCACGGGTGCCGAGCCTGCGCAAGTACCTTCGCGCGGCGGCGATCCGGATCAAAGGGGTGAGTGGGCATCCGCCGCGCTCCGCACGGCCTGAGATTCAGGCCGACGACGCGCCGCAGCATCGACGGGCCTTGAAGACTCCTACGGCGTCGCCTTCACGTCCGTGATCCAGATCCCTTTCTCGTCCGTCACGTGAACGTGGGCGACGATGTTGGTGCCGTTGGCCGGCAATGCGTCGATCTTCGCGTCGCGCACGGCGTAGTCCATCGTCATCGCTTCCATGAGGCCGGGGATTTCCTTGTGATCGATCGAGAGCGAGTTCGACGAGGCGTCGCGCCCGACGATCTTTCCGTGCATCGTGAAGATCTTCTCGCCGGGATCCGCGAGCGTCTTCGACGGGCTGCCGATGTTCGCCTTGCCGCAGGCCAGCGTCAGGAGCAGCGTGAAAGCGAGTGTTCGCATGGCTTTCAGTTTATCCTCACCGCCACTTGAAACCCGCCACTATCGGAAAACTGGCCATCGCCGCCGTCGTCCTGCTGCTCTTCGGCGGACTGGCGCTGCGTGCCGCGATGCGGCTGGTCGCTACCGCCACGCACTCCCTGCTCTTCGGCGTCCTGCTGCTGGTGATGGCGGTGTGGATCTTCGCGAAGCGGAAGACCGAGTAGAAGAACAGCCGCCTCTCGTTTTTGCGCAGCCCCTCACCCGCACTCCGCTTCGCTCCGTGTCTCCCTCTCCCCGCTGTCGCGGGGCGAGGGTTGCTCGATATGGAGAGCTGGAACGCCACCTGTTCGGCCGACGCGAGGTGGAAAGGTTCGGCACCGAACAAGTAACCAGCGCTCTCAATCGCGAGGTCCTTCGCCCCTGCGTGAGCGGGGGAGAAGGTGGCCGAAGGCCGGATGAGGGGGTTTCGGAGGACAGCGAACCGCTGGAGAGAGTCGTTCGCGCTCGGGGATGAAAAAGACCCCTGTTGATTGCGCGCCCGTTGAAACGTGCTCCCAGATCTCAATCGCGAGGTCCTTCGCCCCCGCGAAGGCGGGGGAGAAGGTAGCCGAAGGCCGGATGAGGGGGGTTCGGAGAATCAGCGAAGCTCTACGCCGCCGGCTGCGCGAAACCGGTGATCACGTACGACCCGCTCTTCACGTCTTTCTTGATCTTGATGATGTCGTTCTTCTGTGCGTCTTCCAGCAGGTCGCTGAACGTGTTGTAGCCGTAGTACTCCTCGTTGAAGGTCGGCTTCTTCCGCTGCATCGTCTGCTTGATCATCGAGCCCCAGAGGATCTCTTTGTTCTCGCGCATGAGCGCCTTGATCGAATCGATCAGGAGCTTGAAGACTTCGCCCTGCTTCTTGTCCTTGAAGGCGACGTTCGGCGCTTTCTGCGTGCCGCGGACGAGATCCTCGTAGAAGATGAATTCGTCGCAATTGTCGATCAGGAGATGGCTGGAGGAGTTCTTCACGCCGACGCCGATGACGTGCTTGTCGTTTTCCTTTAGCTTGGAAACGAGGGGCGAAAAGTCGGAGTCGCCCGAGGCGACGACGAAGATGTTGATGTGATCCTTCGACCAGGCCATGTCCATGGCGTCGACGACCATGCGGATGTCGGCGGAGTTTTTCCCGGAGTAGACGCGGCCGGGGATCTCGATCAGCTCGATGGCCGCCTCGTGCAGCTCGCGCTTGTAGTCGGGAAACTTGTCCCAGTCGGAGTAGGCGCGTTTGACGACGATCTTGCCTTTCTCGAGCAGACGCTCGAGGAGGAGGGCGACTTCAAATTTCTTGTACTTGGCGTCGGTGACGCCGATGGCGATGTTCTCGAAGTCGATAAAAAGAGCGATTTTGCTTTCGTTCATGCTGCTTCTCGATGGCGGCGAGCCGACGTTTCCGTCTTCCTCGGCCGCATCGTTGTCGAAGTTGGGTTTGCGGCTCATCGGTGAATTTCAGCCTCGCAGCCTAACACTGAACGGTGGCGCGCCCGTCCTATACTCGTGCCATGCGCCGCACAATCGTCCTGGTCGTTCTCTCGTTCGCGATCTCCCCCTTTGCATCAGCCGCTGGTTGGAAAAAGGCGTACTTCGGCGCGACGAAACCGGGCACGTGGGCGCGCTACGTCGACCACGCCTCCGATCCGGCCGACGGCGACATGACCGTCACACAGACCCGCCTCGTCGACGATGAAGGGAGGCCGCAGATCGAGCTGAAGATGGACTCGAACGGAAAATATCCGCTGGTACTGAATCGCTACACGCTGAAGAGCGGATTCAACGTCGACCGCGATCTGATCGACTACGGGCCGGCCATCGTGGCCGCCGCCGGCGGAGACGCTGACACGCAGACCGTCCTCGACGAGGCCACCGTCAAGCTCCTCGCCGAGAACATGCCCGCGTACGGGCCGGCGGCGGTTTTCAAAGGAAGCGAAGTCATCGACGGAAAGAAGACTGACCACTACAGCTACTCGATCAAGCGGCCGGGCAACTCGACCGAGAGCGGCGATCTCTGGCTCAGCGATGCGGTCCCGTTCGGCGTCGTGAGGAACACGTTCACGATCGCGGAGCCCGAAAAGAAGACGACGTTCGAACGGAAGCTGGTCGCCTCCGGAACTGCGAGGAAGCGGGAGGAGCAAGGTTCGACCGTGCTCGTCAATCAGCTCGCCCGTTCCGGAATTGATCCCGGCCCGAGAGGGAGGGAGTGATGACGGACACTTCGGCACCCGCATGAACCGCGCTGAAACCCTCAAACACTACATCGCGCTCGCTCGCCCGTTCACCCTCCTGCCACCGCTCCTGGGCATCGTTTCCGGGGCGATCTGCGCCTGGGGCTCGGCCCACAATCCAGATCCCGCCCGCGTGCTGACGTCTTCCGTCATCTGGACGATCGTCCTCGGCTCGCTCTGCGCGTCGTTTCTCAACGCGGCGAATAACTCACTCAACCAGATCTACGACCTCGAGATCGATCGCATCAACAAGCCGAAACGGCCCATCGTCACGGGTGACGTGTCGATCCCCGGGGCGTGGACATTCACTTGGATGATGTACGCCCTCGGCCTCGTACCAACATGGCTCGTGGTCGTCTACCCCTACACGAGCTGGGGTGCGAAGTTCTTCGCTCCGATGGCGTGGCACGAGTGCATCGCGATTTATCTCATCGCGTTCCTCTCGACGTTCGTCTATTCGGTGCCGGCGTTTGGCCGGACGAAGGCGCATCCGATCGGTGCAAACCTGACGATCGCAATTCCGCGCGGTTGTCTGTTGAAAGTCGCCGGCTGGACGATGGTCGCGCACTTTACGACGCTCGAGCCCTGGTTCATCGGGTCGGTGTTCATGCTCTTCCTCCTCGGCGCCGCGTCGACGAAGGATTTCAGCGACATCGAAGGGGATCGCGCAGGAGGCTGCCGCACGCTGCCGATCGCTTTCGGTGTGAAACGGGCGGCCTGGATGATTGCGCCGTTTTTTATCTTTCCGTGGCTGCTCATGCCGCTCGGCGCCGCCATGCACATCCTCACGGGGAACGCCACCTTTCTCACGATCCTGGGCATCGCGCTCTCGCTGTGGGGGGCATACACAGTGTGGCTCATTGTCCGCAATCCGGACGAGCTGACCGCGACAGAAAATCATCCGTCGTGGCGGCACATGTATCTGATGATGATGGCCGCGCAGGTGGGGTTCGCCGTGGCGTACGTGGTGTAGACATTCGTCGCGCGGTGCAATCGAATCATTTCGCGACACGCCTCTTCAACACCCGGTACATCCACACGTTCGGAGGAAACGCGTAGGAATACACCTCGACGTAGTTCGCCGCGAGGTACGCGTTGAATGCATCCCGCTCCGGAAAATGAAAATGCACGGCGAACAGTCGATCCGAGAACGCGTACTCGTATCGAACCGCAGGGTCTCGCTTCGAAAACGGCACGAAATTCGGCTCCGGTCTCTCGAGCGCGTTGTTGTCCGCGACGAGGATCTTCACAGTCGCGTCGTGCGCCAGCAGCGTGTCGATGAATCCATTCACCGGTCCGCGATCCTGTGCGTGCATCACCGCCGGCCCGTAGAACTCGCCGATGAACCGCTCGCCGTACTGTGACCCGTAGAAGAGATAGTTCGGGAAGAAGCGGACGACGTCGTAGAACTGGATCGCGAAGCAAAGCGCAATTCCGGCCACGAGCGGCGCCGAGACGCGGCGTCGGAATTCGTGTCCGAGAAGAATCGCGGCGATGCCCAGATAGACGAACGGATAGAACTGCACCTGATGGTGGGGAGCGTCGTAGCGAAAGACGATTCCCTTCAGCACGAAGTTGATCGCCAGCGCGACGCCGACGGCCGCGAGAAACTTCCGCTGAATCGTCTGCGGTGCCGGACGCCGCGAGATGACGACGCAGATCCCCGCCAGCGCCAGCCACCACGGCCCGATCTTGACGATGAAGAGCACGAGCGGGAAGTACCAGGGAGCGCGAGGGGAACCCAAGCCGAGGTAGTTCCAGAACGGATAGAGGTCGTGGAGGGTGCAGGCGCGGATCAGGGCCGAGAGCAACTCCGGCTTGACGTAGATCACCGACGTCGCGAGGAACGTGGCCACGGCGATCGGCAGGAAGAGGAGATCGAACCACGCCGCGCGCCGCTGACCAAATGGCATCCCCGCATACGCAGGCGAGGCAGCCGGCGCTACTCTGGGCTTCACGATCGTCATCGCGTAGAACACCCCGATCACGATCCCGTTGAAGACACCGAGGATTGAGCATGCCGTCGCCAGTCCAAACGCCAGCGCGCTGAGGACGAGCCATCGCCGGCGCTCACTCTTCACGAACTCGTAGAACGCGAGGACCGACGCCGTCGTGAACAGCGTGAAGAGGATGTTCGCGTGCGTCATCAGCATCCGCCCCGATGCCAGGAGCTGAGGTGCGCTGACGTAGAGCGCCGCGGTCATCGTGGCCACTCCGGCGCCGAACTCCCGTCGTGCAAACGCGTAGAGCAGGATCAGCGTCAACGCGCTCGCGGCGACGCTGACGAGGTACTGCGCTTCAATGCGCGTTGTGAGGGCCAGTACCGCCGCGTGAATGAAGAATGGGAGCCGCGTCTGCGAGATATCGTCGAGGCAGGCGAACGGATCGTGCGTCGCGTGAAGGCACTGGATGATGCCGATGTCCGTGCCTTCATCCCAGGTCGGCGAAATCGAGGCGATCCGGTAGAGGTGCAGAAACGCAAACACCGCGAGGATGAGGAGGAACCCGCAATTCGCAACGCGCGATCGGGACGTCACCGCGCGGCGCTCTCAGGCACGGTCCGAGTGTAGCGCACACATGCGGCTCGCCCCCGAGACGGTGTGAAGGGCTCAACTTTTTACCTGTGTCCCCCTTTCGCCAGGCGCATACTGCTCAGCATGCTTTCACTAGAACCGGAGCTGATCCTGCTCCGCAATGAAGGCCTGCTCGATGACGCCGTCGCCACGCGACTGATCGCCAGCGAGAGCCGCGAAATCGTCAGCATCTACCCG
Source organism: Thermoanaerobaculia bacterium (assembly GCA_038244715.1). Lineage (GTDB taxonomy): Bacteria > Acidobacteriota > Thermoanaerobaculia > Gp7-AA8 > Gp7-AA8 > JADGNZ01. The sequence goes on from JBBRTE010000013.1 coordinate 132,255, forward strand.
GAGCTACGACTCCTCACCTGGGCCGGTGTGATGTTGATCGCAACCGGCGTCGGCCTCTACATCACCAGGCATCTCGACGACATCGGTCCGCTCGCGATCGCTGCCGGCATCGGAGCTGCGTCGATCACCTTGTACGCGTTGGCGTTCTGGAAGCGCGGCCGCAAGGTATCGCTCGTCGACGATTACATCCTCCTCCTCGCCGCCCTCCTCGCCAGCGCCGACCTCGGCTACATCGAGTATCACTACCACCTGCTCGGCGCGAACTGGTCGCTGCACTTTCTGTTCGTCGCCCTGCTGCATGCAGCCACCGCGTACTACTTCCAGTCGCGGATGGTGCTCTCGCTCTCGGTGGCGGCACTGGCCGCCTGGCTCGGCATCGAGCGGCGCAGTTTCGAGATGATTTTCGAAGCTCCGGTGGCGACAGCCGGACGTGCGTTCGTCTGTGCCGCGATCGTGGTCGCCTGGCGTGTCGCCGATCGGCTCAGCCGGCCGGCAACGACCTTCAGTACGCTCTTCGACCACTTCGCAGCGAATCTCGCGTTCTGGGGCGCTCTGACGCTGGCGGTCCATCGAGAGACCCGCTTTGCCGGCTGCGCGATCGGAGTGGTTCTCGCCATCGCCTCGATGCTGTACGGCCAGCGGACGCGCCAGGGGACCTTTGTGATTTACGCCTGGGTCTACGGGATGATCGCGCTCGATATCGCCATCTGCAACCTTCTCGCGGATTTCGCGCTGATCACGCTTTACCTGCTGGTTTCAACGATCGCGGCGATCGTCGGACTCTTCATCACACACGCCCGCATGCGGAGCGCGTCATGAGCGTTTTTCCGGCACCGACGGTGTCCGAGGAGCGGGCAGGGGCGCTGGGAAGACTGCTGCCCGGGGCGCGGGGGGAGACTCCGTGGCGGCACCGCGGGATCGTGCTTCGGGTCGTCTTTTTTGTCCTGGTTGTGATCGCTGTTGCCGCCCTGTTCGGGTTTCTCACGATTCTTCAGATTCCGATCCGTGGATGTGCTCTCGTGACCGCCGCCTCGGCGATCGGTACGGCCGAGTACTTGATCCGCAAACACCGTTTCTTCGGCACGGGCGTGGAATCGTCGCTCTGGCTCTGCGGGACATTCGCGTTTCTCTTCGTGTTCCCGAGCTCCGGAAAGGTGGAGGCGCTGCTGGCGTTCGCTGCGGCCGCGGCGTTCTCGGGCTGGAGGTTGCGCAACGCGTTCTGCGGCGTGCTGGCGGCACTGCTGGTCGTTGCCTACATCGCGGGGAAAGGACAGGACAACGCTCCGCGGGTGATGATCGCCACGTCGCTGGTAGCAATCGCTGCGGGGCTCGCGCTCATCCGGATCTGGAAGCGGCCATCGACGGAGCGCCTGTTCGCGGCTCTCGCGGTGGTGATGCCCGTCGCGGGGTACGTGGCGACGATCGCGCTGCATGAATTCAGGACTGAGGCTGAGTCGATTTCGCAGATCGCCGCGATTCTCGTCAGCGCCGGGGTCATTCTTCTCGTGATTGGAATCGTCCGCCGCGATCGCGCGCTGCTCCTCTCAGCGATGCTCTCGTTCGCGATGGCAGCGATCGAGATGCGCGATTTCTTCGCGTACACCGCCGAGAGCAAGCTCATTGGGGCGGGAGTCGTGGTGGCGGCAATTGCACTGCTCCTGAGCCGCATTTTGCGAAATCGTACCCGCGGTTTCGTCGTGACGCCTATCCGCGGTCGATACGACGAGGCGATTCAGATCGCCGGCGTTCTCGCAGTTGCTCCGCACGGCACGCCCGCGCAGCACGCTCATACGGGACCGGAGTTATCCGATTCCGCGACGGCCACGGACAAGTCATTCGGTGGCGCCGGCTCCGGCGGGGGATTCTGAGTGACGCGCGGAAGGTGACGAGGAGCAGGAGCCCCGTTCAACGGCCGAATGCATCGATGCGTCGGAGGGGAGAGCCCGACCCACGTTTTCTCCAGTGTTCCACGTGTCACATACGTTGTGCACGGAGGGATGGAGCGCTGTGGAACGAGTCCGGTAGAGTTGATGGAGCCGTCCACCCCGCCCTTTTCCGCAGCTGCCGCCCTTCGCAAACCCCGCCGCCACCTTTTTCTTCGGCCGCGTCTGCTATTTCCTTCGGAATCGCATCGTAAAAGCTGCGGAAAAAGTGATCGCGAATCATGCATGAAAATCATGTGCAAAAGATGTGGAAAAGACGTTGATTTTCTGTGGATTTCGCCGCGGAGGGCTGTGCAAAACACTGCGGATAACCTGCGTAGAAATGGTGGAATAGTGGCGGATAAACCACCGAAACTCCTCGGTGCCGTGGTGACCGTAACCTGCTGATTCAGCTCATACTTACGCTCTCTGTTGTGTTTCGAAAGAGACGGACCACAACATCTTGTGGTCACGGACTTGACATCCGTTTCGGTGCGGCGTAGCGTGTTCCAACAACACCGACAGCTCGTGTGCGTGGGAGGATTGATGAAGGATTTGAAGCACGTTTCCCGTCTTGCCACTCGGAGCCCCCTACGGTCAGTTTCCTTGCAGATTCGCGAGTATCAGGTCACCGTCAAAGTGAAAACTCCAGTTCCCCAGGCAAGACCCACCATCGCTCGCTGGCTCGCCCGATAACCAACGCTCAACACTCACCCGAAGCGCCCCGTGTAGGGGCGCTTTTGCATCGAAGGAAGGAGACAACCCAATGACGTCCATCGAGATCCCGAACACCCTCCGCTCCCGCTCTCACAACAAACCGGCTCGGAAGAAAGAGACGAAAACCGGCGGGATCGAGGTCCAGCGCTTCTTCACCAAGCCTGGCGTGGACGTCTATGACACCTGCGAATGGGAGATGCGCTCCGCGGCCATCACCAATGAAGGCGGCGGCATCGTGTTCGAGCAGAAAGACGTCGAGATGCCGAAGTTCTGGTCGCAGATGGCCACGAACGTCGTCGTCTCGAAGTATTTCCGCGGACACCTCGGCTCGCCCGACCGTGAGACCTCGGTCCGCCAGCTCATCGGCCGCGTCGTGCGCACCCTCACCGGCTGGGGACGCGAGGGCGGCTACTTCGCCTCCGAGGCCGATGGCGATGCCTTCCGCGACGAGCTCACGCACATCCTTCTCTATCAGATGGCCGCCTTCAATTCGCCGGTCTGGTTCAACGTCGGCATCGAGCCGCATCCGCAGTGCTCGGCCTGCTTCATCAACTCCGTCAACGACACCATGGACTCCATCCTCGGCCTGGCCAAGACCGAGGGGATGCTCTTCAAGTACGGCTCGGGAACGGGCTCGAATCTCTCCAGCATCCGGTCATCCAGAGAGCTCCTTGCGGGCGGCGGGACCGCCTCCGGTCCAGTGTCGTTCATGAAGGGGTATGACTCGTTCGCCGGCGTGATCAAGAGTGGCGGCAAGACGCGCCGCGCCGCGAAGATGGTCATCCTCAACGCCGACCATCCCGACATCCTCGACTTCATCGAATCGAAGGAAAAAGAAGAGAAGAAGGCCTGGGCTCTGATCGACGCTGGCTACGACGGCGCCTTCAACGCGCCCGGTGGTGCCTACGATTCGGTGCAGTTCCAGAACGCCAACCACTCCGTCCGCGTGACCGATCAGTTCATGCAGGCATACGAGAAGGACGGCGACTGGCAGACCTGGTCGGTCACCGAGCCGAAACACGTCATGGACACGTTCAAGGCCCGCAAGTTGATGCGCCAGATGGCCGAGTCAGCGCATCTCTGCGGCGACCCCGGAATGCAGTTCGATACCACCGTCAACGACTGGCATCCCTGCCCGAACACGGCCCGCATCAACGCGTCGAATCCCTGCTCCGAGTACATGTTCCTCGACGACTCCGCCTGCAACCTGGCGTCACTGAACTTGATGCGCTTCTACAGCGAGACTACTGGTTTCGACGTCGAGGCCTATCGTGCCGCGCTGCGCATCGTCATCACCGCCCAGGAGATCACGGTCGATTTCGCTTCGTATCCGACCTCGGCGATTGGCAAGAACTCCCACGCCTTCCGCCCCCTCGGCATCGGCTACGCGAACCTCGGCGCGCTACTCATGGCCCGCGGCATTGCGTATGACTCGGAAGACGGCCGCGACTACGCAGCGGCGATCACCTCGATCCTCTCCGGCGAGTCCTACGCCCAGTCGGCGCGCATCGCCGCGAAAGTCGGTCCGTTCGAAGGCTACGCCATCAACCGCGAGCCCTTCCTGCGCGTGATCGACAAGCATCGCCGCGCCGCGTATCGCATCAACAGTCGTCCGCTGCCGGCCGATCTCGCCGACGCCGCCGCCAAGGTGTGGGATGACGCCTATGCCCTCGGCCAGGAGCACGGTTATCGCAACGCGCAGATCTCCGTCCTCGCTCCCACTGGCACCATCGCCTTCATGATGGATTGCGACACCACCGGCATCGAGCCCGATATCGCCCTCGTGAAGTACAAGAAGCTCGTTGGCGGCGGCATGCTGAAGATCGTCAACCAGACCGTCCCCACAGCGCTCAAGCGCCTCGGCTACGACGCCAAGCAGATCAACGAGATCATCCACTACATCGACGAGAACGACACGATCGAAGGGGCGCCGCACCTCCTCGACCAGCACCTGACCGTCTTCGACTGCGCCTTCAAGCCGAAGAACGGCACGCGCTCTATCCACTACATGGGACACATCAAGATGATGGGCGCCGTGCAGCCGTTCATCAGCGGCGCGATTTCGAAAACGATCAACATGCCCAGCAACGCCACCATCGAAGAAATCGAGATGGCGTACGTGGAAGCGTGGAAGCTCGGTCTCAAGGCGGTGGCGGTCTATCGCGACGGCTGCAAACGCTCCCAACCTCTCTCCACCGGCAACGACAAGACCAAGCTGGCTGACCTCGGCGTCACCCCGGCCGCCATCCGCCGCAAGCTCCCCGACGAGCGCGAGTCGATCACCCACAAGTTCTCCATCGGCGGCCACGAGGGCTACATCACCGTCGGCAAATACGAAGACAACACCCCGGGCGAGATCTTCATCACGATGGCCAAGGAAGGCAGCACGATCTCCGGCCTCATGGACAGCTTCGCCACCATGACGTCCCTGGCGCTGCAGCACGGCGTCCCGCTCCCGCTGCTGGTCGACAAGTTCACGCACATGCGCTTCGAGCCGAGCGGCTTCACCAAGAACCCCGAAATCCCGATGGCCAAGTCGATCATGGACTACATCTTCAAATGGCTGGCCACCAAGTTCCTCGACCGCGAAAGCCAGGCCCACGCCGGCGTAATCCTGCGCGAAGATGCGCTCCCGGTCGCCGCCGCGCCGTCCACCCCGAACGTCGCCCCCCTAACCCGCGACGACGCCTCGTTCGTCAAGTCCCTGGGTACGTCCCCGATCATGGCCACCCCGAAGGATGCCGACGGCCCGAACTCTCGGAGCACGGCCACCTTCCGCTATCAGCAGGATGCGCCGAGCTGTTCGGACTGCGGGTCGATCATGGTGAGGAATGGGGCCTGTTACAAGTGCTTGAATTGCGGGTCCACGAGCGGGTGTTCGTAGGGGACGGCTTCGTGTGGCTGGCGCGATCACGATAAGCGCGCTCGGTGAGATTTCGAAATCTCTGACGCTCGTCGCTCAATCGCGGTCTGGATGAATTCATTGAGCGACTGCGGATCGCGGATGAGGTGTTCGTTGGCGATCCGGATGATCTCAATGCCTTCGTTACGCAGCGCGGCGGTCCGTGCGGATTCGTGATCGAGCATCCATTCGGCGGCGTGGTGGGTGCCGTCCAGTTCGAGCGCCAGCCGTAACTCTGCTGAATAGAAATCGAGGATGTAGCGGCCGATGGGGTTCTGGCGGCGGAACTTCCATCGGCTGAACCTGCGGGCGCGGAGCCACGTCCAGATGCGGCCTTCCGCGCGTGTCGGTTCGTGACGCATTCCACGTGCGAAGCGGCGGATTGGCTCGGCGACAGGGGCCATGAGTTAGCGTACCTCGGGATGTGATTGTGTTGGGTTTAGCCCCTCACCCGGCCGTTGGCCACCCTCTCCCCGCTGTCGCGGGGCGAGGGACCTCGCGATGGAGTGTCTCCCGAGAGTAGAGCGGATGTTGGATGCTTCGTGCGTCTACACCCTACGCTACTCTCTATCGCGAGGGCCTTCGCCCCCGCGAACGGCGGGGGAGAAGGTGGCCGACGGCCGGATGAGGGGGTTGAACCTGGAACCCCGCGTCGTAAACTGCACCCACCAAAATTGTACGGAGGCTCCATTGAATCGTCTGCTTTCAAGTGTCGCTGTACTTCTCCTCCTCACGCCCGCCCTTCTCGCCGAGACGAAAGAGAACGTGCATCTCGTCATCACTGGTGGGCCGAATGCAGGGACGTATGACGGGACCACGGACAAGGGTGGCTGCTCGGCAGGGCTGACCGGCAAGGGCTCGTTCGGGAATCAGTTCTCGTTGCCGAAGGAGAAGGATCCGAAGAAGTTGAACTCCGTCCAGCTCGTCGTGCCGGATGCGAAGGCGGCGGCTTCGGGGACACATGCGTTCACGCTCATCGTCGGCTTCGGGCCGATCATTCATCGTGCGGCCGAGTACAAGGTCGAGACGGACAAGAAGAGCGGCAGCGGGACCGTGACCGTTCATGACAAGGGGACGGCGGCCGAGGTGCTGTTCGATGCGAAGACGGCGGGTGGGGTGACGTTGAAGGGGACCATCGACTGCAAGAGCGTGATTCGCGGGCAGTAGCGTTCGGGGCGTAGTGCGATCATCATTGGGGGGGGCATGGGTATCTCGTTGCAGGAACTCGTTGTTGTTTTCGGGATTCTCCTCGCCGGAATTGCGCTCGTCGTCTGGGTGTATCGCGATGCCGGTCGGCGCGGGATGAATGCGCCGTTCTGGGCTGCGATCGTGTTCTTCATGCATGTGCTCGGGTTGGTTGCGTATCTCGCGGCGAGGACGTCGGCTCGTTATCGCACCGAATAAGTCGCCCGCCGCCCTACCAAAGCGGTGGCCTTGCCACCGCAGTCCAAAGCGCTTCGCGCGAAAACGATGTTCAATCCCGCGTGCATGATCGAGGAACATTCCCGCGCTCGTCAAAGCGGTTCGCGCGAAGTCTGAGTGTTACAGCGCGCGGTGGAAGAGGCCTAGGGCGATGGTCATCGTCATTCGTGCGAGCTCGGCGTCGTAGCGGGCGCCTTCGTCGCGCATGAAAGCGTGCTCGCCGTTGACCTCGTGCCAGTTCAAGCGGATACCGGACTCGTTCAGCGCCAGATGCACCTTCGTGCGGCCCTCGGCTGGGATGTGCGGGTCCTGGCGGCCCCAGATGATGGCCAGCTCGCCGCGGATGTCCTTCACGCGCGCGAGCGTGTCGGCGTTCTCCCCCTCGCCGATCGTGCCGGAGTGCAGATCAGTCGGATAGAAGGCCACACAAGCGGCGATCTCCGGCTGCAGTGCGGCGCGGACGGCGAGGTGGCCGCCGATGCAGAAGCCGACGGTACCGATGCGGCCATTGCATTGGGGATGAGCCTTCAACGCATCGATGACGACGCGGGCATCGTTGTCGAAGGTCGATAGCTTCGTCGATTTCTTGTACGCGTTGCCCTTGTTCTTCCCCTCTTCGTCGTAGCCGAGGACGGTGCCGAGGGGCTCGTGCTCGTGAAAGATCTCGGGGGCCAGGACGAGGTAGCCATGACTGGCGAACTGCATCGACAGCCGCGCGATTGGACCGGTCTGCTGAAAAATCTCGGGATAGAGAAGCAGTCCCGGTAACCTGCGATCACCGACCGGGGTGTAGGTGTGGACGCGCATCAGGCCGGTGGGGGTTTTTAGATCGCTGAACGAAGTTGTAACGAGCATGACGCGAATGGTAATTCGCTTTCGCGCGAAGCGCTTTGGACTGCGGTAGCAAGGCCACCGCTTTGGGAGGGGGTGCGCCCGGTCCTCCTTTCGCGCGAAGCGCTTTGGACTGCGGTGGCAAGGCCACCGCTTTGGGAGGGGGTACGCCCGGTCCTCCTTTCGCGCGAAGCGCTTTGGACTGCGGTGGCA
>JBBRTE010000014.1:0-135366 GCA_038244715.1 Thermoanaerobaculia bacterium
CGGGAACGTCTACATCGCCGATGCCTTCAACGAAACGATCCGGAAGATCACCCCGGCGGGAGCGGTCACCACGCTGGCGGGTCTTGCGCGAAGCTCGGGGAGTGCCGACGGTACGGGGAGCGCAGCAAGGTTCGACTACCCGGCAGGCGTGGCAACCGACAGCAGGGGGAACGTCTACGTCGCCGATTACTACAACAATACGATCCGGAAGATCACCCCGGCGGGAGCGGTCACCACGCTGGCGGGTCTTGCGGGAAGCTCGGGGAGTGCCGACGGTGCCGGGAGCGCAGCACGGTTCTACTACCCAGCAGCCGTGGCAACCGACAGCAGCGGGAACGTCTACGTCACCGATTCTAACAACTATACGATCCGGAAGATCACCCCGGCGGGAGCGGTCACGACTCTGGCGGGACTTGCGGGAGTCGCGGGGAGTGCCGACGGGACGGGAAGCGCGGCGCGGTTCAGCCGTCCGGCAGGCGTTGCGGTCAACAGCAGCGGGAACGTTTACGTGGCCGAAGATTCCTGCGACTCGATTCGCATCGGAGAGACGACGCTTGCGGATGTCGCGACCATCGATCTCTCCACCGGATTGCAGGGGTCGACCCGTCTACTGGACGCGGCGCCCCCAACGGCGGCGTCATGGCAGTGGAGTGTGATTCGCCGCCCGGTCGACTCCGCCGCAATCCTCTCCTCCGCCTCCGTACGAAATCCGACGTTCACACCAGACGTTCCCGGACTCTTCACGTTCCGTCTTTTTGCAACAGGACCCGATACCGCCTCGCTCACAACGGTGGACTTGATGGTCCAGGCTCCGCCCCGACGTCGCGCTGTCAGATAGTACGGATCGAGTGGCTTTCCTGGGAGCGCGGGTGTCCCGCCCGCTTTTGCGAAGCGGCAGGCTCCCGAGCATCAACGGCGGGCGAGACGCCCGCGTTCCCAGGAAAACGAAAACGGGCGAGCCTTTCGGCCCGCCCGTTCGTGGATTGCGTCTGAGAAAAATTTAGTACATTCCGCCCATACCGCCGCCCATGCCGCCGCCTCCGCCACCCTGCTGCGGCTTCTCTTCTTCCTTGATCTCGGAGATGAGAGCCTCAGTGGTGAGCATGAGACCTGCGATGGAGGACGCGTTCTGGAGCGCCTGCTTCGTGACCTTGGCCGGATCGATGATGCCGGCGCTGATCATGTCGACCACTTCGTCGTTGCGGGCGTCGTAGCCCCAGTTGCCGCCCTTCAGCTTGATCTCGTTGAGGAGGACCGAAGCTTCTTTTCCGGCGTTGAGGACGATCTGACGGAACGGCTCTTCGAGTGCACGGCGGATGACGTTGACGCCAACCTTCACGTCTCCTTCGGCCTTCACAGCTTCGACAGCGGCGATGGCGCGCAGCAGCGCGACGCCGCCGCCCGGGACGATGCCTTCTTCGACAGCAGCCTTGGTGGCGTGCATGGCGTCTTCGACACGAGCCTTCTTTTCCTTCATCTCGGTCTCAGTGGCAGCGCCGACCTTGATGACGGCAACACCGCCGACGAGCTTGGCCAGGCGCTCCTGGAGCTTCTCGCGGTCATAGTCCGACGAGGTGTCGTCGATCAGCGTGCGGATCTGTTTGACGCGGCCGGCAATGAGCTCCTTGCGCGACTTGTCGTCATTGTCCGTGACGAGCGTGGTGGTGTCCTTGTCGATCGCAACCCGCTTGGCGTCGCCGAGGTCTTCCCATTTGACGTTCTCGAGCTTCACGCCGATGTCTTCGGAGATCAGCTTGCCGCCGGTGAGGATGGCGATGTCTTCGAGCATGGCCTTGCGGCGGTCGCCGAAGCCCGGTGCCTTGACGGCAGCGACGTTCAGCGTGCCACGGAGCTTGTTGACGACGAGCGTGGCCAGAGCCTCGCCCTCGACGTCTTCCGCGATGATGAGCAGGGGCTTGCCCTGGCGGGCGGTCTGTTCGAGGATCGGCAGGAGGTCCTTCATCGAGGAAACCTTCTTCTCGTAGATGAGGATCTTGGCGTTCTCGAGGACCGTCTCCATGCGCTCCGGATCGGTCACGAAGTACGGCGAGAGGTAGCCGCGGTCGAACTGCATGCCCTCGACGACTTCGAGGACGGTGTCGAGGCCGCGTGCCTCTTCGACGGTGATGACGCCGTCTTTGCCGACCTTCTCCATGGCCTGGGCGATGATGCTGCCGATCTCGTCATCGCTGTTCGCGGAGATCGTTCCGATGTGGGCGATGTCCTTGCCCTCGACCGGCTTGGCCAGCTTGTCGATCGACTCGACGGCGGCGCGCACGGCCAGGTCGATGCCGCGCTTGATGTCCATCGGGTTTGCGCCCGCGGTCACGTTCTTGATGCCTTCGCGATAGATGGCCTGGGCCAGGACCGTGGCGGTGGTGGTGCCGTCGCCGGCGGTGTCGGACGTCTTCGAGGCCACTTCGCGAACCATCTGCGCGCCCGCGTTCTCGATCTCATCCTTCAACTCGATCTCCTTGGCGACGGTGACGCCGTCCTTGGTGATCGTGGGGGAACCGAACTTCTTCTCGATGACGACGTTGCGGCCACGGGGGCCCAACGTCACCTTGACTGCGTCGGCGAGCTTGTCGACGCCGCGGCGGATCGCCTGACGGGCGTCCTCACCGTATGTAATTCGCTTTGCCATTGGTCATTTCTCCTTTGTTGATGATGCTTACTCAACGACCGCGAGGACTTCGTCTTCGCGGAGGATGGTGTACTCGACGTCATCGATCTTGATCTCGGTGCCGGAGTACTTGCCGATGAGGACCGTGTCGCCCTTCTTGACGTCGAGCTTCATGCGCTTTCCGTCCTCGGCGAACTTCCCTTCACCAACGGCGATTACTTCCGCCTGCTGCGGCTTCTCTTTGGCAGTGTCCGGGATGATGATTCCGCCGCGCACCTGCTCTCCTGTTTCCTTGCGCGTGACGACGATCCGGTCATACAACGGACGAAGTTTCATAGACATCTGTGACTCTCCTTTCACCCAATTCGTGGATTTGTTCCGCGGCAGGACGCCGCGCTTCAATCGCTGATCCGGAGGTGAGTGTTTGGCACTCACGCCTCACGAGTGCTAACAATATGTTCGGGGTTTTATTCTGTCAAGGGGGGAAGAGACCGTGGACGCTTGCGGGGCGTCAGGCGCGTGGTTCAACGTCGGGGCCGGTTCGGAGTGGCGTTCTGGCCACCCAAGTTTGTGCGCGGTCCAGCCGCCCTGGCGCGGTAACGTCGATCGAGGAATCGCCGTCAACGTACAGACGATGCGCACGGTCAGGTCGATCTTCGGTCGGGGTTGCCGGCGATCGCGTCGTCGGTTTCGAACGGAAAAGTACAGTGCACTCGTCGGGCAGAATTATATAACTCAGTCTGAAATCAAGACCGAAGGACGGTTCAACATGCGTGTTGCATTCCTCAAATACGGCATAGCACTCCTCTTTTCAGTCACGCTCTTCGCTGCTCCACCGCCCTCGGTCATTTTGTCTAGCTATGGAGCCCACCACCCAATTTTCATCTCCGCGTCTGCTATGGTCGCCGCCGACGGCACGACGGCCGCGGTTGTCCCGGAGGATTGGCGTCCGGGGCTGCAACACCTTGCCGAGGTTTTCTCGGCACACCGGCGACAGGTCTCCGCCTCCAGTCTTCCTTCAACCGCCCCGTGTCAGGGCGGGATGCTAACCGATGAGCCCCTCGAGCAGTACGTAGATGTATCGACGCCGCATAATAGGGTCGTCAACGCGCATGCCATCGTCGCTGGAACCATTCGGAGCGTGACGCCTGGCTTTTTCCAGGGATCGCCTGGCTCTCTGATCGAGCTCGACAACCTCGACAAAATCAAACTGGATGGGTGGTATAAAGACTTGGGAGGGAATCTTTACCTCCGGCTCCCCTACGCACAAATCGTCGTGAACGGGATTGAATACTGCCGGGAACCAGGACCTGGAGGGTACATACCGACAGTGGGTGACCGCCTTCTGGTGTTCGCTTATCGCCCTCCGGGCGATGCGGCTGGAACGTTCCTTTACGCGGGATCGCGAGAGATCATCGCGCAACCAGGTGGTGGCACGATCCTCATCCCTGAAGTTTTCTCGTTCCTCGACGACAAGGCGGCAACGATCGAGACCGTTACGACGGCCATTCGCTCGCAGCTCTCTCACGGCGAGCGACGTGTAGTGGGTCACGATGGGAGAGCGCAATGACGCCATTTTGGTTAATTGCGGTTGTTCATTTCTCCGTCACGGTTTCTGCTGCCGAACCACCGGCCGTCATCTTGAGCGGCACCGGTAATCACCCACTTTTCATTGCTGCGTCTGCTATGGTGGCCGCCGACGGCACAACGGCATCGGTCGTCCCCGAGGATTGGCGTGTGCAGCGGGAACAGCTTGCGCAGGTCTTGCCGAAACACATCGCCGACGTCTCAGCGTTCGGCACCATTTCAGCGGTGCCGTGTCACGGTGCAATGTTGCTCGAGACGCCACTTGAGCCGCTGCTCGATAGGACGACGCGGCGTAACGCCATCATGAACGCCCACGCCATCGTCGCCGGCAGGATTCGTAGCGTTACGCCCGGCTTTTTCTTTGGAACGCCGGGCTCTCTAATTGAACTTGACTCCTTAGACAAGATCACCGTCGACGCGGCTTATAGCCGCGTGCGCGATCGTCTTTATATCCGCCTTCCATTTGCGAAATTCGTCAGTGGCGGCACTGAATACTGTCGGGAGTCCGGCCCTGGAGCCTACGTGCCAAAGGTTGGTGACCGCCTACTGGTCTTTGCCTATGACTATCCAATGGATGCGGCTGGTACTTTAGTTTACTCCACATCGAATGACGTCATCAGTCAACCGAGTGGGGGCGCGATCCGCGTACCCAAGTCACTCTCTTTCTTTGAGAACACTCAGGCAACGATCGCAAGCGTAGTGGCGAGCATTCGCTCTATGCTCACTGAGCGCGAACAGGCGGAGGGCGTCGAACGGGTTCGTGGCGCTCGAGGAGTTTGAGACGCCTGCATTAGGCGGCAACGGGGACGGACAACTCGATAGCCGCGATCGCCTATGGACAACACTTCGTCTTTGGATTGACGCAAGTCACGATGGTATTTCACAACCGAGCGAATTGATCACATTGGAAGAGGCCGGTGTCCAGTCGATCGACCTCCATTACATCCGGTCGAACTACACTGACAACAATGGTAACGTCTTTCGGTTTAGGGCAAAGGCCGTCGCCCGTGATCGGAAAGGCAAGTTGCACAACGCCAAGATTTACGACGTTTTTCTCTCGACGTCCGTTACTGGCCAGTAGACCCTAAGTTCCATAGGGCGGCTGAAGTCAGCCAAGGGCGAAGTGCGATCGGGCGCTAAGGCCGTACGGAGCGGTGGCGGGGCGGCACCTGCGCGTCGTCATTGAGGATCGTGCAAGTCACAGGCGTGGAGGAGAACGTGGCGTTGTCCGCGCCGGTGATGACCACATTGAAGAGCTCGTCAGGTTCGAATACGACGTCGCCGATGATCGCCACACTGAAGGTCTTGACGGTCTCGCCAGGCTGAAACGTGACTTCGCCGCTCGCAGTGATGTAGTCGGAACCCGCGAGGGCCGACCCGTTCTGTGTCTGCCAACGCACCCGGCTCAGCGCGGCGGACGGAAACGAGAGCCGCGTCGTGAACGTCGCGTTCGTGGTGCCGCTGTTCCCTTCGGTCACCGTGATGTTGTCGATGGTGGCGTCCGGAACGGGAGGGCCGCCATGATCGTCATCGACGATCGTGCCGAGGCCGGTGCCACGCCCGATGGAGGCGTTGACGGCATTGCTCAGCTGCACGCTGTACAGCTCGTCGTCTTCCTGTAACGTATCCCCGAGGATCGGAACCGTGATCGTCTTCTGTGTCTGGCCGGGGAGGAACGTCAGCGTCCCTCGGGTCGCCGAGAAGTCGAGGCCGTCGCTGGCGGTGACGCCGGCGACGACGTAGTCGACCGTCGCCGTCAGCACCGCGTTCGCGGGCTGGAGGCGCACGGTGAACACGGCCGGCTTGCTCCCGCTGTTTCCCTCGACGGTGCTCACGTCATCGATCGTGAGAGCTGCCGCGACAGGAAACGACGAACTGTTGTTGTCGGAACGCGGATCGGCCGTACTGCTGGAAATCGTGACGTTGTTCGTAACCTGGGCCGAGGAATTGAGTGTGAGCTCGAAGGCGGCCGTGATCGTTTTCCCTTCCACACCGGGAAGGATCGCGATCGTGCAGACGATCGAGCCTGTCCCGCCCGCCGCCGGGGTATTGCACTGGAAGTGCGGACCTCGCGTCTGCGTCCAATCGAGGAAGGTGCTCCCGGAGGGAATGGTGTCGGTGAGGGTGACGAGTGCGGCATCGTTCGGCCCGGAATTGCTGGCCAGGACACTGAACGTCGATCCGCCACCGGTGGTCGTGACGGAAACGTCGGCGGATGCCGGTTGTGTCGTGACTGTGGCCGTGCGGCTCAGCGAATTGTTCGAGGCAACAGGATCCCCTTCGTCCGCGGAGAGCGTCGCGGCATTCGTCAGCACCGTTCCCGCGGGCACGCCGTTGTTGACGCGGAAGGTGAAAAGGAACGCCGGCTGATCACTGCTGGAACGGGGATCGAAGTCCGGCGCACTACAGGTGATGGTTCCTCCGGTTCCGACGGCCGGCGTCGTGCAGGTAAAGACAGCCAGCGGATCAGAGACGCTTACGGAAAGGAAAGAGGTATTGGCCGGAACGGCGTCGGCCAGTTGGACATGGTGACCCGTGGAGGGGCCCTTGTTGGAGATGGCCAATTGAAAACTCATCGTTGCGCCTGCTGCGACATTGGACGATCCCACCATCGAGTCGAGGGAGAGATCGGCGGACGCCGCGGTGATTGCCGCGATCCCGGTCGTGGCCGTGCTGGAGTTGTTGGATGTGACGGGGTCCGTCGTCGCTGACGAAATCGTGGCCGTGTTGCTGATCGACCCGGAGGGAGCAATCGGAGACGTTTTCACGGAGATCGTGAAACTCGATTCCTGTTGATCGGTCAGACTCGGAGCGGTGCAGGTGACCGTACCGGTGGCGCCGACGGAGGGCGCGCTGCAGGAAAAAATCCCCGACGGGTTGGTGAGCGAGACGAATGTCGTGCCGAAGGGGAGGGTGTCCGTGACCGTGACCGTCTGCGCGGTCGAAGGGCCGCTGTTGATGACGAAGATCGAATAGTCGATGGTCTCGCCCGCGAGCGCGGATTCCGCCGCGGTCTTCGAGATGGTCAGGTCGGCCGTCTGGGCGTTCGCTACCGCCGCAAAAAGCGCCACTGCCACTGTCGTGAGAATCGCGTGGCAGCGGCGCATTCGAATAGGACTAAGCCGCCGGCTCGGGCTTCGCTGTGCTGAACATCACACCGGCCGGCTGTTCTTCGGCGGCGGGCTGCAGCGCGGCAAACTCGTCCTCGATCCCGTCGGAGTCCGAATCGGAGGTGTGCGGCTTACTCCGCAGTTTGTCCATGTACACATAGAACACCGGCGTGACGAAGAGCGTGAGGGTTTGCGAGAAGAGCAGGCCGCCAACGACGGCCAGGCCGAGGGGCCGGCGTGACTCCGCCCCCGCGCCGAAGCCGAGTGCGATTGGGATCGTTCCCATGAGCGCGGCCATCGTCGTCATCATGATAGGCCGGAAGCGGACTACGCACGCCTCGTAGATCGCCTCCACTGCATCCTTGCCCTGCTTCTGCGCCTCGAGTGCGAAGTCCACCATCATGATGCCGTTCTTCTTGACGAGGCCGACCAGCATGATGATGCCGACAAACGCGTAGATCGAGAGGTCGACGTGGAAGACGAGCAACGTCAGCAGCGCTCCGAAACCTGCGAACGGCAATGCAGAAAGAATCGTCAGTGGATGGATGAAACTCTCGTAGAGGATGCCCAGAACGAGGTAGATGACGCCGATCGCGATGGCCAGCAGGAGCCCCAATCCCTGCAACGAGGACTGGAACGCCTGCGCGGTTCCCTGGAATGATGTGGAGACATTGGATGGCAGCGTCGACTTGGCTGCCGCATCGATCGCGCTCACGGCCGCGCCGAGCGAGGTGCCGGGCTTGAGATTGAAGGAGAGCGTGACCGACGGTGACTGCCCGGAGTGATTCACCGCCAATGGGCCGACGGTCGGAATCATCTTCGCCACGGCATCGAGCGGCACGAGCTCGCCGGAGGAGGAGCGGACGTAGAGCATGGACAACGCCGCCGGATTCCTCATGAACTCGGGGTCGAGCTCCATGATGACCTGGTAGGTGTTGTTGGGCGCGTAGATCTGCGACACCTGCCGCGTTGCGTAGGATGAGTAGAGCGCGTCCTCGACCTGGTTCGGAGTGAGACCGAGAGTTGCGGCACGATCGCGGTTGATCTCGACGTTGACCGTCGGATTGCGCAGGAACAGGTCGGTATTGACGTCGACGAATCCCGGCAACGTGCGCATTTTTTCCATCATCTTTTGTGATGCGTCGTAGAGCGCGGCCGTATCTGCGGACTGCAGCGTGTACTGGTATTGCGAGTTGGACTGACGGCCGCCGAGGCGAATGGGTGGTGGGTTCTGCAGAGACACGCGGTATCCGGGAATCGCGTTCAGCTTCGGACGGAGGTCGTTCATCACGTCGTCGATGGACGCCTTGCGCTGTCCTTTCGGCAGGAGGCGCAGTGAGATGACGCTGCTGTTGCCGCCACGGACGAAGGAGAAGAACGTAGCCACGCGTGGGTCTTTTGCGACGATATCCATGGCCATCTTCTGATGGCGCACCAATTCCGGGAACGACGTGCCCTGCGCGGCCTCGAGGCTGATGCGCACTTCGTTCTGGTCTTCGTTCGGGATGAAGCCCTTCGGTACGGCCACGAACAGCCAGACCGTGGCGGCGAGGATGATGATCGAGAAGACCAGTGTCAGCGCGCGCTGGTTGAGGGCGATGCGCAGTCCGCGCTCGTAAAGATGGAGCATGCCGTCGAAGATGCGCTCGGTGGATTGATAGAGCTTGCCGTGTTTCTCGTTCTTGTGCGGACGGAGGAACTTCGCGCTCAGAAGCGGCGTGAGCGTGAGTGAGACGAAACCTGAGACGAGAATCGCGGCGCCGATCGTGACCGCGAATTCGTGGAATAGCCGGCCGAGGATGCCGCCCATGAAGAGGATGGGGATGAAGACGGCCGTCAGCGAGATCGTCATCGAGATGATCGTGAAGCTGATCTCCTTCGAGCCGTTCAGCGCCGCTTCCATCGGCTTCTCGCCCATTTCCATGTGCCGGACGATGTTCTCCAGCATGACGATGGCGTCATCGACGACGAAACCCACTGACAACGTCAGCGCCATCAGCGAGAGGTTGTCGAGCGAATAGTCGAACAGGTACATCACGGCGAATGTGCCCACGATCGAAAGCGGCAGTGCCAGGCTGGGGATGATCGTGGCCGAGACGTTTCGCAGGAAGAGGAAGATGACCAGGATGACCAGGAAAAGCGTCAGGATCAGCGTGAACTTGACGTCGTCGACCGAGGCTCGGATCGAGTCGGCGCGGTCGCGATGGATCTGGAGGTCGACCGACGCCGGAAGCTGACTGCGGAACAACGGGAGCAGCGCGCGGACGCGATCGGAGACCTCGACGGCATTTGTTCCCGGCTGCTTCTGAACTGCCAGGATGAAGCCGGGCTTGCCGCGGAACCAGGCCATGGTCTGGTTGTTATCGACGTCGTCCATGACTTTGCCGAGGTCGCCGAGCCGTACCGGATGACCGTTGCGATACGCGACGATGACCTTCGCGTAGTCCGCCGCTTTGAAGAGCTGTCCATTCGCCTGCACCGTGTAATTCGTGTACGGCCCGGTGAGGACGCCCGAGGGAAGGTTGACGTTGTTTGCGCGGATGGCGCTTACGACCTCATCGATGCCGACGCCGCGTGTGGCGAGCTGGCGCGGGTCGAGCTGCGTCCGAACGGCGTACTTTTGCGCACCGTAGACCTGCACCTGCGCGACGCCTTCGATCGCCGAGATGCGGAGGGCCATCATCGTCTCGGCGTACTCGTCGAGCTGGTACATCGGCATGTCGTCCGAGGTAATGGCGAGGTAGAGAACCGGCGTGTCGGCGGGATTGACTTTGTTATAGGACGGCGGCGCCGGCATGTTCGGCGGCAACTGGCGCCCGGCAGCGGCGATTGCGGCCTGCACGTCCTGGGCGGCGTTGTCGAGATTTCGGTTGAGATTGAACTGAAGGGTGATGGACGTCGATCCGATCGACGACGACGACACCATCGAGTCGAGGCCGGCGATGGTCGAGAACTGGCGCTCCAGCGGCGTGGCGACGGCCGAGGCCATCGTCTCCGGGCTCGCACCGGGCAGCGATGCGTTGACGTTGATCGTCGGAAAGTCGACGTTCGGTAGATCGCTCACGGCCAGTTGCCGGTAAGCCATGATTCCGAACAGCACGATCGCGAGCATGACCAGCGTGGTCATGACGGGGCGGCGGATGAAGAGGGCGGCAATGTTCATGTTGTTTCTCGGGTCGGTCTGATGCTGCTTGCTTTGGTCGCAGGGTTTCGCAGTCTCGCGGTCTCGCGGTGTTTTGAATCACAGCCGCGCGACCGCGAAACCGTACGACCGCGAAACCCAGGTCCTACAACGCCTTTTTTACATCCACTTTGCTCTTCGGTGTCAATCGGATCTGTCCGTCGGTGACGACGGTTTCGCCCGGGGCCACGCCGCTGCCAATGACTGCCTGTGTCTCGAGCTGCTGCACCACCGTGACCGGTCGCATCTGCACGCCGTCGTCGCTGGTCACCACATAAACGTACTGCCCTTTCTGGCCATTTTGCACGGCCTGGAGCGGGACGACGGTGGCGTTGGCCCGGTTGGACAGCGTCACGGCCACGTTCACGAACTGCCCGGGCCAGATGGCCCGGCCTTCGTTGGGGAACGTCGCCTTCAGCGTGATCGTTCCTGTCTGCGGGTCGACCGCGTTGTCGATGAACGTCAGCTTGCCGCTCTGGGCGGGCGCGCCGCCCTGCTGGGGCGTCGCGGACACGGGCACGTTGCCCAGTCCGCGCGCGCGGACGTCGCCGAGCTGCGATTCGGGTACCGAGAACGTCACGTAGATCGGCGTGATCTGGTTGATTGTGACGAGAGGAGTGGTGTCGTTTGCTTTGACGAGGTTGCCGCTCTGCACCTGGAGGCTTCCCGTGCGTCCGTCGAGTGGCGACCGGATCTCGCAGTAACCGAGCTGCAGTTGCGCGTTCTGCACGGCCGCCCGGTCTGCCGCCACGACCGCGCGCGCGGCCTCGGCGCCGGAGGCGAATTTCTCATACTCCTCGCGCGTGACGTAGTCCTTCTTTACGAGCCCGGCATAGCGCGTGGCCTCGGACTCGGCGTTGCGCGCCTGGGCTTCATCGCGCGCGAGGTTCGCCTGCGTCTGCGCCAGAGTGGCCTGATAAGGACGCTGGTCGATCGTGAAGAGCGTCTGCCCTTTGCGGACGTCCTCGCCTTCGTGGAACCACACGCGTTGCAGCTGTCCGGCCACGAGCGCGCGGACCGCCACGCTCGAAATCGGTTGGACGCTGCCGATGGCACGGACCTGGACGGGGATATCGCGCCGTTCGGCCACTCCCACGGTGACGGGAACGCGTTCGTCGCGCGGCTTTTCCTTCTTGGCGGCACAGCCGAGGATGCTGGCGGCGATGACGACCCCAGCGGCGACGCGAAGGCCGAGCGACTTCGTTGAATTCATCGTGATCATTTCCCTTGCGATGCGGGCAGCTTCGTCAGCGTGCCGGTATCGTGTTCGAGCTGCGCAACGGAGAGGAACCAGTCGGCCCTCGCCTGAACTTCCTCCGCCCTGGCATTTTCGAGTGCGGCCTCGGCCGTGAGGAGATCGAGGATGTTTCCAATGCCGGCCTTGTATCGTCCGAGGGCGACATCGACGGACTCTCGCGCATCGCGCAGGAGATCGCGGCTGGTCGCCAGACGCTTCATCGCGGTCTGCAGCGCGTAGTAGCTCGTCCAGACCTGAAGCCCGATCTGCTGCTCCAGAGCGCGCGCGTTTTCCGTCGCCAGTTGCGTCTCGAGTTGGGCTGCGCGGAGGTCGTAGGTGTTCCGGAAGCCGGTGAACAACGGAACGCGCAGGGAAAGGCCCGCCGAATACTGAAACGAGCTCCGGTTCAGGCCGTTCGTGAATACGGGACCGGTGCTGGCTCCGATACCTACCGAGGGAAGGCCCTGTGCTCGAACGACCTGTACACGGGAGCGGGCTTGTTCGATTGCGGCGCGAGAAGCGGCGAGGTCCGGCCTCTCGGCGACTGCTTGTGCCATCAGTGCCTCCACCGCGTCCGCGATCGTCTGCGCGGGCACGTCTGGTGGCAGCTCCCCGACCTCGAACGACGTCGATGCCGGCAGTCCCATGGCCGTGGCAATGGTTCCCTGCAACCGGTGCAGATTCCCCTCGATCGTCTCGTAGGTGAGCTGCGCTTGCGAGTTCGCGGTGCGGGCCTGCAGAACGTCAGCGATCGTGGCGACGCCCGCTCGATGCCGCGCGTCGGCGGAGTCGACGTTCGTCTGCCGCTCCTTGAGTGTGGCCGCTTGTGCGGTGAGGAGTGCCTTGGCATCGAGAACGTCGTAGTAGGCCTGTTCGACGCGCAGGATCACGTCTTGAATGGCCTGATTGTGGGTGTAGTCCGCGGCGATCAGGGATTGACGTGCGGCTTCGGCCGCGGCGGTCCGCCCGCCGAAATCGAAGAGGAGATAGTTGAGCGAGAGCGCCGGGCCGTTGAGGGTGGTGGCGGTTCCCGAGCTCGTCCGCGAACGAGTCAGAGACGCGCCGAGGTCGACGGAGGGAATGTACGCGGACCTCACGCTGCCGAGGTTCGCCTCGGAGACGCGCGTCTGCAGCCACGTCGTTCGCGTCAGGGAATTGTTCGACAAAGCCAGGTCGGCGATCTGCGCCAGTTCCAGTGGCGCACCAGAGGGCGGGAGAACGAGATCGGTGGGGCGGGGCACCGGCGGTGGAATCGCGTTCGTTGGCGGGGACCAGGGTGAGGCGGGCGTGGCAGCGATCCCAACGCCATGCGCGGCGGGATCGGTAACGTTGCCGATGTCCCGGATGCTCGCGCACGAGGCGGCCAGGAGAAGGGTTGTCGCTGCGATGAGCTTTGAATTCAGCATTGATCAGGGATCGTAAAGCAGGATGTACGAGATTTCGTCGCGCTCGTTGAAGAAGGAGTCGGGAAAGGCAGGATGACTCCCCGGTCAACTTTTTATACAGGCGAGTCATGCCGCAGACCCGTTACAAAGCTGTGGCGTTCGCTGCGAGGATCTCATCAACAAAACGGCGCCATCCTTTTCGGATGACGCCGTTCGAAGACGACAAGGTTGTCGATTACTGTTTCAGCACTACCGCGCCGAGGGCGGCGAGGACGATTCCGAGCAAGAGCAGAGCGAGCGGCGACACCATCGGCAGGGGCAACGGCGTGATCGTGGTGACGGCAGTAGAGGTGTTGTTGCCAGCGGTCGGATCGTTGGCCGAGGTCACGGTCGCCGTGTTGCTGCTTGGTCCGGTCGGAGCCGTACTCGAGATCAGGACGACGATTGTGAACGTAGCAGAGGTGCCCGCGTTGAGCGAGCCAATGGAGCAGGAGACTGTGCCCGTGCCGCCCACTGCCGGGTTCGTGCACGTGAACGCAGGACCGGTCGGCTGCGACTCGGAAGTGAATGTTGTGTTCGGCGGAAGCGTGTCGTTCATCGTCACGGTGCCGGTGTTGGATGGGCCGTTGTTCGTGACCGTGATGTTATAGGTGAGGTTCGAGCCCGCTGCGGCGCTCGCGGCCGCAGTCTTGACAATCGAGACGTCGGCGCTCTGCGTGACGGTCGTATTCGCGGTCGAGGAGTTCGCGCCAGGTCCGGGATCGGTCGATGCCGTCGCGACGTTGGCGGTGTTCGAAATCGTTCCCGATGCGCCGGGACTGAGTTTGACCGTGATCGAGAACGTGGCGGATGCGCCGTTTGCGAACGAGGCCAGCATGCAGGTGATCGTGCCGGTGCCGCCGGCCGCGGGCGTGGAGCAGGAGAACGACGGGCCGGTCGTCTGCGACTCGGAGACGAATGTCGTATTCGCAGGCACGGCATCCGTGAGAGAGACGCTCAGCGCGTTTGATGGGCCGCTGTTGATCAGAGTGACGGTGTAGGTGATGTTGGTTCCGGCGTTCGCCGACGCCGGTCCGCTCTTCGAGACCGTGAGGTCAGCAATCGATGCAACGGTCGTCGGTGCGGTCGAGCTGTTGTTGCCCGGGTTCGGATCGGCGTTGTTGCCGGCGATGGTGGCGGTGTTGTTCAAGGTCCCGCCGAAGCTCGGATCGACGGTGGCAGTGAGCGTAAATTGCGCGCTGGCCCCCGAGGCGAAGTTGGAGATCGAACAGTTGACGGTTCCGTTGGTGCCCCCAGTCGGAGTGCTGCAGACAGATGCCGGTCCGTTGTTTTGCACGAGGGAGGTGAAGGTCGTTCCTGCTGGCAGGGGGTCGCTGAGTGAGGCAGTAGGCTCCACATCGGGGCCGCCGTTGGCAGCCGTAATCGTCCAGGCGATGGTGCCGCCGGCAGTTGCGGTGGGTGGGCCAGTTTTTACGACATTGAGATCGCTCGCCGCCACCGTGAACCCGGAGGGTGAGGCGTTATTGACAGAATTCGGATCGCTTGTTGTCGCGCTTACATTCGCGCTATTGACGAAGGTTTGCCCGGACGTGCCGGCCGGTACATGGGCGACAAGCGTGAACGTGGCGCTCCCCCCGGCAGGGAGAGGGTCGATCGTGCACGTGATCGTGGCGCCCGGGCTCGGGCAATTGAACGCCGGTCCGGTGTTCTGAGTTAGCGACACGAACGTCAGGAACGTGCCGGTGCCAACGTTGTTTACAGTGCCCTGTGGGAGCGTGTCCGTCAGCGAGACCATGCTGGCCGCGTCTGGACCGAAGTTGCTCACGGTGATGGTGAACGTTACGTCGGTGTTGGGCGCGGCAGTCGCGGGGCCGGTCTTCAGGACCGAAAGGTCAGCCTGCGGGATCGGCACCGTCACCGAGGCAGAGCCGGTGTTGTTCTCGCTGTTCGGATCGAAGGTTATTGACGACCCGGTGGCCTGGTTCGTAAAGGTCGTGCCCTGCGGCGTGGCCGGCGGAATGGCGGCGACGAAGGTGAAATCCGCGCTCGAACCGGCGGTCAGCGTTGCGATCGTGCAGGTGATCGTTCCATCGTACCGGCCGTGGGCGTGGAGCAACTGAAGGAAGGGCCGCTATTCTGGTTCTCCGAAACGAAGGTCATCCCTGCCGGCAACGGGTCGCTGAGGGTGACGGTTGCGGCGTCGTCCTGGCCGAGGTTGAAGATGGTTACGTCGAACGACACATTACTGCCCGCGGCGGCGGTCGATGGGCAACTCTTCGTAACTGCCAGATCGGCGGTTTGCGCGAGCGCCGGCTTAGTGAGTCCGAGGAGCAGGAAGCAGGTGGCGATAGAAAGTGCGATCGACCGAGGTTTCACCGTGCCAGATTACAGCAACTTATCGAGTGCTGTGTACTCTTGTCCTTGCGAATCGGCCACGGCCTTATAAGTAATCTTTCCGGCATAAACGTTGACGCCCTCTGCGAGTCCCGCGTCGGCAATCGCCTTCTTGAATCCGAGCGAGGCCAGCCGGCGCGTGTAGGGAAGCGTCGCATTGGTGAGTGCGATCGTCGACGTGCGCGGCACCGCTCCGGGCATGTTGGCGACGCAGTAGTGGATGACACCGTCGACTTCGTAGACGGGATCCGAGTGCGTCGTCGCATGCGCCGTCTCGACGCAACCGCCCTGGTCGATGGCCACGTCGACGATCACCGAGCCCTTCTTCATGCTGCTGACCATCGCGCGCGTGACCAGCTTCGGTGCCGAGGCGCCTGGGATCAGCACACCGCCGATGAGCAGATCGGCATGGCGGCAGGCGTCGGCGAGGTGCGCCTTGTTCGATGCCAGTGTCTGCACCGTGCCGCGGAAGATGTCGTCGAGCTGGCGCAGGCGGTCGAGGTTGTTGTCGAGGATCGTGACGCGTGCGCCCAGACCGACCGCCATCTTCGCCGCGTTGGTGCCGACGACCCCGCCGCCGATGATCACGACATCACTCGGCAGCGTTCCCGGCACCCCACCCAGCAGCACTCCGCGCCCGTGATTCGGCTTGTGCAGGTAATACGCTCCGACATGTACCGACATGCGGCCGGCGACTTCGGACATCGGAGTCAGGAGCGGCAGGGTGCGCTGGCGCTTGTCCGTGATCGTCTCGTAGGCGATGCCGGTGATCTTCTTTGTCAGCAGCGCCTGCGTGAGATCCGGCACCGGTGCGAGATGGAGATACGTGAAGAGGAGCTGTCCTTCTTTCATTCGCGCCAGATCGGCCGCGATCGGCTCTTTGACCTTGACGATCATGTCCGCCTGTTCGTAGACGCTGTCGGCGGTACCGAGGATTCTCGCACCGGCAGCGGCATATTCGTCGTCGCCGAACCCGCTGCCATCGCCTGCTCCGGACTGGATGTAGACCTGGTGTCCGTCCGACGTCAGGTCCTGCGCTCCCGAAGGGGTCATCCCCACGCGGTACTCGTTGTTCTTGATCTCAGTCGGTACGCCGATACGCATGGCTTGATCTCCGTCGTGTGGTCGTGGTCCCGCGCGCTGGCTCAACGCGGCGCGCGCATTCTAGCGGAGAAGCCGGAAGACAGGGACGAGGGAGACAGGGACGAGGGATGATGGAAGGGACGACGAGGGAAGGGACGACGACCTTGGTTCCCCTCGTCCCTGGTTCCCTTCAGTGCGCGCCGCGATGGCGCACATCGGGGCGGGGAGGAAGGCCGAAGGCGGCTGGTGCGAGCCACTGCGCGGCGGCCCGCGCGTCGACGATTCCGAAGCCGTAGCGGTCGTCCACTCCCGGCGGACCGAGGTCTGCGGCCGATGCGCGAAGAGCAAAGGCGACCTGACTGGCCGTCGCTGAGGGCGCCAGCGACCACGCCAGTGCGGCGACGCCCGTGACGTGTGGCGTGGCCATGGATGTCCCGCTGAGATTTCCGTAATCGTCCAGGTACGTCGAAATGGTGATGGTCCGGAGCTTCGCGGTCGCCAGGAGTCTTGCCCCATCGGCATTGGACATCGTCACCACGACCGGCCAGGGATAGGCGAGATCCGACGGGTTGTCTTGGCAATCCTGCCCTTCGCAGATCGAGGTGATCAACGTCCAGGTGGAGATGGTGGTGAGCGTGTTGTTGATGATGACGGCGCCAATCGCTCCGGCCGCGCGCGCGTTGCGTACCTTCTCCGAGAACGTGAGCCCCATCCCTCGGGACATCACGGCGATGCGGCCGCGCGTCTCGGGCGGAAAGTCGCCGGCTCCGCCGTATGCGCAATCGACCCATTCGCCCGTGACGTCGCCGAGCGCGGTGCCGGTGATCATCGCCGACGGGAGGACGGCGCCGTCTGCGACACTGGTAGCCGCGCGCCGGACGGACGCGGTCGGCAACGTGGAAAGAATGGCCACGCCGGGAGCGACGACATTGAGCGTCGGTCCGCTGTTGGAGAAGTCGGCCAGGACCTTGTTGTTGTCGACGGCCCCGACCGAAACGACGCCCGGCAGCGCCGCGGGATACAGCATGCCGAAGAACCCGCCTTCGTTGCCGGAGGCGGCGATGCAGAGCACCCCTTCGCCGATCAACCTCTGAAAGGCCTCTTCCTCCGGGGGCGTCGATTCGTGAGAGCCGAGAGACATGCTGACGATCCAGTTGCCGCCTCTGGCGTGTTTCGAGGCCAGCACCCAATCGGCCGCGGCGACGAGGTTTTCGTCGGTCCCGTTGCCGCCGGTGTCGAGCACCTTCACCGCGTACATGTGCGCGGCGGGGGCAACTCCGACTACGCCGAGATTGTTGTCGACGGCTCCGATGATGCCGGCCACGTGCGTACCGTGAAGGTTGTCGTCGTTGAAGTCGTTCTGCTTCGTAAACGTGTTGTAGCCGCCTGCGACGTTCGCGGCCAGATCCGCATGGGCGAAGTCGACGCCGGTGTCGAAGATGGCGATGTTGACGTTGCCGCCGCGCGAGAGCGGCCAGACGTCGCGGGCGTGCACGAGGTCGATGTTCGGCGGGATGACCTGCACCGACGCAAGCGGAGCTCCTGCCAACGTGCGGGGCGCTCGCGGCGGCCGTGGGATGGCATCGGCCGCGTGGACCGCGATGGTGCGGCTGACGTACCGAACGCCCGGCACGTCTCTCATCTCCGTGGCTTCGGCGTCGGTCAGGTCGACGGCGAAGGCGTCGATCGATGCGAAGGTCCGCACGTGGCGCTCGATCGCAGCATCCGCGTTGCTCAGCACGTGCACTGCTGAGGCACTGGCTTCATGCGTCGTCGCGACGATGTAGCGGTGCGTGTCCGCCGCGAACAGCGAGGGTGCCGCGAACAGCGCGAGAGCCAGGAGACGTTTCATCGGGAGACGATCAGTGGCCGCGACGTCCCTGCATACGGCCGTGAACCAGGAACGCGGATGGATTGAGGCGCCGAGCGGCCGCGGCAGCGTTGACCAGCCCGAAGCCGTACGTGTTGTCGACGCCGGGATCACCGAGATCGGTAGCGGTCTGCTCCATCGCGGTGGCGATCTGCGTGGCGGTGCTGTTCGGAGAGACTGCCCACACGAGTGCCGCCGCGCCGACTGCATGCGGACTGGCCATCGAGGTGCCATCGAGCAGAGCGAAGAGCTCGAGGGAGCCCTGCTGATCGAAGCGCATCGTGACCGTGGCATTCGGCGTCGCCAGAAGAGCGAGACCGTCGGCACGTTCGATCAGCGCCATGGGCGGAAGTGTGGTGGCATCCGTCGACTTCAGGTCGGAGAACGCCGGCGTCCCCGCGGGACGCGAATCGCTGTAGACGATGACCCCGACCGCGCCCTTTGCCAGCGCGTTCTTCGTCTTGGCCAGAAACGTGAGATTGGTCCCGGTCGGGTCGGTCCCGCCACGCTCGATGAGCGCGATCTTGCCGGCCACCGTGGAGGGAATCTCCGAGACATTGCCCGTTCCACCCGCCACGAACTTCGCCGTCACCGGTCCCTTCGAAAGGCAGACCGCAGTCCCGCCGGTGAGACTTCCTTCCGCAAAGTTTCCTGCGATTTTCCGGCCGTCATCGGCGGAGATGAGTCCGGCCAGAAACGTGGAGAGCACGGAGACGCCGGGCGCCACGAGCTTGAGATCCGATCCGCGCTGTGAGAATGAAGCGAT
This sequence comes from Thermoanaerobaculia bacterium, assembly GCA_038244715.1. Taxonomy (GTDB): domain Bacteria; phylum Acidobacteriota; class Thermoanaerobaculia; order Gp7-AA8; family Gp7-AA8; genus JADGNZ01. Next base: position 19,237 of record JBBRTE010000014.1, read on the forward strand.
CAGGTTCGTGGAGTCGACGGCGCCGACGGAGACGACGGTCGAATACGCTGCCGGGTAGGAAAGGCCGGGCGTGTCGGGGTAGCCGTTGCCCGACGCTGCGAAGACCAGAATGCCCGCTGCCGCGGCCGACTGGAACTCGGCTTCTTCCGCAGCGTTGCTGTCGCTGGCGCCCAGCGAAAGGTTGATGATCCAGTTGCCGCCGATCGACATCTTCTTCTGGATGACCCAATCGACCGCGGACATGATGTCGCTCGTTCTCCCGCTGCCGCAGCTGTTCAGCACCTTCAGCGAGTAAATGTCGACGTCCGGTGCGATGCCTACGACGCCGGACTGATTGTTCGCGGCGGCGATCGTTCCGGCGACATGGGTGCCATGGCCGGCGTCGTCGAGCGGATCCGTCGAGCGGGCGACGAAGTTGAATCCTTCCTTGAAGGCAGCGGCCAGCTCGGGGTTCTTGTAGTCGATGCCCGTATCGATGATGGCGACGTGGATCGGTGGACCCCCGTTGAGGGATTTCCCGCGCGTCACGGGCCAGACGCCGAGGGCGTTGATCGAGTTGAGTCCGTAGGGGATGGTCTGCTGCCCCGGCGTGATGGCGTCTGAAAAGGCATGCCGCTCGCCGTCGGGCTCGATCGAGAGGATCGTGTGCGAAGCCTTGAGCGTCGCGATTTCGTCCGCGGTGAGATTGGCGGCGAAGCCATGGATCGCGGTGAATTCACGGAGATCGCGCTCGTCGGCCGTGGCCGGATCGAACGTCTTCGCGAGTGACCGCACCTGAAGATGCGCCGAAGGCTCGGTCATGACGATGACTGCCTGACGCGGCGTGTATGTGGACGCAAAGGCGGTCAGTGGGACGAACAGAATAGAAAGAATGGCCGTGCGTTTCATGCGATCGCGTTCCTTAATGTGTGAACGAAGTCTACCAACAAAAAAGCGGCGCCCTCGAGAGCGCCGCTTTGCCTGAGTCGTGGAATTGAGTTCGTTGTCAGTGTCCGCGCCGGCCGGGCATGCGGCCGGTGACCGGGCCCGTCACCGGAGTTCCGCCGGAGCCGAACGCCGCGGGATTGAGCTGCTTGGCCGCGTCATAGGCGCTCACGAGACCATAGCCGTAGACGGAGTCTTTGCCCGGGTCGCCGAGATCTTTCGCGGTCTGCTCGAGAGCCGTGGCAACGTTTGTGGCCGTTGAGTTTGGTGATGCGGCCCAGACCAGGGCCGCGGTGCCGACGGCATGTGGACAGGCCATCGACGTTCCGGATTCGAGCGCGAACTGCTGGAACCCGCTGGTGAGGGTGACGGTCGCATTCGGCGTCGCCTGGAGCGCCTGACCGTCGGCCTGCGTGATCATGAGGAACGGTGCCGATGCCGGGATCGCGGAAGCGGTCTTGGCGGTTGTGAAAAAGCCGGGGAAAATCGGGGCCGCCGGATCGACGGGGACGTTGTCGAAGACGATGATGCCGATCGCCCCCGCCTTGCTTGCGTTCTGGGCCTTGTCGAAGAAGGCGACACCGTTGCCGCGAGAAACGAGCGCGATCTTTCCCTTCACCGATGCCGGGAAGTCCGTCGCCGCGCCACCGAAGCCGCAGAAGATGAACGTGCCGGTGATGTTCGTGGTCGATGGCGGGCACGCCGAGAACGTCAGGTCTGCTTGCGTCGTCGAGTCTTTGTAATCGGCACGCACAGCGCCGAACTGCCGTCCGTCATTGGCCTTCACGAGAGGCGAAACGAATGTGGAAAGAACGCTCACTCCTGGAGCGACGATTTTCAGATCCGCGCCACGCTGCGAGAACGATGCAACCGTATTCGTCGAATCGACAGCGCCGACGGAGATGACGGTTGCGTATCCGGCGGGATAGGCCAGCCCGTCCGTGCCGGCGTAGCTGTTGCCGGAGGCGGCGAACACGAGGACGCCTGCATCCGATGCGGTCTTGAACTGCGCCTCTTCCGCGGCGTTTGGTTCATCTGAGCCGAGGGAGAGATTGACGATCCAGTTGCCGCCAATCTCTTTCTTCTTGTCGACGACCCACTGCACAGCCGACAGGATGTTGCTCGTACTGCCGCTGCCGCAGGTATCGAGCACCTTGAGCGAATAGAGGTCGACGTCCGAGGCGATGCCGACGACACCGGCGCCGTCATTGGCCGCCGCGATCGTGCCGGCGACGTGTGTGCCGTGGCCGTTGTCGTCCAGCGGGTCTTCTGTTCGAGAAATGAAGTTGTGGCCGGCCTTGAAGGCCGCGGCCAACTCAGGGTTGTTGTAGTCGATGCCCGTGTCGATGATGGCCACGTGAATGGCCGGGCCGTTCGCGAGCGACTTGCCGCGCGTGACGAGCCACACCGGGGGAGCGTTGACGTCCGTGACGCCGTACGGGATGGTCTGCTTCCCCGCCGTCACGGAGTCCGAAAGGGCGTGGACCGGACGATCGGGCTCGACCGAGAGGACCTGCCCCGACGCTTTGAGGGCGGCGATCTCGTCGTCGGTGAGGTTGGCCGCGAATCCGTGGATGCCGGGCAATTCGCGCAGGTCGCGCTCGCCGGCCGGAACATTCGGGTCAAAGGTCGCCGAAAGCGACTGCACGGCGAAACGGCCGAGGCCTGGCTTCATCATCACGATGACGGCCTGCGTCGGCGCTGCTGCGAACGCGGTGAACGGAACGATGAACAGGAGGACGGCGAGAGCTGCGCGTTTCATCCGGTCGTGAACCTCACTTTATTGGGTTGATTGGCAAGACACAACGCCCGCCGTAATTTGTTATTCCGTGTAATTTGCCGTCAGGTCCGGCCCTGAGCTAGCGTACTTTTTGCTACCCTGCCTCGCCATGACGGACTGGAAAACAAACCTAATTAATGACAATGACGGCATCGAGGCAGTGATCCGCGACACGAAAACCATCGCGGTCCTCGGAATTAAGCCGGAAACGCACTCCGATCAGGCGGCCTTCTACGTTTCGCAGCACATGGCTGAGGCCGGATACGACATCATCCCCGTGCCGGTCTACTACCCCGAGGTGACGCAGATCCTGGGGAAACCGGTGTTCCGAACGCTGGCCGCCATCGGCCGTCCGGTTGATATGGTGAATGTCTTCCGCAAGCCCGGGGACATCCCGCCGCACATCGACGACATCCTCGCTGCGAAGCCGAAGAGCGTGTGGTTCCAGCTCGGTATCCGCAACGATGAGGCCGCGAAGAAGCTGGCCGAGGCGGGGATCAAGGTCGTGCAGGATCGCTGTCTCATGGTCGAAGAGGGACGGCTGCGGCGGTAACCTGCCGTGCTGACCTCCCGCCGCATCGACCTGCCGCCCTACACGTTCTGGGAGTCGCGCGCAGGCAGCGGAGCTCCTGTGGTCCTGCTGCACGGTCTCGGCGGCTCGTCCGAGTGGTGGCGGCATAACGTTGACGTTCTGGCTGAACGCTACCTCGTCTCGGCGATCGACCTCGTGGGATTCGGACGCAACCGTTTCTTTCTCCAGAAGAGCCGGTTGCCGCTCCGCTTCGACGATATCGCCGCGTTGCTGGCGCGGTGGATCGAGTCCTCGTTCGTCGAGCCGGTTCATCTGGTCGGCAACTCGATGGGCGGACAGATCGCGATCCATCTCGCGGCGAGCCGGCCCGAGCTGGTGCGCTCGCTGATCCTGGTCGACTCGACCGGCATTCCGTTCGAGATCGCGCCCGGCGCCCACATCGAGAATCTCGCGCTGCCGCACGGCTGGCGGTCATTCTTCCTCGTGCTGGCCCGCGACCTCTTCCGGGCCGGGCCGACCGCGCTGGCGCTGGCGTTTGCGCGCCTCCTTCGGGACGACGTCCGCCCGCTCATGCGCACGCTGACGATGCCGGTACTCCTGATCTGGGGTGAGAGCGATCCACTCGTTCCGCTGACCTACGCGAGACAGATGGCGGAGGAGATGCCGAACGCGATGCTGCGCGTGATTCCGCGCTCCGGCCATGTGCCGATGTGGGAGAACCCGCGCGCGTTCAACGAGGCGCTGCTGTGGTTTCTCGACGGACTCGAAGTCACGGATGGGAAGGTGGCTCCCGCGTTCTCGTGGGGCCTCTCGGGCTGGACGAACGGCATTGCCCATCGCGCCGCTGGCCGCCGCCGCGACGTCGTTCTCATCCACGGGCTGGGAATGTCGAGTGCGTACTTTGTGAATTTCGCGCGCGCTCTCTACGCCCGCGGCGCGAACCCGATCGCACCGGATCTCCCCGGGTTCGGGCAGAGCATCGACGGCCCGCCGGCTGGCCCGGAAGAGCACGCGCAGATTCTCGCGGCATGGGCGGACGCGCTCTCGATCCGCAATGCGACCTGGATCGGGCACTCGTTCGGGTGCAACGCCGCCGTGCACCTCGCACGTCTGCGCCCCGACATCGTAAACCGCGTTCTCTGCCTGGGCCCGGTCTGGTCGCCGCGAAGCCCGTCCCGTCTGCTCATTGCGCTTCTGCGCGACGTGTTCCGCGAACGCCTGGCACTGGCGGCGTTTGTGATTCGCGCCTACTGGCGGTGCGGACTTGGGCGGTGGGTGGCGACGTTTCTGCGCTACCGCGCTGATCTGCGCGAGGTGCCCGCCGATCCGGTCGTGATGATTGCCGGCGAACGCGATCCGCTGGTCGATCGAAACGCGATTGCGAATCTGCAGCCGGTCCTCGGTGCCCACGCCTGCCACTTTTCGAATCCCGAAGAAACGGCGAAAAAGGAGAGGGCGGGTGGGACAGCGGCGGGCGTGTACCATCACTGAACCAAGGATAGGAATCGTTCGTCGGGCGTCAGACTATGTCGGAAGAAAGCGAAAGCCAACGTTCCGTTGAGCCGACAGGCGACGATCGCCTTGCCGACACGGCCACACGCTGGTTGGTCGTATTGATCGTTGCTCCCGTGCTGATCATCGCCACCGGATACCTCGTCTCATTTCCGATCTATCTGGCACTGGCGGCGGTTCATTTCGACGCCAGGTTGCATCCGATCCTCGGCGTACTCGTCAAGGTCGTAATTTTCGGACTGTGGTTTGTTTGCGCGGCGACACTGATCCGCGTCGTATGGCCGAAGCGGCGACTTCAACGCAAGACGCCACCTGCAATCGTTGGTTGATTCCCCGGATGTGACCCCACTCCAAGCATGACGCTGCAACCGGGAACGCACCTTCGCTACTCGCTGAGCCGCTCGATTCCGCGCGGCGCGCAGATCGGCTGCATGCTGTTTCTTGCCGCGCTCCTCGGGTCCATTGGTGCGGTCGTTTTCATGCAGCACGAGCCGTCGATTCTCTTCGATGCAGTCGGCGGGATCTTTTCGTTTATTGCGGCGATCGTTCTTCTCTATTCGATCCGTCTTATGCTTGGTCTTCGTACGCCGCAGATCATCGTCGAATGCGACAGCGAACAGTTCGTGCGACGTGCGCGGGTTCAGCTGTATCTGCAGCAACCAGGTCCTGCATCCTTCGAGTCGCTTCGAGTGGAGCTTATTGGCGAAGAATCCTGGACCGGAAACCAGCGGCATTTCCGGCACACCCGGCAGCTGGGTACCTTCAAGCTGTATGAGCGGCCCATTCGAAGCGACAGTGCACCGGCCTTTCGAAAGCACTTTCACCGTCGATGTGCCGGATGTTCCGAAGGCCTCGGCGTCAACGCACACAGCGAACTGGCGGCTGGAGACCTCGGCGAAGGTTCGCGGTGGCGCAGATGCGCGGCACTCGTTCCCGGTGACGGTGGTCTGATGTCGATCGAGACGGCATCGGCGCGGCCGCGCGCGTTTCAATGGCCGGGGTTCGGCAGTTGCGCACGATCGTCCAGACGGAGAGCATTGGCCGCTCTTGTCGTTGCCCTGGTCGTAGCTGGAATTGCCGACGAGGCACTTGCTTGTCAGTGCGGTCGAGAGCGAACCGTCCAGGAAGCGCGCGCCGCAGCAACGTATGTGGTCACTGGCATCGTTCGAGGAGTGCGTCCGTCATTCGTCCGCGGATCACGCTTCAGATATACGGACGACTTCGTGCCGCCGGTTTGGCCGACGACAGCGATCGATATCCAAGTCACGAGAAGTTTCGGGCATGCAGCTCCGGATCGCATCGAGCTGACCCATATCGGCTGCTGCGCTTGCGAGGCGAGGTTCGAGGAGGGACGCGAATACCTGCTTTTCGTGCTTCCGTCATCTAGCATACGAAACGCTTACGAAGTGTCGTACTGCTTTCCGAACAGACCGATCGAGGCGGCGACGGCAATGTTCAAGCAGCTACCGCCACCGAGGATTCATCACGGACCCGCAGCCGCCCCGATTCTGACTCGTCTTCGTTGGGCTGCCGCCGAGCCCATCGGTTTCGCTGGCTCGGCCTATCTCAACTCCAGAGTCTTCTGGAGGTATGGACGCAGGATTGCGAACATTTTGCACTCTCCCCTGCTGCTCTTCTCTCTATGGCTTCTTGGAGGTGGGACTATCGGCATCGCCATCGTCTGGATCCGTAGACGCGTTCGTCGTTCCAAGCGACCGTGAGAGTCAGTGCGGAGTGTGTTCCAACTCCGACGGGTGTCTCTTGTCATACCAAGCTCTCAAGAGGAACCAGACGCAAATGAGTACCAAAACGGAGAACACCGCACCCGCGCTGGCGGTGATCAGAAACTGTCCGTAGTTGGTCGACGCGCGACCTCTGGAGACGTGGCGTCGCAGCTTTTCCCGCTGCGCAGGGTCATATTCGAGTCGTGCCCGGTCATCGATGATTCCATTGGGCTTACCGGATGATTGGTCGGTCAGGTTCGGTCCGCTCACTGTCGCGTTTCCGGGCGGACGGTATTCGTAATGGAACTGCGAGCCGCGCTTCACAAGAACCCCGCGAACGACGAGAGCGTTGCGCCAGCGATATTCCTGCAGCGCTGTGTGCAGCGATCCGAAGGCGAATCCAGCGAAGAACAGGCCCAGCAGGACAGACAGGAACATCCGGCCCTCGGGTGGCATTCGTTCTGTGTCGGACATCGGTGCGATCGTACCAAACGCCGTTGCCTGGCGATCCAGTTACGTCCCGAAACTACCTTAGCGTGAACCTCTTCCGTACTGCGAATACCAAAGACTACTGAAGATCTCTTCCGGATCGATGCGTCGCTTCTCATCAAAAACCGCCCGTCCTTGTGGATAGGCACGGTCGAATTGATCCACCGTCGCGTGAAGGCGGTACGGCAGGTAGTACGTGCCGCCGAGCGAGATTGCGACATCGATCAATGCTCGCGTCGTGCGCTGCATGGCGGCTTCGCCTTCCGGCGTGCGCTTCTGGTTGAAGAACATCACCACGGCGAAGACGTCCTCGCGCGCGTAGGCGAGTGCCGTCGTATTGTCTTTCTTCACGTCGCGGATGGTGATGTTCAGCAGATCGGGATGATGCTCTTGTAAAAGCAGCGGCCTTATGCGATCGATAAAGGTAGAAAGGGTTCCCCTCGGCACAAAGTACTCGTGCAGGATGTCCGTCGACGTTGCGTCGCGCGCGATGTAGTCATCGATCGACTGGTGAAGAACCTGATTGCGCGACACGTGTTTCACAGCGGAATGCCGCGGCCACCAGTTCTCCAACCGCCATCGCAGATTCTTGCCGTAGTCGCTGTCCACAGAGCCTCGAAATACCAGGCGTTCCAATTTGGGCGTGTGCATGTTCCCGAGGGGCGGCAAAGGACCAGGCTCGCGCTCGTAGGTGGTGATGATCGCCTCGCGCAGGAATGACGTCGAGGCGACGCTGATCCTTCCGTACGCCATTCCGACCGACGATCGTTCGCGCACCGTCTGATCGAATGTCGATTCATAGGTAAGGATGTCGCAGGCCGTGTGGAGTTCGCGGTATCGCTCGTTGGGAACCGTCTGAATCTGCGCGTCGAGGATGACCCCGAACAATCCGTACCCGCCGAGGACGTGGGAGAAGAGGGCCGCGTGGTCGGTTCGGCTGCAGTGAACGACGTGGCCATGCGGCGTGAGCAGCGTCATTGCGACGACGGTCGATGCAATCGGCTCATGCAGGTGTTGCCATCCGTGGCAATTCACGCTCAACGATCCGCCGATCGAGAAGGGATTGTCCGACTGCATCACGGCAACGGAACGTCCGTGCTGATCGAGATACTCGACGACGTCCTTCCAGACTGCGCCACTCTGCACGGTCAATACGTCGCCATTCAGCGCGATGTGGTTGTGGGCGAGCATGTTCAGAACGATTCCGGCGGGAGCGATCGTCTGGCCACCCATCGAGTGGCGAAAACCTGCGATGGAGACGTGAACGGACGCGGCGCGAGCCCGTTCGAGTGCGCTGCGGATCTGCAGGATAGCTTGCGCGTCGTCGGCGACGACATCAACGATTTCGCGGACGGCGGTCTGGTTCAGGTGGCTTGCATCGTCGACCGTCCCGGGCCGTTGCTGCACGATTCCGGGTCGATCCCGGATGGCGGTTCGTGCGAGGTGGACAACCGCGCAGTTCGTTGAGGCAAGCGCCAGGAACGAATAGAGAACGCTCTGGAACGCGCGCATTCCGAGAGTCTTCTGCGCGTCAGAAGGCATGGGACATTCTGACATGCGCAACGCCGGCGAGGCCGCCGGCGCCACACTTGTCCCTGCGCTAGCGTTCGAGCTCGCGCAGCAACTCCTCGGCAAAGTATCCCGACGGCACGCTCCCTTGCCGGATGAACATCATGTGGAAGTGTTTGAGGTCGAACGTCGCCCCGAGCCTCTTTGCTGCTTCGTTCCGCAACGCGTAGATCTCGTCTTTGCCGAGGCGGTACGTGATCGCCTGCGTGGGCCATTTGGAGTAGCGGAAGAGCGCGGCCTCCGCGCTCCTGCAGCTCGACTGTTTCGCATCACTCTGCATCGTGCGCGACTCCCGGCACGATCCGGGGAGAAAATTCACAACCCTAGAAAAAAGATCGACGGCATCGTCGTAGGAGAGGCGTCCCGTATGGATGCCGATGTCGACCCGCACGCGCAGGTCGCGATACAGCTTTCCCTGGAGTTGATAGAGACGCTCCTCCGGCTTGTAGAAGCCGTTCGGTGCGCCAGGCTGTGCCTCCGCCATCAACGCCTCCGAATAGAGTGCCCACCCCTCGGACGACATCGAGTCTTCCCACATCGATGAAGAATCCTCCACCGCGCCGGGCGTCAGCCAGCGAACGGGAGAAACATCCTTGCGATAGCCCGTCATCACTTTGTAGTACCAGTCGTGGCCGGGAAACCCTTCGTGTGCGGAGAGGTCGGCCAGCGCGGCGCGGTTGTTTTCTTTCAATGAGGCGACGTCGTTGTCGGTCGGTGTCACATAGAAGCGTCCGACGCCGGTCTCCCGGAACGGCGGTGCCGGGTAGTACGCGGCGCCGTCGATCGACGCACGCAGAGGCGGCGGAGTCTCCACGACATCGAGTTTGTAGTCGGCGGGTACGTCAAAGAGACCGGTTTTGCGCGCGTAGTCGACGAGCCGGAATGCGGCGTCGCGATACCAGCTGACCATCTCTGCGTCGCTCTTCGGGTAGTCCTGTCCGAGCTGATCGAAGACAAAGCGAACGGCCTCGTTGCCATCCTGCGGCAGTGTCCAGGAGTGTTTCGCTCCGATGTCGCGGGCGACAGCGATCATGTCGCGCTGGGTCTGTTCGACGATCGGCCACGACTCGTCATAGAGCTGCGCGGCGGTCTTGTTGACGCGCAGGTTGTTCTTCAGCGCCCAGTTGTACTCATTCTCGCCGAAGAGGAATCGGTCTCCGGCGAACTGGGGCTTGATGCCGGCTTCGCTCGAGGCATCGTTGAAGAACGTCGTGCTGACGAAGTCGCGGAAATGACGATAGGCGCGCGCGGCCTCGGTGCAATGTGCACGGATGCGGTCGAGGAGGGCATCGCGCTCGGGGCCCGCAACGCGGTCCGCCGCGAGCTTCGGGAGCGTGGATTCGAAGTACGTCGCATCACTCTCCGCGGTCTTGATGCCGTTGCGATAGAGCATGCGGTAGTCGGGCGTGTTGCTCGCCGCGACGCCGGCCTGGAGTTGCGCTTCGGCATTCGCGAGAAAGCGCGGGATGGCGCCCAGGCGATCGGCGACAAGTGACCATTCGCCGGAGGTGCCGTACGTCGCGGCGCCAGTCTGCGTCATCCCCTGGAGCTGAAAATCGATCGAACGAAAGGGTTCGTCGGTGTAGGTGTCGACGGAGCGTTGCTGGTACTTGCGGACCTGGTGTTGATGGAGTTGAAACCGGATCTGAGCGAGGGCGACGTCGCGGTCGATGCGATGCTGTGGCGACAGCGTCGAAGGATCCGTGGCACTGATCGCGGTCTCCGAGTCTGCCAGCCAGCGGTCTTCGGCGTCGAGCGCGGATTGCGAGTAGTCGCGCAGCGTTCCGTCGACGGCGCGCAGCGAAGGATCGAGCCCGCCGCCGCCGAGGTACGTGTTGACACTCGGATTTCGGCGGAGGAACTCGACGACGTACGCGTTCTGCAGCGTGTTGAAGGCGGCGTTGTTGTCGCGTCCGGGAAAGGCGTTCGTTTGCATGGTGTTCGTGGTGCAGGCGGCAAGAACAGGGAGAAGGATGAGGGCGATGGCGCGTCGCATAGGCGAGGAGTGTAACGCGTCAGATCGGCGTGCCGTCGTCGCGGGGGAGGTCCTTGCGGCGGCTGGCGATGCGATGCACCAGACCTTCCACCGGACCACCGATGATGAGGATGCTCAGTGCTAGAGCCAGCGCAACCAGCGCCGCGATCCACTGACCGACGCCACAGGCGATTCCGAGTGATGCGGCGAGCCAGATCGACGCAGCGGTGGTCAGCCCATGCACGATCTCGTGATCACTGCTCTTGAGGATTGCGCCGCCGCCGAGGAATCCGACGCCGGCGATGATGCCCTGGATCGCGCGGCTCACCGCGTCGACGTGAACGGCCGCAGGATCGATGCGAACGACGACCAGCGTGACGAGCGCGGAGCCGAGCGCGACCAGCGCGTGCGTGCGCATCCCGGCCGGTTTCCGCCGCACCTCCCGGTCGAGCCCAATGCAACTGCCGATCAGTGTCGCCACGAAAAGCCGGAGCGTGAGCTCCAGCATGTCGGCCGGAAGGATGGGCATCCTGCGATTGTGACACAGGCGCTCTGCAGACTTACGCTTCCAGTCCCACCTCGGCGGTCTGCTGCTGCGCCTTCGCCAGCAATCGCGTCAGCCAGAGGTTCGTCATCTTCTCGACGACGGTGTTCTGGCGCAGCCGGGCGCGGAGGTTGTTGAAGTCGACCGTGTCGAGCGGCTGATCCTGATTGAAGCAGGAGAAGACGAAGCTCTCCTTGCCCGTTTTCGGATCGACGTGACGCTGCAGGCACTGGGCACAGACCTGCTTCATCATGCATTGCATCGGCGAGTTGATCGATCCGATGCCGACGTGACCCGGGTTGAGATGCGGCGCCAGCACACCATGCCGCGCGTCGCGGACGGCGCGCATCATGCCGTCCGAACCGATGGCGATCAGCCGCTGCACGTTGCGGAGGTCGAACTCCGGATTGGTCTGCGCGTAGGTCAGCATCGACTGCACGATGTTGCCGGTGAAGCCACGATCCTGCGGTCGCCGCGGTGCGATCGGATCGCCCGCGTCGACCGACCAGATGACCTGGTGGGTACCCGCTTCGATCTCATCGCGCTTGAAGACGTCGCTCGCTTTCTTGTAGCCGGCGAAGTAGACGACCTTGCAGCCGTTCTCTTTGAAGGCCCGCGCGATCGAGAAGAGCACTGCGTTGCCGAGGCCGCCGCCCGCGAGCAGCACGGTCTCGTTGCGCGGGATTTCGGTTGGCGCGCCGGTCGGTCCCATGACCACGACTGGTTCGCCGGGTTTCAGGAGCGCGACGAGCCGCGAAGACCCGCCCAGCTCGAGGACGATGAGCGACAGCAGGCCGCGCTCGGGATCGGTCCACGCGCCGGTGAGCGCGATGCCTTCCATCGTCAGGCGTGTGCCGTCGATGACCGGCGCGTTCGCCTCGAAATTCTGGAGGCGGAAGAACTGGCCCGGTTCGAAGTGCTGCGCCGCGAATGGCGCACGGACGACGACTTCGACGATCGTCGGCGTGAGGCGGTTCACCGCGTGCACGACCGGCAGCAGGCCATCGTCGAGCGTGCGCAGCAGCTCCTGCCAGCGCGCCTCGCGCGCCGCCTGCGCCTCCGACGAACGGTCGCGACGGGCTAGCTCACTGGCGAAGAGATCCACGACAAACGGATAGCCGTCTTTCGCTGACGCCATGGCCTTGACGACGTTGCCGGCGTAGCGGGGATGGTTGTCGCCGTAGAACGAGATCACTTTCTCGCGTGCCGACGGATGCTGATACGAGGTAAAGAAGCCGCGATCCCGGCTGGCGTCGACCTCGAGCAGTTCCGGGGCGCCGCCGGCGACGGAGGCCGCGAAGCTCTGGAAAAACTGGCCGTACTTGTCGAGCTTGAACGTGCCCGGATGTTCTTTCTCGTAGATGACGTTCGGGCTGGTTCCGGCAGCGACCATGACGCTGCGGGCGGGCAGCTCGATGATCTCGCCGGAGTCTTTCCAGCGGCCGTCTTCGACGACCTGTTTCTCGAAGAGGAGCGACTTCACGTGGCCGAGCTCGTCGGCGACGGCCTCGATCGGAGAGAGGCTTTCCGCGTAGGCAATCCCTTCCTCGAAGGCCTTGATCACTTCTTCGTGATTGAGGCGGTAGGCCGGCGCGTCGCTGATGGACTTCCGATACGCGATCGTGACGCCGCCCCACGCACGGACGAGCGGGATGAAATCGGGCTTGTCGCCGGCGTCGGCCGCACGTTCACGTTCGGCACGCACGGCGCGGCCATGCGTGAGGAATTCGTCGAGCGTCGTCAGCTCCTCGCCGTCATAGCCGCTGCGGATCACGTCTTCCCCCAGCTCCGCGGCCAGCGTCTCGTAGCGCTGCAGAATCTTCTCGACCTGCAGTGGGTAATACGCGAACAGCTCCGTGGCGGTGTCGACGGCCGTCAGTCCGCCACCGATGACGAGCGCCGGCAGACGGACCTGGAGATTGGCCATCGCTGCGTGTTTCCCGGCTCCCGTGAGTTGCAGCGCCATGAGGAAATCGCTTGCTTTGCGGATCCCGCGAATGAGGTTGTTCTTCATCCGGACGATCGTCGGCGTTCCGGCGCCGGCGGCGATGGCGATGTGATCGAAGCCGAGCGTGTCGAACGCGTCCGCGATGGTCAACGTCCCGCCGAAGCGCACGCCGCCGTAGACCCGGATGTTGTTCTTGCGCTCGAGCGCGATCCGGATCACCTTGAGGAAGTTCTTGTCCCAACGGACGGTGATGCCGTATTCGGAGACGCCGCCGAAGCCGGCCAGGATGCGCTCGTCGAGCTCCTCCCAGAGTGTGGCGCGGGCATCGCGGATCGGTTGGCGTAACCAGCGGGAATCGATCGGCTCGATCTTCAACGCATCGACGGCGACGACGCCGAAGCCTTCGTTGGCAAGGTAGTGCGCGAGCGTGTAGCCGGCAGGCCCGAGGCCAACGACGAGCACATTCTTGCCGTTGTAGGGGAGGGCCATCGGGCGGCGGACGTGCAGCGGATTCCAGCGCGTGAGCAGCGAGTAGATCTCGAAGCCCCACGGGATGAAGAGTACGTCCGTCAGCGCGCCGGTCTCTATCTGAGGGATGTTGACGGGATCCTGCTTCTGAAAGATGCAGGCCTTCATGCAGTCGTTGCAGATGCGATGTCCGGTGCCCGGGCACATCGGGTTGTCGATCATGACGATCGCCAGCGCGGCGATGGAGTCGCCATCCTTGCGCAGTGCGTTCATCTCGCCGATGCGCTCGTCGAGCGGGCATCCCGTCAGTGGAACGCCGAGCGGATTGACCTTGTATTTGCTGTCCTTCTCCACGAAGCCGGTGGCGCAGGAGTCCTTCTTCCGCTCGTGGCAATAGATGCAGTAATTCGCCTCGTCGGTGATCTCGCGCGGCGTCATGCGCGGATCGGTGAGCTTGAATCCGTCGCGGCGCCGGTATTCGTCGTGCGGTCCCACAACGCTGTTCGCGTCCGCCGTCTCGGTTTCGACAAGGTGGTCGAAGATGATCGGCTTGGGAAGGCGGAACGAGGTCCAGCCATCGAAGTGGCTGTGCTTCCATTCGCCGGCCAGCCAGTCGGCGAGCAGATCGCCGAGCGCGTGCAGGGCCGCGGCCTCGCGTGCGATCGCCTCGGGTGAATCGACATATTGCCGGTGAGCGATGGCGCCGTCGAACGCGCCCGACAGGCGAAGCTCGTTGAGGAGCTGTCCGAGGGCAGCACGCGTCTGGGGCGACGGCGCCAGGGCTTTCGCGCCGCGCGGATACTCGCGCTCGAAATCGAGCAGGCAGTTGGCGGTGACGGAGAGGGCGTATTCGCGGTCACGTTCCTGACGTCCGGCCACGGCCCGGACGAGCGTGTCGACGGCGGCGGTGTGATCGACATCCGGAATCTCCTGCACCCTGGCTACGCGCTTGGCGACGAACTCCTTCTTGAACCGCGCGACCTGTGTGTCGCGGACAGTGCGCGCGGCGATGGACGAAGCGTCGGTCTGGAAGAGCTGTCCGAGGAATGTACCGAGCGGACGGCTGACCGCGATGAGCAGCGCCGACTCCTCCGGCTTCGTCAGTCCGCCGCTGGCGATGCCGCTCTGCATCCCGATGCGATAGGACTCGAAGCGCTGGAAGAGGGCCGCGTCATTCGCGTCGAGAAAGCGATTGAACGCCAGCGTCAGCTCTTCGAGCCGTCCGCTGTCGTACAGATCATCGTAGTAGAAGTCGTCGATTCCAAGTTTCACGTGTCGCTCCAACAGCGGTTCATTGCGGCAGATTCTGGCGGACAATCGCGCCAGGACGCAGGAAGAGTGTCACACAGTCGTGTGACCACGCGCACCCAACCGCTCGGTGGCCATCAAAGTCCTGTTCGGTGGAGTCGCGGCCGGCAACGAATGCGCCTGCGCTTCGTGCGAGAAGCGAATGCGATCTCGCAACTCACGCATCCGAACATCTGCCGTCTCTACGACGTCGGCACACGAAGTGGTAGTCGTTGAGCACGCTTCGGCTACGGCTGAGCCGCGGCCGTTGACTGGTGCGGCGCAGCGGCCCAGACGAGCAACGCGATCGCAACGATGACCTCGGCGATGCCGTTCATCGTGAGATCGGGGCTGTGGTTCTGGAGCAGGTCTGCGCCATCCGCGAGGAGGAGGGCGACGGCGATCGTCAGCGGATACGCGAGAAGGTTCGCGCCCAGGACGTAGCGGATGACGACGAAGGCGAGGATGGCGGTCGCGGCGGACGTGACCAGCATCAGTGGGGTCTGGATGAGATTCGCCGACGCGTCGATCGTCGCGAAAAACACCGCCAGCGTGGCGATCGCCGGAGGAAGCCACGGCCTCGAAACCGCGCCGCGCAGCGCCAGGATGAAGAGGCCGAGCACCGAGCACGCGGTCAGTGTCCGCAGGATCACGGAGAGAATTCCCAGGAGCCCCGGAATCGGGAGTGCGACGGCCTCAGGTGCACCGAGGCCGTGCATGGATGCCAGCGTCGGGAAGCGCAGGGCGAGCTCCTGTCCGGCGACGCGGAACAGGATCACGGCGCTGATCGTCGTCAATGCGGCCAGCACCGCCGGTCTGCCGAGCCGGGCGCGCGCTTCGCGGCGCGCGAGGTGGAATGCCTGGGGATACGCCGCGGCCAGTCCGGCGACGGCCAGGAAAATCAGTCCGAGCTGTAACCCCACATTGCGGACGATGTTGATGGCCTGGTTGCTGATGAAGGTCTGCCAGGTAACGGATGTGTTGTACTCGAAGAGCGTCAACTCCCAGCGCGCTGCGATTCCGGCAAGCGGGATGATGGCCAGGGCCATCGTCCAGCGCAGCGCGCGTTGCCAGGGGAAGCGCTGCCGGCGCATCGCCACGACGAAACCGGCCACGATCAGCGACAGGATCGCCAGCACACCGAGGATGCGCAGCACGGTGAAGACGATGTTCAGCAGGTTCGTCGGCTCTCGATAGACGCTGTCCGGCACCTTGACGGTCGTCGTGAACTGCGTGACCTCGCTGCCGTCGACGCGAACGCTGATCCTGCGCCAGGCATCCGCGACGAGCGGCGTGCGCTCCTGGAAGTGAAAGAGCCAGTCGCGCCGGTTGGGCTGCTGGAAATTGAGCGCTTCCTTGACCTCGAACGCGGCGGGATTCGCCGCATAGCGAGCGAACGCTGCCTGCGCGATGCCCAGCGCCTGCGGTTGTTCGAGGCGCGCGCCGGCGCGCTTCTCGTCCTGATACTTGTGATAGCCCGAGACGCGCGCCGTGCGCGGATCGACCTCGATGAAGTACTCGTCCTTCACCTGTGGCGCGAACGATCGAACCATCCACGTCGCGGTCGGGATCTTATTCTTCATCACACCGACAAGCGACGGCATCGACATGCCGTGATGCAGGAGGTAGTCGACGGCCAGGCCGTCGTAGCCGCTCGGTGCTCCGCCGTCTTCCCGCGTCGAGTCGCGATCCCAGGAACGAAAGCCTTCCACCGGAGTCGCGGCGGTGCGCATCGACGCCGGCGGAGGATTGGCGGCCGTCGCCGCAATCCGTTTCGCATCGTCCTTCGTGAGGCGATAGTCGACGGCGTCATCGACGGATGGAGTGCGCAACGCCAGCGCGCCGATCGTCAGCACGACGAGAATCGCGCACGCCAGGACCTTGCCTGGCGTGATCGGAATCGACGGAAACACCGTTTCGGGGATGGCCGGCTGTTCCTTCGGCTCGGGCGCGGGATGGATCGGGAGTGTGTCGTTGGAAAGGTCCGCATCGGGCACGAAGCCTTTGTTGCGGATGTAGAGCACGATCGAAACGAGCATGGGAATGGCGAAGACGAGACTCGACGCCGCTCCGGAGATGACGTAGTAGCGATTGCCCGACCGGAGCAGCAGCATCGCGGTGTAGAGCGCGTCGACGGTGTAATGCCAGATCAGTAACGGCACGATGCCGAAGCGCATCATCAGGAAGCCGATCAGTACCCCGGCGCATCCGACTTCCACTCCGCGGATGTAGAAGGGCTGATTGGGATATGTGGCGTGTCCGAATCCCCAGATGAAGCCGGCCGCGAGGATGGCCGCGAATCGTGAGCGCAGGACCTTCTCGAAGAACGGGATCGAAAACGCGCGCGACATGAACTCTTCGCTCAGCGCGGGGAAGAAGCCGGCGAAGAGGACCGCGATCCATGGGAACGCCGTGTTCAGCATGTCGTCATACGGCACTTCGGCCGGCGCCCAGGCGCCGAATTTGTCGGCGATCAGATAGAACGCAACCTGATAGCCGAGGAAGAACGCCACGAGCGTGTAGCCGACGATGAAGGCGAGAAAGACCCGTTTCGACGTCAGCGCCCGACGGTTCCAGATGCGCGCGACGGAAAGCTGATTGGGCAGCCTCTCGCGGAACATCACCTCGCCCGCGCCGACGACGACCATCAGCATCATCGCCACACCGATTCCCTGCAGCACCGAACCGAACGCGAAACGAGCCAGAAACGCGGGATAGGAATCCGTCGTGTTGTAGCCCGCCAGTGCGCTGGGATACGAGTTGAGCGCCGTGCCCGTCACCAGCACGACTGCCGCGATGCCGATCCCGAGGAGCAGGCGGAGCTGGAGGTCGCCACGGAGCAAGCGCGTCACGCCGACCGCAACGATGCACACCATCGTGATGATGAGAAAGACCGTGTCGACGTTACCGGCCAGCGCGTTTTTTGACCGCAGCTCGTGATACGAACGCTGCCAATCCTCCGGCACTTTGACTCGCCGCGAGAAGCTGCTGACGCGATCGCCGTCGACGGTGACGATCGTGCGGTACGGCGCGCCAGCGGGATGGATCGTCCGCGAGTCCCACGTGAAGATGCGCTGCATCCGGTGGGGAAGGCGCCGTTCGCTCTGCGCAACCAGTTGCAGACCCTCCATCGCCCGGACGTTGCCGAGAAACGTCTCCGCGGTCGTGCGGGCGCCGTTGATGTCGGGCGAGTTGAGCGGGCGGTCTTCCGGAATCCGATCGGTGAATCCGACCACTTCGCCTGTCGGGGCGATGTCGACGCGAAACTCCTCTTCCTGCAGCGGACGGAACCAGCGATGCGACCAGGCCCAGAGGCGGACGTCGCGCTTCAGGATCTCGTTCGTTTTCTTCAGGCCGAGGGAGCGCTCGAGAAAGATCCGGACTTCGTCGTCGGAGTCGAAGGTGGCGCTGTGCTTCATCCCGCGGGCGTCGATGTGCTGCGATGCGAGCACGCGGTCCGCCAACTGCTGCGAGGAGCCACGGTCGTAACGGAACTCGATCGACGCCTCGGGAAACGCGGCGGAAAACCAGTTCGTGACGACGAAGATCGAGACCGCGGCCACCACGAGACACGAAGCGATGAGCAGCCAGTCTTCGCGGTTCAGTCGCTCTCGGATCATCGTTCGTTGTACGTCCAAAGGAGCGAACAGGTTGGCTAGGTGAGCTCCTGGAGTGACTTCTCCATCCGTTTGATTCCCTCCGCCGCTTCGTCCCGGGAGAGGTTCAGAGGCGGACGGAATCGCGCGGAGCGGCTGCCCGAGGAGAGCACCATGACGTCATTGGCCATGAACGCCTTCAGCGCTGTGTCGCGGATTTCTGCGCTCGGCAGATCGAAGGCGGCCATGAGACCGCGTCCGCGAACATTCGAGACGAGCTCGGGGAACTCGTCGCTGAAACGCTGCAATTCACCGATGAAGTACGCGCCAACCTGCGCCGCATTGTCGACCAGTCCCTCGTCGTCGATCACTTCGAAGTAGCGTTGCGAGCGGACCATGTCGGTCAGGTTGCCGCCCCAGGTCGAGTTGATGCGCGAGCTGACGGCGAAGACGTTGTCGTCGATGTCGAAGAGCCGCTCGCCCGCCGCGAAGCCGCACACCTGCGTCTTCTTGCCGAAACAGATCATGTCCGGCTCCACGCCGAAATGCTGGTACGCCCACATCTTGCCGGTCAGTCCGACGCCCGACTGCACCTCGTCGAAGATCAGCAGCATTTCGTTCTCGTCGCAGAGCTGGCGGACCGCGCGGAAGAACTCGGAGCGGAAGTGGTTGTCGCCACCTTCGCCCTGGATCGGTTCCATGATGAAGGCGGCGATGTCGTCCTTGCGTTCGGCGAGGAACTGCTTCGCCTGCGCGATCGTGGCGTTCTCCCGTTGCTCGACATCGGTGTCGGTGGGGAAGCGCAACTTCGGATTGTCGATGCGCGGCCAGTCGAATTTCGGGAAGTACAGCGTCTTTTTCGGATCGGTGTTCGTCAGCGACAGCGTGTAGCCGGTGCGGCCGTGAAATGCCTCGCGCAGATGCATGATCTGCGTGCCGCGCTCGCCGGTGATTCCTTTGCGCAGGTTTTTCCGAACCTTCCAGTCCATGGCGGACTTCACAGCGTTCTCGATGCCGAGGGCGCCTCCTTCGATGAAGAACATGTGCTTGTTGAGGGAGGGGGGGACTGCCAGGCGGGAGAACGTCTCGACGAACTCGGCCATGAACGTCGTGTAGATGTCGGAGTTGGCCGGTTTGTTGATCGCCGCAGTCGCGATCCGGTCGCGGAACTCGGGATTGTCGAGGCGCGGGTGGTTATAGCCGATCGGGCAGGAGGCAAAATTGGTGAAGAAATCGAGGACAGATCGGCCGCGGCGGGCGTCGAAGAGCCAGGAGCCCTTGGAGCGGGACAGGTCCATGACGACGTCGTAGCCGTCGGCCAGCATGTGCCTGGAAAGTACGTTGTGAACATCCGCGGGCTGGATGTGGACGCGCCGGTCCGTGATGGCGGAAATCGACATAAATAACTCCTCTCGCGCGTTGGGATCATATCAGCGCCCCGTGATAGAACTCGCGCCGCAAAAAACTCAAGGAGTCCACCTCAATGAAAGACATCGTCATCCTCGGCGGCGCCCGTACGCCGATCGGATCGTTCCAGGGAACACTCTCCTCGCTGACCGCGCCGAAGCTGGGCTCGATCGCCATCAAGGGCGCGCTGCAGAACGCCGGCGTCGCCGCGGAGCAGATCGAGCAGGTCGTCATGGGGAACGTACTGCAGGCGGCCGTCGGTCAGGCGCCCGCGCGTCAGGCCGCAATCGGAGCCGGCATTCCGGTCAGCGCCGGCGCTGTCACGGTGAACAAGGTGTGTGGCTCGGGTCTGAAGGCCCTGATGTTCGCGACGAATGATATTCGCTGCGATGAGTACGACGTCGCCATCGCCGGCGGCATGGAGTCGATGTCCAACGCGCCGTATGCATTGCCACAGGCGCGTGCCGGCTACCGCATGGGCAACGGCAAGTTGATCGACCTCATGATCCACGACGGTCTGTGGGACCCGTATGGCGACAAGCACATGGGGAACTGCGCCGAGTTGTGCGCGGCGAAGTACAACTTCACGCGCGAGGAGCAGGATGACTTCTCTCGTGAGTCGTATCGCAGGGCGCAGGAAGCAGTCCGCAACGGGACTTTCAAGAAAGAGATCGCGGTCGTTGAGGTGCCCGGAAGGAAGGGTGTCACGACCGTTGCCGATGACGAAGAGCCGTTCGCGGCTCCGCTCGACAAGATGGGGTCGCTCAAGCCGGCCTTTCAGAAAGAGGGCGGGACGGTGACCGCGGCGAATGCATCCAAGATCAACGATGGCGCCTCCGCGCTCGTCGTCGCGTCCGCCGACTGGGCGAAGAAGAACGGTCGCACGCCGATGGCGCGGATCATCGCGCAGGCAACTGCCGCGCACGAGCCGGAGTGGTTCACGACCGCCCCGGCGAAGGCGATCGACATCGTCTTGAAACGCGCCGGGATGACGGTGAACGACATCGACCTGTTCGAAATCAACGAAGCGTTCGCCGTCGTGGCGATGGCGGCGATGAAGGACGCGAACATTCCGCACGCGAAGATGAACGTTCACGGCGGCGCAGTCGCCCTCGGGCACCCCATCGGATCCAGCGGGTCACGAATCCTCGTTACGCTCCTGCACGCGCTCGAGGCGCAAAACCTGAAGCGGGGCATGGTCGCGATCTGCATCGGCGGTGGTGAAGCGGCCGCGATGATCGTAGAAAGAGTTTGATTCTGGAATTGCCTGTTACGGTGTGTAACCGGAGTGCCTGACATCCGTCGAACCGTGTGAAGGACACGATCGGAGGAAGCGCATGCGCAAGGTCATCATCGCGGCTGTCTCGTTGTTGTTCGTCGTCACACCCGTTTTCGCGCAACAGGGTCGTTCGAACACGATCTCCGTGTTTGTTTCGGATCTGACCATCACTTCGGACTCGAGCGGGCGAAGCTTCAACACGGCATTCGGAGCCGGTTTTAGTCACATGTTCACCGACCGGATCTCCGCTGAATTGTCCGTCAGCAGTCAGGAGGCCAGGAGCGATCTGGCATTCATCGGCGGGGTGCCGACGACCGGGACCCGTAGCGACCGTCTGGTGCCGATCGACGCGATTGCCTCGTATCACTTTTTCACCAACAGCCGGTGGAAGCCGTACCTCGGCGCCGGCGCTCGCTACGTCAGCGACACGCTCCGGGAAGAGGGGGCGTTTGGCCAGAGGCGGCTGACGATCCACACCGTGGACCCCGAGATTGCGGCAGGCGTGGTGTTCCAGTTCCACCCCGCATGGGGGATTCGTTTCGACGTGAAGCAGATCATCAACAGTCGCGTGAGGACGATCCCCGACGAGCGGTTCAAAGCATCGGTAGGTGTGGGCTTTCACTTCTGATCGGCTCGGTCAGGTGACCACCTCGACGAGGCCGGCAAGATCATCGAGCGCGAAGGTCGGCGTGCCGCGCGGGCGCGGCCGCTGACCGAGGCGATTGATCCAGGCGTTGTCGATGCCGAGGGCGTTGGTGGGCACGATGTCGTGGAAGTTGCTTTCCGCGGCGTGCAGCCAGCGCACGTTGCCGATGGTCCTGCGCGCGGTCTGGAAGTGCGCATACCCAGGCTTGTAGGAGCGCACCTGCTGCGCGGTGACGATGACGTCGAACGGGACGGTGAAGTGTTCGCGCGTCGCGGCGAGCAGGTCGTCGTCGATGTTGGAGAGAATGCCAAGTCTGCACCCGATCGCCACGAGCGTTTCGAGCGCCGGGTTGGTATCGGGAAACGGCTTCCACGAGGGTAGGCTTTCGGCCAGAAACCCCGCACGGTCGGACGGCAGAACCCAATGGAAGGTCTTCGCGACGCGCGTGGCGGTCTCGCGGAGAATCTCGCGGTAACGGCGATACCCCTCCGCCTCGACGACCGGTTCGATCGCCGCGTAGGCGCGGAGGACCGCGTCGCGTTCGAGGGTCAGGCCGTCCGTTGCGGCGGCATCGAGAAACGCGCCCGCAATTCCCGATTCCCAGTCGATGAGCGTTCCGTAGCAGTCGAACGTGACGACGTCGTAGCGGGCCATGAGTGCGGCATTATGAGTGATCCGGCTCACACGGAGCTGGCCCTTCCGTGCTATACCGTCACAGTCCAAATTCTCTCCCATTCATGTACGAAGCCCAGGCCAGAAATCTGCGCACCGCCGAGCGGTTTCTCATCGATCCGCCGCTTTCCGCGCAATTCCACGAAGCGCCGGTATCGGTCTGCGACATCTCGGCGCGCGGGGCGCGCTTCCGGCATGCGCAGGGGCTGGAGATGGGGCAGAAGTCGTTGCTCCAGCTGGCGGTCGAAGGCGGCCCTCCGGCCGCGAACCTCGAGGCCGTCGTGGTCTGGACGAAGGCGGATCCGGCGACGCCCGGCCGGTTCATGACCGGCGTGCGCACCTATGCACCTGCGGACCTGATCGACGGGGTTCTCGCGCATCTCCAGACGAGCAATCGCACGACCCGGATGGAAGAGCTTCGCTCGACCGACCGCTTCGATCTGCTCCCAGCGCTCGATGGATCCTGGAACACGGAGCCGGCCGCGATCGAGAACCTGTCGGCGCGCGGAGCTCGCATCGAGACGCTGCGGGCCCTGCCTCAGGCCTCGAACGGAGTCCTGACGTTCTCCGTCCCGGACGGCGCATTGAGCGTTACGGTTCGTGCGACCGTGGCGTGGTCATCGGTCAAAGCGCTCAATCCGTCGACGTTTCGCAATGGACTGTTCATCGACGAGAAGCCCGAATTGCTGCGGCTGGTCATCGGCCATCTTTCCGAGAGTGGACACGCGTCGCTCGACACGATCTCGTTGGGCCTCAAACTGAAGATCATCCGGGCGCGCGCACGACAGCTCGCCCCCGCCTACAGCGCGGTGGAGACGGCGGGAGTTCCAGTCGAGCAATACCTGCTGATCCAGTGTGTCCGCGAAGAGTTGCGACTCAATCCCGAGGAGGCGATGCACTGGTACCGCCGGGCGCGCCTGACGATCAATGATCCCGCCACGCGCGGCGCGGCGCCGACCATCGCTGATCACCCGGATGCGCTGGCGGTGTGGGAGTACCTCGATCGGTCGATCGACCCGTCGATCATCGGCCGGACGTTTCAGCTGCAGTAGACGACTGCCGTTCTTCTTCGAGCAACGCCCCGACGTTTCGCTGCATACCCGCCAGCTTCGCGCGTTTTACGGCGCTCTTTCGAAACAGCTGCGAGAAATCCGACTGCTCGTAGCGCAGAAGGTCCGTAACGGGTGTGGATCGATATTCGTCGCGAGGTGCGAACGCCGGGTGGGCGGCGGCGGGCTCGTGATTCCAGGGGCAGACTTCCTGGCAGATGTCGCAACCGAAGGCATTGCCGGCCAGCGTGATCGGCGGCAATGCCCCGCGGTGCTCGATCGTCGCGTAACTGATGCAGTCGCCGGAACTGACGGTACGGTCGGGAAGGATCGCATCAGTCGGACAGGCGTCGATGCAGCGCGTGCAGGTGCCGCAACGGTCGGCGACCGCGTCCGGCGTGATGTCGTTCTCGAGCGAGGTGAGAAGCGTGCCGATGAACGTGTACGAGCCGATCTGCTCGTTGATCAGCATCGCATTTTTGGCGATCCAGCCGAGGCCCGCGTGCGTAGCCAGAGCACGATCGGAGAGGGGACCGGTGTCGACGTAACGCCACGTTCGCGCGTGCGGTGTGACCTCGTCCTCGATCTGCCGCAGGATGTGATCGAGCACGTCGTGGTAGTCGTCGCCGAGTGCGTATCGCGCGATGCGATGCGAGAGCGCGCCCGCGGGTGCGTCGGGACGGACGGGCGAGTAGGGAACGAGGATGACGATGGCCGATCGCGCCCAGGCGAAGCGGCCTTCCGGATTGCGCCGCACGCCCGCCGTCCGTGCCAGGTACCCCATCGTGGCGTGATGCCCGTGCTCGAGCCACCGCTCGAACAACCCGTGGTGATCATCGGGAAGGTCGCTCGCACCCAGGCGAACGACGCCAGCGGCGCGCGCAACGCGCTCGACGGCCGGCCACACTTCGGACAATCTCGTGATCATTCGCCTCGCATTCCACGCTTCAGCACGAACGTCGCGACTTCGGGCTTGCAGAGGATACGCAACGGCGGAATCGCCCCGATGCCCCGGCTGACGTAGAGCAACACGGCGCCGATCCTGTGAAATCCGGCTGCGTAGTCGCCTTCGTGGATCGACGGCACGACCACCGGACCGAAAAAGGGGAAGCGGATCTGTCCGCCGTGCGTGTGCCCGCACAACAGCAGATCGATGCGCTGGCCGTGAATGCGATCGACGATGTCAGGGTGATGGCTGATGGCCAGGCACGGCTTCGCCGGGTCGAGGCCGGCGAACGCGCGTGCGACGTCGGGTGTGCCGCGGTAAACCTCGTCGATGCCGGCCAGCGGAAGCCGGTCCGCTCCGCGCGCAAGCATGACGGCGTCATTGGTCAGGATACGGACGCCGTGACTCCGCAGCACGCTCTGGATCTCGTCTGCGCCCGCCCAGTAGTCGTGATTGCCGAGGATCGCGAAGAGACCGTCACGCGCGGAGAGGCCGTCGAGGAGAATCTCTGGAAGCAATTTGATGTGGCGCGAGAACGAAACGAAATCGCCGCCGAAGAGGATCAGGTCCGGATCGAACTGTTGTGTCTGGCGGACGACCTCGCGATAGAAGTCGTGGCGCATGAAGGACGCGACATGCGTGTCGGTGAGAAAGACGATCCGATAGCCGTCGAACGCCGGAGGCAGGTCGTCGATGATGATCTCGTTGTGCGTCACCTCGATGTCATAGACGTCGTTGTGCGCGCCGAGCCTGCGCATCGGTGCGAACGGGATGTGCGGCCTGCGCATCGTGATGACGTCGGACGGGTTCGTGCGAATCCCGGCCAGTGGAGCGGCCGGCAGGAAGTTGACGCGAATACGGTCGAGGACCCAGTAGCTGCCGACGGCCGCCGCGATGATCAGCCACGTCGCGCCAACTTTTGCCATCACCAGCGATCCCGCCAGTTCTTCGATGCGGTCGGGAGTGATGGGCTCCAGAATTCGTGACGACAGCAGCCGGTCGATCCATTGGTTCAGCGGCCAGAGAAGCGCCGTCAATCCGATCAGGATCGGCGGTGTGGCGAACAGCATCCACGTCCACGGGCTGCGTTCATGACGATGACTGCCGAAGACGAACCGGTTCATCACGAAGAGAAAGATGCGCGCGTCGCCGAGGAGTGCGAGGAGGACGAACGCGAAGAAGAGGAGGCGGATGGTCATTCAATATTGAACATTCAGGAGTTTCGCCTCACGGTCGCGATCACAACCGCTCCAGAATGTCGCCGATCCAATCCTCGGGCACCTTGATGGTGCCGAGCGTCTCGACCTTCTTCACGGTGCCGTGATCGTCCGAGCCGCCGGTGCGTATCTTGCCGCGGAAGAGGGCGAGACTCGAGTAGGTCTCGCGCCACTGTGCATCGACGTCGGGGTGGAGTACTTCGATCCCGTCGATGCCGGCGTCGAGAAGGCGCGGCACGATGCTGGTGTGATCGGGGTAGAGCGTCGGATGCGCGATCGAAGTTACACCGCCCGTCTCGCGCATGAGGGTCACCGCTTCCTCGATGGCGAAGCGGTCCTTCTCGACATAGCCCGGTTTCCCCGGTCGAAGCAGCGTGTCGAAGGCCGCGGAAACGTCGGCTACGTAGCCGGCTTCGACCAGCGCCCGTGCAATGTGCGGCCGTCCGACAGCACCGCCTGCCGCCAACTCCTCCACGCGCTCGGACGTGATGTTGTAATCCAGTGCGCGCAGCCGTTCGACGATGCGCCGGCCCCGTATCTCCCGGGCATTTCGAAAGCGCTGAAGATGCGCTTCGATCCGGGGGTCGTGCGGGTCGAACGCGTAGGCGAGGATGTGAATGTCGACGCCTTCGAATGCACACGACAGCTCCGTCGCAGGGATCAGCGTCACGCCCTTTTCGGCGGCGTAGGTCTTGATCTCGAAGTACGCGGCGATGTTGTCGTGGTCGCTGATGGCGACGATCTCGATCCCGGCCGCGCGTGCGACATCGATCACCTCGGACGGCGACCGGGTGCCGTCCGAGTGATAGGTGTGAGTGTGGAGATCGGCGAAGCGCACGCCGGAAGCCTACACCGTGGCCTAGACAGTCGGCTGTTCGGGAACCTCGAGATTCGCGATCACGTCGTCGCAACGCTTGCAGAGGCCGCCGTCTGCGACGACTTCTTCGCGGTACTGCCAGCAGCGCCCGCACTTCTTTCCTCGGGCCGGCGACATGGAGATGCCGATCGGGCCGACACCTTCGATGTCGATCGTGTCACCGCCCGCAGTGGGGGAGACGTCGACGTGCGACACGATGAAGAGTCTGGCCAGGTCGACGTCCAGTGTGCCGGTGAGCATTTCCCGCGTGATGCCGTGAAGTTGCACGTCGGCTTCGAGCGCCTGCCCGATGGTGCCGGCCGCACGCGCGCCTTCGAGGACTTTCGAGACTGCTTCGCGAACGCGAAAGATGCGTTCCCATGCGGCGTTGTCCGTAGCGGGCGCGGTGATCTTCGGGAAATCGGTGAGGTGGACCGACTGCTCCGTCGTTCCCGGCATCGCCTCGTAGATTTCTTCGGCGGTGAAGCTCAGGACGGGGGCGAGGAAGCTGACCAGCCCGCGCAGGATCTCGTACATCGCGGTCTGCGACGAACGGCGGCTCGCCGACGCGGGCGCGTCGCAGTAAAGCGTGTCTTTCGAGATGTCGAGATAAAGCGACGACAGCACGACCGTGCAGAGGTCGAGGATCCGGTGATAGACGACGTGGAACTCGTACTCTTCGTACGCACGGCGACAGCGCTCGAACACATCCGCGGCGCGCGCCAGCACCCACTTGTCGACGTCGAGCAGCTGGTCGTGCGGAACGGCGTCGGTCTTCGGGTCGAAGCCGTTCAGGTTCGACAACAGGTATCGCGCCGTGTTGCGGATCTTCTTGTACGCCTCCGCGCTCCGGCCCATGATCTGCGGCCCGATGCTCATGTCGTTTTGGTAGTCGATCATCGCCACCCACAGGCGGATGACGTCGGCGCCATGCTGCTTGAGGACGTCCTGCGGCGACAGCGCGTTGCCGGCCGACTTCGACATCTTGTCGCCCTGCTCGTTGATGAGGAACCCGCAGGTGATCACCTGTTTGTAAGGCGCGCCTCCTTCGATACCGGTGCCGACGAGGAGCGAGGACTGGAACCAGCCGCGATGCTGGTCGTGGCCTTCGATGTAGACATCGCACGGCCACGTAAGCTCGGGACGTGCCTTCAGCACCGCGATATGCGAGCAGCCGGAGTCGAACCAGACGTCGAGGATGTCGAGCTCCTTGCGGAACTCGGACGTGCCGCATTTCGCACAGGAGTGGCCGCCCGGCAGGAAGTCGGTCGCGGGACGGTCGTACCAGGCGTCGGCGCCTTCGGCCAGGAAGAGCTCCTTCACGCGATCGAACAGTTCGGGTGACGTCACCGGATCTCCGCACGATTCGCAATAAAGAACGGTGATCGGCACGCCCCACGTTCGCTGCCGCGAGATGCACCAGTCGGGACGATTCCCGACCATCCCCGCCATCCGGTCCTCGCCCCACGCGGGGAACCATTTCACCTCATGCACCTGCTCCAGCGCACGGGCGCGCAGGCCCTGCTCGTCCATCGAGATGAACCACTGCTCCGTGGCGCGGAAGATGACCGGTCGCTTGCAACGCCAGCAGTGCGGATAGGAATGCGTGATCGTCTCGGAGTGAAGCAATGCGCCGCGCTCGCGCAGCAACTCGGTGATCTGCGGATTGGCCTTGAAGACGTGCTGTCCTTCCCACAAAGGAACGTCCGCGGTGAACTCGCCCCGATGATTGACGGGTGTGTAGGTCTCGAGTCCGTAGCGCTGACCGGTGCGGAAGTCGTCGACACCGTGTCCCGGCGCCGTGTGCACGAGGCCCGTACCTGCTTCCAGCGTGACGTAGTCGCCGAGCACGAAGACGCCTTCGCGCGGGAGGAAGGCGTGGCGGTAGCGAAGGTGCTCGAATGCAGCGCCCTTGAATACCTTGACGACGCTGTAGTCGCTCCAGCCGAACTTCGAAGCCACGACCGGCAACAATTCGGTGGCGATGATGAAGTTCTCGCCGTTCACTTCGACGACGTCGTAGTCGAAGTCTGGCTTGAGCGCGATCGCCAGGTTTGCGGGAAGCGTCCAGGGCGTCGTCGTCCAGATGACGGCGTAGCAGGGCTTCTCGATCGGGAGATCGAGGCTTCTTACCGACTCATCCGTCAGGCGGAAGCGCACATAAACCGATGGCGACGTGTGATCGGCGTACTCGACCTCCGCCTCTGCCAGCGCCGACTGGTCATAGGTACACCAATGCACGGGCTTGAGGCCCTTGTAGACGCTGCCGGTGCGGAAGAAGCGGCCGAGGGCGTAGGCGATGTCCGACTCATATTGGTAGGACATCGTCAGGTATGGATTGAACCAGTCGCCGAGGACGCCGAGACGGATGAAGTCGTCGCGCTGGATGGAGACGAATTTGCCGGCGAAGTCGCGGCAGGCGCGGCGGAAATCGGCCGGCGACATCTCCTTCTTCTTCGAGCCGAGCACCTTGTCGACGGCGTGCTCGATGGGCAGGCCGTGGCAGTCCCATCCCGGAACGTACGGGGAGTCGAAACCCATCATCGTCTTCGACTTGACCACGATGTCCTTGAGGATCTTGTTGAGGGCGTGGCCCATGTGAATGTTGCCATTCGCATAGGGCGGACCGTCGTGCAGGATCGATTTCGGACGACCTTCCGACTTCTCGCGAATCAGCCTGTAGAGATCGATGATGCGCCACTGTTCGAGCCGCTTCGGCTCGTTCTGCGGGAGGTTTCCCTTCATCGAGAAGGAAGTCTGCGGAAGGTTCAGCGTCTTCTTGTAGTCACTGCTCTCGGCCATTGTGGGGGGCGAAACGAACAGCAGAGGCGTGGCATTTCAAGGAATGTCCGGGCAGTCACGCGTGCGTGGCCCTGATGCCTCGCGGCTTACAGGAACTTCGCCAGTTCGGCGTCGAGGTGGGCCAGTGCAGCGCGCAGCGATTCACGGCGTCGCTCGCTGGCTGTTTCGAGCTCGTGCAGGATGTTTCTGCGTGAGAGCTCCAACCCATCGTGCTTCTGACGCTGCTCGATTTCCTGCACGCTCAGACGCTGTCCTTTTCCTCGAGCGCGGTCGTCTTCCGCGTCCTGTCGGTTTGAGTCCACAGCCTTACTTTCGAATCCTCTAGCCATGATCGAAATGTGCGTGCATTTCGCGCGCCCGGCACTACTTCGTCGCCACGTCCCACTCTTCGCCCGCCCGCTGCAGGATTGCCGGGAGGTCCTCGACGACCAGGAAACGTTCCCGAATCCGTTCCAACGCCGCGCGGGCGAAGCGTCCGAGGTATTCGTCGCGCGTGTGGTAGCGGTCGACCAGTTCGTTCTTCGGCCAGGGGATATACGAGCCGACGAAGCTTGCGCGCGAATCGGGGAAGCCGATGGCCGCGTCGCGAAGGTTCCAGCCGGTATACGTCGCCAGCGGCACATCGATCTCCGGCAGGTGCACGCCGGCGATGGCGAGGCCGTCGCTGGACACCTGCGGCACACGTGTCGGATAGACGCCGTCGACTCTCGGCGGTTCGCTCACGATGCCGCGCGCCCACTCCGGTCCAAAGTCCGTCCGGTACACCTCGTAGCCGAAGCGAGGGACCGCGGCTCCATGGAGCGTCGTAACCGCCATCCCGCTGACAGGAACGAGTGCGCCGAGCTCGATTCGCGGGTAGCGGCTGGACGGAGGAGTGACTCCGTCACGAGCCCATGCGTCGAGTGCGCCCGAAAATCCGTGGCGCAGCTGCTCGATCCGAAGTGGATTGTCGAGCTGCTGTCCGAGGATCGAGCGCTCGCTGCTGAGAGCGGGAGGAACGCTTCCTCCGATGTGCGCCACGCCCGACACCAGGTAGATGCGGACCTCGGGTGGGATCGCCGCGTCGCGCGTGCCGTCGGGTGTCGTGTGAATGAGTGACGCGCCCCGAGACCAGTATTCGTACTCGGTGTTCACGTAGAAGATCTTCGGTACCACGTGCTCCGCGCGCGCCTTGTCGAGAAGGCCGGCCGAGACTCCCGTCCCCGGGTCGGTCTCCGGGTTGTCCGTGAACGGAAAGACATCGGTGGGATAGAAAAGAGGCGAGAGCGGCTGCGCGTCGCGCGACGGCTGCGCAAAGCGGTGATTGAACGAGCCGCGGCCGGCACCTGCGACGTAGACCAGCAGTGCGTCGAAGGCCTGACGTCCATCCTCATCGGCATTGAAGCCCTGCCAGACGAGGTGCCGGAGAAACCGCCCGGTCTGCGAGATGCCCATCGCGTAGGCTCGCTGCGCGTGCACGATCGCGTTCGCATCGTGCTTCGCGTATGCGGCGAAGTCCCGCACGGCCGCCAGCCCGCAGCCGGCGACGGCCGGGTCTTTCGCGGTGTAGATCACTTCATAGATTTTTCCGGGAACGAAACCGTCGTCGTAGTGAATCGTGTGGTCATCGGTGAATCGCCAATGCCGGGGGGCGATGGTCTTTCGATTCGCCAGCGGCGCGTCGCGCTCCGTGAGGACCGCGTTTTTTGCGTGAACTTCGGCGACGGGATAGCCGGTGCCGCCGATCGTGCCGCTGATGACGTGGCCGAGAGGATGATCGAGAGTCTTTTCGACGACCACGAAGTCCGCGCGGACTCTCCCGGTGACGCCCTTGATGACCGGTGCGTAGAGGCGCAAAAGCTTCGGATCGGGACGCACATCGAACTGCCAGCCCACTTCGGCGAGCGTGTATCCCTGTCGCAGGTAGTAGTCATCGACGTTCTGGTCGCGGATGAAGAACCGTCCGCCGCGGTTGGGCACGTTGATGAAAATCGTGCCGTTGCCGTGCGCAGGATCCTTCGGCTGGAGGATGTCGACATCGGCGGAGAACTCGACCTCTCCCCTGGCGTTCCGCGGCGCCTGGTCGAGGTCGGCGATGACGCGGTCATGCGCATTCGCGGGATCGAGGGCGAAGTACGCGCGTCCCTGAATGCGCTCGTAGGCACCGGCCAGACCGAATGTTTTCCCGGTCAGGTACTCGGTCCGCGAGGTGACGTCGACGTGGTCGACGCGGGCGAAGGCAGTGGAAGCGAAAACGAGTGTGGCGAAGGCGAGACGACGCATCCCGCGATTGTAGTCGGCAGACTCCGGAACGGATTACATGCCGCCCGCGGTGACGGATCTCGACGCGGTGACGCGCAGACGTTCGCCCGGGTGCAGTTTGTGATCGTGCTCGAGCTCATTGAGCTCGAGCAGTTCGTCGACGGTGAGACCGTGGTTCCTGGCGATCGAGTAGAACGTGTCCCCTTTTCGAACGGCGTACCAGACGTCGTTGTGCGCCAGCAGGGAACCGAGCTCGCGTGCCCGGACGGGGAGGTAGACCGAGTCGCCTTCTCCGATCGAATGCGCGGAATGCAGCTTGTTCATGGCGACGAGCGTCTCGACATCCGTGCCGATGGCGCGGGCCAGGCGCTGAAGCGACTCTCCCTCGCGCAGCGTGTACGCGCAGATGGCGACGTTCGCGTCTTCGTTTCTCAGCGTCGCTGCGCGCGCAGTGATCGCGCTGAGCGCCTTCGAGGGGACGCGTACCGAGGTCTTGCCGGGAGGAACGATTCCGCGGCGCAGGGCTGGGTTGAGATCGCGCAGAACCGCTTCGTCGACGTCGCTCACGGCCGACAGATACCGAAGCGACAACGGCCCCTCGAGCTCGATCTGCTTCTGGTCGGATTCGACGGGCTGTCCGAGCCGGAAACCGTAGGCCGCCGGATCGCTGGCGATGGCCAGGGTTGCGAAGAACGTCGGGACGTAGCCGCGCGTCTCTTTCGGGACCGCCGCGTTGTCCAGCAGTTGCCAGAACGTCGTCGCGCCCGTTGCCTCCATCGCGCGGCGGATACGGCCCGGTCCCGCGTTGTACGCCGCGAGCGCGAGTGGCCAGTCGTTGAACTGGCGATAGAGATCCTTGAGGTACGAGGCGGCGGCTCGGGTGGAGCGCTCGGGATCGGCGCGCTCGTCGACCCACCAGTCGACGCGAAGTCCATAGTCACGTGCGGTCTCGGGCATGAACTGCCAGATCCCGTGAGCCCCGGCGCGCGAGGTGACCGACGGAACGTACGCGCTCTCGATCACCGGCAGATAGGCCAGTCCGCGAGGCAGCTTGTTGTCATCGAGGGCCCTGTCGATCAGCTTCTTGTACTTGCCCGAGCGGATGAGCGATTCCTGAATGCTCGGTTTGAGGTCGGTCGTGAAGTACTGCAGCGCCCCGCGCACCGTCGGATGATCCGGAATCGGAATCGAGAGGGCGACTTCGCTGGCGGCCGGCTGGACGACTGGCCTGCCTTCGCGAGCGACGATTTCGCCATACGCCGCCTCCAGTGCCCGTCGATACTCCTCGGCCTGCTGCTTAACCTGCGAAGCCGACTTCCGAGGCGGCGCCGCGGCGGCGGTTCGGGGCGTTGGAGCAGGAGTCGTCGCGCACGCGACGGCGTAGACCGCGACCAGCAACACGACGGCACGCCCGATCCTCATCACAACCCCTCCACCCCTACACGTCTTCGAACTTCAGATTGACCTGGAGCGCCTGCACATCGCCCGTGTCGCCGAGGTCGATCGACTGCTCCTGGGTGTTCACGACGCCCGAGTCGTTCTCAAAGGATACCGTAAGGCGCAAGCGGCGGGACTTTGCCAGGGTTCCCGGTGCTGTCGGCAGCATCACCGTCCGGTGGAGGTCGCGCTTCGGTTTGGGTGGGTGGCGGAGGGCGTCGAGAGGAGAGGTGTCCTTCTTCGAGCTGGCGGGTTTCGGGGACGACTGCGTGGCGCGTTTCCGCAATGATTCGAGCTCGGCCATGATGTCGACCGAGGATCGGACCTTGACGTGTTTGACCTCCGGGGCGGCTTTCCCCTGCTTCTCGGATTGACCGAAGTCGATTTCGGGTTCGGCCGCGACGGGTGTCGCCGCCAGGGGCGCCTCCGACTCCGGCTGCGGCTCGGGCTTTGGCTCGGGCAGCGCGATCTCCGGAGCCGGTTCCTCGGGAGGTGATGGCGGTTCAGGGATCGGGATCGCGGCGAAAATCTCGTCTTCGATCGAGACTTCGTCAACCGGCTCTGTGGAGGGGCCGCCGGGAGGTGCCACGGCTTGCGGCGGAACCGTGTCATCAGGGTCGTAGGCGCGGATCGGTACCGTACCCGGGGATGGCGCGTCGGCAGGAACGGCCGGCGCATCTTCGCGCACGCGGAAGCTGGCGGCATCCGGAGCGGGGCGCCGCGGCGTCGCCTTCACCGGTTCCTCGCCGGTCATGCGCCGCCGAAGCGTTCGCAGGGTCAGTTTCGAGATGACCTTCAGTGTTTCGAAGACGCCGTCGCCGCGTGCTGCAACCGCCTCGACCCAGTCGTACTTGCGTTCCGGGTCGATGACGTCGAGGACGTCGTCGACCGGGGCGATGTTGGGCAGATCGCGCTTGTTGATCTGCAGGACGAGCGGGATCTCGTCGACCGACAGGCCGATCTCTGCGAGGTTCTCCCGCAGGTTCTTGAAGCTCTCCAGATTCGCATCGAGCATCGGTTTCTGCGAATCGGCGACGAAGACGATCCCGTCGACGCCCTTGAGCACGAGCTTCCGAGTCGTGTTGTAGAAGACCTGGCCGGGGATCGTGTAGAGCTGAAGGCGCGTCTTGAAACCGCCGATGACACCGACGTCGATCGGGAGAAGGTCGAAGAACAGCGTGCGATCGGTTTCTGTCTCGAGACTGACCATCTCACCGCGGCTCTGTGGAGAGGTCTTCGCGTAAATATGGTGCAGATTTGTCGTTTTTCCACAGAGGCCCGGACCGTAGTAAACGATCTTGGCGGCCATCTGCATCGTCGCGTAATTGAAGAAAACCATCCGGGCGCGTTCCGATCGAAAGGGGGCCGATGGTAGCACCCGCTACTTTGCGGTCGCAAGAATGTGCGTGGCCAGAAGTCTGTAGGCCTCTGCGAGTTCCGGCCGGTCGCGCAATGATTCGAGATGCTTCTCGATCACTGCACCGTCACCGCGGGCGGCCGGACCCGTGAACCGCCGGGCGTCGGTATTGGCGAGCCAATTGTCGATCGCGGAACGGGCAAGGGCCGCCAGGTCCTCCCGTGCTCCATCGATTCCGATCAGCTCCTCGGCGATATCGAGGAGGACGGCCACGTAGTTCGATCCGAACACGGCACCGGCGTGATACCGCACCTTGGCGGCCGCCGGGATGGCGGCGAACCGCGCGCAGGCAGCGGTGGCGATTCGTTCCGCCACGGCGCGATGGGCGCCCTCGAACACGAGCAGCGCGCCGGAAAGATCCGACGGCTGTCCGACCGGCGGAAGAGACTTCAGCGGATGGAGGGAAAAGCCGCCGCGCACGGAGAGAAGCGCGCCGCTGGGATGCACGATGATCGCGCTCGTGGCAGGGATCGCTGCGGCCACCTCTTCGATGGCACGATCGCTGACGGCGATGAGGAGGATGTCGCTCGCAACGGCCAGTTCCGGGATCGTCCTCTGCGGCGCGAGATCCCACTCCGCGCCTCGTGTCGCAATGCCGGCGACCGGCCAGCCCATGCGCCTCCAGGTTGACACGAAGGCCCACGCTGCGCGTCCGCTTCCGATGATTCCGAGCCGTAGCGCGCTATCCTTGGTCATATGCGTCGTTTGCTCATTCTCGCATTCCTGGTGGTGGCCGCCTCGTTGGATGCGAAACCGCCGACCACCTGCGGAGCCACCGACGACTACGCGAAGGCACTCTGCGCCTACCAGCGGCGGGCGTTTCCGGAGGCGGAGGCGGGGTTCCGGAGCATCGTCGAAAAGAACGACGTCGATCCGCGGACCATCCGGGCGATCTATTTTCTGGCGCGGACCGAGATGAAACGCGGGCGGTTCGACGAGGCCGCGCCGCTGCTGGTCAGAATCTACGCGATGGATCCCGCGTTCTATGCGAGCTGGAACTGCGATTTTCTGCTCGGCGAATGCCGGAAGGCGTCGGGGAAAGACTAATCGCTCGTTGGCGAGTTGTGGGGGGCGCGGAGATCCAACACGATGGCACAGCAATCCAACTTTGAGCTCCGCCGCAAGCTCCTGCAACTCGAGGCGCTCTACGACGTCGGCCGCGCGCTGAACACGCTCCGGCCGGAAGGGGAGCTGATCGAAGAGCTGATGCACCGGGCCATCGCGGTGCTCGACGCCACCGTGGGCTTCGTCTTCTCACTCGATGAAAAGCTGAACGTGCAGCAGATCTTCACGTTCGGCGTCGAGATTCCCACGCCGGCGAACGCCATTCTCGCCGAGCCTCCGATCAAGCAGGTGCTTGCTTCCCGCGAGCCGATCTCCGTCTCCGTCTCCCGATTTCTCGGCGGTACCGGAAGCGGGCTGTTGCTCGCGCCGATGGTCTCCGCCGAGACCATCATCGGAATCATCGGGGTGGGCGGGAAGGAGGAGCGCGGCTCGAAGAGCGGCAGTTTCGTCGACGACGACCTCCGCTTTCTCGTGTCGCTCGCCGCGATCGGCGGTGCGGCGATCGACAACGCGCGGAACTTTCACAAGCTCAGCATCCTGCGCGAGACGCTCGAGGACGAGAACCGGAATCTGAAGCAGCGCATGCTGCGCGACTACAGCGACCGCCTCATGATCGGCGACTCGCCCAAGATGCAACGCGTGATCGATCTCGTCGCCCGCGTCGCCGACTCCCAGGCCAGCGTGCTCATTCGCGGCGAGTCGGGCACGGGTAAGGAGATGGTGGCCCGGCTCATCCACGGAAATTCGCCACGCAAGGACGGCCCGTTCGTCGCCATCAACTGTGCCGCCCTTCCCGAGACGCTGCTGGAGTCGGAGCTGTTCGGGATCGAGCGCGGCGTGGCCACGGGGGTCGATGCGCGGCCCGGGAAGTTCGAGCTGGCGAAAGGCGGAACGATCTTTCTCGATGAGGTCGGCGACATCCCGCTGGCGCTTCAAGCCAAGCTCCTGCGTGTCCTGCAGGAGCGTGAAGTGGAGAAACTGGGAGGACGACGCCGGATCCCGATCGACGTGCGTATCCTCGCCGCCACCCACCGCGACCTCGAGCAGATGATCGAGCGGACCGAGTTCCGCCAGGACCTCTATTACCGGCTCAAGGTCGTCGAGATCGTGTTGCCGCCTCTGCGCGATCGGAAGGAAGACATCCCGAAACTGGTCCGCTTCTTTCTCGATAAATACGGGAAGCGGGAGGGGCTGAGCGACGTGCGCATCACCCAGGAAGCGCTGCAGAAACTGATGCGCTACCCGTTCCCCGGGAATGTCCGGGAGCTCGAGAATGTGGTGGAGGGATCGCTGGCTCTGACGACGGATCCCGTGATCGATCCTGGCGATCTGGCGCTTCCGGAAATGGCTTCGGGTGGTGGTGGGGTGGAGTTGTTGACGGACTTCCCCTCGCTGGGTGAGCTCGAGCGCCGTTATGTCGTGCGGGTGCTCGCGCATACGAAGGGGAACATGTCGAAGGCAGCGCGAATCCTGGGTATCGACCGGAAGACGCTGTATCGGATGCGGGAGTCGTTGTCCCAATTTGACACAACTGTGGAGTCTTGGGACGTGCACTGATTCGTACTCTGTTTACAATGAGTTGCGTGATGGCAACACTTTGAAACATTCGATGTGGGTCATAACGCCACACTTGCACAGTTGGACACAGAAACGATTGTTCTCATGTAAACTTAGCAACATCAGAGGGTTAGAGAGAGTGGAGTCGAAAAACAACGCGTGGCAGTTCCGTTGCTCTTGGGAGGTCCCGACACTTGAGGGGGGACACCATGAAAAGCATCGCCGACACCCGCACCAACGTCATTTCCGTTCAGTACGCGCTTCCCATGCTGCTGGCGGTCAACACCTTTGCTCTCCTGGCCATCGAGCAGTTGGGTGGAATCCCCGACTGGATCAAGTCTGCGGTGGCGTTGCTACTCGGTTTTTGAGGGCGTCTCTCAGGATCCTTCAGAAATGACCACAACCGCCGAGCGGCAGATGGAGCTAACCCTCCCGATGGTCGCGGATATCGAGATCGCCGCAGCCCGAGCGGCAGGCAATCTCGCCCGCGAACTGGGAATGAGCTCCGAAAAGATCGATGAGATGACGCATGCGATCATCGAGGCCTGCATCAATGCTCGCGAGCATTCCGGTTGCGCGGACAACCGCATCTATCTAAGATTCGTCGGCACTTCCAAAGGGGATGGCAGCCGGATCGATGTCTGGATCACCGATCACGGTCGCGGGTTCGATCCTGCCGAGGCCCGTTCCCGCAGGCCGGCGGCGGGCGCGGCGCACAAACGCGGTCGTGGTCTGCAACTGATCGAAGCGCACATGGACGAGGTAAGCATCTCGACATCGTCGGGCGGTGGAACCACCATCCATATGGTCAAATACGAGAAGAAAGAATCATGACTGAGGAACTCAGAGTCGCGGTAGACCGCAAGCCGAACGGCGCGGTGCTCTACACGAAGGGCTACATCAACAACGTCGGAGGCGAAGAAATCGCCAATCGCGCGTACGAGTTGATGGACGCCGACGTGCGCACCCTCCTGCTCAACCTGCGCGATACGAAAATCGTCAACTCCATCGGCATCAGCATCCTGATCGAAATCATCGAGAAGATGATCGACAAGGGCGGCTCCATCGCCTTCTGCTGCCTCACACCCGTCATTCACAAGACCTTCCAGATCATGGGGCTGGCCAACTACGCCCGCATCTTCGACAGCGAAGATGTGGCCATGAAGGAACTCGATCTGTGAGGGTTCGTGGTCTCGCGGTCGCGTGGTCCTGCCGTAGTGGCCCGCGCAACCGCGAGACCGCGTAGCCTCGCCACCGCGTGCGCAGCTGCTATCCTTCCATCCCTCGCATGTCTCCGCTCGTTCATCGCTTCTCGGAGTTCCTGCAGGATCTCCAGCAACTCGAGCGGGCGGCACTCTCGTCTCATGGAACCCTGATTCTCGACGCCTTCACCCGGCACACTCCTTTCGATGTGGGTGCCGTGTACCTTCGCGATGCGCGCGGTCCGGCCCTCCGCCTGGCGGCACGCTCGAGCGTCTGCGTCGCTCCTGAAATCCTTGACGTGGAGATGCTGGATTCCGCGCTGCCGCTCGACCCGGTGCCGCGGCATGTGATCGCGATGCGCACGGCCCGAGACCACTTCGGCGTCGTCGCGCTCTCCGGCGATCCCGCATCCGACGACGATCTGCAGATGTTGAACGCGGCCGGCACCTTCGCGGCTTGTTTGCTGAGCAACCACCGCCTGGCCCAGGAGATGCGCGAGGGCGACTTCCAGCTCAAGTACCGGCTCTGGGAGCTCGAGTCTCTCTACGACATCGGTCTCTCCATCGCCGGGACGTTGAACATCGACGCGCTCGCCGACGAGATCCTCTTCCGCATGATCTCTCTGATCAATGCGCGCCGTGCCGCCCTTTTTCTGCGCGACGGCGACAAGTTCCGCGTGTACCGTTCGTTCGGCGACACGCGCTCCGATTTTCTCGATGACGAGATCACCGACCGGGTCATCGCCGCCGGTGAGGCGCTGACGTTCGAAGACACCTCGGAGTGCATTTTCCCAGGCTGTATCGCCACCGTGGCCGTGCCGATCAAGGGAAACAACGCCGTCATCGGCGTGCTCGCCGCCGGCGATCGCGAGACGCGGGAGGGGGACGTCGGCGCGTTTGAAGCCAACGAGCTGCGCCTCCTGTCGCTGTTCGCCAATCAGGTCGCGATCGCACTCGAGAACGCCCGTCTTCACAAGGAAGCGCTCGAGAAACAGGCCATGCAGCGCGAGCTCGACCTCGCCGCGACGATCCAGAGCAGCATCCTTCCGAAGTCGATCCCGACCGTCGCCGGAGTGGAACTGGCGGCGCTCTCCAGGCCAGCCAAGCAGGTGGGCGGCGACTATCACGCCTTTTTTGAGCGGGAGGGCACGCTCACGACCGTCGTCGCCGATGTGGCGGGGAAGTCGATGCCTGCGGCCCTGCTCGTGTCGGCCTTCCACGCCGCGATCCAACTGCTCTTCGCCGAGGGGCGTGAGCTCGGCGATATCGCGACGGAGCTCAATCGCCACATTCACAACTGGTCGGCCGAGAACAAGTTCATCACGATGATCATGATCACGATCGACCCGGAGGCGGAGACGATTCAGTACGTCAACGCAGGCCACAATCCCGGGTATGTCATCACCGGCGATAAGATCGAGCAGTTGCGCTCCCACGGGTTGCCGATCGGAATTCTCGGTGCCTCGAGCTTCATGACGCAGGTCCGGCCGGTCCCGGCCGGCTCGGTGGCCGTTCTCTACAGCGACGGCATCACCGAAGCGGAGAACGCCGCGGGTGACGAATGGGGCAACGATGCGCTGGAGGAGCTGCTGGCACGCAATGCCGGCGCGGCACCCGGTGCCTTGCGCGACGCCATCGCCAGCGCAGTGGACAAGTTCGTCGCGGAAGAGCCCCAGAAGGATGACGAAACGCTGGTCATCGCCCGCAGCGCCCCTCCGCTCTGACCTCGCCTTACCTGCCCTCGAACTGCGGCGCCCGTTTCTCGAAGAACGCCGCCATCCCTTCGGCTCCATCGTGCGAAAGGAACGCCTGACGCTGGTGTTCGCTCTCCAGGTCTGCCTGCGCCGCGAGCGTGTTCGTCCTCGATGCTGCGAGTGCTCGTTTGATGCCGGCGATGGCCAGCGGCGGACCCTGGGCGATCGACCGTGCCAGTGCCGTCGTCTGCGCGGTCAGCTCCGCAGCGGGAACCACACGATCGACCAGACCGATCGACAGCGCTTCGGCAGCAT
Source organism: Thermoanaerobaculia bacterium (assembly GCA_038244715.1). Classification (GTDB taxonomy): domain Bacteria; phylum Acidobacteriota; class Thermoanaerobaculia; order Gp7-AA8; family Gp7-AA8; genus JADGNZ01. The sequence goes on from JBBRTE010000014.1 coordinate 59,387, forward strand.
CGACCATTCGCCCCGTGGCGAGGAGCTCCAGGGCTCTCCCGGGACCGACGAGCCGTGGCAGAAACCAGGTTCCGCCCCAGTCGGGATGGAGGCCGATGCGCACGAACGTCTCGCCGAGTGTTGCCGACTGCGACGCGATGCGATAGTCGCAGGCCAGCGCCAGGTTGCAGCCCGCCCCCGCCGCCACCCCGTTGACCGATGCGATCACCGGCTTCGCCATCTCCGCAATCTGCGTCACGATCGCGCGGCCGGTGTCGAGCAGCTTGCGAAAGTCGTCCACGTTGCCGGCCTGCTGCAAGTGGTACATCGCGTCGACATCGCCTCCCGCACAGAAGGCTCGTCCGGCGCCGGTGACGATCACGACGCGGCATGCGCGGTCGCCCGCCGCATCCCTCAGCGCCGCGAGCAGATCCTCGCGCATCGTTCCGCTGAAGGCATTCAGTTTTTCGGGTCGGTCGAGGAAGATCGTGGTGATTGCGCCGTCGCGTTCTGTGCGGATCATGGATGGACTTTATCCCGAGCGATGCGAAGATCATCGTCGCAGGGCGCATCGACCGGCGAACGGGGGGTGCCCCGCAGGATAGAGTTCACCGGTCGACATGAAACGAATCGCCGCCTGGCTCCTGTACGCCACCATTCCGATCGCGCTCTGGCTCCAGTTCACGCACGGCAACCTCGTGTGGGAGTTCGTCTTCGCCTGTGCCGCCGTGCTCCCGCTGGCCGCCTGGATCGGTGTGAGTACCGAGCAGCTCGCCCATCGTATGGGGTCGACGTACGGAGCGCTCTTCAATGCGACGTTCGGAAACTTCGCCGAGATGGTCATCGCCATCTTTGCGATCCGGGCAGGACTTCCGGGCGTCGTCCGGGCCTCGTTCACGGGATCCATCGTCGGGAACCTGCTATTCGTCGCAGGGTTGTCGATGCTGGCCGGGGGTTGGAAGCATCGCACGCTGAAGTTCAACGCGCTCGCGGCGGAGTCACAGGCCGGACAGTTGATTCTTGCGGTCGCATCCTTCCTGGTCCCGGCGCTCTTTTTCCGCTCCGTGCAGTCCGCGCATCAGCCCCGTTTGATGCATCAGGTTTCCGTCGGTACCGCCATCATCCTGATCATCACCTACATCCTCGGGCTCGTGTTCGCGTTCAAGACGCACAAGGAGCAGCTTGCCGCGGTCTCGCAGGGTCCGGAGATGGCGGAGGACGAAGTGTGGAGCCGCCGGCGGGCGATCGGGTTGCTGCTGTTCGCCAGCGTACTGATGAGCGTGATCGCCGAGGGGTTGGTGGCGGCAGTGGGTGAGGCGGGGAAGGCGTGGGGGATGAACGAAGTCTTTCTCGGCTTCGTGGTCCTGGCGATCGTCGGCAACGCCGCCGAGCATTCGACGGCGGTCATGCTTGCAGCGCGCAACCAGATGGATACGGCTCTGAATATCTCGATGCAGTCGAGTGTGCAGATCGCCCTGTTTGTCACCCCGCTGCTGGTCTTTCTCTCGTACCCGCTGGGTCATCCTCTGGACCTGCTCTTCAGTCCGTTCGAGATGCTCGCCGTCGGCCTCTGCGTGGCGATCTTTTCCTATCTGGTGATGGACGGCGAGACGAACTGGTACGAGGGGATTCAGCTCCTGGCCGTCTACGCGATTATCGCGGTGGCGTTGTACTTCCTTCCGGTGGCCGCTGCTGCTGCGGCACACTGATCTGGTACTGTCCCGGTCTGATTCGAGCAGTGCGCCCATGAATGTGGAAATACTGACGGCTTCAATGGGCTCCGTGACGGGCGTAGGGCAATGAGTCCTAGCCACAGCTTGTCCACGACTCGTCCACAGACGTTTGCCCGACAACGTAGGATGGTGCTGTGAGAAGTTCGCAGTGGGCGCGTCCGTACTTTTTCGAACTTTTCACCATCGCGAATTTCATCCTGCTGCTGATCGTCCTGCGCGGGAAGACCGCCATGCCGTTCTGGACGGTCGGTGCCGTGATGCCGTCCGTTGCGGTCGGGTTCCTGGCGCAGACGCTGGTTGGGATGGCCATTCGGCTGGCGATTGGGGTACGGCGGGGAACGGCGCACGAGCTCCTGGCAATCTACCGGACGGACGCCTGGCTCGGAGACACGTTGCGGCTGGCTCTGGTTACCGGACTCTGGATTCACACCTACGGTTGGATCAAGCTCACCATCCCGGTGATGCACCCGCGTCTGTTCGACGCGGAGCTCTGGGACCTCGATCGTGCCATTTTCTTCGGCCATTCGCCGAACGTGTTTCTCCTGACCGTTTTCGGCGCGCCCTCCCTCCTGCGACTCATCGACTGGACGTACGCGAACGTCTTCTTTGTGAGCCTCAATGTCGCCGCGATCTTCTTTGGTTCCGCGCCGGAGCGGAGACAGCGCATCGCCTTCATGAACTCGAATACGCTGCTGTGGCTGGTCGGCGCATGGCTCTACGTCGCCGTTCCCGCCCTCGGTCCTGCATATCGGTTTCCGGAGGTCTGGCTCCCGCTGGCAGCCCTTCTGGGCCGGACCCAGACTTTTCAGCGGCTTCTGATGGAGAACTACAAAAACGTCCAGGAGTCTCTGTTCGGAGCACCGCGCACGGTCAACATCCTCTTCGGCGTGGCTGCGTTCCCCAGCCTTCACGTCGGCTTCCAGACTCTGGCGTTCCTCTGGATGCGCAAGATGACGCGATGGGGTGGTGCGGTATTCATCGTGTTCGTGGTCTTCATTTTTCTCGGATCGATGGTCACGGGTTGGCATTACCTGGTCGACGGCCTGGCGGGTGCGCTGCTGGCGTGGGTGTGTTTCGAGCTGGCGCAGCGCGTTCCGGCAATACGCGCCTGATTCCCGGCGTTTTGCCCCACATGTCTGCGGCGAATGAAACCCGGTCAGCCCTCGGTGAGATCCTGGCAGCGCGAACTGTCGAGGGGGCGCGCGAGCTCTACGACCGGCTCGAGAACAACGCAGTCCGGTGCTATGCCTGCGGGCATCGCTGCAAGATTCTCGATGGGCTGAAGGGCATCTGCAAGGTCCGCTTCAACGAGGAGGGAGTGCTTCGGGTCCCGCGGGGCTATGCCGCGGCGCTGCAGGTCGATCCCATCGAGAAGAAGCCGTTCTTTCACGCCTATCCCGGCGCGCTTGCGCTTTCCTTCGGCATGCTCGGCTGTGACTATCACTGTGGCTACTGTCAGAACTGGGTGACGTCACAAGCGCTCCGCGATCCGGTTGCCGGTGCCGCTCCGATCGACATCGAGCCTTCCGAGCTGGTAGCCCTCGCCCGGCGCCACGGTGCGACGGTGATCACGTCGACCTACAACGAGCCGCTCATCACCTCGGAATGGGCCGTCGAGGTTTTTCGGGAGGCGAAACGCGAAGGCCTCGTCTGCTCCTACGTTTCGAATGGGAACGGGACCGAAAAGGTTCTCGACTACATCGCACCCTACGTCGATCTCTACAAGGTCGACCTGAAGGGCTTCACCGATGCCCACTACCGCGATCTGGGCGGGACTCTGCAGCCCGTGCTCGATACGATTCGGGGCCTCAAGCAGCGCGGCATCTGGGTCGAGGTCGTCACACTCCTCGTGCCGGATTTCAACGATTCCGATGAGGAGCTCACGAAGATGGCCGAGTTCCTGGCTGGTGTGGATGCGGACATCCCGTGGCATGTCACCGCTTTCCATCAGGACTACAAGATGACGGACCACGCGAATACCACCGCGCGGCATCTCCTCCGCGCCTATGAAATCGGCCGCCGCGCCGGCCTTCGGTTCGTCTACCCGGGCAACATTCCCGGAGCCGTGGGCGACCTGGAGAGCACGCACTGTCCGTCGTGTGATGCGGTCGTGATCGGTCGCGTCGGATTCCGGGTTACCTCATATCGATTGAATGCTGGCCATTGTCCCGACTGCGGCACGACGATCCCCGGTGTCTGGGATGGAACGGCGGCTGTCGGGCGGAGCGGCATACCGCACGCGGTCTCGCTCCCGCGAAAGGAATCCACTGAATGAAACGAATTGCAGTTGCTCTCATCGTGGCGACAACGGCCCTTGCCATCCGGGCGGCAGTCCCCGCAATCTCCTCCCAATCGAACAACGGCTGGGTCGTCATCACATCGAAACAGCACGACAAGCTTCTTCTCCTGAAGGTCCGCAAGGAGATTCCGGCGGACGTGCATCCCGCGAGCTATCCGACCGCCATCGAGATGCACTGGAAGTACGCACCCGATGCCAACGGAATGCCGGCGGAGAAAGTCGTGGGGCAGATCGCGAAGTTCGAGGCGGCCATCGGGCCGATCGAAGGTGATCGCGTTGGCTACCTCACGATGATCGTCACGGGTACGGGGGAGCGGACCTGGCTCTGGTACACCGCTGATCCGAAGGCGTTCGCCCGTGAGCTGAACCGTCTGCTGCCGGGTCACCCCTATCCGATCGCACTCAACGTCGGCGCGAAGGAAGCGGACTGGCAAACCTATCGCGCGATGCGCACGAAGGTTCACTGACACGTTTGCTAGAGTGCGCCTCCGATGAATGAAACGTTTCATGACGTTCTGTCCCTGGCTGACCTTCCCGTCGGACGAATCCGAGCCGTACGTGTCGACGATCGCGTCATTGCGGTCTCGCGCACAACCACGGGGTTTTACGCCACCGACAACACCTGTCCTCACCGTGGCGGGCCGCTGGCCGAAGGCGATCTGATCGGCGACGAGATCATCTGCCCGTGGCATCTCTGGGGGTTTGATGTGCGAAGCGGGCTGTGTCCCGGCAACGGAGAATTCACGATTGCCACGCATGAAGTGAGACTCGAGGGGGACCGCATCCTCCTCCGACTCTCGCCGGTCCGTGAGCAGACGAGCGTCCCGTGAATCCGAAACCTCTCCGTCATGTCGACCTATTCTCGAGCGCAGGAAAGCTCGAGGCCCTCTACCGCGATCTGCAGGATCCGGCCGCGGTAGCCGTGGTCTGCCACCCCCATCCGGTCGGCGGCGGCACCCTGCACAACAAAGTCGTCTTCCGGGTCGCACGAGGACTCGAGGCGGCGAACGTGGCCACCCTGCGATTCAACTTCCGAGGGACCGGGAACAGTGCCGGTCATCACGAAGGGGGAGATGGCGAACAGGGCGACGTCATCGCTGCGATCGACTGGCTGATCAAAAAACATCCCGGATTGAAGGTGTTCGCCGGCGGCTTCTCGTTCGGAGCCTGGGTCGCATCACGAGCCGCGTGCGAGCTTTCCTCCGTCGACGCGCTCTTCCTGATCGGTACGCCGGTCAATAAGTACGACTTCGGCTATCTCCGATCGTGCGAGAAACCGATGCTCATCCTGCACGGGACGCAGGATGAATTCGGCGATGTCGACAAGATCGAGAAGCTCGGCCAGCAGATCCGCAACGCGGAGACGATGATCATTGCAGGTGCGGATCATTTCTTCACCAAGCAGCTCGACAACGTCGAAGAGACAATCCGCCTCTGGGCGACCGGCGTCATCGAAGGGGACTGAAGAACCGCTTTACGGCCGCGCCTCAGATCGGTAGGATTGGGATCCCCGGAAAGGGAAGAGTGGAAGCCGTCGCGGCGCAAGCCCGGCGGCTTTCGTGTTTTCGGACCACTCTGGAAAGGCGCAGATGAGCGACGACGTGACGCGGCATCCAATGACGGCCCTGGCGGTGGTCCATCGAGTACCGGGAATGGCTGCGGTGACAGTCCGGAGGAACATTGAGTACGCGAGGAGCCGGAGCGGAGCTTTGACCCTCGATCTCTATGAGCCAGCCGGTATTGCGAGCAAGCACCGCCCGACTGTGGTCTTCGTCACCGGCTTTTCCGATTCCGGTTTCGCGATGCGGCTCGGATGCAGACAGAAGGAGATGGCGTCGTATGACTCCTGGGCGCGCCTCGTCGCCGCGTCGGGCATCGTCGCGATGACCTACGAGAATCAGGAACCCGCAGTCGACGTCCGCCAGTTGTTTTCGTTCATTCGACAAAAGGCCGATGCGCTCAACATCGACACGGCAGCGCTGGGTGTCTGGTCGTGTTCCGGCAACACTCCGAACGCGCTGTCGGTGGTGATCGACGAACCTCTCGCCTGCGCGGTTCTTTGCTACGGATTCCTGCTCGACCTCGATGGCAGCAGTGCCATCGCGGACGCGCAGAAGCAGTGGGGCTTTGCAAATCCGGCTTCGGGAAAATCAGTACGAGACATTCCCGGCGATCTTCCCATCCTCGTCATCCGCGCGGGGAAGGACGAGACTCTCCATCTGAACGAGATGATCGATCGCTTTGCGGCGCATGCCCTCGCCGCCAACCTGGCGATTTCCATCTCGAATCACCCCTCGCTGCCCCATGCGTTCGACCTGCGCGACGGTAGTGAGGCGTCACACGACGCGATTCGAGGAATCCTCGCGTTCCTGCGCCTTCATCTGCTGCGGGATTGACGATCCGGCGCGCCACTCAGGGCCGTGCGCAGAAACCGCAGACCGGCGATCGTCCGCGTGCCGTGCCATGTGAAGAGATGGCCGGGGAATGGACCGATGACACGCGGTCCCTCGATCGAGGAGGCATCGGCAGGCGTGAAGACGTAGGGTTCGTCGGGGAGGAAGACGATGTCCGGGCGCAGGCTCAGGACGTCATCGAGCGCCATCGCTGGGTAGCGGTTGCGCTCACGAAGGAGGTTGCGTCCTCCGATCTCCTCCACGAGATTCGAAACGTAGGTATCTCCACCACACCACATCCATGGTTGCTTCCAGATCGGAACCGCAAACGTGAACGAAGCGACGACGCCGCGTTCCCGATTCAACTCCGAGACGAGGTCGTGGGCGCGCCCTTCGCGGCCGTGAATCAACCCGAGGGTCCTGATGAGATCGGCGACGTCATCGATCGTCTTCGGCTCGGTGACGAAGACGGGTGCGAACGATTCGATCTGCCTGGCGTGTTTCTCGAGATTCTCTTCGAGATTGACGTAGACGAGATCCGGCGACAGAGCGCGAATCTCGTCAATGCGTGGGTTCTTCGTGCCGCCGACGCGCGGCTGCTCGGTCCCTTCGGGAAAGATGCAGAAGTCGGTGATTCCGACGACCGCGTCGCCGGCGTCGAGGTCGAAGAGGGCTTCCGTCAACGACGGCACGAGCGAGACCACGCGTTTCGGAGGTGCCGGAAACGCGAACGAGCGCCCGAGAAGATCCTGTACGTTCACGGTCTCTGCAGGGTGATCGTTGGGCGAGAACGATGGCCGAAGGTGTTGCCGAAAAACCTCAGCCAATCGCGCGTGAGCTTCGCGCCGTCGGCCGAGGCGCCGGCCAGAAAGCGGACATGTGACGCGATCGCGGCCGGGGGGATCGGGTGCGCACCGATGTCGGCCGCCCTCCCATCCGGAGTACCTATCATCGCGAGCAGGAGCAGTGGCAGAACTCGTCTCAGCATGCTCGCGAATATTAGCGGTATCCTTCGCCCGTTTTGGCCGGTCCTTCCATGTTGCTCCGCTGGTGGCTCCTCATCGTCGTCATCGCCCTCTCCGTCCACCTCGGCGGATTTCCGCTGCTCGATCCGGATGAGGGTCGCAATGCCGAGGTGGGGCGCGAGATGGCGGCGACGAACGATTACGTGATGCCGCGCCTCGACGGTATGCCGTATCTTGACAAGCCGATCGTCTACTTCGCGGCCGAGGCAGCCGTGATGGAAGTGCTCGGACCCACGGAGGTTGCGGCGCGTATTCCGGCGTTTCTCTTCACCATGGCCGGTGCAGCGTTTCTCTGGTGGTTCGCGAAGCGGGTCTGGGGAAGCGACGAGGCCGACGTTGCCGCGATCGTGTTTCTGTCGACGCCGCTGGCGCTGGCGTTTTCGCGCACCGTGATCTTCGACAGCGCGCTGGCGCTGTTCATTACGATGGCGACCGCATTTCTCTATCTGGCGTGCGAAGAAGAGCATCGCAGATGGGCTGCTCTGGCCTGGCTCGCCATCGGACTGGGAGTCATCACCAAAGGGCCGGTGGCGATCGCGCTTCCGCTGCTCGTCGCGATTCCGTACGCGATCTGGCGCAAGCGTTTTCGCGCGCTCTGGTCGTGGGCCGGTCTCGCTCTCTTCATCCTGGCCATCGCGCCCTGGGTCTGGGCGATCTCACGGGCCATCCCCGATTTTCTGCATTATGTCCTCGTCACGGAGACCGCGCAGCGTCTGGCGACGAAGGCGCTGAAGCGCACGGGGCCACCCTGGTACTTCATCCCGTACCTGATCGCTGGTGCGCTGCCGTGGTCGATCGTCCTGATCAGCAGCCCGCGCGCGATCGATCGGCGCGACCGGTCGGCGCTGTACATGCTGTTGTGGATTGCGATTCCGTTCGTGTTCTTCTCGATCTCGCAGTCGAAGAGGCCGCAGTACATCCTCCCGCTGATGGCGCCCGTCGCATTGCTGGTCGCTCGTATCTGGCGCGATCCGCGACTGCGATGGCGCGTGGCGGCCGGCGTGCTGGTGGTTTTCGGCGTTGCGCTGATGATCGCGCCGGCCTTCGTTCCTCTTCGCGCCGAGTATGGCGATGCCGCACGGATCTCCGCGATCGCGATGGGCGCTGCGTTCGCGATCGGCGGTGCGCTCGCGTTTGTCACCCGCCGCGAGTTCGCGCTCGTCGCGCTGTCGATCCCGGTCATCGCCATTCCACTCACCGCCAATCCGCTGATGCGCGCAATCGGCGGGCGGCGATCGGAAGCGGCTCTCATCGAGCAGCTTCGTCCACGGGTCACACCCCAGACCGAGGTGGTGGGGGTAGAGGCATTCACCGGCTCGATGACGTTCTATCTGCGACGGCCGATGGTGGTGGTCACTCCCGATGCGGAGGAGTTCACGAGCAACTATCTGATCCGTCACTATGCGGCGTTCGCTGGCGGCGTCACGATCAAGCCGGTTGCCTGGCTGGATGGCGCGCTCGCCGATCCGGCGCGCAACCGTATTTACATCGTGCGCGCGAATGATGCTGCGCATCGTGCGCGGCTCGCAGGGCGGGGGTTGCGCGCAATCGCATCCGACGCGCGTTACGTCGCCTACGCGCGGTAGGCGGCTGGTTCGGCGGCGTTGCCGCCCCACCTTGTTATAGTCGCCTCCAATGTGCGGGATCTACGGAATGGTTGCGCATGGCGCGACCCTGCGTCATCCCCACGTGCTGGGGCTGATGGGCGAGGCGCTTCGCCATCGTGGGCCGGACGGCCACGCCGAATTGACGCGACCCGATGCCGTGATCGGGACGGAGCGACTTCGCATCATCGACCTTCATGAGCGCGCCGACCAGCCATTTGCCGCGCCTGACTCGCAGGTATGGCTCGAATGCAATGGCGAGATCTACAACGCTGCCGCAATCCGCGCCCGGTTTCCCGACTATCCGTATCGCTCGAAGTCCGACGTGGAGACGATTCTCCCGCTCTACCTCGAGCAAGGTGTCGCGGCGATTCCCGAGCTCGACGGCATGTTCGGCCTGGCCATCTGGGATGCACGGACGCAGACACTGATTCTCGCGCGCGACCGCGCAGGCGAGAAGCCGCTGTTCTACGCGAAGACCAGCGGGGAAGTGATCTTCGCCTCCGAGCTGCAATGTCTCCTTCAGAATCCTGACGTCAGCCGGGAGCTCGATCCGATCGCCATCGGTGAGTATCTGCGTCTCGGGTACGTTCCCGAGCCGCGCACACCTTTCCGCGATGTGCGCCGCGTCGAGGCCGGTACCTTCATCCGTTTCACGAATCAGGGCGAAGAGAGCGTTCGCTACTGGGACGCGGAGTCGTTTGCGATCGAACCGATCTCGGCGCGCGACGCCGTTGACGAAACGCAGCGGCTCGTCGAACGGGCGGTGGAGAAGCAGGTCATGGCCGACGTGCCGGTCGGCGTCTTCACCAGCGGAGGACTCGATTCGTCGATCCTGGCGACGCTGGCGGCGAAGTTCATCGGCGTCGATCGCGTGCACACCTATTCGGCGGCGTTCGCGGAGCAGTCGTATGACGAGAGTCCTGTCGCCGAAGAGCTGGCGAAGAGGATCCGGACGCGCTATGTGCCGGTGCGGACAGACGCGACGACGCTTTCCGAAGCACTGCAGGCGGTGGTTCGAGGAGTCGCAGAGCCGCTTGCCGATCCGGCCATCCTTCCGACGTTTCTGCTGGCGCGCGCGGCACACCAGCATGTGAAGGTCGTACTCAGTGGCGAAGGAGCGGACGAATTGTTCGGCGGCTATCCGACGTACATCGGGCACAAGGTTGCGCCGATGTACGACGCGCTGCCGTCGTTCGTCCGCGCGACCTTGCGCCGCGCGGTGCAGGGGGTGCCGTCATCGACGAAGAAGGTGACGCTCGAGTTCCTGCTCAAACGCTTCGTGTCGGACGCGGAGAAGCCGTGGATCGAGCGGCATCTGGCCTGGTTTGGGACGGGGCTGTCTCCCGACGTGTACTTGCGCGGCGGCGATGTTCCGGATCTCCCTTCGCTCATGAACAAGGACGCGCTGCCGGGAGCGATGCTGCTCGACTATCGCAGCTATTTGCGCGACAACCTCCTCGTGAAAGTCGATCGGGCCACCATGCTCTCTTCGGTTGAAGCCCGCGCACCGTTTCTCGACCGCGACGTGACGCGGTTCGCGCTGTCCCTTCCCGTCGGACTCCGCATCCGCCGCTTCGAGACGAAATGGGTCCTCAAGAAAGCGGCGGAGCGCTGGTTGCCGAAGGATGTGATCTACCGCCGCAAGCGGGGGCTGAGCGTGCCCATCGCGAACTGGATCAATGAAGGGTTGCGGAGCGAAGTCGATCGCCTGCTGGCGCCGGAGCGGTTGCGGTCCCAGGGCCTGCTCGATCCACGGCACGTCGCCGAACTGCTGGCGGCGCACCGCACCGGCCGCGCCAACAACGCCAAGCCGCTTTGGGCGCTCATCATCCTGCAGTACTGGATTGAGAACTGGGCTCCGGGAGCGTAACAGCGGGACTACGAGTTCCGATCCCGGCTTTCGTTTTCGACGAAGGCTCGGATGGCCCCGTCCTTCGAGAAAGAGAGCTTCTGGGCCACTTCTTCCGTGAAGCCCGTGACGCAGGCGCACACGAGATCGCCCAGCTCTGCCACCTCGAACGGTTTGCGCAATACGCCGGCGACCAGCTCCGCGTCGACCTCTTTGAACCGCTGATCCGAATAGGCGGTGATGACGATGATGATCGGTTTGATCAGTGGGGATGTTCCTTGAGCCACTCGATGACGCCGAAGCCGTCCATGCGCGGCATCATCAGGTCGAGGAGCAGGACGGCGTAGGCGTGTTGCTTCAGGTTCTCGATCGCTTCGAGACCGTCTGCCGCGGAATCAACGGTGAAACTCTCGCGCCTTACGATGGTGGAGACGAGCTGTCGAATCGACCGGTCATCATCCGCGACGAGCACTCTCGCACGGTTAGGGGAGTCAGAAATCATGGCAGAACCCGAAAATTTTCTTCCCTCCGAAGAAGAAAAATGCGTGCCATCAGTTGGCCAGAGACTCGTCGATCCGGATCTCGGAAACGAGGGTCTTGTTGACCGGGCAACGACCTGCAACGGCGAGCATCCGCTCACGCTGTTCCGCAGTCAGAGGTCCGATGAGCTTGATGGTGACCGTGAAATGGTGGATGTAGCCGGACGCGGAAAGGCAGTCCGCACAGTCCTTTGCGTACATCCGGTCGTTCTCTACCGTGACCTCGGTTCCCTCCAGCGGGATGTTCTCCCGCACGGCGACCAGGCGCATCGTCATGGAGGTACAGGCGCCGAGGGCGGCGGAAAGGAGGTCGTAAGGCGTGGGACCGCCATCGGTTCCTCCCGCACTTACCGGCTCGTCAACGACGAAACGATGGGCTCCTGCCTCAGCCTCATTGCGCAACGAACCATTGGCTCGGACGATGACTGGCGGCATGGAACCTCCCTCGATTCCCCTGCATTATCGACCGTCCCACACCCCGACGCTCGCGACAATCGAGGAGACGGACGAACGGATGCGTTTCCGCGTTCCCGAATTACTGCCGGTACGGCAACAGCGTGATCCTTCCGGCCGCCCAGGTGTCGCCATGTGGAGAGAGCGGCAACCAGTACCAGCTCGGTGACTCATCGGCGAGGGCCACTCGCGCGAAAATGCCGGCGGCGTTTCGCGTGAATGGATTCATGATCGGCGGAGAGAGCTCGAGGGTCAGCGTGTCGATGTACTTCGAGCGGCTGCCGGCTGCGACACCGCGCCAGGCGCAGCCCGGTGGAATGGCGATCGGGATCTCCGACGCATCGGCGGTCGCCGCAGCGGCCGCGCGTGCCGGATCCATCGGCCCGTGGTAGAAAAAAGAGTCCGAGAGGGCCTGCATCGCGGTCGGCGTGATCAGGAGCGGCTGCGCGGTCTTGACGACGTTCACAGTCGTCGAGCTCGAGATGCCTTCATCCCGAAAGCTGGAGCAGAAGGCGTCGAGAACCGAGGCCGGCATCGACGACCATTGCGGCATACGAGGGGGGGGAGGCGCTTTTGCCGCGGTCGCGCAACCGGTCAGCAACAGGAGTACGACAACGATCCGGCGCATCACACGAGCCTCAGTTGTGGCGTCATTTTGGCCTCGAAAAACGCGCGGATCTCGCTGGCTGGTTTCTTCGAGATCAGTTCGCGCGGTGACAGTTCATACCAGTCGGTTGGAAAGAACTGCGTATATGGCTGCTGCGTGAATCGCCGGCAGAGAAGGGCGATGATGCCGATGTCGGTCTCGCTGCGGATGACGCGTCCCGCCGACTGCACGACCCGCGTCATCCCGGGGATCAGGTACGCGAACTCGAATCCCGATCCGTACTGCTCGTCGTAGTACTCGCGCAGCAACTCCTGCTCGAAGCTCACCTGAGGCAGCGCGGGACCGATGACCATTACGCCCGAAAGCATGTCTCCACGATAGTCGATCCCCTCTGCGTACATGCCGCCGGAGACGGCCATGATCAAGTTGCCGCGTCGCGATGGTTCACGCAGGATGTCGAGCATGGCGTTGCGCTCGTAATCGGTCATGTCCGTGCGCTGCACCATCACGTGTTTGTGAATGGGCGGCATGCGGTCGGAGATCTCGCGCAGAAACGCATAGCTTGGAAAGAGCGCCAGGAAGTTCCCGTCGCCCGCTTCAGAGATCGACGCGACGTTGTCCGCGATCCGGTCATACGACTCCGCCCGTTTCTTGTACGACGTGTCGACCTCGGAGATGACGACGATCTTGCGGTTGCCGCGCGGGAACGGCGAAGGGAGCGACAGCTCGGTGGTGCGGTCGGAGGGAAAGCCGAGGAGCTTGCGATAGAAATCGAACGGTTCGAGAGTGGCGGAGAGCGCCACGGTGGCGTGGGCCGAGTCGAAGATCCTGCCGAGGAAGCGCGAAGGGTCTTTGCAGAAAATCTTGAACTTCAAGCCTTCCGGTGTTCGCTCGATCAGGTGCGCGAACTCGTCGCCCTTTTCCGTCATCAGGTTGGCGACCTTCACGAGCCGGAAGTAGAAATCGATCAACGGGTCATCCGTCTCGACGATGCGGTTCTCGATCTTCCAGCCGATGTAGTGCATGACCAGCCGTTCCCACTCGGTCCGCTGTTCGATGAACAACTGGCGGTCAGGCTCACAGATCGCCTGCTTGACGCCTGGATCTTCGCCGAACGCCTCGGCCAGGTAGTTGTAGTGATCGCGAAGCTGTTCCAGCAACTCCTCCGCGCCGTCGAGCCAGCAGTTGCGCGAGGCCAGGTGATTGCGAATCCGGTCGAACAATTCCTCGTGCAGTTCCGGCGAGTAGTACCCGCGGCCGCGCTCGACGAGGTTGTGCGCTTCATCGACGACCAGGACGCAGTCGCCGTAGTCGTTCTCCTGCTGGTAGGCCTTGAGACCGACATACGGGTCGAAGATGTAGTTGTAGTCACAAACCACGACGTCGGCCTGTTCGATGAGCTCGAGCGAGACCTCGAAGGGGCAGACCTCGTTGGACTTCGCCATCTCGAACGTGAGCGCAGGATCGAAGTAGCTCATCGACGTCACGAGATGATTGAGGAGATCGGTGCGTTGCATCTTCTCGGAGTAGCGCGCCGCGTAGGGACAGAAATCTTCGTGGCAGATGATCTCGGTATGGGCGCACATCTTCTGCTTGGCGCGGATGCGCAGCACGCGAAACGAGCCGTCGTTGAGGAGGCCGAGGGCCTCGACGGCGGCGTCCTGCTGCATCGTTTTGGAGGTCAGATAAAAGAGTTTCTTTCCGAGCTTGAGCGCCTGCTTCACCGCCGGGTATAGGACGGCCATCGTCTTTCCGATTCCGGTCGGTGCGGAGACGAGCAATGCCTCGCGTTGATAGATGGTGCGAGCGACGGAAGAGACGATCTCCTCCTGCCCGGGCCGCATCCCTCCGAACGGAAAGGACAGCGTGTCGGCAAACGCGCGCTTGGCAACGCGCAAGGCTGCGGCGGTCTCGAGATCGGTGATGAGCCGTTCCAGCCGGTCATTGAGCGTCTCGATGATGCGATCGCGGTCGAATTCCGCATCGATGGTCTTCGTGTCGCCGGAGATCAGGTCGATGAGGACGAGTTGCGGCAGGAAGACGAAGCCGTCGAAGTCCGGCTGCCCGGAGAGGAAGTACGAGTAGAGAAGGAGTTGCAGCAGGTGGCGTTGCAGTTTGTCTGAGCGGTAGAGCGCTTCCAGCTCGAGGTCGAAGTGGATCGACTTCACCTCTTCGACGACGACGCGTTTCTCCGCTTTGTCGACGGAGAGGCCGTCGATGCGTCCCGTGATCGTGACGGTCCAGGGTCCGAGCTGGGTCCGGTGAACGACGTGGACTTCGGCGCGATAATTCGCATCCTCGCCCGTCCGGAACTCGGCCCGTTTCGTGTGGATGTCCTGACCGATCCACATCCGCCGGAATCCGTCGCCGCGCTCCACTCCGATCCGGCGGTACGTCGACTCATGAACGAGATCGCCGACCGAACAGACGATCTCCCTCTTTTCGTGATCGACGCGCATTCGGTTATTGATGGTAACAGGAGTGTGGTTGTGTCGTTATGCGGTCGTGGGGTTGCTCGATTTCGTGGCCCGCGGCTCGCTGGCGCACGTTTTCAACCTTGTAAGCGCGACAACTCCAGACCCAGCAAACCGGAAACCGCGAAACCCCGAACTACAGCTTCTCCACCACCGCGCCCAGCACGAACGTCGCGTAGTGCTCGCGGAAATCGGCGAAAGCAATCGGAGTCGCGGGGGCCCGCTCGGAAAGGCGGTTGTAGAGGTCGCGCACGGTGTCGCGCCGCTCAGTGAGCATGTCAGCCGTGAGCTCGCCCTTGAGCGCGAACAGGCGGATGAAGTCGCTTCTCGGAAAGTGAAGGGGACGCCGCAGATCGTCCGTCCGTGGATTCCACTCTCCGATGACCACGTCGTTCTCGCTCCCGTCGGGCTCGTAGTGGAGACACACCACCAGCTCCGGTTCGATGACCTGTTCGCTGGTCGTGGTGTCATTCACTTCCGTCGTCGCCGCCAGCAGGGCGGTGGGCGTGCGGTCCTGATGAAACTCCTGCCGGATCGCGCGCACGAGGGGATCCGCGCCGTCAAGGGGACTCGCTTCGACTTCGCCCGGCGCGAAGGGAACGATCTCGCAGACGTCGATCTCGTCCAGTCCCTTCAAGGACACATTGCCGATGAGCCGCACTCCGACGTACTCCAACCCCGTCAGCGACGGTGCGAAGCCGATGTAGGTGGCCCAGGGAGCACGCAGGCGATGCAACAACTGTCCTTCCGCCATGAGCTCGTTGGACAGCTCCTGCAGCAACGCCATCGACGAGACGATGCCCTCGTTGACGAGATGGCCGTTGTGGTTCACGTACGAGTAAAACTCGCGTGCGTGCTGTGCGTGGTCGATGACGTCGACCCCACGCTCGAGCGGTGCGAAGAACGCCTGCACTTTCCCCGGTTCGTATCCGTGCGTCAGGAGGAACGAAGCGAACTCCTCGATCTCGCGGTTTGCCTTCCCGGTCGTCAGCCGTGACAGCTCGACAATTCCGGGCCCGTAGAACTCGGTGATCCGTTCGTTGGCGGTGCCCTTCATCGGCAGCAAACGGTAGTAGCCGAAGTTGAGCGCGATGCGCAGTCCTTTGTTGAACGCGAAGCCTTTGCGGCGGACTTCCGAATAGCAGCGCTGGATCTCGACGGCGGCGCGGACGAGGCGCAGCGCGCGCCGCGTCGTGTAGAACGCGCCGTCGCCGAGGAACTTTTCGAATTGCAGGAGGTGGCGGGTGACGATGGATTCGAGCCGTCGCTGGAACAACAGCATCTGTCGGTACGAACTGATCTCCTCCCGCCGTCCGCCACGCCGGATGTTGCCCAGGGTCTCGGTGAAGCTCGAGATGTCGTAGATGAGTCCGAAGCGATGGACCATCGGGTCGAGCACGCCGGGGCGGCCGAAGTCCATCGGACGGGTCGATCGCGAGTAAACGGTAGCCCGCTTGTCGATCGAGACGATCTGGTCGTCGCTGGTCACGGTCATCATGGTGATGCCCCGCCGCAGCTGGTTGAGGATGGCAAACTCCCGCAGCCGCCGTGCGATGAGCTGGAACTGTTCGCGATCCTCGCGCGTGATCGCCGACTGGATGGCATTCTGCTCAAACAGAAAATTCTGAAACCGCGTGTCGAGCAACAACGCGATGGGGACGTTTTGCTCGATCGCCACACCGAAGAGCGGGAGAGCGGCGCGAAACGTCCGGTCGCGCTGCAGAAGATCGAGCGTGACCTCCCGCATCCGTTCCATCGAATCGCGGAACGCCTGAAAGTCGCGGCGCAGATAGCCCGTGACGAAGGACCGCAACTCCCGCAGATCGGGTCCGATAAACTCCTCGGTCAGGATGAGGACGTCGTCGGCGAGCAGCCGGAAGAACTGCAGGCCTCGCTGCTCCTCGCCGTCGAGGATCGAGGAGACCTTCGCCGATAGCTGCGCCATCGCTTCGCGCGTGTCGGCGGCCCACTTGGCGAAGATCCGATACTTGAACGCGTCTCCCTGCGTCCGGCCCAGTTGCGTGTCGAACGCGCTCACGCGGCGTGGAATCGAGGAGAGCTGCCGGGACAGGTCGAACGAATGCGCGAGCCAGAAGATCGCGTGATAGTCGCTGAGCAGGTTCGACATCAGCGCGTTCTCGACCAGCCGCATCAGCGCGGCCATGTAGGCCGAGTTCGAGATCTGCGCGCGTTCCTTCGCCGGCTGCTGGCGTCCCGCCTGCCACGCCACTTCCTCCGAAAGCCAGCGGTCCAGTTTGGCGTCCAGCTCCCGCAGCACGGGAGCATCGGCGACCGGAAAGCCGATCCCCGGCGCCTGCGTTTCGTCCGCCGGAAAGATCTTGTACGGCTTCGGCAGCAGAGCTTCGGCGCGGGGAAAGATCTCCTCCACCGTCCTGCCCAACTCGCCGCTGAGGAGGAACAGGGCGGTATCCGGCCGCGACTCGAGGTACGTCACGATGGAAGGCGTCATCAGGAAATGCGGATTATGGACGAATTGACGGCGCGCGAGAAGCGAGCGCGAGCAGAGACCCGCTCCGTCGACGGACCATTCGCCGTTCAGGAGCCCGTCGACTAAACTTACAACGATGTCCGCCCTTCTTCCCGCCACGTGCTCCCGCTGCAACGGTTCCGGCTGGGTTCCACTGCCCGGCGACTCCCTGCGAGTCGAGCCGTGCGGATGTCAGGGCGATCTCCGCCGGCGGCAGCGCATCGCGGCGTCGAACATCCCGCGACGGTATTACCCGCACTGCTCGCTGGAGACGTTCTACGACAAGAACAACGCGGTCCTGAAGTCGGCGCGCAACCGCGTGCGCGAATTCGTGGATGCCTGGCCGATGACGATCGACGGCCGCGGTCTCCTGCTCATGGGCGGCTGTGGAGCAGGCAAGACACACCTGGCCGTGGCCGCGCTCGTCGAGATCATCCACAGCGGCAAGCCCGGGCGGGTGCTCTTCTGCAATTTTCAGGACCTCATTCAGGAGATCCAGGCCAGCTTCGACGCCGATGCGGCGGTCAGCAAGTCAGAGATCCTGCGCCCGTTGCTCGAGGTGGACCTGCTCGTGCTCGACGAGCTCGGATCTCAGAAGCCGACGCAATTCGTGCAGGACGTTCTCTACTACGTGATCAACAGCCGCTACAACACGGAGAGGACCACGATCTTCACGACCAACTACTACGACGATTCGAGCGTGGACGGGCAACGGCTGCAGGACCGCGTGGGCGACCGCCTGCGCAGCCGCCTGCATGAGATGACCGAACTGATCTCGATGAAGGGCATCCCCGACCACCGCATCGCCAACAAGCAGAGCCGCAACATCCTTTGAAGCGCAACATCAGTGAGGTCCTCCGCCGCGGGTTCGAGGCAACGGTCGCGAACTGGCCTGTCGTCGCACTGCGTGTCGCCGAAACCCTGGTGCTTGCGGGGATCATCATCGTCTCGCTGGTCGCTGCCGTCGTTCCCGCGATCGTTGCGGCGGGACTCTCGAAGGACGACATCCTCAACTCGGCGGATCCCGGTGGCGCGGTGATCAGCTGGATGGTCGGCCATCTCCTCTTGTTCGTCTGGATGCTCGCCCTGGCGTTCGTCGTCCTGGGCGTGTTGATGGCCCTGCACGCGTTCGTCGAGGGTGCCACGGCGCAGATCTTCGTCGACGCGGAGCGGGCCATGAAGGCCCGCAACGATCTGCGTGCATTCTCCATTGACCGCTGGATCGCCGGGGGCGTCGCATCGTGGTGGCGGATCTTCTGGATCTACAACCTGGCGTGGTCGGTAGGGTTGGCCATCGTCCTCGTACCCTTGGTGCTCACGATCGCCGGAATGCTGGTCATGTCCGACACGATGGGGAGAGTCGTGGTCGGATGCGCAGGCCTGGCCATGGCGGTGCTCGTGCTCATCCCGATCGCCATCGTCACCTCGATCTGGTGCACGAAGGCCGTCACGATCTGCGTGGCTCGCGCGATTCTGGCTCGCGAGGCACTGCGGCTGGCCTGGCGCGAAATCCGTCTGGACCTCGGGCGGCATCTCGCCATCGCCGTCATCACCTTCATCCTGTCCATGGCCCTGAACTCCGTGGTCTCAGGCTTCAGCATTCCCTTGACGTTCAACTCGCAGCACGTTCCGTCCGTGGCGTTGTTCTTCGCGCCCGTTCGGTTGATCGGCGGCGTCATTCAGGCGCTGGTCAGCGCGGCCATCGGCTCGTACCTCATCGCCTGTTTCGTGTCGATGACCGAGGAGCGCTGATGGAGAAGTTCTTCTCGAAGGATGCGGGGAACTTCCGTCCCTCGGCGATCCGCGCCTTCGCCAGACTGATCAACGATCCGGCCATCATCTCCTTCGCCGGAGGAGTGCCGTCGCCGGAGACGTTTCCGGCGGAGCGGA
Organism: Thermoanaerobaculia bacterium; assembly: GCA_038244715.1. Lineage (GTDB taxonomy): Bacteria > Acidobacteriota > Thermoanaerobaculia > Gp7-AA8 > Gp7-AA8 > JADGNZ01. The sequence continues at coordinate 78,723 of JBBRTE010000014.1, forward strand.
TTGCGGAGATCGCCGCGCGTGCGATCCTCGAGAAACGCTCTGTGGCACTGCAGTACGGCCCGACGCGCGGATTGCCCCGGCTGTGCGACTTCGTGGCAGGTGTATGCCGTTCGCGGGGCATCGACTGCAACGGCAGCGACGTCCTCCTGACCACCGGTTCCCAGCAGGCCCTCGACCTGATCGCGCACACCCTGCTCGACCCGGGCGATGTCGTACTCGTCGAATTGCCGACGTACATCGGCGGGACGTCGTCGTTCTACGCCCGCAGTGCGGAGCTCTTTGGTGTGGCGCAGGACGACGACGGCATCATCCCGGCATCGCTCGAGGAAATGGCGGCGCGGACGAAGCCGAAGCTGCTCTACACAATCCCGAATTTTCAGAATCCCTCGGGCCGGCTGATGACGCAACAACGCCGCGCAGAGGTGCTGCGCATCGCGGCCGAGTACGATTTCCTGGTCATCGAGGACGATCCGTACGGCGAGCTGGTCTACGTGCGGGAGGCCGACACGCTGGCCATGAAGTCCCGCGACCACGAGGATCGCGTGATCTACCTCGGCTCCTTCAGCAAGATTCTCGCGCCGGGGTTGCGATGCGGGTGGATCGTCGCCTCGTCCGCGTTGCTGGCGAAGCTGGAGATTGCCAAACAGGCTGCGGATCTCTGTTCGGGGATGCTTGATCAAACGATCGTCGACGAGTTCACGGCTGCGGGCGAGCTTCCAGCACAGATCGACCGCGTGCGGTCGTTCTATCGCAAGAAGCGCGGAACGATGCTCGAGATGCTCGAGGAACACTTCAGCGCGCATGCGGCGTGGACTCCCGCCGATGGTGGTCTGTTCACCTTTGTCACCCTCCGCGATGAGATCGACGCCGCGGCGCTGGCCCCGGATGCGGTCGCTGCCGGAGTGGCCTACGTGCCGGGAGGCCCGTTCTTCGTCGACGGCAGCGGGCGCAACACGATGCGGCTGACCTTCGCGAAGGAGAGTGATGATCGGATCCGGAACGGGATCAAGATCCTGGCGGGTGTGCTGTTCGGGTCGCCCGTCCAGGGTCAGGCTGAACGTTGAAAGGGAACCCTTGCGGGTCTTTTCTTGCAGGAAGGCTCAAACGATGAAACGGATCACGGTTTTCCTCTCGTTCCTGATGCTCGCGGCCTGCGCCTCGGCGCCTCCGGTCCCCGCCAGCCATCCCCCCGCGCCGAAAATTGTCGTGCCGCCTCCCGCACACTCGCCGAATGCATTGACGTCGATTCCCGTGGTTGCGAAGTCGATCGCGGAGCCGCGCATCCGCGTCGGGCTGGCGAATGACCAGACCATGGTCTCCTTTCCGCGCGGCGCCGGCGGGTACTACGTCGTCAGCGACGCGGGTGCCTCGATGATCCATCGCGGCTTCACGTTGACCGCGCCGGTCACGGATGCTGCCGCACACTACGCCGTCCAGGTCAGTACGATCTCCGATCTGACGAGCGCAAACGCCCTCGCCGAAAAGGTGCGCGCGGATTCGCAGCAGCGCGCGGACGTACTGATCGACACTGGTGGCACCGCCTATCGGGTGGTCGCCGGCGATTTTCTGACGTCGAATGACGCACAGGGCTTGCGGGACCAGCTCACCCAGCACGGCTTCGGAACGAACCTTCTCATCGTCAAACGCCCGTCTGATCAGCCGTTTCCGAAACGGCATCAGCTGGCCGACGATGAAGGCGAGACGGCCCTGCTCGACGGCGAGTCGCTGCTGGTCATGCCGATCAGCGCGGACACACTGACGATCGCCGATAAGCCCTATCGCACCGCGGCGCGCGTGTTCATCAATCAGCGGGGCACATACAACGTCATCAACGAGTTGAACCTGGAGGACTACCTGCGCGGCGTGGTTCCCGCGGAGATGGGCTCGAAGATCTACGACGAGGTCGAGGCGCTGAAAGCCCAGGCCATCGCCGCCCGCACCTACGCTGTCCGCAACCTCGGGCAATTCAAACGGGAGGGTTACGATATCTGCGCCGGCCCGGCGTGCCAGGCGTACAACGGGTTTTCCGGCGAGGAGGCGCTCACCGATCGGGCCGTGCGCGAGACCGCTGGCCTGATCGCGACCTACAACGGTCTGCCGATCGACGCGCTCTACACCGCGACCTGCGGAGGAGAGACCTCCGACGCCGGCACGATGTTCCCCGGCCGCAACGAGCCCTATCTGAAGCGCGTTCGCTGCGTAGAGGACCAGGTGCTGACGATCGCCGGACGTTCCGACAGCGGCCTTCTTTCCGAACAGCAGGCAAACGCGCGGATGTTCGCCGCGGTCAGCGGACTGGCCGACTCCGGATCGTCATGGAGCGCCCGCGACGTGGAGCAGGCAGTCTCCGCGGCGATGCAGAAACTGCACTTCACCCCTCTGAGCAGCATCTCGCCCCTCTCCTCGCGGCGCGGCGATGTGCTCACGTATCTCGCCGCCGCTCTCGGCTTCGATCGCTACTCGTCCGTCGTGACGATGCCGGAAGACCGCGCGTACTACTTTCCGCAGTCGCCCGCCAGGGAAACGACGCCGTATCGTGCCGCCGGCTTTCTCATCAAGTTCGGCTTCCTGCCGGCCGAGGCGATCGATCGGGCCGACTTGAATACGGCGATGCCGTGGGAAGAGTTGTATGGATTACTCGGATCGTGGATGCGGAAGCACGCCGCGATGACCGATGTCACCGGGAAAATCCTCGGCGTTGCGGGGCGCGACGTCACGTTGAAGATCGACGGAAAGGCGACGAAGTTCACGCTGCCGGCCGGCACCCCGATCTTCCGCAAGGTGAATGACCGCTACCAGGAGTATCGCGGCGCGCCCGTGACGCTCGGCGACCGGATCACGATCACTTCCGACGCCGCGAAGAGGCCGGTGGCGATGCTCATCAACACCTACCTCGACGGCGCGTCGTTCGATCGAAGCTCGAGCTTTGCCAGCTGGACGCGCAGCTTCCGCGCCGACGAACTGGTGACCTCGATCAACAAGCGCAATCCGATCCGTCAGCTCCAGGGGATCCGCCCGCTGGTCACCGATGCCTCGCAGCGCATCGCGGAACTGGAGGTCACCGCGGAGAACGGACGGACATTCATCCTCAAGGGCCTGCCGGTACGCTGGTCGCTGAACGTGCCCGACAACCTCTTCGTCTACGAGAAAACCGAAGATGCCGACGGCATGGACCGGTACACGTTTTACGGCAAGGGGTGGGGACATGGCGTCGGGTTCTGCCAGGTGGGCGCGTACGGAATGGCCACGAGCGGCTGGACGGCGCAGCAGATCCTCAAGCACTACTACACGGGGATCGAGATCCGGCCGATGAAGTAGGGACAGAGCCGCGGTCGCTCCTCTTACGGCTCGCTGCCCAGAACCAGCGTCGCCAGCGCGACGGCGACGCGCCGGTCGAGTTTCGTCGCGGGATTGAGTGTGAGCAGATCTGCGTGGCCATCGGTGCCGGGCCGGCGGATGATCCATCCCGCTTCCTCACCCTTCCAGACGATGCGGATGTTCGACTGGTACGCGGGTGAGACGTTGCCGAGGGTCTTGGCGAGCCAGGCTTTGGGGAGCGACTCCTCCACCGCTTCGCCTTGCGCGATCTTGCCGTTTTCTTCCAGAAGCCGCCACCGGTTGCGGCCGAGCCGGGAGAAGTACGACCGGGCGATCCGCCCGACCGGTTTGCCATCTGGAGTGGCCACGACATAGGTGACGCTCGGAAGGTGCAGCCCGGGCTGTTGTGTGATCAGAATCGCCGGGGAGGCACCCTCGAAGATCGTCGCCTGGGTCGCGGGGATGAGCATGATGATGACCGCGGCGAACGCCGCACTGAGCATGAGCGCCGCCAGTGCCGGGAGAGGACGTCGCTCCAGCAGCAGGAAGGCCGCTCCGGCAACGCCGGCGAAGATCACGATTGCAGACATGAGCCCTGCCACCAGTCCGATGACGGTCGCAAAACTTCGGTAGGAGAGGATGGCGGTGCCGTCTTCGCCCCGGATGTACGCGGTCTCGCCCGCGGGGATTCCGCTCATGAACTGGAAGCGTCCACGGTCGAGGGCGGGCGGCGTGGTGGGGATCGACGCTGCGGGGACGGTGGCGAGGGGCGCGGGAGAGGGAAGATCGCTGATCGGTTCGGTGGCCGGGTCGAGGACCGCGCCCTCGCCGTCAGACGCTAATCCGCTTTTTTTTTTAGATCGGATGCGCTCAGCTGTTCGTGCGGCTGCGTCGAGAGGTTGTAACGCTCGTGCTGCGCGGTTGCCGCGATCGGGGGCTGGTCGGCGGGGATTCCTGCCGCCGGCATGGGGATGGGTTGCTCGAACGGCTCCGCGGCCGGTACTCCGTCACTCTCGGTCGGCAGCTCCTCCGAGAAGTGTCCGTACGTGTTTCCCATGCGCACCTTCGACGTATGCGTCAGCGGAGCGACCTTCACACGCTTTCCATTGATGTACGTGCCGTTCGCGCTCGAGAGGTCGTGCACCACGAAGAAACCGCGCTCGAAAACGATCTCCGCGTGATGACGCGAGACCTTCGGATCGCGCAGGATGATGTCGTTGCCTGGGTCGCGGCCGACGGTGAATGGCCGGTGCGTCTGCAAGCGGTAACTCTTCTCTGTGCCGTCGAGTCCGACGAAAAAGAGTTTGGCCATGGATGTCGGATTGTAGCCGAACTGCCGCACATCCGGCGGTCACGGGTCACGGGATCGGCCGTTGGATCTCCATCACCAGCTCTTCGATCGAGACCGGTTTCGTCAGCCAGCAGCGGATGCGCGGATCGAGCTTCTCCGGCGGTTGTTGTCCACTGATGACGATTACCGGCACTCCGGCAGTGCCGTTCTCGCTCAGCTTGTTGAGGACCTCGTTGCCGTCCATGAGCGGCATCAGCCAGTCGAGCAGAACCACGTCGGGTTGCTCCATCGTGATCCGCTCGACCGCTTCGGCACCATTCGCGGCAAGTTTCACCTCGAAGCCGCGCTGGTTGAGCCAGATGGCGTAGAGCCTGCGGATGTCGGAGTTGTCCTCGACGATCATTACCTTTGTCCTTGCCGGCACGATGCTCCATTTGTGCAGGTTTCATGCGCATGTAGAATCTCGCCCATGCGAGCTGGCTGGAACGAGTACTTCATGGGCATCGCCAGTCAGGCGGCAACGCGGTCGACCTGTTCTCGCAAGCACGTCGGTGCGGTCATCGTGCGTGATCGCACGGTGCTTTCCACGGGATACAACGGATCGCTGCGCGGACTGCCGCATTGCGAGGATTCGGGCTGCGTGATGGAAGACGGGCACTGCATTACGACCGTTCATGCCGAGGCCAACGCGATCCTCCAGGCCGCAAAAAACGGAATCGCCATCGACGGCGGCGAGCTCTACACGACGGCCTCGCCGTGCTGGAACTGTTTCAAGCTGATTGCGAACGCCGGAATTCGGCGGATCTACTACGGCGAGCTCTATCGCGACGACCGTTCGAGCGACGTCGCCAAACAGATCGGGATGGAACTGATCGACATCGGGATGACGCCGGGCGGGAGCCGGGGCTCAGGCGCCGCGCCGGAATGATTCCGCATGCTCATCCTTGCGGCCGACAGCTCCCTGGCACTCCTTTCTGTTGCCCTCCTCTCCGATGACCTCCTCCTCGGCGCCATCGCGCTCGAGGGACGGTCTTCGCGCAACGAGAAGCTTCTGCCGGCCATCGACTGGCTGCTGACCGAGGCGGCGATCGCGCGCGATGCGATCGACCTGTTTGCGGTCACGCGGGGACCTGGCTCCTTCACGGGCGTGCGCATCGGTCTGGCGACGATGCAGGGTCTCGCACTGGCTCTCGGAAAACCGGTCTGCGCGATGTCGACGCATCAGGCCATTGCCCCCGAGACGGGGCGCGTGGCCGTTGTCGATGATGCGGGGCGTGGCGAGTTCTATGTCTCGCGTTTCGAAGATGGCCGCGAAGTCGCCGGTCCGCATCTCGCCGGCGCGGATGAGGTTCGCGACCTCGATGAGGTCATCCGGGTCGGAGAGATCGCGCAGCGGGAGAACGTCGCGCTCTCCTGTGCGCGCCGCGCGCGGTACATCGAGCTGCGTGGCGAGGGAGAGCGGTATCGGGACATTACGCCCATCTACGTTCGCCTCGCGGAAGCGGAGGTGAAGTTGCAGCAGAGCCGATGAGCAAACCGAACGTTGCGATCGACCGGGCCGTGGAGGCCGACGTCCCCGCCGTTCACGCGTTGGAGCAGCGCTGCTTTCCGTCGCCCTGGCGGCGCGAGTTCTTCGAGAGTGAGGTTCGGAACGAAGGGCGCTTCAACATCGTCGCGCGTCGTGACGCGCTCCTCGTCGGTTATCTCTTCGCGATGTATTTCGCGGATGAGATGCACATCAACAAGATCGCCGTCGATGAATCGGTGCGCCGTCAGGGAATCGCGCTGGCTCTCATGCAGCGCTGCACGGCCTTCGCCGCGGAGCAGGGCGTGACCTCGATCTCTCTCGAGGTGCGTCGTTCCAACGAGGAAGCGCAGCGGTTCTACCGCTTCCTCGATTTCGAGCCAGAATACATTCGCAGTGCGTATTACCCGGATGGTGAAGCGGCTGTCGTGATGATGAAAGAGCTCTGAGCTCAGCCGCCGCTCTTCGTCATCCAGCGTACGCGATACCGCGGCGCGGGCCGTAGCTGCTGCACGATGGCCTGGCCGACTTCGATCGCGCCGACGACGGACGTGGTGTGACGCGGCATTGCGGCGATCAGGGCTGCTTCCTTGTCGGAATCGCCGCCACCGCCGGGCCTTAGCGAAAACGCAAGGGGGTCGGGTGAGACCCAGCGTCCTTCCAGCGAGGCCACCGCCTGGAGCAGCGATCGCGGCTCCGCCACCAGTTCTCCCGCCCGACCGGGCTCGAAACCCTCGACGAGGAGAGGCTCACCAGGGACACGCACCACGATGCGTGCCGGCAGCGGGTTGTAGACCAGATCGGCCTCCGCCTCGAGCGCTTCTGTGTCCTCGTCCTGCGTGAGCGCATTCACCGCCCTGCGCATCGCAGTCACCAGATCGTGCTCTTCGGCCGTGATGAGCGAAGGTTGCGCGTCGTCCTCATCGCGAAAGAGCGCTGCGAAGAGCTCCTGCGCACGCGGCGGATGTTCATTGAGGTACTCGTACATGGTCCGCACGGCGGAGAAGTAACGGACCGCCCGTTCCGAGTAGGCGCGAAGCCGCTTTTCCGCGTCGTCCCGTTGCGGCCGCGTCGCCCGCGTCGACGTCCCGGGGTAGATGGCCAGCTCCGCCCATCCGTCGCCGCGCGTCACGACAGCGGAGACGGCGACGTCGAAGAAAATTTTCTGCAGGTCCGTGTTCTCGATCCGGGCAATCCTTTCCGCTCGGATCAACTCACCGTGCGCGCGGTCGAGCATCACTCGGTACGATTCGGGATTGGCGTTCGCGAAGCGGAGACCCCACTCGTCGCGGCCGGCGAGAATGTCCTCGCGCAACTGATCGTCGCGCCCGCGGTCGTGGGAGTCCTTCGTCGTCGGGATCGAGGTCGCTGCCGCAACCTCGACGCGCTCTCCATGATCGTCGAATGTCAGGGTCAGGTCGTGATGGACGATCCTTCCGCAGGATGCTGCGAACGCGAATAGAACTGCAGCGAGGAGCGCCCGTTTCATGCTTCCTCCCGAATTGCGGCGATGGGGTCGAGCCGCGAGGCCAGCCGGGCCGGATACCAGGTTGCGATGATCGAGAGAAGGATCGCCACCAGGTTCACCCCCACGACATCGGCCGGATCGATGGTCAGCGGCAGATAGGCGATGGGATAGATACCCACCGGCAGGGGAATCAGGTGATAGCGATTGACGGCCCAGGAGACGCTGAGTCCGACGACGTTGCCCAGAAGGGTGCCGGAGAGGCCGATGAGCAATCCGACTTCCAGAAAGATCGTGAGGATCGTCCGCTCCGTCGCGCCGAGCGTCCGCAGCACGCCCACGGAGGGGCGCTTCTCGAGGATGAGCATGGAGAGGGACGAGATGAGATTCAATGCGGCGACGAAGATGATCAGCGAGATCGTCACGAACATGACGATTTTCTCCAGACGCAGAGCGAGGAACAGGGGCCGGTTGATCTCTTTCCAGGTCTTGACCTGCACACCCGGAAACTGTCCGGCCAGCTGCGACTGAATCTCCTCCGCGCGATCCTCCTGTCCGTACATCTCCATCGTCGTCGGTTTGCCGCCGGTGCCGAAGAGGCTTTCGGTCTCGCGGAGATTGAGGACGCCGTCGGCATTCGACGCGTCATCCGCGGTGTGCTCACCAGAGCCGGGGGGGAGGAGACGGGCGATGCGGTACTTTCGCCAGACCGGCATGGGGCCGAACGGAGTCAGGCGCGTGCGCGGCGCGACGACGGTGAGGGTCTCACCGACGTTGAGTGAGAGGGCGGCGGCGAAGTCGCGGGTCACCTCGATGTCGCTGTCCGACTCCGGCTGGTGAAGAGCACCGGAGCGGAGCCGCATCGGCCGGCCGTGCCGCCGCCGGTCATTGGCTCCCCAGCCGATGCCGCTGACGAGGGGCCGCACCTCGCGCATGCCCAGCCGCAGACCGGCGCCGGAGATCGCGTCTGCCTGATCGATTGTCGGCGATCCTGCGGGCTCGATGAGGAGTTGGGGACTCGATGCGATGAGACGCCGCGTGATCTGCCCCTGCAGGCCGGCCATGAGCGCCAGCGAGATGATCAGCGTGAAGACGCCGACGGCCAGTCCGAGCATCGAGATCGAGGAGAGAAACGCCGTGTGCGCGCGCTTGCGTGCGGACCAGAGATAGCGGCGTGCGATGCGGTTTTCCAGCATGCGGGCGGGTGCGAACCGGCTACTGCGCCTTCTCGGGCTCGCGGCCACCACCCGAATCGCGTGGCCGCATCAACGGAAAGAGGATGACGTCGCGGATCGATGGCGAATCGGTCAGGATCATCGCCAGCCGGTCGATGCCGATTCCTTCTCCTGCCGTCGGCGGCATGCCGTACTCGAGCGCGTTGACGTAGTCCTCGTCCATCTGCATCGCTTCGTCATCGCCCCGTTCCCGTTCGCCGAGCTGCTGCCGGAAACGGCGGTCCTGTTCATCCGCGTCGTTGAGCTCGGAGAAGGCGTTGGCCACCTCCATCCCGCCGATGTAGAGCTCGAAGCGCTCGACGTAGTTCGGGTCGTCCTTCCGCTGTTTCGAGAGCGGCGAGACCTCGGTGGGGAAGTCGGTGATGAACGTGGGATGGATGAGATGCCGTTCGGCGACGTGCTCGAACAACTCGGCCAGCAGCTTCCCTTCGTTGACCGATGCCAGATCGGCTGCGTCGCGGCCTGCCCGTTCGACGAGCAGTTGCTGCAACGAGGCGCGATCCGACAACTGCGAGCTGTCGATCCCGCCGAAATGCGCGATCGCCTCTTTCATCGTGTAGCGTGCGAAGGGACGCCCAAAGCTGATGTCGTTGCCGCGGAACTGTACGTGGTCCGCCGCGCAGACGGCTCCTGCGAGACCGCTGAGCAGCTCTTCGCTTCGTGCGATAAGGTCGTTGTAGTCCGCGTAGGCCTCGTAGAACTCCAGCATCGTGAACTCGGGATTGTGCTGCGTCGAGATCCCCTCGTTCCGGAAGTTGCGGTTGATCTCGTACACGCGCGAGAGGCCGCCGACGATCAGCCGCTTCAGATAGAGCTCGGGCGCGATGCGCATGAAGAGGTCGATGTCGAGCGCGTTGTGGTGCGTACGGAACGGCCTGGCCGCGGCGCCGCTGGCGATCGGCTGCATCATCGGCGTCTCGACCTCGATGAAGCCGTGACCGTCGAAATAGTTGCGGATGTAGCGGACGATCTTCGCGCGCGTCTCGAACGTCGCCTTGACGCTGTCGTTCACGATGAGGTCGACGTAGCGCTGCCGGTAACGCTGCTCCACATCCGTCAAGCCGTGCCACTTGCTGGGCAGCGGCCGCATGGCCTTGACCAGGAACTTGAGATGCGCCGCCTTCACGGAAAGCTCATTGGTCTTCGTGCGGAAGAGCGTTCCCCCCACTTCCACCCAATCGCCAGTATCCAGGTTCTGGTAGAGCGACCATTCCGTTTCGGAGAGCGTGTCCTTGCGGCAATAGACCTGGATGCGCGCGGTCTTTTCGGAGAGGACGAGGAACGCGGTCTTGCCGAACTCACGGATGGCCATGATGCGGCCGGCGATTTTCACGGAAACAGGAGCTGCTTCGAGATCCTGGGCCGACGCGCCGCCCTGGGTGCCGACCAGGCCGTCGATTGTCGTATCGACGTCCGCCTTCGTCGGGTAGGCATCGAAGCCGAGGGCGACGATACGGTCGAGCTTCTCACGGCGGACGCGGATCAGCTCGGATTCGGGGACTTCGGGTTGGACCGCGCCAGCCGCGGTGTGCGTTTCTTGATCGGTCATGCGGCGCACATGATATTCACATTGCGCCGCACGGCCGTGGCGCTCTGCTTATTGCGGCGGTCTCGCCGGTTGCGGCACAGGCTGTAACGGCATTCCCGGAGCAGGAGGAGGCGGCTGCTGCGAGATGTTCGTCACGGGCGTCGATGGCAGCACGATGTCTTTTGCGGCCGGCTGGAGCGACGGCGCCTCGAAACCCGGCTGCACGTAGCCCGGCGGCGTCGGTTGGAAGGCCATGCTGGTGCGTGCCTTGGTGGTCGGATATGCCTTGATCAGCGCGAGGTCGATGAGTTTGCTGTCGACGATGCGGGGGTTGACGCGAACGTCCAGCAGCGAATGGTTGATCGACAGCGCTTTCGCGTAGTAGTCGACCGCGGCCCGCTGGTGATGACGCTGCTCCTCCATCAGGCCGAGTTGGAAGAGTGCCGCCGAGTGTCCCGGCTTGTAGTGAACCGTCCGAGAGAAAGCATGGTGCGACCCGGCCCAGTCCCCGCGGGACATGCGGATGAGGCCGAGGTTGTACCAGGCGGGGTAGAAGTGAGCATCGGCGTTGACGGCGCGCTCGAATTCCGTCTCCGCGTCCTTCGGAAATCCCTTCTGGAGCAGCATCTGTCCCAGCGTGTTGTGCAGGCTGGCGGATCCCGGGTTGTCCTGCAGCGCGTTCATGGTCGCGGTGATCTGCGCATCGAGAGGCGAGCCGGTGTTGAGGTAGCGCTGGTAGAACGGGTGCGAGTATGCGTTCGCATCGCGATGACCGCTGGAGGCACAGGCGGCCAGCGTGAACAGTGCTGCAAAGAGGAGGAGGCGTTTCATCATGGTTCCTGGATTGGTTTCGCTTTCAATTTCACTTTGCCGTCGACGACGTCCACACGGAAGGCCACGACGTCGACTTGATATTTCTCACGCACGAAATCGCCCTGCTTCTGCACCATCGACTTCAGTTGCTCGACATTGATGTTGACCATCTGGCCCAGTTTCAGGTGTTCCTTCTCGATCTCGCCATAGAGTTTCTGGACCGCCTCGCCGTTCGTGCCGGCGGACACTCTTACATACGGATCGGCCTTCGATGACGTTACGCGCTCGGCGGGTGGGCGTGGGGCGGCGGGCGGCGGGGGAGGTGGAGTGGCCGTGGCCAGAGCGGCGGCGCGGCGGCGGAAGTCGATCGGACCTTCCTCCCGTTCCCGCATCTTGCGTCCCCACATCTCGCGGTGCTGGTTGTAGCGGGTCAGGAGCTGCGAGTAGCGGAAGCGGCGTGTGTTGTCGCGCATCTTCAGCTTGCCGAGCTCGTGAATGTAGACCTCGAGCAGCCGGCGCTCGTGCATCGGTGGGAACTTCTGGATGCCGGAGAAGAACTGGTCGTATTTGTTCTTCAGCTTCCGGATGTCTTCTTCCAGCTTGTCGAGCTCGTCGTCCTGTTTGATCACGTTCCGCCGCTTACAATACCGCTCCCATGGCTAAATCGCGGTCCGGGTCGGGAGATTCCGCGCGGCGCAGTATCCCGTCCGTCGAGCGGATTCTCTCCAGCGACACCTTTGCTCCCGTGATCGCGGAGTTCGGACGCGAACCGCTGAAACGGGCGTTGACGGCCCACCTCGGCGATCTTCGCCGCGAAGGCATTCCCTTCGACGAGCTCGCAGGGGCGGACGATGTACGCAGCCGGCTGACCACGTCGATGGCATCCACACTCCGGCCCGTGATCAACGGTTCCGGCGTCATCATCCACACCAACCTGGGTCGGTCGCCGATCGATCCCGCACTCTGGTCCCGCGCCGCCGCGATCACGACCGGCTACGCAAACCTGGAGTTCGACCTCGAGGAAGGAAGTCGGGGACGCCGCGACGCGCACCTGACGGAACTGGCGCGCACCCTGTTCGGCGGTGAAGCGGCCATCCTCACCAACAACAATGCCGCGGGAACGCTCCTGCTGCTGGCGGCGGTGGCCGGGGGGCGGGAAGTGATCGTCTCCCGTGGCGAACTGGTCGAGATCGGCGGCTCGTTTCGCGTGCCCGACGTGATCCAGCAGGGAGGCGCGCGGTTGCGCGAAGTGGGGACGACGAACCGCACGCGCGCCGCGGACTACGACGCCGCGGTCTCCGGTGCGACGGGGGCAATTCTCCGCGTCCACCGCTCGAACTTCGAGATCGTCGGATTCACGGAGTCGCCGTCCATCGCGCAACTGGTGGCTGTGGCGGGCAAGCACGCGCTTCCGTTCCTCTACGACGAGGGAAGCGGCCGTGTCGTCGACCTTGTGCCGTATGGATTTGCCTCCGCGCCGACGATCCGGGAACTGATCGATGCGGGCGTCGACGCGATTTCGTTTTCGACCGACAAGTTGATCGGCGCGACGCAGGGCGGGCTGATCGTCGGCCGCGAAGACATCATCCGGCGCTGTCGCGCGCATCCGCTCATGCGCGCGCTGCGGGCCGGCAAGGAGTCGTATGCGGTGATCGCGGAGACGCTGCGTGCCTTTGCCACCGGCCGGCATGAGACCGAAGTCCCGATCTACAGAATGCTCGCCACGCCGGTCGGTGTCCTGCGCTCGCGGGCGGAGGAGATCGTGCGAGGGACGAATTGCCGTGTGATCGACAGCGATTGTGCCCTCGGTGGCGGTACCACGCCCTCCGAGACGATTCCTTCGATCGCCGTCGAGGTGCCGGGAGAGGCGAGCGCGCTTGCCTCTCGCTTCCTGCGGATGGAACGTCCGATCGTCGGCCGCATCGCCGGCGATCGCTTTACCATCGAGGTTCGAACGCTCGACGAGCATGACCGGCTGGGCGTGGCGCGTGCGCTCGTCAGCCTTGAGCAACCGGCAGAAGCGCCTCGATCTGTGCGCGCGACTGTTCGCTGAGCGAGTCTTTCGCGCGCACGCTCAGGCCCGCCGTCTCGATCACCGTACCGACGCGGATCGTGACCACTCCCGGCGTGATCCGGCGCGCGCCGACCCGGTGCACGTCCCAGGTCCCCTCGATGGCGAGCGGCAGAATCGGAAGCCCAGAACGGATCGCCAGAAGAAACGCACCACGCTGGAAGGGACGCATGGCCAGTTCCCGCGACCGCCCTTCCTCCGGAAAGATCACGATCGTGTTTCCTTTCCGGATGCGTTCTACGGCCAGGTCGAAGGACTTCACGGCCGTCCGCCGGTTCTTGCGGTCGATCGGGATGAATCCGGCTCGTCCGATCGCCCACCCGAAGATCGGGATCACGAAGAGGCTCTTCTTGGCCATGAAGCGCGTCGGTTGGGGAATCGCGGCGAAAATGCAGGGGATGTCGAAGTACGAGTGGTGATTGGCGATGAGGATGTAGCGTTTGTGGCCGTCGATCCGCTCGATCCCTTCCGTCCGCAGCTCGATCCCGGCACCCCAGAGGATCAGCCGGCCCCAGAGGCGGATGATGGGATCGATCAGGGGCGATGACGACGACAGCAGGGCGATCACCATCACGGCCGTCGCCAGCGGAATCGTCACCACGAAGGCGAAGAGCAGCGCCCAGATCGTTCGAATCATGGAACGAATCTTAATCTGACCCCGGTGCTACAATCCCGCTCCTCTCGAATGATCCCCGCCCGGTCTTTCAAACCACTGATCAAAGGAGAAAGACGTGTCCGATAGCATGACCGCGACCGCGGTGCTCGATGAGCCTGTGAGCGGCGTTCCCTCGATCGTCAACGACTGCACGATCCACGTGGCCACGGTGAATGGCTCGGGATCGCAGTCGTCCAACAACGTGCTGATGCGCTCGATCTTTCAGATGGGCGTGCCGGTCAGCGGGAAGAACATGTTCCCGTCGAATATCGCCGGTCTGCCGACGTGGTTCACCATCCGGGCGAACAAGGACGGCTGGATCGCGCGCAAGAAAGAAGTCGACATCATGATCTGCATGAACGCGGCGACCGCCCGCGAGGATGTCGAAGCGCTGCAGCCCGGCGCGGTCTGTATCTACGACTCGCCGCTGAACTGCAAGGGCATTCGCAATGACGTCACGTTCTTCGAGGTGCCGTTCGCCAAGCTGGCCGGTGAGCTCTCGCAGGACTCCCGGCTGCGTAAGCTCCTCACGAACATGATCTACGTCGGCGTCGTGGCCGACCGTCTCGGGATCGAGCGTGAGGAAATCATTCACGCGATCGCCAAGCAGTTCAAAGGCAAGCAGAAAGCGATCGAGCCGAACGTGGCAGCGATCGACAAAGGTCTCGAATACGCGCGCGAAAACCTTCCCGAACAGCGTCGCTGGCGCATCGAGCGGATGAACGCCACCGCCGGAAAGATCATCATCGACGGCAACGCCGCGGCTGCAATCGGCGCGATGTTCGGCGGCGTCACCGTGGTGACCTGGTATCCCATCACCCCATCCTCATCGCTCTGCGAGTCTCTGATCGACTACATGAAGGAGCACCGGATCGGGCCAGACGGCAAGGCGACGTTCGCCATCGTTCAGGCCGAGGATGAGCTCGCGGCCGTCGGCATGGTTCTCGGCGCAGGATGGGCCGGAGCCCGCTCGCTGACGTCGACATCCGGTCCTGGCATCTCCCTCATGGCCGAGTTCGCGGGCCTGGGCTACTTTGCGGAAATCCCCGGCGTGATCTGGGACATCCAGCGCGTCGGACCGTCGACGGGCCTTCCCACGCGCACCGCGCAGGGCGACATCTTCGAGGTCTACTACCTCTCGCATGGCGACACGCAACACATCGCCCTCATCCCGTCGTCCGTCTCCGAATGCTTCGATTTCGCCGGGGAGGCACTCGACCTCGCTGAGATGTTCCAGACGCCGATCTTCGTCCTCTCGGACCTCGACCTTGGGATGAACAACTGGATGTCCGACCCCTTCGTCTATCCCACGAAACCGTATCGCCGCGGCAAGGTTCTCGACGCGAAGCAGCTCGAGGAGCTCGGCGGGAAATGGGGACGGTATCTCGACGTGGATGGCGATGGCATCGCCTTCCGCACACTGCCGGGCACCGATCATCCGATGGCGTCGTACTTCACGCGTGGGTCCGGCCACGACACTCACGCGCGCTACTCGGAGAAGCCGTCCGACTACAAGGCGACGGTCGACCGGCTGGCGAAGAAGCACCAGACCGCGAAGCAGTTCGTACCCGGACCGATCATCGAACAGAAGGCCGGCACAGAGATCGGGTTCATCGCGTTCGGGACGACCGACATGGCGCTTCAGGAAGCCCGTCATCAGCTGCGTACGGAGCACGGCGTCGAAACGGACTACCTCCGATTGCGCGCGTTGCCGTTCACGGACGAGGTGAAGGCGTTCGTCGAGGCGCACGAACGGGTGTACGTGGTCGAGCAGAATCGCGACGGCCAGATGGGCGATCTGCTCCGTCTGGAAGTGGGCGACATCCAGAACCGGCTGCGCAAGATTCTTCACTACACCGGACTGCCCTGCGACGCACGCTCGATCACCAACACGCTCCTGCAGATGGAAAGCGACGGCTCCCGCGTCGTCCGCATCGGCCTCGATGGCTCTGCGACGACATCGACAGCCTCGGAGGACTAAGTCATGGCCGAAAGCGTTCTCAAACTCCCCAACGAAGCACCCGCTGCGAAAGAGAACCGCCTCGGGATGAAGGCACTGGACTACGCCGGCGGCAAGTCGACGCTCTGCGCCGGCTGTGGCCACGACGCCGTGAGCAACCAGATCGTCCGCGCGTTCTACGAGATGAACGTGAAGCCGGAGATGGTCGCCAAGTTCTCCGGGATCGGCTGTTCCTCCAAAACGCCGGCGTACTTTCTCGGACGGGCGCACGGCTTCAACAGCGTTCACGGACGCATGCCCGCGGTGGCCACCGGCGCGTTACTCGCCAACCATCATCTCGTCGGCATCGGCGTCTCCGGTGACGGCGATACCGCGTCCATCGGCCTCGGCCAGTTCATGCATCTCGTGCGGCGCAACATTCCCTTGATCTACATCATCGAGAACAACGGGGTCTATGGCCTGACGAAGGGCCAGTTCTCTGCGACGGCCGACGAGGGATCGAAGCTGAAGACCGGGGTCATCAACGATCTTCCGCCGATGGATCTCTGCGCGCTGGCCGTGCAGCTCGGATGCGGGTTCGTCGCGCGTGGTTACGCGGGCGATCCCAAGCAGATGATCAACATCCTGAAAGCCGCGATTGCACATGACGGTCTCGCCGTCATCGACGTGATCTCACCGTGCGTCACCTTCAACAACCACACCGGCTCGACGAAGGGATACGAGTACTCGAAGGAGCACGACGAACTGCTGCACCAGATCGGGTTCGTGCAGTCGTACGAGCAGATCGAGATTGACTACGAGCCGGGGACCGTCCGCGAGGTTACGCTTCACGACGGCTCGCGCCTCATCCTGAAAAAGCTCGAAGAAGATTACGACCCGTCCAATGCCGTCCAGGCGCTGCAGCGGTCGCACAAGGCCATCGAAGACGGAGCCATGCTCACGGGACTCGTCTATCTGCGGCCCGAGAAGAAGAGCTTCATCAGCCTGCTCAACATGAGCGAGAAACCGCTCTGGTCGCTGACCGAGGCGGAGACGCGTCCGCCGAAGGAAGCGCTCGATCAGATCATGCAGGAGTTGATGTAGCCCTGCCGCGGCCCGCTCCTTGCTTGGTCACCCGGCATGAGTGACGACGAAAAAGGCGCGACCGAAGAGGATATGCAGAAGATCGAGGTCATCCGCGGTGCGGAAGTCCTCGGTTACGAAGGTGCAGGACGCGAGGAGCACAGTGGGGAGAACTCGCCGGTGACCCCGGACGACCTCCGCGACGAGCTGGCCGACAACAAGCCCAAAGATCGCGGATCGAGTTCGTCCCAACCGAAGCCGCCGTCGGACTGAGAGTCCGACCTGCGTTTGCGATGCGCGCTGGCTAGCGTTTTTTCAGCGCCGCCAGCCGGCTCTTCGCTTCCGAATCTTCGGGCGAGATCTTCAGTACGTCCTCGTAGCAGGCCTGCGCCCGCGAGATCATGCCTTCCGACCGGTAAAGATCGCCGAGCGAGACGAGAACGCCGATGGAGTTGGGGTCGAGGGAGAGGGCGCGCTGAAAACTCTCCGCGGCGTCGCGGCGCCACTTCGGATTCCGTTCCTGACAGGCTCCGAGGAGATGCCAGGCTTCGGCGAGATCCGGCGCGAAATTGACAGACTGCCGCAGCAGGACGATCGCCCCGTAGAAGTCGCCGGCGGCGCTCATTTCCCGGGCTCGATAAAGATTCTGGTGGGCGAGCGTCTGCTGTGTTTCTCGCCGTTTCAGGTCACCCCCGCCGCGCGCCACACGCTGTTCGAGCAGCTTGTCGTACGTCTGCCGGCGGGTCGGATTCGCCAGCGCGGCCGACGCTTCCTCCACGCGCTTCAGGATCGCCATCAGCGACTCTTTCACCGCGGGCGGATAGTTGTTGATGGCGTAGAAGCGCCGCTTCTCCTCGACGGCCGAAACGATCTGACCGCGAACCGCAGCGCGCGGGACTTCGAGGAACTGATAGTGGTCCATCGACGCCATTCGCCGTGACAGACCTACGGCCCGCAACGAGCGCGGGTCGTTCGCGCCGATCGCCACGAGCAGCTCCAGGTCGCGACGCGTGTCGCTTTCATCGACTGCGGCATGGCGAGGCGACGACTGATCGACGACCGAGAAGACACCGAGCGCCATCATGGCGATGACGACGCGCGCGGCGGTCACGGAATCCTGTGTGAAGTCCTTCAGAAATGCTTCGATCGTTCGCGGTGCCGTCAGGGCGTTGGCAATGTTTCGCTCCCCTTCGGTCAGGGGGATGCCGTCGAGGACGCTGTCCGCATCGCGTTGCGGGCCGATCTCGCGCTTCAGCTCGCCGAGGGAGCGCCGGAGCACGAGACCATTGGAAATCCCGCGGATTCCTTCGAGGATGACGGCCGGCGTGGACTGGAGAAAGATCCGCTTCTCCGGGTCGATCGCAACATCGTCGTTGAATGCTGCCGTCCCTTCGTCCAGCGAGAAGAGCGGCATCCACTGCGCGAGCATCCATTCCCGCAGCAGGGCCTGACGGGACGAACGGTCGAGCAGTCCGGATTCCTGGAATCTCGCGGCCGCGTCGGTGGGGTCCCCGGTCGTCAGAGAGAGTGCCTGACCGGATTGGATGACGCCCCGTCGCATCAGCAGTTCGGCCAGGGAGTCTTCCGGCGCCACCGAGGTGATCAGGGCCAGCTCGCCCTGAGACCAGTAGAGGGTCTTCCGCACAGGAGACTGGACGATCGTCAACGACCCGGTCCTTCGCTGTTGCAGGACTTCCCCTGCAATCACAGCGAACGGTGTGATCTCAATCCTCTCCAGACTCACGCCGCGTCCTCAATTTCCTTTGGCGTTTCTTTTAACACAATGTGGCATGAAACGGTCTCGTCTCGAGATCGTCTAAGCCCATGTGGGATCGAATGCAGGACCCTCCAGAATGCAATGTCCCGCTGCCGTGTTCCTTTCTCGCGAGTGATGACCATGAGACTGATGAATCGGTTCGCGTTCCTGCTGCTGGCGCTTCTGGCGTTCAGTGTTTCGGCCAGTGCCCAGCAGTCCACGGATGACCCTTACGAGTTCATCCTTGCCAAGCTTGCAGCGGACGACGGCCGTTTCGACGAGGCCCTGGCCCGGATCGACAAGATCGTGGCGAGGGACCCGCAGAACGCGGTCGTTCTGTACGAACGCGCGCTGATCCTGATCGACGCCACCAAGGTCGATGCGGCGGAAGCCGAACTGCGCAAGGTCGTCGCCCTGCAACCGAACTTTTACGATGCGGAACGTGTCCTCGGCCGTGTCCTGCTCGATCGCGCCGGCACCGACCGGTCCAAGGTCGACGAAGCGCTCGTCCATCTCCAGAACGCGTTCCGCATCTATCCCGACGATCTGGCTACGGGCATGGCCATCTCGCAGATCTATCTCGTCAGCGGACGTCCGGCGGAAGCGGAACGGTCCCTGGCCTTGATGCTCGAACGTGCTCCGGACCAGCGCGGGCTGAACTTCAGCTATGCGCAGGTTCTGACCAAGCTGGGACGCGGCGCGGAATCATTGAAGTACCTCGAGCGCGCCGTCGAAGTCGATCCGACGTTCGGCCCTGCCATCCAGCAGCTGACCGAGCTGTACCAGAGCACAGGCCAGTGGCAGAAAGCAGCGGACGTGCTGCAGCCACTGATCAATGACGATCCGACCAACCTCGATTTTCAGCGACAGCAGGCCTATTTCTATCTTCGCGCAGGCCAGGCCGAAAAGGCGCGCGCCCGATTCTCCTCCCTGCTCATCACCGATCCGAAAGACACCCGTACTCAGTTCTATCTCGCCGAATCGCTCAGCGATCTGGAGCGGTACGACGAAGCCGATCGCCTCTATCGTCAGATTCTGGAGAAGACTCCGGACGATCCCGACGTGCTGGCCAGCTTCGGACTCACGCAGGTGGGGCGCAAGAAGTACGAGGAGGCTACCAAGACCTTCCGCGCACTGCTCGCGCTGCCCGACGCGTCGGAGGGTCTCCAGGTTCTGGCGAAGACGCAACTCGCCTTCATCGATCTGCAGAAGGGCAACCTCCAGGCGGCGGTGGATGCGTCGAGACCGCTGTTCGTCTTTCACGACAAGCCGAACCCGCAGCCGATCAACATCGCGCTCGATGCGCTGCGGAAGCAGAAGCGCTACAGCGACGCCGTCCTTCTGCTCCAGCCTCTGGTCGACAAGTACGCCTCCGATGCCTTCGTCAATGCGCGTTACATCGAGATGCTGGCCCGCGCCGGCGACAAGGAGCGTGCGCGCGTCGCCGCGACGACGCAATCGAAATTCGGTGTGCGCAACACGATCTCCGCCGCGGAGGCGTACGTCCAGGCCGACCAGTTCGATCAGGCGATCAGCGTGCTGAAGGATGCTCTGCGCACCAAGCCCGACGACGTGGAGCTGCAGTTCGAGCTCGCCGCGGCACTCGACCGCGCCGGCGACAAGGCCGCGGCCGAAAAGACGTTCCTGGCGATCCTCGACAAGCATCCCGACAATGCCGGCACCATGAACTACCTCGGATACATGTGGGCCGAGCAGGGTGTTCATCTCGATCAGGCCGCCGAGCTGCTGAACAAAGCCGTCAGCATGGAACCCGCCAACGGTGCCTATCTCGATTCGCTCGGGTGGACGTATTTCCGGCAGGGCAAGCTCGAGCTCGCGGAGAAGTATCTGAACGACGCCGCCCGGATCCTTCCGCGTGACGCCACGGTGCACGAGCACCTCGCTGACGTCCTCGCGAAACGGGGTGACGCCACGCGCGCGCTGTCTCTGTATCGCGTCGCGCTGACGCTCGATCCGGAGTCGAAGGATGAAGCCAAACTCCGCTCGAAGATCGCGGAGCTGGAGAAACAGCAGCACTCCCAGCCCACCCCCAGGTGATGCGGCGTTTCCTGATCGCGGTGACCACGGTCGTCCTGCTGGGCTCCTGCCGGACGATGCGGCCGGCGGGGGAGGAGACACCGGTCTCGCCGTTGCTGGCGAGGGATCCGGCGTCGGCAGCACGCGAGTTGACCGCGCGCCGCGAACGACTCACCTCGGAGCGGAGCCTGCTGCGCATCCGAGCCACGAATGGGGAGCGGTCGCAGTCGTTCCGCGCCCAATTGCAGGTCGACGGTCACGGACACATGCTTCTCACCGCGTACACACCGCTCGGGACGAACGCCATCCGCCTCTACGCTGCCGCGGATGACGTCACGTTCATCAACGATCTCGAGGGAACCTGGTGGCACGGCAGTGCGACGGAATTCGCGACGACGTTCGGGTTCTTCGGCACTGCACCGCCGTCTGCGATGGCTCTTCTCATCACGGGATTGCCTGGCGCGGAGAATTCGATTCTCTATCAGTACGGCGCGTCGGGAATCGCCAATGCGACCGCCGGCGGCGTCTTCGTGACCTTCGAACCGCCGTCGTATCCGCCGAAGCACGTTTCGATCGTTCGCGGAGTACAGAAGCTCGAGATCGAAACCCTTGAGTCTGCGATGACGACCGCTCCGATCGCGGCCCCCGAAGTTCCGAAGGACTACCGCTGCTGCGTCGCTCCGCGGTTGTGACATCATCGGCGGGCGATGCTCATCCGTGCGTACGCGAAGATCAACTGGTCTCTGCGCATCACCGGCAAGCGCGCTGACGGGTTTCACGATCTGGAGACGCTCTTCCAGACGATCTCGCTGCACGACACGCTGACGATTCGCGAGTCCGACCGGTTTTCTCTCACCTGTGACGACCCGACGGTTCCGGCCGATGACCGAAATCTCGTTCTCCGAGCCGCGCGCGCGCTCGGTGTCCCTCCCGTTTCCATCGAACTCGCGAAAAAGATCCCAGCCGGGGGAGGGTTGGGCGGTGGTTCGTCCGACGCCGCGGCGACGCTGGTGGCGTTGTCGCAGCGGTTCGCAATCACGACGCCGCTCGCGGAGATCGCCCTCTCGCTGGGCTCCGACGTCCCGTTTTTCCTCCTCGGCGGCACTGCCGTCGCCACGGGACGCGGCGAGATTCTGACGCCATTGCCCTCCACGGCGGGCATCCCGCTGCTCTTGCTCATTCCGGCCGAGCGGGTCAGTACCGCCCGCGCGTTCGGCAGGGTGCAGCGTTTCTCGCAGCCCATCGGTGTGGAACGCTATCGCACGTTACTGGAGGACGGCCTGTTGTCGCATCCGGCAGATCTCGTCAACGATTTCGAGGAGCCGATCTTCACCATGCTTCCCTCGTTGCGCGTGTTGAAAGAGCGTTTGTACCGGGCGGGAGCGGCCTGGGCCGCGATGTCAGGCTCGGGATCGACCATCGTCGGCGCCTTTCCCAGCCGCGAGGGTCGCGATGCCACCCTCCCGAGCTTCGGAGACGTTCTGGCGGTGGCCGCGGAGACGATTTGATGGTTTCCATTCTTAATACTTGACGAATCAACTAATGACAGTTAAATTAATGTTGTGACACGAGACATCGTCGAAGAGCTGAAGCAGAACAAGCCCTTCCCCTCCAAAGGACAGGAGGCAGCCGTTGCCCTGCTGCGAACAGCCGACGTGTTGCGCCGGCTCATCGGCGCGGTCGTCGAGCCCGAGGGGATCACGACGCAGCAATACAACGTCCTGCGCATTCTCCGAGGGGCGGGGGAGGCCGGGTTGCCGACATTGGAGATCGCGGATCGCATGATCGAGGCCACGCCGGGGATCACGCGGCTCATCGATCGACTGGAGACCAAGAAGCTGGTTTCCCGCGAACGTTGCCTCACCGACCGGCGTCAGGTGTTCTGCCGCATCACTCCCGGCGGAATCAAGCTGGCGTCGAAACTCGACCGTCCTATCCTCGACGCCACCGACACCGCATTGGGCATTCTGAAAAAAAACGAGCTCACGAGCCTCATCGATCTTCTCGACAGGACCCGTGAACACAGCAACCAGCAGTTCATCGAAAGGAGACGTACATCATGAAGTTCCCCTCACTGGCAGTTGCAGCACTCGTCCTCAGCGCGTCCTCTCTGTTCGCCGCCGAAACGTTCGTCGTCGACAAGGTGCATTCGGAGGCGACGTTTCAGGTCCGCCACATGATGAGCAAGGTCAGCGGCAAGTTCACCGACTTCGACGGCAAGGTTGACCTCGACCGCGCCAAGCCGGCCGTTTCCTCCGTCCAGTTCAACATCAAGACCGCCTCGGTCTACACGGGTGAGCCGGACCGCGACAAGCATCTGAAGACCGCAGATTTCTTTGACGCCGAAAAGTACCCGGAGATCACATTCAAGAGCACGAAGATCGCCGCGACGAAGAAGAAGAACATCTACGACGTCACCGGCGACCTGACGATGCGCGGCGTGACGAAGCACATCACGCTGCCCGTCGAGTTCAACGGGTTTGGGAAGGACCCCTGGGGCAACGAGCGCGCTGGGTTCTCCCTCACGACCACGCTCAACCGAAAGGACTACGGCATCAACTGGAACAAGGCGCTCGACAACGGCGGCTTCCTCCTGAGCGACGACGTCACGATCAACGTGAACCTCGAAGCGCAGAAGGCGAAGTAAAGAAGCGTCCGCCTTGCCGTGAGAATCGGGGTCGGTCCTGCCGGATCGGCCCCTTGTTTTCGTCCATTCTTGTTTTACAAGTAAATACTTGCATAATTGTTCGCAACCTGTCAGGCTTCATGTAAGGAGGCTCTTGATGCAGCAATCGAGCAGTCGTGAGGTACTTCCGTTTCCCATCGAACAAGCCGCGGCTGATGCGGTCACCACGATCCTCAGGTTCATCGGAGAAGACCCGTCGCGGGACGGATTGATCGACACTCCAGGACGCGTCCTGCGGGCCTGGCGCGAGATGACATCGGGTTACGACGACGATCCCGCGGAGATCCTCGCGCGCACCTTCGACGAGACCAGCGACGAGATGGTCGTCCTGCGCGGCATCGGGTTCCACTCCACCTGCGAGCACCACATGCTGCCGTTCTACGGTGAAGTAAGCGTCGGGTACCTGCCGGGAAAGGTGGTGGGGATCAGCAAGCTGGCGCGTCTCGTTGACTGTTTCGCGCGCCGGCTGCAGATTCAGGAACGGCTGACGCGGCAGGTTGCCGACGCGATCGAGGTCCATCTCGAAGCGCGCGGCGTCGGAGTGATCGTTCGTGCTCACCATCTCTGCATGGGCTGTCGCGGGGTTCGTCAACAGTCGACCGAGATGGTCACGTCGTCGATGCTCGGGACGCTTCGCAGCGATGCCATGGCGCGTGCCGAGTTCCTGCGCCTCGTCGAATAGGGGAGTCACTCATCGATTTGAAATCAGGCGTCGCCAGGATCGATCTCCCCGACGGCGGAATGCAGGGTCGGTGAGTTGGATGGCGAGTCGTTGCGCGCATTCTCGCGAACGTCTGAGCGTTACCGTCGCCTCGTGCGATGCGTGGCCGGCGCGGTCCAGGGATCTTCCGGCCACGGATGCCGGGGATAGCGCCCCCGCAACTCCCGCCGAACTTCCTGGTATGCGCCGTTCCAGAAACCGCGCAGGTCCTGAGTGATCTGCACGGGCCGCCCGCCCGGCGAGAGCAGCGCGAAGGTGACCGGCGTCCGCCCTGGGCCGATGCGTGGGGACTCGCCGAGGCCGAAAAGCTCCTGCAGTTTGGCAGAGGCGACGACGGAGCCATCCTCGCGATACTCGAGTCGTGCGCTGCGTCCGCTCGGAAGCGGCAGCGTCAAGGGAGCGAGCGCGTCGAGCTGTTTCCGCAACGGGAAGGGAAGCTCGATGTGCACCTTGTCGAGGGTTCGCCTGCCGGTCACCGCTGCTGTGATCAGTACGCTCCAGTCGACCTCGAGGTGGGCGAAGGCGACGCGCGCTTCGAGGAGTGCGTCGGGCCTCGCGATTTCTGCGAGAATCCGCTCCGCCTCTGCGGCTTCGGGAGCGATGTTCTGCTCGTGCAGCAGGATCGCGCCGTACCATCGCCGCTCGAGCGCGATGACGCGGTTTCCGTCCAGCATATGAACCACCTCGCGCCGCGTCGGGATGAGCCACTCGCGCTCGACGACCCGCGCGTCGCGCACCAGGTCGCGGGTGATGTCGAGAACGACGAGAAACTCTCCGCTTCCGTCGTCGATCTCGCGCGCCAGAACCGCACCGGTGCCGGACGAAAGCAGCACCGCCGGTGATCTCGCTTCGCGGCGCTGGGCCACTCGGTCGGGATAGCCGCCCAACAGAGCGCGGCGCAATGAGGCGTCGTCGACGTGCCTTCGATACGCAGCTCCGAGCACGCGGCGCGCAATTGCGGCCAGCTCCTTCGCTTCCGCAGGTGCTCCGCCGTTGAGTTGCACGGCGAGCGCGATCGCATCGTCGGCACCGTGTGCATCGAGAACGATCCTGGCCAGACGTGGGTGGAGGGGGAACGCGCGAAGTTTCTCCGGCTCCTCGCCAGCACCCAGTTGCGCGAGGAGATCCAGTCCAGCCTCGATCCGATTTGCCGGCGGCGTTTCGAACCAGCGGAACGTTCGCGGATCGCCGCCCCAGGCGATGATATCCAGTAGCGGCGGTGCCAGGTCAGCGCGACGCACATCCGGCTCGCGATGGGGCCGGAGCATGTCGTGCGCATCCCAGAGCCGCACCGCTCGACCGGGCTGCGTGCGCCCTGCGCGGCCTGCGCGTTGTTCCGCGGAATCCGCAGAGATCCGCTCGACGACGAGATGATCGACCGCCGTGCCGGGATCGAATCGCAGCACCTTGTGGATGCCGGAGTCGATGACGTCCGTGACGCCTTCGACCGTGAGCGAGGTCTCGGCGATGTTCGTCGCCACGATGACCTTGCGCCGGCCTGCAGGCGCCAGCGCGCGCTCCTGCGCATCGACATCTAGCGAGCCGTGCAGCGGCAGGACAAGTGCGTCCACGCCCGACAACTCGCGGCACACACGGTCGATCTCGCGCATTCCGGGAAGGAAGCAGAGGATATCGCCGCCAGCGCTGCGCAGACGCTCATGCACCGCGTCCGCGACAGACAGGCCGGGTCGGTACTGAACATCCACGGGAAAGCGACGATCACCCACGTTGAAGATGCGGGCGTCGCCAAGAAATCGGGAGACGTCGGTGGCGTCGATCGTGGCGGACATGACGACCACCGCGAGGTCATCCCGCGACTGGATGGCCTCCTTCGCCAGCGCGAGCGCGATGTCTCCGTGAATGCTGCGCTCGTGAAACTCATCGAGGACGACGATGTTGAAGTCGCTCAGGAGCGGATCGCTCTGCAGCCGTGCCGTGAGGATCCCCTCTGTGGCCACGAGCAAGCGCGTGCTGTCGGAGAAGTTGCGCTCGAAGCGGATCTGCCAGCCGACTTCGCCGCCGATGGTCCAGCCGCGTTCGGCGGCGATGCGCCGCGCCAGGGCGCGAGCCGCCACCCTCCGTGGCTGGAGGAGGATCGTCCGTCCGAGGGCTGCGAGAGCCGGAGGGATGCGGGTGGTCTTGCCGGAGCCAGGCGGCGCGACGACCACTGCGCTGCGGTGCGCGCGTACATGCGCGACGATCTCGGCGACGTGCTCATCGATCGGGAGCGCTGTTTGCACCACAAACGCATTATGGCGACCAAACGAAACGACGACGACATCGACTACACCGCGGAAGGTGCCACTCCGCCCCACGAGAAAACGGACCCGACCGACGCCGGCTACGACGAGGCAGCGCACAGCGGAGGCGCGTACGGAGTCAGGGAAGGGGAAGGCGGCGTCTTTGGGACGAGCGGTGGCGGCAGCTACAGCGGCGGCATGCACGTGGAGCAACGCGACGCCGTCGACACCGCCTCGGACGACGATGCACCGACCTCTGACGCCAAGCGAAAATAGAGTTTACGCACCCAATCAGCATCGCTGAAAGCAGGAGGAGAATCTCTCCTCTTCCCGCCCGCTACTCTTTCGCGGTCGGTTCGTCGAGCCTCTTCAGAATCGCAACCATTCTCGGCGCTTTTGCTTTTCCTGAATCCCGGTACTCGCGAAGGGCGGCCTTCCCCGGCTCGCCACCAGACTGAATGAGCACCGAAGCGGCCTCGTAGAGGATCAGCTCCGCGTTCTCCTGCAGCCACGGCTTGAGAATCGGAACCACGTGTTCCTTCCACCGAGCGCCTGCGATGTAGGCAGCCGCGCCGCGTACGCGGAGATCGGGCGATCGGAGGAGTTGTCGCAATTCCTCATCAAAGCCGGCGTGGGCTTTCTCCCCCAGCAGCGTCGCGGCGCCGTAGCGAATGGTGTCGTCGTCATGCTCCAGCAGCCTCACGACACCCTGTTGCACGGTAGGTGACCAGGCTCTGGCAGCTTCCTCCAACGCCATTCCGGCCACATACGGATCAGCGTCTCCGAGCAGTTGTACGGCACTCGCACCGCCCTTGCGTTTCGATGCGTATTGCGCTTGACCGAGCTCGGTTCCCACCGATCGAATTCGGCCCTCGGCATACTCGGAGTCGTAGAAATCAGGATCGATGAAGTACGCATCGAGGTAGTACCGAAGCGCCTTCTCCGGATCCTTCGTCACCTTCAGGAAGTAGCGGCCGGTCCATCCCTGAATGTGTGCGGAATGCGGGTCGAGCTTCGCAGCCGTTTCGAATTCGGAAGCCGCCTCGGGGAGCTTGCCGGCGTCCTGCAGGAGAGTGGCGAGCGTGTAGTGGAGGTCCGCACTCTCGGGATACTTCGCGAGTGCCTCGGTCGCCGCCGAACGGGCGGCGCCGGGATTGCTCTTGACCAGCGATTGGATCTTTTCCAGGGACGCGGGCAGCGATTTCGGATGGGCGTTCAGCCAGCTCTTCTCGAGAGCCGCGGCCTCTTCCTTGCGATGATCGCGCCGGAGTACTTCGGCGAGCACGCTGATGAACTCGTAGGAATCCGGCTGGAGCGCGATCGATCGGCGAAGGTGCGTCTCGGCGCTCTTCCATTCTCCGCGCGAGAGATAGACATCGGCGAGGCGTCGATGCGTCTCCGCGTCCTCCGGAGTCTTCGTCAGCTCGGCGACGAGTGCTCGCTCCGCTTCCGGCCCGTTTTCAAAATCGTCGTGGTGATAGACGACCTGCACCGCGTGCGCGAAGGCCGCCTCGTCAAAGTGCGACCGTCGCGCTTCTTCCGAGACAAAGAAGCCCGTGAGCCGTTGGCCATGTCCGGCCAGATACCAGGCCAGCCGTAGATGTGCCTCGGCACTGAAATAGTGCTCGGCGAACTCCCGGCGCGCGGCGAGCAGTCCGGGATCCTCGGCGCCGCGCGAAGAGCCTGTGAGAGCGAACACGACAAACAGTGAGCACAGAAGCATGCGAGGCATGGATCGCGGCATGGCCACTCCGAGTTTGGTCTCGGCCATGCTACCTCGTCTTCATCAGGGGAGCGTTGCGTGAAACGAGGCGCAGGCGGTCGCCTGCGCCTCGGAGAAGACCATTAGCCCAACAGCTCGGCCAGGCGGTCGAAGTGCTCGCTCCATGCCCTCTTCATCGCATCGGCGGCCGCCTTGTCGGGCAACTTCTGATGCTGAATCGCGACGACGCTCTTCGTCGGACCCTTCGACAGAAAACCGAGTTGGACGGGCGTGCCGTCGTCCCATGCAATCCGCATTCGTTTCCCGATCGCGGAAGACTTCACGGAGACCTTAACCGGCAGCCACGTCCTGCGTGTCCGTGAATTCGCGAATGCGTTGAAGAGCGTTTCCAGCGGCACGTTGAACGTCCGGCTCTTGCTTGCTTCATAGCCGCCGTCGCGCCGCTGGCCCCTCGTGCGCAGGCCGCGGATGCGCTCGTAGCCGACGGTGACCATCTGGGACCACCAGCTGGGAACGCCGAGGGAGGATAGGTAGGCGGCGATCTCGCCGTGGGGCCTTTCCGCGGCGCGTGCGTTGTCGAGTACCGCAACCCATTCTGCCCAGTTGCGGCCGGAGCCTTTTTGAACCGAGTCGTCGCGCATGCCTGCGACGGAGGCGTAGTCGGGTTCCGGTGCGCTGGGCTTCACCAAATGCAGGCGGGCAGCGGTGTACGCCTCGCCGGTCTTCTGCATACGGGCACGGACCAGGCGCTTGAGGTCTTTCTGTTTCGGCATCACGATCTCCTTCAGTCAAGTCACGAGCGATGCTCCCCAGCAGCGTCGTCCGCGACGACGAAGGTTCGTTTTACCGATTCGGGAGTGTGCCCCCCTTTGCCTCGGACGCGGTCTTCGCTGGGGGAAGACGATCGAGGTTCGGCGTGAATCAGAGCCGTTTTGGGAATGTAGTCCTGTCGTGTCTGCGATGCAAGTTCCGCTACGGGGCACCTATCCGTTGCTCCACCGCCGCGAGCTGGGCAGTCAATGCATCGAGTCGTTTGAGCAGCTCCGTGTGGCGTAACTCGTCCATCGGAGGATTTTTTCGCTTGATGACGAACGCCCCGCCTGGCTCGAGCACGCAGTTCTCGACTTCGTGGATGCCGTCGAAGCCCTGACGGCGGACGACACTCTGCAGCTCCGCGATTGTGATCAGCTCGCGTGCCATCTCCCTCTTCTGGATCTCGCCCTCTTTGATGAGTGTCGAGGGCTTTCCTTCCAGCACCTCGTCGAGGCGGTGGTGCTTGAAAAGGAACCGCACCACCACGTAGTTGATCACCAGCAGCGAGGTCGCACCGACGATCCCGCCGGTGAGGGAGTTGTCATCTCCAATGATCGCGTTCTGAACTGTGTTCGACAGCGAGAGCAATACGACGAGATCAAACGGATTGAGCTGCGCCAGCTCCCGTTTCCCGAAGACCCGCAGCAGGACCACGAGAAAGATGTAGACGATGATCGGCCGGATGATCTTCTCGAGCAGTGGGATCGGCAGCGTGAAGAGGTGTGTAGCGATTGCGTGCATGGAACTATGATGCACCTTCGATGAGTCTCGATGATCCCTTCGATCAGGTTGCGGAGTTTCACCGCCGTTTCGGACACCCGGTGGCCGACTGCCCGCAGCTCCTGAAGTCGCCTCGTGCCGACGGCCGCGTCGCCTGGATGCGCGAGGAAATCGACGAATTCGTCGAAGCGACGAACGTCATCGACCAGGCCGACGCCATGATCGACCTCATCTACTTCGCCCTCGGCACCCTGGTGGAGATGGGCGTCCGCCCCGGACCGCTCTTCGACATCGTGCACGGCGCGAACATGGCCAAGCTCTGGCCCGATGGCGCGCCGCGCGTTCGCGAGGACGGCAAGACCATCAAGCCGCCGACGTGGCGTGATCCGGCCGAGGCGCTGCGGGCCGAGATCGAGCGGCAGTCACGCGAACGCGGCTAACGCGAGATCGTGAAGCCGTCCGTTCGTGGAGAGAGCGCTGCCGCCGTCGGCGCGCGGCTCGCCGCGCAGATTCGTGAACCGGCCCCCGGCTTCCTCGACGATCACCTGCACGGCCGCCATGTCCCAGTGCGCGACCTGTGGCTCGATCGCGATCTCGGCCGCTCCCTCGGCGACCAGCATGTGCGCCCAGAAGTCGCCGAAGCCGCGCGTGCGGCCGCAGCGCCGGACGAGCGCGAGGAACGATTCGCCGAGGCCGAATTGCTCGAAGCCCGGGACGTCGTCGTAGCAGAGCTGCGCGGTTCCGATCGCATCGACGGCCGATACGTGAATCGCCTGGCCGTTGCAGAACGCTCCGTCGCCCCGGGACGCCCACCAGCGCCGACCGAGGGCTGGGGCGGAGACGACGCCGATCTGGCCGTCGAGCGCGATGAGGGTGGCGAAGACGGGGATCGCGCGGATGTAATTCTTCGTTGCATCGATCGGGTCGATGATCCATCGCCGGCTCGCGTCGCCGCGCGCGCCGAACTCTTCGCCGAGGATCCCGTCGTCGGGGCGCTCTTTCTCGAGCCGTTCGCGGATGATGCGCTCGACGGCTTCGTCGGCCTCCGAGACCGGCGTGCGATCGCTCTTCGTCCGTACCGCCAGCGTTGCGGAGTTAAAGAACTGCATCGTGATCGCGTCCGCGGCGTCGGCAAGAGACAGAGCGAGGCGGAGGTCGTCGTTCATGCGCGCCGAGCGTAGCATTCTCGCGGAAACCGCCGGGCTTGGCCGACTCTTGCTCGGAAGGCAGCATTTGGAAATGCACGCTGGCGGTTTTTCGCTGGCCAGCGTGCGGTCTATTGCGGCGCGGCTATGCGATCCCCGCCCGCGGCTGGCTGGACGATCACCCCAGTCGCGCGCGACGGAGACCTTACGCTGACGAAGAAGTAGCTCTATCATCGCGGCACACATGCGGCGCATCGTTCTCCTCCTGCTGCTCGTCGCGGCGACGGCGAGTGCGCAGCAGCCTGTCTTTCGCTGGGGCGGCGATGCCGAGGGTGGGGCGCCGTTCGTGGAGGCGGACCCGGGCGATCCGTCGAAGGTTCGCGGATTCGACGTCGAGGTCGCTGGAGAAATCGCCAAAGGCCTCGGCAAGCACCCGGAGTTCGTGCAGGTCGGGTTCAACGACATCGACCAATCGGTCCAGCGCGGCGATTTCGAGATCGGGATGAGCGGCGTCGAAGATACGCCGGCCCGCCGGCGGATGCTCGCCGCGACGATTCCCTACTTCGAGTTTCATGAAGTGCTGACGATGCGGGCGGAAGATCGCGGAAAGTTCTCCACGCTCGCTGCGTTGCGCGGCCGGCGCGTCGGGACGCTCGGCGGAACGATCGCGTACGAACGGCTCCTGGCCGCGGAGAAGAGTGAAGGCGTGCTCGTCGTCTCCTACGATGACGACGTCCATCCGTACGCGGACCTTCGGGCCGGCCGGCTCGACGCGGTTCTGCTCGACAACATCATCGCGGCGCGTTCGATGCGCAGGATCCCGGGCCTCTATACGGAAGTGAATCCTGTGGCGACCGGTCACTACATCGGCGTCCTGGCCACCGGCAACACCGCGCTGCGCGATCGTATCAACGAGATTTTGCGTGCCCGGATGCGCGACGGCACGCTCGAGCGGATCTATCGCAAGTGGAACATCTGGGATTCGTACCAGCCTGCGTTTTTTGCCGGTGTCCTCGGTGCGCAGGCTCCGGCGAAGAAGGCGCCCGAGGGGGCAGTCGCAGTCGCGGGCCAGGACCGGCTCGAGGTCGTCATGCGGTACGTTCCTGCGCTGTTGCGCGCTTCGCTGATCACGATCGTGTTGTCGTGCGTGGCGATGGCATTGGCGGTTCTGGCCGGCGTGCTGATCGCCAGCGGGCGCGTTTACGGAAATGCCCTGGTGCGCGGGCTTCTGACCATTTACGTCGAAGTCGTTCGTGGGACTCCCGTGCTGCTGCAACTCTTCGTTCTTTATTACGGCTTGTCATCGATCATCCGTCTTCCCGCCTTTGTCGCCGCGCTTCTCGGGCTGGGCCTTAACTACGCGGCGTATGAGAGCGAGATCTATCGTGGCGCGCTCGAAGCGGTGTCGCGCGGGCAACTCGAAGCGGCGCGCACCCTCGGCCTCACGGAATCGCAGGTGCTGCGGCTCGTGCGCGGGCCGCAGGCGTTCCGGATTGCACTCGCACCGATGACGAACGATTTCGTGGCGCTGCTCAAGGATTCGTCGCTCGTCTCGGTCATCACCGTGATCGAGCTGACGAAGCAGACGTCGATCTTCGCGGCGAATATCGGAAGCTGGGTCATCCCGGGCATCCTCTGTGCCGGCCTTTATCTCTTGCTGTCGCTGCCGCTGTCGCGCCTGGCCGGGCGACTGGAAAATCGTTGGAGGGCGGCCACGGAATGAGCGGCATTCTGACGATATCGGATCTGCGGCTTCGTCGCGGCGAGCGGGAGATTCTGCGCGGCGTCGACGTAAGCGTCGCGTCGGGAGAGCTCGTCGCGCTGATGGGACTCTCAGGGGGCGGCAAGACGACGGTCCTTCGCTGTGTGGCGGGTCTGGAGACATTCGAGGGGGGCACCGTCGATGTCAGCGGAGTAGTGCTCCGGCCGGGGCCCCAGCCGCCGCGCGCCACGATGCGGGAGCTGCGTACGCGCGTCGGCATGGTGTTCCAGCTACATTGCCTATTCGAGCATCTCTCCGTCCTCGAGAATGTCACCCTCGCACCGGTTCAGGTCGCGCACGTGTCTCGCGCGGATGCGGAGAAGCGTGCCCTTGACCTCCTCGATACCCTGGGCGTTGCTCATCGAAAGCACGCCCTCCCGCGCGAGCTCTCCGGTGGGGAAGCGCAGCGAGTGGCGATTGCGCGGGCCATGGCCATGGAGCCGCCGCTTCTGCTGATGGACGAGCCGACCGCGTCGCTCGACCCGGCCCGGCGAGGGGAACTGGGCGACACGCTGGTGCAACTCACGAAGACGGGGCGGACCCTCGTTGTGACCACCCATGACGACGATTTCGCCCGAGACTTCGCTACGCGCGTCGTGATCCTCGCGGATGGAGAAGTCGTCGAACAAGGCGTCCCGCGTGAAGTGCTGACGAATCCGCAGCATGAGGCGACGAAGCGGTTGCTCCAGCGGGCGCACGG
Source organism: Thermoanaerobaculia bacterium (assembly GCA_038244715.1). Classification (GTDB taxonomy): domain Bacteria; phylum Acidobacteriota; class Thermoanaerobaculia; order Gp7-AA8; family Gp7-AA8; genus JADGNZ01. The sequence continues at coordinate 111,949 of JBBRTE010000014.1, forward strand.
ATAACTGGGTTGTCGATTGTGATGCGAATCACACTCCGGCCGGAACTGCCTCGCCGTCAGGCCTTGAAGAACATCGCCACGCCCATCACCAGTCCGATGACGACGACGGCGCGGCGTACGAACGTGCGTCCGAGCCTCTGGGCCACGCGTGCGCCGAGGTAGCCGCCGACGATCGCGGTCACAGCCATGATCAGGCCGTCGCGCCAGAGGACAGCGCCGCCGAACGCGAAGTAGAGCGCGGCCACGCCGTTGATGCAAATTGCCAATAAGTTCTTCAGTCCGTTCATCTCGTGCATGTCGGTCAGGCCGATGAGACCGAGCGCCGCCAGCATCAGGATGCCGATCCCTCCACCGAAATAGCCGCCGTAAACACCGACGAGAAACTGGAAGATGAAGACGAACACCACCCATCCCGCCGATGGATTCTCGTTGACCTCAGTGACCGTACGCATCAGGCGGCTGATGACTTCCTGCAGCGCCAGGAGCAGCGTGGCGCCCAGGATCAGGAACGGCACGAGGCGCGTAAACGTCTTGGTGGACGTGTGCATCAGCAGCACCGCTCCCGCGCCCCCTCCAGCGAATGCGGGAATCATCAGCAGGAGCAGCCAGCGCCGGATCTTCGCCAGCTCGCGGCGGAATCCGATCATGGCTGCGAAGGACCCCGGCCAGAGTGCGAAGCTGTTCGTGGCGTTGGCCATCACCGGGTTCACGCCGATCCAGACCAGGGCCGGAAACGAGATCAGCGTTCCGCCGCCGGCGATGGAGTTGATGGCGCCGGCCGCAAACGCGGCCAGAGCGATGACGACGTCATGAATGATCGGTTCGGTCACGATGCGACGGAGGAGATCTCGTTCGCGAGCACATCGCGGAGTGATTCGGCAATTCTTGTAATCAGCGCTTTGTCCGGACCTTCGACCATCACGCGGACTTTGGTCTCCGTTCCCGAGTAGCGCACCAGGATGCGGCCCTTTCCGTCCAGTTGCGCCTGCGCTGCAGCCAACGCCGCCTGATACCTCGGCAGCGACTCCAGCGCCGGCTTCGAGCCCACCTTCTCATTGAGGAGAAGCTGCGGCATCGGCGTAAACGTCGGCAGCTGCGAAAACGGCGTTCCAGCCTGAGCCAGAAGCTCTCCGAAGACGAGCGCCGTGTGGGTCCCATCGCCCGTCGTGTGGACTGTCAAATCGATGATGTGGCCGGATTGTTCGCCGCCGAGGCTGGCGCCGCGCTCGAGCATCATCTCCAGGACGTATTTGTCGCCGACGTTCGCACGGCAGAGCTCGATGCCGTCTTCGCGAAGCTGGCGCTCGAAGCCGAAGTTGGACATCACGGTCGTGACGACGCAGCCACCCTTCAACGCGCCGTCGCGCTGCAGCCGTTGCGCCCAGAGGTAGATGATCTCGTCGCCGTTACGGATTTTCCCGGCATCGTCGACGAAGATGGCCCGGTCGGCGTCCCCGTCGAACGCGACCCCGAAGTCGGCGTGTTCCTCGACGACGATCCTTGCCAGCCCTTCCGGATGCATCGCGCCGCATCCATCGTTGATGTTCCGGCCGTTCGGAGCGTCGTTGATGAGACGCACGGTTGCGCCGGCGCGGCGAAAGACTTCCGGCGCGATGCGGAACGCGGCACCGTTGCCGGTGTCGAGGACGACCTTGCGGCCGCGCAGGGCGTCGGGCGCGACGCCGTCGTCGAGGAAGCGTTCGTAGCGTTCGATCAGCTCCATGTTGTCTCGAAGCTCGATCTCCGGGACCTCGACGGCGTCGACCCGGATCGCACGGAGCTCGTCCTCGATCTGCTCTTCATCGGAGTCGGGGATCTTCATGCCGTCATGCCCGAAGATCTTCACGCCGTTGTCTTCGAACGAATTGTGCGAGGCGGAGATGGAGATGCCGGCGGCGGCGTCGGAGATACGACAGAGATACGCAACAGCCGGTGTGGGGACGATGCCGATGAAGATCGCCTTCGCTCCGCCGCTTTCGATGCCGGCCGCGAGCGATCGCGCGATTCCGGGTCCCGACTCCCGTGTGTCCATCCCGAGGAGAATGGACACCTGGCCGGCTCCCACGCTGCGCCCTTCCTCCCTCGTCCCTCGTCCCTGCCTCAACCGGTGCGCAAGCGAAGCGCCGAGGGCGAACATCGTCGGCGGATCGAACGGGTATTGGTTTGCCTTGCCGCGGATGCCGTCGGTGCCGAAAAGGGTCCTCATCGATTGCCTTTGGTTCTCTCTTTCTTGTCTGGAGACGGTTCGCTGGGAGGTTCGCTGGTCGAGCTGAGCGGCGCGACCGGGCCGATCCCCGGGTTGACCGGCACCGTGGCCTGTGTCGTCAAGGGCTCGATGATGCGGATGAGCGACGAGTCGGAGACGACCGCGACCGTCTGCACGAATGTGTCGGTGCGGCCGGTCATGATAATCCGTTCGGTCGCCACTTCCGTAATGTTCCGGACCTGAGACGACGGGCCGGAGATGAGGACGTGATCGGGGACGAGCGTCGGGTCGCCCGCGGAGTAGCCGGGTGGTGGCTGTCCGATCAGAAACGGGCGGATAGGGACGACCTTCTGCCGCAGCGCCTCCACGTGAAACCGCAGCTTGGTCGGCTCCATGGCCACGACGTCGATCTGCGGCGGAACGCTCATCGCCTGGGGGCTGAGAGTGATCACCGCGTCGCCGGGCGTGAGCCAGTTGACGTCGAGCGTGACTTCGAGGTTCTGCGAGGAGAGCGCGCGGAGGTCGGAGACGCGGCCGCTCAGCCGGACGCTGACGGTGTCGGGCATCGCCGTGGTGATGGTGAGATCGCGCGGCATGCGCACGAGCGATACCGGCGCCGCAAACGCACGCTCCGAGACCGGCTCGCGCCGCGGCGCCGAAACGACAAACCAGACGGTGAACGCCAGGAACACCGAGAGGATCTTGAGTGGCAGGTTGTGAATCATGGTCGTGTCTGGTCGCCGCAGCCGGTTCCGCCGGGCGGCGTCGGCATCGTCATCGAAATCACTTCCGGATCGCCCGCAGACGTTCGTGCATCAGTTTCATCAACTGGCTCCGGTCGAGGTTCTCGTAAAGCACCCCTTCGCTCGCTGCGGCAATCGAGCCATTCTCTTCCGACACGACGAGAACGAGCGCATCGCTGTCTTCGGAGAGTCCCAGGGCGGCGCGGTGACGCGTGCCGTGGGCGAGCTTCGGGCTGGCCGATGTGGTCAACGGCAGAAACGCCCCGGCGGCCACGATGCGATTCCCACGGATGATGGCCGCGCCGTCGTGAAGCGGACCGCCGGGGACGAAAAGGGTGATCAGCAACTCCTCCGACACCACCGCATCGACCGGCTTGGCCGCCTCAGCAACCATCCGCAGACTCTGCGCACGCTCGATCGCGATCAACGCGCCGATCCGCTGCGCCGAGAGGAAGTCCGCCGCGCCGACGATGGCTTCGAAGGGAACGGGAGACGCGCCCGTCGTAACGAACGACAGCAGGGGATTCGAGGCCATCCGGGCCAGGGCACGCCGGATCTCGGCCTGAAAGAGGACGATCACCGCGAACGGCAGGTAGAAGAGGATCTGCCGCGAGATCGCTTCCAGTGCAGGAAGGTTGAACGCCCGCGCCACGAAGAACGAACTGCCGAGGACGACGAGACCGATCGAGACCTGCATGGCGCGCGTCCCGCGGATCAGCGCGAGGATGCTGTAGATCACGATGGCCACGATCGTGATGTCGATGCCGTCACGCCAGGTGAACTGAAGCGAGAGGAGGCGGTCGTACCAGTTCAATGGTCTCTCCGCTCTTCGATCGCCATCCAGACCTTCAGGAAATCGACGGTGGCGCGGACGTCGTGGACGCGCACGATCGCCGCGCCTGCGCGCTGCGCCGCTGCGACCGCAGCGAGCGAGCCGAGGGCTCGGTCGGGACCGGAATCACGTCCGGTCAGGTGCCCGATGAACGCTTTGCGCGACGCACCGATGACGAGCGGAGCCAGAGCGGTCAACTCCCCGGCACGCGCCAGCAGTTCGAGGTTCTGATCGAACGTCTTCGCGAACCCGATGCCCGGATCGACCAGGATGCTCTTTCGGTCCACTCCGGCGGCCACCGCGGCGTCGATCATCGACGACAGCTCGCGGGCAACGTCCGTTACGACGTCGTCATAGTCGGTGAATTGTTGCATGGTGGCCGGCTCGCCCCGCATGTGCATGAGGATGACCGGGACGCCGCTCTTCGCCACGACCTCCGGCATCCCGGCCGAGTAACGGAGCGCGCTCACGTCATTGAGCATGTTCGCTCCGGCGGCGATGGCCGCCTCGGCAACTGCGGCGTTCCGCGTGTCGATGGAGATCGTGACGGCGCTGCGGCGGCGGATCTGCTCGATGACCGGAAGCACACGGTCGATCTCGACCTGTGCTGCAAGTGGCTCCGCGCCGGGACGCGTCGACTCGCCGCCGATGTCGATGATCGTGGCGCCGTCCTGCTCCATCTGCAGTGCTGCGTGGACGGCCTTCGACTGGTCGAAATGGACGCCACCGTCCGAGAAGGAGTCAGGGGTGATGTTGAGGATGCCCATCACCTGGGGTCTTTCAGCCAATGTTGAATGTTGAATGTTGGATGTTGAATGTTGAATGAGCACGACGCACTCTTCCTTCATTCAATCCAGCACCGAAACCGCATTCAACATTTGTGAATCCTCCGATCGCAGCCGATGCCGCACGTCGAGCTTCGAAATTCTACGAGTCCCTCTCCCGGCGAATCCTTGCACCCAGCGGATTTAAACGCTCCTCGATCCGTTCGTATCCGCGGTCGATCTGATGCACGTTGTGGATCACGCTCTCGCCTTTGGCGCACAGCGCGGCCAGCAGCAGTGCCATGCCGGCGCGAATGTCGGGGCTGGAGATCTCGGCGCCGGTGAGGCGGTTGCCACCGACGATGATGGCGCGATGCGGATCGCAGAGGATGATCCGCGCTCCCATCTGAATCAGCTTGTCGGTGAAGAAGAGCCGGGACTCGAACATCTTCTCGAAGATCATCACCGTCCCCTCGGCCTGCGTGGCCATGACGATCATGATCGAGAGCAGGTCGGCCGGAAAAAGCGGCCAGGGACCGTCGTCGATCTTCGGTACCGCGGCGCCGATGTCGTAGCGCACGCGCAGGGCCTGATCCTTCGGAACGCGGATGTCCTTTCCTTCGACCTTGATCTCGATGCCGAGCTTCTCGAGCATGTAACGGACGGCGTACATGTGCTGGGGCACGGCATCTTCGATGACCAGCTCGCTGCGCGTAACCACGGCCAGGCCGATGTACGAGCCGACCTCGATGTGGTCGCTCGGGATGTAGAAGTCACCTCCGTGCAGCGAGTCGACTCCATGAATGCGCAGGGAGTTCGTGGCGATCCCTTCGACCTGCGCGCCGAGGAGGTTGAGGAAGCTGCAGAGGTCCTGGACGTGCGGTTCCGCCGCGGCGTTGTAGATGAGCGTCTCGCCCTCAGCGAGGACGGCGGCCATGATGGCGTTCTCGGTCGCCGTGACCGAAGCCTCGTCGAGAAACATGTTCGCGCCGCGCAGGTGGTGTACCGACATGCGGTACTCCTGCGCGGAGACCTCGATCTGCGCGCCGAGGGCTTCGAGTGCGAGGAGGTGGGTGTCGACGCGGCGGCGGCCGATGGCGTCGCCGCCGGGCTTGGCGATGGTCGCCGCGCCGCAGCGAGCCAGCAGCGGACCGGCCAGCAGGATCGATGCGCGGATCTTCCGTGACAGCTCCGGATCGGGCTCAGAGGAGCATTCGTCCTTCGTGTGGATGCGGACGACGTTGGGCTCCAGTCTTTCCACGGAAGAGCCGAGGCCCTCCATGATCTGGAGCATGACCCGCACGTCCTGAATGTCGGGGAGATTGCGAAGGACGACCGGCTCGTCCGTGAGGAGGCAGGCCGCCAGGATCGGCAGCGCCGCGTTCTTGTTGCCACCGGGGCGGATGCGGCCTTCCAGCCTGCGTCCGCCTTCTACGATGAACCGTTCCATCATGCGGCGCGGATTGTATCTCGCGGGTTCGGCCGGCCTCGGAAAACGTACCGGAGCTGGTGGCGGCCTTTGGACGTGCTGAGAACCCGTGATGTTGAATGTTGAATGCAGTCGTCGCGTTGCTCTCGAGCCATTCAACATTGAACACTCGACATTCAACATTTTCTGTCACGCCCGTCCCGGGACGGAACGCGATTGTCTTCAGAACGAAGCCCCCGTTCACTTCGCCGGCCTCCCCACGACGCTGGTACCATGACCCTTGATGATCGTCGCCCCCCTTTCCTCCGGCAGCGCGGGGAATTCCTACTACTTCGAGAGCGACGGCACCTCCATCCTGGTCGACGCCGGACTCGGTCCGCGCGAGACCAAGAAACGCCTGGAGCAGGTAGGGAAGACCATCGAGAGTCTGCAGGCGCTCGTCATCACGCACGAACACTACGATCACATCCGCGGTGCCGCGTCGCTGGCTCGCAAGTACCACATTCCCATCTACCTGACGCAAGGGACTCTCGATGCCAGTAAGATCGATCGCGACACAGCGCAGACGATCGTGTTTCCGAACGATTCGACGTTCACGATCGGGGAGCTGAATATTCATGCGCGGCGCACACTGCATGACGCTGCGGATCCGGCCTGCTTCGTGATCGAAGCGCGCGACGGGACCCGCGTCGGCGTCGCCAGCGACCTCGGGCATGCAGATGCGCCGGTGATCCGTCATCTCTCGGACTGCGACGGGCTGTTCTTCGAAGCCAATCACGACCTCGACATGCTGCGTCTGGGGAGCTACCCGTGGTCTCTCAAGCGCAGGATCATGTCCCGCTTCGGTCACCTGTCGAACGACGACTCGATGCTCGCGCTGCAGCGGATGATCGGCGGCGATCTCAAGAACCTCTGTCTGATCCACCTGTCGCAGCGGAACAATCACGAATCGATCGTCCGCGACATGGCCACGCGCCTGCTCACGAAGCTCGGAGTGACGACGCAACTCGAACTGTCGATTGCCCGGCAGTTCGAAGCCACCGGTGTCTATGAGATTTCGCGCCGCCGGCCGGCACGACCGAAGCTGCAGGCGCTGCACACGCAGCTGGCGCTCTTCTGACGCGGCGCGCCTCCCGTTGCGGCATACTCCCGTGCCGTGTCCGACCCTCGCGCCACCTACGACGAACGCCTGACCAGGCATCGCGCCGAGGTCGCCCGTCTGAGGTCTCGCGAGCGGACGATGTCGATTGCTCGCATCGTGCTCTTCGTCGCGGCAGTGGTCATCGCCGCCGTTCACTTCAGCGCCTGGGTCCTCCTTCCAATCCTCGGCTTCGTAATCCTGGTGGTGACCCACGACCAGGCGATCAAGCGGCGGCGCCGTGCCGAAGCAGCGGCGCGATTCTGCGAGCATGGGATCGAGCGTCTGAGCGGTGCGTGGCGCGGGAACGGGGTCGATGGGCAGGGTCTCGCCGACGCGCACCATCCGTTTGCAGGAGATCTCGACGTCCTCGGCAAGGGCTCGTTGTTCGAGCGCCTCTGCCTCGCGGTCACAGTAGCCGGCCGGTTGATGCTGGCCCGCTGGCTTCTCAACCCCGCGCATGCAGCGGCGGTCGAGGTGCGCGAGCGACAGGCTGCGGTGGTTGAACTGCGCGAACGGGTAGAGCTGCGCGAAGAGATCTTCGTCGCCGCGGACGAGGTAGCGAGCGGCGTCGAAGAAGCGCGACTGGGTGAATGGTCGAAGGACGTTCCCTCGCTCTCGCAGCGGGAACGGATTGCGGCGCTGGTGATCACCGCGCTGACGTTGATCGCTACCGCGATGGCCATCCCGACGCTCGTCTCACGATTCGTGAACGCGACGAATCCAGGAACCATGGTGCCTCGTTCGCCGCTGGCGTCGATCCCGTTGCTGGTGATGATTCCCATCGTGGCGATTTTCGCGCGGCGGATGGCCGGGCGGGTCAGCCGGGTCGTCAGCGCGGTGGAGCGCCGCGAGCCGGCGTTCGCGCTGCTGGCCGGGCTGCTGACCGTGCTCGAGCGTCAGACCTTCAAGTCACCACGACTGCGCACGCTGGAGCAGAGTCTCCGCCGCGACGGCGTTCCGGCCTCGCAGCAGATCGAGCGCCTGCGCAAACTCGTTGCCCTGCTCGACGCACGCCGCAATCAGTTCTTCGCGCCGTTCGCGATGCTCTTCCTCTGGACGACCAACATCGCCTTCGCCATCGAGCACTGGCGCGCCGAGTCGGGACGCGAGATTGTCGCGTGGATCGAGACCATTGCCGAGCTGGAGGCGTTGCTATCGCTCAGCTCCTTCGCATTCGAGAATCCCGCGTTCGCGATGCCGGAGATCGCGGAGAGCGGCGCGGTCTTCGAAGGGATCGCCATCGGTCATCCGCTGATCCCTGGAGATCGGCGGGTGACGAACGATATCCGCTTGGGCGAGGATCTGCGGCTGTTGATTGTCAGCGGCTCCAACATGTCGGGCAAGAGCACGTTGCTCCGCTCGATCGGGGTGAACACGTTGCTGGCCCTCGCGGGCGGACCGGTCTGCGCGTCGCGGCTGCGCGTGAGCCCCATGGCCGTCGGTGCATCCATCAGTCTCAATGACTCGCTGCAGGAGGGCGCCTCCCGCTTTTACGCCGAGATCCTGCGCATCCGCGACATCCTACGCATGGCGCCGCCGCTCCTCTTCCTGCTCGACGAAGTTCTGGGCGGGACGAATTCTCACGACCGGCGCATCGGTGCCGAGGCGATCATCCGCAGCCTCGTGGAGAAGGGAGCGATCGGACTGGCGACCACGCACGATCTCGCGCTCGCCCAGATCGCCGACGAGTTGGCCCCGCGAGCTGCGAACGTCCACTTCGAGGATCAGATCGAAGAGGGCCGCGTCACGTTCGACTACCGCATGCGATCCGGCATCGTGCAGAAGAGCAATGCGCTGGAGCTGATGCGCGCCGTGGGCATCGAAGTGTGAAGGTACGGTTACCCGTTCACTGCCGCCATGCTCGGGTAGCGGTCGCCTGCCGCCACACCCTTTGGCGCGAACTCGTCGATCCGGGCGAGATCGTCCGTTGTCAGCTCGATCTCCGCGGCGGCGATGTTCTCCTCGATGTGGTGAATGCTCTTGCTGCCGGGGATCGGAACGATGTCGTCGCCGCGCGACAACAGCCACGCGAGTGCAAGCTGGGCCGGCGTAACGTCTTTTGACTTCGCCATCTCTTCGATCCGTTTTACCAGGTCGAGATTGCGCCCGAAGTTCTCTCCCTGGAATCGTGGTGACATGCGCCGGTAATCGCCGGGCTCGAAGTCGTCGATCGTCTTGAAACGTCCGGAGAGAAAGCCGCGGCCGATCGGGGAGTAGGCGACGAAGCCGATTCCCAGCTCGCGCACCGTTGGCAGAATCTCGTCCTCCGGATCGCGGCTCCAGAGCGAGTACTCGGTCTGCAGCGCAGTGATCGGATGCACCTTGTGTGCTCGCCTGATCGTCTCCGGCGCCGCCTCGGACAATCCGAGGTACCGCACCTTGCCGGCGCGGACGAGCTCGGACATCGCGCCGACCGTCTCCTCGATCGGCGTCGAACGATCGACGCGATGCTGGTAGTAGAGGTCGATGTGATCGATGCCGAGCCGTTTGAGCGAAGCGTCACAGCATTGGCGGACGTACTCGGGTTTCCCGTTGACGCCGAGGAAGCCGCCATCGTCGCCGCGCATGTTGCCAAACTTCGTGGCGAGGACGACTTCATCCCGCCGATCGCGAATGGCGCGGCCGACGAGCTGCTCGTTCGTGTACGGTCCATACATGTCGGCCGTATCGAGAAAGTTGCAGCCGAGGTCGAGCGCGCGATGGATCGTGGCGATGGATTGCGCGTCGTCGTGGGAGCCGTAGAACTCGGACATGCCCATGCAGCCCAGTCCGATCGCGGAGACTGTGAGTGATTTGCCCAGGACTCGTTTCTTCACAGTCGATTCTCCTGATTGCGTGGCGGCTCGTTGACCGTGCGCTCCCCCGCTCGCCATGCAGCAAGGGGAGTGCCCGCGATCACCGGAATTCGATCCAGTCGCTCGATCCGGCGATCCGGGTCGAGCCTTCTGTCACCTGCTCATGAACGAAGACGCGGATGCGGATCGGATGCTTGACCTCCGGGAGCGAGAAGGCCCGGTCGAGGTCCTGCGTGAGCGTGATGCTGCCGCTGGGTGCCGTCACGAAATCGGGAGTAGGCGGCAACGGCGAGCGATCCCCCGTGACGATGATGTGCGGGCCGATGCCGAACGTTCGTCCCGCTGTTGGCGATTCGAAGACGATCGTCAGAAAATACGTCGACGGCTTGAAATTCTGAATGTTGTAGTCGACCGTCGCCCGGATCGTGGTCGACGGGGTGAGCACGCTTCCAGCGGCCGGAGTGATTGTCCGAACGCTGACCGTTGCGGTCCCGACGGCACCCGGCTTCGCGCTGATGTCGCTGGTCTGCAGCTCCCACGGCCCCACGCCGGTCATCTGCATCTCCGTCGCCTCGGGGAACGAGAGGTAGTGCATGACCCGCGGCGGATTCACATAGAAACTGCCGGGACCATAGCGGGTCACGGGGCCGGTCCCGGCGACCGAACCGAAGCCGAGGTTCACGGAACCCGAGAGGATCGTGACACGTTCCTGGCGGGGGTGCCAATGGGGCGGAATCGCGGAGCCCGCCGGGATGCGGACGCGCATCGTGAACAGTCCATCAACCGTCGGGTTGCCTTCCAGGATGGCCATCTTCGAGCCGGGTGGGAGGGTGGCGGGGGCGTCCTTCCAGACGATCGAGTCGGCAGTGAATCCGATCGGGGAATCGGGCTTCCGCGGTGCTGGCTGAGCCCAGGCCGTCCAGGCGACAGCGAGTAGGAGGGCTGCGATCGAAGTGCGCATGGAGCGAATGATACGTCCGGGCGTCGGGGAGGTCGGAATACCTGTGCAAGGAACCTGTTGACATCGCGCGTAGAGTGAATAAAAATTCATCCCGATGAATAATCATGCACATGGCGATGTCCTGCGGAGACGCGACGAAATCGTCCGCCTCATCAGCGATCATCCCGTCCATTCCCAGGACGAGCTGCTGGCGCTGCTGAAGCGGCGCGGTTTCCGCGTCACGCAGCCGACGCTCTCCCGCGACCTGCGCGAGCTCGGCGTCGCCAAGTCGCCGAACGGCTACGTCACGCAGGACGCCTTCGCCGGCGGTGCCGTGGTGGCCTTCGCTCCTCGCGACGTCCGCGAGACGCGCGTCGATCAGGCCGTTGCCGAATACGTCACCGGCGCCGACACCGCCGGCAACCTCGTCGTCATCCGTACTCCTGCCGCGAGCGCGCAGCCGGTGGCCAGCGCCATCGACGGCGCCTCGATCGACGGCGTCCTCGGCACGATCGGCGGCGACGACACGATCTTCGTCGCCTTCCGTACGCCCGCTTCCGCCTCCGCCTTCGTCGAGCGCCTCCGACGAATCATCGGGATCGGCCGCCGCTCCGCCCGCTGAGTTTTTCCAGACAACTGCCATGAACGAACCAAACGTGATTTCACGGAAGCGCGTCGCCATCGTCGGTGCGACCGGGTACTCCGGTGCCGAACTGACGGCGATCCTCGCGCGCCACCGCCAGGTGGAACTGGTCGCGCTCTTCTCGTCGAGCAGCACGGCCCGTGGTCCGGTCACGCCGACCCTCCCGCAGTTCATCGCCGAGCCCTTCACGATGGAGGCGCTCGTCGCCGCGGAGCCTGAGATCGTCTTCCTCTGCACGCCGAACGAGGTCTCCGCCGATCTCGCGCCGCAACTCCTCGACCGGGGCATGCGCGTCATCGACCTCTCGGGTGCATTCCGCCTCGACGAGCCGTCGCTGTACCCGACCTGGTACGGCTTCGACCATGAACGGCCGAACCTCCTGAACGAGGCGGTCTATGGCCTCACCGAGTATTGCAACGGCGAGTTGAAGAATGCGCGCCTGGTCGCGAATCCCGGCTGCTATCCGACCTCGATCCTCCTGGCGCTCCGGCCGCTGAACTTCGCGATCGACCGCGAGCAACCCGTAATTTGCGATTCCAAGAGCGGTGTCTCCGGCGCTGGCAAGAAAGCGGACGTGAACTTCTCGTTCGCCGAGCTGTTCGGCAACTTCAAGGCCTACGGCGTCGGTCAGCACCGTCACGAGCCCGAGATCCGCCAGGAGCTTCACCTCGGCGATCGCGCGCCACTGGTGTTTGTCGCTCATCTGCTGCCGATCCATCGCGGCATTCTCTCGACGATGCACATCGCTTTCACGCACCCGATGACGGATCAGCAGATCACCGACGCTTACGCGCGCGCCTACGCCAACGCACCGCTCGTGCGCGTGCTCCCGGCGGGACAACTGCCCGAACTGAAGAATGTCGTGAGCACACCACGAGCCGAGATCGGATTCACGCTGCTCCACGGTGGGCGACGGGCGGTGATCGTCTCGGTCATCGACAACCTGCTCAAGGGCGCTGCATCGCAGGCGGTGCAGAACTTCAACCGGATGTGCGATTTCCCGGAAACGGAGGCATTGGTCTGATGAACGTCATCAAATTGGGCGGAAGCCTTCTCGACGATCCGGCGCGGCGTGCCCTGGCCCTGCGCGCCATCGGTGATCGCTGGAAGCGGGGCGATCAGCTCGTGCTCGTGCACGGCGGCGGCAAGCACGTCGACGCCAATCTCGCGCGCCTCGGCATTTCGAAACGCACCCATGCCGGATTGCGCATCACCGACGACCAGACGCTCGACGTCGTGGTGGCGACGCTCGCCGGTTCGGTCAACAAGATGCTGGTTTCGGAGCTGGCGGCCATTGGCATCCGCGCGGCGGGCATCAGCGGATGCGATGGGTCGACGCTCACCGCGGAACGGCATCCCGCCATCGACGGAATCGATCTCGGACATGCCGGCCGTGTCGTCGCGGGCGATCCGGGCCTGCTCCAGGCGATCGTGAACGCCGGAATCCTGCCGGTCGTCTCGTCGGTAGCCCTGGGTCCTGACGGCACCTTGCTGAATGTGAATGCCGACTCGGCCGCGGCGGCGATCGCGATCGCGGTTGGCGCCGAAGAACTGATCTTCATTACGGATGTGGCCGGGCTGCTGGATGCCAGCGGAAAGGTCGTGCACGAGCTGCACGCCAACGAAGCAGAAGCGCTGCTCGGGAGCGAAGTCGTGAGCGGCGGCATGCGCCCGAAGCTGCTGGCCGCACTGCACGCGCTCGAATCCGGCGTGGGAAAAATCACGATCGGAGAAGAGGGAGGAACGCAGCTCATCGCTGCGTGAACTGGAGACAACGATGCTGATCCACGACGAATCCCCCGCCGCCGTTGAAGAGCGCGAGAAAGCGTTCCTCCTCGGCACGTATGCACGCACCGCGTTTCATCCGCGCAGCGGAAAGGGTGCGCGCATCACGGACGCCGACGGCCACGAGTACTGGGACTTTCTTGGCGGCATCGCCGTCAACATCCTCGGCCATCGTCACCCGCGACTGATCAAGGCGTTGCGCGAGGAGTCGAACGCGCTCCTTCACATTTCGAACCTTTACTACCATCCTGCCCAGGGCCTGCTGGCGGAGCGGCTCGTGCGCGCGTCGGGTCTCTGCCGCGCATTTTTCTGCAACAGCGGAACCGAGGCGAATGAGGCGGCGCTGAAGTTCGCGCGGCTGGCGAATCCCGGGCGGTTCGGCATCGTCGCGCTCAACGAGAGCTTCCATGGCCGCACGATGGGATCGTTGGCGATGACAGGGCATGAAGCGTATCGCGCGCCGTTCGAGCCGCTGATTCCGGGCGTGACGTTCGTCGAGCCAAACGATGTTCCTGCACTCGAGGCCGCGGTTGACGATACGACCTCCGCAATCGTCCTCGAGCCGGTGATGGGGGAGGGCGGCATCATTCCTCTCTCGCACGAGTTCCTTGCCGCAGCGCGCCGTATGGCCGACCGTACGGGCGCCATTCTGATCTTCGACGAGATCCAGTGCGGTCTCGGTCGGACCGGAACGCTCTTCGCATTCCAGCAGAGCGGCATCGTGCCTGACATCGTCACGCTCGCGAAGCCACTCGGTGGCGGTCTGCCCCTCGGAGCCGTGGTGACCGGCGCAGCGATCGAAGGCATCGTGAAGCCGGGACATCACGGCACGACGTTCGGAGGCAATCCCGTCTCGTGCCGTCTCGGGCTGGCCGTGCTGGATGAGATCGACGAGTCGGGTCTGCTGGCGCGCGTCAGCGAGATCGGAACGTGGTTCGGCAAGCAGCTGAAGGCTCTGCAGTCGCGCAACGCGTCCATCGTCGACGTCCGCGGCCTCGGCTTCATGTGGGGCATCGAGCTCGACGGACCAGCCAAACCGGTCGTCGCTGAACTTCTGGCGAAAGGCTTTGTCGTGGGCTCCGCCCGCGACAACGTCATCCGCCTTCTTCCGCCGTACATCACGCCGAAAAAGGCGTTTGTCGAATTCATCGAAGCGCTCGAGCACGTGCTCGCGATCGTCAAGGAGAAAGCAGCGTGAAACACACTTACAAAAAAGTCGCCCTTGCATACAGCGGCGGTCTCGACACCTCCATCATCATTCCCTGGCTCAAGGAAAACTACGGCTGCGAAGTCGTAGCCGTTGCCGTCGATGTCGGCCAGGCCGACGAGACTACGGGTCTCGCGGAGAAGGCGTACCAGACCGGCGCCTGCGACTTCCATCTCATCGATGCGAAGGAAGAGTTCGCACGCGATTTCCTCTTTCCGGTGCTGAAGGCGGGAGCCATTTACGAGAAGGACTACCTCCTCGGCACGTCGACCGCACGGCCGCTCATTGCACGCAAGCAGGTCGAGATCGCTCTGGCCACCGGCTGCGACGCGCTCGCGCACGGTTGCACCGGCAAGGGCAATGACCAGGTTCGGTTCGAGCTGGCCTATCAGGCGCTCGCACCGGAGCTTGCAGTCATCGCGCCGTGGCGGGAGTGGTCGATCGTGTCGCGTGAAGACGCCATCGACTACGCGTCGGCGCGCGGCATTCCAGTGCCGGTGACGAAGAAGGATCCGTATTCGCGCGATCGCAATCTCTGGCATCTCTCGCATGAAGGTGGTCCGCTCGAAGATCCATCCTTCGAGCCGGAAGCCTCGATGTTCAAGCTCACCGTCGATCCGGTCGATGCGCCCGAAACGCCGGAGAAGGTCGCCATTACCTTCGCTGCCGGTGTGCCGGTCGCTGTCAACGGTGAGGCGATGTCGCCCGCGGCTCTCGTCTCCGCATTGAATGAGATCGCCGGCCGGAACGGTGTCGGACGCGTCGACCTCGTGGAGAACCGTCTCGTCGGCATCAAGTCTCGCGGTGTGTATGAAACTCCGGGTGGCACGCTCCTCGTCAATGCCCTCAAGGCACTTGAGTCGATCACGCTCGATCGCGACAGCTCGCATGAGAAGGAGCGCATCGCCACGCGCTACGCGGAGCTCGTCTATTTCGGCCAGTGGTTCTCGCCGCTGAAAGAAGCATTCGATGCGTTCGTCGACAACCTCGCCACAGCCGTCAGTGGCACCGTGACGATGAAGCTGTACAAGGGCAACGCCACCGTGATCGGCCGCACGTCGCCGAACTCGCTGTACTCCGAGGAGCTGGCGAGCTTCAACATGACCGGGTACGACGCGAGGGACGCGGCGGGCTTCATCCGCGTGTTCGGGTTGCCGACGCGTGGCCGGAACCGCATCGCGGTTGATAAGAAACTCGATGACACGCTGCCCGCCGATGAAGTGACCGCGGCACGGCTGCGGAAGGCGGCCGGTTGACCCAGAAGCTCTGGGGCGGGCGCTTCGAGTCCGAGCCGTCGCCGCTGCTGCGGCGGCTCAACGACTCCTTTGCGTTCGACCGCGAGCTGTTCGATGACGACGTGGAAGGCTCCATCGCCTGGGCACGCGCCATCGCCGAAGCCGGTGTGCTCACCGAAGAGGAGCTGGACGTCCTCCTCGGCGCGCTGGTGAGGATCGAGGCGCCCGGGGACGGCGACTACGAAGATGTTCACTCCTATGTCGAGGCGAAACTGTACGAGATCGCCGGCGCCACTGCAGGCAAGTTGCACACCGGCCGTTCGCGGAACGACCAGGTGGCGACCGATCTGAAACTGTGGCTGAAACGCGCCTGCGACGAGGCCATCAACGCATCGACGGCGCTGGCCGCGGCGCTGGCGTCGCGGGCGTCCGAAGAAGCAGGTACGGCGATGCCGGGCTACACCCATTCGAAACAGGCCGAGCCCGTGACGTTCGGCCATTGGTGTCTCGCGTACGTCGAGATGTTGCGGCGCGACCATGCTCGGTTCAACAGCGCTCTGGCCAATGGCGATGAGTGCCCGCTCGGATCGGGTGCTCTGGCCGGAACGCCGCTCGCGATCGATCGCGACGGACTGGCGCGCTCACTCGGGTTCGCCCGCGCGACCGCCAACTCACTCGACGCGGTTTCCGATCGCGATTTTGCGGCGGAGTATCTCTTCGCCGCGTCGCTGCTGCTGACGCATCTGTCGCGGCTCGCAGAGGATCTGATCTTCTTTACCAGCGATGAAGCGGCGTACGCGGAACTACCCGACTCGATGGCCACCGGCTCCTCGCGCATGCCGCAAAAGAAAAACCCGGACGTCCTCGAGCTGACGCGAGGCTACGCAGCACGCGGGATCGGCGAATTGACGGGATTCCTGGCGTTGCTCAAGGGGCTTCCGCTGGCGTACGACAAGGATCTGCAACTCGACAAAGAGCCACTCTTTCGAACGCGGCGCGTCCTCGCGACGCTGCTCCCGGCGCTGACGGAGCTGGTCCGCGGACTGACGCTCGATCGCGACCGGATGCGTGCCGCTGCGGGCGCGGACGCTCTCATCGCCACGGCCGTTGCGGATGCACTGGCCGCGACCGGCATGCCCTTCCGCGAAGCGCACGATCAGGTCAGCCGCAACCTCGCCGGCCTCAAGTTGCTCGCGGAGAAACATGGGGTGACGCTCGACGGGATGCTGGCGAAGAAGAACTCACATGGCGGCACCGCTCCCGAGCGGGTTCGCGCGGCAGCACTCGCTGCAGTGGAGGCGACCAGGTCATGAAACTGCCTCGCGGTTTTCTCGCCTCCGGAATCCGTGCCGGCATCCGCAAGAAGCGGCCCGACCTGGGACTCATCGTTGCGCCCGATGGCGCGACGGCGGCTGCTGTCTTTACGAAGAATCGGTTTCAGGCCGCACCGGTAACGCTCTCGAAGGCGGCGCTGAAGAAGACGGGCGGCAAACTCAAAGCGGTCGTGGTCAACGCCGGTTGCGCGAACGCGATCACAGGCAAGGCGGGCAACGACGCCGCGAAGCGTGTCCGTTCGCGCGCCGCCGAACTGCTGCAGTGCGCGGACGAGGAGGTCTTCGTCGCGTCCACGGGTGTCATCGGCGTCGTACTCCCCGATAAGAAGTTGCGCGACTCGCTTCCGGACTCCGTGGCGCGTCTGTCCGCCGGCGGGATCGACGCGCTGTCTCACGCCATCCTCACCACCGACGTAGGGCCCAAGGTCACGCAGTCGAGCTTCACACTCGGCGGCAAGCGTGGCCGTATCGTCGGCGTGGCGAAAGGCGCCGGGATGATCCATCCGAACATGGCCACGATGCTCGGTTTCGTGATGACGGACGCCGCGCTCGATCCGGCCACTCTTCAGAGCGCGCTGACCGCCGCAGTCAACCAGAGTTTCAACGCGATCTCCGTTGATGGTGATACGTCGACAAACGACGCCGTGCTGTTGATGGCGTCCGGAAAACTGGGGAACACGGCCCGCGCCGACACGACCGACTTTCAACGCGCGCTCGATGCCGTCTGCCGCACCCTGGCGTGGATGATCGTCCGCGACGGCGAGGGAGCGACGCGCGTGATGGAGCTGACGGTCCGCGGCGCAAAGACGGAGCGCGACGCGAAACTTGCCGCGCATGCCATCGCCACCTCGCCGCTCGTCAAGACTGCACTGCATGGCGGCGATCCCAACTGGGGGCGGATGCTGGCAGCTCTGGGCCGCAGCGGCGCACGCTTCCCGATCCGGCGCGTCTCGCTGTTCGCCGGGAAGATTCAGCTCGTCGTCGGCGGCGAGCCCGCTGTCTACCAGGAAAAAGAGGCGGCGAAAGTCTTCGCCCGCGAACGCGTGCCCATCCTTCTCGACCTCGGCAGTGGCAACGCCGGCACGGTGATTCTCGCCTCCGATTTCGGTCACGACTACATCTCGATCAACCCCGACTACCGCTCGTGAGCGATACACTCCGCGCATGCGGAAACTGATCGCGACCCTCCTCCTCATTTCTACGACGACCGCCGTTGCTGCCATCCGCGATCCGGTTGTGGCGCGGCACGGAATGGTGGCCTCGACGAGCGAGATCGCATCGCGCGTCGGCGTCGACATCATGAAGAAGGGCGGCAATGCATGCGATGCCGCGGTGGCCGTCGCTCTGACCCTGGCCGTCACCTGGCCTGCCGCCGGAAACCTGGGCGGCGGCGGATTCATGCTGATCCGAAACGCCGACGGAACGAGTGAGGCGATCGACTACCGCGAACGCGCGCCGCTCGCCGCATCGCGCGACATGTACCTCGACGCGAACGGAACGATCCTCAAAGGTGCATCCACCGAGGGCTACAAGGCGATCGGCGTGCCGGGCACCGTGGCCGGACTCATGCTGATCCACAAGCGCCACGGAAAATTGAAATGGAGTGCGCTGGTCGAGCCGGCACGCAAGCTGGCGGAAGAGGGCTTCATTGTCACGCCTTTCTACGAGAGCGTCCTCCATCATCGCGAGACGTTGAAGAAACTGGAGCGATGGCCGGAGAGCCGCCGAATTTTTCTGCACGGCGGGCGGAACTTCTCGATGGGCGAGCGCTTCCGGCAGCCGGAGCTCGCGGCGACGCTTGCGCGAATCCAGGCGAACCCTCGCGATTTCTACACCGGCGTGACCGCGAAACGCATCGTCGCCGACGTGCAGTCGCATGGCGGGCTGCTCACGATGAAAGACCTCGCCAGCTATGAGCCCGCCATCCGCAAGCCGCTCAGCGGCAGCTATCGCGGACATGAGTTCCTCGTCATGCCACCGCCCTCATCCGGCGGCATCGCCATGATCGAAATGCTGCGCATGCTCGAGACGTACGACGTCGCCGCGACGGGATGGCAGTCGGCGAAATACCTCCACCTGCTCACCGAGGTGATGCGCCGGGCCTTTGCCGATCGCGCGGAGTTTCTCGGTGATCCCGACTTTGTGAAGCTGCCCGTTGCGGCGTTGACGTCTGCCGGCTTCGCGGAGGAGCGTCGCAGGACGATCGATCTCGATCACGCGTCGAAGTCGTCCGAGGTGGGGGCGGGAAACCCGGCGCCGTTCGAGCCGGGGAACACCACGCACTTCTCCATCGTCGATACCGCCGGCAACATGGCGAGCAACACGTACACGCTGAACGACTGGTTTGGGTCCGGCGTGACCGCCGCAGGTACGGGGGTTCTCCTCAACAACGAGATGGACGACTTCACGTCGCACCCTGGCGTGGCGAACGACTATCAGCTCATCCAGAGCGAGAAGAACGCGATCGCACCGAACAAACGCCCGCTCTCGTCGATGACGCCGCTGATCATGCTGCAGGACGGCAAGCCGTGGCTCGCAGTCGGTGCAGCAGGAGGGCCGCGCATCATCAGTACGGTCCTCGAGATCGTCCTCGCCGTCGTCGACTTCCACGTTTCACTGCAGGAAGCGATCGATGCCGGCCGCATTCATCATCAGTGGATGCCGGACCAGATCTACTGGGAACCGAACGGCACGAACGCTGATACTCGAACGATCCTCGAACGCATGGGCCACAAGTTTAGCGAGAAGCCATTCGAGGACATCTCCGACGCCAACGCGGTGATGGTGGATCCGGTGACCGGGCGGCGGGTGGGTGGGGCCGATCCGCGCCGCGCCGGCGTGGCGGTCGGATGGTGAATGCATGCGACGGTTCCTGCTGATCGGCGCGTTGATCGTACTGGCAGGGCCGGCGGTTACCTGGAGCCGCTTCCTGCGCGAGCACCCGATCGAAGCGGCGGCCTCGCCGATGGACAACGATCAGCCGCAGCTCGCAGCGTACTGGCGCTTTCTCGCGGCGGCGCGTCCTCTGGTGCCTGCCGGATCGTCCTATACGATCAAGGCGCAGACTGCCGACGATGAGACGCAGCTCTTCATGCTCTCGGCAGGATTGTTCGCCGGCGTTCAGCCTTTTCCGGCGACGTACGTCTGGCAGCCGCAGCCCGGCGGCGGGAAAGAAGCGAAGTACGTCCTCGTGTACGGAAGCCCGGAGTGTCCGCCAGACGCGCCCTCGATGCACCTGGTGACCGGCGGTGCAGTCTGCGTGCGCGATCGACGATGACGCCGCTGATCTACGTACTGGCCTATGCGGTCATTCCGCTCTTCGGCGTGTCGGCCGCGGGGTGGATCGAGTCACGCAGCGCGCGGATCGGGTTCGCGTTTCTGGCCGGGATGCTGTTCCTGACGATCGAAGCGACCCTCTTCCCGATCGTCGGGATCCGCTGGAGCATCCTCGGGCTGGCCGTGCCGCTGCTGGCACTCAGCGGTGTCACCGCGTGGATGCAACGAAGCTCAAGGAAAAACGCTGGACGGACTCTCCAGTCCGGCGGGAACGCGATGTCGGACTGGAGAGTCCGGCCTACGTCTCATTGGCTGGCGCTCCTCATCATCGTCCTATCGCTGCTCCACTTCCTCTTCTCGATCCTGACGACGCAGGCGATCAATCCTGACTACGTCCTCTTCTGGGGCCCGAAGTCGGTTCACTTCGCGATGGCACACACACTCGATGCGAGCTACCTCCTCTCGCGGTTCGCGCCACCGCGCATCGATTACCCGCCGCTGGTTCCGGTCACGCAGGCCTGGGGACTGCTGTTCTCGCGGCAGATGCCGTGGATCACAGCGGCGGCGATGGCGGCGGTCTGGCTCGCGGCCGCCGTGCCGGTCATTCGCTGGCTCACGGGGTCGAACGAAGGGACGGCGCTCTGGACCGCGGCAATGGCCGCGTCGCTCGCGTTCTCCGGCAGCGGTGGAGACGCCGAGGTGATGCTGGTCGTCTATCTATCGGTGGGGGCTGCGGCGATCGTGGCGAGGCGGACGTCGATTGCCGCGATCGCATTTGCCGGAGCGATGCTGACGAAGGAAGAGGCGCTGATCACCATCGGCGCGATCCTGATCGGTGTGGTGATTCACGATCGCAGCATTCGGCGCGCGTCCATCCTCGCGGCGTCATCGGCAGCTGGCGCCGGAGTCTGGTTCGCGTTCCAGAAGCGGTTTGGTCTCACCGTCGGTTATCAGCGGGTGACGCTCACGCACACGTTTCACTGGGGCAATCTCCCCACGATTTTCAACGAAGCGCCGAAGAGTCTCGCGGCCGGCTGCTGGGGGTTGTCGTGGCTCATACCGCTCGCACTTCTCATCGGCATCGCGATCAAGCGGCGGGCGCGTCTGGCCGATGCTGTCCCGCTCCTGGTGCCGATTCCTCTCCTGTTCGGGTTCTTCGTCTACCTCTATTTACAGTACGACAGCTCACTGGCGATGAAGATGTGGTGGATCCTGCCACGCATCGCGCAGCCAGCCTTGTCGTTGCTCATCCTGGCGGCCACCGTCGCATCCGAGGCTAGAATGCAGCCCCATGAGCATTGAGAAGAAGTCGCTGGTCGCGTTTGCGAACCGAGAGCGGTCTCGTTTCGAAGACACCCTTCGTCAGTTCGTCGAAATCCCTTCGGTCTCCGCGGATCCCGAGCGCGCCGGCGACATCCGCCGTTGCGCGGAGCTCGCCGTCGCGAAAATCGTCGAGTTCGGCGGCAAGGCCACGATCCTCAAGACGGCCGGCAACCCGATCGTGCACGGCCGTTTCGAGACGGGCCGCAAACTGCCGACCGTCACCGTCTACAACCACCTCGACGTACAACCGGCCTCCCGCGAGACCGAACCGTGGAACAGCGATCCCTTCGTCTTCACGAGAGATGGCGACCGTTACCTCGGACGCGGCACGACGGACGACAAGGGTCCGGCTCTGACCGCACTGTTCGGCATTCGCGCCGCGCGGGAAGCGGGCGTCCGCGCGAACATGAACCTCCTCTGGGAACTGGAGGAGGAGATCGGTTCTCCCAATTTCGACAACGCGATGAAAACGTATCGCGGCAAGCTCGAGACCGACTCAGTGCTCGTCTCTGACACGATCTGGGTCTCCCGGCAACGTCCTGCCTGCCCGGCCGGGCTGCGCGGACTGCAGGGTTTCGAGCTGACTCTGGAGACGGCGGCGACCGATCAGCATTCCGGTGTGACCGGCGGCGCGGCCCGAAATCCGATCGGCGAGCTGATGAAACTCGTGTCGGAGATGTACGACGCAACGACCGGCAAGGTGAAGATCAAAGGCTTCTACGACGACGTCCTTCCGCCATCGAAAGAGGAGCTCAACGACTTCCGCAATTCCGGCTTCACGGTGAAGGAGTTCAAGAAGGATCACGGCTTCAAATCGATCCGCACCGAAAATTCGCTGGATGTGATGAAGCGGATCTGGGCGATGCCGACGTTCGAGGTGCACGGCGTGGTCGGCGGATACACGGGGCCCGGCATCAAGACCGTCATCCCGCCGCGTGCGGCCGTGAAGATCTCCTGCCGTCTCGTGCCGCGCATGGATCCGAAAAAGATCCTGAAGCTCGTCCGCGAATTCGTGAAGAAACGCAATCCGGATGTGAAGGTCATCGAGGAATCGTCCATGCAGCCGTACCAGGCGCCGACGACGGGCCCGTATGCGGATGCGGTACGCAGCTCGATGAAATACGCCTTCGGTCGCGAGCCTGTCTTCGTGCGCGAAGGGGGCTCCATCGGAGCCGTGATCTCGATGGAGCAGGTCCTCAACGTCCCCGTCCTGTTCCTCGGTCTGTCGTTGCCCGAACACGGCTACCACGCGCCGAATGAGAACTACGACTGGCGCCAGGCCAGCGGCGGCATGGTGGCCTTCGCGAAGTACTTCGACGAGATCGCGAACCTGAAGACCTAGCTGGATCGAAGCGCACGACGAGGTCGCGAATTCGAAGGCGTAGCCGGGCGAAGCCTCAGACGAATCGCGAATTCGACCGCGTACGGGGGGCGAGGCGCACGACGAGATCGCGAATTCGAAGACGTAAGGGGAGCGAAGCGCACAACGAGGTCGCGAATTCGAAGACGCAAGAGGGGTCAAGCCTCAGACGAGTCGCGAATTCGAAGACGCAAGGGGGGCGAAGCCTCAGACGAATCGCGAATTCGACCGCGTACGGGGGGCGAGGCGCACGACGAGGTCGCGAATTCGAAGACGCAAGAGGGGTCAAGCCTCAGACGAATCGCGAATTCGAAGACGCACGGGGGGGGCGAAGCCTCAGACGAATCGCGAATTTGACCGCGTACGGGGGGCGAGGCGCACGACGAGATCGCGAATTCGAAGACG
>JBBRTE010000015.1:0-120310 GCA_038244715.1 Thermoanaerobaculia bacterium
CAACGTTTCGATTCTGCTCGGCACCGGGAGCGGGACGTTCGGCGCGGCCACGAACTTTGCCCGGGGATAGGGTCCGCTCTCTGTGACCATCGGCGACTTCAACGGCGATGGGCGCAGCGACCTCGCCGTCGCGAACCTCAACTCGAACAACGTCTCGATTTTACTCGGCACCGGGAGTGGGACGTTCGGCGCGGCGACCAACTTTGCCCCGGGAGCGGGTCCAATCTCTGTGGCCATCGGCGACTTCAACGGCGATGGGCGGAGCGACCTTGCCGTCGCGAACAGTGGCTCGGACAACGTCTCGATTCTGCTCAACAGCACAGCGCCGGGAGCTTTTTCGTTGTCGAGTGCGTCGGTGTCGGTCAGTGAAGCGGCGGGCACCGCGACCATTACGGTCAACCGTACTGGCGGAAGCGACTGCTCCGCCACGGTCGACTACGCTACCGCCGACGGAACCGCCATCGCCGGATCGGACTACACCACGACGAGCGGCACCCTCACCTTCGGTTCCGGCGTGACCTCGCAAAGCTTTACCGTCCCAATCCTCAACGATTCGATCAGTGAGGCCACCGAGACGTTCACCGTTACCATCAGCAACCCGACCGGTGGGTCCACACTCGGCGCGCCGACGGTCGAGACCGTGACGATCCTCGACGATGATCCGCTACCCACGCTCTCCATCAACAGTGTGACCCAGGCCGAGGGAAACAGCGGCACGAGCAACTTCGTCTTCACCGTGACCCTGACCGGTTCGACCGCGCAGACCGTCACCGTCAACTTTGCCACCGCGAACGGGACCGCCACGGCTGGATCCGACTACACCACCACCAACGGTACGCTGACGTTCGCTCCAGGAGTCACAACCCAGACGGTCACCGTGCCAGTCATCGGCGACACGACTGTGGAAAGCGATGAGCCGTTTACCCTCACCCTGTCCGCCCCGGTCAAGGCCACGATCACGACCGCGACGGGCACCGGGACGATCGTCAACGACGACTTCGCGGCCGATCTGGCGATCGTCAAGAGTGTCGCCGGATCGGGTCCGTTCTTCGCGACCCTGAATGCCGCATTCAACATTACGGTGACCAATGGCGGCCCCTCCATCGCATCCAACGTCGTGGTGACTGATGTGCTGCCCGCGGGGACGACGATCGTCTCCGCGAATCCGACACAGGGCAGCTGCACTGGTACGACGACAGTCACCTGCAACCTCGGCAGCCTGGCCAGTGCGGCCAGTGCCACGATCGTGCTGACCATAAGGCTCGACACATCGGGTAGCACGACCAACACGGCGACGGTGACCTCGGCGACCGCAGATCCAGCAACGCCGAACAACTCCAGTTCGGCGACGATCACTGTCGGACCGGCTGCGTTCATTCCGGCGCTTTCGGAGTGGATGCTTCTCCTGCTCGCCGGCATGCTGGCATCGGTCGCGCTACTGAAGCTCCGCATCTGACGAGAACCGATTGCACGGAAGTAAAAAGCCCCACAGCCGTGGGGCTTTTTGCTTTCCCGTCCCAGGATCATCGCCAAGAACGGTCACGACCCTGGCTCGCTGCAGTTCGGAATGCGCGAACGGCGGGAGTGAATCCGCGCTCGGTAGCCATCGGCGACTTCAACGGGCGATGGGCGGAGCGATCTGGCCGTCGCCTCGACCAACATCTCGATTCTGCACACGCCGTCTGAATTTCCGGCGATCGCGCAGCGGCATGGCGCAGAACTCGTACCGCAGTCCTGCGTGAACCGGGAAACGATCACCGATCACTTCGTGCGCGTGCGCGGGGCGCGGGAGCACAACCTCAAGAACATCGACGTCGATCTTCCGCGCGATTCCCTCGTCGTCTTCACCGGCGTCTCCGGATCGGGCAATTCGTCGCTCGCGTTCGGAACGTTGTACGCCGAAGCGCAACGCCGCTACCTCGAATCCGTATCTCCGTACGCGCGGCGGCTCTTTCACCAGATGGCGGTGCCGGAGGTCGACGAGATCATCGGACCGCCGCCTGTGGTCGCGCTCCAGCAGCAACGGGGCTCACCGACGACCCGCTCGTCCGTGGGCAGCGTGACCACGCTCTCGGACCGGGTGCCGGCGGGGGCGGCGGGCGGGCGGAGGGGGGGGTACCTCGCGAAGTATCTGGCTGGCTGGGCGTGATGCTGTTCAAGGGCCACCCGATCTCCTCGTACAGAAGCTCGATGCGAGCGTGGGTGCCCAAGCCGCCGGTGACTATCACCTCAAAAGGACGGCACCCGACCGCATAGAATCGCCGCCGCACATGTCCGAGCCACCCACCCCGCTGATTGCGAGCATCCGTGCAGAGCTGGCGCGCACCAGCGCGTTCCGCGCCCTCAACGATCGGGTGTCCGAAGGACGCCTCGACGTCACGGGCGCCGCGGTGGAAGCACGCGCGCTCGTCCTGGCCACGCTGCAGGAACAGACCAATCGCCGCCTGGCCATCGTTGTCCCCGGTGACGCGGCCATCGATGACTTCGAAGCCTCGCTGCGGCTGTTTCATCGCGATCCGCGCTGCGTGTCGGCGTATCCGTCGCCCTCGCTCTCGCCCTATCAGGATCTGGCGCCCTCTCTTGGCGTCGTCCGCAACGAGATCCGCGCCCTCGGTTTGCTCATCGACAAGACCGTCGACATTCTGATCATTCCGGCACGCGCTCTCTTCTCACGCCTTCCGCGGCCGGAGGAATTCGGAGCACGCATTCTCACGATGGCGGAGGGCGACGAGCTCGACCTGCGCGTTCTTCTCGAGCGGCTTGTCGAGAATGGCTTCGTGCGAACGGACCTCGTCGGCGAGGCCGGCGAATTCGCCTTCCGCGGCGGCATCCTTGACCTCTTCCCGCCGAATACCGCGCGGCCCGTTCGCGTGGAACTGTTTGGCGACACCATCGATTCGCTGCGCTGGTTCGACGTGGAGACCCAGCGTTCCGAGGATGAGAGCGGGACGGTGAGCATCCTGCCGATGACGCACTTTCCCATCACGAAGATGGTGCGTACTGCCCTGGCGCGGCGCCTGTCGCTCGACTTCATGGATCCACTCTTCAAGCGCGACGTCGCCGACAAGATCGACCGGCTGAATGAAAACGGGACCTTTCCCGGGATCGAGCATTACGTACCGATCGCAACGGAGACCGCGTCGTTCCTCGAGTACCTCAATCCAGTCGAGTGGACATTCGCGCTCATCGAGCCCGACCAGATCGCGACGAACGTAGCCAAGTTCGAAGCGCTCCTGCGGAGCGAGTACGAGGCCGCCGCGGAGAAGGGCCGCGCGGTCTATCACCCCGAAACGCTGACGACGCCTGCAACCCAAGTCCTCGGATTTCTTGACTCCGCGCGTCTGGCCTTCAGCGAAGTGCATGTGGGGGCACCGCAGCGACAACCAGCGCCCGGTGGGGCGCCGGCGGCCTCGCCGGCGTTCCAGGGCTTCAACGAATTCCGCCTTCGCGCCTCCCAGGTCGATCGCTACACCAACCGTCTTCCCGAGTTCACCACCGATGTGAAACGCGGCCATACCGAAGGACGGCGGCAGGTGTTTTTCGCGGCGACCAAAGGTGGCCACGAGAAAGTCGAGCGGCTGCTGAAAGAGTTCGACGTGCCGTTCGTGGCGTTCGCCGGCGAAGCCGCCAGCGCCCCACAAGCCGGCGCCACACCGGCCCGGCCCACACAACTCCAGGACGAGATCCTCATCACCTCGGGAACGCTTCCGCGCGGCTTCGACTTCGCGGAACTGAACCTCACCGCGTACTCCGAATGGGACCTGTTCGAGCCGCCCACATCCACCCGCGTGGGCGGCCGCAAGCGGGCATCCGAGGCGTTCGTCACAGACTTGCGCGATCTGAAGGTGGGCGACTACATCGTGCACGTCGATCACGGGGTCGGCCGCTTCCACGGACTGCAGCGCATCCCGTTCGGGCCGGCCGAGCGCGAGGTGATGGAGATCGAGTACTCCGGCGGCGGCAAGCTGTTGATGCCGATGGAGAACCTCAATCTCATCCAGAAGTTCTCAGGCGGCGCGGATACGCAACCGAAACTCGACAAGCTCGGCGGCACCGCCTGGGCCCGCACCAAAGCCTCGGTCAAGAAAGCCATGCGCGACATGGCCGACGAGCTCCTGAAGCTCTACGCCACGCGGCAGATGGTGCAGGGTCATGCCTTCTCGAAAGACTCGCCCTGGCAGTTCGAGTTCGAGGACGCCTTCGAATTCGACGAGACCGAAGATCAGGAATCGGCCATCGACGACGTGAAATCGGACATGGAATCGCGCAAGCCGATGGACCGGCTCCTCTGCGGCGACGTCGGATACGGCAAGACCGAAGTGGCCATGCGCGCCGCATTCAAGTCCGTCATGGACGGCAAGCAGGTGGCCGTGCTCGCACCCACGACCGTACTGGCCTACCAGCACTACCGGACGTTCCTCCGCCGGTTCGCGTCCTTTCCCGTCACGATCGAACTGCTGACGCGCTACTACTCGGCCAGGGAGCAGAAAACGATTCTGACGAAGCTGGAGACCGGCGAGATCGACATCATCATCGGTACGCACCGCGTCCTGTCGAAAGACATCAAGTTCAAGGACGCCGGCCTGCTGGTCATCGACGAAGAACAGCGCTTCGGCGTGGCGCAGAAAGAAAAACTGAAGCAGATCAAGAAGGCCATCGACGTCCTGTCGATGTCCGCCACGCCGATTCCGCGCACACTGCACATGTCGCTCGTCGGCATCCGCGACATCTCCGTGATCGAAACGCCTCCGAAGGACCGCCTGGCGATCCAGACCGCGGTCGTGCCGTTCACGGACGACTTCATCCGCGAGGCGATCGAATTCGAGACCGGGCGCGGAGGGCAGATCTTCTTTGTCCACAACCGCGTCGAGTCGATCTACGCGATGAAGGAGTATCTGGAGAAGCTCGTGCCGGGACTGAAAGTCATCGTCGGCCACGGGCAGATGGAAGAGCGGGAGCTGGAGCGGGCGATGCTCGCTTTCATCCAACGAGAGTTCGATGTGCTGCTGGCCACTACGATCATCGAGAATGGCATCGACATCCCCGCCTGCAACACGATTCTCATCAACCACGCCGAGCGCTTCGGGCTGTCGCAGCTCTATCAGCTCCGCGGCCGGGTGGGACGCAGCGACCGGCTGGCGTTCTGCTATCTCCTCGTGCCGAGCGACAAGATCCTGACCTCCGATGCGCGCAAACGTCTCTCCGCGATTCAGGAGTTCTCCGACCTCGGCGCCGGCTTCCGCATCGCCGCGAAAGACCTCGAGATCCGCGGCGCCGGCAATATCCTGGGCGGCGAGCAGTCGGGCGAGATCGCCGCAGTCGGCTTCGAGATGTACACGAAGCTTCTCGAGGAGACGATCCGCGAGATGAAGGGCGAACGGATCGAAGAGGAAGTGGAGACGTCCATGAACCTCGGCGTCGACATCTACATCCCCAAGGACTACATCAAAGAAGAGAACCTGAGAATGACGTTCTACAAGAAGGTAGCCTCCGCGACGACGGACGAGCGCCTCGATGAGATCCGCAACGAACTGCGCGACCGTTTCGGTGCGCTTCCGGCGAACGTCGAGAACCTCCTGCACTTCGTCCGCGTGAAGCGCTACGCCCAGCAGCTCGGCGTCATCTCGATCGTGCGCGAAGGTGCTCGTGCCGTCATGAAGATGACCGCTCAGGCCAAAGTCGACCCGAACAAGCTCCTCCTGCTCATCCAGGAGAATCCGCTCGTGAAGTTCTCACCAAACGGCGTGCTGACCTTCCCACTCAAGGTGCACGGTCCCGAAGTGATCGACGCAATCGAGTCGATGCTGCACGGGCTCGCGGCGTAGGCCGGCACGGCCGGCGGCGCAGGTTGCCCAAGGCTCAGGCACAAGTGGCGCCGAAGGGTTTTTGCCGCGCAAGACTCCTGGATGACCGCGGGTCAATACCCGACGAGCGTCAACTGGTCCGGCGTTAGGCCGGCCGAGGCCAGCGAGACCCATCCGTCGCCGGTCACGTTGTCGGTACTGCTCGCGTAGCCGACGAACGTGAGGAAATCGGATGGCGGGTCCAGCAATTCATAGAGGATCTGCACGGCTCCGTAGTCGCCGTCGGGAATGGACCGCTGGACCATTCCAAATCCCTTGACGGTCACGGTGGTCGTCGTCGTCAAACGTTCTCCCACAAAGGTCACCTTGAACGTGCGGTCGGTGTCATCGACGTTGACGATGCCGAAGTTCGTGCGATAGCTCGCATCCTGACGCAGGCCGAGGGCGATGGACTGCTCGATGAGGGCCGCGGAAAAGCCGTCGGGATCGACCGCGTCGAATGGCTGCGACACCGTACCTGTCGAGCCAGGCTGCTTCGTATAAATTCGCGAAAAGCCATCGAACGCGGCGTTGAAATCGAGGTCGTTGCCTCGGAACGGAATGAGAATCACAGTCCCCAGACCGGAGAGGCCAAGGGTGTTCCCGACGAAGTCCTGAAAGGTCACGAACTGCTGTGGTGGCAGCGTGATGCTCTTGTACGTTGAGAAATTCGGGTTGGAGCCGCCCTGTGGCCACAAGCCAGCCAGCACCAGTTGCGGGGTCGAGGCGTAGTTGACGAGGGTTACATCCGAACGGAAGAAGAGCGCTCCGCCACCGCCGGCGACGCTGCCGGCAGCGGGGATGACAAGGATCCGAGCCGAGGCGGAATCGAGCACCGCGGACGCGTGCGGTCCCGGGCGGGCGGCGGCGCGCCGCGCGAGCGTGTTCGCCTTCATCTGCGCGAGCAACCGCCGCGGCAACTCCGGATCGACCGCAGCGATCGGGAGCGAGGCTGAGTTGGCGGCCGTCATGTGCGACAGGCGGAGGGTGCGCGCCCCCATCGGAAGGGCGAGCGCGAGGATTGAGAAAAGCAGGACCGGTGCTTTCATGTGGATGTACGTCCTCCCGAGGCGGGCATTCTGTGGCCTGGGGGAGTCGCGGCGCAATGTCTGATCGGCTACACTTCACCGCCCCGTGCGCCGCCTCGCCTCGTTCGTCATCGCACTTCTTGCGGTGGCTGCCTGCCATCGCAAACCGTCGGTCCCACCCGATGTCGTCGCCCGCGTGGGCGAACGAACGGTCACGCTCGGAGACTTCAAGCGCTATCTCGACCGCAACGCCGGCACGGACCTGGCCCAGATGGGCCCGGAAGTGGCCAGTGCCATGGTCGACCAGTATCTCGAAGAGGCGATCCTCTCTGAGTACGCGGCCGCCCATGGCGTCGAGGTCCCCGCGGAAAAGATTGCATCCGCCGTGCGGAACGATGCGGGCATCACCGTCATCGAGAAACGTGACGAGATGCGGCGCCAGAAACTGATCGGCGACCTCTCCGAAAACATCGCCATGCCGTCCGATGCGGATGTCCGCAACTACTACGAGCAGCATCCGGCCGAATTCAAGAGCGGCGAGGAACTGCACGTGAAACAGATCCTCGTGCACGAGGAATCGATCGCGAACGACATCGCGCAGAAGCTCCGGGAGGGCGGCTCGTTCGAGGATCTCTCCAGCCGCTACTCGCTGGCGCCGAACGCCAAGAAAGGCGGCGAGATCGGCTACGTCAGCCGCGGCGAGCTGCCCAAGATGTTCGAGGACGAGATCTTCGCCCTGAAACCGGGAAGCGTCAGCGGGATCATCCGCACCGACGCCAGCTTTCACATTTTCAAGGTGGAGGACCGGCGGCCTCCCGGTGTGATCGACCTGCAGACGGCCGCACCGGTTGTCCGGGAACGGCTCAAGGATGACGCGATCCGCGAGCGCATGGCTCAGCTCGTCGGCAAGGCGCGCACCGAGCTGCCGGTCTCGATCCTCACGAAACGTCTCCCGTTCAAGTACACGGGCGGCTTTCCGAAGTCCGAGAATGAATAAACCAACCGGACGGCACCGTTGTCCGTCCGTACAGCAACCGCAGGCCTACGATCCACGTCAAAGAAGACACGCATGAAAAAACTGATTCTCGCACTCGCCTTCACCGTCTCCGCGGCCACGCTCTCCGCAGCGCAGCTCGTGGAGGCGATCGTCATCCGCGTCGGGGACCGTATCGTCACCCGCACCCAGTACGCACGCCGCCTCCACGACGGCTTTACCGAGATCGAGCAGAACGCGACCTCGCCCGCCGAAGCGACCGCGAAGAAAGAGGAGCTCCGCAAGAACCTCTCGAACGATCTCATCGCCGAGCTCCTCATCAAGGATCGTGCTGACCGCCTCGGCCTCTCCGTCTCCGCAGAGGAGCTCAAGGATGCCATGAGCCGCCTCAAGGACCAGTACGGGATCAAGACCGACGCCGAGTTCGACGAGTCGCTGCGCAAGTCCGGAATGGTCCGCGCGGACATGGAAGCCCGGCTCCGCGACACGATCCTGATGAACAAGGTCTTCGGCCGCGAGCTGCGGCAACGCGAAGAGCTCGCGGACAACGAGCTGCGCGAGCGCTACAGCCGGGAGAAGGAGCGCTTCCGGCTTCCCGAGCGCGCCCGTCTGCGCGAGATCATCGTGATCAAGCCCGACGATCCCACGAAGGTCGAGGCGGCGCGCCAGCGCGCCAACGACCTCGCCGCACAAGCGCGCACCGGCGATTTCGCCAAACTGGCCACGACGTCGTCCGATGCCGGCACCAAGGCCAAGGGGGGCGACCTCGGCGAAGTCGCTCGTGGCGAGCTGCTGCCTGATCTCGACAAGGCCGTCTTCGCCTCCAGCGCCGGCTCGGTCCTCGGTCCGATCGAGACGAAGTCCGGCTGGCACATCCTGAAGGTCGAGACGCGTCTCCCCTCCGAAGTCCCTGCGTTCGAGTCGGTGAAAGACCGGCTGCGCAAGGACGCCAGCGAAGATGCCTGGCAGCGCGACTACAAGGCCTACATCGACCGCCTCCGGAAAGACGCGTTCATCCAGATCAACGAGCAGAACGTCCCCGCCGCCTGAATCTACCCTCCGTATCGGCGTGCACATGCGGTTGTGCCCTCGGACAACCGCATGTACTCCGATTGCGTAGAGTTTCGTGACCCACAACACCCCGCGCTCTAACCTCGTGCCATGCACGAAGTCATTGCGGACCTTCCGATCGACGAGCGACCACGGGAACGGATGCTGCGGCACGGGGCGGAGACGCTCTCCAACGCCGAGCTTCTCGCAGTCCTCCTCGGCTCGGGTGTGCCTGGCAAGAATGCCATTCAGCTGGCGCGGGAGATGACCGACGGCGGGTTCGCCACTCTGGCTCGATGCGACTCCACGCAGCTGGCCCGGCGCGCCGGAATCGGGGGCGCGAAGGCCGCCCGAATCATCGCGGCGTTCGAAATCGCGCGCCGCATCGCCCGTCACAGGCCCGAGGATCCGCCGCATTTTGATCCCGAGATCTTCGGGCGCGGCTACATCGCTCGCTGCCGGACCCTGGCCCAGGAGCGGCTGGGAGCACTCTTTCTCGACTCGCGGAACCGGATCGTCCACGAACGCGAGATCTACATCGGCACGATCTCCAGCGCACTCGTCTCAACGCGGGACGTGATCCGCCTTGCGCTCGACGCGAACGCTGTCGGTGTCGTTCTCTTCCACAACCACCCGTCCGGTGACCCATCACCCTCGAACGAGGATCTGGTCTTCACACGGAGAACCCGCGACGCACTGCGTCTCGTCGATATCGAGCTGGTCGATCACGTCATCGCCAGCGCGCACGCTTTCACGTCGCTCAAGCGAAAGGGCGTGATCTGAGAGATCCGGGAAGACTACCCGGCGACCAGGACCGGCTTTCGCAGCGTCGCGGCCCGCTCGGCATAAACCGGAGTGAACCAGTTGTACCGGTCGGGGATCTCGCCTGCGATGTAGTCGAAGAACTCTTTCTGTATCCGCTCGGTAATCGGTCCACGGCGGCCATTTCCGACGGCGACGCGGTCGATGCTCCGCACCGGGGTCACCTCAGCGGCTGTCCCGGTGAAGAAAACCTCGTCCGCGATATAGAGCATCTCGTGCGGAATCAGCGATTCGACGACTTCGAACCCGAGCTCACGGGCGATCTTGACGACGCTCGCGCGCGTGATGCCTGCCAGGATCGACGCGCCGAGCGGCGGCGTCAGGATCTTGCCGTCACGGACGACGAAGACATTCTCGCCCGAGCCTTCGCTGACGTAGCCATTGACGTCGAGGGCGATCCCTTCGGCGTACCCATCCGCAGCGGCTTCCTGGCGGATGAGGATCGAGTTCATGTAGTTCCCCGTGGCCTTGGCCAGTGCGGGGAAGGTGTTCGGAGCCATGCGGTTCCAGGAAGAGACACGGACGTCGACGCCCTGCTCAATCGCCTCAGGGCCGAGGTACTTGCCCCAGTGCCACGCGGCGACGACGACGTCGACGGGGCAGGCTGCTGGGAACACGCCGAGCGAATGAAAGCCACGGTAAACGACCGGGCGCAGGTAGCAATCCTCGAAGTTATTCGCCGCGACGACGTCGATGCATACCTGCTTGAACTCGTCGGGCGAGTACGGGATCTCCATCCGATAGATGCGGCAGCTGTCGTACAGCCTGCGGATGTGGTCGTCGAGCCGAAAAATCGCCGGTCCCTGCTCTTTCGTAACGTAGCAGCGGATCCCTTCAAATAGCCCCGATCCATAGTGGAGGGCGTGCGTGAGCACGTGAATCTTCGCGTCCGCAAAGTCGACGAGGACTCCGTTCATCCAGATCTTCTTAACTTCCTCGAACGGCATCGGAGCCTCCTGACGGGGATGGCGGCGGTGAACCGGCAGACTTCGAACGCCGGGTGAAAGTTGCCGGAGTATAGGGTCCGGCGTTTCGGCAAGTCAATGCGACAAATCTGCCATTTTCAGAGCTGGCACAACGGCTCGAGAGGCTACGCCAGCACCAGCAGAGCCATCATGACGACGAGATAAATGTTCGATGCCATGAACAGACGCCGCGCCCGGACTGGCGTCCGGTCGTCGAGGAAACGGAAGCTGGCGAATGTCAGAGCAGAACCCGCCAGGATCGCTCCCGTGAGATAGATAAATGTCGAAAGTCCGAACAACGGCGGGAGCACGCTCACGGTGAGCAGCGCAAAACTGTAGAGCACGGCCTGCCGCGCCGTGGCTTTCCCGTCATCGTCGTGCACCGCCAGCATCTCGAAGCCGCCGCGCGCGTAGTCCTCGCGATACATCCAGCTGATGGCCATGAAATGCGGCAGTTGCCAGAAAAAGAGGATCGCGAAAATGATCCAGCCGCCGGTTCCGAGCATGCCGGTCGCGGCCGTCCACCCCATGAGCGGCGGAATGGCGCCCGGGACCGCGCCGATGATCGTACAGACCGTCGAAACCCGCTTCAGCGGCGTGTAGATGAAGATGTACGTGATCAGCGTGAACGCACCGAGGAAGGCGGTCAGCCAATTCACGGCCAGACCGAGGTACGCGGTCCCCAACAGCGAGATTCCGACCGAGAATAACAACGCCGCGCGCGGCGAGATACGACCGTCCGGCAGGGGACGGAGACGCGTCCTGCGCATTTTCGCGTCATGGTCCCGCTCCACGTACTGATTGAGCGCGTTCGTTCCCGCGGCGACGAGCGCGGTGCCCAGCAGCGTGTTGAGGAGCAGACTCCAGTCGACTCCATGCGCGGCGAAGAAATAGCCGGCCGCGGTCGTGATCAGAACCATCATCACGATGCGCGACTTCGAAAGCTCGAGGTAGTCGCGTACCACGCTGGCCAATCCCGAAGGCCGTTCCAGAGCAAGCTCGCTCATGCCAGGACCTCGGTTGCCAGAAGCGCTCCAGCCCGCGGTCGCCGCGTCCGCCAGCCGATCGTGCGCGCCGTCAGCGCCGTGAACAGCGACAGTCCGAGGGTTGCCGCACCCGTCACCACATGAATACTCGTGATCAACGGTTGCTTGCCACTCCAGACGACATATCCGCCGAGCATGACCTGGATCATGACCAGGGCCAGGAGCAGATTCGACAGCTGTCGCAGCGGATGCAGCGACTCGAACCGGCGAAGCCGTACGGCGGTGTACAGCACGAGCGCGGCGACGCATACCCCGCCCACACGATGGGCAAAGTTGACAGCGACCTGGATACTGGAAACGTGCGGCACGAGATGCCCAAACGACAGAGGGAAGTCAGGAATTGCCAGGCCGGCGCCGAGGTGTCTCATGGTCGCGCCAATGAGGATCTGCGCATAGGTGACGGCGACCAGCAACGTCGTTAGCCCGATCGGAACGTCACCCTTCTCGATCGCGCGCGAGGCCCTGAACCACGTCGAGGTGAAGAAGGCAATCGAGACATTCAGACAGAAGAAGATCTCGGCGAGGCCGGCGTGCGCGATCGATACCGAATGCGGAAGCAGGAGCAGGACCGTCACTCCGCCGAGGACGCCCTGTGCGATGACGGCGCCGACTGAGCACCAGCCCAGGATCCGCGCGAACCGCTTCGGCTCGCGCAGTTGCAGCCAGACCGCCTGGATCACGGTCAACAGGCCCACCGTCGCAGCGATCACACGATGTCCGTGCTCATAGAAGATCCCGCCGATCATGGGCGGCATCAGCATGCCGTACGAGAGTGGCCAGTCGGGAACGGCCAGACCGGAACCGGTGGACGTCACCATCGCTCCAGCGAAGATGAGAAAGAGCGTCGCGCCTGCGACGAACTTCGTGTATCGCCTCAGCCAGACAGGCGTCGCGTCTGATTTTGCGAGCAGTCCGGGGGTGGCTTCGAGGGAAGGTTTCATTCGTCAGGAGCCGATACTGGTCTGCGCAGGTGGCGCGCTGGCCAGCCACTTCTTGAAGGTGTCTTTGGAGTGGACGAACATCTGCCCGCGCATCCGGTAGTGTCCGAGCCCGCAGAGCTGGGCACAGGCGATCTCCCACTTGTCGCCCTCGGCGCCTGACTCATTCGTCAGCACCGGCGTGAAGTGGATCGTGATCTCTTCGCCCGGAATGGCATCCTGTTCGACGCGCATCACCGGCAGTTTGAAGCTGTGAATGACGTCCTTCGACGTCACGTGAATCACCACGGGACGGTTGACCTCCAGGTGGAGATCATTGAGGGTGACGATGTCGTCTTTGGCGTGCGGATCCTTGAGGTCGAGTCCGAGGGGATTCGACGACGTGACCAGCTTGATGTCGCGCCTGCCGAATACGCCATCCGGTCCGGGATATTGAATGTTCCACGCGAACTGCTCGGCCACGATGCGCATCTCGAGGGGGTGGGACGATGCCGGCGGCACATGGGTCCATCGATACCACATCGGAATCGAGAATCCGACGAGGAGGATCACTTCCACGACCGCGACTCCCGCCTCGGTGTACGTCGAGAAATGACTCTGCACTCCGTGATAGCTGGCCTTCGGGTTTCGTCTCGCGCTGAAGCGCCAGAGGGCGTAGAGGAAGTAGAGGCCCCATCCGACAAAGAGGACCAGCATCAGCCAGTGCACGTTCGCGCTGAGGCGATCCAGGTAAGGACCGTGCTCCGACGCGTCGATCGGCATGTACTGCGCAAGAAATTTTTCCATTGAGGGTTCCCTTCCCGCGGCGCGTTACAGCGCCGCTCCTCCGTCCAGCACGCGGAACGCATCCCGCCGGCGGCGCAGCTCTCTGGCGCGGCGCCAGAAGCTCCAGAACATGGCAACGAATCCAATCTGCACGAAGCCGATGATACCGAGCAGAAACATGATGGCGTTGTTGGTGCTCTTTGTCATTGGCGAATTCGGCGCACCATAGCAGACTGGACAAGCGGACACGATCGCCGGAGAGACCAGCAGAATGACCGAGATCGCGAACCACAACCGGCCTCTCACTGCAGCTCCTTGAGCTTGTGAAACACACGTTTCGCGTACCAGAGGAGCGACACACCGCCGGACACGCCGAAGACGATCATGGACACTCCGAGGCTGCTCCTTGAAACCATGAACTCGCGCACCCCCCACACGGTCACATACAGCATCAGAGCGACTGACACCGTGATGAAGACGATATGGAAGGCACGCAGCGACATTTACGATCCGAACGGGTTGGCGTGATGGCTGATCGGCAGCGTCATGAGAAAGATGAAAAAGACGATGGTGACCAGCAGCACGCCGTAGATCACTTTCTTTTCCGACAAGAGGTGCATGAAAAAGCCGGCCACGAGGAAGCCTTTAATCGAGGCGATGATCAGCGCCACGATGATGGCCGTGTGAACCGGTAGCTGGAGTCCGTAGCAGGCCCCCACCGTCACGGCGGTGAGGACGGCCAGTCCGCCGAAGACGATCAGATAGACGCGCATCTCGGCGCGGATCTGCTCCGGACTGTGATGATGCGCGTTCGGATCACCGACGCCCGCGTGCTCGTGCACGTCGACACCGGGTTCAACTGCAGCTGCTTGATCGGTCACGTCGCGCTCCTCCTACATGAGGTACAGAACAGGGAACAGGAAAATCCAGACCAGATCGACGAAGTGCCAGTAGAGACCGACGATCTCGATCCGGTTCGTGTAGCGCTCGGGCTCGGTGACCCACATCTTCGCACCCGGTCCGAGGAAGTAGAGAAACACGATGACGCCGCCGAGGATGTGCAGACCGTGCAGACCTGTCATCGTGAAATAGATGGCGAAGAAGTTGTTCGTCTTCGGGAAGTTGTGGTGTTCGAACTCGTGCGCGTACTCGAAGCCCTTGTTCACGAGGAAGATCAGGGCACAGAGGATCGTGACGGAGATGTAAATCCGCCCCTTCTTCAGGTCGCCGAGACGCAGGTGCGACCAGGCCATGACGACCGTGACGCTCGAGAGGATCAGGATGAACGTGTTGACCGTAGCCAGCTTGACGTTCAGGAGAACGTCGCCGCGCGGCCAGGTTTCGGCGCCGGTGCGCAGCAGAATCAGCGACGAGAACAGCGCGCCGAATAGCATCACCTCGGATGCCAGAAAGAGCCAGATTCCGAGCTTACCGTTGTAGACGCCGGTGTCCGGACGCGGATGGACGTTGTAGGGAATCTCCAGCTCTGCGTGACCGACTGAAGCGTGCGCGTGCGCGTCCATCAATTCTCCCTCATCGCAACGGCGGTCGTGGGCAGGAGTCCGCCACCACGCGGCGGTTCAGCAACGGTCGGTTCGTTCTGCGGAATGAACTCCGCCGATGCGCCTGGAACGCTGTATTCGTACGGTCCGCGATAGACGACCGGCAGCACTTCAAAATTGCCATGCGCCAGCGGAGGTGATGTCGTGGCCGCCCACTCGAGCGTCGTCGCTCCCCACGGATTCGACCCCAGGCCTTCGTCGCGATGACCGAGAGCCGCCGCGATCGCGTTGTAGAAGAAGTTCCAGATAAACGGGAGCTGCGCGACGAGCAGGCCGATCGCGCAGATCGACATGAACGGATTCGTCTGGGCCGCGATCTGCTTGGCGTGCGCGTATTGCATGCCGCCGTCGTAGAGGCGGCGCGACACGCCGGCCAGGCCCTGGGCAAACATCGGGAAGAAGATCCCGTTGATGAAGACGAACGAGAGCCAGAAGTGGATCCGGCCGAGAGTGTCGTTCAGCTTGCGTCCGGTCGCCTTCGGGAACCAGTAGTACACGCCTGCGAACATCGCGAAGATCGTCCCCGGCGCCACGACGTAGTGGAAGTGACCGATGACGTAGTACGTGTCGTGGAGGTGGATGTCCGTCGCGGCCAGGCCCAGCGGAAGACCGGTCAGTCCCCCGATGCCGAACATCGGCAGGAAGGCCAGCGCGAAGAGCATCGGCGTCGTAAATCGGATCGCGCCGCCCCACAACGAGATGAACAGCGAACTGAGAATGATGACCGACGGGATGGAGATGATCATCGTCGTCGTCTGGAAGAAGGCGCTGATCGTCGTGCCCATGCCGGTCAGGAACATGTGGTGCGCCCACACCACGAACGACATGAAGCCGAGGAAGACGGTGGCGAACACCATCGACTTGTAGCCCCAGAGCGGCTTGCGGGTGTTGTTGGCGATGATCTCCGCCACGATTCCCATCGCCGGCAGGATCAGAACGTAGACCTCAGGATGCGCGAGGAACCAGAACAGATGCTGCCAGAGCAGCGGGTTTCCGCCACCAGCATTCGTCAGCACCTGGCCGCTGACCACGAGGCCGCTGGGCATGAAGAAACTCGTGCCGGCGACGCGATCCATGAGCTGCAGCACCGCCGCGGCTTCGAGCGGGGGAAAGGCGAGCAGCAGCAGGAACGAGGTCACGAACTGCGCGTGCACAAAGAAGGGGAAGCGCATGTACGACAGCCCCTTCGCACGCAACTGGATGATCGTGACGATGAAGTTGACGGAACCGAGCAGGGACGACGTGATGAGAAACACCATTCCCACCAGCCACCAGGTCTGACCTGCCGAGGCAATGACCGAGAGCGGCGGATAGGAGGTCCAGCCTGATTGCGCCGTGCCGCCCGGCACCAGCAGGCTGGCCAGCATGATCATTCCGCCCGGCAGATAGCACCAGTAGCTGGCCATGTTGAGTTTCGGGAACGCCATATCCGGCGCACCGATCTGGAGAGGAACGAGGTAGTTGCCGAACGCGCCGACGGCCAGGGGAACGATCCCGAGGAAGATCATGATCGTTCCGTGCATCGCACCGAGCTGGTTGTAGGCCTCGGGGAGCAGCACGCCACCCGGTGCACGCGATTCTCCGAGAACCTTCATTACGCCAAACGCGGTTCCCGGCCAGCCGAGTTGCAGGCGCATCAGGATCATCAGGCAGAACCCGAGCAGGAGAAAGAGAAGCGCGGTCACGCCGTACTGGATTCCGATCCACTTATGGTCCGTCGAGAAGACGTAGCGCCGGAGGAACGGCAGTTGATGGCCGTGGCCATGCTCCTCTTCCTTCATGACGCGCATGGCCTCGCGAAGCGCCTGACGCGCCTCGTCCGCGTACATCCATTGCGAACCTACCCGGATTTGTCGTCTCAATGCCATCTCGGCTCCTGGCTGCTCGCGCTCTTAACCCTTGAACGTGAAGTTCAGGGCCTTGGACTCCTTGGCCCCGACCGTAACCTTCTGTTCCTGCTGTCCATACTTCTCGTGCCACGCAACAACGGTGTACTGGCCCGGCGGGAGATTGGCGATCGTGAACGAGCCATTGGCCTGCGACACCGAGTAGAACGGATGCGGCATGACGGCCATGTACGACTTCATCCAGCCGTGGACATCGCACTTGACCTTGAACGGCGTCATCTCGACCTTGTCGAACTTCTTCGTCGAGACCATGCCCTGCACCGGCTGCCCTTCGTTGAACTGCGAATTGGCATTCGGCATCGCGTGGACGTTGTGCAAGGTGGCGTCGTCGTTCTTGATCTGCAGAGGCTGACCGACCATCACGGCGTTGATGTGCGGGTGATACTGGCAACCCTTCTGATCGAGGACGACGGGCGTCGCCGGAGCGGTGAAGTTGCCCTTGATGTCCTTGATGTAGACGAAGACATTGGCAAGCTCGCCGGCCGGACCGGTGACGACTTCTTCTTCGGTGGGCGGCGCGCTGGCGTGCTGGGACTGGCAATAGGGATCGGCCGACATCTGGATGTTCGTCATCTTCGGCGCCGCGCCTTCGAACTTCACGAGGCCCGTGAGCGTGGCGGCGTCGGCGGACACCGCGGCCGGAGCAGCTGCAGCGGTGGATCCAGCCGTCGTGCCCGCCGCGGTGGTCGTGGTCTGCGCTTCCTGATCATCCTCGCCCTGATCTTCCTTCGACGCCTCTTTGCCCTTTCCGCAGGCGATGGCGAGGAGGAGGGTGCTGGCGAACAACAGCGTTACGAATTTCTTCATGGTCATGGGGTCATCTCCTGTCTTTCTAACGTCCGGGCCCGCTGCTGGCCGCCGGAACGCCGCGCTGATTGCGCGTCGATTTTGCCGCTGGCGCCGAGGGTGGCGGCAGCGACGGTTGCGGCATCGCCATCATCGGCGCATCGCCACCGGGCGAGGCTGAACGCATTTGTGTGATTCCGATGCTCCAGATGTAGTCGCGCAGATAGTCGGTCAGGGCGACCGCGTCTCCCATCGTGCGCCTAAGTTCCTTCTCGTCGTTGCCGAATAGCGGCAGCAGCGTGGCCTTGAATTGTGTGAACTGTGGTGAATCGATCGCCATAGCCAGCGGTGACTGGAACCCGCCCGTCGCGGCGTCGCGCGGGAAATTCGCCGGCATGCGCGTTCCCGGGATCATCTCGTTCGGACGGCGGATCCAATCGGAAATCCATTCGTGCCGCAGCCGGAGCCGCGCCAGCGTCAGGTTCGGGGCGAGCGACGTCGTATCCGCCGTGTTCGGCGCCGGCGGATTCTCGGGATTGACCGGAGTGGTGGCGTGACACTGCGCGCAACGGAGCATCGTGAAGACCTGCTTGCCGATCGCCACATTCTGCGCGGAGGGCATCCCATTCCGCGTCGTGTCGAACTGCGCACCCTTCCCCTCTTCCGCGAAGTAGGTGACCAGCATGTTGGCCTCCTGATCGCTGAAGTGGAACGTCGGCATCCGGACGCCGAGCCACGGCCGGATCTTCATCACGGTCGGGTCCTTCAGGAAGTTGAACAGGAACGGCGACTGCGCCCGCGATCCCTCGGGCGAAAGGTTGGGCGGGAGGAAGTTCGCGTCCGCGATCGTCGCGGCGATCGAATCGCGTCCGCGTCCGTCGACGACATGACAGGCGCGGCAGTTGTGTTGCGACACCCGCTTGCGGCCCTCTTCGATGAGGCGCATGTGCGTGTCCTGCTCCGCCAGCTTTGACGACGCGACCACGTCCTTCGTCAGGCCGAGGACGACCGTGGTGATCCGCCGCGCTTCATCCTGCGAGAGGTGGAAGTTCGGCATCTTCAGCTTGTCGTTGTAGACCTTGGTGCGGTCGTCGTCATAGATGCGCGGGTTGCGCACCTTGTTGTAGACCCACGACGGGACGTTGTGTTGAATCGACTCTGCCTTGCCGTCTTCGGCGGTGTACGAATGGGCGAAGCCGAAGTCGAAGAGGTGGAGAGCCTTCGACCCTTCGATGGTCAACTCGGTACCGATCGGCTTCAGCCCTTCGAAGCCGCGGATATTGTGGCAGGAGTAGCAGCCGTACTTTTCGATCGAGCGCTGGCCGAGGTAAACGAGCTGGTCGTTCATCGGCATGGATTTCAGCTTCAACTCGGCATCGCGATCGCTCAGCGTGTTGATGAGGTAGCCCTTGGCCAGATCATGGACCGCGGCGGCATCGGGCGGGCGCACCGGCGTCTGCATGAACTGCGGTTTCTGTAGCGTCATCAGATAGGCGGTGACGTCCGACGCCTCCTGATCGCTGAGACGCAGCGAGGGCATCGGCGCGTCGGGATAGTAG
Organism: Thermoanaerobaculia bacterium; assembly: GCA_038244715.1. Lineage (GTDB taxonomy): Bacteria > Acidobacteriota > Thermoanaerobaculia > Gp7-AA8 > Gp7-AA8 > JADGNZ01. The sequence goes on from JBBRTE010000015.1 coordinate 19,266, forward strand.
GCCTTCGGATTCTTGACCCAGTTGAAGATCCAGTCGGGATGTGTCTTCGTTCCGACGCCGGTCAGGTTGAAGCCGTAGTTGCGCTCGAGCGGGAAATCGTCACGACGGGCCACGCGCATGGCACCGCTCTTCTCGTCCTTCACCGTCTCCGTGTCGATGTGGCATCCCATACAGCCGACGGTGTTGACGATCTGCTTGCCGCGCGCAGCGTCGCCGCCGGCGGTCGGAGCCTGCCACGTGCGGTGCGTTGACTTCGCGAACAGATAGCTGACGATGGCGTGGATTTCCGCGTCCTGGAACTTGATGTTCTGTGCGCGCTCGCCCGGCGGCACGACATGCGGGTCGACCATGTTCCGCTGATAGAAAAACGACGGCATGCGCGTCGTCGAGCGGAAGTTGTGCGGCTCCGAGATCCACCGGACCGCCCACTCCGGCGTCGTCTTCTCGGCGATGCCGTTCAGGTCCGGACCAGGTTTGCGGAGGTCGGTGAATCGCCAGGTGCTGATCTTGTGGCAGGCGTAGCAGCCGTAGAGCTCCACGGTCGCTGTCGCTTTGGTGATCTCTTCGCCCTTGCCGACGGTGATCTGCCCGCTGTGGCACTTGATACAGCCCGCCTGGTAGTACTGCCGCGGGTACATGGGCGTCTCGTTGAACTCGTTCTCTTCCCATCCCCAGTTGCGGTTCTGCATGTCTCCCAGCGTGGGGAAGAAGCCGAGAGTCCACATCGATCGCTTGGTCCAGCGCGCTTCCATCTTGGGACTCATCGGGATGTGGCCCGCCCGGCCGAACTCCGTGGCGCGGTCCTGGCCGCGGTGGCACGCCGTGCATCCGAATTCGAGCAGCGGATGCGGCGACGCGGAACCAACGAAGGTCTCCAGCTGGGGATGCGTGCGCCAGGGATTGAGAACGTCCTGGCCATCCTGAATCCGTTTGAGCTGGGCGATGCGCTTCTCGGTCTCGTCGCGCTTTTCCGGAGGAATCTGATAGGCGTCGAGCTTCTGCTGGAGATCCTGGGCCAGCCGCGCCGCTTCCTTCTTCGACTCGAACCCCGGCTGGTCGATGGCGCGATGGCAGGTCATGCAGCGATCGACCCGCGGCACGCGCATGTAGTTCATCTCGACGAACAGATCCGGCAGCACCACCTGGTCGATCTTGAACGTCGGTGCCACGAAGTCGAGCAGCGGCGCGTTGAGAATCTTGAAGGCCGTGGTCGGGCTGACGGTGAGCAGCTGCTTGTTCATCAGATCGATCGATGCTGTCAGCTCTTTCTTCTTGTCTTCGGCATCCTTGATCTTCTTCAACCACTGATCGACACGGGCCCGTGCCGCGTCCCGGTTGCGGGTCACTTCCTGCAGCCGGACATTCAGGTCGTTGACGTGCGTTGCCTGCCGCCGGTATTCAGCCTGCTGCTGTTGCGCGTCGCCACGGTGCTGCACGACGGAGATCTCCGCGATGTAGCGCTGGGCGTCGAGCGTCGCTTTGGCGAATCGATAGTCCTGGTCGGCCGCGTAGTGCTGCCCGTCCCACGAATCGAGGTCCTTCTGGGCGATGAGGTACTGCTCCCGATGAGCGGCGATGTCGAGATCCGCCTGTTTCGTCTGGGCGTCGAGCGCTGCCAGCTGGGCCTTGTTCGTGGCCTGTTCTTCGATCTGAATCTGCGACTCGATGCGCTCCTGCTGCATGCGCATGAATTCGCGCTGGAACCATTTCCAGCCGCGCACATAGTCGTAGCCGACGATGAGCGCGGTCGTGCCCAGCAGAACAAGACTCGACACGGCGAAGATGAGATTCAGCCGGCGAATCGAGTAATTGTGCGGAATTGGCTCTTGTGGCTTCATCGGTTGGCGGAGTCCTCAGACGTTGAAGAAGATCTCCTGAATGTGAACGATGTATTTCAGGTTGAAGAGCCAGCGCAGAACCATCTTGATCGGCAGCGACATCATGATCAGAAAGAGGTACGCGCCGACGTAGTACCGGGCCGCTCCCATCTTCTGGTAGAAGCGGCGGAACGGCCTGGCGGCCAGCACCGGAGGCAGACCGAGATAGGCAGCGCAGAAGGCGATCCCGAACATCTCGCGGATGAGCCAGAGTTTCGGGAGTGGCATCCCCATCAACTTGACCCAGATCAGCTCCGACAAATCGATGTTGACGAGCGGTACGAGCTTGTTCGGGTCCCAGAACTCGTAGGGTCCGAAGAAGTTCCAGTTCGGGCCGCGCAGGAAGGTTCCGGTGATGATCAGGAACGACCAGAGCACGAGAAAGCCGTAGAGGAAGATGCCGATCTCCCACTTGCGCTCGCGGAACGAGTAGTAGCCGTTTCCCTTCGGATTCGTGTCGATGTACGGGATGGCCATGAGGCCGACGATGATCAGCGTCGGCAGAACGACGCCGGCCAGCCACGGATCGAAATAGACGAGCATCTCCTGCAGCCCGAGGAAGTACCACGGAGCCTTGGCCGGATTCGGCGACGACGTTGGATTGGCCGCTTCTTCGAGCGGCGCGCGCAGGACCACGGACCAGACGATCATCACGATCGTCAGCAGGATCATGCACAGCATCTCGGTGTAGACGAGATCGGGCCAGGTGAAGAGCTTCTCGTCCGACTCCGTCTTCTCCCACGGAATCCCGCCGGCGGCGAGCTGGGTGTCGTTCAGATAGGCCTTCCGCAGCGCCAGCCACGTGAAAAACCCGAGGAGAAAGATCATCGCCACGATGGGAACGTTGTCGGGTTTCGCGGCGATGAGGAAGAAGTTCGGATCGAGCATCGAGAGCCCGAACGCGAGGGCGCCGAACGTGAAGAGCCAGAAGCCCACTTTGGCGTCCCACACCCGGCCACCGAGCCGGGCAAGGGCGAACAGGATCAGGAGGTAAGCCACGCCGAGGTAGAGCAGCGGGTGGACGAAGATGCCGGCGAGCAGCAGGAAGACACCGAAGCCGGCGAAGAAGTAGCCGCCTTTCGATTTGATCCGTCCGCCCAGCAGGCTGAAATAGACAAGCAGCGCGAAAATCGACGTCAGGAGAGCGAACGAGATCGATCCCACGGAAAGAACGTTGACGAAGTCCTTGATGAAAGTCATCGCGTGCTCGTTCGCCTACAGCGGACCCGAGATCCCTCCGTCTTTTCGAACGCGCCAGAAGTGGATCGCCATCAGGAAGCCGGCGGCCAGCGGAATCACCATGCAGTGAAGGACGTAGAAGCGCAGCAGCGTGGCGGCTCCGATGGACCTGCCGCCGATCAGCGCGAAGCGGGCATCGTCGCCGGCGTGGATCAGCCGGATGTCGCCCAGTTTGACGAGGCCCGACATGGGCCCCTCATTCCCCGCGCCGGGTGTGGCCCGGGCCATGTTCGAGCCCACCGTGATGGCCCAGATCGCCAGCTGATCCCACGGCAACAGGTAGCCCGTAAAGGACAACAGGAGCGTCAGCACGAGGAGGACGACGCCGACATTCCAGTTGAACTCGCGGGGCGGTTTGTACGAGCCGGTCATGAAGACGCGGAACATGTGCAGCCAGACCGCGATGACCATCGCGTGCGCACCCCAGCGGTGCATCTCGCGCATGATCCCGAACGGAGCCTGCTCGCGCAGATCCATGATGTCCGTGAAGGCGTATTCGATCGTCGGCCGGTAATAGAACATCAGCAGCAGACCGGTGACCGTCTCCACGAGAAAGAGGAAGAACGACGTCCCGCCCATGCACCAGGTGTAGCTCATGCGCACACCGGATCGGCGGACCTTGACGGGGTGGAGATGGAGGATCAGCGAACCGAGGACCGCAAGGACGCGCTTGCGGTTCGTGTTGGGGATGCCGACCCGGAAGACCGACTTCCAGATCTGCGAATTGACGATGCCTTCCTGGAGTGCTCGTAGATTCGCCATTTATCCTCTGCTGGCGGGCGGTGGGGAGTCAGGTGCAGTGTTCAGGATCGAGCCCCAGACGCCACGCCTCACGCTCCACTTCCCCCTCATACCTTGATGAACGCCTCGGGGTCAGTCCACTCCCCACGCTCCTGATGGAATTGCTTCGATTTGTCGACGACGATCTGCCCGTCGGCGAGGTCGATGTAGATCTTCGCGCGCTCCAGCGGCCGGGGTGCCGGACCCTCGAAGTTCACCCCGGTACGGTAGTAACCGCTGCCGTGACAGGGACACTTGAACTTGTTCTGCGACGCCAGCCAGTTCGGGGTGCAGCCGAGGTGGGTACAGACGGTGATGAGCGCATACATCATCTCCTCCGTCCGGACGACCCAGATGCCGTACTTGTCTTTCCAACGCTCGTCCACCTCCCCCACCGAGTAATCGGCGGGAAGGCCGGCCTTGAACTTCTGGACCGGCTCGAAGAGGACATTGGGAAAGAGGAAGCGTCCCAGGATGCTGGCGAGACCGCCCAGTGCCGCGGCGAGGGCAAGCCAGGCGGCGGTCAGGACAACGGGGAAACTGCGCCGCGTGATCTCGCCCTGCTCGCGGATATCAGCAGCTGCGCTCCCCGCGAGGGGAGTCTTCGGAACCATCTGATATGGCGTGATTTCGTCAGACATCCCAGGTAGTGAAGGTGCCGAATGAGCCCGCTCCGGCGCGGGCGCAAATATCCGCTTTTCAGCAAGCGGTGTCAACGAAAAAGGTGACAGTCATCACCGGTTCGCATGATGATCGGAAACGGCGGCCTCCGCGCGAAAACCGGTGCCTCCCGAGCAGGATCACTACCTGGCCGGCGGCCTCGCCGGACGGAAACCGTCAGGCAATTCGGCGGCGCGCGGCCTTGTGCGGCCGCGGCGCTTCTGCGCCCTTGCGGGTTCTCCCGCTCGAGGACGACCGGGCCGTGGGAAAAGACGACTCCCGGAGAAGCCACCAGAGAGCCACCGCCGAACCGTTCGCCCCGACGACGCTGTAGAAGCGCGGCGCGGCTTCCCAGAAGTTGCGAGCCACGACTCCGTAGTGTGCCGCGCTCCACGCTCCCAGGTTCATGGCATAGTCGGCCTTGACGAACGCCACGACCCCAGCCACGTGTACGAAGACGAGCGCCGCAGCGGCGCACAGAAACCCGAGGACGTTCCGATCCGTGAGAGCGCGTGCGCGGGCAGCGAACAACGTCATCAGCAGGATGAAGTTGAACGTGATGTCGGTCGACTCCACGGCCAGCCGCACCGAGGAGGGCGAGAGGGAAACGTCCGTTCGATCGATCATCATCAGCGATCCCTGCGGTGTGATGTACGTGACCGGAGGTTGTTCCCCCAGGCGAATCGCCGCCTCGCTCAGAGGCGCCAGCAGCCGAGTGTATGGAACCGACAGACCCGCCCACACCGCGAGCCCGATCAGGAACCCGATCGAGCCCCTAAGAAGGAGTGGCGAGAGGTTTTTCGGCAAACGTCCGGCTCCAGACAATGAACATCGCGACGGCAGCCAGAATCACAATCGACTGCCAGACTCCGACGTGGACGAAATCGAAAAATTGCCGGTGATGCTCTCCGAGCCAGACGAGCGAGGCCACCCGGACCAGGTTCAGGATCTGAATGGCGACGCAGCCAGCCAGCAGGCCGGCCAGGCGCGAGCGGAAGGTCGCGGGAAACGCGAGCGTCGCTGCCGCAAGCACCATCATCGCTTCCACGCCGTTGCATCCGTTGCGGACGTCGAGTGCAAAGTGCGGAGTGCGGATGACCGTTCCGGCGACATCGATCGATTGATGAGCGCTTCGCAGCAAAAACGCCGTTCCGCGCACCACCAGCTCCGTGAAGGGAACGATCACGTGGTCGTTCACCGGCCCCAGCGCAGCGACGACGTAGAAGACGATCAACGCAAGAAAAAACCGGGCCACGAAGACGAGGCCCGGTTTTCGAGAGGACGCCATTCCCATGCGGTGTCGGGGACTAAAGAGCTACGAGTTGAAACGATTGACGGCGAACACTCCAGCGACCGCGAGCAACATGAGAAGAACCGCCAGCCCATACGAGTCGAGCGTGGGACCCCCCACAGCCACTGCGGCGAGGGGACCGGCAACCGCCACCACATACGAGGTACTGCCGGTACAGCCATTCGCGTCGGTCGCGGTGATCGTGAACGAAAACGACCCGCCGGTCGTCGGAGTTCCGGCGACGTTGATGGTCGAGGCGGTCGCACCGGAGAGACTGAGTCCGGGAGGCAACGCGCCGCTCGTCACGAGGAAGGAGTATGAAGGACTCCCGCCGGACGCCGTAACCGTCTGACTGTAAGCAAGTCCTACAGTGCCCCCGGGGAGCGTGGCTGGCGAGACAGTAATCGCAGGACAGACGACCGCAGCGGCGCATGTGGACATATTCACGGTATTCGTATCGAGCGTCACCGCTCCGTTGCGCGCCAGCGTCCGGCCGACCACGGATGCACTCGTGTTCAGCGTGATGCTGGTGAGCGCCAGAATGTTTCCTATGAACGACGTGGTCGTGCCGAGGGTCGCGGAGCTACCCACCTGCCAGTAAAGATTCGGAGGACAGGTCGATCCGCCCGCGTTGGTCAGGACCACTGACGATCCGGTCGCCGTGGTCAGCGTGCTTCCGATTTTGAAGATGAATTGCGAATTCGGGTTGCCCTGCAGGTCGAGAGTGAGGGGTCCCGTCAACTGCGCGGAGGTCGTAAAACAGTAGACGCCTGGTGTCAGGACGCCGACCGTCCCCAGATCCTGGCCCGAAAGGTTGACCGTGCATGGGATTGCCGCGACGGCGTTGTATGCGGTGGTGAGCTCGCCCTGAGCCAGGCCCGCGGTGGCATCGTTCGCGTGGAACGTTCCTCCGATGATGAGGCCGGGAGGAAACCCTGCGGCCGCCTGAAGGATCGGCCCTGGGCTGACGCCGACATTTCCATTGATCACACTCGTTCCTGTGTTCGTCACCGTCGAGCCACCAAGGACGGCAAACGTCTGGACCGTGGAACCGAGGACTACTGCTGCGTGTGCCTGCGATGTGCCGATGAGAAGCGCGGCTAAACCCAGGATGACCTTCAGGCCGACATTTGTACGCTTCATGGAATCTCACTTTGGCTCGCGGACGAACCGTTCTCGAAAGTTCAGACAGAACGTAAAAAGCCGGCGACCGGCGGACGCAATCCGTTCGTCTGATGGAAGTTATCACAAGATAGCCGGCTTACGGAAGTTATCCGCGGAATCATCGGACATCACCAGAACGGTAATTACCCACCGATCTGTGCCAGAGCCTGCTTCGCGGCGGCGCGAACCCGAAGGCTCGGATCGGTCGTTGCCAGGCGCTGCAGATCGGGAGCGGCGTCGCGCCCGGCGAGCTTCGCGTAGGCCGACATCGCCACGATCATCGCGTCCTCTTTCTGATCTTCGCGCATGGTGGCCACGCGATTCAGCCGGGAGCGGTCGAGTACCTCGCGCAGCGGTCCGAGGGAACGTTTGTCACCGAGCCTCGCCAGCGCGATCGCGGCGTTCCAGCGCACGTCCGGCGTCTCTTCCTGCAGACCTTTGACAATCGACGGAACCGCGCTGGCGTCACCGATCGAACCGAGGGTGTAGTAGGCCATCGAACGGACGTCCTTGTCCTCGTCCGATGCGGCTTGCACGATGCGGGGAACCGCGGCCGGATCTCGTAGTTCGCCCAGCGCCATCAACGCGTAAATCCGGTTGTCGGCATCGCGATCGTTCAGCCCGTCCAGCAGGAACGGCGTGGCTCTTCGATCGCCGAGCGTCCCCAGGACCATGCCGAGGTACCGCCGGATGCGAGGATCGTCGGTCTTCGAGCTGACATACAACGCGGCGACGTTCTTCTCGAGATTGGGATATCGCTTCGCCTCACCACGCTTCAGCGATTTCGACAGCTGATAGGCCGCCTGCCAGCGCTCATGCGAACTTCCGGAACGGATCGAGTTGAGATAGTCCGGGATCGCCTGCTCATCGGTCGCCAGACGACCGAACAGGAAAAAGATCAGGACGGCGATGCAGACGATACCCAGCGGAAACACGACGAACTGGAAAAGGATCGTCCGGGAGGATTCTTTGGGGACGTCGGTCTCGGGCGTCGGGGTCGAAGCGCTCAACGTCCCGTTCCCGTGACCACGAAATCGGGCAGATAGGTCTTGAGCTGCGTCGGCGCATCGGGAACGACGATGGCGTCCTTGTCGCAGACCGACTCGCAGAGCCGGCAAGCCACACATTTCTTCTCATCGACGAACGCGATCTTGTAGTGGTTGGCGATCGTCTCGTCGTTCGCATCGATCATCTTGATGCATTCGAACGGGCAGATGTCGACGCAGAACTCGCATCCGGTGCAAAGCTCTTTGATGACTTCTGCTTTTGGGATCTCTTTCGGTTTGACGCGGGGAATGTACTCACCGTGCTGGTTCTGGATGGCATCGACCGGACAATAGATTCCACAAACCGAGCAATCGATGCACCGTTCCGGGTGGATGTAGTACATCCCTCGGGCCGCGCCCCAGATCGTGTTCGTGGGGCACTTGACCTCGCAGACACTGCAACCAATGCACTTGTCGGTGATGAAGTGAGGCATGGGCGGCGAGTTTACCTTACCAGTGCAACCATCGCACGGTCGTTGACGAACAGCGGTTCGATGACGCGGCGCTCCCGAACGAGGAGACCAAGCTCCGGCGCCTGACGTTCGCCAGTCCAGAAGAACGGCCCCGCGGGCGGATGAAGTCCCGCGCGCGGCTGGGCACGCCAGCCAGGGTGCTCGCCCTGCTCCGGCGGAAAAGCGGCAACACGAGGATGTCCGTTCATGAGCGTCTCGAGGTAGCTGTATCCCGATGCGACGACGGTCTCACCCGCGGGGACATTGGCCGCAACCCATCGCGCTGCCTGTCGGTACGGGTCGGGCGGGCGGCGGGCGGCGTCGAGCAGTCCCAGGAGGGTCCAGATGGTGCCGATGGCGACCAGCGCCGTGGTCAGCGGCAAGCGGAACCGATTGGTGTGCAGCGACGTGGCCAGCCAGAGAACAAACGGTGTCGCGAGGATCGATTCGAAACGCATCGGAACATAAACGCCCGCCGCGATCGCGACGGCCAGCGGCACGAGAACCATGACCAGGTAGCGATTCAGACGGACGGAGAGGAGGAGCACGATGGCGCCGATGATCGCCAGTGCAAGCGGGACCCGGACGAAAAGCGCATCGGGCCACGCCGACGTCATCCACGCCCGCGCCCCGGCGGGCTGATGGAGGGCCAGCAGGAATCCGGGGATGTAGAGCAGCGCGGCCATCGCGAGAGCACCGACGCTCTTGAGACGTCCGCGACCGTGCAGCGATCCGGGCGCGAGGAGCAGGATCGGGAACAGCAGCACGCCGTAGTAGTGGCAATAGGCTGCGGCGACGATTGCGATCATGGCCAGGATCGTCCGGTCGCGATCGATGGCAAGCACCGCAATCGTCACGAACATCGCACAGAGCGCGTACGCGCGCGCATCGACGGCGAAGAGGATCGCCGGAGGGAAGACGGCGAATAGCAGCGCTGCGCGCGTCGCCGGCGAGGCTGCCGGCGCCCCACCGTCTGCGCTTCGTGACACATTGCCGGAGCGCAGAATCATCACGAACGAGACCGTGGCGCAGATCAGGGAACCCGCGCGGATCGTTGTGATGGACGGATCACCGAGAAAATGGACGACGAAGTAGTAGAGCGGCGGGCCGGAATCGTGTTGCAGCGCGGCGACGATGTCCGCGAACGACTTCGCGCTGATCCAGCGGGTGAAGAGCTCGTCGAAAAACGGCGCGCGGAAAATGAGAAACGGAACACGCGCCGCGGCGAAGAGAAACAGGATGAGCGCCGGGCGGCGGACGCTCACACCGCCAGCAGCTCCGAGATCGTCTTGATCAGATGCGACGACTGGATCGGCTTGGAGATGTACGCATTCGCACCGAGTGCGAGACCGCGTTCGCGGTCCTCCTCGGCGCCTTCCGTGGTGATGATGATGATGGGGATGTTGTGAAGCTGCGCGTTCTGCCTCACGAGGGAGACGAGCTTCAGACCGTCCATCACCGGCATGTTGATGTCGGTCAGGATCAGATCGATCTTCTCGGAGCCGGAGAGCTTCTTGAGCGCATCGACGCCGTCCACGGCCTCGATGATCTTCGCGTTCTTGAATCGCTTCAGCGAGAACGAGATCAGCTGACGCATCGTCGGCGAGTCTTCGACAACCAGAAAGCTTGCATTGTCCAATGCCACTATCCGCCCCTCACGATGTGGTTGTCAGCAGGTCGAGGAAGCTCTGAATGGTGTTCAGCTTCCTCTCCGACTGCGAGTAAAGTTTCGACGAGAAGATCGCCGTCGCGGCATGCGCGGCGAGCAGTGAGAACAGTTCATAGTCGACTGCGGAAAACGAGTCCTTCTGCTGCAGCAGTCTGTAGATGACCACCAGTCCGATGACGTGTTCCTTGATCTTGAGCGGAACCGCCGCGAGCGGCTTTTCGAGGGTGACCTTGCCGCCGCCGCCCAGGTCCTGGTTGATGTAGTAGCTCTCGCCCGTCTTGGCCACCGAGCCGAGGATGCCGTCACCGAGACGGCTGGAGATCGTCTCGATCCCGGGCATCACGTCCTCGCCTTCCGAGGCGATGGTCTTGAGCTCGTTGGTCTTCTCGTCCAGGAGCAGGATCCCGAAGGACTCCGCGCCGATGAGATTGATGATGATCTCCTGCACGATCTGGATGACTTCCCGGAAGTCGAGCGTGGAGTGGAGCTGGTAACTGGCGACGTAGAGGTTGGCGAGGTTGTTGTTCTGCTCCTCGACCTCGATGTAGCGGCTGGCGAAGTCCTTGTTCTCTTCCTCGACTTCCTTGAAGCGAAGGGCGATCCGGCGGTTCTCTTCCGCAAGCTGCTGCACTTCGGCGCGCAGCTTGAGCACCTCGTCGTTGGCGCCGGCCGCGGCCGGTTCAGTCTCGAACGAGGCGAGCCGGTAGCGCAGACGCTGGTTTTCCTTCAACAGCTCCTCGGTGAACTCCTTGCTCTTGTTGAACAGGTCGAGGAACTTCTCAGCTCTTTCTTCGGTCATGGGGGCGCTCTCTCGGGAAGGCTGGAGAGTAGCACAGGGCCGTTGTCAGCGGGCCCCTCCGCGGCTCATGGAATTACGTCCGTCCTGAAGGTGCGGGGACCTATCCCGTGCAGAGTTTCTGGATCGCGCGCGGAATCTCGCCGAGGGAGAGGACCTGTTCGATGCAACCGGTCTTGATGGCTTCGTTGGGCATCCCGAAGATGATGGCAGTCTTCGACGACTCCGCGATCGTCCGGCCGCCGCGCTCGCGTACGCGGCGGATGGCGTGCGCACCGTCGTCTCCCATCCCCGTCAGGATGATCGCCACGAGCCGTTCGCCACAGGCCTCGCTCGCGGAGAGGAGGAGCTGATCCACTGACGGCGCATAAAGATCGTCGGCCTTCGCGGGCAAAATCCGCAGCTCCAGACCGTCCAGCGAACGGCGGACGTTCATCTGCATGCCACCCGGAGCGACATAGACCGACCCGCTGCGGAGCAGTTCTCCGTCCTCGCCCTGCTTGACCGTATACCGCGTCAGCTTGTTGACGCGCTCGGCGAAGAGATGCGTGAACGTGGGAGGCATGTGCTGGGCGACGACGATGGGGATGGGCAGCAGCGGCAGATTCTGAAAGACGTATTGCAGTGCAGGCGGGCCTCCGGTGGAGCAGCCGATGGCGATGAGGTCGATGCCACCTTCGCAGACGGACGGCGTCTCGGCGTCGCGCGGCGCAAGCTCCTCCTCCTCCATGATGCGGCGCCGGAGGTTTTCCATCCGGATGTTCGCCACCTGCCGGACTTTGGCGATGAGATCGCGCTGGATCTCCTCAAGCCGCGGCGAAACGCGCCCTCCGGGCTTGGCGATGAAGTCGACGGCACCGAGATCGAGGGCCTTGAAGACGCTTCGATCGCTCGAGCGCGACGAGACCGCGATTACGCCCGTGGGCACATTCGCCATCAGCCAGCGAAGAAACGCGAAGCCATCCATCACCGGCATCTCGAGGTCGAGCGTGATGACATCCGGCCGATACTTCATCACCTGCTTGATGGCGTCCTCACCGTTCACCGCGGTGGCCACGACCTTGATCTCGGCAGACGACTCGAGCATCCGCGAGATCGTCACGCGGTTGTAGGCAGAATCATCGACGACGAGAGCGCGCAGCATGGGACGCTGCATCCTACCAGCGGGCAGCGGTTGCGTGCGGTTGCGCCGCGGTGCCCGGTAGAAGGCAGGCGGCCTTTCCAGACCTTCTACTTCTGGTACACCATGTCGTTCTTCAGGTGCCGCAGCTTGAATTGAGTGGAGAGCGAGATCAGCGATTCGCTGTGTCCCAGCAGCAGGTAACCGCTGTCGATGAGCCGGTGGTAGAAGTTCGACACGACCACGCGCTTGGACTGGTCATCGAAATAGATGATGACGTTGCGGCAGAAGATGATGTCGAGGTTACCGAGCAACGAGACGCGTCCCTCGTCGTAAAGGTTGAGGCGACCGAACGAAATCCGGTTGCGGATGTCGTCGTGGATCCGCCAGGAGCCGTCGTCGATCCGCGTGAAGTACTTCTCCCGAAGCGCGGCGTCGGTGGCTCGGAACGCGCTCTCGCGGTAATGGCCGCGCCGAGCTTTGGCCAGCACCTGCTGGTTGATGTCGCTGGCGAAGATCTCGAACACGGCCCGGCCGTAGTAACCGGCTTCCGAGAGCAGCATGGCGATCGAATACGGTTCTTCGCCGGACGAACACCCCGCGGACCAGATCCGGATCTTCGTCGACCGCTTCCGCTCGAGGATCTCCGGAATGATCTCCTCGGCAAAGGCCGCAAGTTGCGCGGGCTCGCGGAAGAAATACGTCTCGTTCGTCGTGACCAGGTCGTAGATCTGGTCGAACTCGGCGTCGGCACGCGGGTCGTACTGGAGGAAGTAGAAGTACTTCTGAAAGGAGTCGAAGTTCAGTTCGCGCGCACGCGGCGAGAGCCGTTTCTGCAGCAGATACTTCGACGTGTCCGCAAACCACATCCCCGTCCGTTTGTAAATCTGATCCCGCATCAACCGGAAGACGTCGTCCGGCAGATCGAGATGATGATTCAGGGAGAGGTTGAATGTGGACATTGTTCAGGGACGAGGGAGAGGCAACCAGGGATGAGGGGCGAAAGAAAAAGAACCCCGTCACTCATCCCTCGTCCCTCACCCCCTCTCTTTCATTGCCTGCAGAATCGCCGCGATGACCACCTCACGCCGGCTGTCCGCCGTGCGCCACGCCTCCTCCAGCAGGTCGCGATACAGCTGTTTGTGCTGCACGAACAGATCTGAGACTTCGTCGAGGATCGCGCTGTTTTCGAGCGCGCGGAAGAGATGCGGAAACGAGCCCCGATCCGGAAGCTTGTCCAGCGCCAGTACCGCGGACTGCTGCACGTACGTGTCGGGATCCTGGAGCGCCTCGTAGAGCGCCGGAAGGGCCGTCCGGTCTCCGCGAACCGCCACTGCGGTGACGGCCGCGGCGCGAATCCGCCAGTCTTCGTCGGTCGTGGCGAACATCAGATAGTCGAAGACCTCGTCTCCCGGCACACGGCCCAGCGCGAGGATGGCGGCACGCCGCACCTCGAGATCGGTCTCGTGCGCGCAGTTGAAAAGCACTTGCTTGGCGCGATCGTCCCCCGACTTCCCGAGGGCCTCGAGCGCGGCGATGCGAACGGGCGGCAGATCGTGATCGAGGTGATGCACCAGGGGCTCGATCGCATCGGCATGCCGGTACTCGCCCAGAGCCTGGGCGGCGGCGGTACGGATCCAGACGTCGGAATCCTCGAGCGCACTGATCAGCGGATCGAGACCCTGCGCCGGGCGATGGCGGACGATGGCATTGATCGCGGCCAGCCGTACGGCAATCGCTTCATCCGCGAGCGAGAGCACGAGCTGGTCCGCGAACCGCTCTTCGCTGAACCGGCCCATGAGCGAGATCGCCTTCTGCCGGATGACGGGATCGCTGTCCTTCGATGCCAGCAGCAACTCGTCGTGATATCCGTCTCCCTGAATGTCGACGAAGACCGAGAGGGAGTTCAGCTTCATCGGTACGGACGGGTTCTGAAGGAGGCGGCGGATCTTGGTCAGGACGTGATTCTTCGTCTCGGGGAACACACCGACCAGCGCCGAGATCGCGTTGACCGCCGCCTGTTGCGAGGCAACATCGGCGTCATCGAGTTTGGCCAGAAGGTAATCGACGGACCGCGGGTCGACGATCTCTCCCAGTGTCTCGATGGCCAGACGCCGGATCATCGGATTGTCGTGGTCCAGGAGAGGCAGGATGTTCGGGCCGGCCTCGCGGCCTCCGATGACATTCAGCACGCGCAGCAGCAGCGCGATGATCTCGTCTTCTTCCGCGGTGCGCAGCGCCTCGAGGATGGCCGGGACCGCGCCCGGCCCGAAGTCGATCAGCGCCTGCGCGGCGGTCTCGGCGGAGTCGGGGTGTTCGAGGAAGCTCATGAGCACCGGCAGTGCGTGCTCGTCGCCGGACCAGCCGAGGAACTTGAGGATGAAGGCCCGGACGTCGCGCTTCGGTGTCGCGTGCAGATGCTCGATGAGCGGTGCGATCTTCGCCTGCGGGAAGGACTCACGGAACTTGCGCTGGATCAGCAGGCGTTCGGTCTGCTCGACGATTTTCGGCTTGCTGGTCTCGGCGATCCTCACCAGCGCACGCAGCGCGGTCAGGTTCAGCCTCTCTTCCGCGGCGATGATGCCGAGGAGGAAGGAGACCGTGCCGACGTCAGCGATCTTTCCGACGGCTTCCAGCATCGGCTTGCGCAGCGACTTCTCTTTGTACAACGGCAGGATGGCCGGCAGCGCCGCGCGATCGCCGATCTCGCCGAGCGCTTCGATCGCATGAAACTTCAACCAGAGATCCTCGCGCTGCAGCACCCGCAGCAGATGCGGGAGAGCCGCGGCGTCCCGATATTTCCCGAGCGACGAGACGATGGAGGAGGAGACGTTGATGTCGGGCTCGCCTTCCAGAGACTCGACGAGGATGTTGAAGCCATCCTGGTTGCGGAGATCGCCGAGCAGGTTGACCAGCGACAACCGTACATCGACATCTTTCTCGGCCCGCAGACGGCGCACGATCGGACCGATCGCGTCTTCCCCGATCCGGATCAGCGCCTCGGTCGACGAGTTACGCTTGCCGGCATTCTCGGAGTCCGCCAGCGCATCGAGCAGGCCCGCCACCACTTGCGGCTGCGGATCGCGGACGAACCCGTCGACGATCGTCTTGCGGACGCGCCAGTCCTTGTCACCGAGCAATTCGAACATGAGCGCGTAGTCGCGGTCCTCCACGCTGTGCGCGACAAGGTACGCCGCCTTCTGCCTCGCGTCGGGATCGACGGACCGGGCCTGTTCGATGAGTTGTGGATCAGCGTTCATGATCGGGTCGCTTCTTGGGTTGCCGGGTTGCTGGTTGCACGGCGTTCGCGGATTTATGCGTTGCCGGTTTTCTCATTCGGTCCGTTGCCTCGTGAACCGGGCCGCCGGGCAACGCGTCAACGGAATGCTTCGGCATCATCGACCCGTCCCCGTCATGACGCGCCCGCTCTCTTCCCGTTTCATCTGGACGAACAGCCGGATCGTCTCCGAGAAGATCTCGGTGTCCTGCCGCACGCGCAGCGGTACGCGGGAGTCGTAGTAGTTGCGCCCTTCCGCGATCTCGTTCTTCAGCACCTCGAAGAAGTTGTCGTCGCGGATCCCCACCTCCACCTTTCCCGGGTGGTAGATGACGATGTCACTCAGGATCAGGCGTGCCAGGCGCCGCGCTTCGTCATACTCCTTCGGCTCCACCGCTATCTCTTCCGTCTGCCCCACCTCAGGGAAGAGCGTGCGGATGATCTGCCGGAACTCTTTCTCCGGGATCTGTTCCTCGATGTACTCGTCCGCTCCGTAGAGATTCGTCGGATTCGCACGGAAACGGTTCGCGCGAAAGAGCGCACCGATCAGGATGACGCGCGTGTGATCGAGCGTGGGATCAGCGCGGATGTCTTCCGTGACCTCGACTCCCAGACGTCCCTTGAGATAGACGTTGACGATCGCCAGGTCCGCGCGCGCACGACGGATGAAATCGAAGGCCGGCTCTCCCGTCTCGAACGAGGTGACGTCGAAACCGAGACGGCGGAGGTGTTCTGCAAGAAACTCGCGAAACGGCCGGGGTTCATCCGCAATGGCGGCGATGCGTCGCCGCGTTCCCGGCTTCTCGGAGCCAGCGGCGGACCGCGTACGGTCGGCAGACGGGTGCGTTCCGGTGCGCGCGGCTTCGGCGCGTACTGGGGCCGGATCCCGCGTCGGACGGAGCACGATCTGAGCGCTGCATGTGGGGCAGGCCGCACGAACCGGTCGCGTCAGCGGCTCCGGAATCGCCGCGCGAAATCTTGCGCCACACTCTTTACAGGTAAGTTCCATGGGTTAAGGTCAGGCCAGTAGCTTGTCCAAATCGAGGAGGATCGTCAACGCATTACCCTGACGGAAGACCCCGAGCACGGCTTCTGTCAACTCACTGGCGTGTACGACCGGGTGCGGTTCGACCGACGTGGCCGGCACCTTGAGAACCCGCAGAACGCGGTCGACTTCGAAGCCCAGCGTCTCGCTGCCGCGCTCGGCGACGATGACCCGCGCGTCGCTCTTGCGTGCAGCGGGAGAATGCCCGAGTTTGCGGCGCACATCGATCACCGTCACGATCGTCCCGCGGAGCGAGACGATGCCGACGATGGTCGCGTCCGCGTTTGGAACCGGCGTGGCGTCGCGCGGCGTGATGATCTCCACCAGGTGGTCGATCGCGACCGCGTACTGCTCGCCAGCGATCAGAAACGAGAGCAACTCGATGGTTTCGGCCGAGGTCGCCTCGCTCGATGCAGCGAGCAACCCCTCGCGACGCTGGCCGGCCGTCTCCCGGAATTGATCGAGTCTCGCGGACGTGACCTGCGGCGCAGGGGCGGTGGGCGGAGGAGTCCCGGCCGGAGTCTCTGGCTCCTGCACCACGGGAGGAGTATTGACCTGATCCGGCTCCTTCTGCGGAGTCGCCGCGGTAGCGGACTCCTTCGACTTCGCCTTCTTCCGGATCTTGACGAGATCAACCATGGGCGAGTCCGATCGCTTCGTCCGGTGTGACGGCGCGCAGCCGGTGCTCGCGCGCGGCGGCGGCGATGCGTGAGGCATCGATGGACGTCGCGTCATCGCCGAACGCCTCGAGGAGCGCCGTCGTGGCCAGCGTGTTCAGGAGCCGCGGAATCCCACCGCTGACCGCGTGCATCGCCCGGACGGCGTCGTCGGTGAACGGATTGCGTTCTCCGCCGGCGACGCGGATGCGGTGCTCGACATAGCGCGCCGTCTCCTCGAGCGACAGGGGGCCCAGCCGGTACCGCATCCCGATCCGCTGTCGCAGGGGAGCATAGGGCGGGCGTTCCAGGCGCGTCTCCAGTTCCGGCTGACCGATCAGCAGAACCGACAGCAGGTTCTGGTCGTCGAGCTGGAAGTTCGTCAGCAGACGGATCTCATCGAAGGTCGACTTCGTCGGGATCAGCTGCGCCTCATCGATAATCAGGACCGGTTCGCGTCCCTCCTCGTACAGCTGGAACAGCCGCGCGTGGATCTGATCGAGCAGCTCGTTCCGATAGCGGGCGGGCTGCAGATCGAGCCCGGTGGCGATCGAGCGGAGGAGTTGCGTCGGGGTGAGGCGGGGATTGATCAGCAGGATCACCGGCCGGCGATCGCCGAGGCGGTCGATCAGGGCGCGGGAGAGGGTGGTCTTGCCGGAGCCGATCTCGCCGACGAGCAGCGAGAGCTCCTTCTCTTCGACGGCATACTCGAGGCGCGCCAGCGCTTCGCCATGCTGGGGGCTGACGTAGAGAAACCCAGGATCGGGCGTTTTGCCGAAGGGCTTCGCGGTGAGGCCGAAGAATTCTTCAAACACCGGCGCACCCCGCTGCAGGACCGATCCATGTTGAATGTTCAATGTTCAACGTGTTCACGACACCCAGGGATCGACGGGAGCTCGGCCTGCTCATCCGACCAGCACCCCGGCGCGCTTCTCCCGGGCCGCGCCGCCAAAGGCGTCGATCAGCGTCCCCACATCGATGACCAGTACGATCTCGCCCTCGCCGACTTCGGTGGCGCCGGCGATCCCGGGAATGCTCTTCAGCCGATCCCCGATGGACTTGATGACGACCTCCTGCTGCCGCACGAGTGCGTCGACCAGAATCCCCGCCACTTTTTCTCCGGATCGGGTGACCACGACGAACCATTTCGTGTCGGGCGACTCCCCGCGGTTGCTGTCCAGTTGAAAGGCGTCCGCGAGGCGCAGGAGCGGCAGCGTGAAATCGCGCAGTGTGAACACCTCACGTCTCTCGACGGTACGGATATCCCGCGAGTGGATACGCAGTGATTCTTCGACCGATGTCAGCGGAATCGCGTACTGCTCGCCCCCCGCGCGCACGACCAGCGCCTGGATGATGGCCAGCGTGATCGGAAGCATGATGCGGAACGTGGTGCCTTCTCCAGACGCGGAGAGGATGTCGATCGTCCCCTTTAACTCCTGGATGTTTCTCTTGACGACGTCGAGTCCCACGCCGCGTCCGGAGATCTCGCTCACCGACGACGCGGTGGAGAACCCGGCCGTAAAGAGCATCTCGTAGGCGCGCATCTGGTCGAAGGAATCGTGCTGAGCGATGAGGTTCCGCTTGACGGCGGCCTTTCGCACGAGCTCCACGTCGATTCCCCGCCCGTCATCGGTCACATCCAGCACGACCGAGTTTCCCTGCTGGTACGCATTCAGCGTGATGCGGCCGGTGGGCGGCTTACCGGCCGCGGCGCGCTCGGCGGCGGGCTCGATGCCGTGATCGAGCGCGTTGCGGATGATGTGCATGAGCGGATCGGTCAGCTCCTCGACCATCACTTTGTCGAGCTCCGTATCCTCGCCGCGCAGCACGAGCTCGATCTCCTTGTTCAACTCGCGGGCGACTTTGCGGACCGTGCGGGAGAGTTTGGCGTAGATCTGTCCCACCGGAACCATCCGCGTCTCGATCACCGATTTCTGCAGCTCGTTGAGCTTGCGGTCGAGGTTCCTGGCGATCTTCGTCAGCTCGTGAGCCGTAAGGCGGGCCTGCTGCGTCGCGTCGCTCTGCTGCAGCGACCGCGTCAGGGTATCGAGCTGCGTCTTCTCGATGATCAGCTCCCCAACGATGTTCATCACGTGATCGAGCTTGCTGATGTCGACGCGCACCGTCTGTGAGATCGAGCGGAGTGAGAAGTCATCCTCGGCCGCGTCCCCCGTCGCGGACGCGGCCACCGCCGCCTTGCGAAGAGAAACGACCTTCGCTTCCGGGACCAGCATGGCCACCGCATCTTCCTGCAGCAGCGAGCCGTAAAGCAGCCGAAAGGCGATCCCCGACCCGCCGCTGCTGTCGATCGCGGGCAGCGTGGAGATGACTTCTCCCGCGGCGTTGAGCGTTTCGGTGAGCATGCGCAGTTTCTCGTCGAAATCGCTGAAATCGAAACGGACCTCCACAGCCAGGATCTGCTTCATGGCCCGGACGTTCTCGAGCAGCCGGTGCTCCTCGTACTCAGTGAGCGATTTCTTGGTCTGCTCGTCGAGCGTCAGGTCGGCGAATGGGTCCTGATGCTCACGCTGGGGCTGGCTCGTCACGATCTGGTGGATGCGCCGGGTCAGACCGGTGATGTCGACCAGTGCCGCCAGGGCCGGATCGTGGATGGAGATGACCAGCCGGTTGAGCGAATCGACGGCGTCGTAGAGAAGATCGGTCAGGTCCTTCGTGATCTCGATCTTCCCCATGCGCAGACGGTCGAGCATGTCCTCGAGGCTGTGCGACAGCTCGGAGATCTCACCGAACCCGAGCATTCCCGCAAGTCCCTTGAGCGAGTGCACTTCCCGGAAGATCTTGTTGATGACCTCGGGCCGGACGCTGGCGCCCTGCGACTCGAACTCAACGAGATCGCGCGAGAGCGTGTCGAGCAGCTCTTCGGCTTCGCCCGTGAACTCGTCCCGCGCCCGATCGTCTTCCTTCGACATTGCGGGCATTGTACCGGCGAAGCACGCGTGCCGGTCGCGAACGCAGGGGTCGCCGCGACGGGCGCTAGGTCACGCGCAGCAGCCTGCGCAGTTTCTCGATCAGGTCGGCAGCCTGGAACGGCTTGACCAGGTACTCCTCCGCACCGAGGGCCGAGGCGCGCTTGAAGTCCTCGTCGCGCGATTCCGTGGAGATCACCATGATCGGGATCGAGCGATACACGGGGTGGTTCTTGAGAAACGAGACCAGCTCGAGCCCGTTGATGTCCGGCATGTTGATGTCGGTGAGAATGGCGTCGAACTTGTGATGCGGAAGCGTCTTCAGCGCCTCGAAGCCGCTGGCCGCTTCGACGATCTCCAGTTCGTAGGCTTCGGTTCCCCCCTCGATGATCGTGGTGAGGTAGGCACGCATCGAGCTCGAGTCTTCGACGACGAGGACTTTCAACGCTGGGCCTTTTCCGCGGCGAATACGGCGTTGCCGAACGCATAGCCGGCCTGGGAGATGAAGATCTCGAGTCCTGTCATCTTGTCGATCGGAGCATGGTGCTCGGCGTTGTCGCCGTACAGAATACCAATCGTCCGCTTCGCGTGCATGATCGGGAGTGCAACCACTTCAGTAGGCATCAACCCGCCTAAACCCTCGATGAGTTGCACATTGGCGGGCGTCCGCCGCATCTTCCCGCGATGGGCTCCTCCCGAGGCGGCGACGTCGCCGAGGATGGAGGGATCCGCGCGAGGGATGCGCAGGGACTTCACGAGGTCCGCCATCTCGCCGCCGCCATCCGTTGCACCGAAGCCGGTCACCCCCGTAAAGGCATCCTCTCCGGCGATGAACAGCGCGCCACGGTCGAGGTACTGCGCCGACAGCCGCAGGATCGTGGCCGAGACCTCGCCGATGTCGTTCGGATCGGATAACTCATTGATGAGCTGCTTGAGCAGTCCGTAACTGCGGTCGACATTTTCTTTTTCGCCGCTCTCGTAGAACCGCTTGCCTGCTTCGGGGTCGAGCCCGCCGGTGAACTGCTCCCACTGCTTGAACGCACGCTCGGCGAAAAGCACCAGTTCGTCCGCGAAGAGCGTCAGCTCTTCCTCCGCCAGCCCCGGCTGCAGCCGCGCCGGCGTCGGTTTGGTGAGATAGAGGTCCGCACCACGGCGCAGCAGATCATGCCTGCGTCTCAAGTCTGCTTCCGAATCGATGACCACGACCGGCAGCCGCGGATTTTTTCTTTTGAGCTGCTGGAGGAGGACATCGGCGTTGCCGGTCAACTCCAGGAACGTCACGAAGAACGTGTTCGCGCGAATCAGGTTCCCGATCTCGGCACGCGCGTCTTCGATGATTCCAAACTGTGCGATCTTCACGCCGCTTCGCTGGAATGCGCGCCGAGCCGCCACGCGGATGAGCGGATTGCGCTCGAACAGCACGACATTGCGATAGGTGGCATCCGGCGATTCGACATCGAACAGACCGCCGGAAACCTTGAACTGACTCGACGATGCGCGGGGAGCTCCGGCGGGTTCTGACGCCGGATCCTCCTCGGGTTCCGGCGCGTGCATCGGTTCCGATTTCAGCACTGGCTCTTGCGCTGGCTCGGGTTCTGGCTCGGGTGCTGGCTCGGGCTCCGTCTCGAGTTCGGGTGGCGGCAGCGGCGCGAGCGGCTGGTGGTCAGCGAGGGGTTCTTCGTCCGGTACCGGAGAAAATGTCGGACCGTCGTCGCGCGCCTCGATATTCGGGAAGGGCAGAACGTTGTCGTCCGCCACCGGCACAGGCTCCGGGCCCCTGGTCTGCCCAAGTCCGAGGTTGAGCGTCGTCGACGGCGGCTCGACCGCGGCGGAACGGAGGAGGGCGCGGCCCACCTTCAGAGATTCCTCGAGGCCGCGCAACGGCTTGAGTTTCTCTCCATCGGCCGCGCCAACGATCTTCTGCGGTGCGAAGCCACCTTCCTTGAAGATGGTGTCGGGGTCGTATTCGACGTCGAGAGGACCGACTTGGTCGCTGAGGATAAAGTTGAACTCCCCCTCGCGGCTCTGCAGGAGCGGGGCGACCACGTCCACGATCCGATCGTGAATGGCGTTGCCGAGGTCTGCGGCCGAGATGAAGTTCATTTCCACGGCCGCGGTTCCGTACGGGATCCCGCTCTCTTCCATCTGGCGCAGGCCCGGCGCCGCCGCTTCGGGCATCAGTCCGCGCGCCACCAGATAGGTGAGCAGATCAGGGTGCTCCGGCGAGGAGGCGTTGACCACGAGCCCCTGCCGGAACAGCACTGTGTGCCGGCCTCGGCCGTCGACGATCTCGAGCACGCCGGTACGCCGGCTGAGATAGACGATCTGAACGATGTCGGTGAGTGAAAGATCTTCGAGGCGACCGAGAAGACTCACGGTGGGAGATTGTATCGTTTCAAAATGCCATCGAGGATGCCGTTGATGAATTGGGACGACTTATCGTTCCCGAACTTCTTGGCAATCTCGATGGCCTCGTCGATGATCACCAGCTTCGGCGTCTCATCCTCGTGCAGGAATTCGTAGATGGACATCCGGATGATATTGCGGTCGACGACCGCCATCCGCGACAGGCGCCAGTTGTCGGCCTGGGCCTGGATCATCCCGTCGATGTCCACGATGTGCTCCACGGTGCCGCGGAAGATCTTCGTCGCGAATTCGCGCGTGTTGGGCTTCGACTTCTGCAGATCCTCGAACGTGTCGATGATCATGTCCGGCCCGTTTCCGGAGAGGTCGTGTTGATAGAGCATCTGCAGCGCGAGCTCCCGTGCTTTTCGACGCGCGCCCATTTCAGACGGGCCCTTCGCTGCGAAGCAGGCGCCCCAGATTTGCCATCTCGATGGCCGCAAGCGCTGCTTCCCACCCTTTGTTCCCGCTGCCGGCGGACGAGCGCGCCACCGCCTGCTCCTGCGTATTGCAGGTGATGACGCCGAACGCCACGGGGAACCGGGACTCGATAGCGATCCGGGAGAGATCGTTCGTCACCTGCGCGGAGATGAAGTCGAAGTGCGGGGTGTCGCCACGAAGCAGGCAGCCCAGCGCGACCACGGCATCGTGCCGGCCGCCATCGATCAGTCTCGCCGCGAACGTGGGAATCTCGAACGCACCGGGAACGCGATAGATCTGAATCGCATCGTCGGAAACACCATGCCGGATGAGGCAATCAATGGCGCCTCGCAGCAGTCCATCGACGATCTCGTCGTTGAACCGACTGGCGACAATGGCGACACGCAAACCTTCAGCGTTGTGATCGCCTTCGAAAGAGCGGGGCATAGCGGGCGCGGATTATATGCGCGGCGTTCGAAGGAGCCGGAACGAATACAACCCGGCCGGGCGCGGCAGTACCATTTCCTGATGCGAAACAAACTGATGCTGGCCGCCGTCGCCATCCTGGCCTGCTCCGCGTGCGATCCACTCATCCGCAAATTCGAAGTCGTTCCGCAGCAGTTGCAGTGTCCCGGCAACGTCACCTTGACCTGGAAAGGTGATGCCGACGGCCTCGACCTCGATGCCGACAAGCCGGTGAGTCCCGCCACCCCGCAGTCGCTGCTGAAAGAAGGTACGCAGAAGGAGATGGTCAGCGAGACCACGACCTTCATGGTTCACTATCCCGGTGCCGGACATCGGGAGAAAACCGTAACCGTCGCCAATCTGAATTGCGGCAATCCTGTTCCCATGCCGCAGCAGTGTTCGCCCGTCCCCCTCACGTTCAACGGCCAGTGCACGAACGCAACCATGGGCCCGTCGTACGACACGCAGGCGATCAGCGCCGCGGCTGGACCGGGGGCCATCACGATGCTGAGCAACACAGCCAGCTTCCCCGTGCACGTCCAGCACAACGGCCAGGAAATCGCCCTCGGCGCCGGTGGTGGTCCGCTCTCTCCCATCCCGCCCAACCTCCCCGCGGCGGGCTCCTACACGATCATCGTTCCCGGACAGGCAGGCCTGCTGATCTGTCAGGGTGCGGGACCGACGAGTGGAACGACCGATGCGCCGCCGGTCACGGTTCTGGTGACGCCAACCTGTCCGAACCCGTAAGCGGCGTGTAGCGGACCAGCACTCAGCGGCCGCTGGCGATCGCCGGGGCCGGGCGCATCTGGTCGTCGCGGTCGTTGTAGAAATTCACGAGGCCTTCGTAGATCGCGTCGGCGACGCGCTGGCGATACTTCTTCGTCTTGATGAGCGCACGATCGCGCTCGTTGCCGAGGTTGCAGATCTCGAGGAGGACGCGGGTGGGAACGAGGTTGTAGCGGATCACGGCAGGCACCCACTCGCGCCCATCGCGCACGACGTTGTCGCGCACAGGGTTGAAGGGGTGCACTTTCAGCTCGCTGCTGTCGAATGCGTCGAGGATCGACTCCGCCAGGTCGCGCGACAAGCCTTCGGCAGCGAGTGACTCTTTCTCCGAGTGGCGGACGACGGGGCTCTCGCGGACTTCGGCTCGCGCCAGATACACCTGCTCACTTTTTTCGTACGAGCCGGTCACGTAACGCTGCCCCGGGATGTACGCCATCGCTCCGCGCAGCGAAGGATGGAGCGAATCGGCGTGAATGGAGACGAAGACGACCTTCTCCCGCGCTACGTGTTGTTTCATCGCACGATGAAAGATGGAGTTGGCCAGATACCAGCGCAGGTTCACGCCGACGGCCGGATCGCCGATGACGTACTTCGGTGAGGTCAGGACGATGTGGTCGGTCTGTTCTTCGAGCTCATCGCCGTCCGGAATGTCGTAGCCGGCCTGCTTTGACTTCGTCGTCGCCGCGACGGTGGCGCCCGATTTCTTCTCGAGAATGCGCTTCAGCCGGCACATCACGTCGTACACGTAGTTCGATTCCCAGACGCCGTCATGGGTGGCGCCGACGTCGCGCCCTCCGTGGCCGGCATCGAGGATGACGCGAACGCCGGCAAGACCTTTCGCACGCGCGCGGACGGCGAGCTTCGCGCTCTCGCGCTTGACCTGCTCGTTCGCGACGCGGGTGGGATCGTCGGGCGGGAGGTACTCCGGCAGCAGCAGGGACATCGGAATCTTCACGCGATAACCAATCGGAATCCTGGCGACGTCGTCGATGCCGTTGAACGTCACGAGACGTTCGAGGACATCGCCGACGTCTTTCGAATAGACACGGCCGGTGAATCGAATCGCCACCGATGAATAGAGTGCTTCGCCTTTTTGCAGCCGATAGACGGCAAACGGCTCGGAGCCGCTCCGGTCGTACGTCAGCGACGGTTGGCCGGGGGCGGCCACGGCTTCAGGTATCGAAACTGCCGCAGCATGAGCATCCGCGCTCGTACGCTCTTCCGAATCGTCTTCCGATTTCCGAATCTCGGCTGTTTTCGGTGCATTCCGTTCCTCCATTTCGCCGCGGCGGAATGCCGTAGCGAGAAGCTCCTTCGGGATGAGGATCACGTCACCTTTGTGGGTCGAGAGTCCCTGCGCGGGATTGGCGGCGCGGATGGCGGAGTAGTTCTCGCCGCGTCCGGTAAACCACTCCGCGATGTTCCAGAGAGACTCGCCTTCGACACCACTGTTGCCGACGACGATGTGCTTCCATCCGCTGGCGGTCTCGCTGTCGGATGGGAAGAGTGTCGACGCCACTTCGCGCTGAAGAATGGGCCGGAGAATATTGAACGGAATGTGGACGCGCTGCTCGGGCGTGAGATTGCCGCCGGAGTGGTTGAACGCGGCGATGTCGTTCCAGCGGTCGCCGTCGCCCGTCACGCGTTTGGCAAGACGGCTCCAGGCATCGCCTTCATGCGGAGTCACCACGACATCGATGGTGTACTCCGCGGTCAGCGACGCACGCAGCTCGGGCGTGATCACCTTCCAGGAGGTCGCGGCGACGAGCGCCGCCGGAAGAAGTGCTCCAACGAGCCCCACCCACCACTTACGCACGCCCCAAAGTGTAGCACCGGAGGCGACGCACGTAGTCCGCTGACTGCCGCACGGCTCGAAGATCAGGTCCCCAGCATCCGCGGGACCGCGCGCCAGTAACCCGTCTCTCTCTCGAAGTAGCTCGCCGCCCGGAAGAGAGCGCGTTCCGAAAATTGCGGCGCCATGATCTGCAGCGACAGAGGCAGCCCCTGGCGGGAAAAGCCCGAAGGGACGGCGATCGCCGGGATGCCGACCAGATTCGCCGGCGCCGTGAAGATGTCACTGAGGTACATCGACAACGGATCGTCCGTTTTCGCGCCGATTGGGAACGCCGGCTCGGGCGTCGTCGGCGTCAGGAGAAAATCGAACCTCCCGAACACCGCGTCGAAATCCGCACGCAGCTTCGCGCGCACCGCCTGCGCTTGACCGTAGTACGCGTCGTAGTAGCCGGAAGAAAGTGCAAACGTCCCGAGCATGATGCGGCGCTTGACCTCGTCCCCGAATCCTTCGCCGCGCGATTCCAGATAGACCTCGTGCAATGTCTTCGCGCGCGCGCTGCGATGGCCGAATCGGACGCCGTCGAACCGGGAAAGGTTCGCGCTCGCCTCCGCGTTCGCGAGGATGTAGTAGATAGCGATGGCGTAGCCGATCGTGGGGACACTGGCCTCTTCCACGATCGCCCCGCCGCTGCGCAGGACGGCGATCGCTGCGTCGAAGTTCGCGCGCATCTCCCCCTCCAGCTGACCGACAGCTTCCCGCACGACCCCGAAGCGAAGCCCGCGGACTCCGGAATCGAGATCGGCGGCGTAGTCGTCGATCGCGTGTGCCGATGATGTTGAGTCAAGAGGATCGTGACCGGCGATGAGGCCCAGGATCTCAGCGGACTCCCTGACGGTCTTCGACACGATGCCGATCTGGTCGACGCTGGAGCCGAAGGCCACCAGCCCGTTCCTGCTCACACGGCCGTACGTGGGCTTGAGTCCCACGACCCCGCAGAGCGCAGCCGGCTGCCGGACCGAGCCGCCCGTCTCCGAGCCGAGAGCAATGGGAACCATGCGCGCGGCGACGGCCACCGCGGAGCCGCCTGACGAACCGCCCGGAACGCGGGTTGGATCCCACGGATTGCGCGTCGGACCGAAAGCGGAGTGCTCCGTCGATGATCCCATCGCGAATTCGTCGAGATTGGTCTTTCCAACGATGCTGCATCCCGCCGCGCGCAGACGGCCGACCGCCGTGGCGTCGAACGGCGACACGAACCGGCCGAGGATCCTGGACGCACACGTGGTCGGCATGCCGGTCGTGACAATGTTGTCCTTCACCCCGAGAGGCATCCCGTCTTCCGAGTCGCGCGCGACGTGAAGAAACGCGTTCAGAGACGGATTCAACCGATCGATGGCCGCGAGGGAGGCGGCCACCAGCTCCCGTCCACTCGCTGCCGCACGCGCCTCATGCCAGGGAAGGTGCAGGAGGTCAGTCACCGATCACCTTCGGCACGATGAAATGTCCGTCGTCGCTGAACGCCGGGGCGTTGGCGGCCACGGCGCTGCGCGCGACCGTCGGACCAGGGACATCGTCTCGCAGCGGCGTGCCGGTCGCGGCTGGAATCACGTCGACGCCGCGCACGTCGACTTCGCGGAGCTGATCGATGTACGAGAGGATTTTCGTCATCTCCTCCGCCATTCGTTCGAGTCCCGCTTCATCGAACTCGAGATGGGCCAGAGCAGCGACGCGTCGCGCTTCGTCGCGATCGATCTTCATCGCCGGGAGTCTATGCCAGGCGTGCGTTCAGCATGTCGAGGAAGCGCTGCGTCAGTTCCGGGTCGAACTGCGTTCCGGCTCCCTGGGCCATCTTGACCGCGGCCTGGTCGAGACTTTCCGGAGCGGCATAACTGTCCGAGGCGATCATCGTCTCGTAGACATCACAGATCTGGACGAGGCGTGTCACCGCCGGGATGGCGGTGCCCATCAGGTTGTTCGGATAGCCGAGTCCATCCCACCGTTCGTGATGGTAGAGCACGGCCCGCGCGATTTCATGTCCGAGGAGCGGCTCCACGATGGCGGCACTCACGGCGGGATGTTCCCGCAGGATCGCCAGCTCATCGGGCGAGAGGTTCTCGCGCCTGTAGAGATTGTCGTAGTCGAGCAGCCGCATGCCGACGTCATGGATGAGGGCCACGATGCGCGCCGTCTCCGCCTCCACCGGACTCAGACGCACGAACCGCGCGAATGCCTCAACCCGTGACGCGACCGCCTCGGAATGCCGGCGCAATTCGGGGTACTTCGAGAAATCGGGTTCCAGAAGCGCCACGGCAATGTTGGAGCGAATCTGCTGGAGCGCACGGCGCGACAGGGAGCTCTCGATGGCTACCTGGAGCTGACGGTGAAACACCGAGAGCAGTTCGTGGACAGCGCGTTCGGGCGCCGCGATGAACACAACGGTGAGGTAGATCCCGCGCAGGGACACCGCGACAACCGGTGCCGTGAAGACCTTGTTGATCTGTTGCTCGCGGATCGGCACCTCTTCGACGCCGAGAGGGAGCACGACGTTGGTCTTCAACAACCCGCCCGGCTCGCCGCGCTTGGTGAGCCACAGATTCAGCTTGGACTGCAGGACATTCAGCGCGTCGTCGGTGAGGGTCGACCGCGCGGCCACCTCCTGCACGCCGCCCAGATGGCCGTACGCGGAGACCATGGCCACAACGGCGCCCGGAAGCAGGAGCAACGCCCGCAACATTTCCCGGATCGTCGCCAGGTCCGACTCGTCGATCGACTGCGGCGCGGCCGGAGGGGCAATCTGCTCCGCGTTGCTGCGCGCTTCCAGGATCAGCGACGGAAGCCGCGGCACATGACTGGCCGGCTGCCGCTCCACAGGCCAGAGCGATGGCTTCGCCTGCGCGATCGTTGGCGGCCTTGAGGCAGGAACCTCAGGTCCGGCATCGGTGATAGGGACGCTGACCCCGAGCACGACGGCCTTTTCCGGCGCTTCGGAAAGCGTGATGAAGTGCTGTCCGAAAACGTTCTTCTTTCTGAATTGCTCGCCGATCCGGTCGGCGATTTTCTGCGCCTTCGGCAGGTCGGACACGTCGAACAAAACCTTGCCCTGTTTGTCGCGCATGTCGATCACGCCGACCAGGTGACCACGCAGGTAGATCGGTGCGGCCATCAGCCGGTCGCTGGCCGATTCGAACATGACCAGAGAGAACCGGGGCTCCGCGTTCAGACCGTTCACGAAGAACGGCGTCCGCCCGCGGCCGCAACGATCGATGATCGGATCCGTCCGGTCCGCCGACGTGCGGACCGCATTGCGGAAGCCGTACTCGGTGACGAGCTCGAAGCGGCCCTGCGCGTCAAGAAGATAGAGCGCAGCCTTCGTGGCGCGAATCTCCACGGCACAGTCGTAAAGGATCTCCTTCAGTTTTGATTGAAGTTCCTGAACCTCGGGATGCACGAGGGGAGTTTAACCCGCCGCCGTGGCCGGGCTGAACTCCGACCCTGACTCGTGCCACGGCCCGTCAGACCTCAGGCTCGGAGTGCAGCGATCTTATCGAGGATTTCCCGTTCCGTCGGAAACCGCCCTTCGTCGCCTTTTGAGAAGATGATTTTCTGATCGACGGTGACGACGAAAATCCCGCCGCTTCCGCGCACGATCTCACTGTCGAGGTCATGCTCGCGTTTGATCTCGGCCGCCAGACTGGAGGCTCGGGGGAGATAGTTTCAAACGCCGCAGTAGTCGATTCGAATGTGCATTTGGATGATTGTCGGTGATGGCTACGTCGTCTTCACGAGAATGGCCGTCACGTTGTCCAGCCCGCCGCGCTCGTTGGCCGTGTCGATGAGATCGCGGCAGGCCTTCTCCAGGTCGTCCGCGCTCGCGGTCACGAGCTTGAGGATCTCCTCTTCGGGAACCATGCCCGTGAGACCGTCCGAGCAAAGGAGGTAGACGTCGCCCGGGCGGCTGTCGATCTCGGAAGCGTCGGGATTGACGGAGAGGGCACCTCCGAGGGCGCGGGTGATGACGTTGCGGAGGGGATGCTTCTCGGCTTCGGCCTCGGTCAGCATTCCGGCCTGCACCTGCTCGAAGACCCAGGAGTGATCGTTGGTGATGCGCGAGATCTTGCCGCTACGGATCATGTAGGCGCGCGAGTCGCCGACGTGTGCCACGGACATCTTCCCGTCATCGGCCATGCAGGCGACGACGGTCGTGCCCATGCCGCGGAGCCGGGCATCCTTGCGCATGGCTTCGAGGACGCGGGTGTTGGCCATGCGCAGGGCGGCCATCAGCCGGTTCGTCGTCCGTGTGTAGTGCTCGTCGTAGGCGTGGGGCCAGGTTCCATCATCCTCTTTCGTGTGGACGATGAACTCGGAGATGGAGTCGACGGCGATGCGGGAAGCGATCTCGCCGGCAGCGTGCCCGCCCATTCCGTCGGCGACGAGGAATAGCTTCGCTTCGTCAGCGACGAGGAACGTATCCTCGTTGTGCTGACGCTGCCGTCCGACATCTGTGAGGCCGTATGCCTTCACGTCCATTCCCACTCAGCCCTTTTTGAAAAGGGTAAACCCCTTTCCGCCTTCCTTGGCGTCACCACGCTGTCGCAATTCGGCCAGTGCCGTACGGATTTCAATATTGTCTGCATCCCACTTTAACGCTTCATCGAGATATCTCTCCGCCTTTGCGGTGAGGCCGGCCCGTTTGCAGATTAACCCAGCCTCCTTGAGATATGCCCCATTCATCGGCTCACGCTGGACGGCGGTCTCGATCGCCTGGACTGCCTGGCGGGCATAGGCGGGGATACGCGAGGCGGCCATGGCGAGATAGTGGAACCCCTTGGCGTCCGTCGGATTGTGCTTCGTGGCCATGTCGAAGTTCTCGTACGCACTGCGCAGGTCTCCCTCGCGGTACGCCTTGATCCCTTTCGACAGGTACGCTTTGCCGATCTGGGCGGGATCGCTCGCGGCGACCCGCGCACCAGGCGCGGCGACGTCGGCGTCGTGCTGCTTCCGCCGGGCGGGATTCGTCAGCACGTTGACCGCCTCGGTCAGCGTCTGGAACTTCCGCTCGGCCGCAGTCTTGTCCGTCCCCTTGTAGCGGTCCGGATGCTGTTCCCGGGCAAGTTTGCGGAAGCGGTCGCGAATCTCCTTCTCGGAGGCAGACCGATCGACTCCGAGCAGCTCGTAGTAGTTGACCTTCATTCAGGATTTTTGACTTCTCTGGGTGTACATTTTCCGGGCGAGCGAGCGGACGGTTTCGCTCACACCTTTGTCGTCCTTGAGGCTTTTCAGATCGCGTAAGGTTAATCGATTGATCAGCGGCACGACAACCCCCACGGGGCACTTCGGGTTGCGGGCGAGAGCAATGACGAAGTTGTATTTGGAAACCCACTCCCGTTTCATGCCGATGAGGCGCAGGACCTCCTCGGAAACATTCCGCATGGTGGCGATGAGCTCGGCTTCGGCCTCGCTCATGCGCGGATTGCGCATCACCGCGCTGCACACGAGTTTGTTGTGATCCCGGACGAGGATCACCCGCTCGGTCTTGCCGCCCTTGAACGCCAGCTTCACCTTGTCGGCGACGCCCATCAACAGAATCTGCGAGAAGACCGACAGCTTCTTCTCATCCTGTTTTTCCGTCTCGAGGAGCTGCGGCAGGGGAGCGTCGCTCTGCGGCTCCTCCCTCGCCTTCTCCAACAGGTCGGCGATCGGCTCGTCCGACAGACTGAGCATCGGCTCGTCTTCGTCCACCTCTTCCGGTTGCAGCGCGGCGAGGCGAGACTTCTTGTCGAAGAACTCCTCGCGTGTCTCCAGAGCCCTTCGGCGAACGTCCGACGAAAGATGCGGATTGGCGAGGAGAGCGTCGAGGATCGCGGGCGAACGGAGAATGCGCGCCTGGTTGATGACGACGACTTCCTGCACCGCAGCGTCGGCCACGGCGGCCAGTTCGGTCACCAGTTCGTCGGTCACAGCGCGGTTGCGAATGAGCGCTTCGAGGATGAATGGGTCCTGACTGGCGCGCAGGAGCAGCGCCAGATGAGCCGGCGGCGCACTCTCATTGCCGGCGAACGCGTGGATATTGCGCGCCGGAACGTCGGCCAGCGATACCCGGGCTGCCGCCGAGATCTCCTCATCCTGCCACGCGGTCAGATACGAGAAGACCGCGATCAGGTCGTCCTGAGGAAGCGGCAACAACCCGCGCGCGATCGTCTCGACGAGAGTGCGGGGCAATTGTCCCGTCTCGATCCGCTCGATGATCACATCGGCGGAGAGCTCGGCTGTAGAAGTGCTCATCGCGGGCTGGAGGGTTGAGTCGTTGCGTCGGTTTGCATCTTCTGCAGAAAGGCCCGATCGATCACGACGTCGTGAACTACCTGGCCGTCCTGGCCCAGGGAGGGCATCGGCAGATCGTTCAGTGTCATGGTCAGGCCGGCTGCATTGCCAATCGTTCGAAAGCGAAAGCTGTCCTTCGCATCGATCGTACGATGGTACCCGCGCCGAAGCTCGTCATTGACGACCTTCTCCCCATCCGCGTCGAGGATCAGCCAGGTCTTTTCCGTAACCTCGATGCTCAGAACCAGTTTCGCCGGAGTCCCTGTCTGAGGTTGCGTCGCAGTTGCGGACAGCGGCACCGCTACGGGCGCCGCGACCACGGGCGATGACGCCGTCGTCGTCGGGACGCGGGCTTCGACTGCGTTGCGCTCATCCGCGGCACGCGTCTCGCGCCGGTGCTTCAGGGCCCAGTAACTGACACCCGCCAACGCGATGACGACCAAGATGAGGATGTAGACATTCCGATCGACGCGGGCATACGCGGGAGGGATCCCTCTGACCGACGGATTTTTGCGCGGCAGAGGAGGAGCCTGCGGCGTGGTCAAGCGCTCGAGATGGGATGACTGCTCGATGCGATCATCTCCCACGGCGGCAAAGTTGTAGCGGTTGACCATCTCCTCCGCGTTCAACCCGAGGTATCGGGCGTACTCGCGAACGAAGCCGCGGGTGAAGACGGGAGCCGGCAGCGTCTTGTGGTCGTTGCGCTCGATTGCCTCCAGAAACCGCTTGCTGATCTTCGTGGAGTCCGCGATCTCCTTCAGAGAGATCCCGCGGATCTCGCGCTCGCGGCGCAGTTCATCGCCAAATGACGCGAGCTCCGACGATTGAGGCTGGGGATCCTGATCAGGCATGGGACTGGTGGCCGACCATTCTAGTCAATTCGACCTCCGGTCGTCGTGAAAACGCCGGGCTCGATCCGCTCCACGCAACGACGCAGGTACGTCGAAGTCGCCGGGTGGTCATGAATGGTGCGCAGGTCCCGCAGTGTAAGAAACCGCAGTTGCGATGCCGCCGCGGAGCGCGGGGTCGAAGGATTCATCACCAACGCCCTGCGGATTGCATAGCGAAAGGACCATTTCCGGTCCCACGCCAGCAGCTGCAGCTTCTCCTCCGAGGCCTTTTCGGAGACTGCGAGAACCAGGAGATCCTCCTCGCGCAGAAGCTGGTTGTTCAGCAGGGCGCCGAAAACGCGGGGATCGGGGTCGAAGAGGAGCACCCGGATCAGCGCGGTGCTGCAGCGCTTGGCCGCGGTGATCTTCTCACCGAGGGAGAGCTTGTCGATCCGCAGGAGGAGCTGATTCTCGATCGCGTGGCGGACCTGGGCGGGAACTTTGACGTCGACCGACAAACGCAACAAGTCGGGCCAGAAGAGGTAGTGAACCAGCTTGACCGAGTGCACCAGAGGGGTGGCCCGGTTCTGCACGAGGCGCAGACGTACCCCGTAAAACGCAGCGAGATGTCTGCTCCGGGCAATGGTCTGACACATGTCCGGTGTGACATAGGGATTCTCCAGGATGGCGTGCGCTTCTTCCTGGACGAGCGACGCGCCGTTCTCCGCCAGAAACCGCGAAAGCTCGTCGCGCGAAAAGTTGCGGATTCGCTTGTAATCGGGAAAAGGTTGCATGAGCGCCCGAACAATTATCGTTCTGATCGGAACCGCGGATGCAACGGCGGAGGTTCGTCGGACGACGAACGCAGTGCTTCGATCGAAGGTCCGCGAAGCGCCATGCTACTCTTCGCCCAATGCGCGAACGACGGTCCGCGGCGCGCGAGAGATCCGACCGCCTGTGGTACTGGCTTATCGCCGTGCTCGTACTGGGCGCAGGCATCGTCCTCATTCCCATCATCTATACAGGAGGAGCGCTCGACGCGTTCCGCCTGCCAAAGGAAATGGCCTTCCGGGCCGAAGCGATCCTGCTGGCGGTCATCGCCGTATTTGCCGGCACCTCGCCGCATGCGAACTGGCGGAACGCTTTGGCCACACTCCCCCGCCGGGAGTGGGTTCTCCTTGCCGCCATGGCGGTCTGGAGCATCGTCACGACGCTCACGTCGCTGAACCGGCCACTCAGCGCGGCCAGCCTCGTCACCGTCGCCGCGACGCTCGTGATCTACATCGCCACGCGACTGGTGGCAGGCCGCCTGCGATTGCCGGCGCTCTACGTGGTCTTTGCAGGCGCCCTCGCAAACGCCGTGGTCGTAACACTGCAGGAGATCGGCCGCTGGAACGCCTTCGTTTTTCCTCCGGAGATCACCGGTCACTACAGGAGCGTGGGACTCCTTGGGAATCCGAATGACGTCGGAACCTTCCTGGCCGGTCCGGCCGTGGTCGCGCTGATCGGGACGGTCGTCGTAAAGGGATGGCAACGCGTGACGTTCGGAGTCATCGCCGTCGTCCTGTTCATGGGCATCGCGATGAGCCAGACGAGGACGGCCATGATCGCCTTCGTGACGGGCATCATCGTCGCTGCGCTGCTCCGTCCATGGCGCCAGGCGATGGCAGTTGCCGGAATCCTGATCATCTTCGGACTGGTTTCTCTGCGGCCGGGCACCGGCATCCGCGGGAACTTCGATCGATTGCTGGTCGGGGCGCGGAACCATGACTACGCCATCCTCCTGTCCGAGCGCGCCGTGCCATTTCTGAGTGCCTTTGAAATGCTCAGAGCGCATCCTTTCACCGGCGTCGGACCGGGCTGCTTCAAATACTTCTTCATGACGACGCGGATGGATCTCGAGAAGCGCTACCCGCGGGATTGGACGCGTGGCTGGCCGATGAATTTCGGTGAGACGCACAACGATCACCTGCAGGTGGCCGCCGAGACCGGAGTGCCCGGCTATCTGTTGCTCCTGGCAGCCGGACTCCTTCTGGCGATTCCCGGGCGGCGGCGCCCTGCAGGCACGACGCTCACCTCGGAGCAGACGCTGGCCTCCGCGGCCCGTGCTCCGCTGGCGGCAACCTTCTTCGTCATCGCGCTCGCGCAGTTTCCGCTTCAACTGGCCGCGCCCCGGCTGATGTACATCACCCTCGGCGCGCTCGCCATCTCGTGGGATCGTCGCGATGCGTAATCCGATCGTGCGGTCGTTGTGCCGGCTCGTCGCGCTGGCAATGGGGGTCCTCGCGTTTCACCGGTACGCCTGGATGCCCGAGCACGCGGATCACGTCCTGAAGACGGTCAACGCGCACACCTCGATGGCCCTGCAGTGGAGCGGTGACCGGGCCATCTTCGCTGCACGGGACAATATCGATCGTCTGCAGGAGATCGCCCCGGCCTGCCGGCTTTCCGTCGCCTTCCACCTCGTGTACGCCGCAAACGACCGCATCCTGGGACGCAGCGCCGACGCCATCGAGCACTACAGCGCGGCGCTCGCCGCCGCTCAACGTCCGGAGATCTATTTCGATCGCGGCGCTACCTATCTCGAAGCGGGCAAGCTCGACGCGGCCACTCCAGACCTCGCGCTGGCCACGCGGTTCAACCCCTACCTCCTCGACGAAGTCGACGGCGTCATGCGGGACCGCATCGCAGCATTCAATAAGTCCCTGCCGTATAATCCGCCGCCGCGCTGAGCCGCCCGCGCCTGGGGGATATCCATTGAGAGTTCTGATCACCGGAGGGTCCGGGTTCATCGGATCACACCTCGCCGACACGTACCTGAGCCGGGGAGATGAGGTTTCGATCATCGACGACCTGTCGACCGGAAGCATCGAGAACATCGCGCATCTCAAGTCGAACCCGCGCTTTCACTACACGATCGACACCGTGCAAAACATGCCGCTCCTGACGGAGCTCGCCGATGCCTGCGACGTGATCGTTCATCTCGCCGCCGCCGTCGGCGTAAAGCTGATCGTGGAGAGTCCGGTACGGACGATTGAGACAAACGTGCGCGGCACGGAAGTGCTGCTCGCCGTCGCGAACAAGAAGAAGAAGCGGGTCCTCATCGCATCGACGTCCGAGGTCTATGGGCTGAGTGCGGACGTTCCGTTTCGCGAGGATGGCAACCTCGTGATGGGCGCGACGACGAAAGGACGCTGGAGCTACGCCTGCTCGAAGGCGATCGACGAGTTTCTCGCACTCGCCTACTGGCGCGAGAAAAAACTCCCGACCACCGTGGTCCGCCTGTTCAACACCGTTGGACCACGGCAGACCGGCCAGTACGGAATGGTCATCCCGACGTTCGTGAAACAGGCGCTGGCCGGACAGCCGATCACCGTCTATGGAAGCGGCGACCAGACCCGCTGCTTTGCCTACGTGGGCGACGTGGTGAAGGCACTCGTGGCATTGATGGATCGCCAGGACTCCGTCGGCGAGGTCTACAACATCGGGTCAAGCGAAGAAGTCTCGATGAATGCGCTGGCCGAGCGCATCCGCACGTTGACCAGCTCGAAATCGGAGATCGTCCACATCCCCTACAACGAGGCCTACGAGGCAGGATTCGAGGATATGCCACGCCGGGTGCCCGATACGTCCAAGATCCATGCGTTGGTCGGGTTCCGCCCGGAAACGAGACTCGACGACATTCTCCGGAGTGTCATCGCCTATCAGTCGGGCAGACAGCCAGAGCGAGCCACGACCAGAAGCCAGACCTAAGTCCAGGCTTGTATCAAATAGCTAAATAACTTAGGCTTCCGCAGTTCCGTTATGCCTGATTCCGTTTTCTTGGCCGCGTCAGTCATTGGCATGACTGCGTTTGCTGCCGCCGCGATCGCAACGCCGGTCGTTCGGTCGGTGGCGCGTCGCTTCGGCGCCGTAGCCGTACCCCGGCAGGACCGCTGGCACCAGCGTCCCACCGCCATGATGGGCGGGATCGCCATCTTTCTGTCCGTGTTCGGGGTGCTCGCGGCGATGGTGCACATGAATCGCGAAGGCTGGGTCGTCCTCGGTGCAAGCACGCTTCTGTTTCTGGTCGGGTTGATCGACGATTTTCTGAAGATCAAGCCGTATCAGAAACTCATCGGCCAGCTTGCGGGAGTGGCGGCGGTCATGTATTTCGGCCTGGTGCTGCCGTGGACGGATTCCGCGTCGCTGAACATGATCACCACGCTGGTCTGGCTGATCGGCATCACGAACGCAGTCAACATGCTGGACAACATGGACGGCCTGTCGCCCGGCATCGCCGCGATCGCCGCCACCTTTCTGGGGATCAACTTCGCGCTCAACGGACAGTACAACGAGGCGCTGATGCTGGCCGGGTTCGCGGGAGCACTGCTTGGCTTCCTGATTTACAACCACAGCCCGGCCTCGATCTTCATGGGCGACTGCGGCTCGATGTTCATCGGTTTCTTCCTGGCGTCTACGGCGCTGATGAGCGGTTCCGGTGGCGGTCGTTCCCGCAGCGTGGTGGCCGTACTGGCCGTTCCCGTCCTGGTGCTGCTGGTCCCGATCTTCGACACGACTTTCGTCACGCTCATGAGAAAGATGGCTGGCCGCGCCGCCTCGCAGGGCGGACGCGATCACACGTCCCATCGCCTGGTGGCGCTCGGCCTCAGCGAGAAGCACGCGGTGTGGATGCTCTACACCCTCGCCGTCAGCGGCGGCGTTCTCGCCCTCGTGGCCCGTCATGCCTCGATCGATGTCAGTATCGTCGCCATCGTCGTCTTCACGGTCGCGCTCACGTTTCTCGGGATCCACCTCGGCCGCGTCCGCGTTTACGACGAGAAAGACCTGGCCGCCGCCCACGAGAAACCGCTCGTCTCGTTTCTCCTGGACCTCTCGTACAAGCGCCGGATCTTCGAGGTGATCCTCGATGTCATCCTGATCTCTCTCGCTTACTATCTCGCGTACGCATTGAAGTTCGGACCGGCACGACCCTCCGGCGACTGGCAGCTCTTCGCCAGCACGCTGCCGATCGTGGTGATGGTGAAGCTGGCGACGTTTCTCGCGACGGGTCTCTACCGCGGTCTTTGGCGGTACGCCAGTCTGGCCAGCGTGGTGGACTTCGGCAAGGCGACCGTCGTCGGTTCGGTCGCCACGGTCCTGACCCTCCTCTTCGCCTTTCGCTTCGATGGCTTTTCTCGCACCGTATTCGCGCTGGATGCCGTGCTGCTGATGGGAGCGCTGACTGCCAGCCGCTTCGCGTTCCGCATCCTGCGACGCGTCTTTCCGGCACCGCACCGCCACGAGTTCCACCGCGTCCTGATCTACGGAGCGGGCGACGGCGGCGAACTGGTCTACCGCGAGATCCGCAACAACATGGAGCTCGGTGCCGTGCCGGTGGCGTTCGCCGACGACGACGCGGCCAAGAACGGCCGGCTCATCCACGGCCTCCGCGTCTATTCCACCGCGACACCGGTTGAAGAGCTCTGCCAGCGGCTCCAGATCGACCAGGTCCTGATCTCGACCACGAAGTTGTCGCAGGACCGGCTCACGGAGATCGTCGGGCAGTGCGCCGCCGCGGGCGTCGCGGTCCTGCGTGCAGGAATGAGCTTTCAGACTCTGTCACCGTCGGAATTCGGTTGGGTCTTCGGCGATGAGAACGCGACCATCGACGGTGTGTCCCTGATTGCGCAGCGTGGCACTCTCGTCCATCCACCTCGCCCAACCGCATCGGGCCACTAGATCGGATTTTGACGACACGATGCGACCCGCGTATGGTGTCGCCCGCAATTCCCACCCCACTCCATGCCTGACATCACCAATG
Source organism: Thermoanaerobaculia bacterium (assembly GCA_038244715.1). Classification (GTDB taxonomy): domain Bacteria; phylum Acidobacteriota; class Thermoanaerobaculia; order Gp7-AA8; family Gp7-AA8; genus JADGNZ01. Next base: position 58,088 of record JBBRTE010000015.1, read on the forward strand.
CACTGACGATCGACTTCGAAGACTGGTACCAGGGCCTCGAGATCCCGCACACCGAATGGAACCGATTCGACGACCGGATCGTCCCCGTAGGCCGGCGGCTTCTGGAGATCCTCGACCGGGCCGGAGTCAAGGCGACCTTCTTTGTCCTCGGATACGTGGCCGAGCACCACCCCGAAATCGTTCGTGAGATCGCCGCGGCCGGCCATGAACTGGCGACGCATGGGTATTCGCACACTCTGATCTACACCCAGACGCCGGCCGTGTTCCGCGAGGAGCTCAAGCGCGCGCTGGCAGCGGTGGAACAGGTTACCGGAGTAAAGGTTCTCGGCCATCGCGCACCGTTCTTCTCGATCACGAAACGCTCGCTCTGGGCGCTCGACATCCTCGGAGATCTCGGTGTCCGGTACGACACGAGCATCTTTCCGGTGATGAACTATCGGTATGGCATCGAGGATGCTCCGCGTTGGACCTACGATATCGATGCCGGAGGCCACGCCATCCGCGAGTTCCCGATTTCGACCTGGCGCATCCTCGGCAAGAACATTCCGATTGCCGGCGGCGCCTACTTCCGCATCTTTCCGTATGCCGTTACACGCGCTGGATTCCGCAGCATCAACCGAGGCGGCAAGCCGGCCGTCTTCTATCTGCATCCGTGGGAAATCGATCCCGGGCAACCGCGCATCGAACTTCCGCGGCGTATCGCCGCGACCCACTATTTCAACCTCAAAGCAACGGAAGGCCGCCTCGTGCGGTTGCTTCACGACTTCCGTTTCGCTCCGATGAAGGAGATTGTCAATGTCCATTGATCATTCCGTCGACGAAAAAGTCGCACACTATTTCCATCTCGACGCGCAGCGTTTCGACGCCATCTACAACGACCGCAAAGGCCCGTTCGCTCGGTTCGTGGACAACGTCTGGCGCGGTGTCGTCCGGCGGCGCCTTGACCTCACCGTCGAGAAACTCGCGCCGCTGGAGGGCAAGTCCGTGCTCGATGTCGGGTGCGGTTCCGGTCGGTTCTGTTTCGCATTCGCGCAGCACGGCGCCAAACGAGTTCTGGGCGTCGATTTCGCGGAGGGCATGATCGAGCTGGCGCGCAAGTATGCGGATGAGCTGCACGTCGCGGACCGCTGCGAGTTCCGCGTCGGCCGCTTTCCCGATGCAGTCCCCGAGAAGGGATTCGATGCCTCCACCGCCCTCGGTTTTTTCGACTACATCGAAGATCCGGTCAGCATCGTCCGGGCCATGCGCGAGAAAACGAACCAGACGATCGTGATGAGCTTCCCCAAAGCGATCGAGTGGCGCGTCCCCATCCGTCGTGCACGCTTCCTGCTCAACGGCTGCCCGTTGTTTCTCTACACGCGCGGACGCGTCGCATCCATTCTGCGGGAGGCGGGCATCGACAAGTACGACTGGATCAACCTCGATCGCGACTATCTGGTCATCGCCCACATGAAGTGATGGCCGCGACCCGTCCACTCCGCGTTCTTCACATCATTACTCGTCTGATCGTCGGCGGCGCGCAGGAGAACACCCTGCTGACCTGTGAAGGTCTGGCCGCGATGCCGGAGTACGACGTCACCCTGGCCACAGGCGTCGACCGGGGACCTGAAGGCGATCTGCTCGAACGCGCAGAGAAAACCGTCCATCTGATCCTCGTGCCCGAGCTCGCACGCAACATCAACCCGATCGCCGATGTGGGCGCATTGTGGAAGCTCTATCGTCTGATACGGCGCGGGCGCTACCACATCGTCCACACGCATTCCTCAAAGGCAGGAGTCCTCGGACGGATCGCCGCATGGATGGCCGGCACACCGCTGATCGTCCACACACTGCACAGTCTCGTCTTTCATGATTACCAGCCGTGGCTCGTCAACCGCACATGGTGGCTGGTCAAGAAGATCTGTGCGCCTCTGACGGACCACTTTCTTTCCGTCTCGTCAGTCATCGTTCGAAAAGCCGTCGCGGCCGGCATCGATCGTCCCGAGAAGTTCACGACGGTCTACAGCGGGATGGAACTCGACTGGTTCCTGAATTCGAAGGCTGACGGAGCCGCCGTGCGTCGGGAGTTCGGCATTCCGGAGGACGCCCCGGTCGTCGGCAAGATCGCCCGGCTCTTTCCTCTCAAGGGGCACGACCAGCTGATGGACGCGGCGCCGGAGATCGTGCGTCGCGTTCCCAATGTGCGGTTCTTCCTCATCGGCGACGGAATCCTTTTCGACCATCTGCGCGAGCGTGCCCGGGCAGCGGGGATTCTCGACAACTTCGTCTTTGCGGGCCTGATCCAGCGCGAGCGAATCCCGGAGATGCTCGCAGCGATGGACGTCGTCGTCCATACGTCCTTGCGGGAAGGACTGGCGCGCGTCCTGCCGCAGGCACTGGCGATGGGCAAGCCGTGCGTCAGCTTCGACATCGACGGCGCACCGGAAGCAGTCCTTGACGGCGAAACGGGATACCTCGTGCGCCCCTACGACTACGAAACGCTCGCGGACCGCATCTCCTCGCTTCTCTCCAATCCCGAGCTGCGCGCCACGATGGGCGCCAATGGACGACGCCACGTCGATCCCGCATGGCGCACGGAAACCATGGTCGCGGACACCGCCGCGGTCTACGCGATGCTGGAGAAAAAGCACCAGGAGCGCATCGCCAAATTCGATGCCCGTAACGGCAGCATCTGATCGATCGCCGTCGGTCACACGGTCCGTTACCGTGCACGTGTTCCGACGGCACACCAGAAGGGCGCCTGCGATCGGAAGGTGATTCCGGTCAACCCAGCCTCGCGCATCATCTCGTCGATCCGGACACGGCTGAAACGCTGCTCGAGGCGGGTTCCGAATCGGTCGAGCGCATCGGTTCGCATCACGTAGAAACTTCGCCGCCTGTAAAACGCCAGAGGGAGTGAGCTCGCCCCTCGCATTCCCACGGTTTCGCATAGACCTGCAAACCGCGCCAGAGGCCAGTAGATCAGGACCGCAAGCACCTGACTGATGGCGTAACGCATGGGATGCGGCAGACGTGAGATGAGAAAGCGAAGTACCTCGGTGGACTTCCACAGCGCGCGATACCAAATCGGCCGATTGTCCAGCGCATAGTAAAGATAAAGGAGCAACGGAGCGCCCGGCCGCAGTTTGACGACACACGCCCGAATCGCAGACTGCGTGTCCGGGATGTGGTGCAGAACTCCGAGCGAGTACCCGAAGTCGGCGCTGTCGTCCGCCAAGGGGATCTCGTCCACGGACGCGTTGTGCATCCTCACGTTCTCGTGTCCCGCCAGCGCGCGCTGCGCAACTGCAAGCGCCGCGGCGCTGGGATCGATGCAATGCAGAGTGCCGACGCGTGGCGCGACGAACCGTGCCCACCGGCCGCTGCCACATCCGAGGTCGAAGCCGACAGAATCAGGCGGGAGAGCGGACCAGGGAAACTCGGAAAAATAGGCCTCGAACAGCTCCTGGAGCTCCGTATCCGACAGAGACGTCTGATCGAATCGCGTCCATTCGTCTCCGAATCCCTCCACCACCGCCAGATCGACGTTCCGTGTCACCGGGAGGTTCTCTCCAGAACGAAACGGATTTCGTAGCACGGGAAGAGATAGCAGAAATTCTCTTCCCAAAGCTCCTGTGCGTAACGACACGAGTTGAACACCGTTCCGATCACGCGCTTGATGCCATGCCTGAAAATGAACGGACGCGCCGACTTAAAGAGCAGATCGACGCTGCGGAGCCGGAGGTCGGTGCGGCGCACATAGCCGGGCACGCGCCGCCGGAACAGATCGTCGACGACGAGGTAGGAGAACGTGTAGAGCCCGAAGCGGTTTTTGTGCGTCGGATCCGAAGAGAAATAGGGGTGTGCGAAGTGCGGCACGATGACCTCGATCCGGCCCTCCGCGCGGACCACGCGCGCCATCTCGCCCAGAAACACGTCCACATCCGGGACGTGCTCGAGGAAATGGCTGGAGGTGATCAGGTCCGCAGTGCCAGACGGGAAGGCTCGCAGCGCTTCCATCGCATCACCGACGATGTCGACACCGTCATACGCAATTGCATCGATGCCGATCGACGGTGAATACCGCTTGCGGGGACCACAGCCCACCTCGATCGTCAGCGGGTGATGCTGATCCAGGTTCGCAAGCACCCTCCCTTTGTCGATGAGAGACATATCCCGTTACGAGCGCGCGCTCGTGTCATCCGGCTGCCGAGGATTCGTCGTCGCCCCAGCCACCGCGATCAGCAGACAGAGTCCCATCAAGATCATTGCCCGATGGCGGAACAGCGTTCCGAAATTACTGATCGTAAAGCACAGCAGCAGCATGATCGTGGGCGTCATCACCGCCACGAGCCAGAACGATCCGTTCCGGAGCACTCCCCGCGACAGGCCACGAAAAACGTAGTAGGCCGCGGCAATGAGCAGGAAATCGAACACGAGAGTGTCGATCTCCACGATGGCCCACAGCCCACGCCCTCCACCAATGTGGATGAGACCGAGCCACTCTCCGATCATATGGGGCAGGACAACTGCCGCGACACCGGCCACGATTCGCGCGACCGTCGAGCGCGGCATCCCCGGGACGCCGGAAGCCGGAGAACGCGAGGCTCTGCGTTTTGCAACAGTCCCAGCCGGCCTGGCCACAACCACTGGTGCGGGTGCCGGCGACTTGGACGTGGCAGCGGTGGGTGCGGGTGCCGGCGACTTGGACGTGGCAACAGTGGGTGCGGGTGGCGGAATCGCGCTGTTTTTCCCGGCGCCAGGTCCGCCCGCAGCAGCCGTTCTGACGGTTCGAGGCGGCTCCCGCGCGATCGCTTCATGGGTGAGCGAGGGCGCCTGCGACGCGCCGGGAGATTCCGTCACCGGCTTCGAATCGGAGTCTCCGTCACCCGGCATCGCCGCCGGACCCGCTCCGCCCTCGGACGGGTCGATCCGCCGAAGGGTGCTGCCTTCCTGGATCATCGAATTGCCATGCGAGGCGTCGAATCCCGCTCGCGTCCGCAGTAAGGCAGTGGTCAGCGGCTCGGTCGTCGTAATGGTCCGCGCGCCGAGCAATCTCGCGACTTGGGGCGGGACATAGGGTCGACCCGCAAAAAGAATAACCTGAGAGAGCGCAACAAATACCGCGGCGTTGCACACTCCGGCTGCCAGGCGACGATCGCTTCGCCAGGCAGCGATGACAAAGAACGGTGCCGACGCGAACCATAGGATCAGCCCGAAATACCAACGAACGCCGACCACGGAATAGAGGACCACCGCCATCAGCAGCAGTGGCACGACGAACCGGGCCAACGGCTGACGGAGCCCGATCCACGCGTCCTGCCACATCGCGGACGCAGCCACAAACGCGGCAACCGCGAAGATGAAGAAGGGATCCTTGAGAGGCTGTGCAGACCAGAGGATCACCGCGGGAGCGAAACTCAACGCCCCTGCCGCGACGAGCGCGGATGGTCGGATGAGTCCGTCTTCCGTGCGACCCAGCCGGAGAATCGCGGCACAGGCGCCCAGATACGCGAAGAGATTCAGGAACGCGCCGACTGCTGCTGCGCCCCCGAAGAGGAGGATGAAAACCGCGAGAACCTGCAGAAAGGCGGGGGAAGGCAGGGTCTTATCAACGAGCACCACAGCCTTCCAACCCTGTGTCAGGAGGCCCTGGGACATCACGAAGTAGAGATGGCCATCGATGGCCAGGTTCCAGAAGCCTTCCCCATCCTGAAGAGGCCGCGCAATGGGAAGGTGCAGGTAAGAAATCCAGAACATCGCCTGCGCCATGAACGCCCGGGCCACGAGACCGATCCCGATCAGCAACCCGGCACGAGCACTCCACGCCGCGAGCCGGCGCCAGATCATCCACAGCAGCCATCCCGCCCCAAACGTGAGGAACACCTGGATTGAGGCTAGGAGAAATAACCAGGGCATGGAAGTCGTGAGTCTATCGGTCGTATCCAGGAATCGTCAAAGCGCCATACGGACGTGAACATCGCGTAAGGGGCCCATCAGCGCGACGCAATTCAGCGGGCAGCCACTGTACCAGAGTCCCCAAACGCAGAACGCCGCGTCGCCCGAACGACGACGAATCCGAAGACTAGCAGCGACGTCAACTCGGCCGCTGCAAGCGCACCCACCAGTCCCCATAACCCGAACCAGCGGATCAACAGGAACTGATACACGAGCGCGAGAGCAAGCGTCAGGACGGAGAGCCGGGCGGTCAGCGACTCGTATCGCATCGCCTGCAGGAGCACGCCAGCCAGGGTCGTACCGACGGTGATGTAGGCCGTCGCCGCATAGGCGATCACCAGAGGCATCGACTGAGGCGGGATGTGAAGAGCCGACGCGACGAAATGGCGCGCCAGGAAGAGTGCGGCGGCAGCCACCGTCAAGGCCAGCAGCGACAATCCGAGTGAATCGCGAACCACTCTGCCGAGACGACGGCGGTCCCGTTCGGCCGCGGCCACGGTGAGCGCCGGATAATTCAGCAGCGCGATCGACAGCGGAAACAGCAGAAGAATATTCTGCAGCGCTGACGCCGCGCCGACGAGTCCGAGGTCCTGCCGTCGATAGTGCTCGACGACAAAAACGGACAGGCGCGAATAGACAACACCCAGGATCGCCTGAATGCTGAATGGCCACAGACCGGCAGCCGTCGGCATCAGATGACGGAATGCCGCCCGGTAGAGGTCCCGCCGTCCGTGCATCATCACCACCGCTTCCGCAACGCGGCCGATGACGTACGCGACGACGACGCTATGAGGACCCGGCGCAAAGCGTTGTGCAACAAACGCGAGTATGAGGAACATCGCCAGTCCGACAGTCACGGCGACACCGATGCCGCCGATCTCGCGCGTCACGATCCGGTCGCTGACACCATTCAGGCTGTAGATCGTGATCGGGCACAAAAGGCCGAGTTCGAGCGCGAACCGGATCGCCTCCGCGGGGAGGGCATGCGTAATGGCGAGCAACCCGGTCGTCAGGAGGAACAACAACGCAAGCATCAAACGGAGTGCATTGGCCGTTGCCGCAGGAGCGACACTCCCGCCCGGCGATGCGCGCACCAGGGCAAGCTCGCGCGGCAGCCAGCGCGTGCAACCCCAGTCGGTGACGATCAGGCCGACCGCGACGAAGGAGCTGGCGAAGGTATATCCGGCGAGCGCCGCCAATCCCCAGCGATGGGCGATGTAAAGCCCGATCAGAATCGGCATCCCTCCCGAGAGGCCGCGGAACGCCACGACTGGGAAGACGTGCAACAGTCGTGTGAAGCGCCTCAACTGGTCTAGGCCAGTCACGCGGTCACCGTTCGTCGGCGGCCCGCCGCCTCGAGCAACACGGCGGAGATTCCTTTGGCAAACCCCGCGACGGAGTAGTGCTCGACCGCATAACGCCGGCCGGCATCGGCCATGAGGCGTCGTTCGCCGGAATCGCGCAGCAATCGTTCGAGAGCGGATCTCCATTCCTCGGGCGTGGTGGCCTGCAGATGGGTGACGCCCGCGATTCCGATCTCGCGGACGATCCCGACGGGGCTGGCGACGCACGCGACCCCGGCTGCGAAATACTGAATGATCTTCAGTCCTGATTTCCCGCGCGACCACGAATCGTCCGGGAGCGGGTAGATGCCCACATCGATCGTCTGGAAGTCGTGCACCTCACGGTCGAGGCGCCACGGCAGCAACTCGACGTCGACACCGCGCACGGCCAGGGAGGGCCGGCCCGATCCGACGACTTTCAACCGAAACGGAACCGATTGCGCGAGCGTTTCGAGCAGAGGCAGCAGCGGCTCGACATAGCGCCACGTACTGTGCGTGCCCACCCAGCCGACGACCGGTACGTCGTGGGGAGCATCCGTTCGAGGCGTGACCGATGCCGTGTCGACGATCGTGGGCATGATCACGGCGCGCGCGCCGAGGGACTGGACATGATCGGCAATCACCTGGTTCCCGCAGATCACGGTATCGGCCCAGCGAATCAATTGATCCGTCTTGGAGGGCCACTTCAGCAGCGTGGCCAACCGGCCGTAGACAGGGCTCGTCACCGCGATCCATGTGGCATCGTCGAGGTCGAGCACGATCGGAACGCGCGCGACCCTCGATGCCAGCCATTCGATCCAGGGAGGTCCGAAGAGCATGACTTCCCGCTGCACCAGGAGGACATCCGCGCGCAGGATCCGCGGTAGTTGAAGGATCCGGCGCAGAAGCGAGACGCAAACACGGAACGAGGTCACCACCGCCTTCTTCGGATCGTAGAGATCGCGGAATGTCGCATCGGTGAGAAATGGGAAAAAGGTTACGCGGAGACCGCCCGAGGCGAGGTGGGGCAGGAACTGGACGATGCGGAATCGGGTGGCGGCAGCGCCGAGCGGAAATGTCGATAGCGCAACGACATCGACGGATTTCCCCTCTGGCTCACTCCTCACGGCGCCCTCAACCGATAGGCGGGAAGTGCGATTCCTGGACCTGAATTTTCCAAAACCCAACGATCTAAAAAATCGCGAGAAGTGTGTTCCAGGTCACGGCTGCTGGTGACATAATGGCGGACATTGCCGGCATCCAACCCGGTAACCACCAACAAACGAGGAGGCAGGACTATGCAAACCACAAGGTTGCGTTTGGGGCTTATTGCCCTTGTTATCCTGGTCACCGCGCTCGCAGCGCAGGGTCAGGCAACCCGCACTTGGGTATCCGGCGTCGGCGACGACGTCAACCCGTGCAGCCGCACGGCACCGTGCAAAACATGGGCAGGTGCCATTTCGAAGACCGCCAGTGGCGGCATCATCGATGCGCTTGATCCAGGTGGGTTCGGAGCCCTGACCATCACGAAGCCGATGACCCTCGAAGGGAACGGCACGCTGGCCAGCACTCTCCACTCGGGAGTCAATGGCATCATCGTCAACATCACCTCGGGCACGAACCGCAACGTCGTTCTGCGGAACATCCTCATCGATGGCAGCGGCATCACGATCGGCACGAACGGCGTCCGTTTCATCGCTGGCGACTCGCTCCTGGTCGAGGGCTGTTCCATCCATACAGACTCAGCGACCGGAATCGACTTCGAGAACGATCTCGGCATCGGCCAGCTGATCGTCCGAAATACCGTGATCACGTCGACGACGACCGGCATCCTGATCAAGCCGCAGGCCGCTGCAAGCGCCGCTCGCGCGTCCATTCAGGATTCGCTCATCTCGGGATGCACTACAGGCATCCGAGCGGAAGACAAGGCCAACGTCAACGTCTACCAGAGCCGCGTTTCGGGGAACACCGATGGCGTTCTCTCCTTCGCAGCCGGCGGGATCGGCACAGTCGTGACGGTGAACAACTCCCAGATCGCTGGCAACAGTGGTTCGGGGTTGAAGACGCAGGGTGGCAATTCGTTCCTGCGCGTTTCCGCATCGACCATCACCGGCAACGGTCTCGGTCTCGACCACGCGGCCGGCGGAGTACTGGAGTCCTACGTGAACAACGTGCTTTCGGGGAACACCACGAATGGCACGTTCACAGGCAACGCAGTTCCCGGCCTGCAGTAAGCGACATCAGTCCCTTCGACTGAAAGCCGCTCCGCCTTCGGGTGGAGCGGCTTTTTTCTTGCGCCGCCGATCGCGCCAGGACGCTTGCCGCTCGGTCAGATCACTGAAAGTAGCCGGTGACGTCGATGATCACGTGAACCTTTCCGCTCGCGTTGAACACGGAGAGATCGTTCGGAGATGCACCGAATCCGACGATGGCACCATTGGCGACCCGCATCCAGAAGTTCGTCGTCTGACCAGATGTCACCGAGATCGATGACCCAACGGCCCCGGCCGATCGGGTTCGACGTGTCACCGGAGGTGCCGATGTACGACCGACAAGTGATCGCGATCCCCGTGGGCATGGACGACACCCGCTGGCTCGTCATTCGCCGCGCGGCGGCCGGTAGCACGATCCAGGATCCGAACGATCCATTCCTGCTGAATCAGTTCGACGGGATGAGCAACGCCATCGACCACTACCCCGCGATGAGCGTGGACATGAAAGCGCGGCTGATGACGGCACCGGACGGGCGTGTCCTGGTCATCGCATTGAAGACGCCGGAGCCACCGCCGGCGAGACGGCATCCGGCGGATCACTAGCCTCGTTGCGTCTGCGGTCCAGCCAGGCCTGGAACATCAGGATCGTCCAGAGGTACTGCTGCCACTCGCCACGACCGGCGACGTGCTCGGTCCATTTATCGCGAACCAGCTCGACGTCGAAGAATCCCTCATCGCGCAGACGGCGCTCGCTCAGCAGCGACTCCGCCCACTCACGCAGAGGTCCGCGCAGCCAGGAATCCAGAGGAAGTCCGAAGCCCATCTTCGGACGGTTCGTCAGCGACTCCGGAACATAGCGCGCCAGCAGCTGCTTGAGGATCCACTTCCCGCCGCCTTCCCGAAGTTTCATCGACAACGGCAGCCGCCAGGCGAGATCGATGAGGCGATGATCGAGCAGCGGTTCGCGCGCTTCCAGACTGACCGCCATACTGGCCCGATCGACCTTGGTGAGGATGTCATCCGGAAGGTAAGAAACCTGGTCGAGGTACATCATCCGGTCGATGACGTCGGGAAGGTGCGGCCAGCCCCGGCGGTCCGTGATCGCGATCGGCAGTTCGCGAGCGCCCGGCACGACGCTCGGCCATTGCATGACCACTTCGCGGTAGAGCGCATCGGCGTCATCCGCCGTCATCGCGCGGGCCAGTTTGTGGATCCGCTCGCCGGCGCGCTCGCGCCGGAAAGCCCGCGGAACAAAACGACGCGTGGGCGACAGCAGCGTGTTCCATGTCCGGATCGGGACCGCGCGCATCGCAGCGGAGGCGATCGGTCGTGCGATTCGCGGAAGCGCCTCCACCTTGTCCCACAGGCGGCGTCCCAGGAAGTACCGGTGATAACCGCCGAAGAATTCATCCCCGCCGTCTCCGGAAAGACTGACCGTGACATGTTGCCGGGCCAGTCTTGAAACGAGGTAGGTAGGAATCTGCGACGAGTCGGCAAAGGGCTCGTCGTAGATGTCCGGCAGCATCGGGATGACGGCGAGTGCGTCGGAGGCCGTGACGTAGAGCTCCGTGTGATCGGTTCCGAGGTGATGGGCCACCGCCGCGGCGTAATGGGCTTCGTCGTATTCGGCCTCACGAAATCCGATGCTGAAGGTTTTCACCGGCACGCTGCTCTGGGCCTGCATCAATGCGGTCACGAGCGACGAGTCGATTCCACCGGAGAGAAACACGCCGAGCGGAACGTCCGACACCATCCGCAGCCGCACCGACTCCATCGCTACTCTCTCGAGCTCATCGATGGCCTCGGCGTCCGTTCCGGAGAATCGATTGGCGGCGGCCCGTGTGATGACGTCGCGCAGGGACCAGTACTCGCGCTCGCTCCGCACGCCATCCGCATCGAATGTCACGATCGTCCCCGGCCGTACTTTGAAAGCACCTTCGTAGATGCTGTACGGCGCGGGCACGTACGCGAAGCGCGTATACAACGCCAGCGCGCCGCGATTGATCGTCGTCGGGCACTCCTCGGCCACCGTCATCGCCTTCAGCTCGGAGCCAAACAGGATCGCGCGCGGCGTCGCGCTGTAGTAGAGCGGCTTCACGCCCATGCGGTCGCGCACGAGGTGCAGCCGGCGCTCGCGGCTGTCCCAGACCGCGAATGCGAACATTCCGACAAACCGCTTGACCGTCTCGTCGAGACCCCACGCCTCGAGCGCGGCAAGGATGACTTCCGTATCGGAATGACCGCGCCATTCCGGGGCGAGACCGGCGCGCTCCAGTTCCTTTCGGATCGACGCAAAGTTGTAGACCTCACCATTGAAGACGATCGTGTAGCGGCCGCTGACGGACTGCATTGGCTGATGTCCCGCCGGCGATACGTCGATGATCGACAGGCGGCGGAACCCGAGCGCGATTCCCGCTTCGACGTCCGACCAGACGCCGGAGTCATCGGGGCCGCGATGCGCGAGGCGGGCCGCCATCCGGGCTGCTGTCTCCGCAGCGCCGGTACCCTCTCGTCTCCAGATGCCTGCGATTCCGCACATGGTTTCAGCGCCGGGAGGACTCGAACCACGCGATGGTCTTTGCAAGGCCGGCTTCGAACGTGGTGGTGGCCCGGAAGCCAAACTCACGTTTCGCGCGAGTCACGTCGAGCATGCGCCGTGGCTGACCGTTCGGCCTGCTGGTGTCCCAGATGATCTCTCCGTGAAAGCCGGTCGTCCTGGCGATGATGTTCGCGAGCTCGCTGACGGCGATCTCTTCCCCGCGTCCGAGGTTCACCGGCTCCGTGCCCGAGTACTGCTCGGCAGCGGCAACGATTCCGATCGCCGCATCCTCGACGTAGAGGAACTCCCGCGTCGGCGTCCCATCGCCCCAAAGCACGACGGTGCGATCACCACGATCCCGCGCTTCGATGAATTTGCGGATCATCGCAGGGATCACGTGGCTCGTCTCCAGATCGAAGTTGTCGCGCGGTCCATAGAGATTCACCGGCAGCAGGTAGATGCCATTGAATCCATACTCCTGCCGATACGCCTGCAGTTGCACGAGCAGCAGTTTCTTGGCCAGACCGTAGGCGGCGTTCGTCTCCTCGGGATAGCCATTCCACAAGTCTCCTTCATGAAACGGGACAGGAGTGTTCTTCGGATACGCGCAAATCGTTCCCAGGCAGACGAGTTTCTCGACACCAGCCAGTCGTGCCTCTTCGATGAGGTGGATGCCCATGACCGCGTTCTCGTAAAAGAAGCGGCCCGGGTGAGCGCGGTTCGCTCCGATGCCTCCGACGACGGCGGCCGCGTGAATGATCAGATTCGGCCGCGTGGTGCTCAGGTACGCGCGGACAGCTGTGGTGTCGAGAAGATCGAGCGCGGAAGCCTTCGGTGCGAAGAGAGCGGCAGGGTTGTGCAGTTCCAGGCTGCTGCGAAGGAATCCCCCCAGAAAGCCACCGCCGCCGGTGAGAAGAACACGGCGATCGTTCCAGAAGGAGGTCATCGTCACCTCGCCCTGAGGCGCGCCTCAACGGCAGCAAGCTCGAGATCGGCGTCGACCATCAGATCGACCAGCTCCGCGAATGTCGTGCGCGGCGACCAACCAAGCTTCTCCTTCGCCTTGGAAGCATCACCGAGGAGCAGTTCCACTTCGGTCGGCCTGTAGTATCCCGGGTCGATTTCCACTCTCACGGCACCCGTCCGCCGATCGATCCCACGTTCCGCGGCATTGGCACCTTCCCAGGCCAACTCGACACCCGTGCGCGCGAATGCGCGATTGCACAACTCGCGCACCATATGTGTCTGTCCGGTCGCGATGACGAAATCCTCGGGCACATCCTGTTGCAGCATCCGCCACATCGCTTCGACGTAGTCTTTGGCGTATCCCCAGTCGCGCTGCGCGTCGAGATTTCCGAGATAGAGACGGTCCTGCAGTCCGTGTTTGATGCGGCTGGCCGCGCGGGTCACCTTGCGCGAGACGAAGGTCTCGCCACGGCGTGGAGACTCGTGGTTGAACAGAATCCCGTTGACCGCGAACAACCCGTACGCCTCGCGATAGTTGACGGTCATCCAGTACGCGTAGACCTTCGCCGCACCGTAGGGGCTGCGGGGATAAAAGGGCGTCTGCTCGGATTGCGGAGTCTCTCTCACTTTCCCGAACATCTCCGAGGAGGAGGCCTGATAGATCCGCGGGCGGATTTGAAGCTCGCGGATCGCCTCCAACAAGCGAGCCGCCCCAAGTCCGGTCACGTCGCCTGTGTATTCGGGCGTATCGAACGACACCTTCACATGGCTCTGCGCGCCGAGGTTGTAGATCTCGTCGGGGTTGACGATGCGAAGAATGCGATTCAGGGACGAGCTGTCGTTCAGATCGCCGTAATGGAGGATGAGCCGCCGCCCTTCCTCGTGCGGATCCTGGTAGATCGCGTCGAGGCGCCCCGTGTTGAAGGACGAGGAGCGCCGGATGATGCCGTGCACCTCGTAGCCTTTTTCGATCAGGAGCTCCGCGAGATACGAGCCATCCTGTCCGGTGATGCCCGTGATCAGCGCTTTCCTGCGTGAAGGTTCTACCAAGCATCACCTCATGCGCGAACGATGTTGATCCCGGCGTTGCGGGGAACGACGTTGCGCGTGTCGATGACGAGCTTCGCGCTGGCATACAGCTTCGGATCGGCGAAGTGCGAATGCGCCGTCGAGATCAGTACCGCATCGTGGTTGGCGAATTCGTCTGCCGTACACGGGACGGAGCTGAGGCTGATGTCGTGCTTCCTCCCCCGTCGGGCCACGGGCACGTACGGATCGCAGTAAGACACGATCGCGCCCCGTTCCTGCAGAAGCTCGATCAGTTCGAACGATGGTGACTCGCGGTCGTCGTCGATGTCCGCTTTGTACGAGAGCCCGAGGACGAGCACCTTCGCGCCGGCGATGCTCTTCCCCATCTGATTCACCGCTTCCGTCGTGCGGTCGACCACATACCTGGGCATGGAGGCGTTGATCTCGCCGGCCAGCTCGATGAAGCGCGCCCAGGTCCCGTACTCGGCGGCCTTCCACGTCAGATAAAACGGATCGAGCGGAATGCAGTGCCCCCCCAGCCCAGGGCCCGGATAGAAAGGCATGAACCCGAAGGGCTTCGTCTTCGCTGCGGCGATGACTTCCCATACGTCGATTCCCATGCGGTCGAACACGACCTTCATCTCGTTGACGAGAGCGATGTTCACGGCCCGGAAGATGTTCTCGAGCAGCTTCGCCGACTCCGCCACCTCCGCGCTGGACACGGGAACGACGCGGTCGATCGCGGATTCGTAGAGCGCCTGCGCCGCCGTCAGTGACGGCGCATCGATGGCGCCAACGATCTTCGGGATCGTCCGGGTGTTGAAGTGCTCGTTGCCGGGATCCTCGCGCTCCGGCGAGAAGGCGAGAAAGTAGTCGCGTCCGCAGACGAGGCCCTTCGCCTCGAACCGAGTCAGCAACTCCTCGCGCGTCGTCCCCGGATAGGTCGTCGACTCCAGCACGACTAGCTGGCCGGGACGCAACCGCTCGGCAATCCCTTCCGCGGTCATCCGGACATACCTGAGATCGGGCTCGCGATGAACGCCCAGCGGCGTAGGCACGCAGATGATGATCACGTCGCACTGCGCGAGGCGGTCGAAATCCGTCGTCGCCGTGACGCGGTCGCTACCAAATGCCCGCCGGATCCGCTCCTCGCCGATGTGTTTGATGTAGGACTCACCGCGGTTGAGGGCGGATGTCTTGTTGACGTCGACGTCGAAACCGATGACGGAAAAGCCCTGCTCCTCGAACAGAAGCATGAGCGGAAGACCGACGTATCCAAGTCCGATGATACCCACCACAGCGGTGCGAGCGTGGACCGCCGTCAGAAGTGTATCGAGCGTTTGTGTGTCTGTCGTCGGGGCGGTCACGGGAAACTCCTCCGGGGATTGGGCTAAGACACCTGGAAGTAGTCTTTGTACCACGATACAAAACGAGCAATTCCCTCGTCGATCGTGATGGTGGGGCGAAAGCCGACGGCCTTCTCCAGCTCGGTGACATCGGCCCGTGTGGAAACGACGTCACCCGGCTGCATCGGCAGAAGGTTCAGCTGCGCCTTCTTTCCGAGCGCCCGCTCGACGGCCCCGATGTAGTCGAGCAGGAGCACGGGGCGGTCGTTTCCGATGTTGAAAATGCGATAGGGCGCGTTGCTCCTCCCCGGGTCGGGATTCGCTCCGCTCCACTGCGGATCCCCCTCCGCACGCCGGTCCAGCACACGAATGACCCCTTCCACGACGTCGTCGACGTACGTGAAATCCCGAATCATCCGCCCTTCATTGAACACAGGGATGGGCTCGCCGGCGATGATGCCTCGCGTGAAGCGGAAGAGCGCCATGTCCGGCCGGCCCCACGGTCCGTACACGGTGAAGAAGCGCAGGCCGGTCGAGGCGACACCGAACAGATGCGCGTATGTATGCGCCATCAGCTCGTTCGCCTTTTTCGTGGCCGCGTAGAGCGACACCGGATGATCGACATTGTCATGCTCGGAGAACGGCTGCTTCGTATTGGCGCCGTAGACCGAGCTCGAGGACGCATAGACGAGATGCTCGACACCATGGTGCCGGCAGCCCTCGAGGATGTTCAGAAACCCGGTGATGTTGCTCTCGGTGTATGCATGGGGGTTCGTGAGGGAGTAGCGCACGCCTGCCTGGGCCGCCAGATGGACGACGCGCTGCGGCTTGTGGCGCTCGAACAATCCGTTGATGGTTGCGGCATCGGCCACGTCGGCGAGCACGAATTCGAACCCGCTGAATTTCCGCAGAATCTCCAGCCGCGCCTGCTTGAGCGAGGGGTCGTAATAGTCGTTGAGGTTGTCGATGCCGACGATCGGTTCGCCGCGGCTCAGCAGTGCCTTCGCGACATGAAAGCCGATGAAACCGGCGGCGCCGGTTACGAAGATCAAAGCGTGAACCCAGCCTTCCTGCCGTCTTCGAAAAACATCTTGACGGTGTCCAGCGAATAGTCGGCCAGGTCCTTCCCGATCAGCGGCAGCTTCTTGAGGATGTCGTTCGTGACGGTGATGATGTGGCAGCCGATGGCATCGGCCTGAATGATGTTGAGCAGCTCGCGCGGACTGGCCCAGATCAGTTCCGCCTCCGGCGCCGCTTTCAGGATGCCGACGCACTCCGTCATGAGCGGAACGGGATCGCGGCCGGTATCGGCGATCCGGCCCGCGAATACGGAAACGCAGGAGGGAGCGCCGTCCTTCACCGCGTCGACGACGTTGCGCACCTGGTCGACGGTCATGATGGCTGTGATGTTCAGCTTCACGCCTTCATTCGCCAGGCGCCGCACGAGGTCATACGCTGGCTCCCGCCGCGTGTTCGTGACCGGAATCTTTACGTAGACGTTCTCGCCCCACGTCGTGATATCGCGCGCCTGCCGCTCCATCTCGTCAAACTCGTCGGAAAAGACCTCGAACGAGATGGGACGGTCGGGGATGGCCTCGACGATGCTGCGAGCGAACGCACGATAGTCCGTGAGCCCGGCTTTGTGCATCAGCGTGGGGTTGGTCGTGAAGCCCTTGATCCACGGCTTCGCATACATCTCCAGCATTCCGGCCTTTTCAGCACCGTCTGCGAAGATCTTCACCTGCAGTTGGTCGACGGATTTCATCATTGGTTTGCCAGGATCCATTCGGCAGCATCGAGGAGTGAGGTGACACGGACAAAGGGAGCGACCGGCTGCCGCTCCGCATAGCCCTGGTCGACAAAAAGACACTGGCAACCGGCGCGCTGCCCTGCTTCCACGTCGCGCCAGCGGTCGCCGATCATGTAGGACTGCTCCAGGAGGAGACCGTGCCTGCGCGCGGCATCGAGCAATGCGCCTGGCTTCGGCTTCCGGCAGTCGCACGCGTCGCCGTCGTGATAGCAGGCGAGGATCTCGTCGAGCGGCAATGCCTGGCGAAGGTGTGCATGGATCGCTTCGACCGCTTCCCTGGTCTGCGTTCCGCGGGCGACGTCGGGCTGGTTCGTGACGACGATGAGGCGAAAGCCGGCCTGGTGCAGTTTCCGAAGGCCGTCTTCGGCCCCGTCAGCAAGCTCGAGCGCATCGACGGAGGGCGGCGCATACGGCTTCCCATCCCGCACGACCGCGCGATTGATCACGCCGTCGCGGTCGAGAAAAACGGCGCGCCCCACTACCGGGTCGACTCCCACTTCGTCTCCGCTGCCTTCAGCGCCGGATGGGACACCAGAAGATGCCACACCACGGCCTGGAAGGCTTCGGTGTGCGGGGTCACATTCTGAGGATTTACCGTGGGGATGATCACGCAGGCATCAGCAACCTTCGCGGTATGGCCCCCATCCCGACCGACGATTCCGCAGATCGTCGCGCCGACCTCTTTGCCGTACTCGAGAGCAGCCACGAGGTTGGGACTTACGTTCTTCTCCAGGTTTCCACCGCCGACCGAGAGAACGAAGAGGAGGTCCGACGGCGAGAGCCGGCTGACCTTCAGCCATTCGATGAAGACCGAGGCCCACCCCTCGTCGTTCGTCCGCGCCGTCAGCTCACTGACGTTGTCCGTCGGGGCATACGCTTCGATCCCACAGATCTTGCGAAAATCGTTGACGGCGTGCGAACAGTTCGCCGCGCTGCCGCCGACGCCGAGAAGGAAGAGCCTGCCGTGGCGCGCACGCAGCTCGGACAGGAGCTGCGCCGTCTTCTCGATCGCTTCGACATCGAGCTGGCCGATGATCGCGGCAGCCTCCTGGAGGTGCTGTTCCGTATAGCGCATGGACGACCGGCATTGTAACCGCGCCGTCACGACATGAGGACTTTCGTCCCTTCGAAGTCGAAACGGAAGCGCACTTCGTCCAGCCCCGCCTCCCGCATCGCCTGCCGCAGTCCTTTTCGATCCTCGGCGTAGAAGAGAAGGAACCCACCACCGCCCGCACCGACGAGCTTTCCTCCGATGGCGCCATTGCGGCGGCCCAGCTCGTACCACTCGTCGATCTTCGGATTGCTCATCCCTCGGGAGCGCCGTTTCTTGTGCTCCCAATGCTCGTGCAGCAGCTCACCGAACTCCTGACAATGACCCGCCTCCAGCGCGCGCTGGCTCCGGTACCCGAGGTCCTTGACGTAGTGGAGGTTGTCGATCATCTCGGGATCGGCCTCTTCGGAACGTGTCTTCTGATCCTGCAACAGGCTGCCCGCGCTCCGGGAGAAGCCGGTGAAGAAGAGGAGGAGGTTGTCCTCCAGCTCGAAAAGCGTGTCCATGTCGATGGCGAGCGGGCGGGCGGCGACGGTACCGTCGGGATGAAAATCAAAACAGGTGACCCCGCCATACGCGGCAATGTATTGATCCTGCTTTCCGACCGGTTCGTGCAGCCGCTCGATCTCGATCTCGCAGGCCAGCCGCGCGACCTCGCTGGAATGCAGGAGCCGCCGCCGGTGGGCATAGAGCGCCTTGACGAGGGCGGTGGTGAAACTTCCCGATGATCCCAGGCCGGTGCCGGAAGGAATCTCGGCGAGCGTGGTGATCTCGATCTGCGGCGTGCGCAGATTCATCATCCGTAACGCCTCGCGCAGGATGGGATGACGCACTTCCTCGACCGTGTCGACGTTCTCGATGTCGGAGTACTTCAGCCGGATGCCGGTACCGAACGGGCGGTTGACGGTCACGTAAACGTACCGGTCGATGGCTGCGGCGATGAGAAAGCCGCCGAATTTCTCGTAATACGACGGAAGGTCGGTCCCGCCGCCTCCCAGGCTGATGCGCAGCGGACTGCGGGTGAAGATCATCGAGGTTGCTCACTCTCCCGGAGCCATGCGTACGTCGTCGTCAGACCATCGTGCAGCGACGTCGCGGGAGGAAGATTCGCCAGCGTCCGCAGGCGGCTGCCATCAAGGACGCTGCGTTCCTGCTCTCCCTCTTTCGCAGCGGCCTGGTTTGCAGGAGTGTTCACGCCGGCAACGCCCGCGAGCAGATCGTAGAGCGCGCGGATCGAAGTCTCGACGCCGGTCCCGACGTTGTAGTGTCCCTGCCATTCCGCATCGCTGGCGGCCATGTTGGCCGCGACGACGTCGCCGATGAACACAAAGTCACGCGTCTGGGCGCCGGTCCCGTTGATGGTTGCGGCCTGTCCGTCGCGCAGCCGTCCGCCGAAGATGGCGACCACTCCCGCTTCCCCATGCGCGTTCTGCCGCGGCCCGTACACGTTGGCGTAGCGAAGCGCGACGGAGGAGAGGCCGCGCACCACGCGGTAGAAATGGAGGTAGTGCTCGACCGCGAGTTTGGCACAGCCGTACGGTGAGAGCGGCGCGGTCGGGTGCGACTCATCCTGCGGCACCTTGACGGGCTCGCCGTAGATGGCCCCTCCGGTCGATGCGAAGACGAAGCGCTTCACGCCTGCGTCCGCGGCCGCCTCCAGAATCCGCAGGGAGCCGACGACATTCACATCGGCATCGGCGGCAGGATCCTCGACCGACCGGCGCACGTCCATCTGCGCGGCGTGATGGTTGATCACGTCCGGCTTCAGTTCGCGAATGAGTGCGCCCGCGGCGGCATCGCGGATATCCACTTCATGAAAGGCCGCCTTCGCGGGGAGGTTCTTCCGTTTTCCCGTCGAGAGATCATCGAGGATCGTCACGCGCCATCCGCGTTCGAGATAGGCGTCGGCGAGGCTGGATCCGATGAATCCCGCCCCGCCGGTGACGAGCACATGCTTCATGAATGTGCCGCCGTGACGGAGCGCCCCACTCTCTGACTCTGCTCGGTGAGAAGATTGAGCAGGTATTGGCCATAGGTACTCCGCGCGAGTTTGGTGGCGAGATCGCGCAGCTGCTCGGTATCGATGAGTCCGAGGTAGTGAGCCACTTCTTCAGGACAGGCGATTTTCAACCCCTGCCGGAGCTCGACCGTCTCCACGAAGTTTGCCGCCTGCAACAGCGACTCCTGCGTCCCCGTGTCGAACCAGGCAAATCCGCGTCCAAGTTGCTCGACGCGCAGTTCGCCGATCTGGAGATAGACGCGGTTCAGATCGGTGATCTCCAGTTCGCCACGCGCGGAGGGCGAGAGGTTTGCCGCGAAGTCGCAGACGCGCTCATCGTAAAAATAGAGACCGGTCACGGCAAAGTTCGAGCGCGGCTTGGCCGGCTTCTCTTCGATGCTGACCGCGCGGCCCTGTTCGTCGAACTCGGCGACGCCATATCGCTCCGGATCGTTCACGCGATAGACGAAGACCGTCGCTCCGCTGTCGCCGTATGCGGCACGGCGGAGCGAGTCCGGCAATCCATGTCCATAGAAGATGTTGTCACCCAGGATGAGACAGCTCGGCTCCCCCGCCACGAAGTCCCGTCCGATCAGGAAGGCCTGCGCCAGCCCACCCGGTTCCGGCTGGGCCGCGTACTCGATGCGGATTCCCCACTGCGATCCGCTGCCGAGCAGTTTCTGAAAGCTGGCCTGGTCCTCCGGAGTGGTGATGATCAGAAAATCCGTGATGCCGGCGAGCATGAGCGTCGTCAGCGGGTAGTAGATCATCGGCTTGTCGTACACCGGCAGCAGCTGTTTCGACATCGCCGAGGTCATCGGATAGAGCCGCGTACCGGAGCCGCCGGCGAGAATGATTCCCTTTTTCAAACGTCCTCCACTTCGACCGCATATCGTGTCACACGTTCCCGCGGTCCGCGACGAGCGATCGCACCGACGACCGCTCCGAAAACGAATCCGCCCACGTGGGCCCACCAGGCCACGCCGGCCGCTTCCTGCGTCGCGTGCGCCGCAGCGATGGTCAGGAAGCCGTTGAAGAACTGCATGCCGAACCACACGGGCAGAAAAATCACGGCGCGGATCTCGATCAGTGCCCAGTAGATGACGAATGGCATAAGCGTGACGATCCGCGCCTTCGGACGCAGCACAAGGAAGGCTCCCAGGATGCCGGCAATACTGCCGGATGCACCGATCGAGGGGATCGCCGACTGTGGAAAGAGCATCGTGTGCGTGAGGCTGCCGATGACGCCGCAGAGGATGTAGAAGGCCAGAAATGGCATCCGTCCCAACGCATCCTCAACGGCTCCGCCGAACACCCAGAGGTAGATCATGTTTCCGATCAGGTGTACGAAGCCGCCGTGCAGGAAGAGCGACGTGAGGAGCGTGATGCTCACCTCGAACATCGTATAGCCGTGCGCGGCGGGATGAACGAGGCGCGCCGGGATGAACCCGAAGAGATTGATGAGGGTCTCCGTCCGCTGCCCGAGCACGACCTGCGCGACGAATACGACTACGTTGGCGGCGACGAGGGCGCGCGTGACCACGGGTGTCTCGCGTGGAGGCGAGGTGTGGCGGAGGGGAATCATCCCAGTGCCGCGGCGATCTCCCGAACGACTTCAGCCATCTGGTCGCGCGTCAGCTCGGGGAAGATCGGGACGGCCAGCGTCTGCAGCGCCGCGCGATCCGAGTGCGGGTACGGATCACCCGCCGAGGGGACGTTCGTGAAGCACTCCTGCTGCGGCAGCGTCAGCGGGTAGTACACCTCGCATCCGATCCCGGCGCCCCTCAGGTGGTTCATCACGCGATCGCGCGTGCCGTCACCATCCGTGAAGCGGACGATGTACTGGTTGTACACGTGATGGCGCCGCGGGAGTTCGCGCGGCAGGACGATGCGGTCGGCGAGCTTCGCGTCCGCGAAGAGCTCTCCATATGTCTCCGCATTGCGCCGCCGCGCCGCGGACCACGCGTCCAGGTGTGCCAGTTTGACCTGCAGGATGGCCGCCTGGAGCGCGTCGATGCGGAAGTTCCCGCCGACGTAGCGGTGGTAGTACTTCGGCCGCATGCCGTGCACGCGGAAGTCGATGAGCTTCTGGTAGGTGTCCTCGTCTTCGCAGGTCGCCGCCCCCGCATCGCCGAAGGCACCGAGGTTCTTGGACGGAAAAAAGGAAAACGCCCCGATCGTACCGAGCACACCTGCCCTCCGCCCGTCGTACTCCGCGCCAACCGCCTGCGCGGCATCCTCCACCACGGCCAGGCTGTGCTTGGCCGCGATGCGGTTGATCTCCTCCATCGCCGCGCATTGTCCGTAGAGGTGCACCGGCATGATGGCCCGGGTATTCGACGTGATGCGCGACTCGATCTGCTGCGGATCGATGTTGTAGTCGGCCAGGTCGATGTCGACGAACACCGGGATGGCGCCCAGCCGGTCCACGACGCCCGCCGTGGCGAAGAAGGAGTACGCCGGGACGATGACTTCGTCGCCCGGACCGACGCCGAGGACCATCAGGGCGATGAGGAGCGCGTCGGTTCCGGAGGAGAGGCCAACCGCGTACTTGCTGTGGCAGTACGTCGCGAAGTCGCGTTCGAAATCGTCGACGCGCTTGCCGAGGATGAAGTACTGCGAGTCATAGACCTCTTCGGTGACGCGGAGGACTTCCTCGCGAATCGTGGCGTACTGCAGCTTCAGATCGAGCAGCGGAATGGGCATGGCGGCCGGAGTTTATCCCAACGCTTTTGCGCTGGGCCGCGTATCTAGGCTGCAAAACGCACACGACAACGGCCGCGGCCTGCGGCTGTTCGTGTGCGTTTTTCGTGTTGATTTACCACGATTCTTTTTGATGCTGTGATCGCATAAAATTCTAGACATTCTTTTTCGAGACTGCGTATCAACGCGCAACTGATGAAGGAGAAAACTCGAATGAACCTCAAACACATCGTCACCGCAGCAGCCCTCACCCTTTTTCCACTCGCCGCCAGCGCCACCACCCTGATCATTCCCGCGTCCGGCACGGGCCCGGGCGCCAACGACAGCCACTGGCAGACCGAGCTCACGCTTCACAACACGAGCGCCAGTGCCATCACGGCCACGCTCACGTTCCATGACCTGGTCGGGACCGGCGAGTCGTCCAGCGTCACCGTGGCGCCTCGCGCGACCGTATCCATCGCCGACGTCGTGGCCAGCAGCTTCGGACGCACCGGCGCAACCGGCGCCATCGACGTCACCTTCGACAGCGCGTTCGCACAGAAGCTGACCGTCAGCTCGCGCACGTTCAACAAGTCCGCGAACGGTGAATTCGGACAGGACATCCCCGCCATCGACCAGAGCACGGCGCCGACAGCGGGCGGACTGACGGTCCTCAGCGGACCGTCGTCGGCAACCGACGCGCGCTTCAACTTCGGTCTCTACGCGATCGACGCCGCCTCGGTCCGCTGGGAGCTCATCCGCGCCGACGGCACCGTGGCCGCGTCGCGGGAAGTCTCCTACAACGCGGGAACGCAAGTGCAGTACAACTCCGGCGTCTCCCTGTTCTTCAACGCTTCGGCGGAGGACAGAGACACCGTGCAGGCTTTGGTCACGAGCGGCCACGCCCTCGCCTACGGCAGCATCGTCAACAACGCCTCGGGCGATCCGACCTACGTCCCGGGCGTTCTCGCCCGCGCCGACCTCCGCGTCAACTTCCTCGGCGTTGAATTCGGGGGATCCGGGAAGATCGATATCGCCGACGCCAACCACGACGGCGTGCTCGATCGCGCGATCGACATTCCGACCGGCAAGTTCCCGGTGGGCTTCCGCGTCGTCGTGACGTCGTCAGGACCGGTGACGTTCGAACTGGTGAACGCGCCGATCGATGTGAGGCTCGTCGACAACAACGGCGGAATCGTCTGGACTCCGACGACGATCGGCGGAGGCACGACCACCACCCTCACGCTGCGGATCACCGCTGACGGCACGACGGAGATCATCACGATCCCGGTAAACGTCCGCTAGGCGGATCGCAGCGCCCTCAATCCATGAAGCGGGCCGGAGCCACCACTCCGGCCCGCATTTTTTTTAAGCGAATGCGATTCTGGCGAACCGGCGCTTGCCGACCTTGAGCAGATAGGACTTGCCGGCGCTGGTGTCGAGCGTCGCGCGCGGGTCGCTGACTTTCGCATCGTCGACGAGCACCCCTCCCTGCGCGATGACGCGCTGCGCGTCTTTGTTCGAATCCGACAGACCCGCCGAAACGATGATCTTCGACAGCAGCTGCGGCTCGCCCGCGGAGGGAAGCGTGGTCTCCTCGATCTCAGCCGGCGCCTGACGCTCGGTGAACACGCGTCGGAAACCCTCCTCCGCTGCCTCCGCCGCCGCGCCGTCATGGAAGTCGCGGATGATCGACTTCGCGAGCTCCCGTTTGGCCTCCATCGGATGCGAGGACGCCTTCCGTGCAGCGATCTCGGCCGGCGTGAGGTCGGTGCAGAGCGTGTAGTACTTCCACATCAACTCGTCGGAAATCGACATGATCTTGCCGAAGATCGACTGCGGGTCTTCGTGGATGCCGATGTAGTTGCCGAGGGATTTGGACATCTTCTCGACGCCGTCGAGGCCTTCCAGGAGTGGCATCGTGATGACGACCTGCGGCTCCAGCTTGTACTCGCGCATCAGATCGCGCCCGACCAGCAGATTGAAGAGTTGATCGGTGCCGCCCATCTCCACGTCGGCATTCAATGCGACCGAGTCGTAGCCTTGCGCCAGCGGGTAGAGCAGCTCGTGGATCGCGATCGGCTGGTGCGCGTCGAACCGTTTGCGGAAGTCGTCACGCTCGAGGATGCGCGCCAGCGTGTACTTCGCCGCCAGCTTGATCATCCCTTCTGCGCCGAGAGCGCCGAGCCACTCGGAGTTGAAACGGATCTCGGTGGTCTTCGGATCGAGGATCTTGAAGACCTGCTGTTTGTACGTCTCCGCGTTCTGCAGCACTTCTTCCTTCGACAGCGCCGGCCGCGTGGCCTTCTTGCCTGTGGGATCGCCGATGAGGCCCGTGAAATCGCCGATCAGAAAGATGACCCGATGCCCGAGCTGCTGGAAATGCTTCATCTTGCGGATCACGACGGTGTGACCGAGGTGAATATCGGGAGCCGTGGGGTCGAACCCGACCTTGACGGTGAGCGGCTTGCCCCGGGCGAGCTTCGTCTTCAGGTCGTTGCGATCGATGAAGTCGACCGTCCCCTTGCCGAGGAAGGCGAGTTGTTCGTCGAGAGTCATCGGGGCATTGTAGTTTGGGGTGTGTTGCCGGGTTGCCGGCCAACCAGGCAACCAGGAATTTGACACCACCACGACACGTCTCTACACTTCGCCACCCGATGAACAGCCTGTTCGCCCAGCAGCACCACCATCATCACCACACCTAGGGGCGCGAACCGCCCCGATCGGACAAGGGGCGTTCAGCGAACAACGTAGCCGACTGACAAGACCTCTTCTCCGGTTTCGAGAATGAGGTTTTTTGACTTTATGGCCGCGAAATCGAGATACCCCACTGGTGTTCATCCGCTGCTGGTCGAAGAGACCGCGCGGCGGAGGCGCATCGAAGCCCGCTTCGTCGACACCTTCGAGAAGGCGAGCTTCTCGGAAGTGATCCTGCCCATCATCGACTACGTGGAGCCGTACGCGCCGCTGGTCGACAGCGCGGCGGCGAAGCAGAGTTATCGGTTCATCGATCGGGAAGGCGACCTGGTCGCCATCCGTGCCGACTTCACGCCGATGCTCGCACGTGCCCTCTCCCCCACCCTCGACGCGGGCACGCTCCCGCTCCGCCTCTTCTACCGCGGTGACGTCATCCGCGTGGAAGCGTCACGCCTCGGCACGAACAGGGAGTTGTTCCAGATTGGCGCGGAGATCGTCGGCGACGACTCGATCGATGCGGACGTGGCGATGCTCCATCTCGCCGCCGAGCTCGGGCGTACCGACGAAAGCGAGCCCGCGGTGGTCTACAACGATGTCTCCATCGCCACGTCGCTGATCGCACAATCCGACGCCGTCCGCGAAGCACTGGCCGCCAAGCGGATGACCGCGGGCGTTCCTGCCGCGCTGCGGACCATCGTGGCGAAGCTCATCTCCGGCGAGGCCACGATCGATGACGTCGCGCCGTTCGCACCGGAGGCGGCGGCCAGGCTCTGCGCGATCGGCGATGCGCTCGCCAGCGATTCTCTCTTTTCCCTGCACCTCGACGACATCGACGGGAGCGCCGGCTATTACACCGGCCTCCGCTTTCGCGTCTACGCAGGCCGCGCTCGAGCAAAGGTCGCTCAGGGCGGACGCTACGACACTCTCTACGAACGCTTCGGCCAGCGCGCCGCGGCCATCGGATTCACCTTCACTCTCGACGACCTGGATTGAACGACATGCGCATTGCCATTCCCAAAGGACGACTGCAGGACCGCGCCCTCGGCGTCTTCGCCGGAGCCGGGTACAACGTGCCCACGGACAACGACCTCAAGACCCGCAAGCTGGTGTTCGAGCGTGATGGGATCGAGTGGATCTTCGTCAAGGACGGCGACGTACCGGTCTACGTGGAGCACGGCGCCGCCGACGCCGGCATCGCCGGACTCGATCAGATCCTCGAGCACGAGTGCACCGCCTACCAACCAGTCGAGTTCCCGTTCGGCCGCTGTCGGATGATGCTGATCGCCGCTCCCGACGCACCGCCGCTGACGAAAGTGGCGACGAAGTATCCGCGCATCACGCGCCAGTTTCTCGAGAGCCGCGGGATCCGCGCCGAGATCGTGCCGCTCAACGGTTCGGTCGAGCTGGCCGCCGTGCTGAATCTGACCTCGCACGTGGTCGATCTCGTCGAAACGGGAGAGACCGTGCGCGTGCATCACCTGGAGTTGCAGGATGTGATCGCGGAAATCAGTCCGCGGCTGATCGTCGGGAAGAACTTCTACCGGACGGAACAGAAGCTCGTGCGCGACATGATCACGCGCATCGAGGAGGCGATGAATGTCGCGCGTTGAGTGCCACGGCGGCGGGGTCGCCCGGTTTCGTGATCGCGCGATTGCGGCCTGTTCGCTAAGGCAAATCTGGTCTCCCATCCAGAGTGCAGCCGCCGATCGTGAGGTCCTTCGCCCCCGCGCGAGCGGGGGAGAAGGTGGCCGAAGGCCGGATGAGGGGGCTCTGATCGGCGCGCAATGCCACGCCCCTCACCCGCACTCCGCTTCGCTCCGTGTCTCCCTCTCCCCGCTGTCGCGGGGCGAGGGTTGCTCGCGCTCAAACAGCGGGCCGGGGTTGCCTTCGACGACGTTTGGGCGTCGTCCCTTCCTGGACCAGGGAGATGCTCTGAATCGCAAGGGCTCGACGGCGGTTGAGCCTGATCGCTCGATCCATCAAGGTCTACAGGCTCTGAATCGTGAGGTCCTTCGCCCCCGCCCGAGCGGGGGAGAAGGTGGCCGAAGGCCGGATGAGGGGGCTCTGATCGGCGCGCAATGCCACGCCCCTCACCCGCACTCCGCTTCGCTCCGTGTCTCCCTCGCCCCGCTGTCGCGGGGCGAGGGTTGCTCGGTGGGGAGGATTGGTGAAGAGATCGAAAATCCCCATCGCGATTTCCAATCCGACCGATCTTTGCTCACCGTACAAGGAACCCACCATGCAGCCTGCTGACATCGACCTCGCGCTGAAGGATCTTGAAACCCGCCGTGGCAGCTCGAACGACAACGCCATGCGCGTCGCAACCGAGATGATCGCCGGCGTGCGCGCTCGTGGCGACGCGTTCGTCACCGAGCAGATCCAGCGCTTCGACCGGGTCACCGTCGACCCGATTCTCATCACGCCCCGCGAGACGTCGATCGACCCCGCGATGCGCGAGGCCATCGAGACCGCCATCGAGCGCATCGACGCCTTTCATCGGCCGCAGCTTCCGCAGTCCTATCGATGGGAAGGGATGGAGCACCGCGTTCGTCCCTTGCGGCGCGTCGGGATCTACGTACCTGGTGGCCGCGCGGTCTATCTCTCGACGCTCATCATGTGCGCGGTGCCTGCGCGCATCGCGGGCGTACGCGAACTGGTCGTGATCACGACGCCGGGCGCCGCCGCTCGCGACGAGCTCCACTACGCTTGCAAACGCCTCGGCATCACGGCGATCTACCAGTGCGGTGGCGCCGCCGGCATCGCGGCCGCCGCCCTCGGCACCGAGTCGCTGCCGCGCGTCGACAAGATCGTCGGTCCCGGCAATCAGTACGTCACGGCGGCCAAGGCGCTGCTCGTCGGAACCGTCGGTATCGACATGACCGCCGGCCCCACGGAGCTCGTCGTCATCGCAGACGCGTCGTCGAACCTCGCATTCGTGCAGGCCGATCTCGACGCACAGGCCGAGCACGGCGACGACTCCGCGGTCATCTGCATCTCCATCGGAAAGACACTCGATGTCCGCGCGACGCTGAATCTCACCGTCGGTTCGGTGGCCGAGGCGGCGGCGCTGGCCGACCGGATCGCGCCGGAGCATGTCTCCATCCACGCCGTCGACGCGGACCAGATTGCCGCGCACCTGGAAAATTGCGGCGCGATCTTCTGCGGTCCGTTTTCGCCGGTCGCCGCCGGCGATTACGTGGCTGGTCCGAACCACGTCCTCCCCACCGGCGGCAGTGCCCGTTTCTTCTCCCCTCTCGGCGTCTACGATTTCGTGAAGCGTTCGAATGTGATCAGCCTCACGGAGGATGCGCTCACAGCCATCGCTGACGCTGGCGAACGGATCGCCAGTTTCGAAGGGCTGCCCAGACACGCCGCCTCCATCGCGGCACGGAGGACTCATGTCGCGTGACGTCGTCGCAGCCATGACCGCCTACACGCTGGAGTTGCGTGAGGCGGCCATCAAGCTCAATCAGAATGAAAGCCCAACTGATTTTCCGGCGGAACTGAAGCAGCAGATCCTGGCCCGTTTCGCGGAACGGCCGTGGAACCTCTATCCCGACTTCGAGTCGATGCAGCTGCGTGGTGCGCTGGCAAAGGCCTACGGCTACTCCACGGAGAACGTCCTCGTCGGCAATGGCTCGAACGAGTTGCTGGCCGCTGCGATCCCGACGTTCGTCGGTCCGGGCACGCCGGTCGTTTACCCGAAGCCGTCGTTCGCACTCTACGAGAAGCTGATCGCCGTCGCCGGCGGCATCGCGTTACCGATCGCCATCGATCCGGCCACCGGGGAGCTCCCGCTGGACGGCATGCTCGACACGATCGCGCGCTGCGACAACCCCATCGTCATCGTCTGCTCGCCCAACAACCCGACGGGAGGCGTCCTCGCGGAGGGTGGCATCAACGCGCTGCTGGCCACCGGTTCGACGGTCCTCTTCGATCGCGCATACGGCGACTTCGCGGAAGACAGCATGCCGCAGCTGAACGATCGCCTGGTCACGTTCTCCACGTTCTCGAAGGCCTGGGGACTGGCCGGCCTGCGCGTCGGCTGGCTGGCCTCCACCGCGGCGACGTGCCGCGAGATCCGCAAGGTGAAGCTGCCCTACTCGCTGAACATCATCAGCGAAGCGGTCGCGGCGATGGCGCTCGAGAACCCCGAGATCCGCATGCGCACCGTCGCCGACACGATCGCGGAGCGTGGCCGCATGTTCGACGCGATGTCTCAGATCGACGGCGTGACGCCGTTTCCGTCGCGATCGAATTTCATCGCCTTCACTACGCGCCGCGATACAAAAACGATCTTCAACGACCTGCACGGGCGCGGAATCCTGATCCGCGACATCGGCGCCGCCGTTCCGAACGCGTTACGCGTTTCCGTCGGCACACCCGCGCAGAACGACGCATTCCTGGAGGCACTCTCATCATGCGCATAGCCACCATCAACCGGACGACGAAGGAAACCAACGTCGCAGTCACCGTGAATCTCGACGGCGACGGATCGCACTCGCACATCGAGACACCCGTCGGCTTCCTCTCCCATATGCTCGACGTCATCGCACGGCACGGCAAGGTGGACATGGATGTCGTCTCGACCGGCGATACGCACATCGACTACCACCACACCGTCGAAGACACCGCCCTGGTCCTCGGTGAAGCATTCGCCGAGGCCCTCGGCGACAAGCGCGGGATCCGCCGCTTCGGTCATGCCTATGTGCCACTCGACGAAGCACTGGCCCGAGTCGTGGTCGACTTCGCAGGCCGGCCCTATCTCGTCTTCGACGTCCCCTTCGACCGCGAGATGCTGCTGATCCACAAGGATTTCCCTTTCGCTCTGGTCGAGGAGTTCTTCAAGTCGTTCGCGAACAAGTGCGCGTGCAACATCCACGTCGATCTCATCCGCGGACGCAACGGACACCATGCGGCCGAGGCGATCTTCAAGGCGTTCGCGATCGCGCTGCGCGAGGCGAAGGCGGTCGTCGGCACGGACATCCCAAGTACCAAGGGAGTGATCTAACCCCTTCGACAAGAACCACGACGACGTGCGTCGGGCTCTCCAGCCCGACCTTCGTGAAACCGTCGGGCTGAGACTCATGAAAACGATCCTGATCGACTCTCCTGTCGCGAACGTCGCCAACATCGCGCGTGCCTTGCGCACGGCCGGGGCGGATCTCGACGTCACGCGCGACGCCAACGCCATCGCGCGCGCGCGAAAGCTCGTGCTGCCCGGCGTCGGTTCGTTCGCCGCGGCCATGCGCTGGCTGACCGAGAACCGGATCGATGGTGCCATTCGTGACGCCGTTTCCAGCGGTGCCGCGCTGCTTGGTGTTTGCGTCGGTCACCAACTTCTCTTCGACCTCTCGCATGAGATGGGCACCACGCCCGGGCTCGGCCTGCTGCGCGGAGAGGTGCGCAAGTTCGAGGGTGCGCTGCCCATCCCGCAGATTGGATGGAATCGGGTGACGGCCGCGGGTGATGCGGAGCAGGGACTCTTCGGCGGCGTCGCCGATCAGTCGTTCTACTTCGTCAACTCCTATGCAGCCGTCGACGCACCCGACGAGATCGCGCGTGCGGATTACGGCGGTTTCTTCACCGCCGCCGTGCAGCATGAGCGCGTCTTCGGTGTGCAGTTTCATCCCGAGAAATCGTCGCGGGCGGGGTTGCGCGTCCTGAGGAACTTCATCGCATGGACGTAATTCCCTCGCTCGACCTCCTCGGCGGTCAGGTGGTCCGGCTCCTTCACGGCGACTTCGCGAAGGTAACGCCGTACGGTGATCCGCAACGAGTGCTCGACACTTTGAACGTCCCCCGGGGATCGCGTCTCCACGTCGTCGATCTCGAGGCCTCGCGAAGCGGACGGCCGGTGGAAACAGAGATCGTGCGGCGGCTGGCGACGCGCGGTCTGCGCATCCAGGCCGGCGGCGGGATTCGATCGCTGGCCGATGCACGCGCCTGGATCGATGCCGGTGCGGAGAAAGTCGTCATCGGCACCGTCGCCGCGGATTCACCCGACGTCCTGCGCAGCATCGTCGATGCGTTGGGAGCCCGGCGCGTCGTCGCCGCGATCGACGTCCGCGACGGCATCGTGCGTGTCGCAGGATGGGAGCGCGATGCGACCTCGTCGCTCAGTGAAGTACTGGAACGCGTCGAAGCGCTCGGAATCGCCGAGGCGTTGATCACGGACATCCGCAAGGACGGTGCGATGCGTGGCCCGTCGTTCGCGCTCTACCGCGCGCTCCGCACCGGGCTCTCCATCATCGCCTCGGGCGGAGTGTCGACGGTCAGCGATGTGGTCTCGCTCAGCCGGATCCCTGCCGTCGGCGCGTGCGTCATCGGCCGCGCTCTGCTCGACGGCCGAGTGTCGCTCGCCGAGACGCAGGCGCGCGTGGCGACGACGAACCGCATTCCTGAACGCATCATCCCCTGTCTCGACGTGCGCGACGGACGGGTCGTGAAAGGCGTGAACTTCGTCGACATCCGCGACGCTGGCGACCCGGTCGAGTGCGCGGTGCGCTACGAAGCGGAAGGCGCCGACGAACTGGTCATCCTCGACATCTCGGCCACCGACGCGAATCGCTCGACCGCGCTCGACATCGTCCGGCGCGTCTCGGAATCGCTCTTCATTCCTCTGACGGTGGGCGGCGGCGTGCGGTCGATCGAAGACTTTCGCGCTCTGCTGCGGGCCGGGGCGGATCGGGTGGCGATCAACACCGCTGCCATCCGGAATCCGCAAATCATCGCAGATTGTGCGACCGAGTTCGGCGTCCAGGCCGTGGTGCTGTCGTGCGACGCGAAACTCGTCGACGGACGGTTCGAAGCCATGGTCCGCGGCGGCAAAGAGTCGTCGGGTGTGGATGCCATCGAATGGTGCCGGCGCGCCGAGGAGCTGGGGACGGGCGAGATCCTGCTCACGTCGGTCGATCGCGACGGCACGAACAGCGGCTACGACATTCCGCTGCTGCGCGCGGTGACCAGTTTCGTGAAGATCGGCGTCATCGCGTCGGGCGGCGCTGGGAGCGTGGACGACTTTCGCGATGCCATCGAAGCCGGCGGCGCCCGCGCGGTGCTGGCCGCATCACTGTTTCACGATCGGCGTCTCTCGATCGGTGACGTCAAACAATTTCTGCAACAGGAAGGGATACCGGTTCGATGAAACTCACCCCCGCCATCATCCAGGATGCTCGAACGGGCGAAGTCCTGACGCTCGCCTACATGAACGACGAAGCGCTGCAACGCACCCGCGAGACCGGCCAGACCTGGCTCTGGAGCCGCTCGCGCAACGAGCTGTGGCACAAGGGAGCGATGTCGGGCAACACGCAGCGCGTCATCGCCATCAGCGAAGACTGTGACCGGGATGCGTTCGTCCTCAGCGTGATCCCGAACGGTCCCGCATGTCACACCGGCGCGCGCTCCTGCTTCACCGGGGTGCCGCCGCGCACGATCGAGCGGCTGATGCGTGTGCTCCGCGATCGCCACGAACGACGCCCCGAGGGGTCGTACACGGCCACCCTGTTCAACGGCGGCCGAGGGCGCATTGCCAAGAAGATCGGCGAAGAAGCGACGGAAGTCGTCATCGCCTCGCTCAGCGAGACGCGCGAGCGCCTGGTCAGCGAGATCGCCGACCTGGTTTTTCACGTCAGCGTGCTGATGACGGAGGCCGGCGTCGAGTGGAGCGAGATCGAGGGCGAGCTGGACGGGCGAGCGAAGGAATAAGCCGAAAGGTAGCGCCTTGCTTTCGCGCGAAGCGCTTCGAACGGCGGGAAAAAGGTACGCCTCCCCCTTTCGCGCGAAGCGCTTTGGACTGTGGTGGCAGGGCCACCGCTTTGGGCGGGGGATTGTGCCTGTTCCGGAAGCGTTGAATCCTTTCGCGCGAAGCGCTTTGGACTGCGGTGGCAGGGCCACCGCTTTGGGCGGGGGATTGTGCCTGTTCCGGAAGCGTTGAATCCTTTCGCGCGAAGCGCTTTGGGCTGCGGTGGCAAGGCCACCGCTTTGGGCGGGCGATTGTGCCTGTTCCGGAAGCGTTGAATCCTTTCGCGCGAAGCGCTTTGGACTGTGGTGGCAGGGCCACCGCTTTGGGCGGGGGATTGTGCCTGTTCCGGAAGCGTTGAATCCTTTCGCGCGAAGCGCTTTGGACTGCGGTGGCAGGGCCACCGCTTTGGGCGGGGAAAGCTTCGGCCGAGCCAAAAAAGAAGGCAGCTCCCTCCTTCCGCGCGAGCACTTTCGAAGGGCCGTGGCAAGGCCACCCCTTTTGTTACTTCGGACGAGCCTTCGCCCTCCCAAAGCGGTGGCCCTGCCACCGCAGTCCAAAGCGCTTCGCGCGAAAGAGGTTGACGAGCCTCCTCTCGCCTGGCATTGTCCCTTCTCGGCATTTCCGCTAACGTTCCTTCCATGCTGCGACGCTCGCTTCTTGCTCTCTCACTCGTTCTCGCCTTCGCTGCTCCTGCGGCGCAGCGCAACGTCGACCTCGTCATCACGCATGGAACCGTCATTCCCATGTCCGGCCCGAACCTCGATGACGGCGCGGTGGCTATCGACAAAGGCGACATCGTCGCTGTCGGCAAGTCTTCGGATTTAACGAGACGGTTCAAGGGCCGTGAGGTCATCAACGCGCGTGGCATGGCCGTCCTCCCCGGCTTCGTCAACGCGCATACGCACGTCCCGATGACGCTCTTCCGCGGCATCGCCGACGATCTCGACCTGATGGACTGGCTGCAGCACTTCATCTTTCCGGCCGAGGCGAAAAACGTCGATCGCGACTTCGTCCGGTGGGGAACGCGCCTGGCCGCGGCGGAGATGATCGCTTCCGGCACGACGACATTCACCGACATGTACTACTTCGAGAGCGACATCGCTGCGGAAGCGAAGAAGGCGGGGTTGCGCGCGGTCGTCGGCGAAACGATGATCGACTTTCCCGCGCCCGACAGCAAGACGTGGGACGCTTCCGTCGCGTATGTGCGCGACTTCGTGAAGCGCTGGCACGGCGACCGGCTCATCACCCCCGCCCTCGCGCCGCACGCGCCCTACACCGTCTCGCGCGCGCACCTCGAGCAGATCCGTGCGCTCGCGACGGAGTTGCACGCGCCGATCCTCATCCATGTCGCCGAGACGAAGAATGAGGGAGCGCAGATCAAGGACAACACCGGCGGCCTCTCCCCCGCCGCCTACCTCGACTCCATCGGCTTCCTCGGCCACGACGTCGTCGCGGCACATGGAGTGTGGCTGACTGCGGACGACATCAAGACCTTCGCCGCCAAACGCGTCGGCGTCGCGCACTGCCCCGAGAGCAACATGATGCTGGCCTCCGGCGTCGCTCCCGTCGTCGACATGCGCCGCGCCGGAGTCGCGCTCGGATTGGGAACTGACGGACCGGCCGGATCGAACAACAACCTCGACATGGTCGAAGAGGCCGCCAGTGCAGCCCGATTGCAGAAGATCACTCGCGGCGATCCGAAAGCGCTCAGCGCCCGCGACGTCCTGGAGATGGCTACCCTCGGCGGCGCCCGCGCCCTCGGCATGGAGGATCGCATCGGGACCCTCGAAGCCGGCAAACGCGCCGATGTCATCGTCATCGACCTGCAACAGGCGAAAACACAGCCGGTCTATGCCGTCGAATCCGCGATCGTCTATGCCGCGTCCGGAAGCGCCGTCGTAACCACCATCTGCGACGGCAAGGTGCTGATGCGCAACCGCAAGGTCCTCACCGTCGATGTCCCCGCCGCCATCGCCAAGGCGAAGGAGTATCGCGACAAGGTTCGGAAGAGTCTGCATTAGGCTCGGTCCGCGCTAAACTCCTGCCCATGAAACGATTCCTCATCGCATCACTCCTCCTCGTCGCCTCCGTGGCGCAGGCCAAAGAGGTGCTTCCGTGGATCGAGAACGACTACACCAAGGCAATCGCCCGTGCCCGCGCCGCAGACCTTCCGGTCTTCGTCGAGGCGTGGGCGCCGTGGTGACACACGTGCCGCTCCATGAGGGCCTATGTCTTCACGGACAAGACCCTTGAGCGGTACGCCGGACGGTTCGTCTGGCTCTCGATCGACACGGAAAACGCAACGAACACGGCCTTCCTGAAGGCGCATCCGATCAGCGTCTGGCCGACGTTGCTCATCCTCGACCCGAAGGACAAGGTCGTCTTCCGTTACCCCGGCGGAGGGACGGTGGCGCAGGTCCGCAAATTGCTCGACGATGGCGAACGCGCGGCACGCGGCTCACATGCGAAGGCCGACATCGCCTTCGTACGCGCCGATGCTCTGGCCGGAGAGGGAAAGCAGGCCGAAGCGGCGAAGGCGTTCGATGAGGCAATCGCCGCGGCGCCGAAACACTGGCCGGGCCTCGGACGCGCCTCCGAGTCGCTGGTCCTGGCGCTCGCGCAGAGCCGGGATCCGCAGCGTTGCGCCGAGCGTGCGCTCGCCCTCTACCCACGCATTCGCGGAACGGGATCAGCGGTGAACGTCGCAGGCATGGGTCTCTCGTGTGCGACGGATCTCGACGCCGCGAAATCGTGGAATCGCTCCGAGCTCATCGCCGGCCTGGAGAAGGCGACGCGCGAAACGCTTGCCGCAGCCGACCGGATCCGGATGTCCGCCGATGATCGCTCCGGCCTCTACGAATCGCTCATCGAGGCGCGTGTCGAGGCGAAGGACGAAGCCGCCGCCCGAGCCCTCCGCGAACAACAGGCCGCGTTCCTCGAGGCAGAGGCGGCGAAGGCGAAAACACCCGACCAGCGGGCCGTCTATGATCCCCACCGCCTCACCGTCTACCTCGGACTGAAGCAGCCGGAAAAAGCGATTGCGATGCTGGAACAGTCCGAGCGCGATCTGCCGAAGGACTACAACCCGCCCGCGCGCCTCATCTCGGCGTACAAGGCAGCGAAGCGTTACGACGACGCCATCGCCGCATCCGACCGTGCGCTCAAACTCGCGTACGGCCCGCGCAAGATCGGCATCTACCGCAACCGCGCATCGGTCTACATCGCGAAGGGTGACAAGGACGAGGCGAAAACGACCATCGAGGAAGCGATCCGCTACGCCGAGTCGCTTCCGAAAGAGCAGCAGAGCGAAGCCCAGGTCGCGTCGATGAAGAAACAGTTGACGACGATGTGAGGTCGAGGCCTGGTAATCCTCCCACGAGGGTTACCAGGCACGCCCGCGAACCTGAATCGGCTTGCCGAGCCCTAGTGTCTCGCCGCCCGTGTCCTTGGCGGAGCGATCGCGGTCACAAGACCGGCGTTGCTGTCGACCGGACTGCCGCAGGCGCCGGTGATGCGGACCCAGTACGAGGTGTTGCCGCTGATCGCGCCGGTGACGAACGTCGCCGAGTCGGTGCCGTACGGCTTGGACGTATCGCCCTTCGCGCCCTGGAACCATTGATAGTGCAGGCCGTTCCCGGCGCCCGTTACGTGGAGGGTGGCCGCAGTGCCGATGGGGGCGGTCGTGTTCGCCGGCTGCGTGGTAATGAATGGGCTCGAGCAGCCGATCGTGACGATGGCCGTGTTGCTGTCGGCGCTCTGCACGCTGCTGCAGTTGTTCGTGACGCGCACCCAGTACTTCGCCGTGACGGAGGGCGATTGCGTCAGTGACGCGTTCGTGGCGCCGGTGATCGGATTGGCGGTGTCGCCCTTGTCGCCGACGAACCATTGGAAGGTGAACGGAGCCGTGCCTCCCGCGACGACGGTCAGCGTCACCGGCGCGCCCGCGTTGATCGTCGTGCTTGCCGGTTGCGCGGCGATCGTCGGCGCCGTGCAGACTGTGCCGCTCACGAAGACGACGACGCTGGCGTCCTGGCTGCCGCAGGGGGCGGTCACGCGCACCCAGAAACCGGTCGTCACGGTGGGGGAAACGAGGGTGCTCTGCGTCGCCGCGATCGGCGTGGACGTATCGCCGACGTTCCCGCGGTACCACTGGAACGTGAATGGTCCGGTTCCGTTCGTCGTCACGTTGAGCGTGGAGGACTGTCCGTTGTTGATCGTCGAGGGAGTGGCGACGGGCGAGCCGGAGATGGGCGCGCAGGTCACGGTCACGGTCGTCGACGCGCTGTCAAACGCCGGCGCGCACTGGCCGTTGATGCGCACCCAGTACGAGGTGGTCGCTGCCGGCGTGACCGTCAGGAACGCGCTGTTGGCGCCGATCGGACTGCTGGTGTTTGGGGACGTGCCGATGTACCACTGATACGTAAACGGCCCCGTTCCCGTGGGGCTCACCGAGAGCGAGCTCGATTGTCCCTGCGGGATGGAGGACGGCGATGCGAAGGGCGCCGAGGCGGATGGCGGGACGCAGGCGGCAACGGTCACGGTCGTCGTCGCGCTGTCGGAGTTTGGCGTGCAGGCTCCGAAGACGCGGACCGAGTATTGCGTCGTCACGGACGGCGAAACGGTGATGACGTTGTTGCTCGTCACGCCGCCGATCGGCGCGCCGGTCGACGGCGTTCCGCCGCTGAACCACTGATAGGTCAGCGGTCCGCTACCGGTGGCGTTTTCGGTGAGCGTGCTGGATTGTCCCGAAGCGATTGACGACGGCGATGCGAGCGGCGCCTGCGCTGAGGGAGGTGTGCAAGTCGTAACGGTCACCGTTGCCGGATTGCTGTTTAGAGGGGCGCCGCAGGCGGTTACTTGAACCCAATACGTCGTTGTACTTGGCGGCGTCACGGTCAATGACGATGACGTTCCGTTTGGAGCCGTCGTCGTTGTGGTGGGTGGGGTTCCGATGTACCACTGATACGCGGCGCTCGTGCCCGCAGCGGCTACTGTGAGCGTCGTCTGGCTTCCCGAGACAATCGACTTATTGGACGGTTGGCCGGAAATCGTCGGAGCGAAGCAGTAGTCGAAGGTCGCCGATGGGGACGCCCAACGTGTGTTCGAAAGGTAATCCGCGGGAACGCCCGTACCGGTTTTGCCCGCGTATACGGTCCGGATGGCGTCGAGGTCCCATTGCTGCAAGATCAGAACATTGATGGTCGAGTTCATGATCGCGTTGCTGGTACAAAACGACACGCATGGGTTGCCGAACGTGTCCTGGTCCGAATGGCGTAGACCCAACGTATGACCGAGCTCGTGGGTCATTACGGCGTTAAACGTTGACTGACTCATGCTGAAGTTCTTTCCGACGACCACGTCTACCTCGCTGGTTGATCCGCTGGTCACGTCAGAAACGCCACCGGCAGCGGCAACACCCGGCGGAAGAAGGTTTGCCGGATCATTGAAAAGTACCGCCGTGATGTGGTCCAAGGTGCTGAGACCTCCGGTCGCGTTCGGGTTGGCAACACCGAGGCGGTAGTTCACGCCAGCGCCGGCGCCATTCCAGTTGCTTGTCGCAGCACTAATCGCACTCACTCCATCGAGACCGCCCGGGACTGCGGCGTCGGGTTTCGGTGCAAATCCGGACGCGACGCGCAACGTTTGGTCTGACTGAAGAAAGTAGTCTGAACGTGCGGGCGCACCCGACTTGGCGCTTAGGGTCTTGACGAATGCCTCAAACGCGATTGCATCCCGCACTCTCTCAACGTGGGACGCATTTCCAATCTCATCCCAACCTGAGATCGCCTCACCGATTCCGCGAGTCAGGACCTGATCGCCGGAGGGATCGACGGAATATTGGAATTGCCCCAGGCCGAAACCGTAGGTGGCCCACCCGTCCGGCGTACGCCGCAGGAATACCAGGTATTGCTTACCAGCAGCGTAGCGCGGCGATCCAGAGATGAAGGTAACCCTATTTCCTACTGCGCCACCGGCTTCGACGAGATCGATCGTTCGCTGGTTGCCAAAGTCCCCTTTGAAGACTTCGTCCACGGCGAGCGTTGCAATCGTCACGACGCATCCGTCGCGCGTGATCTCAGAATGGGAGGTGACAGCCGTGGCGATGACGATTGCTTCCGACCGCATCACCA
Organism: Thermoanaerobaculia bacterium; assembly: GCA_038244715.1. GTDB lineage: Bacteria > Acidobacteriota > Thermoanaerobaculia > Gp7-AA8 > Gp7-AA8 > JADGNZ01. Next base: position 97,554 of record JBBRTE010000015.1, read on the forward strand.
GATCTCGATCGGTGGGAACGATGTACGTGGCGGCCTGCAGGGACGTGGCAGCAGCCAGGAACGACACAATCAACAAACGGACGTGGATTTTCAATGCGATCTCTCTCTCTCGGCGAATGGGATGGGGGCAAGTTATTGTACACAATGCCCGGATCGCAGTGGTGTCCTGGATCACACTGCGCTCGCGAGCATGCGCCGGCGCCGGATCCCCATTCCCAAGCCCCCACCACAGAGCAACACCAGTGTTGAGAGCGAGATGGCTCGTCCGCGCACGAAGCTGTCGGGCAGATAGGTCAACCGGATGCTGTGTCCGCCAGGAGGCACATACACGCCGATGAAGGCGGTATTCGCGAAGAAGTGCTCGACGCGGCGGTCGTCGATGTAGACGCGCCATCCGTCCCACCGCGGCTCGGTGATGACCACCCAGGAACCGGAGGCGGTTGCGGCATCGATGACGAGATCGCCCGATTCTCGCCGCACACCGGCGATCGTGCCGCCCTCGTTGGCGCGCTCGCCCGCGGCCAGCGGAGCTTCGATCCAGGCGCGCTGGTGGAAGTCCGACGCGGCCGTCATGGCTTTGATCGTCTCGTCGAACCCCGTGCCGAACACGACTCGCACCGGCACGAACGCGCGGGGAAAGACGCGCAAATTCTCCAGGAGCTCCGCACCACGCTGTGTGGCGACGACGCGCCAGCCGGCATCCGGCGGGATGTGCTCCGAGGCGATGGCGTAACGCACGTTGAGCATGGAGAGGAATGGTTTGGAGAGATCGTCGACACGGTTGAACCAGACCGGTTGATGCTTGCACCAGGCATCGTAGGTGGCGACATAGCGCGAGAAGGTCATCGCCTCGTATCCACGAACGTCTTCCAGTTCGTAGAGCGCACTCGATCCGGGGACGAGTGCATGCGCGCGTCCGACGATGCGGAACGGTGCGCCGCCGCGCGCGATCGCGCGCAGGATCGGAATCGGCGGATAGGCCCCATACGCCGGCAACGTCGGGTAGATGTCGCGGCCGGCCATCCACCGTTGTGCGGTGAGGAGCACGAGGATGGTCATGGCCATCGTCAGACCACGGGCCCGGACCAGCAACAGCACGATCGCCGCTACCCCGAGACAGAACAACTCGCCGAAGAGGGTGTAGACGCCCCACTCCTTGCTCAGCGCCACCTGCAGGCGTTCGATCAGGAAGAGGCTTCCCGCAAGGAGGAACGTCGCTCCCGCCAGCGCGTAGCCGAGTGTACGGTCGTGCGTGCGCAGGGCGTGTTCGAGGCCGAGAACCGCCAGGACGACGAGGGAAAACGCGGCGGCGAAACAGAATCGCTCGTTGAGCGTGATGTCGAACAACGGCAGCTTCTGCAGAAGCGCCGCAAGCGGAGTCCATGCCGCCGCACAGAGGATTCCAAAGAGCGCCAGGGCCGCGAAAAACGCGACCTCGCGCCGGCGTACGCGGGCCAGCGCGTAGAGAGCCAGCGCGACGATGATGCTGCCGGCGGCCGAGGTCTCGAGAGGATTCCAGTGGGGACTCTTGTGCAGCCACCAGCCCCCGTGAAGGTGGGGGAAGAAGTCCATCAGGATCCGGGCACGGCTCTCGTCGGCGGAGACGCCGCGCGGGACGTCGCGGTAGCCGCCGGTGCGGAACTGCTGCTCCATCGTCTGCGGCGCCGCCTCGAGCATGGGCAGGAGGTAGATCGCCGACAGCAGCAACGCGATCGCTCCGGCGGCACCCGCGCCGAGAAGTACGCGCGGGACCGCGCGCCGCACGACGAGCAACTCGACGACGCCGTAGAGCGCTCCGCAGAAGACGATATGAAAGGCCGTCTCGGGATGGCCGGCCAGGAGCAGCAGCGTGAGCACGGTCATCAATGCCGTCGCCGTACGCAGACCCGGCTCGTGCACGCAACGGCGCGTGGTGAAGAGCACGAGCGGCAGAAACGCCCACGAGCCCCCGAGAGACCAGAGGACGAAGAAGGCCATCGATCCCGAATACATCCAGCCCGCCGCCGCGCAGAGGGCCACGGATTCGCGGCAGCCGAGCTCCCGCGCGAAGAGAAACGCGCCGAGGCCAGCCAGGAAGAAGGTGAGCGCAGCGGTGAAAGTGATGCTGTGCGCCACCGGCAGCAGACAGGCAATCCACGTGAAGGGCGAGTACGCCGCCGGCTGCGCCGCAGCCGCAAGCTGGGTCCCGGAGAGCATGAACGGATTCCAGAGCGGCCATCGATGATGGGCGAGCGCGAACTGCACGGCTTTCCGCCACGGGATCATCTGCGCATAGAGATCGGAGAGCATCCCGTTGTGCGGGCGCGGCATTCCGAGAGGAACGCGCATGTCGCGCAACGGTTCGGTGAGGTAGGGAAGATCGACCGGCCCGAAAACGCCCCCCGTCAGAAGTGCCTTTCCCGTGATGCACAACGGCAGCAGCAACAGCACGATCGCAGCCCCCCGCGAAACGGGCGTCAGCGTCCGCCGCGCGAGCCAGAGCAGGAGCACCGCCGTGATGACGTACAGCAGGAATGACATGGGTCGCGGAGTGTACCTGCTCACCGCGCAATCGGACGAAGTGACCGGTTGCTTTCAAGCCTCGCGTTCCAACGTCGCTTCGCACGAAACGACCAGTCATTCCGAGCCGGCGGAGCGGGCTTCCGGTGGGCGAACAACTGCGAGGAGCCCGCGATCAAAACGGCTTCTCGAGCGACTCGGACTGCGGCGTAAAGAGAGCTGCGCCATCCGCCGTGATGTGCATGTCATCCTCGAGCCGCACTCCGAACTCGCCGCGAATGTAGATGCCTGGCTCATTGCTGAACGCCATTCCGGGCTGCGCTCGCAGCGACTTCTCCCAGCCGAACATGTTGTTCTTCACGAGGTACGGCCACTCGTGGCCGTCCATCCCGATGCCGTGTCCGAGGCGATGGGAAAAGTACTGGAAGCCGGGCCCGTAGCCGAAGCGGACGATGACCTCGCGTGCCGCGGCATCGATCGACTCGAGTGGCACGCCCGGCCGCGCGGCTTTCAACGCCGCGTCCTGCGCCTTGCGGACGATGCCGAACACCTTGTTCATCTTCTCCGTCGCCTTGCCCAGCACGAACGTCCGCGTGATGTCGGACTGATAGCCCTCCACTGTGCAGCCGTCATCGACCATGATGATCGTGCCTTCGCGGATGGTCTGCGGCGTCGTCGATCCGTGCGGGAGGGCGGTGTATTCGCCGGTCTGCACGCTCGCCTCACCCGGGAACCCAACCCGTTTGTACGCAGCAGAGATCAGGCTCGAGACCTGGTTCTGCGTCATGCCGGGCTGAATGGCCTGATAAACCGCGTGGTAGACCTTGAGCGTGGCCGTGTTGGCAAGCTGCATCAGCTCTAGTTCGTGCGCATCCTTGATCATCCGGCAGCCGGCGGTGATCGGCGTACCGCTCACCACGCGCGCCTGCGGAGCGGCGGAGGCGATGCCGCTGCTCCAGACGAACTTCGCGTTCTCTTCGATGCCGATCGAGCCCGTGCGGATCCCACGATCCTTGAGACCGCGGGCGACGAGCGCGTAGGGACTCTCATCTTCCTGCCACGTGCGCACGTCGGCGCGTCCGCCGCCGAAGGGTCCGAGGGCGATCTGCTCGCGCGCGCGATCCTCTTCGAATGCGGGACAGACGACGAACGGCTCGCCCTTCGCGGGAATGACGCAGGCAAACAAGCGCTCGCCTCCCGACCAGCGGATGTTCGTGAAATAGAGGAGGGATGTGCCGCTGGTCAGCACGAGGGCATCGATCCTCCGAAGCGCCAAGAGCTGCCTAACCTTCTCGATGCGCGCACGGCGTTCGTCGTTCGTGATCGGCCGCGCCTGGTCGCGCATCGACGTCAGCGCCGCGATCGATGCTGGAAGTGACGGCGTCGCGTCTGCCGGTCCGCGCTGCGCGAACGCGGGCATTTTCCACAGCGCCGCCAGCGCGGTCGTGGATCCGATGAATCTGCGGCGGTTCATATCAGGCCTTCCTTTGAATCGGAATCTCGACGCTCAGTTTATCGCGCGCGGGTGAGGGACAACGCACCTGCTCCGCTTCCACGTAAGATGAAGTCTCCTTAGGAACAACAGGAGCTCGATGAACCTCTTTGATGCCGTAACGTTCCCTGCCGCGGTTCGGCGCATCCCGTTCCTCTTCGTTGGACTCGTCGCACTCGCCGGCGTTGCGCGCGGCGACGGCTTCCTGAAACCGATCGGCGGTGACGGCGGCGGCCAGTTCATCGCACGCTGTCCGCCAGGCCAGAGCCTGGCCGGCGTCGAACTGCGCGCCGGCGACGACGTCGATGCCATCCGTCCCGTCTGCGTGGTCGCATACGGAGCGAAGGAGACCAGCGTTCCTGCGCTCACGAACGGATCTGGGCTCGTACCCGTCAGTCCCGAGTCACCGGTGTTCAAGGCCCAGAAGGTGGCATCGGGCTGGTATGGCGGACCGGGTGGCGGGATCGTGCCGGTGATGTGTCCCGCGAGCACGCCGATCGTCATCGGGATGGACGTCGCGGCCGAGGGCAACAATACGGTCACCGTCAACAGCATCCATCTGTTCTGCGGACTGGCGGTGGCGACGCAGGTGACGGCATCTCTCCCTTCCGCGGTGTTCGATGGACCGACCCTCAATCAGCAACCCATCTTCGGCCTCGGCAACGGCCGCTCCGGTTCCCAGCGATGCCCGTCCGGCTCGATCGCCGTCGGCGTGCACGGTCGCGCGGGAACCTGGCTCGATTCGGTCGCGCTGATCTGCGACGTGCCGCACCTTAGCCCCAACCCGCACCCGAGCGTCGCGTTGGGCCGCGTCACCGGCACGGCTCCTGCCGGTCCTCCTATGTCGATCTGCGATCGCGCCAAAGCGGCGCGCGCACGAAACTCGCCCGCCGCTGCGTCGCTGGAAGAACAGTGCCGTGCACAGAAGCCGTCCGTTTCCCTGGGACGCGTTGTCAGTACGGCACCTGCTGATGGACCGCCGGTATCGGTCTGCGACGCCGCAGCCGCGGCGCGCGACCGCAACTCCCCCACCGCCCCCGCACTCGCCGCGCGTTGCAAAGCGCTCGGCGGTCAACTTCCTGATGCCCCAGCCGGCTCCGATCCATCTCCCGACGAGCTTGCCGCAAAGGGCGAAGCGATCGCCGGGAGCCTTGCGCTCGCCGCGGACCTGCGCAATCGCCAGCCGGAAGGGCCGATCCGCCGCGGGTTCGACATCGGCCTGGGCGCCGCGGAAGGGCAGACGGCGTGGGGTCCCGGCAAACAGAAGATCCTCAGTGGACTGACGGCCGGGGAACAGGAGGGCTTCAAGGTCGCGATCTCATTCGCGCTTGATCAGAATCGCAACGCGGACCTTGCGCTGGTCGGCGCAGCGATCGCGGAAGCCGATCCTGTGGTGGCTCAGGCGCGCGCGCGGCAGTCCGACCCGCGCTCCAAACTTGGCTTCGACATCGCTTCGGCGATCTTCGGCGATCCCGCCCTCGGCGCGCAGGGCAACACCGCGACGGGCCCCGGATCGCTGGGAATCCGCAACGCATTGAGCGCACCGGCACAGTTGGGATTCAACGCGTCCACCACCCTGCACCTCAGCCGAAAATACTAGTCTGCGAGAAGCGGACACCCGTGGCCCACTACGGGTGTCCCTTCTCGACGATCGCTTCCAGTCTCCGGTTTTTCTGGCGATTGGCCTCGGTGTCGTTCGGCGCGATCGGTTTCGTCTTGCCCCAGCCTTTCGTGACGAGCCGGGTCGCGTCGAGGCCTTCCTTGCTCACCAGCCAGTTCTTCACCGATTGCGCGCGGCGCTCCGAGAGCGCCTGGTTGTACTGCGCGTTGCCGACGGCATCGGTGTGACCCTCGAGCCGAGTCTGTCCTTTCGGATTGGCGCGGATGATGGTGGCCAGCATCGCCAGCGATTTCGCCGCATCAGGACGAATGTCGGCCTTGTCGAAATCGAAGAGCACATCTGCCGGCAGGTTGACTCGGATCTCGATGTCGTTCTCCGCCGCGTTGAGAGCGCTCATCGCTTCGTGAACCTGCGAGACGGACGCGACGACTCCCTGCTGGACGCCAGCGATCGCCAGAACGGACGGCGCGATGGCCAGAGCTCGTCGCGGCCCCAGGCGCGCCACCGCCGCTTCGGCGGCGGCCTCGGCGGCTGGCGACCATGGGTCCGTGTACGCCGGCTCCGACGCAGCGGCGCCTCCCGCAATCAACAGCAACGAGAGAGCGAGAGCGTTGCGCATGACTCAGTCCTGGATCTGCAGATCGTCGAACGGCGGCGTGTGGGGGAGTTGCAACGTGACCGACTTGACCTCCGGCGGCGGGGCCGGGAACTTCATCCAGATCACCTGCGAGCTCGACGGATCGACCCACTCTCCCCAACGGTCATTCCAGCCGGCTTCGGTCGCCGCGATATAAGCCCCTTTTTCATCCCGCAACACTTCGTACTTCTTGCCGTTCGCGACATCCACGACCGCGACGTCCTTCCAGGAGAACTCGGGACGCACGCGTTCGACTCCCTTGTTGACCAGACGGATCTTTGCCGTCAGCGAGTTTCCCTTGCGGCGGAATTCCGTGACCTCGGCAGTGACGCCCTTCCAGTTCGTCTCCTGCGATTGCAGCGAGGCGCCGGCCGGGGCTGCCGCGGCCGTCGTCGTCGTCACGACCGTCGTCGATGCCTGCGTCGTCGACGGAGCAGGCGCCGGCGATGGTGCCGCCACCGACGATGTCGTCGCGGGAGCGAGCGCCGTCGCGGCGGTCGTGGTTTCGGGGGCCTTGGAACAGAACATCATCAGAACGCAGAGCGAGGCGATGGAGATCAGACGAGTCACGGGTTCACCCTCCTGTTCGTTGACGGTTCGCTGGAGAACGGTTTTCGACTCCAGGGTTCGAGGTTGCAAGAGCCTTGTGACCGCGTGCCAGAGCACCGGGCGGACCGGCGCAGAGGTACCGATGGCGGCGTCCGAAGCGCGCCCTCGCTGACGAGAATCCCGCGAGTTGAGCGGCATGACCGTGGTTTCCCTCGGCACATTCGGTTGATGTAGTGTGCTGCGGAGTCTATCGCATCGAAGGATGCCAGAGCGATTCTCCGAGCCATCGCCTCATGGGTCATGGGTCAGTTTGAAGTGACCCTTGACCGCAACGCGTCCGTCCTCTCGAAGACCGTCACGAAGGCGAGCTCTGCGGTGACGGTGGCTCGGCGATTGCTGAGAGACTCAGCAGGAGAACAAATCATGAAGAAGTTACTTACATCCATCCTCGTTTCCGCCACCCTTGTGGCTGCCATCGGCTGCTCAAACTGGAACAGAATGACTCCGAAGTCGCTCGACAATTCCTCGACGGCGTCCGAAATCAAGAAGAACCTTCTCGCAGACCATCTCACCGGCGTCGATGTCGACGTCACCGACGGCGTCGTGACGCTTGCCGGCCACCTTCCGACCGCCGCCGACCGTCAGCTCGCCCACGACGACGCCGCGAAAGTCACCGGCGTCAACAAGGTCGTCAACCACATCGCCGTCCCGTAGTTCTCACGCCTGTCGAAGGTACCTCCCACGCCGCTCCGGTCATCCCGGGGCGGCGTTTTTTTGACCGGTGAGATTGCCCGCTCGCGATCATGACAGTGTCGTTCGCAGCAACTGGTAATCCCGCGCCGTCGCAACCTCAAACCAACCGGTGAACGTTTTCGCGCGCGCTTGACGTCGAACCCTGCCAGGCGTATACACGCCGCTTCGATGCAGAACACCCCCTCTTCCGCGATGTGCATGTGTTGTCGCATGACAGCTTGCGGGAGAGGTCTCGTTCGGTTCTGACGGCAACATCATCGAACAACACCAACCCGCGACGGCTCAGGCCCGCGCGGGTTTCTTGTTTCTGTCCCTGCCCGGCTCTCCGACGTCGCGAAAACGACAAAGGAGACCGCGATGGCAGACCTCAGGCAACTCACCGTAGTTTACGAACACCCCCACTGGTTCACGCCGCTCTTTCGCGAACTGGAGCGGCGCGGCATTCCCTTCCGCAAGATTGACGCTTCGGTCGAGACGTTCGATTCCGCTGCTCTCGATCCGGACCGCGATGTGGTCTTCAACCGCATCAGTCCCTCGGCGTGGATGCGTGGACGCGGCGCGCTGATCCCCGCCGCGCAGCGATGGCTCCAGGATCTGGAGACCAGGGGCGTCGAGGTCATCAACGGTGCCGAGACGTTCGCGCTGGAGATCAGCAAGGCCGCGCAGCTTCGTCTGCTGCGCGTCACCGGCGCCCGCGCGCCCCGTACGCGCGTCGTGCGCCAGGTCGCCGAGCTTCCCGACGCAAGCCTCGAGCTCACCTTCCCGCTGATCATCAAGCCGAACACGGGCGGGAGCGGCGCCGGCATCAGACGCTTTCTCGCGTTCGAAGATCTGGGTGCGGCGCTGGCAGCGAACGAGATCGCGATCCCGGAGGGTGACGTTCTCCTGCTCCAGGAGTACCACCGCCCGCACACCAACTCGATCGTCCGCATCGAGACACTCGACACCCGCTTTCTCTACGCGATCCGCATTCACCTCGGCGAAGACTCCGGATTCGATCTCTGCCCTGCCGATGTCTGCAAGACGACCACCGGCGTGGAATTGAGCAGCGCCGCGTGCGCAGTCGATGCGCAGAAGCAAGGCCTGTCGGTCGAAGCGTTCGATCCGCCCGCGCACGCCGTAACGACCGTCGAGCAGATTGCCCGTGAGTCGAAGCTCGACGTCGGGGGGATCGAGTATCTGGAGAGCGATCGCGACGGCGAGATCTACTACTACGACGTCAACGCCCTCTCGAACTTTGTCTCCGATCCGCTGCGCGTCATCGGCTTCGATCCCACCACGCGGCTCGTCGATTCCATCGAGCTGCGCCTCGGCATCACGAACGTCGCGCTCGCAGGGAGGGCGTCATGACGCTCCGCTTCGGGTACTGGATGCCGATGTTCGGCGGCTGGCTCCGCAACGTCGACGACGAGCAGATGGAAGCGTCGTGGTCGTACGTCCGCCGCCTGGCGCAACGAAGTGAGGAGATCGGATTCGACCTCTCCCTGCTGGCGGAACTGAATCTCAACGACATCAAAGGTGTGGCCGCGCCCAGCCTCGACGCGTGGAGCACGGCCGCGGCGCTGGCAGCGGTCACGGAGCGCCTCGAGCTGATGGTGGCGGTGCGCCCGACGTTTCATCATCCGGCCCTGCTCGCGAAACAAGCGGCGAACATCGACCAGATCTCGCGCGGACGGCTCGCGCTCAACGTCGTCTCGTCCTGGTGGCGCGATGAGGCACAGCAGTACGGCGTCGCATTCGACGAGCACGATGAGCGCTATCGCCGCACAGAGGAGTGGCTGGCAGTCGTGAAGGGGATCTGGCACCACGAGCAGTTCACGTACAACGGAACCCTCTATCAAACGAACGAAGCAGTTGCGGAACCGAAGCCTCTCCGAAAGCCGCATCCTCCGATCTATGCGGGCGGCGAATCGGAGAAAGCGAAGGACCTCATCGCACGCGATGCCGATGCGTACGTGATGCACGGCGATCCCGCCGCCAATCTCGTCCCGAAGATTCACGACATGGAGTCGCGGCGCGCGCGGCTGGCCCCGGATGCGGCGCCACTGACCTTCGGCGTGGCGGGCTTCGTGGTCTGCCGGCCCACCGAGGAAGAAGCAGCGCTGGAGGTCCGCCGAATCACCGATGTCCGCGCCTCCGCAGGCGGCAACGCCAACTTTCAGCAGTGGCTGTCGGGAACGAAGCTCGATCAGACCCTGACCATCGAGGACTACTCGGTGTCGAACCGCGGGCTGCGCTCAGGACTCGTCGGAACACCCGAACAGATCGCGGAAACACTCGACGGATTGGAGCGGGCCGGCATCGAGCTCGTGCTCCTGCAGTTCAGTCCCCAATACGAAGAGATGGAGCGATTCGCCGAGGAGGTGATCCCGCTGGTGAGAAGAAGGAGGGCGGCGAATGTGGCGTGAACGGACGTTGACGGCGTGACGCCGAGGGAGAATCGCGATTATCACTACGGCGAGCTCATCGACAAACCATCGTTGCTACCGGCGCGCTTCGCAGGAGAGTCACGCTTGTCCACTGCGGCGCGAAGATCATCTCCTCGGCTACGACCGTCGAGGAGGCACGCTGGCTGGAGAAGCGCGAGGTCGATGCCCGCCATCGGCGCTTGAATGAGAGGGAAGTCGAGATTGAAGAGACGTGCGACGGTGGTCGTCATGACCGGCTGCAAGAGAAAGAGTAGACATTCGCCTCGGAAATTGCTGAGAGACGAAAATCATCAAGAGCGGTCTCATGGCTCTCTACTCGACGCTCGTAGTGCAGAATGGCAGCGGCAGCTCGGTAGTTGATGAAAGAGGAGTTCTTGGGTTGAACCATAGCGAAATCGTCAGCTGGCTCTGGGGTGTAGCGGACCTCATCCGCGACACCTTCAAGCGCGGTAAGTATCAGGACGTCATTCTTCCTCTGACCGTGCTTCGGCGCCTCGACGGCGTCCTCGCTCCGACGAAGGAGAAGGTGCTCAAGAGGCAGGCAGAGCTTCGTGGCAAGGGGCTTCAGAATCTGGATCGCGATCTCCGCACGGCTTCGGGCTTCGCGTTCTACAACACGTCGCGCTATGACTTCGAGAAGCTCCTCGGCGATGCGCCTCATCTCGCAGCGAACCTGCGCAACTACATCGCGGGGTTCAGCCAGAACATGCGCGAGGTCATCGAGCGATTTGATTTCGACAACACGATCTCCAAGCTCGAGGAAGCGCATCAAGGGAGCCCGCGAGTCGCTTCCCTCGGCCGCGGTCACCTTCGACAAGTTCCACGTCACCAAGATCATCGGTGATGCCGTCGACAAGACCAGGCGAGAGGAACGGCCCGGATATCCGGAGCTGAAAGGACAGCGCTACGCTCTACTACGCAATCCGGAGACAATGGAATGACGGTCAGCTCGGGTTCGTTTCGGACCTTCTACTCCGAAAAACGCAACTGAAGACAGCGCGCGCGTTCCACCTCAAGCTCGTCTTCCAGGACTTCTACCACCAGCCGTGCAAGCACGCGGAGAACTACCTCAAGAAGTGGTGCAACTGGGCTGCTCGCAGCCGGGTCCCGGCGATGGTTGACGCCGCCAGGACGATTCGAACTCACTGGCACGGCGTCCTGCGTTGGTTCACATCCAAGATTACCAATGGCCTATTGGAGGGAATCAACAGCCTCATTAAAGGGCAAAGGCCAAAGCGCGCGGCTATAGAACCTCACGCAATCTCATCACCATGCTCTACCTCATCGCCGGCAAGCTCGAACTCAATGTTACCCACCTGGAATAGCGAGGAGGCGTTTTTCTGGCTTCTGTTCGTTTCGATCATGTCCGGAGCTTACGAACCGGTCCGCAGGAAGCGGGCGGTAAGAGATCTCTGAGCTGATACCGCGGCTGAGAGGTTGGTCTCCGATCTTCTGAAACATTAGTCAAACAGCCAATCGGGCAACCCGTGCTCGTCTTAGGAGAAGAAACATGTTCGTCGCCGTCGACACAGCCGTTCTCATCCGTGCGCAGGCCGAGGATGTATGGGACTACGCATGCGATCCGAAGAACTGGACCGCCTCCAATCCAGAGGAGCATTTCGGGCTTAGATTCAACACTCCCGACAACCTGCCGGCTCAGGACGCAGAGTTTCATCAGCGCGAGAGCGTCGCGGGTGTGTCTGGAGACCTATCTGGCCGGTTTCACTATTTCGACCGACCCCGCCTGGCAGTCTGGTCCGGCACAGCTACGTACAGAAAGCTTGCGGGACTGGTACGAGCGAGAATTCCGGAAGGAGGTGTATTGAAGTTGGAGTCCACAGAGCTCGGCCTTCGGCTCTCTCACAACGTGTATCTCGATTTTCCTGATTCGACTTGGGGACGCGTCCTATTTTGGTTCTTCAATCGTGCGAATGGCCGCCAGGCGGTTTTTGATCACACATACAAGGAGCTGGTATTTTTCAAAACGCAGCTCGAAACCATTGAATGACGTGGCTCTCCCGCCGACACGATCAAACCGCCACCGCACACGCGCGATCGGGACCCCAAACGAATGCCTAGAGTTGATGATAAGACCGCGAGCATACGGGCTAGTGTTTTGACGGAGTAGTGCCCGGAAACGCAAGTCGAAAGGAATGTTTATGAAACCAGAAAACGGTATCGTCCTTGTGACCGGGTCCAATGGATCCATCGGCCGCGCTGTCATGAGCAGGTTTGTTGGACGCTTTGCGCACGTGGTCGGCTTTGACCGCAAGGCCCCCGCGCCGCCGCCGCCCGGGTGCGTGGCCGTCCCCGTCGATATCACCTTAGACGAGAGCGTGATGGAAGGGCTTCGCACCATCCATGAACACCACGGTGCACACGTCGTCTCGGTGATCCACTTGGCCGCCTACTACGATTTCCTCGGGGCGCCGAGCACCAAGTACGAAGAGATTACGGTGCGCGGAACCGGACGCCTCCTGCGCGGACTGCACGAGCTCGGCTTCAAGGTCGAGCAGTTCGTCTTCTCCAGCACCATGCTCGTCCATCGGCCGGCAGAGCCGGGACAGTTCATCAACGAAGACTGGCCGGTGGAGCCGACCTAGGCCTACCCGGAGTCGAAGGTGAGGACCGAGAAGCTCATCCACGAGGAGCGTGGGGACTTTCCGGCCGCGCTGCTGCGCATCGCCGGCGTCTACGACGATCTGTGCCACTCCATTCCGCTGGCACACCAGATTCAGCGCATTGATGAGCGGCAGTTCTCCAGTCGTATCTATTCGGGCAGTACCTCACACGGCCAGTCGTTCCTGCACATGGACGATCTGGTCGACGCCATCGCTCTGGTGGTCGAGCGCCGCGCCGCACTGCCGCCCGAGATGCCGCTACTGCTGGGCGAGGCGGAACCACTCACCTACGACGAGGTTCAGCACACATTGGCCCGGCTGATTCACGGCGAAGAGCTGGAGACTCTGGAGATCCCTCCAGCAATGGCCCCGCTGGCAAAGGCCGGAGCCTGGGTGATGGAGAAACTCCCCGGTGCCGATCCGTTCCTCCGTCCGTGGATGATCGACCGTGCCAACGATCACTACGCGCTCGACATTACCCGCGCCCGAACGCTGCTCGGCTGGGAGCCGAAGCGATCGCTGCGCGAGACGCTGCCGAAGATGATCGCTGCACTCAAGGCCGACCGTCCCGGCTGGTACCGCGAGAACAAGCTGGAGCCTTCGTCGGGAAGGAAGGATGCTTCCCCAGCGGCCGAAGCGGAGACACCCAAATCCGATCAGACGCAACACGCAGGTCATGAGCCGGCAACTACTCCTGTCGCACCTGCCGGAAAAGCAACGCAACCGCACCCGAGTACGCCTGCGTCGCCCGGTGGGGCGACGAAGAACGCGGACGCCGGAGACGCGTCGATGAAGGACCACGCCGGTATGGCAGGCGGCTCCGGCGCAATGAAGAAGCAGGCAGGCATGGAGGACATGTCGATGCCGCACGGGCAGAACACTCCGTGGCCACACTTCGCAAACATGGTGCTTGGCCTGTGGCTGAGCACGGGAGCCTTTGCGCTCGGATACCGCAGCATTGCACTTCAAGTGAGTGATGTCGCGAGCGGCGCGTTGGTCATCGTCCTGGCCATGCTCTCGCTCTCGGCCCGCCCGATGTTCAAGCTCTGGTCGCCGTGGGCGAACTCGCTGGTCGGTGTGTGGCTCATCTTCGCGCCCCTCATCTTCTGGGCGCCGGCCGCTGCTTACTCCAATGACACGCTCATCGGGGCGCTGGTCGTCGTCTTTGCCATCCTGGCGCCGGGAATGCCCATGGCACCCGGGATGTCCATGGAGCCAGGCCCCGACGTACCGCCCGGCTGGTCCTACAATCCCTCGAGCTGGCCGCAGCGGGCACCGATCATCGCGCTCGCGCTTCTCGGATTTTTCCTGTCGCGGCAGATGACCGCCTTCCAGCTCCAGCACATCCCGTCCCTCGCCGATCCATTCTTCGGACTGGGCACGCAGCGGGTCCTTACCTCCAAAGTTTCGCGGGCCTTTCCGATCCCTGATGCCGGCCTTGGCGCGGTCGCCTACATGGTCGAATTCCTGATGGGGTTCATGGGCGACAAGCGCCGGTGGCGGACGATGCCGTGGATGGTCACGTTCTTCGGCATCCTGGTCGTGCCTCTCGGCATCGTCAGCGTCACGCTCATCATCCTGCAACCGATCGCCGTTGGATTCTGGTGCACGCCGTGCCTGCTCGCCGCCGCTGCGATGGTAACGATGATCGCGCTCACCCTCGACGAGGTGGTGGCAATGTGCCAGTTCCTCGTTCAGGCCCGGCGTGAAGGTCAGCCGTTCTGGCGCACCTTCTGGCTCGGCGGCACGCTGCGCGAGCTACCCGTCGTCGAATCCGTGCACCCCGATGTGGTGAGCCCGATGGCCATGATCTGGGGAGTGGCGCTGCCGTGGAACCTGATGGCCAGCGTTGGAATCGGTATCTGGCTGATGTTCGCGCCTGCAGCACTGGGAAGCTCCGCAACGGCGGCCCACAGTGACCACCTTCTGGGCGCGCTCATCATCACCTTCGCCGTCATGGCGATGGCTGATGTCGGCCGCGCGTTGCGCTATGTGAACGTGCTCTTCGGGGCTCTCGTGATCGCCGCGCCATGGCTGCTGAACGGCGCGACGACCGGCTCGCGGTGGAACGACGTGATCGCTGGCTCGCTGGTGATCCTCCTCAGCCTGCGCCGCGGACCGGTCGGCGAGCGTTACGGGAGCTGGGAGCGATTCATTCGATGAGCATGGGGACGCGTACTTCCGACTGTTCAAGTTATGATCGTATGAAGCAGCATAGTTATCTTCAGGCGTCTCGACCGGACACAGCCAGGCAGCCTCCGCGCGTGTCAATGAGCCGGCCTCTCGGCAGCGGAATCAGGACACTGCCATGGGCGTCTTTTTGTAGCGATGTTGCGGCGCGGAAACAAGACAAATGACTGGTCGATCCCGCCCTTACTCCGCAATGGTGCTCGCGTTCGGCGGCATCATCCTTATGGGCCTCGGCCTGTATTTCATATTCTTGCGCCCGCCGCTGTTGCCTGAGGATCCGCGCTTCATGGGAACATCGCTGGAGACAATTCACGCGAGAGTGCCGGGCCTTCTGGCATGGTTGCCGCGCGTGTTCTGGGTGATGGGCGGCTTCATGTTCACAACGGGTTTGTTGACGGCTTACATTGTCCTCTCCAGCTTTCGCCTGAGGTTGCGGGTTTCGCACCAATCGCGGCGTTGGCAGGGTTGACCTCCATAGGTTTGATGGCCGCGGTGAACTTCATGATCGGCTCGGATTTCAAGTGGCTGCTTCTTGCTTTCACGTTGCCATGGGGAGTAGCCCAGGTACTTTACCGGGCCGAGCGACCGAGGTGATCGCCGCGACGGGCCCACCTCAGAACCAGTGCGATGAAAGCGGCCGAAGAGCCCGGTGGCCCGCCTTGCCCGAATTTCATGCTCTCGACGGATCGATCCTTGCAGTGAAGTAAGGTTAGTAAAAGGAGAATCACGATGAATTGCAAAAACGACGTATGCAAATGTTCAGGTCCCACGGCAACTGAGAAGAAAGGTGGCTGCTGTTCTGATTCCTGCTGCGACGAGAAGAAGACCGCCGACGGGAAGTGCGCGTGCGGACACTCGGATTGTAAGTAGGGTCATAGGCTCATGCGGCGGCCGGGGCGACGGCCGCCGGTGAGCCTTTCGCACCTGTACTCGTGATGCCGGCGAGCTTCGTACGTTTTAGCAGCAGTGCATTGATCGCCACGACGGCCGAGCTGCCCGACATCGACAGCGCGGCGATCTCGGGGCTGAGCACGAACGGGTAGAGAACACCGGCGGCGAGCGGGAAGGCGATCACGTTGTAGGCGACCGCCCACCACAGGTTCTGGTGCATCTTCCGCAGGGTGGCCTTCGACAGTTCGATCGCGGCGACGATGTCGTAGGGGTCACTCTTCATCAGCACGACGTCGGCGCTTTCCATGGCCACATCGGTACCGGCACCAATGGCAAAGCCGACATCGGCCTGTGTCAGCGCGGGCGCGTCGTTGACCCCATCGCCGACCATCCCGACCTTCTTGCCCTTCGCCTGCAGTTCTTTCACTTTCGCGGCCTTCTGGCCGGGAAGCACGT
This sequence comes from Thermoanaerobaculia bacterium, assembly GCA_038244715.1. Classification (GTDB taxonomy): domain Bacteria; phylum Acidobacteriota; class Thermoanaerobaculia; order Gp7-AA8; family Gp7-AA8; genus JADGNZ01. The sequence continues at coordinate 113,692 of JBBRTE010000015.1, forward strand.
CGGCCAGCACGCTGTCGATGCCGAGGTCCGCGGCGATGCGTTTGGCGGTGCCGGCGTTGTCGCCGGTCAGCATGACCACATCGATTCCGCGCTCGCGCAGCTTGGCCACTGCTGCTTTGGCAGTAGGTCTTACAGCGTCGGCAATCGCGATGAGTCCGAGCAGGCGACCGTTCTGAGCCACGTGAACCACGGTTCGTCCTTCACCCTGCATTCGGGCGGCTTCGGTCCCCAGTGGCCCGAGTGCGAGCTTTTGCGTATCCATCAGCAGACGGTTGCCGAGGAACACCGTGCCGCCGGCGGTCTCGGCCTGCGCACCCATGCCATCGAGACTCTTGAAATCGCTCGCGGCGATGACCGCCAGTTTCGAAGCGCGGCGCAGGATGGCCTGGGCCAGAGGATGTGCGGACCCCTGTTCGACGGCGGCAGCTGCGAGCAGCACCTCGTCTCCCGTGATTCCCGCAGCCATCACCATTTCCACAACTTCCGGTTTCCCCATCGTGAGGGTGCCGGTCTTGTCGAAAATGATGACGTTGAGTTTCGTGGCGTCTTCAAGAGCCGAGGCGTTCTTGAACAAGATGCCGTTCATGGCACCCAGGCCCGTACCCACCATGATCGCCATCGGCGTGGCCAGGCCCAACGCATCCGGGCAGGCGATGACAAAGACGGTGATGGTCAGCGTCAACGCAAACAGGAGCGGCTGTCCGACCCACCAGAACCACACGCCAAACGTCGCCAGTCCCACGACGATTGCGGCGAGTACCAGCCATTGCGCGGCCTTGTCCGCCAGAAGCTGCGATGGTGCTTTCGAGTTCTGCGCCTCTTGCACCAGTTTCACGATCTGCGCGAGCGCAGTGTCGGCGCCGACCTTTGTCGCCTTATAGCGAAAACTACCGCTCGTGTTGATCGTCGCACCGATCACCGTGGCGCCAGGACCCTTTTGGACCGGCATCGACTCGCCCGTCAACATGGACTCGTCGACCAGCGATTCGCCTGTCTCGACCGTTCCGTCGACCGGAATCTTGTTGCCGGGCCGGATCACCACGACGTCGCCTACGATCACTTCGGCGGTCGACACCTCGACTTCGACGCCATTGCGGACAACCGAGGCCCTGGCCGGAGTCAAGTCCATCAGCGCGCGGATGGCCGACGAGGCGCCGGCCCGGGCGCGCATCTCCAGCCAGTGGCCGAGCAGGATGAAAACCAGCAACACGGCAGCCGCTTCGAAGAATTGGTTGCTCGTGAAGAAGAAGGTCGCACCGACGCTGAACAGGTACCCGGTGCCGACACTTAAGACGATCAGGACTGCCATATTCAGGGTGCGGGTCTTGAGCGCGCGCCAGGCGGCGACGCAGAACGGCCATATCGGATACAGAATGGCGACGCTCGCGAGGAAGAACAGCCACCGATTGAGCGGCAGCCCGAATGGCGGAGCGGGCGCCTGGAAGAGCTTCCCCATCGGCGAGTAGACGAAGATCGGCACGCTGAACGCCAGGCAGATCCAGAAACGGTTGCGCATGTCGCGGACCATTGCAGCGAGATCCTGATTCCCGCCATGACCCATCTCTTGCGCCATGTTCGCTGACATTGCCGGCTGCCCATCGGAAGCCGCATGGTCTTTGTGACCGGTCGTTGCGGGAGCCGATGGCGCCGTGTCGGATTTGGGAGCAGCGCCCCGCGCGACCTCCGGAACAGGTGTGGGGGCGGCGGCCGGGACGGCACTTGCGGCCGCGTCATTTACCTGCGCGGAAAGCAATTCGTCACCGCAGCGGTAGCCGCATTGATGCACCGTGACCTTGATCTCGGCGATTGTGATCCGTCCTTCGTCGTAGCGCACCGTGGCGCTTCCGGCGGCGTAATTCACGGTAGCGCTAACCACGCCCGAGAGTTTGCCCAGCTCTTTTTCCACGCCGTGCGAGCTCAGGGTGGACAGCATGCCGTCCACTTCAATCACGCTCGTCTTCATCACGCCTCCTGCATTGCAGTCACACGAGCACGGTCTCGATGCCGAGCGCGGCATTCGTCATAGCGATCGACTCATTCGCGCTTGTCACAGTTCCGCTCAGCGCTCGGATGGCATCGATGTTCTCAGGGATCACGATGGCCTGGTTGTCGACCATGTACGCGTAGAAGAGCTCGTCGCCCTGGACACGGAGCATGTCGGCCCACAAGGCCACTTCGTAGAGGCTGTCGTGCGGCCGCCCGCGATCGGCCATGAGCTCTTTCACCGCGTTGAGGGCGACCAGGCCATCGCTCGTGTTGATCAGCGCGATTCGGGAAGAACCGCGGAAGGCATCGAGTACTTCGTCCTTGCTTGCGCCCCGACTCATCTGCACCGACCAGTAGTGCAAGTGCCCCAGCGTCTCCGGAACCTTGACCGCCATCGTGATGACGTCGAGATCAGGGTCGACGCTCTGCGCGTCGGGACCCTGGTGGCTCGGAATCTCCGGTTCGGGAACCAGCGTGTTCATAATTCCGCTCTCATGGCTTTCCCACGGATCGGTCGCGCGCCGTAGCAGCGTGCCTCGGGCACGTTGAAGCAGACCGGCCCGTTTGAGAGCGGTGAGGGTGCGCACGATGGAGGTCGTATTGCACGACACCACACGCGTCGCGTTGCGGTTCAACGCGCTGGCATAGTTCGCTTCGGCGACAAACGAGTGTCCCGTGGCCTCGTGTTTCTCGCCGCCCTGAACGATGAACTTCAAACCGTGTGCGCGGTAGACCTCAATGTTCTTCACGGCGACACGCTTCGGCGTGCAGTCCACCACCACATCTGCCTGACCAAGCAGGTCATCCAATGTCCCCGCGACCTCAAGTCCAGCGGCACGCATCGAGTTCGCGTGCTCCCCTGTAGCGCCGAAGAGACTGAAGCCGTTCCGAGTCGCCATCCGCGCTCGCCAATCCGTCACGACATCGGACACCCCGGCCAGCGACATGTCCTCCTGGCGCGTCACCGCCTCGGCCACACGCTTACCGATCACTCCATAGCCATTGACAGCGACGCGCGTCTTCCGTCTTTCATCCATTCCTGGCTCCTTCGACCTTCAGTTCGCCCATTGCAATTCTCCTGGTCGGTGTCGATCGCTCAGTCAGACACGTTTGAAATCACGCGACGAAGAAAGTCGGGGCGCGGGACCAGCACCTCTGTCACGTACGCACCCGTCACCTGGTCTCCGCAAGCTGCCGCGCGCGCAATGCGTAGTGCTTCGCGAAGTCATCGGCATCGGGTGCGAGATCAGTGCTCCGCCGGACGATCTCATTGCAGTGGTCGCGCATGTCATGGTCGCGCATGTCATGGTCGCGCGGCAACTCGAAGACTACCGGGCGTTGCGGGAGCGCCCCCCCGCCGCGATACGGCCGTACATCGACGGTGCGAGCGACATAGCCGCGTGCCGGTCGGCATCGGCGCGGAACTCGGCGTTCTTCCTTTCAGTTTCATTGCGCGGCTTTCAGGGTTGGAGAGAAATGGTTGTACAGAGCGGCGAATACCGCTCCGCCGTAAAGGCCATAGACAAATGTCTCCACGAGCCCGATCGCAAATCCCCCCACGGTCCAGGCGAAGCCGGGGAGGAACGACAACCCTCCGGCGGGATGGAACTGAGGTAAGAGAACTCCGTAAAGGACACAGAGGACAAAACTCAACGCGAACACGGTTCCGAGGGAAAGCGATGCTGCCTTGACGGACATGGGACTCTCCTTTTGTTACTAGGGCTGCCGAGCCTTAAGGGCCCGGCAACCTCCGGGATCATCGAGAGACGGCGGTCGACACAATTGTCGAGGGCTGGACAGGTTTGATCTGGGTGGAGCGATTCCGCGGGACGAATTGGTAGCCAGCGATTCCGAGCGCCACGAACACGCCGCTTACGGCGGTGACGAGGGCCGGTCGCTGCCACCAATGGTGTTTGGGATGCTCCTCGCCGGTGTCGCCGGACCTCGGCAGATCGCGCTCACGCCAGAGGAGATAGATGGCCGGATAGACGAGCAACTCCATCAGGAATGAGGTGAAGAGTCCTCCGATCATCGGTGCGGCGATCCGCTTCATGACGTCGGCTCCGGCTCCCGTCGACCACATGATCGGCACGAGGCCGAAGAAGGCGCAGGCCACCGTCATGACCTTCGGCCGCACGCGCTGCACGGCTCCGTGAAGAATGGCCTCATCGAGATCCTCACGCGTGTTGAGGGTGCCGGCGGCCACACGCTCGTCGTGCGAGAGGTCGAGGTAGAGCAGCATGAAGATGCCGGTTTCGGCATCGAGTCCCAGGAGGGCGATGAGCCCGACCCAGACGCCGATCGACATGTTGTAGCCGAGGATGTAGAGCACCCAGACCGCACCGACGGCGGAGAAGGGGACGGCCATGAGCACGATCGCCGTCTTCTGAAACGATTTCGTATTGAGGTAGATGAGCATGAAGACGACGAAGAGCGTCAGCGGGATGACCACCTTCATCTTTTCCTTCACGCGGGCCATGGCCTCGTACTGACCGCTCCATGTGAGAAGGTAGCCGGTCTTCAGTTTCAGCTTGGCGTCCACGGCCTTCTTGGCTTCCTCAACGTAGCCGCCGATGTCGCGCTTCGCTGTATCGACATCGACGTAGACGTAGCCGGACAGGCGGCCGTCCTCGTCGCGGATCATCGACGGCCCCTCGACCAGCTTGATCGTAGCGAGCTGGCCGAGTGGAATCTGTGCGGCGCCGCCCATGGCGCCCGAGGTGGTGGGAACGGAGACGAGCGTGCGGGCGAGCTTGTCGACGTCATCGCGCATTTCCCGCGGGTAGCGGATGTTGATGGGGTAGCGCTCCCGCCCTTCGATGGTGGTGGAGACGTTGTCACCACCGATGGCGGTCATGATCACGCTCTGCACGTCGCCGATACGCAACCCGTAGCGTGCAATCGCCGCCCGGTTGAGGTCGAAGTCGACGAAGTACCCGCCGGCTACTCGCTCGCCATAAACACTGCGCGTTCCCGGCACCTTCTGCAGGATTCCTTCGAGGTGCTGGCCGATCGCCTCAATCTCCTTGAGGTCGGCGCCGAAGATCTTGATGCCGACCGGCGTCCGAATTCCGGTGGTGAGCATGTCGATGCGGTTCTTGATCGGCATGGTCCAGGCGTTGGTCTGTCCGGGCAGCGTGAGCCTGGTGTTCATGTCGTTCACGAGCTCATCCCAGGTCATCGATTCCGGCCAGAACGGTCGGAAGAGCGGCTTGGTGAAGCCTGGCCACTTCGAATACCAGCGTGCCCGTGTGCGCCACTCCGACTCCGGCTTGAGGACGACGATCGTCTCCATCATCGAGAACGGAGCCGGATCGGTGGATGAGTCCGCGCGGCCCGCTTTGCCAAAGACGCGCTCGACCTCAGGGAACTCCTTGAGGAGCTGATCCTGCCGCTGCAGAAGCGCCTCGGCCTGTGCCACGGAGATGCCTGGCAGCGTCGTTGGCATGTAGAGGATCGAGCCCTCATTGAGCGGCGGCATGAACTCGCGGCCGAGCTTCCAATAGACAGGGATGGTGACGATGACGATGAGCAGCGCAATGCCGATCACCAGCCGCGGATGCTTGAGTACGAATTTCGCCGGCCGCGTGTAGAGCTTGAAGAGGATCTTCGAGATGGGGTGCTTCTCTTCGGGGTACATCTTGCCTACCAGGATCGCGTTCCAGAAGCGAAACCAGAGACCTCTGAAACCAGAAACCAGAAACCAGAAACCAGAAGAGAAACCGGCCTTTTTCTGGTTTCTGGTTTCTGGTTTCTGGTTTGCGCCAAACGGCTTCATCCGGGTGAAGAGGAGCCGCAGCGCCGGATCGAGCGTGATGGCCAGAATCGCCGCGATGGCCATGGCGAAGGTCTTCGTGAACGCCAGCGGTTTGAAGAGCCGTCCCTCCTGCGCTTCCAGCGCGAAGATCGGGAGGAAGGAGAGGGAGATGACCATCAGGGAGAAGAAGCTCGGCCGCCCGACTTCCTGAATGGCGGTGATGATGACTTCCTTGTAGTCGCCCTGCCTTCCCCCCGCTTCCCAAAGCTCGAGCTTCTTGTGTGCGTTTTCGACGACGACCACGGCAGCATCGACCAGCGCACCGATGGCGATGGCGATGCCGCCGAGAGACATGATGTTGGCGTTGAGCCCGAGGAGCTTCATGGGGATGAACGAAAGGATGATGGCCGCCGGGAGTGTGAAGATCGGAATTGTGGCGCTGGGGATGTGCCAGAGGAAGATGAGGATGATCAGCGAGACGATGATCATCTCCAGCAACAGCTCGTGTTTGAGTGTGTGGATGGAGCGCTCGATCAGTTCCGAGCGGTCGTAGGTGGTGACGATCTTCACGCCCGCGGGAAGGGTTTTCTCAATCTCTGCAAGGCGAGCTTTCACGCGATTGATCACCTCCAGCGCGTTTTCGCTCTGCCGCATGATCACGACGCCGGCAGCAGTCTCGCCCTGCCCGTTCAACTCTGCGACCCCACGCCGCAGTTCAGGGCCTAGCTGGATGTTCGCGACATCGCGCAGCAGCACCGGCGTGCCGCGCTCATCGGTCTTGACCACGATCTGTTCGAGATCGCCGATGTTCTTGATGTAGCCGCGGGCGCGGACCATGTACTCGGCGCCGCTCCACTCGACCAGGCGCGCACCCAC
>JBBRTE010000016.1:0-106776 GCA_038244715.1 Thermoanaerobaculia bacterium
GAAGAGCTGAACCAGAACACAAATGAGGCGCTCTCACGAGCGCATCATTCTCAACCGGACCTCACGGTCCATCACAACGCCGACGGAGGGGGGATTTTTACCTGGCCAACCGGGGGGAAAATAGGATGGCCGTTGACACGCAGTAGCTCCACACCTCGTCCGCCTCTATGCGCTTGCAGGTTAGGCCGGTCAGGACTTGCCGCTGAACCGCCTCGCATGCCGGGCCGACCTCGCGGATCAGGTCACGAACGGTGTTCTTCGCGGCGCCGGTCATGCGGACGGTGGAGCGGATCGAGTTGCCTTCGATGAGGCAGTTAAGAACCCGGACTTTCTGTTCGACACTCAGCTTGTTCATATGCACAATGTATATCTTGACCGGTCAAGATGCAAGTGGTGTGAAGAAAACTATGCAGATTGTGGAGATGGGCGGAATACACCTCCGGCGCGGTGGCGTTGCGTAGAGGGAAGTTGGCGGAGTCGGGCGTTACCGTCGAAAAGTTACAACCCGACCCCGGCCGAGAAATGGGGTGGCCGTATGTTGTTGAGTCGAAGGGGGTCGGACAGGCAAGTCCGGCCCCCGTTCTTCGGCTACCCGCATCGCATTCTAACGCGTTTGAACCGGGAGAAAAATCCCATGAGCGATATCCCACAAATTGACTACAGCGCCGTGCTGGCCGATCTGGAAGCGAGACGGGCTAAGCTCGATGCGGCGATCGCGGGCATCAGAGAAATGCTTGGCCTGAACACCGAACACCGAACAGATACGATTGGGACTCATGACGAGCCGGCGTCCAGTGAACTCACACCGCACTCGTTTTTCCAGCTCCAAATCGGTGATGCGATCAGGAAGTACCTGAGGATCGTGAGAACGCCAAAGAGCGCCAAGGACATCGTAGAAGCGCTTCAGGCGGGCGGACTCACCTCGACGTCGAAGAACCTATACACCACCGTCTACACCACGATGGTCCGTGATGACGAGAGGGGCGGCGAAATCATGAAGCTGAACAACGGCAAGTGGGGGCTTGCGGTGTGGTATCCCGGGGCGCAGCGCAAGAAGAAGCGATTCCTGACGCCAGACCAGGAACAACAGGCTGCAGATACCGACGTGGCTACTTCGGAGCTTTAGCCGCTCGCTTTCGTTCGCGCTCAACAACGGCGCCTTTCGCTATTTCGGATCGGCGCTCCGGCGTCAAGGCGTCGGCCCGAGCCTTGCCGCCTTTCAATCCCCCGCGTCTTCCCATTTCGCGCATGAGATCGCGTCGCGTTTCTTCCCGGTCCAAGATCGCGGCTAGGGTGGCGTGCGCGGCTACGTTCGGATCATCGGAGTCGTCGTTCTTTCGCATACTCCGATGGTAACGCATCTTGACCGGTCAGGATATGTTACAAGCCGCCCGCGAAACTGACCCACTACCATACCCCATTGACTTACGCTCCATTACCGCCTACGTTAATGGGGCGCTTCCCCATGGCCGTCCTTGCCCGCCGTCTCGACACGCAGTTCCGGCTCCTCGAAGCTCCCCCACTCCCCACCCCGATCTGCGCTCCACAAGCGGTGGATTTGCCATCTCCTCGATCGTCCGAAGGAGCCGCTCTGCGCAATCTCCGCGCGAGCCTCGAAGCCTCGATCGCAGCGAAACTGACGAGCGGCTCGGAGCTGATCCGGACCGTAGCCCGCCAGCGTCGCGAGGAGATCCTCCCGACCACCCTGGCATCGCTCGACGAGCTTCTCGGCGGCGGACTGGCCCGAGGAAAGATGACGGAGCTGGCCGGCCGGGGAACGCGAGTCTCGATCGTCATCGCAACGCTCGCCTCCGCCACGAGCATCGGCGAAGCGGCGGCCCTCATCGACGCCAGCGATTCCTTCGACCCCCAGCTCGCCGAAGCGGCAGGCGTCGATCTGCAACGGCTCCTCTGGGTCCGGCCGCACACGATGAAAGAGACCGTGACCGCGGCGGAGATGCTCGGCGCCACCGGCTTTCAACTCGTCATCATCGATCTCGGCGCCCGCCGCCCGCCCGGCCGCCGGGCTCCCGATGCCGCGTGGGTCCGTCTGGCCCGTGTCGCGGAAACGCACGGGACCACGATCCTCGTCTCCGCTCCCTACGCGCTGACCGGCACGACCTCGGAGGCGATGGTGCTCGCGCACGCACCGCGCGCGCGCTGGCTTGGACGCGGGAACGCGCCACGCGTGCTGGCCGGCATCGAGACACAGCTCAAACTCGAGAAACACCGGCGGCTGCGGCCGGGACAGACGACGACTCTCTTTTTTCACGCGGAAGAAGGGATTCGCGGAAGCCGCGAGCCGGGGATCGGGAGCCGGATCGTGGACGACGTGGCTACGGTCCGTCCGCCGGCGAGTGACAGCCGCAAAGCATCATGACCCGCCTGGCCTGCTTCGTCATCCCGATGTTCTCTCTCGCCGCGCGGCTCCGCAGTGAGCCCGATCTGCTGCAGGAAGCCGTGGCCATCGTCGAAGGAAACGGCAACAACGCGCACATCGTTGCGGCCACGCGGCGGGCGCGGAACAAAGGGATCCGTCCAGGTCTCTCGCTGGCACAGGCGCGGTCGCTTCTGCCGAAACTCATCGCCCGCGGCCGCGACTCCGAGTGCGAGCGCACCGCGCAGGAAGTGCTGGTGGAAGTGGCTGAGACCTTTTCCCCGCGCGTCGAAGATGCCGGCGAAGGAGTGGTCTTCCTCGATGTGACGGGGATGGACCGGCACTTCGCGGACGACGAAGAAGACGCAGGTCGAACGGACGCAGGGAAGACAAAGACAGGCAGGCCTGGAGAGTCCGATCTGTGTTCGTCATCTTCGGCCGAGCTTCGCCTCGCGCGCGCCGCCATCCGCGCGTGCGAGGCGGTCTCGCTCCCGGCGCGCGCCGGCATCGCGGCAAGCAAGCTCGCCGCGCGTGTCGCCGCCGAGCTGCCGAAGTCGCCGACGATCGTCGCAGCGGGAGAAGAGGCCACGTTCCTCGCGCCGCTCCCGCTGATGCGCCTTTCGCCCGCGCTCGAAGCGGCCGCGATGCTGCAGCGATTCGGCCTCTCGTCCATCGGCGATCTGGCACGCCTTCCCGAAAGCGAGATCGCCAGCCGTCTCGGGGAAGCGGGCCGTGAGCTCCACTGGGCTGCGCGCGGCATCGATCCGCGGCCGCTCATGCCGCGGCCACTACCCCCCGAGTTCCGGGAAGGAATGGAGCTGGAATGGCCGCTGGTGGCGCTCGAGCCCTTCCTCTTCATCGCCAACGCCGCACTCGATCGACTTTCCCAGCGGATGGAGATTCAGGGCTTCGCTTGCAAGCGTCTGGAGATGACGCTGACCCTCGATCCGGACGGTTTCGACGCCCGCGGCATCGATCTCCCTGCGCCGACTCGCGATGTGAAGACGATGCTGACGCTGATGCGTCTCGACCTGGAGAAGACCCCTCCCGGCGCTCCGGTCATCGGATTCTCTTTCGTCGCCCATCCCGACCGGCCGCGGCGCGCCCAGCTCTCGCTGTTCGGTCCAGCCGCGGTCTCGCCCGAAAAGCTCGCCACCACCATCGCGCGCCTCGTCTCGATTCTCGGCGACGGCCGTGTGGGGATGGCCATGACCGTCGACGGCCAGCTTCCCGAACGCTATGCGATCGGAGACTTTTCCCCACCTCCCCCACCCGACATCCGCCGCACGCCGCCCCGCGCACGCGGTCTGCTCGCCGTCCGCACGTTCCGCCCGCCGATCCCGATCGAAGTGACCACGCGGGAGACGGGCGACGACAAGAGCATGCAGATCGCGTCGATCCGCAGTCTCGCCGAGTCCGTCTCCGAATCGCCATCGACGATCCGCGACGCGCGCCCTCGCGTCGAAGTCGGTGGCAAGGTCGAGATCGCAGGCACCGTGCGCATCTGCTCGGGCCCCTGGAGTGTCGAGGAAGGATGGTGGAGCGACCGCCCCGACATCCGCGAGTACTGGGATGTGGAGCTCGAACGCGGAGGTGTGTATCGGGTTTTTCAGGGAACCGAGGCGGAGTGGTTCGTCGATGCGCGATACGAGATGTGACTCAAATGAAGCCGAATGTTGAATGGAGGAACGCCGGCCACTCCCCGAACCCGCGGCCATTCAACAATCAACATCCAACATCGAGCCTTCAACCTTGACCATCCAACCCTTCCGCCCCTCGGCCGGCGCGCGCAAAGAACGCGCTCGGAAACGTCCATGGAACATCGTCAAGGAGAAGGCTCGTCCCTATGCGGAACTACGGACTGCGTCTGCCTTTTCGTTTCTCGACGGGGCCAGCCTGCCGGAGGATCTGATCTTCCACGCCGCGCAGAACGGCATTCCGGCCATGGCGCTCATCGACACCAACGGCGTCTACGGCGCGCCGCGGTTTTACAGCGCCGCGAAGAAGGCCGGCGTGCGTGCCATCGTCGGAGCCGAAGTCGTCATCGACAACGCCGTTCCGGTCAAAGGGCTGAAGCTCACGCGGATGGACGCAGCGCGCTCGAACGCCCGCGAGATGCGCCTCACCCTCCTCGTCGAGAGTCCTCTCGGCTATCGCAATCTCGGCAAGCTGCTCACGGCCGGCGCATTCGGACGGCCGAAAGGGGAAGCGCGCTTCCACTGGGGCCTGATTGCACAGCACGCGGAAGGATTGCATTGCATCACCGGCGGCGATGAAGGACCGCTCGCGCACGCGCTCACGAAGAGCGGCGTCGCCGAAGCGGAAGCGCTCCTGCACACGATCAGCGGCATCTTCAAGGGGCGGACGCATGTCGAGTTGCAGCGCCATCAGCGCCGCGACGAGGAACACCGCAACATCGCCCTCGTCGACCTGGCGCGCCGCTTCCGCCTTCCCCTCATCGCCACGAACGGCGTCCGTTACGCAACAGCCGGCGACAAAGAGCTGCACGACATCCTGACCTGCATCCGCGAAGGGCGGCATGTCGACAACGCCGGCCGGCTCCTCGGCGTCAATCGCGAGCGTCACATCAAAGGTGCCGGCGAGATGGCCGCGCTCTTTGCCGATCTGCCCGAGGCTCTGGATGGTGCCTGGCAACTGGCGAACACGCTCGACTTCACGCTCGCCAACCTCGGCTATCAGTTTCCCGAATACCCGCTGCCGAACGACGAGTCGGCAATGTCGTTCCTCCGCAAGATCGCATGGAACGGCGCAACGACCCGCTTCCGGCCGTTGACGGCCAGGGCACAGGCGCAGATCGAGAAGGAGCTGGCCATGATCGAGAAGCTCGATCTGGCCGGCTACTTCCTCATCGTGTGGGACATCGTGCAGTTCTGCCAGCGCGAGAAGATCCTCGTGCAGGGACGCGGTTCCGCTGCCAACAGCGCGGTCTGTTACGCGCTCGGCATCACGGCCGTCGATCCCGTTTCGATGGAGTTGCTGTTCGAGCGGTTTCTGTCCGAAGAACGCGGCGAATGGCCGGACATCGACCTCGACCTGCCGTCGGGAGATCAGCGTGAGCGTGTCATCCAGCACGTCTACAAAACGTATGGTGCCGTGGGCTCGGCTATGACTGCGAACGTCATCACGTATCGCGACCGTTCCGCCGCACGCGAGGTTGGCAAGGCGCTCGGTTTCTCACTGGAGCAGGCCGACAAGCTCTCCAAGACTCTCGGCACCTGGAACTTCGGCGAGATCCGCGAGCGAGTCGAGTCGATGCCGCAGGAGCTGGCATCTGCCGGCTTCGACCCGGACGATCTGCGCGTGCAGCACTTCATGCGCCTGCAGATGCAAATCCAGAATCTTCCCCGTCACCTCGGCCAGCATTCAGGCGGGATGGTCATGGCCAAAGGGCGGCTCGACGAAGTGGTACCGCTCGAACCGGCGGCGATGCCCGGCCGCGTCGTCATCCAGTGGGACAAGGACGACTGCGCGGACCTCGGACTCATCAAAGTCGACCTCCTCGGTCTGGGCATGCTCGCGGCGATCGAAGAGATGATCCCGCTCATCCGCACGAACGAAGGCATCGACGTCGATCTCGCCCATCTGCCGCAGGACGACCCGCCCGTCTACAAGATGCTGAACGAGGCCGATACCGTGGGGATGTTCCAGGTGGAGAGCCGCGCGCAGATGGCGTCGCTGCCACGCAACGCGCCGGCGAAGTTCTACGACATCGTCGTCCAGGTAGCCATCATCCGCCCCGGCCCGATCGTCGGTGGCATGGTCAAACCGTTCTTCGACCGGCGCCAGGGAAAAGCGCCGATCGAGTATCCGCACCCCTGTCTCGAGCCGATCCTCCGGCGGACGCTCGGCGTACCGCTGTTTCAGGAACAGCTGCTGCGTATCGCCATGGTGGCCGCGGATTTCACCGGCGGAGAAGCGGAGGAGTTGCGGCGGGCCATGGGGTTCAAGCGCTCGATGGAACGGATGGAGGAGATCGAGCAGCGGCTGCGTGCGGGGATGACGAAGAACGGCATCGACACGCCGGCGCAGGACCAGATCGTGAAGTCGATCACGTCCTTTGCGTTGTACGGCTTCCCCGAGTCGCATGCGGCGAGCTTCGCGCTGATCGCCTATGCCAGCGCGTATCTGAAGGCGCATCATCCCGCGGCGTTCTACATCGCGCTGATGAATGCCTGGCCGATGGGGTTCTATCACCCCGCTACGTTGATCAAGGATGCGGAGCGGCATGGGGTCATCGTGCTGCCGATCGACGTCAACCACTCCGGCTGGCACTGCCGCTGGGAGAAGGGGGCGGTGCGGCTGGGGATGAAGTTCGTGAAGGGACTGCGCGAATCCGCCGCGCGGGCCATCGAGGATACCGCCCGTTCGTCAGCTTTCCGCTCCGCCGACGATCTCGCGCGGCGTGCACATCTGCGCGACGACCAGCTCACGAAACTCGCCTACGCCGGCGCGCTGGCGTCGCTGGGTCTCCGGCGCCGTGCCGCGCTGTGGCAATCCGCGCAGGCCGCAAAACCGGCAGGCGAATTGTTCCAGGATGACGGCCAGCCCGGCGTCGCCTCCCCCCTCGGGGAAATGTCGCCGGGCGAGGAGACCCTGGCCGATTACGCTGCGACCGATCTGACGGCAGGCCCTCACCTCCTCAGCCACTTCCGGCCACAGCTCGAACGCGACGGCGTTCATTCGGCGTTGCAGCTGAAGAAACTGCCGAACGGAAGCCGGGTGGCGACGGCCGGCGCCGTGATCGTGCGGCAACGGCCAGGCACCGCGAAAGGCTTCGTCTTCCTGACCCTCGAAGACGAGACTGGAATCTCACAGGCGATCGTGAAGCCGGACCTCTTTCGCGAACATCGCGCGCTCATCGTCGGATCGCCCGGCCTCATCGTCGAGGGAATCCTGCAGAACGAGGACGGACAATGTTCCGTCCGCGCGGAGAAGTTCTGGTCTCTGGAAGGGATCGGCGACGTGGCCAGCCACGACTTCCACTGAAACGGCGGGCAGGCCGAATCACGGCCTGCCCGCAGGAGTCAGCGTTACGGAATGAGCTTCATCGTGGGATCCCCGAAGAGAATCCACGACCTGCGTACATCGGGATCAGTGGCCACGTTCTTGGCGCGCATCATGGCCTGACCGAGTGTCAGATTCTCGCCACTGCGGAAGAGCTGCCGGAACATTTCGCGCGACATCAGAGCCTGCTGATCGGGCTGCGTCAGACCCGACGACGCCCATACGGCCACTGCTCCGCCGTTCGGCGCGGTGATCAGCGCCTCGGCCAGACTCTGGCTGAAGACATCGTGGAAGTAGCCGTTCAGGCAGTTCATGAGCAACACCACCGGGAGACGGGTCCCGTTCGTCAGCGTGGCGGCATCCGTGGACGAGAAGATGCTCTCGCCCCAGATTTCCACCGATGCGTGCCCGACGTAGGTCGTGAGCAGGTTGCCGCTATTCAGCGCGCTCAGGACGTCGCCATGCGGATTGGAGGAATTACCGAAGTTGACCGTCTGGCTTGTGATCCCCGCCGGCAACAGCTTGATGAGCGATGCCGAGACGGCGGCGAAGTCATAGTCCGTCGTCACGTCATTGACGAAGAGCGCGTTGCGCGACCAGGAGCCGCTCGGCTTGCCGCGGGACGTGATCTTGCCAATCACAAGAGCGGCTTCTTCCGGCGTCCGCACGGGAATGCGTCCGATGGGGATGTCGGCGATGCCGTCGTTGTTGAAGTCGGTGAACCAGTCGTCGGACGCCGTACGCAGGAGGGACGTCGGCACGAGCTTCGTCGGGACGTAGTCGAACGCGCCCATACCGAGGTAGTTGCGCGGGTCGATGCTGGCATCACCGAGCAGAAGGAACGCGTTCGGAGCGCGTTTCCACGCCGCCGCCATCTGGAAGAAGGAACGGATCGCGCCAGGGCTGCGGATGCCGAAGTTGAACTCGTCGTAGATGTCATCGACATCGACCACACGCGTATCGAGGCCTTCCGCATCTCGCGTCGCCTTCAGCGACTGCGCGGCCGAAAGGAACGAACGGTTGGTGACGATGTAGAAGTCGCCCGGGCCCTTCGAACCGTTGCTGTTGCCGTTGGTATCGCTCCAGCTCGAGGCCATGCTGGTGGCCAGTTCACCGGCGGCGAGGATGCGTGAGGAGTCGAACGCCGTGACCGTCCGCGTGCCACCCGACAGGTTCGTGAACGTTGCCGTGAATCCACCTTGGGGATCCGCGGCGACGACCGTCTGGATCTCGACAGGATGCCGTCCGTCCGTAACATCGACGGCGCGCACCTTGTTGGTGGTGAATCCGCCCATCGTCACTGCGCGGCCGCCGGCGAGCTTCACATTCAGAACGCCGCTGTCCGCACGGAGGAGATGCTGATACGTAAGCCACGTCTTCGCCACGACGCTGACGTCCTCTTCGCCGTTCAGCGACGTCAGGGTCACACTGTTCGTGCCGGTGTTCAGCCACGACTGCGGGAACGGGTAGGTGAACGACTTCTCGTCGATCTTCGAGAGAGCGGCCGTTCCGAGCCTGTGCCCGTTGATCGCCACGTCGATGCGGTGGTCCATGTCGGTACCGCCCTGGATCAGGAGCTCGAGCGACGCGTTGCCGCTGAACGACGGATCGAGGTTGCCAACGGTCAGTGTCTGCGTACCGGTGTCGCTGGTGATCAGAGTTCCGAAGAAGGCATCGTCCTCACTGTTTCTCACGAGCGGCGCGAAGATGTTCCGCTCGATTCGCTGATAGGTGAACGGCACGCTGCCGGTGATGGGATCGCCACCCTTCGACTTCTGGACGTCGATGCGGCTGCCCTTTCCGTCGTTCTTCGATGAACGCAGCCAGTAGGTACGAGCCCCGGTCGAGATGGTGTCGACCGGATATCCGTAGAACTCGATGGCATCGTTCGGATCGAACTTGCCGTCGCCACCGTCATCGACGGTGATGTCCAGCTCATCGCCGAGCATGTAGAGCGAGATCGCGCGCGGATCGGAGCCGGGGTCGTATCCGGCCGCAGTCATGGCCGCGCGCGTCACGTGATACCAGCCTTCCTGTGAAACGTAGATGCGCAGGCCCTTGTCAGCGGCGAGATCGAGTTGCTTCTTGTACTGCGCGTTCGTGGCCGCTTCCTGGGCGGTGGCGTGCGCCGCGCCGAAGCCGGCTGGCGTGTCGATCACGTCGCCGCTGGCACCGAGGCCGGAGAGCGCCGTCGTGTTCGGAGGACCGGACGGCGCACCGCTCACGGGAGACACGGGGCCGTGCATCGTGTGTTTACCGGCCGTGTCGACATCTTCGAGCCAGTATTGAGCGAACGTGCCGGGGTCCAGCGTGTCGCCGAGGCGATAGACCTGACCTGCTTTGCTGTCGTGCTCTTTCGAGGTCAGGGCCGTGCCCGCGATGAGGTGTTTGTTGACTTTGGTTCGCTCCGCGCCGATGTCGCGATAGATGTTGAACCCGAGATTGTCGGACTCGAAGCTCGTCTGCCAGGAGATGAGAACCTTCTTTTTGTCCTGGGTGACGTTGAAGTCGCGAAGGCGGACCAGCGTCACGGCAAGCACGGTGGTCGTCGCCGTCGACGAGTCGTTCGACGGGACCGAGTCGACCTCGGTGCGCGTCACCGTGGCTGTGTTGGTCACCGTGCCGGTGGCGTTCGCCTGGACGATGACATCGACGAACTGAGAATTGCCGACGGCCAGCGAACCGAGGGTGCAGTTGATGGTCGTTGGCGTGGTCGGCAGGTTATTGCTGCACGAACCGATACTGGGGTTCGCCGACACAAGATCGACAGTTGCCGGCAGCGGGTCGTTGATCGTGACGTTCGTGGCGCGTGCCGGCCCGTTGTTCGTGACGGTCAGGCGATAGGTGATCAACTGCCCGACCCCGACAGGATCCGGCGAGTCGGTCTTGACGATGCCAACGTCGGCACCGGTGCGCGCGACGACAAGGTTGGACGTCGATGCGCTGTTGTTCGACGGGATGCTGTCCGTCGAGGTGGTCGAGATCGTTGCGGTAGCTGCCAGCGTCGTTCCGGCGGCCGTGTTCGGATTGACCATGATCACTGGCGAGAACGTGGCGGTGGCACCAATGGCGAACGACGCGATGGTGCAGGTAATCGTTCCGCCCGAGCCGACAGCAGGCGTCACGCATGCCCAGCCCGCGGGAGGTGTGAGCGATTGGAAGTTCGTCCCGGCCGGCAACGGGAGAGAGACCGTGTCGTTCGCGGCCGCGGCCGGACCGTTGTTGGTTGCTACCACGGTGTAGGAATAGTTCTGCGCCGGGCTGACGGGATTCGGGCTATTGGAGATCGTCACTGCGACGTCGCCGGAGCCGGCCGCGACAACCGTCGCCGTGACACTGGCTGTGTTGTTCGGAAGGTACGGATCGCGAGAGCTGCTCGCCACCGACGGAGTCGCTGTGATCGTGGTGCCGACAGCAGTGCCCGGATTCACCTTAAAAATGAGCGGCATGCTTACGTTGGCACCCGAGGCCAGCGTGACACCGGTACAGTTGATCGACCCGGTTCCGCCGATCGCAGGCGTGGTGCACGTCCATCCGGCCGGAGGCGTGATGCCCTGGAATGTGGTGTTCGGAGGGGTGGTGATGCTGTACGTCGGCACGTTGGCGACGAAGCTGCCGAGGTTCGAGATGGTCTGCGTATAGTTAATGTTGGCGCCGGCAACCGGGACACTCGTGCTTTGCGAGATCGTCACGGCCATGTCGGCAAACTTGTCGGCGGTGGGCGACGCTTCGACGATGGTCGTCGCTGTCGCCTTGTTATTGTCTGGATTCGAGTCGGGAGTATTGCTGGAAACGGAGTTCGTCTCGGACAAGACGTAACCGGCTGGGGTGCCTACAGAGGTGTTGACCACGAGCGAGAAGTTCGCTGTCGCTGCATTCGCAAGCGTGGGTGTCGTACACGTCACGACGCCGGTGCCGCCTACAGCAGGGGTGATGCAGGTCCAGCCCGCAGGAACCGACATCGAGACAAATGTCGAGCTGGCAGGAATGGGAGCCATGTAAACGACTCCGTCCGCAGGCGAGGGGCCATTGTTCGTCACGGTCTGGGTGAATGTGACGTTGCTCCCGGCCTGAATCGATGGCGCACTGACGATATTCGTGACCGCGAGATCGGCGATCGCGCAGCTGGCACCATCACCACCGGGAAGGACGTTGTTGCCGGAGATCAAGTCGACGACACCGGGTGTGCCGGGCTGGGCGCCGTACGGGTCATTTACCGAGGTAGTCACGCCGTTCACGCCGTTTGCGACATCTCTCGCAAACGGGAGGGTGGATGTGAGGATGTAACCGCCGCCACCACCCCCGCCGGGGCCGTGACGTTGTCCCGGACTGCCCGCCGGCGCGGTCGTCAGCCAGGCGTTTCCTCCGTTGCCACCCTTTGCGCTCAACGTGAGCCCGCCCAACGTGCCGATCTGGGTCGTGACGAGCACCGAGCCGCCGGCGCCACCTCCGCCCGCTGCGTCACGGCCGGTGTTGTTGCCAGTGAGGCCGTTAGCCGTGATCGTGGCCGTGCCCGTCGCCTGGAGCGCCCGGATGATGACGGTGCCACCACCGTTCGCGCCGCTGCTGTAGTAACCGTTTGCGCCGGCTTCGGTGTCGAGCCAGTCCCCCGGGACATTCAACCGGCAGGTCGGAGGAGCGATACAGGTTTCGGCCGATCCGTTATTCGTCGTGCCCGAACCACCGCCGCCACCCATCGTGATCCGGGTGAGGCTGGGCGAGATTCCGCCGCCGCCCTGACCGCCGGAAGGACAGTTACACGCGAAGCCGTTGCCACCCGCGCCGCCGAAGCCGCCGTTACCACCACCAC
Organism: Thermoanaerobaculia bacterium; assembly: GCA_038244715.1. Lineage (GTDB taxonomy): Bacteria > Acidobacteriota > Thermoanaerobaculia > Gp7-AA8 > Gp7-AA8 > JADGNZ01. The sequence goes on from JBBRTE010000016.1 coordinate 12,213, forward strand.
CGCCGCCGCTGTTATCGTCGTTGCCCGGGGGGTTTCCATCGGTCGAACCACCGCCTGCGTTTCCGGGCGCTCCGCGGCCATAGCTACCGGCGACGTACCCTTCCACGCCCGTATTCAACGGGGCGTTTCCGGATGCTGGTGCACCGATGGCCGCGCCGTGCTGATACACGTAGTGAGGGGTTCCGGCGATGCCTTCCCCCTTCGATCCGTTCGTCGTCAACGTTGACAGCGTGCGGAAGTCGGTCGACGCGAGTCCGGCCGTGGCATCACCGGTGAGTACCCGGCCACCACCGCCACGGAATCCCATTCCATCGACGGAGACGGTCGAGCTACCGAGTGCCAGTGTGCCGCTGACGTCGACCGCCAGCACGCCGCCGGTCGCGCCATTCCAGGGAAGAGCGGTGAGCGTCGATCCAAGAGTTGCCGTCGTGTACTGCGGGACGCGAATCACCTGGTAGGTGCGCTGCCCCTGCGTGGTCGTCGTTGCGAAGGTCTGATTCGTGTACCCGTAGAGCAGGCCGCCACCCGCTCCACCGGCATTGAACGTCAACGCGCCACCGGCGGCCGTAACCGCATTTGTGGCGACGACATACTCCCAGCGACCTGCGTTATTCAGCGAGGTTGCTGCGCCGCTGCCAGTACCGGTTGCGCGAGTCGAGCCGGTTCCTTCGCCGTACGTCTCGTCGTTCGTCGTGTCGAACGCGGCGTCCTGCATCTGCATCACGATGAGGAGGTCGCCGATGGCAATCGCGCTTCCGCCACCGCCCGCAGTCCGCGCGCCGACCGTCAGGCCGGTCACTCCGGCCGCAACGGTGGTACTGCCCGGCCAGTAATCGTTCTTTACGCCCGCAAGGGTTCCCCCTGCTCCATCTTTCCCTGGTGTCGCACAGACGTGTCCCTCGGCGAGGGTGCGGATCGTCTCGGACGAGTTTGTCGTAGCCAGTGCGTTGTAAGAAACCGTTGCGACATTGGCAATCGGCCCCGCAGCATTGGCGACGACAGTGATCGTGATCGGCGCCGAGGTCGCTGCCGCGGCGAGCAAACCGATGTTGCATGTGACCGGACCCGTACCGGCGCATCCCGTCTGCGACACGAATGTGGCGCCGGACGGGATTGCGTCCGTGACGATGACGTTATTGACGGTCGCTCCCGTGAAGTTCGTAACCTTGAGTGTGTACGTGACCGTGTCGCCGAGCTTGATGACATCGGTGGAGGCGGTCTTCGTGATGCCAACAGAGACTTCCTTGAGTGGGACGGCAACCATTGCCCATCTCTGTGCGCCCGCCACCGGCGTCCACGACATCGTGGTGTTCGGGTAGCCGCGGGATCCGCTGCCTGCGCCGGAGAAGTTCGTGATCGGGGCGGCGGCGTTGGTTACGATCGCATAGCGACTGTCCTGCCGGGCACCTGCGGTCAGCGCCGTGTTGGTGTTGTAACCGATGACGTCCACGACATAGTCGGAGGCCAGGTTCGTAACGGCGACCGACGGCGTTGCCGAGTTCGCACTGTTCGTGACGACGGCTCCGGTAGATACGTTCTGATCCACACCGCTGAACGTTTGCGCACCGGCCACGACGTTCACATTCGCGCCTGCGTTACTCACCGAGACTGTGATTTGATGGATACCGGCCGCCGGCGCCGCGAGTCCCCACAATTCAGTCCTCACTGCCGTTCCGCTGTCGATGCTGCCCAGCAACGTCATCAGAACATTCGGACCGCCGCCTTCGGTGCCGTACCGGACGCTGTTGACGACCGAAGCACCGGCGCTTTTGTCGATCGACACACCGACGACGAGGTAACGGTTCGCTGCACTCGTCGTGTTGTGATTCCAGGAGCCGACAACGGGGTTTCCCGCGGATGCGAACGTAGCGCTGCTGGCGGCGTCGAACAGAATCTGCGGCGTCGCTGATACGAGCGGCACAGCGACAGCTGCCCACGCCTGCGCCCCACCACCGGCGGTCCAGGTCATCGTCGTGTTCGCAAAACCGGTCTTGCTGCTTCCGGCACCCGAGGCAGCCGGGGCGGCGCTTTGAACGTTGAAGCCGGCCTGGTTCGCACCAGGCGCCAACGCGACATTCGCGTTGTAGGCAACGGCATCCACAACGTAGTCGAAGGCTGAGTTCGCCAAAACGACCGTAGGCGTCAACGACGTAGCGGTCGCCGCCACTGCGGTTCCAGTGGCGGCAGTCTGAAGGACGTTCGTGAAGGATCGCGCACCCGCAATGACCGACGTGTTCACGAGCCCGGCATTGGCAACGGTGACCGTGATGAGGTGCGTTCCCGCCGCTGGATTGGCGAGGCCCCAGATCTCCGCCCGCTCGATCGTTCCGTTGGTCGCCGATCCCAGGAGCGCCATCGCCTGATTGGGTCCGCCCGCCTCGGTGCCATAGACAACACTGGTGACCGTTTGCGCGCCGCCGTTCTTGTCGATGGCAACGCTCACAGCCACGTAGGGCTTCTTGACGAGACTGACCGTGTGATTCCAGGAGGTCGTGATCGGATTCGCCGCGGAGGCCGTGGCCGTAGCAGCGTTCGACGCGGCGTCGAACACCACCTGCGCATGGGCACGGGACGACAACGTAAGAACGGCGACGAAGCATACGATGGCTCGCACGCTCGTCCTTCTGACGGCGGTAGTAGTAGTCTTCACAATGTTTCCCCTTGCTGAAGCGACTCTCGGGCGTACAGATGTTATTAGTTGTGTTGTTCGAAACACGTGCGTGCCCGCGCAAAAATTTCGTCAGGGCCCCCCGAAACGCCGGGGATCGCAGCCCAGGACTGCCTTCTGTTGTCGTTTTTGGACCGATGGCTACCGAAGCATTCCCCGCAACCGCCGGACGAGCACGGCAGCGAGTCGGACGATTGTCGCTGATTTGAGGCCAGATTTACTAATATTTGTAGTATCGCCCGCCGAAAGTACGCGTCCCAGAATCTCGGACAGGCGGACCGGCGCATCGCAACGGAGAGCGTTGTCTCCCCGCGTGACGATCATCGATCCCGACCGGCGAACCAACCGGTGTGCGGTCAATCCCCGAGCCGCCTTCGTGAGAACGACGTCTCCGGGGCGCAGCGACGAAGGTTCACAAGGCTCGACCCGAATGTAGTCGCCGTCGTGTATCGCCGGATGCATGCTGTCACCCGTGACACGAAAGCGCGCCGCCCGGCGTGAGGCCAGAAGATGCCGGAGTGTCGGCTCGAACTCGCTCACGCGGCACTCCGAACGCAATCGATGACGCTGCGATCAGGGAGGAAGCGGAGCGCACGCACGGGGAGGTCCTGGACGATCCGATCCAGACACTCGAGCGTGAATGCAACGGCAATCGCGTCGTAAAACGGAGGAAAGGTGCAACCGAACAGAGCAGCAGCGGCGCGAGCGGGGGGCAACGTCACCAGTTCGGTCTGCGTGGCCTGAACGAGAAGATGAATTGCTCCGAGCGGCGCGGAGCGCGGCGAGGAAAGCTCCGCCTCGCCGTGCCAGGGAGTTCCGTACATCCGCCACTCGCCCTCCACGAAACGGACGATGACGCGGTCGTCGCTCACGATCTCGTAGTCGCCATCGGCAAGCCAGACGCGCGCGGTGGTCGTCTTTCCTGCCCCGGACTGGCCGACGAACAGCTGTCCGCGGCCATCGCGGTCGATGATCCCGCAGCCGTGCAACTCCACTCCCCGGCCGCGGCCGAGGAGATGGGCGACGACCACTTCATCCAGCGGATAGTCGAGAGCGTGCATTTCGGGGTTCGCGTCGAATACCTCGCGCCTTACGAGAATCCGTCCCGTTCGGAGCTCGCGATCGAAGAACGCCGCTTTGTAGGGCACGTCGCCGAAGAGGTCACTCCAGCAGTCGATGCGGAAGCCTCCGGCGTCGTCGTATGCGCGCCACACCGCGGCCGATTCGAAGAGCATCCGGCCCGTCGGTGGCAGCGGACCATTCATCGGCTCGACGGTGATGTTCAGGTCGGGTGCGGCCGAGAGCACCGCGAAGCGGCGGACGGTCTCCGACAGGGGGCGGCGAAGGGACTCGTCTGTGTATCCGATCCCGATCGCGATCTCAGCGATGCGGATGAACTCGCGCGGGGACACGTTCATTCAGGAGAAGAATGCCTCACGACCCTGGGACGCTGCAGCGGGAGCTGCCGCGACAACCGAGACTGGAGGGACCCGACGCTGCGTTCGTCTTGCAAAAGCCGAGGACTGCTTCATCCGGGCGAAGCGGAAAGCGCTTCGCTTCCGGCTTCTCGTACTGCTTTCGGTTGCTGCTCTCCTGCTTCTCCATCGTTCTCCCCTTACCGAGCGACCGCGCTCGAGACCGAACAACTCCCACAACCACCCGTCCCGCATCCAGTCGCAGCGGGGTGAGCGGGTTCGTACGGAATAGCCGCGATCCGTTCTGCCTCACCAGACTTCAGCGCTTCGGCGGCAACGCGTACGAGTTCGTGTAGTGAACCACCGACGCAGTACTCGCACTCGCCATGAACGCGCACCGGAATGTCGAGCGTCTCCGCCCGCAGATGCGCGACCTGACAGAGAAAGTCGACTGGCGCCTCAGCGTCGCCGTTCTCCAGCTCCCCGTTCGCGGCGCACATGCCACACATCGACTTGAGTCCGCACTCGTTGCACTTCGTGGGCCGGGTGATCGCGCGCTTCCGCACGTTGAGCAGGTACTCCTCCCAGCCTTCGCGGAAGTTGCCATCGCGGACGTTGTATTTGTCGACGTGGGAAAGCACGCAGATGGAGAGGTCACCGTACGGATCGATCGCGAACGAGTTGATCCCGCCGCCGCACTCGTAGACCTGCCGCTCCTCACCCTCGGCCAGCGTTGGCGATCCATGATCGCGGGCGAGTCGGCGCCATTCGGAAACCCGCTCCAGATTGTCGAGGTCGAGCTCGACGATCTCGGACGGACGCAACCGCACCGCCAGCGGACTGGCCGAACAATCGATGCGCGGGTTGATCATCGCGTCAAAGGTGAATTCGACGCCGCGATCGGCCGCCATCTGCCGCATCAGCGGAATCTCGTGCTTGTTGATCGAGAGCGCCACCGTCTTCAGCTTCAGCGGCAGATTGCGCTCGAGCAGCAGGTCGATGCCGCGCAGACAGCGGTCGTAGGAGCCCGGGATGCCCGTCAGCGCTTCGTACGTTTCCCTCGTCCCGCCATAGAGCGTGATCTCGATCGTGAACGGCCGCAGGTCGGCGAGGAAGTCGGCGATCTTCTCCGTGATCAACGTCCCGTTTGTAAAGAGTGTGATCAGGAAGCCCTTCTGCTTCGCGTAGGCATAGATGTCGAGGAAGTCACGGCGCGCGAAGATCTCGCCGCCGGAGAACAGCAGCCAGAGACATCCGAGATCCGCCAGCTCGTCCAGCAGCCGCTTGTGCTCGTCCAGAGTCAGCTCGCGCGCACGGGCCACGAAGTCGCTCATCGGCAGGTTGTTGTAGCAGTGCTTGCACTCCAGCGGGCAGCGGTTCGTCACTTCGATGGTGCCGTTGACCGGAATCCGCCGCGGCTCAGCCCGGCCGTGAACCAGGATGCTGAAGTCGGTATAACTTCCCGTTTCGATCGCGCTCATTTGGTCTTCTCGACTCCGTGCTCAACCAGATCCGCCGACGTCAGCGAGGTGAGCAGCTCCTCGAGATCAGCCCTTGCGACGTCGGCTTGGACATCGTACTCGCTACAGATGACTGTGATGATGGAATCGACGTCCCGAACGCCGTCGAACAGCTGCCAGATCCTGGCCGCCACCGCGGTGAGCACGAACACGGAGTCGAGCTCCCCGACGTGATTCCGGATGGGCACGAGGATGCTCTCGCCCCCTACCTGCCGCAGAGCAAACTCCCCACGGTGCGCAAACACTCGGCTGTCCGTCATTCAGTTGTTGGCTTGTGACCCAATCGTTATTGTCACACGCTCAGTGAGAAGCGGCAACCCTGCATCCCGCCTCGTCACTCGCATGATGCGTGTTATTTGACCCGGCGTCTACAATCATTCCAGATGAGCTCGAATCCATTTCCCATCGCGCCGCCTCCCGCCGAGGGTGAGGAAGCCCTGCCGCCGATCCCGAAACCGCGTCCCTCGCTCGAGGAGATCGCGGCGTGGGCGATCTCCGCCGCCCTCCTTGTTTATGTGATGCTCTGGCACCTCGTGCCGGCCGTCGTCGCCGGGCTGGTCCTCTATCTTCTTCTCGACCGACTTTCGCGCTCGTTTTCAAAGCGGATGCCGGGCACAGCCGCCCGCCCGCTGGCGCTGATCCTCGTGACGCTCGTCGGCGGCGGCGTGATCTTCGGCGTGACCGCGCTCATGGTCTCGTTCCTTCGCCACCACGTCGACAACATCCCCGCCATCATGACGAAGATGGCCGACATCCTTCAGTCGACGCGCGCGTGGCTCGGCGGCTACGGTGAGGACCTCATCCCCGAGGTCATGACGGATGCCGAGACGATCAAGGTCGCGCTGGCCGCGTGGCTGAAGGAACATGCCGAGGCGCTGAAGCTCGCCGGGAGTACCGTCAGCATCGGTCTCGTGCACGTCGTCATGGGCATGCTGTTAGCCGTCATGGTCTTCTTCCGCCACGTGACCCACCATCCGAACCGTGTGCCCGGCACGTTGAGCGAAGCGCTGGAGGCGAAGGTCGAACGCTTCACGCACTCCTTCGCGCAGATCGCCAGCGCGCAGGTGAAGATCTCGCTGCTGAACACGGCGCTGACCGCGCTCTATCTCCTCGTCGCGCTTCCGCTCTTCGGACGCCACATCCCGTTCGCGACGACGATCGTCTTCGTGACGTTCGTCTGCGGCCTCATCCCGGTTCTCGGCAATCTCATTTCCAACACCGTCATCGTCATCCTCTCTCTCGGCATCTCCCCCGGCACGGCCATCGCGTCGCTGTTCTTTCTCGTGATCGTGCACAAGCTCGAGTACCTGACGAACTCGCGCATCGTCGGCGGCGAGACCGATTCGCAGGCATGGGAGATCCTGCTGGCAATCCTCATCGGCGAGACTGCGTTCGGCGTCAGCGGCGTGGTGATGGCACCGATCATCTACGCGTTCATCAAGCGCGAGTTGCGCGACCACGGCCTTGTTTAGCGGCGATTAGCGAGCGCTCTCGCGAACGATCCGGAAGCCGATGCTGAAACCGCGCAGGCGCGGCTCGTGCGTGTAGCGCAACGCGCTCCGCGCACTGTCCGCACCGAAGTACCAGCTCCCGCCCCGGATCACCCGATACGGACTCCCACACGCCTGCCGAGGATCCGTGACTGTCCTCGCGGCGTACGGACAATACTCATCCGCGCACCACTCCCAGACGTTGCCGTGCATGTCGTACAACCCCCAGGCATTGGGAGGAAACGACGCCACCGGCGTCGTCGTCCCGCGAAACGCATCGCCCGCGGCTGCCTGTCCCGCAACCCGTGCGTCGAAGTTCGCATCCGCCGGCAATAGGTGATCCCCGCGGTCATACGCCGTCGCCGAACCCGCCCTGCACGCATACTCCCACTCCGCCTCGGTCGGCAGCCGGTAACGAGGACCGCGCGACGCATTCAGCCGCCGCAGAAACTCCTGCACCTCAAACCACGTGACACTCTCGACGGGCAGCCGCGGGCCAGGAAAATGACTCGGACGATTCCCAATCACCCGTGCCCACTCTTCCTGCGTCACCTCGGTCGCCGACAGGTAAAACGGCCGCGTGAGAATGACGTGATGCCGCGTCTCATCCGCCCGATGTCCCGCCTCCCCGCCCGGTGATCCCATCTCGAATGCGCCCGCCGGAATGAGCACCAGCCGCACGCCGCTGCGCGGCTCGACGATCGCTTTCTCCACCCTGCGGCACGACGCGATCAGCAGAAACGCGAACGCGATCACGCCGAACGATCGACCGGTCAACCGCGCCATACGCCCGATCATACGTGTTGACCTGCATCACAGCGGAGCACCCCTGGATGACATATCTTCCGCAGTGTTCTCTCCCACCCAACAATTCAACCGGAGGTTATTGAGCATGTATCGATTTCGCTCGTCCCTTGCCCTCGTGATCCTGATGGCGTCCGTTCCGCTGCTGGCCGATGGCGGAAAGGCCGATGGTTCTCTCACCGCGAACGGGAAGAAATTCGCGCTCACCCATGCCTACGCACGGAGGCACAAGAGCCCGTTCGACAAGACCAAGACCGTGGTGGAAGTGATCATCATCGACAAGGAGATCTCGGCCGAGGCACAGTCGGATGAGTTCGAGTTCATGCGGGCGCAGGACAAACAGGAGCTGAGCGGTTTCACCGCCACCATCGACGACGACAAGGCCATCATCAGCGCCACCGTCTTCAGCCCTGCGTTCAAGAAGATGCATCAGTTCTCCGCCGTCGGCATGCAGAAGCTCGACCTGAAATCGATCACCGCCGCACGCGTGGCCGGCTCGGTCTCCATGGCCAAGCCCGACGACTTCTTCGACGAGAAGTACCAGTACAACGCCACGTTCGACGTCCCCATCGCCAAGCCCACCGGACCACCCGCTCCGCCGGTGTTGAAGGGCACTCCCCTTCCGGCCGGCGGCGGCGAGCCGGGCAAGGCCTACATGGCCTATCTCAAGCTCATGGCCGGCGGCGACATGAAGAAATTCCTCAACGCGGTGACCGCGGAGCGCGCCAAAGAGGCGTCCTCCGATCCCGATTTCAAGAAACTCTTCCCCCTGATCCAGGCGATGCAGGCAAAGAACATCAAGGTTACGAGCGGCGCCGTCGATGGCAACGATGCCACCCTCCTCGCCACCGGTAAAGACGGCGACGACGTCTCCAACGGCAAGATCACGATGGCCAAAGAAAGCGGCCAGTGGAAAGTGGCAAAAGAGGAGTGGAAAACCCAACACGAGTAACAGCAAGCGTGTGGCGCCGGCGGCCTCGCCGGCGTCTTAACATCCATTCAAACGGAGCAGTGACCGGCGCGCGGTCACTGCCTCCTGCCTGCGCTCATCAACCCCGCGCCGTCTCGATCTTCGCAGCCAGCACGAAATCCGCGCGCGTCAGCCCGTCGACCTTGTGCGTCCATACGGTGATGCCCACCTTCCCCCACGCCAGCGCGATATCGGGGTGATGTCCTTCCCCCTCCGCGATCGCGCCGATACGATTCGTGAACGCCAGCGCCTGCGCGAAATCGGGGAACGCGAACTCCTTCTGCAGATGATGCTCCTCCACGATCGTCCAGCCGCCACCGAGGAGCGCGCCGAGCCGGGTGAGCTCGTCGCCGTGGAGCGCAGGAACGCCGCCGCTACACGGGATGCACGTCTCGTTCGCCAGCGAGGTCTGCGTGTCGTCCTTGCGGATCCACGCCGCCAGCTGGTCTGCCGTCACGCGATGCCGGAACGCCTCGGCGCCATCGATGTAGATGACCGGCACGTCGTCCGTGAACCGCGCACGGAGCAGCGGATCGTCGTCGATGTCCACGAGCGTGATGGTGAGAGGGAGATGGTGGAGGACCACGGCCGCGCGCACAGCCGCCTCGGCGGCATCGCATAGCGTGCAGTCACGCCGCGTGTAAAACGTCACTTCATGGCTCATCGAATAGACTCCGTCGCCGAGGATACCTTGATGGACGTGAATCCAAATACGACACTGGACCTTCGCGGAAAGATCGTGGTGATCACGGGCGGCTCGCGCGGGATCGGCGCCGAGACGGCGAAGCGGATGGCCGAGGCAGGGGCGCGGGTCGTGGTGAACTACCACGGGAGCGAGGAAGCGGCGCAGGCGGTGGTCAACGGCATCGGCGAGCGGGCCGTGGCGATCCGAGCGGATGTGGCTGATCCCGAGGGAGTGAAGAGGCTGATCGACGAGGTGGTGAGGCGTTTCGAACGGATCGACGTGCTGGTCAACAACGCGGCGATGTTCGAATACAACCCGTTCGACGGCGACGACTACGCGGCCTGGCAGGCCGGGTGGAGACGAACGTTCGACCTGAACGTGTTCGCTGCGGCGAACGCGGCGTGGCTGGCGATGCAGTCGATGCGGCGAGCTGGCGGGGGCAGGATCATCAACGTAGCGTCGCGCGCTGCCTGGCGCGGCGAGACGGAGTTTGCGGACTACGGAGCCTCAAAAGCAGCGCTGGTAAACCTGACGCGCTCGATCGCCCGCGCGTGCGCGAAAGACAACATCGTCGCGAGCTGCGTCGCCCCTGGGTTCATCGAAACGGAAATGGCGAAACCAGAGCTGGAAGCGCATCGCGAAGAGATCCTCAATCAGATCCCGCTGCGAAGGGTGGGGAGCGTGGGGGATGTCGCTGCCGTAATCCTCTTCCTCGCGTCGCCAATGGCGGATTACCTGAACGGGGTCACGATCGATATCAATGGAGGGTCGTGGTTCCAGTAACAGGATCCTCATCGGAACGCCGATGGAGATTCGCGGGAATCGGCGCAATGATCATAGGCTTCAAAGCCTCATTGGCGTGTCTACATCGACCGAGGAAGCGACTCTCCGCTCCTTCTCTGCGCCATTGCTTCACATCCATCGAGATCGCCTGTTGTCTGTTTGAGTAAGCGAGTGCGCCCGCCGCCTGCTATCGGTTGCAGCGGACACGCTGCCGCAACCTGGCGCGTGGCTGTGCGATACTTCGGCGCGCGGGATGGTGTCGCTGAACCGAAGGGCGTCGCCGCACCCGATCATGACCCTCGAACCCGCGCTACCTGAGCTTGGGGAGCCACCTGTCCTATCGCTCGGTGCCTTCCGGCTCCGACCGCTCCCGCCTGACGATGCTATCCAGTGGCCGGCGTATCTCTCCGATCCTCGCGTTACGCTTCACACCAGCTGGGGTTCGACGGATCTCGCCACTATCGATACCCTTGTAAAACGTCTTCTCGCTGACTACGCCACCAAAGCCATCATGGCGATGGGCCATCGCGCGAGACGTGGACGATTGCCTTGTGGGTGTCTGCGGCTTCTCCACGTGGTCAACGGTCCATCGCGCGGCCGAGCTCGTCTACGATCTCTCGCGCGAGTGCCATTGCACTTAGTTCTTGAATTCGCGCTGGCTAACTATGCGATGGTCCTGACGGGCCGGCTCCGAAGGGGACCGACCGCATCCGGGTCACATGGCCGGCGTCGACCAGGGCCGTCTCGAACTCAAGGGAGGAGGCAATGCGTAGAAGGCGGCATCCGCGCCGATGGACCAGGTAACGCGCTACGAGAATAGCCTGCGTACAGCAACGTCGTGAAGGGCGTGCGCAACGCGGAAAGCCGAGGGATTCCGAAAGGCGACCGGGGGCCGGAGCTCTACTGGAAAGAAGGGCGCGCCCATGTCTTACTGCGTGACTTTATGGCTGCTGCCATCGCCTTCCGGAACGCAGAGACGCACATCAAAACCCCATATCCCGATGCTCGCCGAAGGTTTTCTTCAGCGTAGCCACGATCTCTCCAACCGTGCACTGCTGGCGCACGCACTCCACGATGAACGGCATCAGGTTGCGCCCATCCCCGGCTGCGGCGTTCAGCGCCGCCCGCGCCGATTCCACGTCGCCCGTCCTGCCCGCGCGAAACGCGTTGAGCCGCGCGACCTGATCGCGCTCGACGCGTTCGTCGATCTCCATGATCGGCAGCGTGGCCGAACCGTCGTCGACGAACTCGTTCACGCCCACGACGATGGCCCGCTTCTCTTCGAGCGCGCGTTGCGCCTGATACGCCGACTCCCCGATCTCGTGCTGGATGAATCCCGACTCGATGGCGGCGCGCGCCCCGCCCATGGCGTCGATGCGCTCGATCAGCGCGCGCGCCTCGCGGGCGATGTCGAGCGTGCGCGCTTCGATCTCGTACGAACCTGCCAGCGGATCGGCGAAGTGCGTGACGCCGGTCTCGTGCGCGAGCACCTGCTGCGTCCGCAATGCGATCTTCGCCGACTCCTCCGTCGGAAGCGCCAGCGCCTCATCGCGCGAGTTCGTGTGCAGCGACTGGCAGCCGCCCAGAACCGCGGCCATGGCCTGGTAGGCCACGCGCACGACGTTGTTCTCCGGCTGTTGTGCCGTCAGGGTGGATCCGGCTGTCTGCGCGTGGAAACGGAGAGCCAGCGACTTCGGATCCTTCGGCGCATAGCGTTCGCGCATCAGCTGCGCCCACAGTTTGCGTGCCGCCCGGAACTTGGCTACCTCTTCCAGAAAATCGTTGTGGGCATTGAAGAAAAAGGAGATCCGCGGAGCAAAGGAATCGATGCTCAGACCGCGGTCGACGGCCGCCTGGACATACTGCAGGCCGTTCGCCAGCGTGAACGCGACTTCCTGCACGGCGGTCGATCCCGCCTCGCGGATGTGGTAGCCGGAGACGGAGATCGTGTTCCAGCGCGGGACTTCCTTCGCGCAGAACTCGAAGATATCCGTCACGATGCGCAGCGAGGGCGCCGGGGGGAAGATGTAGGTTCCTCGCGCCGAATATTCCTTGAGAATGTCGTTCTGAATCGTGCCGGAGAGCGCCGACCAGGCGATCCCCCGCCGCTCCGCCACCACCAGCAGCAGGGCCAGGAGAATGGAGGCGGGCGCGTTGATCGTCATCGAGATCGACACGCGGTCGAGCGGGATGCTGTCGAACAGAAGCTCCACGTCGTCGATCGAGTCGATGGCCACGCCGACGTTCCCGACTTCCCCCCGGGCGCGTGGGTCGTCCGAGTCCATCCCGATCTGCGTAGGGAGATCGAATGCCACTGAGAGCCCGGTCGTTCCGCGCTCCAGCAGATAGCGATAACGCTTGTTTGACTCCGCGGCGGTCGAAAACCCGGCGTACTGCCGCATCGTCCACAACTTCCCCCGGTACATCGATGCCTGCGGCCCGCGGGTGTACGGAAACCGGCCCGGCTCTCCCAAGTCGGCATCGGGATTGAAGTCACGTTCTGAGAGATCGTTCGCGTCGAAAAACAACTTCTCGTCGGCCATCGGAGCCATGATAGCGGGCGCACTTCGGGCCGCTCGGTATAATTCACTCCCTTTTTGCTCACCCCTCGATCATGAGTGTCAGCGGCAACCTCAAAACAATGCTTCCGGGCGATCTGCTCCAATGGCTGAGCCTCGGCCAGAAGAGCGGCACGCTCGTGGTCCGGAACAAGGCCGTCGAGAAAAAGATCTTTTTCGGTAACGGGCGCGTGATCTCCTCCGCCTCGAACGATCCTCGCGAGTATCTCGGCCAGTTCCTCATGAGCCACGGCTACATCACCGAACCGGAACTGGTGAAGGCGATGGAGGTCCAGTCGCAGTCGCGCATCCTCCTCGGAAAAATCCTCGTCGTCATCGGCGTGATTTCGGAGGAGGACCTGCAACGTCTCATGCGCCTCAAGGCCGAGGAGGCGATCTACGACATCTTTCTCTGGAACGAGGGGGAGTTCGAGTTCCTCGATGAAGTTCCGGACATGGAGATGATCCCGCTCAAGGTCGACGTCACCGGTCTGATCATGGAAGGCACGCGGCGTGTCGATGAGTGGAACCGGATCAACACGCTCATCACGCACGAGGCCCTCGTCCCGACGCTCCTCAAAGAGGTCCCCGAGGAGGCGCTGGAGGATGACGCGGAGCGGACGGTGGTCAATGCCATCGACGGCCGGCGATCGCTCGCGGAGCTCGTGCTGGAAAGCCGGTCCTCATCGTTCAACGTCGCCTCGACGGTCTATCACCTGACGCGCGAGGGCTATCTCTCACTCGCCGATCCGACAATCGTCCCGCTGGTTCCCCCGGATGACGCCTCTCCCGCGATCGACGCGCCCCTGCCCTCCTTCGACGAATTCTCCGAAGACGACGAGATCATGTCGATGATCACCCGCGCGCAGCAGGCCATGCGCGCCCGCGACTACGAGAAAGCACAGAGGCTGCTCAAAGCCGCGGAAAACCTCGATCCCACGCATTCACGCGTGCGCAACGCCATCAAAGGTGCCGAATCGGCGATCCTCTCCGACCTGCGCAGCCAGGGGCTGCACGACCTCAAGGTCCCTCGTGTCGCCAAAGCGCTGGAAGAGATCACCCAGATGAACTTCACGCCGAATGAAGGCTTCATCCTCTCCCGCATCAACGGCCAATGGGACCTCGGCTCGCTGATCAAGATCTCCCCGATCCGCGAACCCGATGCGATGCTCATCTTCTACAAACTCTGGAAAGACGGCATCATCTCGCTCGACTAAAAGAGAGACCTGCGCCCCGATTTCGCGCGAGGCGCTTTGGACTGCGGTGGCGTCAGCCACCGCTTTGGGCGGGGCGCAGATTCAGGCTACTTCCCGCTCCATGCGTCGATCATCGTCATGAACTCGCCGAACAGGTGAAACGAGTCGTGCGGACCGGGCGCCGCCTCGGGATGGTACTGAACCGCCAGGACCGGCTCGCGGCGATGGCGGAACCCTTCCAGCGTCTGATCGTTGAGGTTGATGTGGGTCGGCTCGACGTCATTCTCGTTCAGCGAGTCGGGATCGACCGAGAAGCCGTGGTTCTGCGCGGTGATCTCCACACGGCCGTTGCGCAAGTCCTTGACTGGATGATTTCCGCCGCGGTGTCCGAACTTTAGTTTGTAGGTGCGCCCGCCGAGAGCGAGACCGAGGAGCTGGTGGCCGAGGCAGATCCCGAAGATGGGGAGTTTGCCGATGAGATGGCGGATGTTCTCCTGCGCATACGTCACCGGCTCGGGATCGCCGGGTCCATTGGAGAGCATCAGGCCGTCGAAGTGCTGCGCCAGGATCTCGTCGGCGTGGGTCGTGGCGGGATAGACCGTCACGTCGCAACCGGCGCGTGAGAGGTGGCGGAGGATGTCGCGTTTGACGCCGAAGTCGTAGAGCGCGATGCGTTTCGTAGGATTGGCAGGCGGCTCGTTGAAGTGGTACGGACGGAGCGCCGTCACGCGCTGCACGAGGTCGAGGCCGCTCATGGACGGCGCCTGGCGAATCTCTTCGACCACGCTGGCGACGGAGCGTTCGTTCTCGCCCGTGATCATGCCGCGCATCGCCCCTTCGTTGCGGATCCTGCGGGTCAGCGCGCGCGTGTCGATGCCCTGAATCGCGCTGATGCCGGTGCGCGCGAAGTAGTCCGGAAGCGACTCCTCTGAATGCGCGTTGGAGGGCTCGGCGATGGCGTCGCGCACGACGAAGCCGGCCACCTGCGGGTGCTCGTGCTGCGCGACGTCCGTCTCGATGCCGTAGTTTCCGATGTGCGGATACGTCATCACGACGATCTGGAATCGATACGAGGGGTCCGTGGCGATCTCCTGGTATCCAGCCATCGACGTGTTGAACACGACTTCGCCGATCGTGTTGGCGGTGGCGCCAAACGACGCCCCTTCGTACACAGTTCCATCTTCGAGAATCAAGCGGGCAGGCATCGGGGGCGGATTATACGCAGGGCGGGGGCGGGTATCGCTGACTGCGAGCCCCTCATCCGGCCGTCGGCCACCTTCTCCCCGCTGCCGCGGGGCGAAGGACCTCACGATTTCGTTTCGCCATTACTGAAGAAAAGAGTCTACCGATCGTCTCAAAGCTGTTTCAACGCCTCGTCTTAGGACGTGGCGGCGATCAGATGAGAGACATTTCGTGCAAATCCCGAACTCCGAATCGCGAGGTCCTTCGCCCCGCAACGCGGGGAGAAGGTGGCCGAAGGCCGGATGAGGGGCTGACGCTGTTGCGGGACTGGCACCAAACGCCTGCCATCGCTAGCGACTGCGAGGCTGCGCGATGCCCTATTCGTGCCGCAGTGCATCCACCGGATTCAACCTTGCCGCCCGCAGGGACGGCAGAATCGTCGCCCCAAACGACACGAACAGCGAGAACGACGCGATGATCGCAAGATCGCTCGCCCTCGTCACGAACGGAATCGACGACACGAAGTACACCTGCGCGATCTCCGGCGGGAAGGAGACCAGGTGATAGCGGGTGATCAGCCAGCAGATCACGACGCCCAGGAACATCCCCGTGACGGTTCCCAGAACCCCGACCATCGTTCCGTACCAGATGAAGACGCGGCGCACCGTCCGCGACTCCGCACCCATCGACGCGAGGATGCCGATCTCCTTCCGCTTCTCGTGCACCGTCATGATCAGCGTCGAGACGATGTTGAACGTCGAGACGAACACGATCAGTCCGATGACGATGAACAGCACCAGTTGCTGGATCTTCAGCATGGAGAAGAGTTGGCGGTTCATGTCGCGCCAGTCGCTGATCGCGTACTGGTGCCCGGTGCGCACGTCGATTTCGCGGGAGACTGCATCGAGATCGGCTCCCGGAACGAGCTTCACCTCCAGAAGGTTGGCCGACGCCGGGGCCTGCAGGAGCTGCTGCGCCTCATTCAGATCGATGAAGAGCCAGCGCGCATCGAACTCATAGAACCCGGTGTCGAAGACGTTCGTCACGACAAACGACTCCGTCCGCGGCAGGAAACTTCCACCATCTTCCACAGGTACGGTGACGCTGATCGAGTGCCCGGCGGACACCCCGAGCTTCGTGGCCAGATAGCGGCCGATGGCGACGCCGCGTTCCCCTTGCGCCGTGTCGAAGGCCCCACGCTGCCCGACGATCTTCGCCAGCATCGGCGAGTGCTTCGCCCGTGCCGGCTCGATGCCCTTGAGCATCGCCTCGGTTCCCGTCGCGCTGCGCTCCGTCGTCACCAGCGCGTTCTTGAAGAGCACCGGAGCCGCCTCGGCGACCCCTGGAGTGCCGCGAATCCTGGCGATCAGATGTCCGGCGTCTTCGATCGGTCCGCCCACCGAGTAGACGAAGATCTCCGCGTTGCCGCCCAGCAGCTTCTTCTGCAGGTCGCCGCGATAGCCGGTCATGAGGGCCATCGAGATCACCAGGGCCATGACTCCGATGACGAGGCCGAGGACGGAGACGAAACCGACGGCGGAGACGAGCCGGTCGGTCGGCCGTCGCAGGTAGCGCCATGCGATCTCGCGAGGAAGATTCATCGGCGCGTAGTGTACGAGCAGTCCATGGCCACGGGACCAAGCATCAAACTTGCTCTGTCTCCCATCCATGAACCTCAAGGGAATGATCTTCGACGTCGACGGAACGCTCGTCAACTCCAACGAGGCGCACGTCCGTTGCTGGGTGGAGGCCTTTGCTCACTTCGGCAAGGCCCTCGATCCGGAGACGATCCGCCCTCACATGGGAAAAGGCGGCGACCTTCTCGTCCCGGACCTGGTGACTTCCCGGGAGATGCGGAGGTTCGGTGAGGAGCTGAAGACGTTCCGATCACTGCTCTTCAGGAAAAAGTACCTGACTGAGGTCAGGCCCTTCCCGCACGTCCGCGGGCTGTTCGAGACACTGTACGGACGCGGCATCAAGCTGGCGCTCGCTTCGTCTGCCGACGAAGAGGAGGTGAAGTACTATTCCGGCCTCCTTGGGGTGGACGACCTGCTGGCGGGATCGACGTCAAAACGTGACGCGGACTTCTCCAAGCCCTCCCCGGAGATTTTTCTGGCAGCCCTCGCCCGGATCGGCACGGAGACCCACGACACAATTACGGTCGGCGACACGCCCTACGACATCCTGGCTTCCCATCGCGCTGCAATGGCCATCGCGGCAGTGCGGTCCGGCGGTTTCGCGCAGGACGACCTGCAGAACGCAGAATTTCTCTTCGACGATGTCGAGGAACTGGTGAGAGAGATCGATCGAATCGATGACTACTTCAACCATGAATGAGCCGGCGACGGCCGGCACCGCATCCTCCCTCCACAACCGCGCAATCATCGTCGACGGTCATTGTGATACGCCCTATCGCCTCATCCGGCGCAATCTGCATCTCGAAGAGCACGATCCAGAGGCGCAGGTCGATCTGAAGTCGCTGCGTGCGAGCGGCATCACGGCGTCGTTCTTCGCCTCGTACGTGCCGCCGTTCTACGCCGGGCGCGGAGCGGCGCAGTTCGCCTACCGCCTCATCGACCTGATTCACAGCGAAGCGCGCAGAAACCCCGACGTGCTGACGTTCTGCTCGGACTCTTCCGGCATCCGCAAAGCGAAGGCAGACGGCAAGACCGCCCTGATGATCGGCGTCGAAGGCGGCCACGCCATCGAAGACTCGCTCGACATCCTCCGCGACTTCTATTCGCGCGGCGTTCGCTACCTCACCCTCACGCACGTCAACACGAACAACTGGTGCGATTCTTCGGGAGATGCTCCACGGCACAACGGCCTGACCGACTTTGGGCGCGACGTCGTGCGCACGATGAATGACCTCGGCATGATCGTGGACATCTCCCACGTCTCCGATCCCGCCTACTACGCGGTGCTCGAGACGACCCGCCTGCCGGTCGTGGCCACACACTCGTCGTGCCGCGCGCTCTGCCGCCATCCTCGCAACATGACCGACGACATGCTGCGCGATCTGGCGAAGAACGGCGGCATCTGCATGATCAACTTCTTCTCGGCCTTCCTGAACGACCGCGTGGCCGAAGTGATCATGAACTCGCAGAAGCGGGCGCGCGGTGAAGCGGAGAGCGGACCGGAAGAGATGCCCGACGACGCCACCGACTGGGACCTCTATCTCCAGTGGTTCAACACCCTGGGCTGCCCGCAGGCGACGCTCGACGACGCCGCCGATCACATCTTCCACGCGGCCGAAGTCGCGGGCATCGATCATGTCGGGATCGGAAGCGACTTCGACGGCGTCCCCGCGCTGCCCGCCGGGCTGCAGACGGCGACCGGGTTGCCGCTGCTCACGGCCCGCCTGCTCGAGCGCGGGATGTCCGAAACGGATGTGGAGAAAATCCTCGGCCGAAACTTCCTGCGCGTCTTCGAACAGATCGAAGCGGGACGGCGGGCAGGGTAAACTCCGGGCCATGGCAAACGACGTCCAACAACTGCGCGACCTGACGCGCGCGTATTGGGCCGGGAAACCGGTCGAGTGCCCCAAGCACAAGGGCGCGATCATGACGGGAAGCTTCGTGCGGACGACCTTCGCCGATCACATCTTCCTCACCTGCCCGCGCGGCGAGACGATCACAATCCCGCAACGGCCGAAGCAGATGGAGTTTCATCGCCAGCAGGTCGAAGGTTTCCTCGAGAACATCGAGCGCGGCGATGCCAACCTCTGCTATCGCTGCCAGTCGGAACTGGAGGTCGAATCCTTCTCCGATCCAGTCACCGGCCTCTCCGGCTACTCATTCACCTGCGTACGCTGCCTCTCGTACGGAACGTGGAACGGGCAGACGACGGAACTGGCAGTCGTCGACAGCCGCTGAACGCGGTCGACAACCCGCTGGCGGCCCACTACCAGGTCGCGATCTCTCCCACGATCGCGTCGATCGCACGCGACACCTGGGACGACTCCGCGGTGTGGTGGTTGACGATGATCGAGAAGTAGCGGTGCGTGCCGTCGGGTGACGAGAGCATGCCGCTCAGCGCACTGACGCCGTTGATCGTGCCGGTCTTGCCGCGCAGACGATCCGCGAAGGGCAGGAGGCGCCGGCGCAGCGTCCCCTCTTCGCCCGGACGCGCCATCATCATCGACCAGATCGCCCGGCGCGACGGATCGTTGGCCCAGCGAAGGATCGAGACCACTGCGTGCGGCGTGACGAGATCATCCGGAGAGAGGCCCGATCCATCCACGAATCGAAACTCGGAACCGGCGATGCCCGCTTCCGTCGTCAGAAAGTTGCGCTCGATGTCTTCGGACGCGTCGTACGAAGCGGGCTGCGTGCCGCCGGCGGAGAGACCCTTGAACAACATTTCCGCGTAGAGGTTCTGGCTCGGCTTCAGAACGACAGAGAGCAATTGCCAGAGCGCCGGCGATTCGATGACCGCGATCTTCTCGGTCCAGACGTGCGGCGCTGTGTTGACCACGCTCGTGCCGGTGACAGCGATTCCGGCGTGTCGTAGCGCGTCCGCCAGAGCCTGCGCTGCGTAGCGCGCAGGATCGGCGATTCCCGCCAATGTCTGGAAATGCTCGGGCATCCCGCCGGTGACCGAAAGCGCGTTGGAGGAATCCGACCGAACGAACGACTCACCGTCGCCACAGCGGACCGATGCCGTCGCCACAACGAATGCAGGATCGGTTACCAGGACCGGCGTCGCGCAGTGATCTGCCACGATGCCGGCGACGTTCTCGTTGTACGCAAGCGCGTCGGTGGGCGTGGCGTAGTCGCTGCCGAGGTTGCCGACTTTCCAGGTGCCGGGGATGGTGGTGCGATCAAAGAGCGAGACGTCAGCGATCACATCGTGCACTGTCGTGATCCGACGAGACCTCAATGCCGCCACGAAGGGCGAGAACAACGCGTCGCGGTCGAAGGTCCAGCGCCCTCCGAGAGAGGGGTCGCCGCCGCCGCGGATGACGAGGTCCTCACCCTGGAGCCAGAGTTCGGTCGGGATCCGCCGGTCCAGACCTGCGCACGAGGCAATCGTCGCCGCCGCGAAGAGCTTCCGGTTCGAGGCGGGAGTCAGCAGTGTGCGTTCGTTGCGCGCGTAGACGGTCTTGCCTGCGTCGTCGACGATGTCGATCCCCCAGATCGCACCGGCCAGCTCCGGCGTGGACGTGATCGCCGCGATGCGCTGCGCCAGATCCGGCTGGATCGGGGTCGTTGCGCAACCGGCCAGCGCGAATGCGGCCAGCAACAGTTCTCTACGCAAAGGTCATCTCCTCACCTTCCGGCGATGCCTCGAGATTTTGATGCAGCGCCGCGAGCATCGGGTTGAAATCGAGTGACGGGAAGCGCGAGTGGAGGCGGCGTGCCGCGGCGTGCCCTTTCAGACACGCGCCGTAATCACGGGCAAAGTCATAGACCGGCGGAGACTGCGACGCGGCGTCCGCGTCTTCCGGCGAAACGGCCTCCACCGATGAGAGATGAGCCGAAACGCGCTCGATCACCGACTCCAGGCACGTCTGCTCCGCCGCATCGAAAAGAAACAGCGCATGCGCACTGTCGAGATCGCCGCCGTTCGCCGCGACGTTTGCCGCAAGGCGCCGGCAGAGCGACTCCGAATCGGCGACGTTCCGCGTTGGAGACTCCCCGTCATCGCGAACACCACCCAGCGCGACCATCTCCCAAACACCCACCCGGAGCATCGCGTATCTCCCCTGCCCGCCGAGCAGCGCGGCCAGGCGTAGCGCAGCATTGCCGACGATGAGCGCGTGGCCGAGGTCGTGGAACGCGTCGGTTGCGACCGTGAGGTAGTCGTGCTGGAAGTCGTCGTCCAGGAAGCGCTTGGCCAGCCACCGTTCGGCACGCAGGCGGTCGCGGGTGGCAATGGCCTCGCGCAACTCCTGAATGTCGCCGCGCTGACCGGGATCCGGTTCCGGCGGATCGAGAATCGGAGGCTCGCTCCACGGCTGACGGCTCGACGCCGCATAGAGCGCGCATTTCGTGACGGCAGCATCGAAGCGCGCGCCCAGCGCATCGCGAAGGTCCCACGTCGAGAGGCAGGCCAGCAGCGCGTGCTTCGAATGCTGTGAGGGCGCGAACGCCAGCACGGCGAAGCGCGTCACTGCCGTCCAGGTCTCTTCTGCACTGTGATCGGATCGGAACGCCGCCACCGCCGCCGGAATCGCGTTGAGATCGCGTTCGATGAGAGGCTCGAAGTTCATCGCTGGAAGGACTTCGCCGCCGCGCTCCAGATTACTTGTGTTTCTTCACGGGAGGCTTGGAGACCGGCGGAGTCGCTGCGGTCGCGGTCTTCGCCGCGGTTCCGTTCGTGAGTCCGCCACCCTCCGCCTCCGAGCGCCCATCTTCCACGTCGACGGTCTGCGTCACGGCATCTCCGCCGTTCACCGTAGGCTGGCCGGCGGCGGGAGCGATCGTCTGGGTGGTCGGTGCTGTCCCGGACGCGGACGACGACTTGCCTTTGCGGCAGGCCGTGGAAAGCACGATCGTCAGCGCGATCAGGAGCAGAAGCGTGACTTGTTTTTTCACGAATACCTCATCGATTGGTGGTCAACGCCGGATTCCCGCCACCATGCAATTTCCCTGACAGGATTCGCTTACAATGCGCCCCCCATGGACGCGCGAAAGCGAATCGGTGTTTTCGGCTGGGGCGTCGTCGCGCCGAAGTCTCCCGACATCGAAACCTTTGAGCGCAATCTCGAGCGCCCCGACAGCTGGCTCTCCCCATTTCAAGGATTTGGTCCGTCAAATTTCCTGGTCGGTTACCCGGAGTTCGACTTCGAAACGTACCACGATTGGTTCGACCAGCGATTCCCGCCGGCGAAGTTCTCCCAGCTCAAAGACAAGATGGGACCGATGGTTCTGTCGTGCATTGGTGCCTTCATTCAGTCCCTCAAACAAAACCCCGGCATCGAGCAATACCTCCACGCCCTCGGCACTCAGGCCCACGTATACATCGGCACCGGCCTTGGCGAGATCACCATCACCGCGGCAGAGACGCTCGCGTACGACCGCGCCTTCCGCAAGTGGAACGAGTTCTGGGCCGCGCCGGAGCGCTGTGCGCCGCTGCGCGCACACCGCGAGGGTTCTCCCGATTCGGATGCGCCTCCCGACCCGCAGCGGCTCACGATCGGCTCCGAGAATTGGATCGACGCGAAGCACGCCTGGGAGGCGTATTGGGCGGGCCGTAGCGATGATCTCGCCGTTTACCTCAAGGAAGCAGCGGAGATTCAGTCGGAGCCTGTGCCGCCCTCGTCCGGTTCGGCGAAGCTCAGCACGATCCGCCAGAAGCTGAGCAGGATTCGCGCGTTAAACAAGAAGTGGGGGTGTCCCGACGAGCCGTGGGCAGCCGTCTCGCCCAATCTCCTCTGGAACATCGCCAACATCGCCGCGTCACAGGTCTCGATGATCGGCCGCATCGTCGGACCGGCCTTCGCACCCGTCGCGGCGTGTGCCTCTTTCGGAATCGCGCTGAAGATGGCGATCGACGCGATCCAGCTCGGCGAAGCGAAAGCCGTCGTCGTCGGCATGACCGATCCCCCACCGCACCCGATCGTCATCTCCGCGTTCTACAACGCGAACGTGCTCTCCGCGGACGCCGATGTCTCGCGTCCCCTGACGGCGATGAAAGGAACGCACATCGCCGGCGGCTCCTGCGTCTGGATCGTCGGCGATGCCGAGGAGTTGATGGCGCGGGGATTTCGTCCCGTCGGGATGGAGATCGTCGGCGTCGGCACGTCCTCGGACGCGCATCACATCATCACGCCGTCGAAAGGCGGGCCGCAGCTGGCGATGAAACAGGCGATGGAGACCATGGAATCCGCCGATGTCACGACGTGGGACATGCACGCCACCGCAACACCAGGCGACGCTACCGAGATCGCCAACTCGCTGGAGTTGCTCCATCCCGGCGTGCTCTTCACGGCGCGCAAGGGAACGTTCGGACACGGCATGTCCGTCGGCGGCGGCTGGGAGCTCACCGCTCAGCACCTCGGCATGGCCAAAGGCCGTCTCTATCCCGTTCCGCTGTCTGAAGGGGAGATGCACGAAGACGTGCGGCTCCAGGACGCGAAATTCGTCTCGAACCTCGGCTGCAGCATCACCGGCCGCGGCTACAGCGGCAAGCTGAGCATGGGCGTCGGCGGCATCAACTCCTGCGTGATCAGCAGGCCGTGGGACGACGCATTCGTCGATGAGCACATAGCGTCCCCGGCAGCGACGGGTTGACGCAAAGAGTTTCGACATTCCTTCCGCTCAAGCACCCGCCGGCGAGGCCGCCGGCGCCCCACTTGAGCTTGCGGGCCGCGCCCGAGGAAAACCCGGAATGCCCCGCCCGGAAAACGCCTTATACAGCGAACTGACCGAACGGTCAGTCGGTGCTGGCGAAGCTATTGCAGCCCGAGGCCGAGGCATTTTTACGCATGCTGTCGAAACGACTTTCTCTCCTTCTCGTCGCGGCCACCCTGAGTGCCACCGCACACGCGGAACCGCTCAAGCTCTCTCTCACCGACGCCATCCGCATGGCCCTCGGCAACGGGACGCAGGCTGAGCTGGCGCGCTCCAATGAGCAGATGGCGCGCATCGCACGTTCCGAGGCGTTCAGCGCACTCCTGCCGCAGGCGGACGCGCGGCTGTTGCGCTACAACCAGTCGATCAACCTCGCCACGTTCGGCTTCTCGCTACCCGGTCAGCCGCCGGTCGTCGGTCCGTTCAACGTCACCGACGCGCAGCTCGAAGCCGCCGTGCAGGTCTTCAACCTGGCGGCGCTGCGGCGTTACGAAGCGCTCAAGAGCAGCGTGAACGCCAGTCACTTCGAGAGCGAGCGGGCGGAGAACGATGTCGCCGCGGCGGTGGCACGCCTCTATCTCGTCACTCAGCGCGCGCAGACGCAGATCGCGTCGCGCGAGGCCGACGTCGCGCTCTTCACGCGCCTGCTCCAGACCACGCAGGATGAGCTCAAGGCCGGCACCGGCACGCGCCTCGACGTTGCACAATCCAGTGTGCAACTGGCGCGCGCCCGCCAGGCGCTGCTCGCCGCGCAGAACGACCGCCAGAACGCCTCGCTAGCCCTCCTGAACGCCATCGGTGCCGACCAGTCGAACGAGGTCATCATCACCGACAACTCCCCCGTCCCCACCACCGTCCCCGAGGTTCCCGCCTCGCTGGTCAGTGCACGCGCGCAGCGTCCGGAGCTCAAGGAAGCGGAGTCGCAGGAGCTCGCCGCACGCCTCACGGTCGATGCGGCCAAAGCCCGCATGCTGCCCTCCGTGTCGTTCGACTTCGTCGGCGACGTGAGCGGCAACCGCACCACCGACATGCACTGGACGCGACGCATCGCCGCCAACCTCGGCGTCCCGATCTTTCACGCCGACATCAACGCCAACATCGCCCGGGCGAAGGTGCAGCTCCACGATGCCCAGACCCGCCGCGAGCAGATCGGGCGCGATGTCGAGCAGGACGTCCGCCGCTCGCTGATGACGCTGCAGAACGCGGAGTCGCGCGTCGGCGTCGCCACCGAGACCGTTCAGGTCGCCCAGGAGGCGCTGACGGTCGCGCGCGATCGACGGTCTGCAGGATACGGAACGCCGGTCGAAGTCGATCGCGCGCAGGACGTCTATCGTCAGGCACACGAGGATCTCATCGCTGCCCAGGCCGACGCGTCTGCCGCGCAGTTCGAATACGAGCACGCCACCGGCGGCATCCGCCGCTACATGACAATCACGGCCGGAGAACATCCGTGAGCTCTGCCGTAGCAACGATGGGCGCCGCCGGGACGTTCACGGCGCGTCCGGAACGGAAGCCGGTCAACAAGTGGCTGGTGACGGTCTCGATCACCTTCGGCACGCTGATGGGAGCGATCGACGCATCCATCGTCAACGTGGCCGTCCCTCACCTCACCGGCTCCCTCGGCGTCACGATCGAGCAGATCACGTGGGTTACGACCGGCTTCGTGATCGCTACGGTCATGGTTATGCCGCTGACCGGATTCCTGGCGCGCCTCTTCGGACAGAAGCGTGTCTACATGGTCTGCCTGCTGCTCTTCATCGTCGGCTCCGCGCTCTGCGGCATGGCCCGCACGCTGCCGATGCTCGTCTTCTTCCGCATCCTTCAGGGTCTGGGTGCCGGGGCGTTGCAGCCGACCGAGCAGGCCATTCTCCGGCAGACGTTTCCGCCAAAAGAACAAGGGATGGCGATGGCGCTCTTCGGCATGGCTGTCGTCCTCGGACCGGCGTTCGGTCCGACGCTCGGCGGTTACATCGTCGACAACTACTCCTGGCCGTGGATCTTCTTCATCAACATTCCGGTCGGTATCGTCTCGCTCATCATGGTCTCTCGTTTCGTGCACGAGCCGGAGGAGGTCCGCGCCGCGATGCACACCATGGCAGAGCGCCAGAAGAAAAACATGGACTGGGGTGGTATCGCCCTCCTCTTCCTCGGTCTCGGCACCATGCAATACGTGCTCGAGGAGGGCAACCGCAACGACTGGTTCCAGTCCGGCGAGATCAAGATCATCTCCCTCGTCGCACTGGTCTCACTGGTCGCGCTCGTGATCCGCGAGTTGAGCGCGCGGGTGCCCGCTGTCGATTTGTCGCTCTTCAAGGACGTGGTGTTCACGTCCGGCACGCTGATCGGCGCGGTGATGTTCGCGATGCTGATGGCCATCACGTTCCTCCTCCCGCTCTTCATGCAGATCCTCCTCGGCTTTACGGCCACGCAATCGGGGATCGCGCTCATGCCTCGAAGTCTGACCATGCTGGTGGTGATGCCGATCATCGGCAGGATCTACAACAAGGTGTCGCCGCGGCTCGTCGTCGGCTTCGGGATCGTCCTGTTCGCGTACACGGCGTGGCAGATGGGTCACTACACGCTGGCGACGTCGCGTAACGACATCATCCAGGTCCTCATCATCCAGGGCATCGCCTTCAGCTGTCTCTTCATCCCGCTGACGACGATGGCCTTGAGCACGATCCCGAGGCATCGCCTCTCCGACGCCACGGGACTCAACTCACTGTTGCGGCAGACGGGCGGATCGATGGGCCTGGCCGTCTTCGCGACGCTGCTCTCGCGTTACGCCACCCGCGCCCGGGCCGACATGCTTCCCCATTTCAGCATGGCCTCGCCGGCGATGGCGGCACGTGTGGCCGGCATTCAACGGATGATGCAGGCGCGCGGCATCGACGCCTTTGCAGCACGGCAGGCCACCATCACCATGATCGACGGCCAGCTACGACGGCAGGCCATGATGATCTCGTTCGAAAAACTCTTTTACCTGTCAGGAATCCTCTTTCTCTGCGTCCTTCCGCTCGTCTTCTTCCTGAAGATGCCGAAGAACACCGAGAAGATTGACGTTCATGTGGAGATGTAAATGACGACGACGGAAACCACTGCGCCGGCAATGCCGGACATCGCCGAGCACGAGCCGGCCATCGGCGCCTCCAGGGCGAAACGAATCTATTTCATCATCGGAGCTGCCGTGCTCCTGCTGCTGATCGGTTACGCGATCTACGCCTTTGCAGCCGCGGGCAAGGAAGTGACCGATGACGCGCAGATCTCGGCGGACATCGTTCCGGTCGCAGCACGTGTCGCCGGCCAGGTCACGGCCGTCTACATCACGGAGAATCAGCCGGTGAAGGCCGGCCAGCCGGTCGCGGACCTCGATCCATCCGATGCCCAGGTCAAACTGGCCCAGGCCGAAGGCGATCTGCAGACGGCGGAAGCGCAGGCGGCGGATGCCAATGCGCGAACGGCCGTGACTTCGGCCACCGCGCGCGGTGCGCTCACCTCCGCGGAGGGCGCCTTGCAGAGCTCGAAGGAAAGCGTCGACAGCTCCGCGGCGTCGATCACCGAGGCGCGGGCGGCGGTCTCGCGGGCATCGGCGAATGCGCAGAAGGCACGCCTCGACTTTCAGCGTGCCGAGGAGCTCGGCGGCAAGGGCGACATCTCACGGGCGCAGGTCGACGCGGCCCGTGCCGCGCACGAATCCGCCGACGCCGATGTGGCGCAGGCGCAGGCGCGCCTGATCGTCAGCAAGAACGCGCGTCAGGCCGCGCAGGCCAATGTGCAGACTGCACAGGGACGTGTGCAACAGAGCGCGCCCGTGCAGGAGCAGATCAACGCCGCCCGGGCGCAGGCCCGCCTCGCTCATGCACGCGTGACGACCGCTCAGGCCGCGCTGCACGCCGCCCAGATCAATCTGTCGTACACGAAGATCATCGCGCCACGCGACGGCATCGCCTCCAAACTCGGAGTCCATCCCGGATCGTACGTTACGGCCGGCATGCCGATCTTCCAGCTCGTCCCGAAGACGACCTACATCCAGGCGAACTTCAAAGAGACGCAGATGACCGACGTGCACCCCGGCCAGCGCGCCACGATCCGCGTCGACGCCCTCGGCCGCAAAGACTTCGAAGGAAAAGTGGAGAGCCTGTCCGGTGGCACGGGCGCGTCGTTCTCGTTGCTGCCACCAGACAACGCGTCCGGCAATTTCGTCAAGGTCGTGCAGCGTGTCCCGGTCCGGATTTCCTGGAGCGGTCCACCCGCCGACCAGGTCCCGGTCGGTTCATCGGCCGAGGTGACGGTCTACACGAAGTAGCGTAGCGCCAGCGGCCCGCTGGCTGGAGCGCTGCCGGCCCGGCGGCGCGAGGTTGATGAGCCGCTCCACCCCAGGTAGAGAATCCACCCTCGCGCCCGCTCCGTCCTACAATCTCCTCCTCGCCCCCCGACAATGGATTCGAAAAGAGGAGATAGAACGATGCGCTACAGAATTCTCGCTGCCACGGTCCTGATCGCGTTCACCGCCACGCTCACATTCGCTGCCGACGATCCAAAGACGAAACCAACCGCCCAGGACCAGGCGATGATGGCCGCCTGGATGAAGGCCATGACTCCCGGCGAGCCGCACAAGAAACTCGCAGCGATGGCCGGAACTTTCGACACCACGGTCAAGATGTGGATGAAACCCGGCGCCCCCCCGACGGAAGGGACCGGCGTCTCCACGAACTCCCTGGCACTGGACGGACGCTGGCTCGAACAGCACTTCACCGGCACGTTCATGGGCATGCCGTTCACCGGCATTGGCTACACGGGCTACGACAACATCAAACAGAAATACGTCGGCACCTGGATGGACAACATGACGACGGCGGTCATGAACACGACCGGCGCGGCCAGCGCCGACGGCAAGTCCTACACCTTCACGTCGACGATGGACGACCCCATGACCGGCAAGTCCACCCCGGTGAAGGAAACGCTCACCGTCACCGACGCCGACCACCAGACCCTCGAGATGTGGGGCGCGGGACCGGATGGAAAGATGTTCAAGATGATGGAGATCGTGTACTCGCGGAAGAAGTAGCCTCTCGTTCGGCATCCGGGCGCTTCTGTCCCGCTCCCGTCTGCGCAGACCGGGGCGCCTGGATGACGTCACTCCGCGACGGCCAGCTGCCGGTTCCCTGTCTCACTCGCCGCGAGGATCTCGTCCGCGGCGGAGGGTCCGATGCGGTCGTGGCCTTGCGCAGATCGACCGTTCCACTCACGGGTGCGCAGATCCCGCGCGGATGATTCCTCCTACGAGCGTTGTGGAACCACCCTTTTCGCTTCGCGTGAATCCCGCGTTGTACTGATGGTCGCGCTCGAAGGTCCAGCTTCCGCCAAATCCGTCGGTCGTCGGGTCGGAGAGCGTTCCCTTCACGTCATAGGTGCCGGGTGCAATCGTTCGCGTCTGGCTCTTGCCGGGCATGATGGCAAACTGCACCATCACCGGTCCCTTCAGCTCCACGGACAGGCCGAACGATGTGTTGTTCTGCAGTGTCAACATCGTCCCTTCCGCGACCGTCCCCAACGCGTGGCCGCCGCTCTTCTGATACAGCCAATAGCCTCCGGCCAGCACCGCGGCGACGACGATCAACATCATCAGGAGCGATAGAAGCGATTTCATGTGCGAGTGATCGCCTTCTGCGCGATCAGCAGACGGCCGACAGTTGTGGCGACCTCCGCGGCGTACCGTCGGGTATTCACGGGAGAATCACCGCGCCGATGGGCCAGCAGATAACCGAGTTGCCGCCGCGTGAGGAGATAGGCGAACACACCTCGGATCCGGCGCGCGACCATCCGCAGCTCGGCATATCCGAATCCTTTCCGCAGAGGTTGGCGCACATAGGCTACCGATCTTGAAAGTGGCAGTCGCTTGAGCTTCGAATTCGCGACGAAGAGAACGAACCACTCCACGAACATTGTGACGAACGCCGCACCGACGAAGAGATACGGCGCCGCACGTCCGCTGCCATCGAGTCTCCAGATCCACGCCGTGAAACGGTCCATGGACGAAGTCGAGTAATTCCAGAGGCCATGGTCGACGATCATCCAGAACGTCACGAAGAGCGCAGGCAAGGGAGCGATCACACGCAGCAGTTTCCAGCGGCTCATCCAGATCCACCAGCCGATGGCGAGGCAGATGAAGCCTGATGCCGCACCGTGACCGATGAAGTGGCCGCGCGCATCCGGTGTCAGCGGAATCCCGAGAACATGAATCCCGATCGCGTCGCCGTAGGACCGCGTACGCCAGAGCGAGTCTTCGACGAATCCGAAGCCGCTGCCGAGAGCGATACCGAGGACCATGAGGTCGCTTGCGCCACTCGACCAGCGTCCGCGCCATGGCAGCACCACCAGCAGGAGCAGAAGCGGCAGGATCTTTAGTGGCTCCTCCGTGAGCGGCGCGACCACCGCTGCACGAAACGTCAGGGAAACCCCACGGAGAAGCACGACCTCGATCAGCCACTGCAGCGCGAGGATGCCGTAGGCGCAGAGCACGCCGGCGAGGAACGCATCGTAGATCGCCGCCCATCCCACTCCGCGAACCGCCCAGCTCACGAGCGCGACGCCGATGAGGAACGCGAGATGGTGCACATACGGACGGCCGTCCTTCGCCCCGAAGATGATCGCCAGTCCCGCGACGATCCGCACGAACAGAAAGACATCGCCGGCCGTTCGCCGCAATGATCCCGGCCGCGCCGGCAGCGTCTCAGGCGCCATTACGGTGGCCATGGCTTCACTGTCTGCGATCCATCGGGATGCGTAATCACAACCTGGCCCGGTTGATATTCGACGAAGTCGCCGGGGCCGGCGCCCACATCTCCTGCGGTGTCCGGACCCGAACCTCCCTGAGAGCCGCCACCGGAGGGATGCGTCCCGCCTGATGGCGAGGCTGGCGAGGATCCCCCACTGGAGGGTCCGGAACTCGAGGACCCGCCTCCGCTCCGATCGAGGCCGCCGCCTTCGCTGCCCATCCCCGGAATGGTCCCGACGTCCATCGGCATCTCTCCGTCGGGCGTGAAGATGTCGCGGGTCTCGCCGAGGCCACCATCGGTCTGCGGATCGATCACGCCGTCGGAGAGTCCCTTTCCGACAGTTCCGTTAATGTCTTTCAGGACGTCGTCCGTCCACTTCTCGAACTCCTTCCGCAGTTCGTCCGCCTGTTTCCTGGCCTCCTCGATCGTCGAGGGGACGATGTCGTCATATTTGTCTTTCGCCCACTTCGTCAGCTCCTGCTGCATCTCTTTCGCCGCCTGGCCGAAGGGATCGAACTTCTCCTTCTCCTTATTGAAAAGGTCTCGGAGACCGTTGTATGCGCCGGTGAGCAGGCTGCCAAGCGGTGGCCAGAGCGACGAGAAGTCGCCACTGAGAAAGGCCTCCAGTACGTGCAGCGGTAGCATCGCCTCGGGCTCGTCGATCGAAAATTGGGGGGAGCACTATTCTTCGTCCAACGACCGCCGGAGTCAACTTCCGGACGAGAGTCGCACTGCTGCACCATTCCCACCTACGCCGACGCCTGTCCGGTGTCCTTCAGAATCGTCTGTCCTTTCACCAGCCAGGCGACGGCAAAGGCGACCACTGCCAGTGTCTCCGGCCAGAAGATCGGAAGACCGCTTTTCGTCAGCTGTGCGATCACGATCCCGACGCAGGCGATGGCCATGACCGCTCCGCACCCTTTGTAGATCCGGTTCCGC
Organism: Thermoanaerobaculia bacterium; assembly: GCA_038244715.1. GTDB lineage: Bacteria > Acidobacteriota > Thermoanaerobaculia > Gp7-AA8 > Gp7-AA8 > JADGNZ01. The sequence goes on from JBBRTE010000016.1 coordinate 43,499, forward strand.
AGGATCTTGCGGTGACCCGGAATCTCGGGACCAAACGCGTCGAACCGGAAGTAGATCAGGTAGATGCAGATCGCAAAGAACGCCATCACGAAGTACATGTGGAAACCGAGCTGGCCGTGGATGATGTAGCACTTGTCGTTCTGATTCGGAAACCGCGCCAGAATCGATTTATCGAAGTTCGGATCCATGGGAAACAGACCGATTCCGATGCCGGCCAGTCCCGCGCCAACCGCCGCGATTCTGTCGCGTCGCGCCGGAGTGCGATAACAGGTGAGCAGAACACCGATGAGCACGAGCGTCGACACGAACACGTCGTGCATGCCGGTGTAGTAGTACGCGCTGATCGAGGCGCGACCCGAGATGTGCTCAATCTCGCGTGCGCCGATGCGTACGAGGAAGGGCATGATCAGTCCGATCCAGCCGATCATCTGCCGCAGGGTTAAATACGACACCACGAGTTCTTTGTCCGCTGGTTTCATCCTGCTGTCATCCTTTCCGAAGCGCACCCGTTCGCCCCCACACGCACACGACGATCCTCGGCACTCGCGACGCAAGCGGACGGTTCGTCGCCGAGGTGTGATGACAAAACGTGTTGGGGGCTCAAGGAAGGGAGGGTGCGCGGCACACGTCTTCCCTACCCATCCCAAGCACACGTTTCCGGTATTGTGCGATTGCGATGGACGCGAGCGCCGACTCCCGCCGCCTCCCCACCTACTTCCTCTGGTCATTCTGGATCGGCGTGGTGTTCTTTTCGATCTACCCGACGATGAACTGGGTTACCTCTCTGCGGGCGGCGCCCCTACATCTGTACGTCCCGCTCGAGCTGCGGATTCCGCTCCTGCCCTGGTTCATCTGGCCGTACCTATCCATGTACTTGCTGTTTGTGCTGCCCCCGTTTCTGATTCCGGCGGCGAACATGCCGGCGCTGGGGAAGCAACTCATCGCCGGGCCGGTGATCAGCGCGGTGATGTTTCTTATCCTCCCTGCGCAGCTCGGATTTGCGCGGGCGGTGCCGGTTCAGGAGCCTTACGCGTCCGTCTTCGCCGTCATGTTTCGTATTGATCGTCCGTACAATCTCGTTCCGTCGCTGCATGTGATCTTTTCGACGGCCATCGCGATGGCGTGTGCCGATTTTGCGCGGCCGCTGGTGCGCATCGCGGTGCTGGTATGGCTCGTTTTCATCGTTTCGTCTACTGTTCTCGTTCATCAACATCATCTGCTGGATGTGATCGCCGCGCTGGCGATCGTGGTTCTCCTGAGACGACGTTACGAGGTGCGCCCATGCGAAAGTGCCTACTCATCACCGGAATGCTGCTAGCCCTCCCCCTCTTTGCCACGGATTCATCGGTTGGTGAATCCGATCATGAGATTCATCAGGAACTGCGCGGCGTGCTCACGACCGTGGAGCATGCCATCAACACGGGAACGTTCGACGCGATGCTGCCTGTCATCAGCAGCGATATCCGGGCCACGACGATCACGCAGGAAATGATGTCGACGCGGCCCGAGGTGTCGGCGTACTTCAAGAAGTGGTTCGGGAAGGGCGGGTTTCTCAAGAAGCTCGACATGCACTTCAACGCGGACACGCTGACCGAGCTCTCACCGGACAAGACCTGGGGCATCGTTCGCGGCTCGGGCATCGAGAACTACACGTTGTCGGATGGGCGCTTCTATCCGATGAAGACGCGCTGGACTGCGGTGCTGCGCAAGGAGGCGGACGGGCACTGGCGGCTCCGCGCGATCCACATCGGCACGAACTTCCTCGACAACCCGATCCTCGATGACGCGAAGCGCGCGGTCGTTCGTTATTCGATCATTGGCGCATTGATCGGTCTGGCCGGCGGCCTCCCCCTAGGAATCTTCCTCGGCCGCAAACAGCGCGCGGCTCGCGGGTGAGCCCATCGGCGGCGCTGGCTGCACGCCATGCCGCCACAGGCTGACGTAGATCTGCCAGAACGACGGCTGCGCCGGATCGTCGTCGACGAGCTGCGGCAGCGCCGTCCACGGCGCGCCGGGATGGCTGTGATGCGCGAGGTGGTACTGATAGTTGAGCGTCAGCCAACGCACAGGCGCCGGAACGCGCAGGTTCCACGCACCGCGCTGCACGTCGCGCTCGCTCCAGGCGTGATCGACGTATTGCAGCGCCGACCAGTGCATCGCGAACAGCCAGTGCGCGAGGAGCCATCCCCGCCATTCCAGATGAAGGAGTCGCCAGAGCGCGACCTGGTAACCGAGCGCGCAGGCGACCTCGAGCCACACACGGAGCGGCGGGAGCTGCACGATGTCCTTGACGTGCTCGCCGAACCCGAGGCGGGGTGCGATGCGCTCGATGAACATTCGCGAGCGATAAAACGGCGTCGCGATGACGTAGAGCACGTTCGACAACACGACGCAGAACCAGTAGAGGCCGAAGAGATTGCCCACGTAAAGCATGACATTCCGCCTCAGCCTCGACTCGCCCGGCAGGTAGTAGTCGTAGAGATCCCGGTCCGTGCGGTTGCGCACGTGATGACCGAGGTGCGCGGCGCGCTGCAAGGTGAAGGACGTGGGGAACATGCAGCTGGCGAGGAAACCGAAGAAATCGTTGCGACGACTCTTGGCCGACGCCACACCATGCACTGCCTCGTGCATCAGCGCGAAGGGAACGTTGTTGATGAACGCGAACGCGATGCACGCCAGCAACACGACCCACCACACTCCGTGCGACGCGAGCCAGAGCGCCGCGGACGTAGCCAGCACGGCAGCTGCGAGAACGAGCCAGTTCAGGCGTTCTGGCATTTCTTCAGCACCGGCCGCGTGCCCCAATGCCCGTGGCGGAGGATCGATTGGCCGATGTATCCGGCGGTCGGAACGATCAGTGAGAGCACGAGGATCATCGTAAAGGCGAGCGGAAACCAGCGTGCGTCGAGGATCTCCACCAGCGAGATGCCCGCGCCGTAGATCGCACCGAATCCTCCGAAGAACCACGGCGCGTAGTCGAGCGCGATATCGAGGTCTCGCCTACCGTCGGCCCACGGCTGGTTATAGACGCGCAGGATTCCCGATTGCAGCGCCTTCACGTCATAGAGCAGGTTCACGAGGCCCAGGACGCAACAGAGAATGATGGCGTTGCGCGCTACGTCCCGGAGGTCGTGCGCCGGCTCGCCGTGCACGAGCCATCCCAGCATCGCCGTCGCGGAGCCAAAGACGAAGCCGTGATGCGGACGAAAGCGGCCGAGGCGCAGGCGGGTGTTGAGCTCCCAGACCTTGAGGACGTTCGTGCCGATACCCGGGATGATGTACGCCCAGAGAATCGGAATCAGCCACGCCACCGCGATCCGCTCGGGATGGTCCGCGTACTCGACGCGCCATAAGAGAAACGATAGCGGCGCGAGCGCGAGGGGCGCAGCGTACTGGTAGATCGATAGCGTCCGTTTCATCGCAGTCCGAAGCGCATCCCGTGCTTCTTCGGGATCTCTTTCCTGAACAGTAGCGTGTACTTCCAGAACGCTCCCACCCGCGCGAGCGATCGCAGGTGCGTCTGGATATCTGCGAAGCGGTGGAAGAGCGACGGAATCGTGTTGAACCGTGTCCGCGCGGCGTGGCATGCGTCGGTCAGCTCCTGCGGCGTCATCAACTTCGGCACGAACGCCGCGCCATTGAACCGGTACTGCGGATGCAGCCACCATTTCCCATCCCACAACAACCGTCCCTCGGCCTCCAGCTTGTTGTAGAGCGGAGTATTCGGATACGGCATCAGGATGTTGTACGCGGCCAGGGTGAAGCGGCTCTCCAGCGCGAAGTCGACGGTCGCTTCGATCGACTCCTTCGTGTCGTGGTCATAGCCGAGGGTGAAGGCCGCCCAGCTCTGCATGCCGTGCTCGCGGAGGATGCGCACTTCTTCCTTGTACTTCGTGAAGCGCGGCAGATTGGGTGCCTTCTTCGACTCGCGCAGGCTGTCGGCAGTGATCGTCTCGAAGCCGGTGACGTTGCCCCAGTTGCCGGCGCGCTCCAGGAGCTTCATGAGCGGCAGGTTCCGCGTGATGTCCAGGCTGGCCTGGCTGACCCAGTGCAGGTTCATCGGGATCAGTGCGTGGCAGAACTCAGCCAGCGCCTTCTGGTCGCTGGCGATGTTGTCGTCGATGAAAAAGATGAACTTGCGATCCTGCGCCTCGATCTCGCGGAGCACGTCGTCGATCGCGCGGTGATAGTGCTTTCTGTCGAAATACTGACTGACCGCGCAGAAGGTGCACGCGAAGCGACAGCCGCGCACGTACTGCATGAGCGTCAGCGGCAGGTAGCCCTTGCCTTTGAAGAGATCGCGGCGCGGGAGGACGCGGCCGATCTGTCCGACGCCCGGCGGGCCAACGTAACGCGGCTTGAGCCGGTCGTACCGCGCATCGTCGACGACGTCGGCCCACACGGTCTCGGCATCCCCGAGGAAGAGGCTGTCGGCGTGCTCCGCCGCTTCCTCAGGCAGCAGCGTGATGTGCATGCCGCCGAGGATGACGGGGACGCCGCGGAGGCGGTATTCGGCGGCGATCTCGTACGCACGGCGCGCGGTGTAGGTCTCGACGGTGATCGCTGCGAGGTCGGTCGGCTCGTCGAACGGGATCGACTCCATGCGATCGTCGTAGAGGACGCATTCGACGTCGGGGGGCGTGAGCCCGGCCAGCACCGCCAGCATCAGCGGCTCCATGCGCCCTTCGTCGACATAGAGACTGTGCTCCATACGGCCGATGTTCGGCTTGATGAACGTAATCTTCATGCGCCGAGCCGCCGGTACTGTTTCTTGTAGATCTCGCGCCGGGAGATGACGTTGGCTACGGTGATCATCCCGCGCCGGAACAACGAGAAATCCGTTTCCGCGCGCAACACACGATCGCTGATGGAGCGCCAGGTGTAGAAGCGGCGCTTCGCTTCGAATACGCCTTCGATCAACTCCTCGGGGCGCATGCCGCGCGGCTCGAAGATCGCATCTCCGTATCGGTATCCCGCGGTGAGCCACCACTCGGGCTTGAGTAGCCGCCCCTCCCGCATCAGGCGGTCGTACAGCGCCGAGCCGGGAGTGGGCGTGAGCGGATTGAAGTTGGCGAGCTCGAGACGGGACTCCAGCGCGAAATCGACGGTGCGGCTCATGCTGTCATTCGTGTCGGCGTCGTAGCCGAAGACGAACGTGCCGTAGATGCCGATGTTGCGTGCGTGCAGCGCGTGGACGACGCGCTCGTAGGAGCCGCTGACGCTGTTCCACGACTTGTTCATTTGCCGCAGACTGTCGAGGTTCAGTGACTCGAATCCGATGAGGACGAACTCGCACCCGGCGGCAGCCATCCGATCGAGCAGCGACTCATCGCGCGCGACGTCGATGCTGATCTGACACGACCAGCGGCGTTTCATCGGCGTCAGCGCATCGAGGAGTGCCAGCAGTTCGGATCGGCGTCCGAAGAGGTTGTCATCGACGAAGAAGATCAGTCGCCCCGAAGGCAGCGTCTCGATCTCCTCGATCAAGCCGTCGAGCGGCCGCACGCGCAAGTCCGTTCCGTAGAAACTGTGAATGGAGCAGAAGTCGCACGCGAAGCGGCAACCGCGCCCGTACTGCACCAGCTCGACCGGCGCGTAGTTCTTGCCACGATAGATCGAGCGGTCGAGCCTGTAGTCCGAGAGCGTTCGCTCATTGCCGCCGGAGTAGCGCGCATGGAGGTCACCGGCTGCGAAGTCCGCCAGAAGACGCTCCCACGACCCTTCCGCGTCGCCGATGACGACGGCATCCGCATGCAGCAGCGCTTCGTCTGGAAGGAAGGTCGGATGATAGCCACCCATGACGACCGGGACGCCGCGCGCGCGATAGGTGTCCGCGATCGCGTACGCACGATGGGCGGTGAAGGTCTCGACGCTGAGCGCGACGAGGTCGGCGCTCTCGTGCAACGGAACACGCTCCGCCTTCTCGTCGTAGAAGCGCACGTCCCATCCCGGCGCCCGCGCGGCGAGGATGCCCATCGCCAGCGGAGGCATCGCGTCCGACGAGCGATAGTCGCCGAGGTTCGGGCGGATGAGGGTGAGCCTCACAGCAGTGCCGCCTCCGGTTGCGCGGGAAGTTGCGAGATCTGTGGCGCGCCGGCCGCCTCGCCTCCGTTCTTTTCAACATTGCCGGCTCGGCAGTCCGCGGCTTCCGCGCCGAAAGCCCTCACCGGCGAGGCCGCCTGTCCTTCTCTCTCCACTTCGCCAGAATCTCCACCGCGAGGTCCTTCTCCCCGCGCAGAGGGGAGAAGGTGGCCGACGGCCGGATGAGGGGCCGGGTCGGCTCCATTCAGCGGCGTGTCGTCGAAGGACACAGCGTAGATTCTTGCTGGATAGCTGACCGGTTTGAATCGCTCGAGCGCCTGCAGCAGCGGATGCCCCGCATGGAGTCCAATGCTGGCTGCCGGCGTCCGGCAATGCGACAGCAAGTCCTGCATCAGCTCGTAGGCGCCTTCCCGTACCGATTCCGACATCGCCAGGAACGCGATGAACGTCTGGTCGAGCGCTCTTCCTTCGCGCGGCAACGGGATGCGACGCAGCGCGCGCGCATAGAGATTTCTGAACGGTAGAATAGTTCCGAGGGGACGCCGGTAACGCCGGGCCACGATCTGCTTGAATGCGCGCTGGTCCCACAGCGCCGCCACGGCCCGCAACTCGCCCTCTCGCTCCGCCACGTAGAAGTCGAGGCGCCGAGCGAGAGCTGCGTCGAGGACTGGAGCGTATTGAAACCGCGCGGCCTGGCGATTGTGGAACGCCACGATCTCATCGGCATCCCCCTCTTCCGCGCGACGCCAGAGCCCGCGGTGTTTTCCCCGCGCGACCGCGAGTGCGAGCGTCCGGTACTCGCCCTGGAAGTGATACGGCGGAATCCCGGCGATACCGGACTCCAGCAGCCGTCGCGCAATGCGGTTCTCCGATCCGACCACGGTGAACCAACACGGAACCTTTCTCGGCGCAAGCCGGGTGATGGATGCGTAGCCACCTCGCAGATGACGGATGCGCCGGCGGTGGGGAGGGTTCACGCGTAGGCCGCCGAGATACCCGAGCTCTTCGCGGCGTCCATTCAAATACGCCGGGATCATCGCCACCGTGTACATGCCCACGACGTCTCCGGCTTCTTCGGCGATGACGGCCCAGTCGCGACCGAAGAGATTCTCACCCGCGAAGAACGACGGCTCGCGCTCGATCGCCATCTCGACCCAGCCCGGCATTGCGTTGTCTCTCAGCATCGCCCGAATCTGCGCGTCATCCGCCTCGGTCGCGATCCGATACGTCGTCATCGCACTTCCAGCAATTTGCCCTGCCAGGTCTCGTCGCCGAGGGGATGGCCATTCCGTTGCGAGATCTCGTTGCGGTGCATCGCGTTCACGATGAAAAAATTGCGGAGGACGAACGCGTCATGGAAATGGCGGGTGCTGCGCCGGGCGATGTTGGCCCAACCATAAAAACGACGGCGGGCGGAGACACAGCCGGCGGTCACATCCTCCGGCGTCATCCCCTTCGGGGCGAACGGCACCGCGTTGTACCGATACTCCGGATCCAGCCACCATGCCTCGAAGCGCAGTCTCCCCTCGGCCTGCAGCCGTTTGTACAACGGCGTGCCCGGGAACGGAGTCAGGTGGTTGAACGCCGCGATGTACATCCCCTCCTCCGTTGCGAAGTCCACGGCCTGGTCGAACGACTGCAGCGTGTCGTGCTCGTAGCCGAAGATGAAGGTGCCGTAGACGAAGATGTGATTGCGGCGGAGATTGGCAAGAGCCTTTGTGAAGCCGCCCTTCATCGCGTTGAAGCGCTTGTTCATCAGCTTCAGGTTCTCCTCGTCGAGGCTCTCGAAGCCGATCAGAACGCCGCGGCAACCGGCTCGATACAACTCGGCGAGAAAGCCCTCGTCGTGGGCCGCGTCGATACTCATCTGCGTGATCCAGCGAATATTCAGCTTGCGCAGCTCTTCCAGAAGCGGCCGTCCCGATTGCAGTTCGCCGGCAAAGTTGTCGTCGACAAAGAAAAAGAGTTTCTTCTCGTCCTTGATCGATGTCAGCTCGCGGATGACGTCGTCGACCTCACGCCGCCGGTAGGTGCGCGAATAGAACGTCTGGATCGCGCAGAACTCGCATGGGAATCGGCACCCGCGACCCGTCTCGATGAGTCCGATGGGCAGGTAGCGCTTGTCGCGGAAGAGACGCCGGTCGACGCGAATCGTCGTCAGAGAGGGCTGACCTCCCTGATAGCGGCGCTGCAGCGTTCCATGCTTCAAGTCGTCGATCACCCGCGCCCACACCCCCTCGGCCTCGCCGATGACGATTGCGTCTGCGAAGCGCGCGACTTCATCCGGCATCAGCGTGGCGTGGAAGCCGCCCATGATCACGGTGACGCCGCGCCGTCGGTACTCGCTGGCGATCTGGTAGGCGCGGGCCGCGGTGTAGGTCTCGATGGGGATGGCCACGGCATCCGTCGGCGCATCGAACCTGATCGGCTCCATCCGGTCGTCGTAGAACGCGACGTCGACATCCGCCGGCGTGAGACCGGCCAGGACGGCCACCGGCAACGATTCCATCTGCCAGGAGCGGACGTACTTCTCGCCTGCGCGGTGACCGACTGCCGGGTGGACGAACGTCAGCCGCATACGGTCTTGCTCATCACGGAGAGGTGCCAGTCGCAGTTGTAGAAGCGCTGCAGATGATGCGCGTAGAAGCGATAGCCGAGGTTCGCGGCGATCCCGAGAGGATCGAAGGCGCGAGCGCGCCACAGTCTCGAGGCGATGGACCGGTATCGATAGACCTTCTTCCACGCCACCTCGTGACCCGCCGAGAGTTGCTGCACGGTCATGTTGCGCGGCTGAAAGACAACATGTTGACCATCGTAGAGCTCCCAGTTGCGTGTGAGGATGCGGCCTTCACTCGCCAGCCGTTGGTGCAGCGGCGTTCCGGGAAAGGGCGTGAGGATCGCGAACCGCGGGAGGTCGATGGCGTTGTCGATCGCGAACGCCGCCGTGCTCTCGAAGACATCGAGGTGGTCGTGATCGAGGCCGAAGACGAAGCAGCCCTGGATGGCGATGCCGAGGTCGTGGAGATGGCGGATGAGCGAGGGATAGTCGACCGAACCGTTGAAGCGCTTATTCGCATCACCGAGACTGCCGGGCGTAATGCTCTCGAGGCCGAGGAGGAGTCCGCGGCAACCGGAGCGGGCCATGAGCTCCATCAGATCGGGATCATGAGCGATGAGCACGGTCGACAGTCCGAACCAGCGCACCTTCAGCGGGATCATCGCGGTGAAAAGCTCGCGCGCGTAGGCCTTGTCCGCGACGAGATTCAGATCGATGAAGAGGATGCGCTTCTGTCCGACGCGACGGATGTCTTCGACGACCCACGACACCGGCTTCTGAAACTGGCGACTTCCCCACGCGGTCGGCGCGATGCAGAACTCGCAGTCGTGACCGCAGGAGCGCGTGGCCTCAAAGACTGCCTGCGTCAGGAAACGCCTTCCGTCGAAGAGGTCGCGGCGCGCAAACGGCATGTCGCGCTCGAGCGAGAAATCGAGGGCCTGGCGGTACTCGGACTGGAGCTTTCTGTCGCGGAAGTCCAGCAGCAGTTTCGGCCAGGTATCTTCCGCGTATCCGACCACGATCGCGTCGGCGTGACCGGCGGCTTCGTCGGGAACGAGCGTGACATGCGGTCCGCCCAGAACGACGGTCTTGCCCTCGGCGCGGAAACGTGCGGCCAGCGCGTACGCGCGTGGAGCCGTGCCGGTGATGACGGTCATCCCAACGAGATCGGCGTCGAGTTCGTCCGGAACGTCCTCGATGCCTTCGTCATAGAGCTTGATCGTCGCACCAAGGTCTGCCGGCACGAGTGCCGCGAGCGTGGTCAGCGTCAGCGGCTGATACCGAAGGGATTTGCGGAAGATTCCGTTGCGATGACGGTAGAGGGGACCCTTGGGCGAGATCAGTGCGAGTTTCAAAGAGACCTCCACGCGTGCAGAAGCACCGGTGGTTTGATGTCTCCGAGGCGCGCCCCACGCGCGAGCTCGGCGTCCAAAAAGCGTTCGTGCAAATCGTGCCGGGGGACCAGCCGACGCGGCCGGAGCTGACCAAGACCACGGGCGTACGCGTACTGAGGATTGGCGCAGAGCCGCCTGTCGACGACGTCAACATCGACGTCCGAGTCCGACATCAACACGTATCCGCCCTCGTCCCGATCGGGGGAAAGGATGCGGAACCCGGGGACATCCTCGAGGCAGGCAGAGACAAACGTCTCCGTCAGTTTCTCTCCGACGAGGTCGGAGACCACACCGCTGCGGCCGATGAACTCGAGACCGTCCTCACAGCGCACGAGGTCCCCGGTGCGGTACCGGTACAAGCCACTAGCCGTGGTGACGATGACTTCGTAGGTTTCACCGCGAACCAACTCGTCCGAGAGGTAGAGCCGGCCATCGCGTTCGAACTCGAAGAACCCGTGCGACGTGAGTTGGGCTCGTCCCTTCGCATCGGGAACGGTCACCACGCACTCGGTCGAGATCAGTCCTTTCGGTTCCAGGTGCGCGTGAGGCAGGCGCTTCGCGAGCACGTCGAAAAAGGGGCGGGACGCACCACCGGCCCAGCAACTCACGACCTTGAGCCGCGGCCAGAGCCGGATCGGATCCGAGAGCCCGGGCTCGTCGAGCAAACGCAGGAGAAAGGTGGGACTCCAGACCGAGATCAGCTCGAGGTCGTCCGCTTCGGCGAGATGGCGAACGGTCGCGGACCGCCACTGGGCAACATCGGTGATCGCGGCCACGCTCAGGGGAACTGCGCTTCGTTGCATCACGACGGCTGCGGCCTCGGCGCTGAGGTACGCGCCATCGGGAAGGCCGAGCGGAATGCCGGCGACCGACTCGTGCGGGCGGGTGGCGGGGCTGATGGATAAATAGGCGCGGCCGGTGATCGCGTGGCGCCTCACGGTCTCGACAAGCCAGGGCAAAACGGCGCGCTGGAAATCGCGGAGGCCTTCCGCCGAGTACGGAATCAGTTTGGACGCCCTGGTGCTTCCGCTGGTCCGTTCCCAGGCGACGGGTCTCCCCGCGAAGAGGACGTCCGCTTCGCCGTCGATGATGCGATCGATCCACGGTTGCAGATCGTCGTACGAGACCGGGGGAACGTTGACGCGGAAGTCGTGAAGGTTTCGCGGCGAACCCAACTGCCTCAGGTACTCACTATTTGCATTCGCCTCCAGCAGTGCCGGGAGCCAGTGCTCGGCCGAACGCGACGCGATCAGGCGGGCCCATGAGTCATCCGCCATTGGCGTGTTTCCCGAACAGCTTTAACGTCAGGCTCTTCATGTTGTGCGGTTCGAGCTCGCAAAGGCAGACCAGTTCGTGGCCGCGCCGAAAGCCGGGATTGCGGGAGAGGAAGAATCGTACGTCGTCCCTGTCGAGGTCCGCCGGCCTCGGCGACGCGATCTCGCTCTTGAGATGACCGCGGGAGCGGCGAAACTCGACCACGCCGGTGGCCGGGTTGTAGTCGTGGGGAAACATCTCCTTCGCCAGCACATCAGCGAGCGGCTTCAAATCGCTGCGGTCGACATTCCAGTGCGGATAGAACGATTTTCCGAACAACGGCAGATAGCGAAACGTCCGGTGCCCTTTGACCAGCAGAAGCCAGTAGATGAGAAGGTCTGGCCGCTCGCGCTTGAGCTCACCCATGCGCGTGATCCAGTCGAAGGCGAGCGCCTGCTGTCCCCAGTGTGCGCGGTCGACGATGGTATCGCCGGAGTAGACGATGCGGATCGTGCGCGACTGCCACTCGCGCTCGAAGAATCGCATCGTCGTGAAGCCGACCAGCCGGTCCGCCTCATGAACGAGGAGAACCTCATCCTTCTTCGCCAGATCAGAGAGGAATAACTCTTCGTCAGTCCCGTCGTAGTTGGCGAGGTAGAGGCCAGCCATCTCGCGTTTCAGCGCTTCGGTCAACGCTGATGCCGCGGCGAACGACGTCGTGTATGCAGTCATACCTTCCGCTGGTGGCGAAGACTAAAAATACCACGGCGTCGCGGTGTGGCGGAGGTCCTTCCGCAAAGCCTCAGCGGGGCGGTAGCTGGATGACGTTGAACGACGCTCCCTGCGGATCGGCCAGCACCGAGAAGCGTCCGGCGCCCGCGATGTCTCTCGGCTCCATATACACCTTGCCGCCGAGCGTGGCCGCTTTCTTCGCCGACGCGTCGCAATCACTGACGGCGAAGTACGGCCACCAGAGCGGCGGCATGCCCCCCATCTCCGGCCTGATCTGCATCATCCCGCCGATGGGCTGCGATCCGACGTAGATCTCGGTGTACTCGGGGCTTGGTTTCAGCGTCCAGCCGAAGAGCTTCGTGTAGAAATCCCGTGCTGCCTCGATGTCTTTTGTCAGCAGCTCATTCCAGCAGATCGTCCCCGTCTCGTCACGGACGGTGGCACCGACGTGTGTCTTGGCCTGCCACAGACAGAAGACCGCGCCCTGCGGATCGGCGATCACCGCCATCCGTCCGAAGTCCATCACGTCGAACGGCGGCACGATCACGTGCGCACCGAGGTCCGTCGCTTTCTTCGCAGTCGCATCCGCGTCATCGACGTTCACGTACGTCGCCCAGTTCGGCGGTGCATCGGTGTTCGCGTAGATCGCCGCGGCATCCTTCCCGCTCTTCTGGAGCATCGTGTAGACGCTTCCGTCCGGCATCGGATTGTCCTTCACCGACAGCCCCATCAGCGATGAGTAGAACGTTTTCGCGGCGGCAGCATCGCTCGTTCCGAGCTCATTCCAGCAGAACATCCCCGGTTCGTATTTCTCGACTACAGGCATGAGTTCTCCTCCAAAGCTTCGGATTCTACGCCTCTTGACTTAATTAGCCATTTTGCTAATTATACGGGTCGAGGAGAATCCCATGGCTACTGGAAAACCAGTCAAGACCCACGTGACGTATCGTCCGAAACCGGGCAGTGAAGCCGCCCTTTTTGCCCTCGTCCGCAAGCACTGGCCCGCCATCTCGGGAACGGGCCTCGTCACCAGCGAGCGCGCCGTCGTCTACCGGGCCATCAACAAGCGCAGCGGCCATGAGTACTTCATCGAGATCTTCAGCTGGCGCGACGAGGAAGCCTCGACGATCGCGCACCAGACTCCCGAGGTGATGGCGGTCTGGGAGCCGATGGGTCCGCTCATCGAGTCGATGGAGATCGCTGCAATCGAGGGGGTCAGTGCCCAGGAAACTTAGTTCCGAAGCGCGCCTGGCGGCGCTGGAGGAGGTGTTCCGGGCACTGGCGCACCTCGCCCGCCGCCAGATTCTTCTGACGATGCACTTCCGCGGCGACCAGATGACGGCGGGTGAGATCGCGGGGCGCTTCGCTCACTCGTGGCCGACCACCACGCGCCATATCCGCGTCCTGGAACTGGCAGGCCTGATCACGCAGACGAGGAGCGGCCGGGAACGGATCTACCGTCTCGACCGCGACCGTCTGGCGATGGTCAATGAGTGGCTGGGGTGGTTTGAGAAGGCGCCGGAGTAGCGGCCAGCTTCAGGCCGGTCGCCTGTTCGATCTCGGTCGGATCGTCGAGCAGAATCCAGGTCAGGATCGCCACCGGTAGCGACCCGTTGGCGATGAGATCGTCATGGAACTGGCCGAGCCGGAACGAGGATCCCTTCGCATCGCGGTAGCGGCCGAGAAGCCGCATGATCTGCCACTTGCCGGTGATGTAGCTGATTTTCTGCGTCGGTGAGGACGCAGCTCCGGCCGCCTCCCCTTCCGCCGCTTCCTTGTCGAGGCCACCGCCGTCCATGAAGTATTCGACCGCGCGCTCGAACGGCCAGCGACCCGTGTGCAAGTTGACGTCGACGCCGATCCGCGCGGCGCGGTATCGCGAGAGGCGCAATACCTGCGCGGCGCCAGCCGACTCCGGCGGATACATCCCCTCGCGCACCAGCATCTCCTCCGTGTACAACGCCCATCCCTCGACGAACACGTTCTCGCCGTGATGCCGGCGGATCTCGTTCTTCAGGTGATTGGCGATCGACAGCTGGAGGAAATGTCCCGGAATCCCTTCGTGGCCGAGAATGGGACGGGGGTCTTCGATCGCGGCGCGGATGTAGAAGTTGTGACTCTGCGGGTTGTACGTCGGGATGAAGTAGAAGCCGCCGTCGTCCGCGTCGTAGATGCCGGGCGGATTCATGAATCCCCCCGGACTGGTCGGCTTGAATGCCTCGGGAAGCTGGCGGATCTGAAACGAGCCGAGGTACGGCGGGAGCGTGACGAGATTCCTGGCCTTGAGAAAGTCGATCATCTCCTGCTCACGGCCTTCGTACGCGGCGAGGAACGCCTGCTGATCGGCAGGGATGTTCTTGACGCGCGCCGGATTGGGATCCGCGAGCGAGGGATCGATGAGCATCGCCTCGAGCGCGCGATAGCGGCCCAGCTCGACCTCGCCGAGGTGAGCGACGTCGCGCGAATCCATAGGCAGGAGGAGGATGTGCCGAAGCATGTAGTTGTAGTTCGCTTCGCCCATCGGTTTCCATGGGGTCATCTGCGGGAGGCGTTTCTCGAGCCAGTCCGCGAACCCGTGGATGGAGGCGACCGCTTCCTCCCGCGCTGCGTCGAGGGATGTTCGCTCCTCGGCCGAGAGATCGCCGGCGATCGTCATGAGGCTCGAGGAAAAGAGCGGATCGATGGAGCGCGCCGAGTCGATGGCCAGCTGGGCGTAGAGGCGGACCGGATTCTTCAGATTGCGCTGACCCTGTTCCATCATGGCCGGCATCGCCTTGAGGCGCGCCGTCGCGGCGAGCGCGCGCGTACGCGCCGGTGCGTAGTCTTTCTTCAGGAGCGAAAAGATCGCGTTGCTGGCCTCCCCAACATAGACCTGCGGATCGGTTTCCTCCGGCTTCTGAACGCGTTCCGGGAAGTCGTCGCGCTCGAGCTGCGAGCGGAAGAGGAGCCAGTCGATGATGTCGTCCTTCGCCCATCCGCTGACGTTCGCGGCACGCATGCGATCGAGCAGGCTGCGGACGTGAGCGGCATTCCGCGCGATGGCCGCAGGCGAGAAATCGTCGAGCTTGTCATCGGCCGCGTGAAAACCCTGATCGCTGGCGGTAACTGGATAGACCTGTTTCTGCCATTCGTAGTAATCGTGCGCGATCGTACGCACCTCGGCAGGAGTCAACGGTGCCTCCTTCGCAACGGGCTTTTTCGGAGCGCCGAATCCAGAGACGGCGACGAGCAGGATGAAGGCGACGGCAGCGGTGCGTTTCATGCGCGGGAGTGTAACGCGGCTCGTGCACCCGCTTTGCAGCGGATCACCGGCATGACCGACAAGGAAGAGCCGCAGAGCTACGGAAGCCAGGACGAGGGCGTGGCCGGCAAGACCGCCTGACGGGAAGAAGTAGCCGATCAGCGCTCTCCGGCGGTCCACTTCTCGGACACCGCGCGGCCTTTGGCGAGATCATCGACGACCAGGATCAGCTGATGATCGTGATCGGAGTAGAGCACCTCGATATTGACGCCGGCGTCCGCCATCTTCCGCGCGAGCTTCCCCAGCTGTCCGGGCTCGTCCTGGTTGAGCCGTTGCACGACGACGTCATTCACCGACGCGACCTCGATGCCTGCCGCGGTGAGCGCCGCCCGTGCCGCCTCCCCGTCGTGCACGAGGAAGTGCGCGATCCCGCGGCCTTCGACCACCCACGCGCCGCCGCCCTCGACGCTGACGCCAGCCCGGCCGAGCACCTCGCCCATCCCGGCGAGTGCGCCGGGGCGATCTGCGAGCGTGATCGCCAGATCCTTCATCATTCGTAGCGCAGTGCTTCGATCGGATCGAGTTTCGAGGCCTTCGCCGCCGGATAGATTCCGAAGATGATGCCGAGCACCGCGCAGAACGTGAAGGCAAGCACGATGGCCCACAGCGGCGTGTGAACCGGAGGAAGCTCGATCCAACGTTTCAGCACCAGCCTCACCAGCGCCGCAGCTCCGTAGCCTCCGGCGATACCGATGCATCCCCCCAGACCGGACAGCGTGACCGCCTCGATAAGGAACTGGATCATGACGTCGTAGCGCCGCGCACCGATGGCTTTGCGGATCCCGATCTCGCGCGTCCGCTCCGTTACCGAGACCAGCATGATGTTCATGATGCCGATCCCGCCGACGAGGAGCGCAATCCCGACGACGGCCCCCATGATGCCGGTGGTGGTGTTGAGGATCGTGGAGATCGTCTTCATCAGTTCTTCCTGCGACGTGATCTGGAAGTCGTCCGGCTGCCCTTTCTTCAGATGATGCCGGGTGCGCAGGATCTCGCGGACCTGCTCCTTCGCGAGGTCGATGTCATCACGCGTGCGAACCTGCAATGCGATCGGAATGTGCTGCATTCGATCGGGCCCGTAGAGCATCTGCGCCGTCGCGAATGGGATGTAGACCACGTCGTCGGGATCGCCGCCGACCGAAGAACCGCGCTTCTCCATGACGCCGACGACGGTGAAGTTGTTGTCGTCGAGCCGGATGTCCTTGCCGACCGCGTCGATCAGTCCCAGCTGGCGTGCGGCCTCGCTGCCGAGAACCGCGACGCGCTTCTTGGCCTCCTCGTCGAGGGTGCCGAAGAAGCGCCCGTGGTCGACGAACTGCTTGGCGACATCGGGATAGCTCTGGTTGACCCCATAGAGCGTGGCATCGTGGCGCGTGTCTCCGTTTTTCAGCGAGACGTTCGAGATGAAGAGAGGCGTGAAATCGCGGATCGCCGTCGCCCGCTGCCGCACGGCCACCGCGTCGTCATACGTCAGCGACGGCACCGGGAGGAACGGGTTTCCACGGGCCGCCGAGAAATCGGGAACGACCCGGACGAACGTCGCTCCCACATTCTCGAGCTGACTGGAGATCTGGTACTGCATCCCCTGCACGAGGGAGACGACGGCGATGACCGCGGCCACTCCGATCATCACGCCGAGCGTGGTGAGGATCGAGCGCATCTTGTTGGCGCCGATGGCACGGAGAGCGATCTTTACGTTTTCGAAAAACATCGGCGTCGAGTCTACGTGATACGGCGGCGGGCAGGAACGGTTTCGGACTCGCCCTTAGACGAAGCCAACGCGGCGCATCAGCTCGAGGAAGCGCGGATCGTTGCGGTACGCGTCGAATTTCGGCTCGGTCTTGAGCGCAACCAGGAACCCGGAACGGTCTGAAAAGGCCCTGTCGAGTGAGGCAAACATCGCATCGCGGTCGTCGAGACCGAGGTGAACGATCGCCAGGAGGAAGGGATCGACGTACGCGTGCTTCGAGAGCTCCTGTAACCGGACGATGATCGCCTCGGCCGCCTTCCGATCCCCCTGTTTGGCATAGTCCCATCCGAGTTCCGAGAGCAACAGCGCAGACTCCGCGCCTTCCACTCGCGGAGCCTTCCCGATTGCGGAGATCGCTTCGGCATACTGTTTCTTCTGCCCGTAGGCGCGTCCAAGTCCCCAGAACGCAACCGGGTTTCGGGGCTCGATCTCGATGGCGTCCGCAGATTCGCGCACGGCGGCGTCGTAGCGGCGTGCGTAGTAGGAATTGCAGGCCAGTTCGGTGTGCAGCGCTGGAGAGAGAGGATCAGAAACGAGTGCCCGCCGGATCTCGCGCTCGGCGTCACTGCTCCTTCCGGTGCTTTCGAGAAGATGCGACGTGCAGGAGAACGTCTCGATCGCGGCAGGCTTGAGTCCGGCCCCTGACGTCATCTCACGCTGCGCGGCCGCCCAGTCCCAGTCGTAGATGAGATTCACGAGCCCGAGGTCGATATGGGCATCGGGAAGTGCCGGATCGAGCTGAAGGGCGGTCATGGCGAACGTCTTCGCCAGTGGCATGGTCTCCTTCGGCGCTTCGAAATAGAGACCCAGCTCGAGATAGGCCTGGGAGAGATCGGCGTACGCAACCGCGTACCGTGGATCGAGGGCCACCGCCTTCCGGTAGCACTCGATGGCCTGGTGCAACGCATCGGGATAGCCGCGGGCGGCCAGGAATCGTCCCTTCAGGCGAAGACGATAGGCCTCGGGACTCGCGGTCTGCGGCTTCAGCAACTGCTGCTGATCGCGAGGACTGAGGCGGATGCGGAGATTTTCGACGACGTCCTGACTGATATTCGACTGCATGCTGACGAGCTCGGACGCCGCCTGTTCGTAGCGGCGCGCGAAGATCACGGTCCCGTCGTCGCCGTCGATCAGCTCAACATTCGTCACGTACCGGTTGCCGGCCTGCACGACCGCGCCCGTGAGCACGGCTCCGACGCCGAGTTTCCTGGCCACGCTCTGCACGTCGAACGGCTTCCCTTTGAACTGGAAGACCGAGTTGCGCGACATCACCTTCAGATTCGGAATCGCGGAGAGCCCGCTGATGAGGTTGTCTACGAGGCCGTCGGAGAGGTAGTCGTTTTCTCCATCTCCGCTGTGATTGGAGAACGGCAACACCGCCAGGGTCCGAATCGTTTTCGACGTGGACGGCGCCTGGGAGCGATGGATCGTAAGGTACGCGGCCGCCCCGCCGAGCAGCACCAGCAGGACCGCGCCGGCCAACATCCATTGCCTGCCGCCACGACGGATCCCGGCGGGAGCCATCGTCACCGTCGCCCCCGAAGAGACGGACGGTGGCGAGAGTCCCGTAGCGAGCGATCGCCGAACGTCTTCAAGATCGACCCTCAGCTCGCGGGCGTACTGGTACCTGCGATCACGATCCTTCTCCAGGCACTTCCGCGCGATGCGATCGAGCTCGACGGGCGCTTCGTGGTTGTATCGGGCAATGCCCTCCGGTGGCGCATGGACGATGTTGTCCAGCAGTGCCGTGGCCGTCGAACCGGAGAACGGCCTGCGTGCGGTCAGCATCTCGTAGAGGACGACGCCGAAGGAGAAGATGTCGCTGCGGGTATCGACGTCCTTTCCGAGAGCCTGCTCCGGACTCATATACGGCAGCGTTCCCAGGACGGTGCCCGTTCGGGTCTGCGGCTCCGTGGCGTGGTCCGGGTCGATGGAGGGCGGCGCCGCGATCTTGGCCAGACCGAAGTCGAGGATCTTCACGTGTCCGCGGGCGTCGAGCATGATGTTCGACGGCTTGATGTCGCGATGCACGATGCCCTTTTCGTGCGCGGCGCTCAGGGCGTCCGCGATCTCGACGCCGATTCCGACGATCGCGGCCAGGTCGAGGGTTCCCTTCGCGATCTCGTCCGAGAGCGTGCGTCCCTCCACGTACTCCATCACGATGAAGCTGGTGTCGCCGTCCGTCCCCAATTCGTAGATGTGGCCGACGTGCGGATTGCTCAGCGATGCTGCGGCGCGTGCTTCCTGACGGAAACGGCGCATCCTCTGCTCGTCACCTGCGAGCGCGGGAGGCAGGATCTTGATCGCGACCCTGCGGCCGAGGTGCGTGTCTTCAGCTAGGTAGACCTCACCCATTCCGCCGGAGCCAAGCAGATGCAGCAGCCGGTAGTGAGAGATGGCCTGTTCAGTCATGAATCAAGTGAGACTGACCATACGCCGGAGGCGCGGAGCAGGCAAGATGCGGTCATCGACCCGGAGTCGGTTGGACTCGCCAGTCCGACGATCTCACGACCTGGAGGCCGGACGGAGAGTCCGGCCTCGGTCCTTCAGGCTGCCGGGCGTGCCGCATCGACGATGCGTCCGTCACGGATGTGGATCGCGCGCTGCGCTTCCCGGGCGACGTCATCCTCATGCGTGACCATGATGATCGAGTTGCCGCGCGACGACAGCTCCCGGAAGAGGTCGAGAATCTCACGGCCGGTCTGCGAGTCGAGGTTTCCCGTCGGCTCGTCGGCGAGGAGCAGCGACGGCTTGTTGACGAGGGCCCGGGCGATGGCCACGCGCTGACGCTGACCACCGGAGAGCTCGTTCGGCTGGTGATTCATCCGATCGCCCAGTCCGACTGCCGTCAGCGCTTCCTCGGCCATGATCCGCCGCTCGGCGCGATTGATCTTGGCGTAGACCAGTGGCAGCTCGACGTTCTGCAGAGCGGTCGTACGGGAGAGCAGGTTGAACGTCTGGAACACGAATCCGATCTTCTTGTTGCGCACCGCGGCCAGCTCGTCGTCGTTCATCGATTCGACCGGTACGCCGTCGAGGATGTACTGCCCCGCCGTGGGGCGATCGAGGCAGCCGATGATGTTCATCAGCGTCGACTTGCCGGAGCCGGATGGTCCCATGATGGCGACGTATTCGCCGTTTTCGATCACGAGGTCCACGCCGCGGAGCGCGAAGATGTCCTGCGGTCCGAGTTGATAGGTGCGCGTCAGACCGCGCATTTCGATCAGGTGTTTGCCGTTCTCACTCACTTTGAGGCCGTCCCGTTTTGAGGAGTAGTTGACTCTTCTTTCGTCACTTCTACGGAATCACCGTCTTTCAGTTTCTTCAGCGTGCGGAATGGTCCGGTGACGATCTGATCCTTCGCCGTCAGCCCCGAGGTAATCACGACATGCGTGGTGTTGCTGACGCCGGTCGTGACCCGGGTCAGTTTTGCTTTGCCTTCCGCCACGACGAAAACGTACTTCAGCTTCGGTGCCTTCTCGTCCTCGTCTTCGGTGCCTGTCTTCGACTTCGCCAGCGACGGCGGGACGCGCTCGACGACGCTCTGAATCGGCACCGAGATGGCGCTCCCGGCGCTGGTTGTGACGATCGAGACCTGAGCGCTCATGCCAGGACGGAGGCGATCGTCGGGATTGTCGATCTGGACCTTGACCTTGAAGTAGCGCATGCCAGCCCCGGCGCCCTGTTTGAGGGCAGCGGAACTGCCGATTTCCGCGACATGTCCGGAGTACTCCTTCTCCGGGATGGCGTCGACGTGAACCTTCGCCGGCTCGTTCAACCGGATCCCGGTGATCTCGGTCTCGCCGACATCCGCCTCGACGAGGATCTCGGAAAGGTCGGCGATGACGGCGATGACGGATCCGGGATTGTTCATCGTTCCGGTGATGACCACTTCGCCTTCATGGGCGTTGAGCTGCACCGCCTTGCCGGTGATGGGCGAAAGGATGGTCGTGTGATCCAGATCCGTCTGCGCCTGCTGCAACAGCGCCTCGGCCTGATTTACACCCTGCCTCGAGGAGTCGTAACCGGCGACGGCATTGTCGTGACTCTGCCGGGCCTGGTCGAAAAGCTCCTGCGCCTGAATGCCCTGCTTCTGCATGTTCTGCGCACGTTTGTACGCGGTCTCGGTCGTGGCCATAGCGGTCTTTGCGCGCACCACTTCGATCCGGCTGTTGGAGACCGCTGCCACCGCGCGGGCATGCGCAGCCTGATAGGCCGTCTTCTCCAGATCGACCAGTCGCTGTCCCTTGCGGACACTGTCTCCTTCGAGGAAGTAGATCTTCTCGATCTTCCCGACGATGTGCGCGCTGATGTTGACTTTGACCCTGGGATTGATCTCGCCGGGAGCGGTGACGATGGCCTGGATGTTCCGGGCCGTCGCCGGCTCGATGTAGACCTTCTCCCCTTTCGAGCCTCCGCCACGAACGCTGGCGAAGATGATCGCGCCGACGAGAACCAGCGCGCCGATGATGATCAGAGTGCGCTTCATTTATTGGCACGCAGCGACTGCAGAGCTGGTCCGATCAGCTTCAGGCACGTCGCGAGGAGCCAGAGACCGATGATGATCATCGCCGACTTCGCCTTCGACAGTCGCGAAACATACGCGAATCCGATGATGAGAAGTGCGAGGTACCAGATCGTGAAGAGATCGAGCGATGAGAGGAGCGCGAACGCCATCGGATTCGTTTTGTAATCCACGAGGAAGCCGGGGTTCGAACGGACGATGGTAGCCAGCGCCTGGGCGGGAACCATTCCGCCGCGCGCCACGATGATGATGACGGTCACGATGCTCTTGATGATGCTCGGCATCGATGCATAACAGGTCACCGCGAACGCCTGCTTGAAGTCTCCCTCGCCACCGAAGAGGCGAAAAACCACGAGCAGGATGCCCGCGATGATCAGCAGAAAGATCGTGCCGATGACCGGTGAGATGTACGAGAAGACCTTGCCGAAGGTGTTCGTCATTTTCACCGCTTTGTCGATCTGCTCCGCCGAGACGTTCTTGTTCTGCTCCATCGCTTCGCGCGTCGCGGAACCGAAGTCGACATGCTGGGCGATGACGAACCCGGCGCCGAGCGAGGTGATCAGGATGAGAACGAGCGGCAGCACCCAGTCCGGCCTCCGGGCGATCGATGCAAAGGTCTGATTCGGCGAGAAGAGAACGCCGATCACCCGCTGCAGCGAATTGGGCGGCGGACCGGCGTCGATCACCGGTGGGGGCGTACCACGTGCGTCATCCTGACCTGTCGTCATGGCTCATTTCTCCTCAGGCGTGTTGTCGTGGGATGAAAAGTTGAGCCAATTGTAGCGGTTGAAGTTCGAGAAAATCGAAGGTTCCTGAACGGGCGGTTCATCGACCGAGATGTTGCGCGTGTCGAGAAGGTCGCCGACGGCGTGGTGATAGGCCGCGATCGCCTTGTTGTACCCGACCAGGGCCTGCAGTTCGCGGGCACGGGCATCCGAAAGCTGCTGCTGGACCTGCAGCACCTGGAAGTTGGTCGTCATGCCGTTCTCGTAGCGCTTCCGCTCGGCGTTGACGTTCTCTTCCGCGGCTTCGCGCGCCGTCCGGGTGGCAGCGATGTCCTTGGCCGACGTGTCGATGGCGCGCGCGGCCGTGCGCACGTCCACCGAGATGTTCTGGCGCGTCTGCGCCTCGATGCTCTGGGAGGCCTGCAGGTCGAGGCGCGCCCGGTTCTTCTCCGCGCGTGCGGCATAGTTGAAGATCGGCACGCCGATCGTTACGCCCACGTTCCAACCGGGGAAGTCGTTGCGGAAAACCTGCTGCACGGCGGAGTTGAAATTGGTCGAGGCGAGACCCGAAGCGGGATTGATGACGGTGCCCGCGGCGCCGGCAACGTTGTATCCAAGGTTCAGGTCGAACTGCGGCAGGACCTGATTGCGGGCGTAGTTGTAGGTGACGCGGCGAGTGGCCGTTGAAAGCGCGTTTTCCTTGATCTCGGGCCGGAGCTCATACGCGCGGGCCACCGACTCCTCGACGTTGACATTCATCGGCGCATAGCCGATCGAATCGGTCGGGATGATGGGACGGTCCCAATCTTCCGGCGCCACGTTCAGCAGCGCGCGCAAACGATCCTCGGCAGCGCGGACACTGGCCACTGCGTTGATGAGGTTCTCTTCGCTCGTCGCGATCTGCACGCGCGGCTGGAGGATGTCCAGCGGCGCGGAGGCGCCCACGTCGATGCGGATCTGGGTGATGCGCGACTGGTCGCGGGAGAGGAAGAGTGCTTCCTTCACGACGTCGATGAAGCGTCGTGTGTAGATGAGATCGTAGTAGGCCTGCTCGACCGCCGACGTGCTGTCGAGGAGCAGTCCGCGGAAAGCCTCGCGGCCGATACCGAGGTTGTTGCGTGCGATGGTGATCCCGCGCCGTGTGACGTCGACGCCGAAGTTGCGGGCCAGCGGCTGCGTGAACCCGAGACCGAGACCGGTCGAGAAACCCGGGCTGATCGTCGTGCCGGCGCCGCTCCGGGTGAAGCGCTGATTGTTGGTCGAGATCGAGAAGAGGCCACCGGTCGGGATTGTGTCGCGGAGAAAGGCGTTTGCGTTCGTGGTCCCGCCTCCGCTGGCATCAAATGCGGAGAGCGCCGGACTCTGGTTGCTCGTACGGCTGAGCGTCGCGCCAGCCAGCGGATCGAAGATGCCGTAAGCGCCCATCACCTGCTCGCCCGACATCTGCAGGTCGTAGCGCTGAATCTGCAGGCCGATGTTCTTCTGCAGCATGGTGTGGATGGCGTCGTCGAGCGACAGACGCATGGCCCGCGGATTGTTCGCGTCCTTGTCCGTATCCGCCGTCACGGAAACCGTCAGGGTACGGTCGGTGTTGGAAGTGTCGACGTTCTCCTGCGCCGGATCCGTGGTCACGGTGGCCGGCTGCGGCGCGGAAGTCTTCGTCGTAGTCTTTTTCGTCGTCTGCGCCGAAAGCGACACGGCGCTCGTCACGCAGGCAATGATCAGCAACCGTCGAACAGCGGTATTCATGTAAACCCTCCTGGACACGCCTCTTCTACGCAACACCATCTTGATTGTTTCGGGCGCGCGTCACTCCACAGCGACGCCCGAAAGGACGCGATTTGGCGCGCATTGTAGTCTGCACACCCTACGTTTGACGCCGGGAAACGTCGAATGTCGCTACGACGGCGTCGCCGATGGCACCGGCGCCCCGGCGAAGTGACACGCGGCGAACTGACCCGGCTTGTGCTCGATGAGCGGAGGGACGACCTCCCCGCAGATCGGGAACTGCGCGATCGGACAACGCGTATGGAACACGCAGCCACTCGGAGGATTGAGCGGCGTGGGGATATCACCGTGAAGAATGATCCGGCTCTTGTGCCTGGTGGGATCCGGAATCGGGACGGCCGAGAGCAGCGCTTTCGTGTACGGATGCAACGGGTCGGCGTAGAGCTCGCGGCGCCCCGCCAGCTCCATGATCTTGCCGAGGTACATCACGGCCACACGGGTTGAGATGTGCTCGACGACCGACAGATCGTGCGCGATGAAGAGATACGTCAGCCCAAGTTGTTCCTGGAGATCCTGCAGCAGATTGACGACCTGCGCCTGCACGGAGACGTCGAGCGCGGAGACCGGCTCGTCCAGCACGAGGAACTTCGGATTCGTCGCCAGGGCGCGCGCCACCCCGATGCGCTGCCGCTGCCCGCCGGAGAACTCGTGCGGATAGCGCTTGCGATAGTCGGGGCTCAGCCCGACCGTCTCGAGCAACTGCGCGACGCGTGCGTCGCGATCGCTCGATGACAGCCGAGCATGAATGATCAGCGGCTCCGCGATGATCGTGCCCACCGTCATCCGCGGGTTGAGCGACGCATAGGGGTCCTGAAAGACGATCTGCATGTGCCGCCGCATCCGGCGCATGTCGCCGGAGTCGAGTGTGAGGACGTCGTCGCCTTCAAAGACGACACTTCCGGACGTGGGCTCGATCAACCGGAGGATGCAGCGTCCGACCGTGGTCTTGCCGGAACCCGACTCGCCGACGAGACCGAGCGTCTCTCCGCGGCCGATGTCGAAACTGACGCCGTCGACCGCCTTGACCTGTGCCACAACGCGCGCGAGCACGCCGCGCTTGACCGGAAAATGCTTGGTGAGGTCGCGAACCTCCAGGAGCGGCTCGCCTGTTCCCAGCGGGAGCGCGGGCGGCTGCAGAGTCGCGACGGGATCGATGGTCACGACCGGGCTTCTCCGTTTGAAACCGAATGTTGAATGTTCAAGCTTAAATGTTCAATGTTGAATGAGGTGTGCTTCACGACCAGATCTCGTACCCATTCAGCATCCAACATCCAACATTGAACATTCAACATTTTCAATTCTCTCCAACCCGCTCCGGATCGGCCTGATCTCCGTGCAGATAGCACCGCGCGTCGTGGCCCGGCGCGACGATCATCCGGGCCGGCTCGTTGCCGAGGCAGATGTCCATGACGTCGGGGCAGCGGGGGTTGAACTTGCAGCCGCGCGGCAGGTTCGTGATCGGCGGCACCATTCCCTTGATCGTCGGCAGACGGTGCGGCGCGGAAGGATCGCCACCGCGAACGCTCGGCAGCGACTTGAGCAGACCGCGCGTATAGGGATGAGCGGGATTGGCGAACAGGTCGCGCACCGGCGCCTCCTCGACGACGCGGCCCGTGTACATCACCACCACGCGCTCGCAGAACTCTGCGACGACGCCGAGATCGTGCGTGATGAGCAGGATCGCCAGGCCCAGCCGCTGCTGGAGTGATGCGAGCAACTCCATGATCTGGGCCTGGATGGTCACGTCGAGCGCCGTGGTCGGCTCGTCGGCGATCAGTAGTTCCGGATCGCACGACAGCGCCATGGCGATCATCACGCGTTGTCGCATGCCGCCCGAAAGCTGGTGCGGATAGTCGTCGAGGCGCTTGATCGGATCGGGGATCGAGACCAGTTCCAGCATCTCCCCCGCCCGCTTCCACGCCTCCTTCTTCGACACCTTGTTGTGAATGCGCACGGCCTCGGCCACCTGCGCGCCGATCTTGAAGACGGGATTCAGCGACGTCATCGGCTCCTGGAAGACCATGGCGATGTCGTTGCCACGTACGGTGCGCATCTCGCGCTCGGAGAGGTCGGCAAGGTTCCGTCCCTTGAAACTGACGACGCCGGAGGTGATGCGACCCGGCGGGGCGACCAGACGCATGATCGACATCGCCGTCACACTTTTGCCGCAGCCCGACTCCCCGACCAGCGCCAGCGCTTCCCCTTTGCGGACGTTGAAGGAGACATTGTCGACCGCGTGGACGAGTCCGTTGGCGGACGGGAATGAGGTGCGGAGGTTCTTCACCTCGAGGATGGCCTCGCGCGGGTCGACCTCGACATCGGCCACGCGCGCTCCGGGGCTTCCGAGAGGCTGACCCGTCTGGCCGTTGGCGATCGTCGGATGCTCAGTCACGCGAGTTGGAATCGTAGCAAGAATGGTGTCAGCACGCGCTATCGCCGTCGGAATCGGAGCAGCGTCGCCCGCGCCTCTGGAACACCAAGCGCGAGGGCCGCACCGAAGTAAGCGACTCCGAATGCGCCGGCTGCGAGCAGGGCTTCGACGATGTGGCTTAACGGGAGGTGCGGCGTGACAAGAGGCGCCACGTAGTGATCGCACGCGATTCCGGCAACCGCGGCAAGCAGACCCGCGCCCCAGAGCCGCATCAGGAACGATGGCGCCAGTTTGACGAAGCCGACGCGACGCGCTAACGCACGCCGCAGCATCGCGAACTCAATCCAACCCGCCATCCCCGCCGAGGCGGTGAGACCGATCACACCCAGCAGCGAGGTGCCTTCGGGAAGTTGCGGCAGCGGCATGTGAAGAAAGAGGATCAGGTCAATGATGTAGGGACGCAGCGGAAAGGCGAAGAGGAGTCCGAGCACGGCCGTCAGACTTACGCGCAGGATCGCAAAGCGAAGGGGTGTCTTCGGATCGCGCAGCGCGTAAAACACAGAGGAGTACAGCCGCCCAAGAGTGACGGCGAGCATGCCGAACGTCGAACCGACGAGGATGTACCAGACATAGAGCGAGTCATCGCTGCGGAACTGGCCCGTCTGATAAAGAGCGGCAACGAGCACGCGGCCGATGAAGATGAAGGCCATCACCGTCGGCACAACGAAGAAAGCGATCTGGCGCAAACCACGATCGAGCCGCTTGCGCAACGCCGTATTGATCTCTTCCTCGGTCCCTACCGCACCGGACATCTGCGGCAACTCGGCTGCTGCCACTGACATCCCGAACAGACTGATCGGCAGGAAGTAGATCGTCTGGGCATACGACAGAGCCGCCACCGCTGCCGTGCCGAGATAACTGGCGATGACCTGGTCGATATAGCCGCTGAGCTGGACGACCCCGCGCCCGATCACCACCGGACCGAAGCTGCGAATGACTTCGCGCACGGGCTCGAGCGCGACCTGCAACGAGAGTCGAATCCGTGGCGCGTACTTGAGAACGAACGGGACCTGAACTCCGAACTGAAGAGCGGAGCCAACGACCGTTCCCCAGGAAAGAGCGATCGCCAGTCCGCTCTGGGACGAACGACCGCCGAAGAAAACCAGCGAGGCGATCATCGCCGCATTCCAGAACACCGGCGCGACGTAGGACAGGAAGAACTTGTGATGGCTGTTCAGGACACCGAGACACCACGCTGACAGGACGAGAAGCCCGGTGGACGGAAAAAGGATCTGGACAATTCGGATCGTCAGCAAACGAACTTCGCCGTGAAAGCCCGGCGCGATCAGATCGATGATCCACGGAGTGAGGATCACGCAGACGACCACGATGAGGCCCACGACGACCGCTAGAAGCGACAGGATCACGCCGGCGAGGCGGCCGGCCAACTCGTCGTCGTCCTTCGCGATCAACTTGGCGTAGACCGGAATAAACGACGCTGAGAGGACGCCTTCCCCGAAAAGATTCTGCAGAAAGTTCGGGATTTTCAGTCCGGCCTTGTATGCGCCCGCGGCCGCCGAGTTGCCTAGATAGTGGGCAAAGACACGTTCCCGAACGAGACCGGCCACCCGGCTGAGCAGAATGCCGGAGGCGACAAGAACCGCGAACCCCGCGGCGCGCGGTTTCGCTTTGATGGGAACTTCCGGTTGAGGATCGGTATTCATCGCTGATGAGGCGCGCGAAGCCTATTGCGGAATTCGCGCCTGAACCGCGCGGTACCATACCGCGACCCATGCAGGATCATCACCCGATCCGGATCGCAGGCGCCGGCCCCTCCGGCCTCACCGCAGCAATCATCCTCGCCCGCGCTGGCAGGTTCGTCGAGGTCCATGAGGCCAAGCGCGACGTGGGGACGCGCTTCATCGGCGACCTGCAGATCATCGAGGGAGCATCCGAGAGTGAGCCGGTGCCCGCGTTTCTCGACCGCCTCGGCATCGAGCGCAATTTCTATTTTCGTCCCGCGACGTCCGCCACCTTCTACGACCATCGGCAGAACGCCCGCGTGATCCGCAGCGATCAACCGTACGGATACTTCATCCACCGCGGTGCGGAAGAGGGAACGCTCGACCGCGGACTGCTCGCGCAGGCGCAGCAGGCCGGGGCGAAGATCGTGTTCAACAGCCGGCTGGCGATCGATCAGGCCGACATCGTCGCCACCGGGCCGGCATCTCCGGATGGACTCGCGAAAGAGATCACGTGGAAGGTGGCCAACGCGGAAAACAAATCTCAGGAGCTCGTCGACGTCTACTTCAACCACAAGCTCGCTCCGGGCGGCTACTCCTATCTGTTCATCCTCGACGGCGTGGCCACCTTCGGCTGCGCGATCGTGGCCGACTTCAAGCAGATCGACTCCTACTTCGATCACTCGCTCGCCGCTGCCCGAAAACTCCATGGCTTCGACGTACCGTCCGACGCGCGGACCGGCTACTCGTACATGAACTTTCATCTGAAGCGCGCGGCGACTGCGAACGGGTCGCGGTTCGTCGGCGAGGCCGCCGGATTTCAGGACTACCTCTTCGGACTCGGCATCCGCTACGCGATCACGAGCGGTTCGCTGGCCGCGCAGAGCATCCTCGAGAATCGCGATTACGACGAGCTGTGGAAGCAGGATCTGCGGGGAAAGCAGGAGACGAGCCTCGTCAACCGGTTTCTGTACGAAGCCGGCGGAAACTTCGGGCTGTCGATGTTCGTGCGGCAGGCCGGCCGGGCGAAGGATTTTCATCGCTACCTGAGCGGATGGCATCGCCATACCTGGTGGAAGTCGATGCTCGCGCCGCTCGTGCGCCGCTTCTGGAAGCATGACGGCCGTTGCCTTCACAAGCCCGGCCCGCATTGGTGCCGTTCGCGCGATACCGAGATGAAGGTTCCGGCCCTTGGACCCGTCGAGTTGAAATGACCAGCGACATTCTTCCGCCTCCCCTGTCTCCCTCGGTGGATGAGGCGTACGCGTTCTGCCGCGCGATCGCTCACAAGTACGGTTCCAATTTTTCGGTCGGCTTCCGCTTCCTCCCTCCGGTGAAACGGCGGGCTGTCTATGCGGCGTATGCCTGGTGCCGCTGGGCTGATGACATCGCCGACGAACCGAGCGAATCGCCCCAATCCGTTCTCGAGCGGTTGAAGGGGTGGCAGGACGAGCTCGACGCCACGTACACGGGGACGCCATCCCACCCGATCACCATCGCGCTCGCCGACGCGTTGCAGCACTTCGCCATTCCGAAGAGCGCGTTCGTTGCCCTGGTCGACGGCTGCCGGCAGGACATGGTGAAGACGCGTTACGAGACCTTCGACGAGCTGCTCCAGTATTGCGAGCTGGTGGCGTCGTCCATCTCCGACATCTCGCTCGCGATCTACGGCTACCGCACGCCGGCTGCGATCGACCACGGCCGCAAGCTGGCCACCGCGCTGCAACTCACGAACGTCACGCGCGATGTTGCCGATGACCTCGATCGTGACCGAGTCTATCTGCCGCAGGAGGAATTGCGGCGCTTCGGGGTCACCGAGCCCGATCTGTTCGCGAGGCGCGACACCGACGCCATGCGCCGGTTGATCGAGTACCAGATCGACCGCGCCGCCGGATATTTTCGTCTGGCCGAGCCGCTCATCCACGAACTGTCGTTCGATGCACGCTTTCCGACCCTGCTGATGGGCGGGGTCTACGCCACCGTCCTGGAGAAGCTCCGCCGCGATCCGCTGGTCGTTCTCCGGAAGCGGCTGTCTCTCACGCGTGTTCAGAAGCTCACGGTCATCGCACGGCGGCTCGTCCGTCCTCACTTCGCGTGAAACGTGCGACGATCAGGCTTCGTCGTAGAAACGGTATGTCGCGCGCGTTCACACTGGTTCTCCTGCTCGTCAGCGCGGTTGGAGCCTTCGCCTCCGACGCGCCGCCACCGAGCGTGAGCGTTCTGATTCCCGTCGTCGGAAGTGTCGTGGGAATCAACAATGTCCACTGGAAGACCGACGTCGATCTCTTCAACGACGGGCGGTCCGAGGCCAACGTCATGCTGTCGCTGCCGACGGCTCCGGATCAGCCGTTCATCTTCGTGACCATTCCTCCAGGTTCCGCGCAGCACTTCAGCGACATCGTCGCGCAGACGTTCGGCATGGACACGCTCTCACCCCTCAGGATCACAACGGTCGACAGCAAGCGTTCGGTGAGGGTGGCGGCGACCGTCTACTGCATCCATGACGGAGAGATCTCCCGGCCGGAAACGATCGCGATCACCTACGGCGCCACCTACTTTCCGTTGCGCAGCCTGAACGGGCTCTCCTTCAGCGATGCCTTCCGCACGAACGTCGGCCTGGCCAATCTGGGAGACCACGAGGCCGCCTTCACGCTGGCGCTGCAGCGCGTACCAGGTCGGAATGTCGCCGTCACGCGTTACGCGGTTTCGCCGAACACCCTCGTCCATACGTCCGTGCAATCGCTGTTTCCGATGATCACCAAGGGCGATGACTTCATCGTTCTCGTCGAGACGAGCGCGCCTGACACCTATGTCTATGCGTCCGTGATCGACAACGAGACGAATCAGACTCACTTCATCCAGCCGTCGTTCACCGCTCCGCTGGCTCAGGAAGCGCTGAACCACTGACTCGCGGTATTCTTCGCCGTCATGGACGAGCCGGACTACCTCATCTGTCTCGATTGTGAGACGCCGACCTATCAGTTCGAGTTTGCCAACGGCAAGCTGGCCACGGTCATCTGCAACACGTGCGGGAACGATTCGATCTCTGAGTTCATGACCGAGGCCGAGTTGGAAGAACAGTCCGGCGGATGAAGACTCCTGTGATCATCGGCATCGCCGGCGGCACCGGCTCGGGCAAGACCACCGTAGCCCGTGCCATCTACGACCGCGTGGGCAAGGATCGGATCGAGTGGATCTCGCACGACTCTTATTACCGCAACTTCGACTTGTTCTCGCCGGAGGAGCGCCACCAGATCAACTTCGATCATCCCGACTCGCTGGAAACGGAGTTGCTCGTGCGGCATCTCGACGTCCTTGCCAAGGGTTCCTCGGTCGACGTGCCCGTCTACGAATTCGCCACGCACTCACGTAACCCGGAGAAGACGCAGCGAGTCGAGCCGCGCAAGGTGATCATCGTCGAAGGAATCCTCGTGCTGGCGGAACCGGAACTGCGGAAGAGGATCGACATCAAGCTCTTCGTGGATACGCCGCCCGACATCCGCTTCCTCCGACGACTGACCCGCGATATCGAATCACGGGGACGAAGTCTCAAGTCCGTGATTGACCAGTACCTGACGACCGTGCGGCCGATGCATGAGGAATTCGTGGAGCCGTCGAAGCGGCATGCCGACCTGATCATTCCCGAGGGCGGAGAGAATCAGGTGGCACTGGACGCGATCATCTCGAGGGTGGAGCACCTGCTCGCCTAGTTATTTGAGTTTGGATCACGCGCAACCAGCGACCACTCAGCAGGTTACAAAATTCACCGCGGAGCGGAATGGACGACGGCGTTCCTACCGTTTCGATGTGCTGCCGTAGCGGCGTTGACCGTCGTTCCGGCGCTCCATAGAATCACAACCCACAGTTACTGCTACACAGAAGGGGGGGATTGGGATTGCCTCTGGTGCACGTCAAAGAGGACGAGAGCTTTGAGAACGCGCTTCGCCGTTTTAAACGGAAATGCGAAAAGTCGGGGATCCTCTCCGAGTTGAAAAAGCGGCAGCATTACGAAAAGCCCAGCATGAAGCGTAAGAGAAAAGCGATCGCGGCGCGGAAGAAAGTGTTGCGGAAACTCGCCGAAGAACGTCGTACAGGTTACTGAGTCGCACGCAGTGCTGCTCACAAGGGGACCCGCGGAAACGCGGGTCCTTTTTGTTTTTGTCGAAACGTCAGAACGGAATAGCGTGCCCGGCTGTCACGTCTAGCAAACGAGTGAATCCCCTCCCTCTCCAGCAACTCGAGCTCGACCGCGTCCTCACGCTCATCGCGATGGAGGCAAAGAGCTCCCTCGGCAGGGCGAACGTCGAACGGCGCCGCCCGTTCCGTACCCTCAGAGAATGCGAGGCGGCGCAGGCCGATCTCGCAGAGATGGTCCGTTTCTTCCTCACCGAGGGGCTGTTGCCGCTGGCCGGCCTTGCCGACGTCGCGCCGCTGCTCGATCGCGATTCGATCCTCGACCTCGACCTCGACGAATCGTGGATCGTGCTGCGCAGCGTGCGCGCGACGCAGGCCATCCGCGAGACGTTCCTGCGCACCGACACGTTTCCCCGCCTCGCCAGGCATGCGGAAGGCATCCCCGACCTGAGCGCGCTGATCGCGAAACTCAACAAGTACTTCACGCGCGACGGAAAGCTGCGCGAAGAGGCATCCGCCGAGCTCCGAGCCATCCGTCTGCGGATGCAGGGGAAACGCGCCGCCATTCAGCGCGTCCTCGTCGACATCATGAACAAGAGCGCGGACGCGATCCAGGAGCCGCTCATCGTGATGCGCGGCGACCGTTACTGCGTCCCCGTCCGTGCCGATCACCGCAACGCCGTTACGGGAATTCTCCACGAACGCTCGGGATCCGGGGCGTCGTTCTTCATCGAACCGATGCAGGCCATCGAGCTGAACAACGACCTCGCCGATCTGCTGATTCAGGAGCGGGAGGAGATCGCGCGCATCCTGCGTTTCATCTCGGCTGCGATCGCCGACGAGGCGGAGCCGATCCGCGATGCGACGCGTGTCGGAGGCGAGTTTGACGCACTGCAGGCCTGTGCTCAGTTCCATCAGCTCGTCGGTGCTTCGCGGCCCACGTTCAGCGACGATCACTCCCTGGAGATGATCGAAGGGCGCCATCCCCTCCTCGACGAGCGACTCGCTTCGGCGCGGGCGGAAGCCTTCGGCGAAGAACCATCGGATCGCAAGGTCATCCCTATCTCGGTCAAGCTCGATCGGTCGAGTACCGCACTGGTCATCAGCGGGCCCAATGCCGGTGGCAAGACGGTCGCGCTGAAGACCACGGGGCTCCTCGTGGCCATGGCCATGAGCGGGCTCCCCGTCGCCGCCGCGGACGGCACCGTGATCCCGGTCGTCGACGACTTTCACGTGCTCATCGGCGACGACCAGAGCGTGCTGGAACATCTATCGACGTTCTCCGCCTATCTGGTCCGGCTACGTCGCGTCCTCGAGCGCGCCACGGACCGGTCCCTGGTTCTCCTCGACGAGCTCGGATCGGGCACGGACCCTGAGGAGGGCTCGGCGATCGCGACGGCGGTGATCGAGCACCTGCTCGACGCCGGAGCCTTGATGATTGTGACGACGCATCTTTCCGCGCTGAAGAGTTTCGCGGTCAACGACGCGCGCATCGTCAACGCGTCGATGGAGTTCGACGCGGCAACTGCCCAGCCGACGTACCGGATGATCGCCGGGATCCCCGGCCGCAGCCGGGCGATCGACGTCGCGCAGATGATCGGTCTCCCCAACTCCATCATCGACCGCGCCCGCCAACATCTCGGCGATCGCTACGCCGAGACCGATTCGCTGATCGCGGAGTTGCAGAAGAAAATGTCCGAAGTGCTCGCGGCTCGGGATGAAGCGGCCGGGCTGCAGTCACAGCTGACATCGGAGCGCGCTGCACTTTCGGCGGAACGGACCAAGCTCGAGAAGGAGCGTGGACGCGTGGGCAGCTCCTTCCGCGAAGAGCTCGATCGCCTGCGCGACGACGTCGCACGGCAGGTGACCTCGGAGCTCAAGAACCTGCGTGAATCCGATCGGACCGCCCGGGCCACCACCAATGCGGCCGAGATCATTCGCACGCTGACCAAACCGATCGACAAAGCGATCGACTTTCTCCCTGCGGAACAGCGCGACGTGCATCAGGGGGAGAAAGCGGAGCATCGGAGCTTCAAAGTCACCGGTCTGGTGGAATCGATCGACGGCAAGAAGGCCGTGTTGAACGTGAACGGCAGAAGGATGACCGTCGACCTGAAGGACCTGGTCCCGGTGAACAGGGACGAGGGACGAGGGACGAGGGAGAAAGGCACCCGCCCCCCCCGCTTCGCCTCCCACGCCCCTGACGATGTTGCTCCTGTCTCCGCGGAGCTTAATCTCATCGGTCAACGGGTTGACGAGGCGATCGACGAGTCGGATCGCTTCCTCGACCGTGCTCTGCTCGAGGGCAAACAGGCCGTTCGGATCATTCACGGCTTCGGGACAGGCACGCTTCGAAAGGCGTTACGAGAGCACCTCCGCAAACATCCCGCCGTGAAGTCATGGCGTCCGGGCGGCGAGAACGAAGGCGGCGACGGCGCGACGATTGCGGTGCTGGAATGAGCGGGAACGTGAAATTCGAAATGCTGAATGTTGAATGGATGACAAAATCGGTCTCCCTGCGGTCCTTCAATATTCAACAGTCGACATTGAACATTCAACATTCGTCATTTCAACGCGCCGAGGGTCCGCGCTAGACCGAGCTCATGGCGTTCTCCGACCTCAACGATTCCGTCATCGCCCAGGTGCGTCAGGCGGCCGACATCGTCGACTTCATCGCGCAGGTCACACCACTCAAGCTCGCGGGGAAGAGTTACAAAGGACTCTGTCCCTTCCATCGCGAGAAGACACCATCATTCACGGTCGATCGCGGCAAGGGACTGTTCTACTGCTTCGGCTGCGGGACCGGGGGCGACGTATTCAAGTTTCTGACGCTCACGGAGCGCTTCACGTTTCCCGAGGCAGTGGAGCATGTGGCGTCGCGGGTCGGGATCGAGCTGCCGAAGAAGAAACGGACGGCCAAAGATAGCGATAAAGACGACCTGCTCGAGGTCATCGACGAAGCATCGGAAGCGTTTCATCAAGCGCTGGGATGGGGCGACAACGCCGCCAAGCACTACCTCGCGGAGCGCAAGGTCGAGCCGGAGATCGTCGTCAAATACGGGTTCGGTTTCGCTCCCGACTCCTGGGATTACGTCATCACGCGTCTCTCCCGGAAGCATGGCGAAAAGAAGCTCGAGATGGCAGGCCTGGCGATGCCGCGCAAGACAGGCAACGGCTACTACGACCGGTTCAGGAACCGGCTCATGATCCCGATTCACAACGAGAGCGGCACAGTGGTCGGCTTCGGTGGGCGGTCTCTCGACGGGAGCGATCCGAAGTATCTGAATTCGCCCGAGTCGGAAGTCTTCAACAAGTCGCGTCTCCTCTACAACCTGCACCGCTCCAAGGACTCCATGCGGCGGATGGACCGGGCGATCCTGGTCGAAGGCTATTTCGACGCGATCGCCATCGATCATGCCGGCGTGCCCGGCGTCGTCGCGTCGATGGGAACCTCGCTGACGAGCGGACAGGCGTCGCTGCTGCGCCGTTTCACCACGCGCGTGGTCATCGCGTACGACGGAGACAATGCGGGACGCAATGCCACGCTGCGCGCGGCGCCGGTTCTCCTCGCCGCCGGGCTGAGCGTTTCTGCGCTCGACCTCCAGGGCGAGAAGGATCCCGACTCGGTCGTCCAGAAGCACGGCGTCGATCGCTTCCTCGAGCTCCTCGGTGCCGCGACCGACATCTTCGAGTTCGGCCTGGGCGAATGGGCGGGCGATGTCGCCAAACTGACCGGGCGGGAGAAATCCGATCGGATCGAGCAGTTCGTGCCTCTGCTTTCCGCGGTCTCCGATCCGGTGGTCCGGAACGACGCGGCCCAGCGCATCGCCGACGCGTTCCGGCTCGAATTTCAGACGGTCTGGTCGCGGGTGCGGGGGAAGGCGTCCGCTGTCCCCGACCGCGAGCGCCAGCCGCTCGGACGCACCAGCAGCGCCGAAAAGACCATTTTGACGGCCGCCATTCAGGGAAAGCTGCCGGCGTCGGATCTGGCACGACTTCGCGAGGAGTACTTCGAAGAGCCCGGCCGCACGCTTTTTTCCATCATGAAAGCGGAGCTGCTGTCGGGTGCTCCTATTGATTTTCAGCAGGTTGCGACCCATCTTAGAGGCGAGGCCGAGCTCAATCTCCTCTCGGAGCTCTCCCTGAGCGAGGATATCGACGATCACACCCTCCAACGCATCGACCAGAACCTCCGGCCGATGGAGCGAGCCTTCCTGGAACGGCGCAATCTGGAAATTCAGCGGGAGATCAGTGAAGCCCAGCGATTGGGTGATGGAAACCGTGCTGCAGACCTCGGGATGGAGAAAGTTCGCATCCTCCGTATGTTGAACGAAGCGAAATAATTATCGTCCCCTGCCGATTACGCTGGTGTCCTCTCCGGACGATAAGTGGACGGGGCCCGTTCGATCCCGATCTGAGGAGCGAAAGAACGAAATGACGACACGCCTGCGGACTGCGAATCTCGAACAGGAGAACAATTTTGACGAGGG
The DNA here is from genome assembly GCA_038244715.1 of Thermoanaerobaculia bacterium. Lineage (GTDB taxonomy): Bacteria > Acidobacteriota > Thermoanaerobaculia > Gp7-AA8 > Gp7-AA8 > JADGNZ01. Next base: position 80,304 of record JBBRTE010000016.1, read on the forward strand.
GGTCGGCGAGTTGAGTGTCGAAGAAAAGTACGCGGAAGTTAAGCAGCTCATCGTCTTGGGCAAAGAAAAAGGCTTCCTGCTGTACGACGAGATCTACGAGACCCTTCCCGAGGAAATTACCTCGCTTCCTGAAGAGCTCGATGAGATTTACATCCGTTTTGCCGATCTGGGCATCGATGTCGTCGAGGATTCCGAAAAACCCATCCCTACCTCTTCCAAGTCCATCGTCACCATCGATGGCACGATCGAAGAGAAGGAGATGGATCAGCGCGAAGAGGTCCAGCAGGACATCATCGCTGCCTCCAGTGGCATCGTCGACAAAACCAATGACCCGGTCCGCATGTACTTGCGCGAGATGGGAACGGTCAAGCTTCTCGACCGTCAGGGCGAAGTCGACATCGCCAAACGAATCGAAAAAGGTGAGCGCAGGGTCTACAAGGCCCTCTCGCAGAACCGCATCATTCTCGAAGAGATCCTGAAGATCTACGAGAGTGCCAAGAAGGATCCGCGGGTCATCAAAGAGATGATCGACCTGGCGATGCCGGAAGACGAAAGCATCGCCGTCGCCACGGACGAGAATGGCGAGCCGAAGCTGCCCCTGGCGGCGGTCAACAAGATCGCCGACATCATGGCCATCTTCGAGAAGGTCGCCAAACACGACAAGAAGATCAAGGACGCCAAGCTGAAGCTTGCCGAGCCGAAGAAGCTTTCGGAGAGGACGCTGAAGCTGACCGAGAAGGCCGTCGAGCGCCTGACCGTCGAGCTGGCAACCGAGTTGCGCCAGGTGGATTTCACACCCCAGACGCGCAACCGCATGATCAACAAGCTGAAGGACATCGACAACGAGCTGGCCCAGACAGCCTCGATGGTCCGGAAGGATGACGCCGCACTCAAGCGCGAGAAAGACAAGACGCGCCGCGATTTCTATCGCCGCCGGCTGCAGAAGTACGTCGAGAAGCTCAGCGAGCTCGAGACGTTCTATGGCACCGCGCACGACGAGCTTCGCCGCACAATCCGCGAGATCCGCGCGGGTGAAGAGGAAGCCGATCAGGCCAAGCAGGAGCTGATCGTCGCCAACCTCCGCCTGGTCGTCTCGATCGCCAAGAAGTACACGAACCGCGGCCTTCAGTTCCTCGACCTCATCCAGGAAGGCAACATCGGCCTGATGAAGGCCGTCGAGAAGTTCGAGTACCGCCGCGGTTACAAGTTCTCTACCTACGCCACATGGTGGATCCGTCAGGCCATCACGCGCGCCATCGCCGATCAGGCGCGCACGATCCGCATCCCGGTCCACATGATCGAGACGATCAACAAGCTGACCCGCACGTCCCGCGCACTCGTCCAGGAACTGGGACGCGAGCCGCAGGCCGAGGAGATCGCGGACCGGATGGACATGCCGGTGGCGAAAGTGCGCAAGATCATGAAGATCGCGCAGGAGCCGATCTCCCTGGAAACCCCCATCGGAGAAGAGGAAGACTCGCACCTCGGCGATTTCATCGAGGACCGCGGCGTCATCTCCCCCATCGACCATGTCATCGTCGCCAACCTGAAAGAGCAGACCAATAAGGTTCTTCGCACGCTCACGCCGCGCGAGGAGCAGGTCCTCAAGATGCGCTTCGGCGTGGGCGACGGCTCTGAGCACACGCTCGAAGAGGTCGGCCGTTCGTTCAACGTCACCCGGGAACGGATCCGGCAGATCGAGTCGAAGGCGCTTCGCAAGTTGCGTCATCCCTCGCGCTCGAAGAAGCTCCGTCCCTTCCTCGACTCGACGTTCTGATCTCTCTCTCTACACTACAAACAAAAGGGCGGCCGAAACGGCCGCCCTTTTCATTTGGAGAATTGATTTCGGAGCGCCATGCGCGGCTGCCGGACTACGCCGCCGTGCGCTGCTGCATCTGCACGGTGTCCAGATCGTGCAGAAGCTCGCCAGCGTTTCCGTAGCGCGACTTCGGATCTTTCGCCAGGCATCGCATGACGATCGCGTTGACCTCCCGCCCGATCTCCGGACGCAGCTCGATCGGAGGCACGGCCGCTTCCATGATGTGCGCGGTGAGAACGCCCGTGAGCGACGACGATGTGAAGGGCTTCTGTCCCGCCAGCATCTCGTAGAGCATGACCCCCATCGAATAGACGTCGCTGCGGGAATCGAGCGCCTTGCCCTGAACCTGCTCGGGACTCATGTAGTGCGGCGTACCGACGATCAGTCCCGCCTGGGTCATCCCTTCGTGTGCCTCGGCCATTCGGGCGATGCCGAAGTCCATCAGTTTCACCTCGCCCTTGTGATCGATCAGCACGTTCTGGGGCTTGATGTCGCGGTGGATGATCCCCTGCTCGTGCGCCGCTTCGAGCCCACGGCAGATCTGACGCGCGATGCCCATGCCAACGCGCGGCACCATCTGATGCGCGGGCGCCTCGGCCAGCAGTTCCGCCAGCGTGTAGCCGCGCACGAATTCCATCGAGATGAAGTACACGCCCTCCGCTTCTCCGTAGTCGTAGGTGCGGAGGACGTTGCGATGCGTGATCTTGCGCGCCAGCCGGATCTCGCGTTTGAACCGCTCCAGGTCCTCCGGGGAGCGCGACATCACATCGCCGGGAAGAGTCTTGATCGCGACGGCCTCGTCGAGCTGCGTGTCCGTGGCCTTGTACACGACTCCCATTCCGCCCCGGCCGATGATCTGGTCGATGCGGTAGCGACTGGCGAAGAGTGAGCCCGGAACCAGCTCCTGAGCCGCGATGCCCGGCGCAGTAGTTCCCGGAATCGTTCCGTCGATGCGCATCGTCTCCACTGCACCGGAGGTTTGCCCGATGGCGCGCATCATGTTCGTCGTCACGCTGACGAGCGGCAGCGACGCCACCGGCAACGGATTGGGAAGCCACTTGAGCTGCACCTGCTCCCGGGACGAGGAGGAGATGATCTCGCCGCCCGCGGCCTGCGCCGTTTCATAGGAGATGTACGCGTACCCGGTCGGCGCATGCCAGGCGAACAGCATGGCCAGCAACGGGGCGTTGCCAACGATTGCGATGCCGGTATCGCCCTCGAGCTCGACGGAACCGGTCACGAATTCGCCGGTAGCGATCCCGGCGCCGATCGTCATGTGTCCCTCGCCCAGCGTCGCCAGTTCTTCGTTGATGGCGCGCGCGGCGCGGATGGCGTGCAGGATCCCGCGGTCACCTCGGAAGACGCTGACGAGGCGATGGCCGATGATCTCGCGGACGAAGCCGTCCTGCCGGGCCACCTCGGCCTCCTGCAGCTTCATCGCCTTGCCGACCGCGGCGATGACCTTGCCGGCATCCCCTGCTCCGACCGTGGCGGGCAGCTCGCGCAGGTCTGTCACCAGCAGCGTGCCTTCGTCGAGCTTGGCCGGTTCGCTCTGCCGGACGGAACCGACGGCTTCCCTCTCCGCGGAGCGGGCGGCCATCTGCTCGTAGAGCTCTTCGATCTCGGCCTTGTCCCGGAGCGCCGTGATCATCTTGGCGAAGGACCGGCCCAGGATTCCGACCTCGTCGCTGCGGTCGATGGGCGGGTGAACGGTGTAGTCGCCGGCGGTCACGGCCTGGGCGATGCCGGCCAATTCCTCGATCGGGCGCGTAACGCGCTTGGCGATCAGCCAGGAGAAGATGAAGGCCAGCAGCAGGGCCGCACCGCCACCGACGAGAAGCGCGTTCTCGATCTCCCGGAACGGGGCCAGCTCACGGTCGAGCGACCGCAGGAAGACCGCCGCTCCCACCGTCTGATTTCCCGACTGGAGGGGCTCGCCGGTCATCACGTACTTGCTGCCTTCGATGTCCGCAGTGGCGGGCGGCATCGCCTTCCCTGTCTTGAAAATCTGCTCGACGCCATTCATCTGCTGCATGCCGAAGCTTGGCGCGTTCGTCGATCGCACGATCGATGGGGAGGCAGCGCTGCCGAACATCACCCCGGCGTTGGTCGATTGGGCGATCCGGTTTGCGAACGTGTCGTCGATGGCGTAGGCGTTGACGAGATAGCCGACCCGAACGTGCAGTTGTCCGGCACCCACGGGCGCGACGGCGGCGTGATAGAGCTTCCCGCCGAGGGACATCACCCCGGTGGACCCCTCCAGTGCGGCGTCATCGACGATACTGCGGACCAGCGGGATCTCCTTGTAGAAATCCTCATTGGAGACCGTGGTCACGGCCGGTTGGTCCGTCCGGGCGATCACGCGCCCCTCTTTGTCCAGCAGGATGAAGAGATCGCTCCCGAAGGCCTGTCTCCTCTGTTCGAGCTGGTCGGCGATGCTCGGCAGATCGAGGGCCGTGGCCGGAGCGGCAGCCGGCTCCAAACCGGCCGTTCCCGCGGCGGGCACCCCGGTCTCGCCCGTGAGCGATTTTTCAATGTATGCGGCGAAGTTCGGATCGGTGCCGAGAAGCTCGGCTGGCAACGCCAGGCGGCCCAGACGCTGGCGTTCGAACTCCCGGAAGAGTTTCGCCGCGCCGGCGATGGAGTTGTTGACCGTCAGCTTGGCGATGGCGTTCGCCCGCTCGATCGTGATCGCCACGGCCACGGTGACCACGATCGCAATCAGGAGAGCGGTGAGGCCGAACAACTTCCAGACCAGCGGGAACTTCGCCTTCTCGACGACCGGCGCTTTCCGCAGAACCGGGACCTCGCCGCTCATCGTCCGCGGCGTGCCCGCGTTCGGTTCCGCGGTCAACTCAGTATTCCCTCGAGCTCGGCGCCTTGTACGGCTTGCCGGCCTTGTCCATGTGCTGCGTTGCGCGGTAATTGTGGCTGTCGAGTGTGACCATTACCGGCGCGGGTGAGGCTGACCCGGAAATCTCAATCGGTGTCTCGCTCTCACCCCCCTGTTCGTTCCAGGCGACGAGGCGGTACCTGCCGGGAGGCACATTGGCAATGGAGAACGCCCCACTGGCGTCGGCAAATGAAAAGTAAGGCGAACCCAGGACGTGGATCACCGCCGACATGTTCGGATGCACGTTGCAGTAGACATTGACGACGCCCGGCGCACTGAATTTCTGCGACTTGCCAGCCCCTTTTCGATAGAGGCCGAGGTCGAAGGCGTTGTTCGAAGAGAGAGAGAAGAGGTTGTGAGAGATCGGATCGTCGTTCGGGAAGACCACCGTCGACCCCACGGGAATCGCCAGCACGTGCGGGACGAGCGTCTTGCCGCGGGTTGTGATGGAGTACGTTCTGGGAGTCACACGCGGGGCCCTTCCCGCGACGGGCTCGATCCAGACGAGTGTCTCTGCGGGCACCGGGCTCTGACCGCGCCGCGCGACGAGCGAGATCTTGCCTGTGACGCTGGCCGCGGTCAGTGGAGCAGCGAGCAGGAAGGAAGCCGCCAAAACAGCCGGAAGTCGTTTCATCTCAATTAGCTCCGGAACGCCTTGGATGGTAGCACAGCGCAATGGGCATCGCGTGCGACCCACTACGCGTACGCGACGGCGAAATTGCGTGTTGCTATTACGGCAGGAAAATGTATCATCTTCGACATGCTCGACAGGTCATGGGTGGGGTGAGCTGGAAGAAACAGCATCGCTACGCGTTTACTTGGGGAGTATACGGTTTGGATGCGTCGATCGGACGCATCGCTCTTTGAAACGAGACACCAAGATCCCGCTCCTCCCTTCCACCACGGGGCGAGTAGGAGCGGTCGATCCGGTCCGCGACGCCGGCGAGGTGGGCTGCTGAAAACGCAGCGGCGCTTGTTGCGGGTCCGCCGGAAATTCATGGGGGAGGAGGTACTACTTTCGATGGATTGTCCTAGTGCACTTGAGGGGGTTAGCTCATAAAAGGGCTGGTCTCCACCCCGGAAGGGCGCCCGTAAAACGGCGTCCTTTTTCATTTTGGGAACCTTTCTCAGTCCAGCCGCGAGACGAACGCTGCCGACTCAGCCTCGATCGGCGGCAGATCCGGCGCGATGATCGCGCGAAGCCTCTCGCGAAAGTGCTCGCTACCCGGCAGGTCCGCACGCAACAACTCGTGCAGCGCTTCCACCTCGGCGGCCCGGATGCGGCTCGGCTTGCGGCCCAGACAGGCGTTGGTCCTGCAGCGGGTCGTGCAGTACTTGCGCGTCGAGCGGGTCAGCGGGAACGAATCCCCGCACCAGTCGCAGACTCCCATCCCCCCAACCCTCCCCTTCACCACCGCCGCGAAGGCGTTGATCAACGCCAGATTCATTCGACGCGGGATCGAGAGCGATGTCTTCGCTGCTCGCCTCTGGTCCATTGATCAACGCCAGCCGTCTTCGCAGTGGTGCAACGAAAATTGTGCAGCCCAAAGGTACGGCCGAATTCGGCCGGCGTCAACGTGTTACCGTTGTGACGAGCCCTGGTGGCGAAATCGGTAGACGCTGCGGACTTAAAATCCGCTGCCGCGTGAGTGGCGTGCCGGTTCGAGTCCGGCCCGGGGCACCAGCGTTTCGATATGATGCATCCATGACCGCTCAGACCACAGAAAGCTTCGCCGGCGCGCCCCTCACGATCCTCTCTGAAGAAGAACAGATGTTCCAGTCCAGCGTCCGCGACTTCGCCGTGGAGAAGATCCGCCCCCTGGTCCAGCAGATGGATCAAGACGCCTCGATGTCGAAAGACCTGATCAAGGATTTCTTCGAGCTCGGCATCATGGGCATCGAGGTCCCGGACGCGTTTGGCGGAGCCGGATCGACCTTCTTCAACGCCGTCCTGATCGTGGAAGAGCTTTCCCACGTCGATGCTTCCTGCGGGGTGCTGGTCGACGTCCAGAACACACTCGTCAACAACGCCATCCTCCGGTGGGGCAATGACGATCAGAAGTCGAAGTACCTGCCGATGCTTGCCCGAGACACGGTCGGCGCCTACGCGCTCTCGGAGGCCGGAAGTGGCTCGGCCGCGTTCGAACTGGCGACCAGGGCGGAGGACAAGGGCGATCACTACGTCCTGAACGGCCAGAAACTCTGGATCACCAATGCTTTCGAGGCCGGGATCTTCATCGTTTTCGCCAATGCCAACCCCGCTGCCGGCTACAAAGGCATCACAGCATTTCTCATCGAGCGCGATTTTCCGGGCTTCCGGATCGGAAAAAAGGAAGACAAGCTAGGAATCCGAGCCTCGTCCACCTGCGAGCTCATCCTCGAGGACTGTCGCGTTCCGAAGGAAAACGTCGTCGGCGAACCTGGGAAGGGCTACAAGATCGCCATCGAGACCCTCAACGAAGGGCGGATCGGCATTGGAGCGCAGATGTTGGGCGTCGCCCGGGGGGCGCTCGAATACGCCATCGCCTACACGAAGGAACGGAAGCAGTTCGGTCAGGCGATCGCCGATTTCCAGGGCGTGCAGTTCCAGATCGCCGAAGCAGCGACGCAGCTCGAGGCCGCCCGGCTGATGGTCTACAACGCGGCCCGCCTCAAAGATGCGAAGCAGCCTTTTGTCCGTGAAGCGGCGATGGCCAAGCTCTTCTCGTCCCAGGTCGCCGAAAAGGTCACGTCTCTCGCCGTGCAGCTGTACGGTGGTAACGGCTACACGAAAGAGTATCCGGTCGAGAAGTTCTGGCGTGATTCCAAGGTCGGCCAGATCTACGAAGGAACCTCGAACATGCAGCTCGCCACGATCGCGAAATCGATCATCCAGGGCCGGCTGTAGGCGCTTCCACAACCGCCCGATCCGCCAGGCCGCGTTCCCGGAGCAGGTTGCGAATCTGCTGGGTCGCCGCGGCGGGATCGCCAACGGCTACCTGGAGCGTCGCCCACCCCTCCCCCGATCCTGTATCGGCGATGGTTCCGATACCGGCCCGTTCAATGGCTTCCTCAATCGATTGGCGTACGCGCACTTCCTCACGCGAGGCCATGCCTGCGCCGCTCAGCTTCATGCGCACCACCAGGCGTGGACGGCGGTCTTCGGCGCGGATCTTTTCGGCCTCGCGCCGGACGTAGATGCCGAACACGACGAGAGCGAGCAGCGGAACGAGGATCCAGATCACGGCGTGGCCGGTGCCTCGCGTGCGCGCTGCGTCCGCGCCAGCCGCTGCAGGAAGTCGTGGGCGATGCCGCCACTGGTTTTACGCAACGTCATGAGATAGACCGCAAGCGCAATCACGCCGCCGATCCAGGCCAGTGCGCCGAGCTCCCTGGAGTGCGAGAAGAACGGCCAAAGCATGAAGAGCAGAGACCCGACCACCCCAGCGGCGAGCAGCGCTACCCGCTGGGATTTCGGGGCGTCGACGTCGCGATTGCAGACCAGCGTCACGATGGCGTCGCTCGCGCCTTCCGGCGTCCAGGAGAGCGTGCAATCGATGCCGCCGGACGCCGCCATCCCACGCCGCAATGGCAGCGTGAACTGGCGGGAACGCTCACCGGAAGCGGAGAGCGTTCCGCCATACAGCTCGATCAGCTCGGAGACCGTCTCCTCGATCCCCGCGCTGGGAATTCGGTCCTCGGTGAATTCAAGCGGCCGCGCGCCTGACGCGTTCTCTGGTCTCAAGTCGGCCATGGGCGTCGGACCTTAGCCGAGGCGACGGCGTGGCGCAACCACCGTCTCAGTCCCGTACCGCGATGTTGTACTTCTGGATCTTCGACTTCAGCGTGTTGCGGGCCAGACCCAGACGACGCGCGGCCTCCCGGATGCGACCCCCGGAACTCTCCAGCGCGTGCTCGATGAGCTGACGGTCGACCGAGGACATGACCTCGTCGTAGACCTCGCCGGTGATCTCCATCGTTCCGACCATCGGGTTCAGAAGCGTGGCCGGAAGAGGAACGGGTCCGCTGGCGGACGGACCAGCACCCAACTCGGCGACGAGACCGTAGAAGTCGTTGCGGGTGATGCGATCGCCGTTCGACATCACGATGGCGCGATGGATCGCCGCCTCCAGCTCCCGCACATTACCGGGCCAGTCGTATCGGGCAAAGAGATCGAGGACGCCTGGTTCGAGATGCTTTGTGTCGACGCCGAGGTCCTTGCAGATTTTCTTGATGAAATGCTCAGCCAGAAGCGGGATGTCGTCCTTCCGCTCGCGAAGAGGCGGCAGCATCAGCGGAATGATGTTGAGCCTGTAGTAGAGATCTTCGCGGAACGTTCCCTGCTCGATCGCCTTCTCGATGTCGAGGTTCGTGGCAGTGATGATTTTGACGTCGGTCTTGATGGTCTGCGTCCCACCGACCCGTTCGAACTCCTTGTCCTCGACGACCCGCAGCAGCTTGGCCTGCATCGACAGACTGACTTTCCCGATCTCGTCGAGAAAGATCGTCCCGGTGTTGGCCAGCTCGAACCGGCCCAGCTTGCGGCGGTCGGCTCCCGTGAACGCTCCTTTCTCGTGGCCGAACAGCTCCGATTCCGCCAGTGTCTCCGGAAGGGCCGCGCAGTTGAACATGATGAACGGGCCGTTCCGGCGCGGTGAGACGTTGTGGATGATCCGCGCGATCAGCCCCTTTCCTGTCCCGGACTCGCCGCGGACGAGAACCGTCGAATGTCCCGCCGACGCCTTCCGGATCGCGAACTGGATCTTCGCCACCGCCTCGGAACTGCCGACGACCGAATCCAGGTGCTTCTCGACCAGCACTTCCCGGCGCAACGATTCGTTCTCGAGCGAAAGCCGCGCACGCGCTTCCTCCAGCTCTTCGTACAACCGCGCGTTCTGGATGGCGATCGCCGCCTGATCCGCGAATGCCTCCATGAACGTCAGGTCCTTCTGCGAGAAGAGGTGGCGCGCCTCGCGGTGATCGACGTAAATCGCGCCGGCGATGCGCTCCCGGATGACCAGCGGCACGCAGAGAATCGACATGATGTTCTCTGCGATGACCGACTCAGATTCGACGAAGCGGGCATCGGCGCGCGCGTCGGCGGAAATCACCGATTGCCCCGACTGGATGACTTCCTTCACGATCGACTGGGGCGATCTCCGGGATCCTCCCTCCGTGTCCTTGATATTGCGGACGATGCGGGTACGAAGCGCGCTGGTGATCGGGTCGAGCAGCAGGATCATGCCCCGCTCTCCCCGGACGCGGCGGATGGCAAGGTCGAGGACGCGGGTGAGGACTTCCTCGAGATCCAGCGTGGAGTTGATGATCTTCACGACTTCGTAGAGGCCGACGACGCCGCTCTCAGGTGCTTTACCGGCCGGTTTGATGCGGAACAGCGCGCCGCGGGCGCGCTCCAGATCGTGGGTCGCTTCCAGCCGTTCGAAGATGCGGATAGCGCTGCGGATCGTCTGTGTGGCTTCCTCCGGATCGTCTTTCAGCAGGCCGATGTCGAAGAGAAGCCGGGCCAGCTCGTACGGCGTTTGCAATTCCTCGAACGTGGCGCGGGCCGCATCGAACTTCGCGTGTGCAGCGTCGCGCTCTCCCTGGGACGAGAGGATCTTTCCCCACATCCAGTCGTTCTTGGCGAGGGTGAAGCGGTCGTCCAGCTGACGGGCAAACGTCGCGCCCAGCTCCGCGTGTCGGATGGCGTCGGCGATCCTCTGCTGGGTAAACGCCATGCTGGCCGCCGCGGTGTGCGCACGCGCCAGGCCCTGGGTTGTCTGATGCGACTCGAAGATCGCCATGCTGCGCGCGAGGTAGCGCTCGGCCTCCGCATAGTTCTCGCGCTCGTCTTCGATATTTGCAAGGACGTAGCAGACTTCCGCAATCAGATCCTCGTCGCGTGCGCGTTCGGCCGCCGCGAGAGCCTTCTGCGCATACGCCATGGCCCTGGCGATGTCGCCCTTCTTGTTCGTCAGCCGCGCCAGCGGGATGTAGACCGAAGAGCGCGATGCCCGTGTGTCGTCGAAGCCCTGAAGGGCGAGGCAGCGGTTGTACTGGATGAGCGCGTCGCTCCAGCGTCCCAGCATCTCGAAGGCTTCGGCCAGGTTTTCGCGGGCCAGCGCTTCGTACTCGACCGCGCCGATCTTCTCGTCGATGCGGACGCTCTTCTCGAAGTACCCGACGGCTGAATGAAAGTCGCCGCGGCTGAACTCGATGATCCCTACGTTGTTGTAGGCCGTGACAAGGTCCCAGAGATCTCCCTCCGCCTCCGACAGCGCCAGATTCATCTTGTAGTACTGCAGCGCGTTGATCCAGTCGCCGAGCTTCCAGAGGGTATTGCCGAGGTTCGTCGCTGCGACCTTGCACAACTGTTCGGACCCGACTCTCTCTCCGACTTTCAGAGATTCGATCAGGAGCTCCCGCGATTTCTGCCAGTTTCCGAGGGCGTACTCGATGCACCCGAGCATGTTCATGACATAGCCGAAGACGATGTTCGGCTCCTGCGCGCTGAGGATCTGGAGCGCGCGTCCGGCCGAGGCGCGGGCGGCTTCGTAGTCATCCTTCTCGCGATGGAGCCAGGCGATGCGGTTCAACAGCTCGGCGACGTCGATCGACTGTCCCAGCCGCTCGTACTGATCGATCGCGTTTTGGAAATGGGAGAGCGCCGCTTCCTGCTCCCCTCGCTTGGCCAGCACCTTCCCGATTTTCTTCATGACGCGGGCGAGATCGGCGTTCGGTGCATCCTCACCGACGCGGGCCTGAATGCTCTTCAGGAGAAACTGGTACGCCTGGATCGCGGAGCGGAAGTCGCTGCTCCGGTAGTACGCATCGGCCAGCTTTTCCCGCACTTCCGATTTCCGCGCTTCCTCTGCGCCGGCGAGATCCATCAGCTCGAGGGCGCTCCGGTAGAAGTCTGTGGCGCCCTGATGCGCGATCGTGCGCATGGCCATATCGCCCGCTTCCACGGCGTAGAGAACGCCCTTCACCTTGTCGTTGGCACGCGCGTAGTGAAACGCGACCTGGCCCAACAGGTGCGTCGCGCCGGACTTGAACAAGGGCTCCATGACCGCGGCCACGCGTTGATGCAGTTCCGTCCGTAACCGCTCGCTCATCGCGTTGTACAGGGCCTCGCGCAGGTGAATCTGCGGGAAGTTGATGGTCTTTCCGTCGTTCGACTCATCGAGCAGACCGAGCGCGACGACCTCGCGCAGCGTGCGAAACGCGTCCTCCTGCGAGTTGGCCGCGACGCTCGTCAGAAGGTCGACTCGGGACGACTCTCCAAAGACGGCCGCTGCCTCGATCACCTCGCGGTGCCGCGGCGCGAGCGCGTCGACGCGTTCCATCAGAATCGAGGCGGCTCCTCCCGGAATCCGGAGGTTCTCGATGCGGTCCATCTCCGCCACCCAGCCCTCGCTCTCCCACCGGAGATAGCCATGCGCGATCAGGTAATCGACGACCCGCCGGACGATCAACGGCGATCCGGCCGATTCCCACAGCGCCCAGCGCACGAGCTCCGACGGAATGTTCTCCTCGCCGAGGAGCGACTGCAGATGCTCCCGAATGAGGGGCTCCGTCAGTGCTTCCACACGGATGATCGGGAAGTTCGCCTCCCGCGCCCGCCGCTCCCACGCGACGAGGTTTGCCTCCGGATCGGAAGCCGCCTCACTCGGAGAATCCACCGTCAGCGTTCCCACGACCAGCAGCCGGTTCTGTTTCGCCTCTCCAACGAGGAAGGAGAACAGCTCGATGGTGGAGGAGTCCGCCCACTGGAGGTCCTCGATGATGATGATCATCGGTGAAGGACCCGATTCGCCCTCCGTGGACACGCTGAGGAACCCGTACATGTCCTGCATGGCCTGGACGATGCGGTTGAACAGCCGGTACTTCTGTCCGCTCGCGGGAGTGGCTTCCTCACCCTGAACCGCCAGAACCACCGGCCGGAGCAGCCGGCGGATCTCGGTGGAGACATCGGCCTCAGGATTCACCGCCATCACCATCTGCTGGAAGATCTCGAAGAACGGTGCGTAGATCGTCTTGCGGTTGATGGGGCAACGGCCGCAGAAGACGCGCGCCCCTTCGAGCTGGGCGCGCAGTGTCGCGTCGCGCACGATGCGGCTCTTTCCCATCCCTTCGGTGCCGGCGACGATCACGCAGTCGCCGCGTCCCTCCCGAGCCTCATCGATCATCGAGGCGAGTTGAGCAACCTCCGCGCGGCGTCCGATCAGCGGAGCCGCGAAGAGCTCGCCACCCCCGAGCAGCAGGCCGCCTGCGGCTCCAGGCTTCCCTGCCGCCGTGGCCACCTCCTGCAACAGGACTGCGGCCGATGAGTACCGCTGCCGCGGATCCTTCTCAAGCAGCTTCATGATGATCAGCTCGAGTTCCGGAGGGACGCTCGGATTGATCGAGGAGGGCGGCCGGACATCCTCGTCCAGATGCATCCGGATGACGTCGATCGATGGCCGGCCGTATCCCGGCAGCGCACCGGTCACGGTTTCGTAAAGCGTCATTCCGAGCGAATAGAGATCCGCCCGCGAATCCACTCGGTCCTGCTTCAGAACCTCCGGGGCCATGTAATGAAGCGACCCGCGGATCTGCCGGTCGAGGATCTGCCGGCTCTCCACGGCGACGCCGAAATCCATGATCTTGGCCCGCCCCTCCTCGTCGACCAGGATGTTCGATGGTTTCAGGTCCAGATGGATGATGCCGAGGCGGTGGATGTGATGCAGGGCCGAGGCGATCTGAAGGATGACGTCGTAGAGCGCCGCCCAGCTGTGTCCGTCGAAGTACTCCGAGATCCGCCTCCCGGCGAAGAACTCCATGGTGAAGTAGGGAAAACGGTCGTAAAGGAGGCCGTACTCACGAACTCGGATGATGCTTTCGTGCTCGAGCGAGGCCAGCGTCGAGAATTCGGTCTTGAAACGGAGGAGCTGCTGCGGCTCCGACAACTCATGGCGGAGGATCTTGATGGCCTTGTCGCACTGATCGGCGACATCAACCACGCGGTAGACACAAGTCGCTGCAGTCTCCTTGAGGATAGCCCGAACCTGATATCTGCCGGGCAGCTGCAGGGCCGGATGAAGCGTTGGTTCCAAAGTGCTCGTCATAGTTTCGGTTACGTTCCAGTGAACGGGTACAAATATAACCCGTGCTGTCAACAACGGGTCAGAGAATTGCCCACACGTCTTCGACGTCGACCCAAGCGTACAATTGCGGACGAGAGTGCCTGAGCTTCCGCAAAGCGTAGATCGATTCGAGGTCGTCCGCATCCTCGGCAAGGGAGGGATGGGGACGGTGTATCTGGCTCGCGATCAGCGCCTCGACCGGCTGGTGGCGATCAAGGTCCTGCATGCCGAGGATCTGGCCAGCGAAGACCGCCGCGTGCGCTTCATGCGGGAAGCGCGCACCGCCGCCGCCATCCGCCATCCAAATGTCGCCACGACGTTTGAAGTGGGTGAAACGGGAGACGGCGTCCCCTTCATCGTCATGGAGTACTGCGATGGCGAGACGTTGTCTCAGAGGATGCGCCGCCGTCCGATCGAAGCGGGCGAGTTTCTGTCGATCGCACGGCAGATCGCGGCGGGCGTGGCCGCTGCGCACGAGGGAGGAATCGTTCACCGCGATCTGAAGTCGGCCAACATCATGATCGAGCCGACCGGACAGGTGAAGATCCTCGACTTCGGCCTGGCCAAGTCTCTTCCGACGCAGCTGAAGCGCTCGTCAGACTCGTCGAGCAGCAGGCTCTTCGGGACTCTGCATTACCTCTCTCCCGAACAGGTCCGGGGTCAGGCCGCGGACGAACGCAGCGACCTCTTTTCAGTCGGCATCATCTTTTTTCAGATGGCCACCGGCCAACTGCCGTTCAACGCCGACGCGCCGTTGATGGTGCTCGAGAAGATCCGCGATGACGAGCCCGAGCCGTTCGTGGCACGGGACCCGGCGTTCCCGGCGGCCGCCACCAAGATCATCGGCCGGCTACTCAAGAAGGAGCCGAACGATCGTTACCAGACCGCGCGGGAGCTCCTGAACGACCTCGACGAGTTGGACACGCCAACGGCGCGCTTCCCGACCTCCGTCACTCGCAACCGCTCCTCGCTCGGCCGAACGCGCACGCGACCTCGCTGGATGCGGCTCGTCCTGACGATCCTGGCCTTCGCCATCGGCGGCGCGGGCATGGTCTGGTTCAATCGACACTCCAGCCCCGAACCGCAGGCGGCCGCAGCCTCCGCACCACCTCCCATTCGATCGATGGCCGTCCTGCCGCTCGACAACATTTCGAACAACACGAAGGACGACTTCCTCTCCGTCGGTCTGGCCGACGCGCTCGTGACGAAGCTTCAACAGATCCCTTCTCTGCAGGTCCGGCCGACCTCCGCGATTATCGAGTTTCACAACCGGAAGGTGGACATGAAGTCGGTCGCGGAGCAGCTTCACGTCGACAGCGTGCTCGAAGGGCACTTCCTTGCCGCCGGTGATCTCGTGCGCGTGAACCTTCAGCTCACGGACTCGCGAACGGGCTACAACGTCTGGGCCGACACGATCGACGGGAAGCGGGCGGATCTCATCAAGCTGATCGACGATGTCTCGTCGCGCACGGTCTCCGGCCTCAATCAGAAACTCGGCGTGCAGAAGTCGGGAAACTCGTCGGAGGCGCGCTCGTCGAGCCCGCGCGCGTATGAGGACTATCTTCGCGCGCGCGCTCTCAGCGGAAGCCTCGTGCCTGCCGATCATCAGGCGCAGGAGAACGCGTTGCGCCGCGCCATCGCCATCGACCCGAACTTCGCCGCGGCCTACGCCGATCTGGCGATCGCCATGTCCCTCGGACAGAGCCGCGGCCTCGATAACGCCCCCGATACGACGGCGCGCGCCGAGTGGTACGCGCGACAGGCCGTCCGGCTCGACCCCAACCTCCCCGCCGCGCACCTCGCGCTTGGCAGAGTCTTCGTGAAGTTCCCGGATCGCTTTCGAGAATCGGTGCGCGAAAACCTGGCCGCCCTGCGACTGAATCCGAACGACATCACCGCCCTCAACAACGTGGCCAGTTTCTATGTCTCCGTCGGCGACTCGCAGCGCATGCGATGCGTCGGCGACCGGATGGTCAGCCTCGATCCGAATGCCAATGAGTCGAAGATCCGCGGCTACTGGTCCGTGAACGCGATCGACCCCGATGGCGCCCTGGCCAATGCCGCGGCCGCCCTGGCCGCCCGCGACACCGAGCTGGCAGGACACGACATCCGGGCGAACGCGTTCATTCTGATCGGCAACCTCTCCAGCGCGGAGACCGAGACACAACGCATCACCACCCTCGTTCCCCAGCACTACCTCGGCAAGAGTCTGCGCGCGATGATCGCAGCGGCACGCGGCGACAAGCCCGCGGCCGAAGCCGCACTCCATTCATTCGAGAACGACGCAAACCGCTTGCACTGGGCGGCCATGCGCCAGGCGCTCTGCTACGCAAAACTCGGAGATCGCGATGCGGCGATGCATTGGGTGAATCGCGCCGCGGAACTGGGCAACCACAGCTGGTTCGCGTGGGTGAAACACCCCTGGATGCAGTCGATGCAAACCGATCCCGAGTTTCAGACAGTCGTCGGGAAAATGAAGGGCGATCTCGACGACGTCGCCGGCGATGTCATCGGCGTCTATCAGCTCATCTGTCACTGACCCACGTTACGTGCGGATGATCTCGCTCCGTTGCGTCCCGCCCTCGGTCGCCTCGAACATCCTTACGAGCGCGCGCTCGGCGGGCACGCGGATGTCTTCCGGCACTTCGATCTCGTAACGCAGGTACTTGAGCGAGTCGCGTACGTCTTCGAGCGACGTGACCTTCATGAACGTGCAGAGCTTGCAGCCTTTGACGAACGTCTTGTCGGGCACTTCCATCGCCAGCCGGTCGGACAACCCACACTCGGTGACGACGAGAAAGCGCTTCTCGGGACGTTCCTTGGCGTACTTCACCATTCCCGAGGTCGAGAGCACCGCGTCGGCCAGCGCGGCCACGTCAGCGCGACACTCCGGATGGACGAGAATCCTGATCTCAGGGTCGGCAGCCCGGATCCGCGCCACCTCGTGCGGCGTGATCTGCTGGTGGACGTAACAGAAGCCTTCCCACGGGATGATGTTCTTTTCCGGCACCTGCTCGGCCACGTGGTGAGCCAGATTGCGGTCGGGAACGAAGAGGATGTTGCGGTTCGGAAGCGTGCGCACGACTTTCGCGGCATTGGCGGACGTCACGATGACGTCGCTGAGCGCTTTCACCGCCGCCGTCGTGTTCACGTAGCTGACGACGGCCAGATCGTCGAACTGCAGTTTCAACTCCGCGATCCGTTTGCGAAGGTCCTCGGCCGGTGCCGAATCCGCGAGCTGGCAGCCGGCGGCGAGGTTTGGGAGAAGCACCGTGCGCGTGGGGTTGACGATCTTCGCGGTCTCGGCCATGAAGTGAACGCCGCAGAAATCGATCACGTCCGCGTCCCTGACCTTCGACGCCATCAGCGCCAACTCGAGCGAGTCGCCGACGAAATCAGCAACCTTCAGGATCTCGGGACGGTAATAGTTGTGCGCGACGATCACCGCGTTGCGCTCTTTCTTCAGCGCGCGGATCTCCTCGTGAAGCAACTGGAAGCCGCGGACGTCCTCCTCCGTATATTCGTAGGACTGCACGCGGCTGAGTTCTTCGAAGAGGGTCGACATAGCGAGTGCAACTCTAGCGGATTCAGCGCCATTTCAATCGTCCATCACCAGAGACCGCAGCATCACCACCGTCGCACCCCACCCTCCCCCGCTGGCGTCGGCATCCTGGAAGCCCTCCACAAAGTCGAGCGAAGCCAGAAGCGCTCGGACGGTGTCACGCTGCATTCCGATCCCCTTGCCGTGGATCAGCCGGACCTGCCGGAACCCGCGCGCATGCGCCTCTTCGAGATACGCGCCGGCCACATCCCGGACTTCGCTCGGGCGGAACGGGTGGAGGTCGAGGGTGTCGGTGATCGGGACGATGACCGGGTCACCGTTCATGTCGTCGGTCATAGGGGCGACTCTATATGCGATACTTTCGCGCCCGGAACAAAACTGATGGTTCTCTTCAACCACGCCACCCGAGAGATGACCGCGAAGATCGTTTACTACGGTCCGGGTCTCTGTGGAAAAACGACCAACCTCATGGTCATCTTCGACAAGCTCGACCCGAAGCAGAAGGGAAAAATGCTGTCGCTGGCGACCAAGACGGACCGCACGCTCTTCTTCGATCTCCTGCCGGTCGACATCGGCAAGGTCGGCGCCTTCAATCTCAAGATTCAGCTCTACACGGTGCCCGGACAGGTCTTCTACAACGAGACGCGCAAGCTCGTGCTCAAGGGAGCGGATGCCGTCGTGTTCGTCGCGGATTCCCAGCCCTCGATGGTGGAGTCGACTCGTGAGAGCTTCGCGAACCTCATCGAGAACATGGAGACGAACAACATCGATCCGAACGACACGCCGATCGTGATCCAGTTCAACAAGCGCGACATCCCCGGCGTGCTCCCCGTGGAAGTGCTGCAGGAACGCCTCGGCTTCGAAGGGTATCCCTACACCGAGGCCGCCGCAGTCAAGGGCCAAGGGGTCATGGAGACCTTCCGCCTCGTCTCGAAGATCACCGCGAAACATCTCTACGCGCGCCTCCAGGGAAAATCGCCTGGCGAGAAGAAGAAAAGCGCGGCAGCCCGCAAAGCCGAGGCACAACGGGAACCGGAGCCGGGGCCGATCGCGGAGGCTAACAACTTCCCCGATTCCGTCCCTTTTCCCGAGGCGCAGATCGACAGCAGCTACGACGCGATGGAAGAAGTGTCGCTCGAGCAGCTCCTCTCCGAGGGACGCGAGCGCCCCGCCACGATGTCGGGCAACGTCCCGCTTCCCGTCGACCTGAGCCGCCTCGAACCAGTCGACGAACCCGACGATGTGGAAGAGCTCCACGCGCACGAGATGGTGGTCCACGAAGAGACTCCCCTTCCCGAGGCTCGGATCGAGGAGCCACCTCTGTCCCCCGACACGGCCAACGACGATCGCCTCGCGAACCTCGAGCAACAGGTCCACTCGCTCAAGTCGCAGCTTGACTTCGAGCGGGCGGAACGACGAGCGGAAATGCAGGAAGTCCTCCGTGATCTCGATGCTCTCGTCACGCGCCTGCGGGGTCGCGTCGACGGGTAGAACTTGCCAAAATCCCACCTTGATTTTTTAAACTCGCTTGACATCTTATTTGGAGGATCAAATGCGCCGGACTCTTTCCGCAGTACTCACCCTGTCCCTCGTCTTTGCGGGCTGCCGAGCCAAGGAAGCATTCGACAAAGCGAAGATCGCCCAGGACCTCGATAAACACGGGACGATGGACCTGATGAAGGACGTTTCGAAGGACAAGTACAACGCGCCGGCGGATGGAAAACTGACCGATGCGCAGATCCAGATGTATCTCAAGGTCCGCGAGCATGAAAAGGCAATCGTTCAGGTTGCGAAGAAGGAAGCGCAAGCCCACGCCGACGCGGCGAAGAAGGCCGGCGACAAGTCGATCGCCGGAATGATGGAAGGCTTCAAAACCCTCGGATCGGCCGCCGACATGCTCACGGCCGACATCCGCGCAGCCAAAGACCTGGGCTTCAACACGCAGGAGTACCTCTGGGTGAAGGGCCAGGTGCTGGCTGCCAGCGGCGCAGCCTTCACGGCGAAGCTCAGCGAAGCGACGAATGCCTCCTTCGATACCACGTACGCGCAGATGAAGAAGTCGTATGACGAATCGAAGGACGACCAGAGCAGGAAGATGTACAAGGAGATGCTCGACAACTACGACAAGCAGCGCGCGGAAATGAAGTCGACCGCCGAGGCGGTGTCGCCGTCGGTCGCGTACAACCAGCAGCTGCTGTCCAAGTACGACGGCGCCCTCAACGCCATCGCCAACGAGGCTGCCAAGTTCGAGGACAAGCCCGGCGACGCACAGAAGTCGATGGAAGAATTTCAGAAGGGCGTCGACAAGGCCGTCGCCGACTCGAAGAAGAAGTAACGCTCGCCGCGAGACATTTCGAAGGGCCGCCGGTTTCGGCGGCCCGTTTCATTTGCGGTCGTCTCCGCATCGGCTGCGATACCATTCCGCGCTCATGACTGCGCGCCCGTTTCCCGCTCACCTCACCTGTTCCCGATGCGATGCGACGTTCGCGATTCGCGACCTGATGAATCTCTGTCCCAATGACGGGGCGCCGCTGCTCGTGCACTACGACATCACCCCGGCGCCGGCTCTGCGCGCGGAGATCCGCGGGCGGCAGGCGACGATATGGCGCTATCGAGAGGTTCTTCCCATCGATTCTGAGAGCGAGATCGTGACGCTCGGTGAAGGCATCACCCCACTTCTGGCGTCAAGAACGCTGGAGAACGTCTGGATCAAGGACGAGTCGAAGAATCCGACGCGCTCCTTCAAGTCGCGCGGGATGGCGGCAGCGGTGACCATGGCCAGGCACCTCGGTGCGCGCCGCCTCGCCGCCCCCACGGCCGGGAATGCCGGCGCCGCACTCTCTGCATATGGCGCTCGTGCCGGCCTGCCTGTCTTCGTAGCGATGCCGCGCGATACACCGCAGTCGATCATCGACGAGTGCCGCGGATACGGAGCGGAGGTCGAGCTGGTCGCCGGCGTCATCACCGACGCCGGAAAACGCGTGGCTCAGTATCTCGCCAGCGAAGGCGGTTTCGATCTTTCCACCTTGAAGGAGCCGTACCGCGTCGAAGGAAAGAAGATCATGGGTTATGAGCTACTGGAAGACCTCGGCAGTCTCCCGGACGTGATTCTCTACCCGACTGGTGGCGGCACCGGCCTCATCGGAATGTGGAAGGCGTTCGACGAGATGCAGCGCCTCGGATGGATCGGTTCCGAGCGGCCGCGGATGTTCAGTGTGCAGTCGAGCGGGTGTGCCCCGATCGTGCGGGCGTTCGCGGATGGTCTCGAGACCGCTCCGGAATGGGAGGCGCCGCAGACAGGAGCTTGGGGCCTGCGCGTTCCCCGCGCCATCGGCGACCGCCTCATGCTGCGCGCACTGCGCGACTCCGGCGGCGGCGCGATCGCCGTCGATGAAGCAAAGATCGAAGATGCTGCGGCGGAGCTTCGGACTACCGAAGGAGTCGACGCCGGGCCGGAAACGGGCGCGGCGTTGCTGGCCCTGCAGGCGCTGCGTGCCGAGGGGACGATCCGAAATAGCGAGCGAACCGTGCTCTTCAGCACGGGCGCAAATAAGTATCGCTGACGGGAGTGAGCGGGATCACCGTGGCGTTAGCTGAATCGCGCTACCGTCGTCAACGTCCCAGCTCCAGCAACGTCTAACCCACACCCACGGGGAATGATCATGAATACTCGGCTTGCACTCTTTTTGTGCGCACTCGCTGCGCTCACCGGACAGGCGTTTGCGCAGTGTCCCACCGGCGTCGCACCTGTGCCGCAGTCTCCGATCGGAACGAATCAGAACGAGAGCACGCCCATCACCTTCACCTGGTCACCAACGACGGCCGGCGGTGTGACCGGATACGACGTGTTCGCAGCGCTCGGAACGGCGAGCGCCACGCTGGTCTGCTCCGGCGGTCCTACCGCGAACTCCTGCAGTGGTCCTGCCGGCGGGTTCTCCTCGGGCTTCTACAACTGGGTCGTCCGGGCCAATTTCGCGACGTGTACGCTGGTCTCCGCGACGAAGCAGTTCACCGTCAACTGCCCGACGGGCGCACCGAGCATTCAGTCGCCGTCGGATGGAGCACAGAACGTCTTCGTCAACCCGACTCTGACCTGGAGTGCCGTCAACGGCGCGAATCAGTACGACGTCTACTTTGGCGTGGCGGGATCGGGAGCCTGCACCGGGACGCGGCAGTTTTCGACCTCCAACACCGCCTTCAATCCCACCACGCTCGCGGCAAGCACGACCTATGAATGGCGCGTCGTCGCGAAGAAGACGAACGCCAGCAGTTGTCCGGTCACCACCAGCGGCTGCGCGACCTTCAGGACCGCCGCTCCCCTCTGCAATCCCCCCGGCTCGTTTTCCCTCACAGCCCCAGCCGACAAGAGCACGGTCAGCTCGACGCCGACGCTGACCTGGTCGCCTTCCTTCGGCGTGGACAAGTACCTCCTCCACGTCAGCACCCAGAACCCGCCCACCCCGACGCCAAGCGACCCCATAGTCAACAGCACCTCGACCACCTTCACGTTCGCGCAGGCACTGCCGGCGGGAACCTACTACTGGTCGATCGACGCCTATCCGCCCAATTGCACCACCGCGAAGACCTCGAGCAATGTCTTCAGCTTCACCGTCGCCGCGTCGGCCGCCTGTCCGACGACACCGGCAACACTGGTAAAGCCGGCGAACAACGCAACGGTCGATACACCGGTGAGCTTCGACTGGACCGATGTCTCGGGCGCGACGTTCTACAAAGTGTTCGCCTCCGTAAACGGTGCTTCGGCAGCCGTCCTCGCCGTCACCCGCGACTCCCACTATGAAGACAGCCTTCCCGCCGGTGCGTCCGTGGATTGGTGGGTGGAGGCAGGTGCCGCCAACTGCACGTCGATCGCCTCGACGCATGCGCACTTCAATGTCACCAGCGCGGCCCTCTGCCCGAGCGCTCCCGAATCGGCGACGCTCCTCTCGCCCGCCTCCGGCACGACCGGTCTCACCTCGCCCGTCACATTCCAATGGAGCGTCGTGCCTGGCGCCACGAACTACGTCGTCTGGGGTGTGACCACGAGCTCGATCAGCAGTAACGAGCGTTTCAAAATCGGCCAGACGGGGGGAACGCACGTCACCGTCCCGATTCCGCAGGGCGGCCTCGGCTGGTATGTCGAAGCGGACTTCGGCGACTGCCCCACCGCCACGTATTCGAAGACGTTCACGCTCTCGGTGGTCACGCCGGCCACTTGCAGCAGCAATCCGGCCACTCTGCTGTCGCCGATCAACGGCGCCACCGGTCTGACCTCGCCGGTCACGTTCCAGTGGACCGCGGTGAGTGGCGCGACCAGCTACAAGCTCTACATCGCGGAAGCCAACGATTCAGGTGACCTGGCCGGGACCACGACTTCGACCTCGCTGACGACGCTGGTCCCGGGTGGAACGGTGACCTGGTGGGTCGTGACGACGTTCGCCGGCTGTCCCGACGTCGTATCCGCGAAGTCCACGTTCACCAGCGGCACGCAGACTACCTGCGGAGCCACAGCCACGCTCAACGCACCGGCCGATGCGGCCACGGTCACCTCGCCTGTCACGCTCTCCTGGAGCTCTGTCGCCGGCGCCACCGGATACCGGCTCTGGATCTCCGTCAACGGCAGTTCCCCCATTCTGGCTGCACGCACGTCGAGTGGCAGCGGAACATCCCAGCAAGTGCAGCTTCCGAGCGGCTCGGATGAGTGGTACGTGGAGACCCTGTTCAGCAACGGCTGCGATTCCACCTTCTCCGCACATCGCCGTTTCACCGTCGTGACCGCAGTAAATTGCGACACGCACAAGGCGGCGACACTCAAGTCACCCATCAGCGGTGCACAGGTGTCGAACCCGGTCACCTTCGACTGGAACAGCAACGATTCATCAGCGCTTCAGTACCGCGTCTGGGTCTCGCTCAACGGAGAGCCGTTCACCGACATCGGCTACACGAAGGACACGAAGCTGCCGCACGATTTCGGGACCGCCACCGGCAGCGGGCAGTGGTTCGTGGAGACGCTCTTCGAGAACTGCCCGGCCGTTCTCTCGGCGAGGGCAGCTTTCGTGATTCCTTCGGCCGGATGCGCAACCGCCGGTCCCCAGATCGTCTCACCGCTGGAAGGGACGACGCCTCCGGCCTCGGTGGCCTTCATCTGGAGCGCCGTCGCGAACGCGACCGAGTATCGCGTGCATTGGACGCTCAACGGCAACGACATGGACGTGCTGAAGACCACATCCACGTCGATCACGCATCTCGTTCCGCCCGGCAATGTCGAATGGCGGGTCGAAGCGCTTTTCGACGGCTGCCCGACCACCCGCTCCGCGAAGTCGCACTTCACCGTCCTGCCCGCGCCGTCCTGCATCACCGAAGCACCGGTCCCTACAACGCCGGCCGACGGAGCGGCGAACCTGGACTCGCCGGTCCGCTTCGACTGGAACCCCGTCAGCAACGCCGTCGGATACCTCGTCGTGATTCGGAGCAAGGACGGCGCGCCGACCCAGCTCGCCGAGACGACGACGCGCACGGCCGTCACAAGAGCAGTGGCCGAAGGACAGAGCGAGTGGTGGGTGGTGGCGTTTTTCAATGGCTGCCCACCAGCAGAGTCGAAGCATCAGTTCTTCACGATGACCGAAACATCTTGCGACGACGTCCATCCCCTCCTGCTGGCGCCCGGAGAAGGTTCGACGGGCCTGGCGTCGCCGGTGCACTTCGAATGGTCCCACGTCAGGAACGCCACCTCGTACAAGGTATGGGCGGCGGTTGACGACCAGGACGAGAGCGTCATCGGTACCACGACAGTCAACAAGTTGACGGTCGCCATCCCCGGCGGGACGATCCGCTGGCATGTGCAGGCGTTCTTCCAGTCGTGTCCGGCGCTCGATTCCGCAACCAGCGCGTTCTCCGCACGCACCACCCCGCCGCCCTGCGCGACGCCAGAGCGCACCGCCGCCACCGCACCCGCGCAGATCGCATCGGGAAGCACCTACAACGTGCGCTGGAACGCCGTCCCGAATACGACCAGCTATGAGCTGCAGGAATCCGCGCTCACCGATTTCTCCACCGCCACCACGAAGGTCGTGACCGATCTCTCCGCCGGCTTCAGCCACACGGCTCCGACTGCCGCGCAGAAATGGCTCTACCGCGTCCGGGCCATCAGCAGCTGCAACGACGAGCGCGGCCCGTACTCGCGCGTCGTCCTCGTCGCGATCATCCCTGAGACACCACAGAGGCAGACCAGCGTCGAAGTAGGGACGGCGAACGCGGTCCGCCAGAACATCTTCATCGCCGGCCGCACGCCTGCCGTTTCGTTCACCGCGCGCACAGACAAACCGTGGGCGACGGTGACGCCGGCGTCCGGTACCCTCGGACCCGCTGGAGTCACGCTGACGATCCTCTCCGATCCAATCGCGCTCCGCCTCGGCACCAACACCGCCACCGTGATTCTGACGATCGGCGCCTCCGGCAAGGGCATCACCACCCAGGACACGACACCGCCGGTCAGCGTCCCCATCTCGGTCACGGCCGTCACTCCAGTGGCGCCGCAGGGCAAGACCTCGCCGCTGCCCAATTCGCTGATCATCCCCGCGGTCGGCCACGCAGCCGGCATCGGCGACTCACTGTTCGAATCCGATGTGCGCATTGCCAACACGTCGGCGCAGGCGATGAAGTACCAGCTCAACTTCACGCTCACGCACAGCGACGCGACGCAGTCCGGCCAGTCGACGACGATTCAGGTCGACCCCGGCGCCACGATCGCGCTCGATGACATCCTCACCAGCTTCTTCGGGACGGGCTCGGACGGCGCGACCGCGCTGGGCGTTCTGGAGATCCGTCCGCTGGCGGCGACGCAGTCGAACTTCTCCTCGCCGCAACCGGTCAGCATCCAGACGGTCGCTTCCAGCCGCACCTACAACTCCACCCCCACCGGTACCTTCGGCCAGTACATCCCCGCCATTCCGTTTTCGCAATTCATCGGACAGGCGCCTGACGGAGCCGCGAAAGCGGTCATCTCCCTGCAGCAGATCGCGCAGTCGACTGCGTACCGCACGAACTTCGGCATCGTCGAAGGGGCCGGCGAACCGGCCAGCGTGCTCGTGCACATTTTCAACAACGCCGGGACGGAAGTCGCTCCGGCGATTCCCATCTCGCTGATGCCGGGTGAGCACCAGCAGCGCAACCTGCTCGCCGAGAATGGCATCACACTCCCCGATGGCCGCTTCGAGGTCGAAGTCGTGTCTGCGACCGGGAAGGTCACCGCGTACGCATCCGTCATCGACAATCTCACGAATGACCCGTTGATGGTCTTCCCCGTGTTGAAGGGTGCCGAGTCGGCGACCCGCTACGTCGTTCCGGGCGTCGCCGACATCAACAACGGCTTTGCCAGCTGGCGCAGCGACCTCCGCCTGTTCAATCCGGGAGCAACGCCCGTGACTGCGACGCTGAGCTACTTCCCGCAACCAGGAAACGCACCGGCCGGTTCGACGAAGCAGATCACGATCCTCGCCGGTCAGGTCATGCCGGTCGACAGTGCACTGCAGCAGTTGTACGGACTCTCCAACTCGGGCGGCTCGATCCTCGTGACGACGCCGACGAGCTCGAAGCTCACGGTCACCGCCCGCACCTTCAACCAGACCTCGAACGGCACATACGGCCAGTTCATCCCCGCCGTGACGCCGGCCGGGTCGGTCGGCCTGACGGACAACCGCGTGCTGCAACTCCTCCAACTCGAAGCATCCGACAAGATGCGCACGAACCTCGGTTTCGTCGAGACGAACGGCAGCCCCGTCACGATCGAGATCACCGCCATCCCGCCGGATTCGAAAGTCGCTCCGAAGACGCAGCTCACGCTCGCGGCCAACCAGTTCATCCAGCTCAACGACGCCCTGAAGAGCTTTGGCCTGGGCACGGTCTACAACGCGCGGGTCACCGTGAAGGTACTGAGCGGCACCGGCCGTGTGACCGCGTACGCGTCGGTGATCGACGCCGCGACGCAGGACCCGACGTACGTGCCTTCCCAGTAGGAACCTCGGTCGTGGGGCGTTCAACGACGGCCCACGACCCCCGCAGCCGCACCGAAAGGCCCGACGCCCCACACCAAATAAAGC
>JBBRTE010000017.1:0-102190 GCA_038244715.1 Thermoanaerobaculia bacterium
ACCGTCGGCACTCCCCGAGCTTCGCGCAAGACCCGCCAGCGTGGTGACCGCTCCCGCCGGGGTGATCTTCCGGATCGTTTCGTTGAAGGCATCGGCGATGTAGACGTTCCCGCTGCTGTCGGTTGCCACGCCATGCGGCTGGTAGAACCTTGCTGCGCTCCCCGTACCGTCGCTAATCCCCAGGCTTCCCGCAAGACCCGCCACGGTGGTGACCGCTCCCGCCGGGGTGATCTTCCTGATCGTTTCGTTGAAGGCATCGGCGACGTAGACGTTCCCGCTGCTGTCGGTTGCCACGGCTGCCGGGGAGTAGAACCTTGCTGCGCTTCCTGTACCGTCGGTACTCCCCGAGCTTCCCGCAAGACCCGCCAGCGTGGTGACCGCTCCCGCCGGGGTGATCTTCCGAATCGTATGGCTGTCGGAATCGGCAACATAGACGTTCCCGCTGCCGTCGGTTGCTACGCCCCCCGGATTGTTGAACCGCGCCGCGCTTCCCGTCCCGTCGGCACTCCCCGCGACTCCCGAAAGTCCCGCCAGAGTCGTGACTGCGCCCGCCGGAGTGATCTTCCGGATCGCATGGCTGTAATCGGCGACGTAGACGTTCCCGCTGCTGTCGGTTGCCACGGCGACCGGTATGTAGAACCTTGCGGCGCTCCCCGTACCGTCGGCACTCCCCCGGCCTCCCGCAAGACCCGCAATCGTCGTGACCGCTCCCGCCGGAGTGATCTTCCGGATCGTATCGTTGGAGGAATCGGCGACGTAGACGTTCCCGCTGCTGTCGGTTGCCACGCTGCGCGGATCGTCGAACCGCGCAGCGCTTCCCATCCCGTCGGCACTCCCGAAGCTTCCCGCAAGACCCGCCAGGGTGGTGACCGCTCCCGCCGGTGTGATCTTCCGGATCGCTCTCTTGAAGGCATCGGCGACGTAGACGTTCCCGCTGCTGTCGGTTGCCACGCCTGCCGGGGAGTACAACCTTGCGGCGCTCCCCGTACCGTCGGCACTCCCCTCGACTCCCGCAAGGCCGGCCATCGTCGTGACCGCACCCGCCGGGGTGATCTTCCTGATCGTATAGTTGTTAGAATCGCCGACGTAGACGTTCCCGCTGCTGTCGGTTGCCACGGCTCCCGGGGAGTAGAACCTTGCTGCGCTCCCCGTACCGTCGCTACTCCCCGAGCTTCCCGCAAGACCCGCCAGAGTTGTGACCGCTCCCGCCGGAGTGATCTTCCGGATCGTATTGTTGTAGTAATCGGCGACGTAGACGTTCCCCCTGCTGTCGGTTGCCACCCCCCACGGAAGGTTGAAACGCGCTGCGCTCCCGGTACCGTCGGCACTCCCCGAGCTTCCCGCAAGACCCGCCAGCGTGGTGACCGCTCCCGCCGGGGTGATCTTCCGGATCGTATGGTTGTAGGAATCGGCGACGTAGACGTTCCCGCTGCTGTCGGTTGCCACGCCGCTCGGGTTCCAGAACCTTGCTGCGCTCCCCGTACCGTCCTCTGATCCCGGGTTCCCTGGCCCGGCGAAGGTCGTGAACGTCATCGACTGCCCCAAGGTGGCCGGAGGATAAGAGAGCACCGCAACGGCCATCGCGACTACCGCGAAACTTCGCTTCAAGAAGAGGATCATGGATGAAACTCCTCGTCGCGGAAACGAATACGAGACGGAATTCGAACGCGACGTTTGAATCGGAGGGCTCGATCTCTCGTTACTTATTCTATCGTCAATACCGGGTTGATCGACCGGATGCTCGATGATCATCGAAGTGCATCGCGACCGCCTCGACATCCGGTGAGGTCACGGTTCATCCGCGTGTACGCGCAGGAGAGCTGCTAGGGTCAGGTCGGAAGTGGAAGTGACAAAGTACGACAGCAGCGTGCACCAGTGACCCGGATTT
Organism: Thermoanaerobaculia bacterium; assembly: GCA_038244715.1. Lineage (GTDB taxonomy): Bacteria > Acidobacteriota > Thermoanaerobaculia > Gp7-AA8 > Gp7-AA8 > JADGNZ01. The sequence goes on from JBBRTE010000017.1 coordinate 1,889, forward strand.
GTCACTTCCACTTCCGACCTGACCCCAGCAGCTCTTGCAGGAGCGGCACGGCGCAGTCAACACCGTCCCTCAATATACATACAGGTACCCATCAGCACTGACATCGTTTATTCTAGGGTGGAGAGAGGAACGAGTGCGAACAGAGCGATCGCCAGAGACGCATGAATTTTCAAAGTACCCTCCTTGCTGTCATCAGTACGTCGCGAACATCACGTTGGAAACCTACGTGCAACGGCGCTCGAAGCCCGACCCGAAAAGCCCGAACCTTCAACCATTCACCGGATGCCTCTCCTGTCACGCGTTCTCGCCGTGGGACCAGAGCTTCGTATTCATCGAAGCGAAGTGACGTGAGGTTGCCAGGTTGCCGGGTGGGAGTGCGGGGGGGGCAACCTGGCAATACGACAGGCGGCGGGATCTGCATCCTCAGCCGGCGAATTGCGCTGCTCCAGTCCATAGGCTATGGAAAAGGAGATAGGATTGGCGGGTATTGAGAGAGATTCCGGCAGCTCGAGACCGGTGGCCGCGCCGGCTCGCCGCAGGACTGAACAGCGACGCTCTCCTCTACTTCGTCCTCCTCCTTCTGGTTTGGGGTGTGACCGTGCCGATGCGCGGCATGTGGCAGGACGACACCTTGCTGCTGCGGCTGGCGCGCAACTATCAAGGCCTCGGCTTCTGGGCCGCGCTGACTCCGGTGGGCGCTCCGCTGCGACGCCTCTATGGCCTGCCGTTCCGGCTGGCGCTCGCGACGCCGCAGCCCATCTGGACCATGCACCTGATCTACGGCGTAACCTGGCTCGGGCAGGCACTCGCCGCCGGCTGGATCGCGCGACTGTTGCTGCCGGGACGGCGGCTCACGCAGTTTCTGGCGATCTGCCTGACGCTCACAGCAACCAGCGACTACCTGACTGACAACCTCACATCGCTGGGCTACAACGTCGGGGCGCTGATGCTGTTGCTCGCTGTCGCTTGCAGCCTGCGCTACGTGGCAGGCGGAAGCGCCGGCTGGATCGCGCTTGCGTGCGCTGCCACGGCGGCCAGCATCTGGACCATCGATGTCGGGATCCCCGCCCTCCCTTTCGTCCCCTTGCTCCTGTTCTGGCGAGGTGGGATTGCAGCGTGGCGACGCATTCTGCTGCTGCTGTCAGCGGTCGGTCTCACTCTGGCTCCCGCTGTACGGATCGAGTGGTGGTTTCTGCACGACCCCTCCAGTTACGCGGCGGTGGCCATGCAACCGATGCAGTTCGCGGATCGCCTTCAACGCACGAAGGACTTCTGGCGCGAGAACTTCGTACCGTGGCACTGGGTTTTCGCGCGCCCCGTGTGGTATCCGAGACCGCCGGCGGCAATTCCGCTCTGGGCCATGGGACTGGCTGCCGGCGTGGCGGCGGCGTGGTTCGCTTTTCGGGCGCGGCAGTCACAGAATCCGGATGAGCGCGAGCCGGCCACTCGGACAGTCCTGCTGGCTGCGCTATTTGCAGCGATGGCACTGGCTGCGAATGCCGCGTATGCCGGACTTCAGATGGCCGAAATTCACTATCGCACGCACATCCTGTCGCGCACGTGGGCATCGCTGGTGGTCGCCGTCCTGATCGGCTGGGCATCGCAACAATGGCCTCGCTTCCGGGCCGGTTTCCTGCTCGTGCCGCTCCTCTTCGTCGGTTTCGGAGTCTGGGGAGGTCTGGAACGTCAGGACCATTGGGTCTCGACGTGGCGGCTGCACAAGAAGGAACTCCTGTCCATCGTCACCACTGCCCCCGCGTTGAAACCCGGCACTGGAGTCATCCTTCGCAGCCCGTCAACGCCGGATCTGTATCTCGCGACCGAGGCCGATTATCTGGCTCAGAGCTGGCTCATATTGCTCTACGATGACCCTGCCATCCACGCCCTGCGCATGGCTCCCGACCGGGGAACGGGTTGCCGTCCTGCACCAGAGGGGCTCGAGTGCTGGCATGAGCAGGAGGCCGAATGCTTCAACGCCGGCACGTGTGTCGCCGATCGCTTCCCCTACGAGACCCTCGTGATGCTGGACTTCGACAATCGGAGAGGAACGTGGCGGTTGGTTGCCAGTCCGCAGGGTGACCCTCTACTAGGCGCATCTGCCGCGGCGATGGCTCGCTATCGGCCCGCGAGCCGAATCGTGGAACGTCCGTTGACGCCGCGGCAGCGGGCGCTGTTGCTGGAGTAGTAGAGCGCGTCCCATGCACCCCGAGCTCTCCGTCGTCGTCCTGTGCTACCGCTCCGGCGCCGCGGCGCGCTCCTTCGCGGCACGGATCAGCAGCACGCTGCTCGATGCTGGCATCGACAACTATCAGCTCGTGCTCGTGGGCAACTATGTGGAGGGCTCGGGCGACCCGACTCCGGACGTCGTGCGGGAGCTGGCAGCCGATGACCCGCGCATCGTCTGTTCGGCGGCCGTGAAACAGGGAATGATGGGGTGGGACTTACGCAGCGGACTGGCTCTCGCCACTGGTGAGTACCTGGCAGTCATCGACGGCGACGGCCAGGTTCTGGTGGAGGACCTGGTGCGGATCTACCGGCTGCTCCGCGAAGAGGGGCTCGACCTGGCGAAGACGTACCGCATCCAGCGCGGCGACGGCCGCAAGCGCAAGCTCCTTTCGCTGGTCTTCAACGGGCTCTTTCATCTTCTCTTCCCAGGGGTTCCGGCGCGGGACATCAACTCCAAACCGAAGATCCTGACCCGGTCGGCCTTCGAACGGATGACCCTGCAATCCAACGACTGGTTCATCGACGCCGAGATCATGATTCAGGCCCACCGTCTCGGATTTCGTATCGGTGAGACGGAAACGGAGTTCCTCGGTCTGACCGGCCGGCGCTCCTTCATCAAGTTATCGGCTGTCTTCGAGTTCCTGCGCAATCTCCTGCACTACCGAATCCTGGAGTTCCTGCGAAGGCGCAGAAAATGAGGATCCTGGTGACAGGCCCCGGGCGCCTCGGCCGCCCACTGCTGGCAGAGTTGCACAGGCGGGGCATCACCGGCGCGGTCCTGCATCGAAGCGCGCCGGCCTCCCTGCCGACCGGCTGGCGGTCCATCCGCGCCGACGTGACGCGGCCCGAAAGCCTCGCCGGCGTCTGCACGGACTGCGATCAGGTTCTTCACCTCGCGGCCGTCACGCACTCGAACCGGAGCGGCCACTATGCCGAGGTCAATGCGGTCGGCACGCTGAATCTGGTCGCCGAGGCGCGGCGAGCCGGCGTTGAGCGGTTCACGCTGGTGAGCACGCGCGCGATCTCTCCCACCGGCGGCGCCTACAGCCGATCCAAGATTCAGGCCGAAGAGATCGTGCGGAGTTCAGGTTTGCACTGGAACATCCTGCGGCCCGCCGAAGTCTATGGCACCGGTGGTGAGGGCATCGCTAAGTTGATCGAACGCTGCCGTCAGGGTCGTTGGGTCCCCGTCATTGGAGACGGTAGCCCGCGACTGGCGCCGGTGTATCTCGACGACGTCATCGACGGCATGTGCCGCGCCGTGACAGCGCCTGGTCACGGCGGTGTGTACGTGCTCGCGGGGCCGGAAGAGCTGACGTACCTGCAACTGATCCGGCGTCTGGCGGCGTACTTCCACACGCGTCCGCGGACGATCTTCCTGCCCCCCAGCGTGCTGGCGCTGGCCGCGCGCGCGCTCGCACTTCTGCCGCTAGCAAAGCCGCCGCTCTATGCCGACCAGGTGGCGCGCCTGTTCAGTCCGAAGAGCCACGACGCGGAGAGCGCATTTCGCGCCTTCGGTTTTACCGCCCGTCCGCTCGAGCAGGGCCTGGACGCTCTCTTCGATCCACGAGAGGAAGCTGCCACTTGAGCTTCGACGAGCACAGCGCGGACTATTCGCAGAAGGTGGACCGCGCCTTGTCGGTGGTCGGCCTCGAACATGATTTCTTCTCTGAAGCCAAGGTGCGGCACATCGTGGAAGCGAGACGCCGGCTGGCAGGAAGCGCCGAGGTACGTGTGCTCGAAATCGGTTGCGGCATCGGCTTGCTGACCCAACGCCTGCGTCCGCTGATGACCGACGTCTGGGGGATCGACCCTTCCCTCTCCAGTCTCGGGCAGGCCGCGGCGCCGGGTGGCAACCTGATCGCCGCGGACGGCCTCCGCACACCGTTCGCTGACGAAACCTTCGACCTCGTAGTCGCCGTTTGCGTTCTCCATCACGTGCCTGTCGACCGGCGCGCCTCCTTCGTTGCGGAAGCGGCGCGAATCACCCGACGCGGCGGAGTGGTCCTGCTATGCGAGCACAACCCGTGGAACCCGCTGACCCGCTTCGTGGTCGGCCGTTGCGAGTTCGACCGCGACGCGGTTTTACTGGCCCAGACCGAAGCCAAACGCCGGCTCACCGTCGCCGGACTCTCCGACATCCGCTCCCGCTACATCCTCTTCTTCCCATGGCGCGGAGCCGTCTGGCGGTGGCTCGAAGCGCGCCTCAGCTGGCTTCCGCTCGGTGGGCAATATGTAATCGACGCCGTACGGAGGTGACGGCGGCATCGCGGTTTTCTGCGCGTCACAGACCAGATGAATCGGTCTTCACGCCTGCCAGTAGTGGCGGACAAGAGTGCGCAGCGCTGCGCCGTTGCACACTAGCGCGATTGCGACGACGGCCCAGGGCGGGACTCGCCACCGGACGCGGAGAATCGCGAGCGCAGCGAGGAAAAGCGGCAGTATCTCGAGGAAGTAGCGCCCCTGCACACCTTCAATCGCATCGCCGCAGATCACAGACCAGATGAGGTACTGCGACAGAAGGATGCCTGCCACCGTCATGCCCACGATCGCCAACGCGGTGACGCGAACACGCGGGCTCAGTGCGGCACCGCACGTGATCGCGACGCCGATGAGCAGAAGGACCTCGATCGTGATGATGAACGGCGAGAGCTTGAGCTCGTTGGCTCCGAAACGCCCGATCATCTCTTCGATGTAAAAGCGGCCGTTTGTGGCGAGGTCACTCAAGAGGACATGCACGAATCGGATGGGATCCGCGGCGACGCACCGGAGTTGTGCGGCGGCATCGACCGGCAACCCCGGACGGGCGTTGTAGGCACCGCGTTGCGCCGCGGCGATCGCGAGCAGGGTTCCGCACGCGGCGGCGCAGAGGACGGCAAACCGGAGGGGCCAGCGGAGTGGAATCACCAACACCAGTAGCGCGATGAGAAAATACGCGGGCTTACACAGCGCGAGGGCGAACCCAACGAGCGCGATCGCGGTTGTTCGCCTCCCCGGCCCGAGCAGTAGCGCCGTGAACAGCCAGGCCAGTGCGATCGTCACGGCATCGGCCGAGAGCGATGCCAGTTCATACAGCGACATCGGGAGCAACGCGGTGGCGGCGAAGATCGAGGCGTACTGCGGCGCCGCCCGAATCGCCAGCGCGATCAGGATCACAGACAGCGCCAGGTTTGCGATGCGGCCGCCATAGAAGACGATCGCCGGCCGCAGCGGCAACGCGGCCACGATCGATTGAGCAAGATACGGCAGCGGCGTGTACCAGGCGGCGAAGCGCACCGTTCCTGCCGCGGTACCTTCGTATGGAAGCGCCACGATGATGCGCAGTTTCTGCACCAGAGTCTCGTGCGGGTCCGGGCGCGACAACACCCATACGAAGTTCTGCGTCGACTTCACCACCGGCAGCGCGTCGAGTCCTCGAGCCGGCCACAGCTGTCCGCGTCCCACAGCGAGCGCACGCCAGAAATGGTTCTGTTCGTCCGGCACCTCGAACGGAGGCGTGATCAGCACATAGGCCAGACCCAGGACGAGAGCGACGACAACGAAAATGCGGGGAGTCACGAGGCGGCAAACTGCGCGAACGTGATCACGTTGCCCGCGGCGTCGCGGATCACCGTCTCGTTGGACCCGTAGAACGTCTGACGACGCTTGACGATGACGTCCGTTCCCGCTGGAACCTGTGCCGCGATCGCATCCAGGTCATCCACTTCGATGAACAGCGCAGAGGCCCCGATCGCTCGAGAACCATCCAGCACCTTCGCTTCATCACCGCGGACGCTGTCGAACGTCTGGTACATCACCTCGACGCCATCGCGGACGAGGATGACGAAACCCAGGCCTTCGCCATGTGGCACCTCCGCGGCACGCGCAAAGCCGAGGGCGTGCCAGAGCGGCAGGACGGGCTCGATGCGATCGACGATCAGAACCGGCGTCACTTTCTTGATCATTCGCCCACGATAGCGCGGCAGAGCTTGCCGTACAATTCGCGACAAATGAAACGAGCTCTTTCTGCCGCCGCGCTGACGCTGACTGCCGTCTCGACGTTCGCCCAGTCTCCGGAACCCGCACCGAACCGCCAGCCAGCCCCGACAGCCACCCGGCGCGACGCCGCGGCCGCGCCGAACAACGACGATCATGCCGACCGTACCGACCGCGCCGATCGCACGGACCGCGCCGACGATTCCCGCGCCGCCAATCGTCCTGCACCGGACGCGCGTGACAAGATCGTGACGACGCAGCACGCCGTCACCATCGGCGGACAGACCATCAGCTACACCGCCCGTGCGGGCACGATGATCCTGCGCGACGAAGAAGGAAAGCCGCGCGCGAGCTACTTCTTCACCTCGTACACAAAAGACGGCGCTGATCCCTCCCGCCGCCCGGTGACCTACACCTTCAACGGCGGACCCGGCTCTTCGTCGGTCTGGCTGCACATGGGCGCGTTCGGCCCGAAGCGCGTCGTCTATGCCGATGACGAGGGCCACGCGGCCAGGCCGCCCTACCGCACTGTCGACAACGAAGGAAGCATCCTCGACGTCACCGACCTCGTGTTCATCGATCCCGTCACGACCGGCTACAGCCGCGCCATCCCGTTTGCCGATGCGGGGAAGTTTCACGGCGTCGACGCGGACATTCAATCCGTCGGCGAATTTATCCGGCTCTGGACCACACGCTACAGCCGCTGGTCGTCGCCGAAGTTTCTGGCCGGCGAAAGTTATGGAACCACCCGCGCGGCCGGCCTTTCGGGCTGGCTCGCGCAGCAGGGGTTCTACCTGAACGGCATCGTCCTGATCTCGTCGATCCTCAACTTCGAGACGGCGCAATTCGACAGCGGAAACGACCTCGCGTACGAGCTTTTCCTTCCCACGTACACAGCCATCGCCTGGTATCACAAGCGGCTCCCGGCCGACCTGCAGAACGGCACCCTCGAGCACGCCGTCGCCGAGTCCGAGCAATTCGCCCTCGGGGACTACACGCATGCGCTCATGCAGGGCGACCGGCTCAGCGATGCCGACCGCCGCGATGTGACCACGAGACTGGCCCGGCTGACCGGCCTCGCGCCGTCCTATATCGAGCAGACGAATCTGCGCGTGAAGATCGATCGTTTCGACAAGGAGCTGCTTCGCGCCCAGCGCAAGACGGTGGGGAGACTCGACGGCCGTTTCATCGGCACGGACAAGGATGCCGCCGGCGAAGCCTCGGAGTTCGATCCGTCGTACGCGGCGATCTTCGGCGAATACACCGCCGTCGTGAACGACTACATCCGCCGCGAATTGAAATTCGACACCGACCTGCCCTACGAGATCCTCACCGGCAAAGTGCGTCCCTGGAACTACGAGCGCGCGCAGAACCGCTACGTCGATGTCGCCGAGACGTTGCGCGGCGCAATCGCTCAGAACCCCTTCATGAAGGTCTTCGTCGCCAACGGCTACTACGATCTGGCCACGCCGTTCGCCGCGACCCGCTACACCTTCGCCCGCATGCAGCTCGACGGCGACCTGCGCCGGAACGTCACGATGGACTATTTCGAAACGGGGCACATGGTCTACATCGACCGCAAAGCACAGGCCCGGTTGAAGAAAGACGTGGACGACTTCATCCGCGCCAACGCCAACGTGCCATAGCGTTGCGACGACCTCCGGCGCGCGATCCGTTGCGCCGGAGAATCGGAGGGCGAGCTGCGCTACCATGCGCCCCGCCATGCCCCGCATCCTGGTCACCAACGACGACGGAATCTACAGCGAAGGCCTTCGCAAACTGGCGGATGCCTGCCGGAGGATCGACGGCGTCGAGATCATGATCGTCGCACCCGATCGCGAGCAGAGCGCCGCCTCGCATGCACTGACACTCAACCGGCCGCTGCGGATGCTGAAGCTCCGCGAGAACGAGTACATCGTCGACGGCACGCCCGCGGACTGTGTCAACCTGGCCATCCTCAAGCTGATGCGGGACGGCCGGCCCGACCTCGTCGTCTCCGGCATCAACTTCGGCCCGAACCTCGGCGATGACGTCACGTACTCCGGCACCATTTCCGCGGCATTCGAGGGCGCTCTTCTGGACATTCCCGCGATCGCGTTCTCGTCACTGGTCGGGGAGAACTTCTCGTTTGATCGCGCCGGCGTCTTCGCCGAGCAATTGATCCGCTGGGCGCTCACGGAACATCGCGACCCGCACGTCATTCTCAACGTAAACTTCCCGGTCGAGTTCAGCGGCGTGCGCGTGGCCCGTCTCGGCAATCGCATCTACGCGAACGGCATCGTTGAGCGCAAGGACCCGCGCGGCCGGACCTACTACTGGATCGGCGGAGGCGAAGCGACCTGGCATCCCGGCGCAGGCACCGACTTCGAGGCCGTCCAGGAAGGGCTCGTCTCCATCACTCCTCTCCATCTCGATCTGACGCATCACGCATCGCTGGCACGCCTCAAACCGCTCGAGGAGCTTCTTGGCCACCCGAAGCGATGATCGCGCCACACAGGATCGCGAGTTTGCACATCAGCGTGCACTCATGGTGCAGCGCCACGTGGCCGAGCGCGGCATCAAGGACGAACGCGTGTTGCAGGCGATGCGCGAGGTGCCGCGGCATCTCTTCGTCCCCACGCTCGTAGCCGCAAAGGCATACGGCGGCAACGCCCTGCCGATCGGTGCGAAGCAGACCATCTCGCAGCCGTACATCGTGGCGCGCATGATCGAGCTGCTCGAGCTCACCGGCAACGAGAAAGTCCTCGAGGTCGGGACCGGAACCGGATACCAGACCGTCGTCCTGTCGAAACTTTGCGCGAAGGTCTTCTCGATCGAACGCGTGAACGAGCTGGCACTGCGCGCGGTGGAGCTCATCCGGACGCTCAAGATCTACAACGCCACCGTAAAAGTCTTCGACGGCACCTATGGCTGGTCCGATCAGGCGCCGTTCGACCGCATCATCGTCGCCGCGGCAGGACCCGAGGTACCGGAGCCGCTCGTGCAGCAGCTCTCGAGGACCGGAAGACTGGTGATGCCGATCGGTCCGGAAGGCAACCAGCGCCTCGCGCGCGTCATGCGCGTGGGCACGCAGATGCGCGTGGAGGACTTCGGAGGCGTCGAGTTCGTCCCACTGGTCGGCAAGTTCGGCTGGAAAGAGTGAGGCAGGGACGAGGGACGAGGGCATCCGCAACGATGCTGGAGCAAACGTCTTCGAATGGTGACGATGCACGACCAGGAAACCACCCCCCTCGTCCCTGCCTCACCCCTGCCTCTCTGGCGCTACTCTTGAACCCACCCGGATGTGCGCTTCCGTCCGCTGCTGATCTTCACCGCGATCGTCTCTTCGCTCCTGGGCGCCGTCGTCGCGTGGCTCGTTCTGACTGTGCCGAACGACCTGCAGGCGGGTACCCTGCTCCGCACCGCCCGGAAAGATGTCGAAGCCGGGCACAACGACCGGGCGCGTCAGGAGTTGTCGCGGATCATTCAGCAGTATCCGCGGACCGATGCCGCCGCGGCAGCGACCGTCGCTCTGGCTACCATCTCGGATCGTGAACGTCACGTATTGAGCGCCTCCCTCGATGAGGTGCGCAGGAAATCGGAGGCACAGGAGAAACAGCTGGCGATCCTTTCCACCCGCGTGGAAACCCTGTCCGCGCCGCCACCTGCTCCGCCGGGGGTCGTCCAGCCGTCTGCAGCGGCTCCCGCGCCACCTCCTGCTCCGAAGAAGAAAACGACCACCCATCATTCGCGCCGCAAACGCCACCGTTAATTGCGTACAATCGCCCCCACATGGCCAGGGAACAGCGAATCATCAAGATCCACGGAAAGGTCCACGGAGTCGGCTACCGATTCTTCGCCACGCGCGTGGCGCGCCGCCTCGGCCTCAAGGGTTCGATCGAGAACATCCGCGACGGATACGTCGAGGCCGTTGTCGAAGGCGAGAAGAACGTCATCGACGAGTGGATCGAAGAGTTGAAGGAAGGGCCGCGGTACGCCGAGGTCACCAGCATCGATCAGGAGACGAAAGACTTCACCGGACGTCTCGCCGATTTCGACGTCAAGTTCTGATGGACCTGCGACCCTTCATCCGCGACGTCCCCGACTTCCCGAAGCCGGGGATCATCTTCAAAGACATCACACCACTTCTGCGTTCGCATGAGGCGCTCGACTACATCTCCCACGCACTGGCGGAACCGTTCAAGGATGCGGGGATCACAGCAGTGGCTGCGATCGAATCGCGCGGCTTCATCTTTGGCGCCGGCGTTGCGCGCGTCCTCGGCGTCGGATTCGTGCCGATCCGGAAGCCCGGCAAACTGCCGTGGAAGACGAAACGCAGCGAGTACACCCTCGAATACGGCAGTGGCATCCTAGAGATCCACGACGATGCCGTCACCGCCGACGACCGCGTGTTGATGATCGATGACCTGCTGGCCACCGGCGGAACGGCCGCCTGCGCCGCGACGCTGTTACGCGAGTGCGGCGCCACGGTCGTCGCCGCCGGCTTCGTGATCGAGTTGACGTTCCTCGATGGACGGAGGAAACTCGACGGCACTCCCATTCACTCTCTGCTCGCGTACTGACCATCGGTGACGAAAGGAGTGGGCTCGGGGCCATTTCACTATGTACGACCTCATTGTGATCGGTTCCGGACCGGCCGGCGAAAAGGGCGCCGCGCAGGCCGCCTATTTCGGCAAGAGCGTAGCCCTCATCGAGCGCGAGCCGGTCCTCGGCGGCGCCTGCGTCAACACCGGCACGATTCCTTCGAAGACCCTGCGCGAATCCGCACTTCATCTCTCCGGCTTCCGGCAGCGAGGCTTCCGCGAAGGCTCGATCGACCTGACGATCAACTGCATCACGGTCGCCGATTTCATGTATCGGAAGGACCGGGTGGTCGCGCACGAGTGGAAACGGATCGACGAGAACCTTCGACGCCACAAGATCGATCGTTACGAGGGAACCGCCCGCTTCGTCTCGCCGACGCGGATCGCCATCAGGACCGGACTCGGCGAAGAGGTCATCGAGGGCGGTGTCATTCTCATCGCCACCGGCTCCTCACCCCATCGGCCCGACCACGTTCCCTTCGATGGCGATGTGATCTGCGACAGCGATTCCATCCTGGGCATCGACCGCATTCCGGAGAAGCTGGCCGTCGTGGGCGCGGGGATCATCGGGATCGAGTACGCGTCCATCTTCGCCGCGCTCGGCGTCGAGGTTCATCTGATCGACGGCCGCACGTCGCTCCTGCCCAATATCGACCGCGAGATCGTGCGCATCCTCCTCGGCGAGTTTCAGAACCGACTCGGCATCACGATGCACCTCGGCATGGACGTAGAGTCGATTGAGCGCGTCGGACAGCAGGCTTGCCTGACGCTGAAAGACGGTGAGTGCTTTGTCGTCGACAACGTCCTCTACGCCGCCGGCCGCTCCAGCAACGTGGAAGGCCTCAACCTCGAAGGAGTCGGCGTCGCCACCGCGGCCCGAGGCCTGATCACGGTCAACGCCGACTACCAGACCTCGGTGCCGAACATTTACGCGGCGGGTGACGTGGTCGGCTTCCCCGCGCTGGCGTCGACATCGATGGAGCAGGCGCGCGTGGCCATGGTTCACGCCTTCAACCTCAAGTACAAAACGCGCGTGGCGTCGATCCTCCCCTACGCCATCTACACGATCCCTGAGGTGGCCACCGTCGGTCTGAATGAGGACGACTGCAAGAAGGCCGGGACGAAGTGCGCCGTCGGCCGCGCCTTCTATCGCGACAATGCGCGCGGCGAGATCATCGGAGACATGAAGGGACTCATCAAGATCGTCTTCGATCCCGACTCGCTGAACGTCCTCGGTGTGCACATCGTGGGAGAGAGTGCGTCCGAACTGCTGCACATCGGGATGATGGTGATGCAGTCCGGCGGTACCATTAACGCGTTCATCGATTGCGTCTTCAATTTCCCGACGTTGAGCGAGGCGTACAAGTATGCGGCCTACGACGGCCTTGGAAGCATCAACCGCAGGAAGACTCTCGAGCAGGAGCTCGTATGAGACAGATCGGCGAGATCATCGAAGGACGTTCTCTGGTATATGCACGGCCAGCCGATACGGTTCGGGACGTCGCGCGAACGATGAGCGATCGCCACGTCGGCGCTATCGCAGTGCTCGACGCCGGTAAGCTGGTCGGCATTTTCTCCGAGCGCGACGTCCTCACACGCATCGTTGCCGAAGGACGGGATCCCGAAAGCACTCGTGTCGACAGCGTGATGACTCGGGACATCATGGTTGCCAATCCCACCGACGACATCAACGAAGCCCTGCAGAAAATGCACGCCTGCAACTGCCGTCATCTGCCGGTCGTCCTGAGCGGAAACCTCGTCGGTATGATCTCCATCCGCGACCTGCTCCGGGTTGATGACGACGCCAATCGCGCCGAGGCCAGCTTCCTGCGCGAACTGGTCACGTACTCCCCGGATTACGAGACATAACGGCGGTCTCTCGCGAGAGGCTCCCCGGGCCTGGCGCGAGTTTTTTGACGCGGATGTCGAAATCGCCGATCTCCGTTCGACTATCCATCAAAGGAGAAACAACCGATGGAATACCTCTTACTGATCTATGAAGACGAGACACGTTTCGGTGGGCTCAACAAGATCAAACTCGATGAGGAATTGCAGCAGTACCGTTCTTTCGGGAAGCAATTTGCCGACAAGATCAGGGGCGGCAACGCGTTGCAAAACACCGGCTCGGCGACGACCGTCCGGGTTCGCGACGGAAAACGGATGACCACCGATGGCCCCTTCGCCGAGACCAAGGAGCAGCTGGGAGGCTACTACCTCGTCGAGGCGCCCGACCTGGATGGTGCCATCGCCATGGCCGAAAAGATCCCGGGAGGTTGGTACGGATCCATTGAGGTCCGTCCGATCATGAAGTTCTCGTAAGTGAAGAGCGCAAACAATCGAGATGAGCCGGGCTGCGAACAGCCCCGCTCATCTCCGGCACCCGGCTTGCGCAGTACCCAAGCGGTTTATCATCGATTCTTGACCGAACTTGAAGAGTGTTTTCGGGCTGAATGGGGACGGCTGCTTTCAGCCCTGATCCGGAACCTGGGCGATTTCGACCTGGCCGAGGAGGCGCTGCAGGAGGCGTTCACGGTCGCAGCGAGGGAGTGGTCGCAAGGCCCTCCGCGCAATCCTTCCGCCTGGCTCTACGGCACGGCCCGTCACAAAGCGATCGACACGCTACGGCGCCGGCAGCGCTTTGAAGAAAAGCAGCCCGAGCTTGCGCTGAGACTTCCCGAGACGCCCGAACCCTCCCTGGACGAGGAATTCTCAGTGCCTGACGAACGCCTGCGCCTGATTTTCACCTGTTGCCATCCCGCACTCTCCGCCGAGTCTCAGGTGGCGTTGACACTACGGACTCTTTGCGGACTGACGACCGAAGAAATCGCCAGCAGCTTCATGGTTCCCGCCACGACGATGGGGCAACGCCTGGCACGCGCCAAGGCCAAGATCCGCAACGCCGGAATCCCGTATCGGGTGCCGGCAGCCGACGAGCTGCCAGATCGCCTGGACCAGGTTATGACCGTTCTCTATCTAGTCTTCAACGAAGGGTACATGTCGTCCAGAGGGGAAGCTCTGATTCGCGAGGACTTGTGTCTCGAAGCGATCCGGCTGGCGCGACTGCTGCGGTCATTGCTCTCCGAGCCGGATGCGGAAGTCGACGCCCTCCTCGGGCTGATGCTTATCCATGACGCGCGGCGGGCAGCCCGTATCGACCAGAGTGGAAACATCGTCCTCCTACCGAAGCAGGACCGGACACTCTGGGATCGCGCAAAGATCCAGGAAGGATGCACCCTCGTCAAAAACGCTCTCCGGCGCGACCGCGAAGGCCCATACGCGATCGAGGCCTCCATCGCCGCAGTGCATACCGAGGCAGCCCGTGCGGAGGACACGGACTGGCTCCAGATCTCACTTCTCTATCGGCACCTCTACGACCTCCATCCCACTCCGGTCGTCGCGCTCAACGGAGCTGTCGCCGTATCAATGGCATATGGACCAGCATGTGCTCTGCCGTTGGTGGAAGCACTGGAGGAGGATCTCGCCGATTATCACCTCTGGCATGCAACGCACGCCGATCTGCTGCGTCGGCTGGGGCGGCTCGATGAAGCGGCCGTGCACTACAGCCGCGCTCTCGCACTCGCCGGGAACGAAGCCGAACAGAGGTTCTTGTCTACCCGTCTCGCGCAAGTCAGGAGCGAGTAGCGGGTCCGGCTTGCAGGCCAGGGCTGCGTGGGGCGGCGGCGACCTGCTTCTTCATCTTATTTCTCGAGGCGCAACGCCAACACCGGCGACGTCTTCGTCACATGAACTCCTTGCTGCAATTCGAACGCGTCATCCGCGTCGCTGGCGCCGCCGAGGAGGAGGCAGAGGCGGGCCAGCTCGCGAAAGGCCGCAGGCTCGCCGGTCAGTGTGACCGACGTGCTGTTCGCGGTCACCGTGAGCGGCGTGCGCATCAAGCCATCGAGGGCCATCATGGCCAGGTCGTAGTTCATTCTTCGTCCTCTCCCCGGTAGACGACGGAGTTCTTCTCCGTCTCCTGCAGCACGATCTCGTACAGCGTCCCCTCGCGAATCGCCGGCGCCAGCTGGCGCCAAAAACTCCGCGCCAGATTCTCCGCCGTGGGGATGACGCCGCGCAGAAACGCAACGTCCTCGTTCAGACTGGTGTGGTCGACGAGATCGGTGACGTGGCTGCGCACGATGTCCTTGAGCGTCTTGAGGTCGATGACCATCCCCGTCTCGGGATCGATCTTCCCCTTCACGCTCACTTCGATCGCGTAGTTGTGACCGTGACCTCGCGGGTTGTCACACTTGCCGTAGGTACGCCGGTTCCACTCAGCGTCGTACCTGGGGTTGTGCAGTCTGTGCGCGGCAGAGAACGTGAGTCTGGCGGTGACGATCATGACCGGAGGAATCTACAACGTCACGCCGGCCAATGCCGCACGAATCTCAGCCTGCTGTGCGGCCAGCTTCTCGCGCACCTTCAGAAATCGTGCGTCGCTCTGCAGGAAGCCGAAGAGCGGATTGGAGAGCACGTAACTGGCGGTCGGCTCCTTGCGGGCCGCTGCATGTTCGAGTGCGTCGTTCACGCCGCGCGGGTCACCACCCATCGCGGCGATCTCGGCCACGTTCGTCCAGTAGTCGTCTCCGGGTTTCGATGCCGGTGCGGCTGCCTTCAGTTCAGCGGCGGCCGCGGCTTTGTTGTTGGATTGTGCGGCCAGGTATGCCTTCAGAATGTGGGCGGAGTAGTTCGGATCGAGTTGCTCGAGCTTCTTCAGTTCCAGATCGGCGATTTCAACTGAATGGCGAAGCACTGCAATCCGGCCGATCTTCAGCGCGAGCGCGGCATTGCGCGGCATGCGCTGTTCGACGTCGTAGTACTTGTCGGCCGCGGTATCGATGTGTCCCGAGGCCACGAGAGTGTCGGGCTCGTGTACGGCGGCTGCCTCGGAGGAGCCGAGTCGCGTGATGACGGTGCTGAAGCGACCGGAATCCCCTGCGGCCAGCGCGTAAAGACCGATCACGTTGAGCGCCTCGGTATCCGCTCGATCGTGCCGGAGCACTGCGCCGTACGCTCCGAATGCGGATGTGAGGTCGCCGGCGGCCAGGCTGGCCCGGGCCACGCGGCGCGCCGCGTCCATGTTGTTCGGATCGAGTGCGACGATCTGTCGTGCCGCGGCAACGGCGTCCGCTTCCTTCCCCTTATCCGAGAAAAATCGGAGCGCGAGAAGCTGGGTCGGAAGAAAGTTCGCGTCGGCTTTGATCGCGCTTCGCAGTGCGGCCTCGGTGCGGGCATCATCCCGGGCGGCAGTCGCCGCCACCGCGTCCGCAAAAGCATTGCTCGCCTCGGCGCTTGCAGCGCTTCGCGTCTGGATCTTGAGGTCTCTCGCGATCCAGGAGACGAGCGACTCGATCCCGCTGGATGCGTCGATCAGCGGTGATGCCGGCCCCTCCACCCGTTTCTTTCCGTCGGTGACCGGCGCCAGCTGCGCCGCAGCACCTCCAGCCAGCCGCGCGGTGTAGGCGCTGCCATCCGGGGACTTCGCTTCGACTACGCGAACTTCAGGAGACGATCGGAGTATTTCGATCGCCGCCAGGCGGATGACGTCTCCCTGCTGCTGCAGGGCGGGGTCGGGTGGCTCGACCAAGAACGCTTCGATGACGACGTTACGCGGGGTCGAGGCGGTGGCCGGCAGGAGACCGGCCGGGCGTGCCGCGACCGCCGTAGTCGCGGGGCTTGAGCTCCTGTGCTGAACCCAGAAGTAGCCGGCTACGGCGATGACTGCGATCGCCGCTGCTGCCGCCATCGCGGTCATGCGCATGCGTTTTCGCTTCTGCTCCGCGCGTAACAGAGCCGCGGCAGCCTCCGCTTCGGCCGCCAGCCGTGCCGTCTCTTCGGCCTGCTCTTCAACTTTCGCGGCCTCTTCCGCCTCTTCGACATCGGGGGCGATCGTGTACAGCTTCATCCCCGAGCGCGCACCGGCATCGCGAAGGCGGAGCGGGATCTTTCCCTTCTTCACGAACGCTTCCGTCATGAAGAGCTTGCCCGGCTCCAGCTGCCTCAGGATGTCGAATGCCTTGTCGATTTCCGGTCCGGCGGGACTCCCGTCGTGCGTCTCCACTTCGCCGTAATGGAGCAGCAGGCGAACCGGAATGCGATCGCCCTCCTGCTGCTCGGGTGAAAAGTCGAACTCGCCTTTGCGGCCGGCCTCGAGGCCGTTGTCAACCGAGGCGAGCTCGCCCACGAACCGCGGACCGAAGGGGTCGACGACCTGCCCATCGAAGAGAAAAATGGCTTCGCCGAGGATCTGCTGGACGCGCGCGGCGGCCCTGGAGGCGCTCACGGGGTCCGTGGCGTTGATCTCGTCGTAGTTGGCGATGTCGCCGACCAGGACGACCGTCTGCCGCGCCTGAACCGCATGGCGGGCATTGGCCACTGCAGTGAGGGCCGCGCGGCTGAGGTCATTCGCCCAGGCGACGACGTCCCCCTCGACCTTGACGATGTCCTCGATGATCGCCTTCACGTCCTTGTAACGGCGCGTCGGGTCCTTGAAGAAGCACTTGCCCATCACGCCCAGGACGGCGGCATCGACTGCCGGATTGATCGCTTTCGGCGACGGCGGCTGCTCATCGACGATCTTTCGCGCCACGTCGGGAGCGGTCGCGGCGAGATAGGGACGGCGACCCGTGGCCACTTCGTACATCACGATGCCCATCGAGAAGACATCCGTCTGCGTGGTCACCGGCTGGTTCGTGATCTGTTCGGGAGCCATGTAGCTGACCGCGTTCGGGTCGGAGCCTTTCTGCGAAAACGCGGAACCCAGACCGTCGCGGCGTGGCAGAAACGTCGACGCATTGAGGCCGGCCAGCTTCACTTGTCCATTCGCGGCGACCAGAACCGAATCGCCGGCGATGTTGAGATGCAGCACGTTCTTGCCGTGCAGCAGTTTCACCACGTCCGCCAGCTGATAGGCGAGGTGAAAGAACTCGGTACGGTCCGCGGCACGTCCCCGGAAGGCCACGTTGAGCGGCTGGGCTTCGCACCACTCCATGATCATGATCAGGGCATCGTCCGCGGGCGTGATCTCGACGATCGTGACGAGAGATGCGTGATAGAGCGCAGCCCCCTGCCGGATGTCCCGGATGACCGCCTCCCGCCGGACCGCATCGCGCGGAAGCTGCTTGGTGAGCACCTTGAGGGCGACGGTCTTCCCACTCCGGCTGTCTTCCGCGCGCCAGACCGATGCGGCCACGCGCTCCAGAAGACGAAACGACAGGATGGACCCTCCCGCGACAAACGGATCGGTCGAGGACATTGGGGGAATTATAGATGGGACGCGGTCCCGACCCCCGACGGCACCCCGTCGTCCCTCGGAACACCCTCATCACCTGGCTGGTTCGGACGATTCACAGGCCCCGTCATCCTGAGCCGCGAAGACAGCGAAGGATCTCGAGATGCGCAACTCGAAAACCTGCGTTCGCCTCTCCACTACTGATGAACAGCCGGGCTAGGCAGGCTTCAGGTGCACCAGGTCCGCTCCACCTTCCACCGTATCGCCCGCCTTGACGAAGATCTCGTCGACCACGCCGTCAGCGGGCGCGGGGATGTCGTTCTCCATCTTCATCGCTTCCAGGACGAGCAGACCGGTGCCGCGCGTGACGACTGCGCCTTTCTCCACCAGCACCCGCGCGATGCGGCCGGGCATGAGCGCCTTGATGATGCCGCTGTCACCGAGGTGATCGTCGCCACCCTTGCGGCGCAGGGCGAGGGGATCGACGATCTCGATCTCGAGCCTTGCTGCTCCGATCGTGACCTGGTGCGTGGTTCCTTCGCGATGATGGGCCAGCGTCAGCTGCGTTCCATCCTCGAGTCGAAGCGATTGAAGGGCTCCGGCAGACACGAGATCGGCGACCACCCAGCGGTCGCCGATCTTCACACGGTAGCTGTTGCCGTGACGCTCGACTTCGAGCGGTATCTCCTCATCGCGGTAGCGGGCGACGAATCTCAATCGCGCCCCCGCAACGCATCGAGACGGCCCGCCTGCTTCCAGCGCGATTCGGTCTCTTCCGGCAACCGGACGTTCTGCGCATCCTCGAAGGCCATGATCGCCGCACCGATGAGCGCGGCATCGCGTGTCGTGTCGTCCGGTACGCGATGGGCGAGATCGAGCTCGGGAAGAAGCCGGTCGAGAAATCCCGTGTCGAAGTTGGCGGAGCGGAAGTCTGCGTGCTGCATCAGAAACGTGAAGAACGGGATCGTGGTCTGGATGCCCGCGACGCGGTACTCCTGCAACGCGCGCAACATGCGGTCGATCGCCTCGCCACGCGTGCTGTCGTGGCAGATAAGCTTCGACAACATCGGATCGTAGTAGACCGGCACGGTATAACCGCCGTAGACGCCGTTGTCGTTGCGGATTCCAGGCCCCTGCGGCAGATTCAGCTCGCGGATCAAACCGGGCGACGGCGCGAAGTTGCGGGAGGGATCTTCCGCGTAGATCCGGCACTCGATCGCGTGGCCGTTCGGCGCGAGATCCTCCTGCCTGATCCCCAGCGGCTCACCGCGCGCCACACGAAGCTGCGCTTTGACCAGGTCGATTCCCCACACCATCTCCGTGACCGGGTGTTCCACCTGCAGACGCGTGTTCATCTCGAGGAAGTAGAACTGCTTGTCCGGTCCCATGAGGCATTCGATCGTGCCGGTCGAGTAGTAGTTGACCGCGGCAGCGGCCTTGACCGCCATCGCACCGAGGCGCTCGCGCAGATCGCGGTCCACCACGGGAGACGGCGACTCCTCGACCACCTTCTGGTGACGCCGCTGCAACGTGCACTCACGCTCGCCGACGTGGATGATGTTCCCGTGCTGGTCGCCGAGAACCTGCACTTCGATGTGCCGCGGCGATGCGATGAACTTCTCCGCGTAGACGGCACCATCACCGAAGAACGACTGCGCCTCGCTCGTGACCCGGTCGAATGCAGGACGGAGGTCTTCGGCCCGCTCCACGAGGCGGAGGCCCTTCCCTCCACCGCCCGCGGATGCCTTGATCATGATCGGAAAACCCGCCGATCGTGCGAACGCCTCGATCTCGTCGAACGACTTCACCGCTTCCGTCAGACCCGGGACGACCGGAACGCCCGCCGCCTGCATCCGCTGCCGCGCCTCAGTCTTCGATCCCATCGCCTCGATGGATTCCGGCGCAGGGCCGATGAAGGTGATGCCGGCATCGCGGCAGGCGCGCGCAAATCCCGCGTTCTCCGCCAGGAAGCCGTAGCCGGGGTGAATCGCCTCCGCTCCGGTTTTCTTTGCCGCGTCGAGAATGCGGTCGATGCGCAGGTAGCTCTCTCGCGAGGGCGCCGGACCGATCGGCATCGCTTCATCGGCAACCAGCACGTGCAACGCCGCGCGATCGGCCTCGGAGTAAACCGCTACGGTGGGATAGCCGAGCTCGCGGCAGGCCCGCATCACGCGCACCGCGATCTCGCCGCGATTCGCGACCAGGACTTTCATCGCGCCGCATTGTAATCGCTGCTAACATCCGCGCCCATGGCAGAGGAACCCTTGCACGATCAACGGACACAAATCCTTTCCGGCGTCGTCACGACGCTCCTCGAGGATCTGAAGAGCGGAGCGGGCGACAAAGACCGCCGCCGGCAGGTGGAAGAATGGATGCGCACGCTCGCCGAGAAGTACCCGGAGTTCAAGATCGAGGGTGGACTACGCGACTACTACCTGGCCGAGGCGGAACGGCTGCGGCTTGAGTTCGAGAAAGCCACCGAGCTGAACGAGAAGCTGGCGCTGGGGCGAGCCATCGAAGGATTCCTCGATCGCGCCGCCGACTACGCCAAGCGCATCGCAGAGAAGTAGGTCGCTGGGTCAAGCCTCCCCGCGGCGGCGTGAGTTGCCCGATGCAGGAATCCATGCGACCAATCCCGGCGCAAAAAAAAAGAGCCCGCGTTTCGGCGAGCTTCGTTGCACGAATCATGGTGCCCAAGGCCGGACTCGAACCGGCACGGATTACTCCACACGCCCCTCAAACGTGCGCGTCTACCAATTCCGCCACTTGGGCTTTCAAAGGAACGATTACTTCTTTGCCGGAACTGCTGGCGCCGAGGTTGCGCCGCCATTCATGACTGAGGAGCGCGGACGAGCCTGAAGGATCGCCAGCGAGAGCGAGGTGAGGACGAACAGCACGAAGAACCACGTCGTCAGCTTGTGAAGGAGCGTCGTCGCGCCGCGCGCGCCGAACGCGGTCTGGGATCCGCCACCGCCGAATGCGCCTGCGAGATCCGCCCCCTTCCCCTGCTGCAGAAGGACGACCAGGACTAGAAACAAGCTGATGAGGATGTGCAGAATGACAAGTAGGACGGTCATGGATTCTCCGAAGCGATGCTGCTAACGGCGCAAGGGGGCGAATTCTTCCCGGAAAGCGATTGCGTGTCAAGGCTCTCGCGGCAGACGCTTCATCGCCTCCGCAAGCGCCAGAAACTTCCCTGATTCGAGGCTCGCTCCCCCTACGAGAAACCCGTCGATCCGTCCGTGCTCGACGAGGTCATCGACAGCGTCCGGCGTCACGCTCCCGCCATAGAGCACCGGCGTCCGCCGGGCCAGGTCGGGAGGCCAGCAGAGCGCCAGCGTCTCGCGGATCGCCATGGCGATCGTGGCGACGATTGCGCCGGTGGCAGTGCGCCCCGTACCGATCGCCCAGACCGGCTCGTAGGCGACGACGATCTCCGATGCCTGGTCCAGTTCCGCGACCGCCGCGGCGTCGAGCTGGCTGGCGATGAACGTCATGGCGTCCCCCCGATCGCGCTGCTGCTGATTTTCCCCGACGCAGAGGATTGGAATGAGACCGGACTCGATCGCACGGGAGAGCTTCCGCGCGATCAGCGCATTGTCCTCACCGTAGAGGGTGCGCCGTTCCGAATGGCCCACGATCACAAAACGCGCGCCGCATTCGCGCAACATGTCCGCGGACACTTCGCCCGTGAACGCGCCGTATTGCTGATCGGCGCAGTTCTGTGCGCCGGCGGAAACACTTTCCGGAGCGAGCCGGGCCACGTCTTTGAGGTAGACGTTCGGCGGAGCCACGACCGCGTTCGTCCCCTCCATCGCATCGAGGAATGTCTCGATCCCCTCGGGAGGAACGTTCATCTTCCAGTTGGCGACGAGGTAGTGGTTGCGCATGCAGGGCGAAGTCTACGCGCTGTACCGATTCTTGCCGGCTCGCTTCGCCTGGTAGAGGTGTTCGTCCGCGCGCCGGATCACTTCACTGGCCGTCGCATCGGCCAGGTACTCCGCGATGCCCATGGAGATCGAACAACGGATGAAGACATCGTCATCAGCGGGAATGGTCAGAAGCTTGACCTTCTGGAGAATCCGGTCGGCCACGGCGCACGCGCCCTCCAGAGCTGTATGCGGCAGAACGATGGCGAATTCGTCGCCGCCGAAGCGGGCGAAGAGATCCGGGGGCCGCAACGTCTCCCGAACGGCACCGCACAACTCCGAGAGGACGACATCGCCCATCGTGTGACCGAAGCGGTCGTTGATCTCCTTGAAGTCATCGAGATCGAACATCAGCAGCGAGAGGGGCAACGAATAGACGCGTGCGCGCTCCATCTCCTGGGGAAGCTGCCGGCGGAAGTGGCGTTTGTTGGCAATGCCAGTCAGTTCATCGGTGTCCGCCAATCCCTGGATCTGGTCCCGTGCATTGAGCTGACCGAGAAGTAGCGAGACCTGCGCCGCGAAGATCTCCACGATCTGCTGTTCCTGTTCATCGAAGGCCGACTCGCGGTAGACGACCAGAACACCGCTGGTTCGATTGTCGACGGCGATGACGGCGTGAGTGGAGTGCTGCAGGCTGCTGGCGCGGCTCTGCGCCGGGAGATCGCTGCGCTCGGCCTTCACCATGAACTCGGTCGTGGCGAAGGAAACGGGCACGGCGATCTCCAGCGTCGCACGGAGACTGTCGATGAGCGGCGGACCTACCAGGGTCTCCGCGTCTTCTCGTGTGAGGATGTAGAGATCGAGATGCTGCTCCATCATCACCGCCGCGACGAGATCGAAATCGACGGCGTGATGAAGGGCTCGGAACGAACTGACGAAGAGCTCCGCGATGGTCTCGGCAACGGTCGCCGGACCAGTCAGTTCCCGAATCAAAGCCAGAACTCCTGCGACCGGCTGCCTCTCGTCATGTCTCACGGATGGCTGAATTATACGGACGACCTATAATTCGAGCTATGACCATGCCGGAATCCGAGGCGATTCCATTCGAGCCGCAGGACTTACGCGGCGAGCGCTTCCTTGTCCTGGCGCCCCATCCGGACGATGAAGTCATCGGCTGCGGCGGCCTGGTGGCCCTTCACGTGACGGAAGGACGTCCAGTCCATGTGGTCGTTGCGACGGATGGAGCACAAGCTGGCGACGGTGCGCAACGCGAATCGGAGTCGCGCGCGGCGCTCGCGATTCTGGGCAACGCCACGATCGAGTTTCTGCGATTTCCCGACCGCGATCTGGCCAACGCTGGCGAGCTCGCTTCGCGGTTACGCGGCATCCTTCGCGACTGGAAACCTGACCTCATCGCCGTACCCAGCCCGCTCGAAATTCATCCCGACCATCTGGCCCTGTCCCGCGCTTTCTGCGATCTCATCGCGCGCGATCCGGCGCTGTTCGCCGAGTTGGCCGTGGCCCGAATCGCGTTCTACGAAGTCAGTGCGCCGCTGCGCCCGAATGTTCTCGTCGACATCACGCCGGTGGCAGAGGCGAAGTACGCGGCCATTCGCAAGCACGGATCCCAGACGGCAATCCGTGACTACACGTCGTACGCCCGCGGCCTCAACGTCTGGCGCACGATGACCCTTCCGGAACCCGTCAAGTTCGCGGAGGGATATTGGGTCACTGCCCTCCCCACGCTGCGGACGACGCCCTTCAGTGCGCTGCGCGCCGCGATGGGGCCGCAGACCATCGACGTCGTACGAGAGGCGGTACCGGTCAGCGTCATCGTTCGCACAAAAGACAGGCCGGCGCTGCTTGCGGAAGCAGTGACGTCGATCCGTGCGACCGGGTATCCGGCGGAAATCGTCGTCGTCAATGACGGCGGCGCGACACTCCCGATCGACGGTGTAACCTTGATCGAACATTCGGAATCGCTTGGACGCTCTCGGGCGGCCAATGCCGGCGTCACTGCCGCCAAGAACGATCTCATCGCGTTTCTCGATGACGACGATCTGTACTATCCGGAGCACCTCGCCACACTGACGCGCACGGTTGGGACGTCAAACGCCGCGGCCTGGTATTCCGACGCGGTCTCCGCATTCATCGACGGCAACACACGCAGCGCGATGCGCATTTACGCCCGCGACTTCGACCGTGAGCTGTTGTTCGTCGACAACTACATTCCGCTGCCCACCCTACTCCTCCGCCGCGCCGATTTTCTCGACCTCGGCGGGTTCGACCCGGCATTCGATCTCTTCGAAGACTGGGACTTTCTCATCCGGCTCGCCCAGCGTGGTGACTTCCTGCGGGTCCCGCGCGTGACCTGCGAGATCCGCCACATTGCCGGTAGCGCTTCCGTCGTCGTCTCGAGCCCGGAGGGATCGCCAGCGTTTCGGAACGCCAAGCTCCAGGTCTGGCGGAAACATGCAGCGCTCATGGGCGAGAACCTCTTTGCAACCGTATTCGAACGTGAGAAACGCGCGACGATCCGAGTCGAGGGCGAGCTCGCAAAGGTGCGCGGGTCGCACAACCGCGCGGAACAGGAGATCGCCCGCTTCGAGCGCGAGAAGAACCTGCTCATCGCGCAGATCGGTGCGCTCAGTGAACGGATCAACGAAACGATGATGCGCATCAGTCACCTCGAGGGAGCGAACGCGGAGATTCGAGGCTCGCTGGAACATGCGAACCGCGAGCGCTTCGCGGCGATCGACCGCCTCACCGAGGTGGAGACGGCAGCCGTTGCCAGAGAGGCGGCCACGATCGAGATCGAACGGACGAACGGCGCGCTCTACGCGGAGGTGGCCCGGCAGCAGGACCTGCTCGATCAGATTTTCAGGTCGCGCACGTGGAAGGTCCATTCGACGATCGAACGGCTGAAGGGTCGCCGATGACGCGGGTACTGCTCGTCTGTCCCGAACCGCTGGGGCACCGCCAGCCCGCCGGCATCGGAATCCGCTTTCTGGAAATGGCTCGCGTGCTCCTCGCCGACGGACACCATGTGACCATCCTTTCGCGCGACGCGGGTGCCGTGTCCGGCTGCACGACCGGCCCGATCACGCCGGAACGCGTGCAGCGCCATACCAGCGATGCCGAGGTGGCGGTCGTACAGGGCCACGCGGCGAACGATCTCTTCGCGCACGGTGCCGCGATTCCGACGGTGGTGGACCTCTACGACCCCTTCATCATCGAGAATCTGCACTACTACCCGCTGCGCGGTGCCGAAGTGTTCACGCACGATCATGCGACGCTGATGCAATCGCTGCTGCGCGGCGATTTCTTTCTCTGCGCTTCCGACGCGCAACGTCTCTTCTACCTCGGCGCTCTGCTGGCCGTGGGCCGCGTAAATCCGATCGCGTTCGAGCACGACGGCCACTTCGATGCTCTGATGCGCATCGCTCCGTTCGGAGTGCCACCGAGTGCCGGTGTAACGCCGTCGGGGACCTCGCACGATGTTCTCTTCGGCGGCATCTACGATTGGTACAACCCGGTGCTGGCAATCGATGCGGTGCGAATTGCCCGCGCGGCGCTGCCCGACATCACTCTGACGTTCAACACCCACCCGAACCCATCGCTCACTCCGCAGGGAACGCTGGCCGAGGCGATGGAGCACGTCCGAAGCAACGGCGACGACTTCGTGCGATTTCAACCGTGGATCGCATACGACGACCGTGCAGCGTTCTATGGCCGCTTCGGCGCCGCGCTGCTCACGTTCCCTCAGTCGGTGGAGACGGATCTCTCCATGAGGACCCGTGTCTATGACTATCTCTGGGGAGGGCTGCCGATCGTGACCAGTTCCGCCCCCGGCACCAATGAGTTGCTGTCGCGGTACGGGGCCGGAAGAGTCGTCGAATCTGCATCCGCTGGCGAGATCGCGTCTGTGCTGGTGAGCGTGCTCCAGGACGAGCACGAACCAATGCGCGAGGGCGCGCGCCGGTTCGTCGAGGATCACCAGTGGTCGCGCACCCTGAAGCCGCTGGTGGATTTCGTCCGGGCACCGCGGGCCGACCAGGACAAAGAAGCGTTCGCGGTGCCGATTCAGGTCGCCGCACGACCAGCGTCGATCCTCGATCGGATCAAGCGCCGGATGGGGGCCTCGTCCTGATCACGCCCGCCGTCGACATCATCGTCGTGAACTGGAACAGCCGCGAAGACACGCTGGCCTGTCTCGGCGCTGTGATGTCGCAGCTGTGCGATGGCGCGATGATCACCGTCGTCGACAACGGCTCGACCGATGGCAGCATCGGAGCGATCACCAACCGCTATCCCGCGGTGCGGCTCCTCCCCCTCGGCGCCAACCATGGATTCACGGGAGGAATCGCGGCAGCGCTGGCGCGGTCGACGGCGCGCAACATCATCTTCCTGAACAACGACGCGGTTCCCCAGGCCGGCTGGCTGGAGACTCTGCTGGCCGCAATCGAAAACGCTCCGGACGATGTGCTCTCGGTCGGTGGCAAGATCGTCGATCCCACCGGCACGATGATCGACTTCATCGGCGGCGCCCTCACGTTCGACGGACACGCCTTCCAGAACGGGTTTCGCTATCCACTGGCCTCCCGACCGGAGCCTGCGGCGGGAGCGGAGATTCTCTTCGCCTGCGGCGGCAACATGATCTCGCGGCGGGAACCGCTGGTTGCGCTGGGCGGGTTCGACGACGACTACTTCGCCTACCTCGAGGATGTCGACTTCGGGTGGCGGTCGTGGCTCTCCGGCTGGCGCGTCACCTACGAGCCGCGGGCAGTGGTACGTCACAAATCGAGCGCGACGAGCCAGCGGCTGGGTGACTTCGAACGAGGTGTGCTCTTCGAGCGCAATGCACTCCAGACGGGACTGAAGAACTACGAGACGCTGCAGGAGGCGTCAGGCGTACTCTTTTTTACGTTCCTTTCGCGGCTCCATCACTACGCGGCCACGCGGAATCCGGACGCCAGAGAGCTGACACGCGAGCCGTTCTCCAACGTCACGAAATCACCGCGCAACTTCCTGACGCGTGTGAAACGCCGGCTCTTCGGTGCCACGCCTCTGGCGACGATCGAGGATCCGCTGACGACGATGCAATTCCGCGCCTTCGAATGGATCGTTTCGCACGGCGATCGCATCGCGGCGAAACGGGCCGCGGTGCAGACGCTGCGGCGCCGATCGGATCAGGAAATCTTCGAACGGTTCCCTCTGCAGGTCGTTCCCACGTATCCGGGCGACGAGGCCCTGATGCGCGGTGCGCTCTTCAATCTCCTGCGGCCTTCGCTGCCGTCCGTTGAGCGAACGCTGTCCGATATCATGCGGACGTGACGCAGCCGGCCTGGTGGCGCCGTTTTATGGTGCGTGGTGTCGTCTGGCGCCAGCTCCTCCGCTTCGGCGTTCTGAACGTACCGCCGTGGACGGAACCGCTCATGATCGCCTTCTGGTCCGCCCTGTTTCTTCTGTGGGGTCCGGGCCGGCGCGGCGTTATGCGGAATCTGGCGGTGATCAAGCCCGGCTCCTATCCCATCGTGAACATCTTCCGCTGCTACCGCGTCTTCTGGAATTACGCATGGACGATCGCCGACAACGTCCGCTTCAAGGAACTGCGGACCATTCCCGACTGGGAGTTCACGGGCTGGGATCATTTTCAGAACATGCAGGCCCGCGAAGGAGCAATCCTCCTGACCGCGCACATGGGGAGCTATGACCTGGGCGCGCATCTCTTCTCGGAAACGTCCTCGCGGCCGATCGTGATGGTACGTGCGCCGGAGGAGGATCCGCAGACGCGCACGTTCGAAGAGCGGCACGGAACAGGAAAGATTCGCATCGAGTTCAACACCCGGGCGTCGGAGCTTGCGCTCGACCTTCTGGAGACCGTGCGCAGCGGCGGCATCATCGCCATTCAGGGTGACCGCGTGACCGGCACGATCGGATCACTTCCCGGCACGCTGTTCGGGAAGCCGGTGACGGTGCCGGCGGGTCCGTTCGCGCTGGCGCTGGCCGCACGCGTTCCGATTTATCCCGTGTTTGTCGTCCGACTGGGCCGGCGGCGATACCGCCTGATCGCTGCGAAACCGATCGAGATCACCAGAACGCGCAATCGCGACGACGACTTCGCGCTCGGCGTCGCCCAATGGATGGCGGAGCTGGAAATCGTCGTGCGGGACTTCTGGGATCAATGGTTCACCTTCGAGCCGTACTGGACGGAGTCCGCACCGTGACCAACATCAACGCGGCCGTCGATCGGCCCAGGGCTCGCTGGCTGCCGTCGCGACACCACTTCGCCCTCGCGCGCCTGATCGCCTGCGCGCGCCTGCGAAGCGCGATGCGCGCATCCGGCCCCGCGACGGACCACATCGTCCTGGCCATCGATCCCGATCAAACGGCGGCAGAGATGAACGGCGTTGCGCTCTGGGTGTTCCTGACCGCGGCGTGCTATTTCGCCGCGCTTCTGCCCTGGACGCTTCCGCTCTCGCTCGTGGGAGGGATGTTGCTCGCGGCAATCGCTCTTCATCTGCCGTTCTTGATCGGAGGCGCGTTGATCCGCGCCCTGACCGGAGATGGAGACCACATTCGGATCATCTCCCTGCTCACCATGAGCCTGATGACGATCGCCTCCTCCTGGATCGCCACCACAACGACCTGGGCCCGTTTTGCAGCGTGGCTTTTTCTCGCTGTGCTATTCGTCAACGGCCTCGCGGCGATCATCACCTGGGTTCTCCGGCGATGGATCGCTGCGTTGGAAGAACAATGCGTTCGTTAATCCTCACGTTCGCGGTTGTCTCGACGCTCGTCGTCCCGCTGGTGCTGCTGATCGCGTTTCCGCCCTGGTGGCTCGCGGCGATCCTCGTGATGGCGTTGTCGCACGCACTCCTGCTGTGGCCGACGCTGCGGCCGAACTCTCAGTGGCTCGGCCCCGTGATCACGTCCTTCGTACCGGAAGGGAGAGACGTCTGGCTGACGATCGACGACGGCCCGACGGACGACACCGAAGCCATGCTGGACGCCCTCCGGCAGCGCGGCGTATCCGCCACGTTTTTCGTCAAAGGCATCCTTGCGGCGCAGCGACCCGACCTTGTGCGCCTGATGATCGCCCGCGGCCACGCGGTCGAGAACCACTCGCAGACGCACCCGTCCGGCGCATTCTGGTGCCTTCCTCCGGCGTCGATCGGGGCACAGATCGATGGCTGCAGCGCGGCCCTGAAGACGATCAGCGGACAGCAGCCACGCCTTTTCCGGGCACCGGTGGGGATGAAGAATCCATTCGTCCATCCTGCGTTGGTACGCCGTGGGATGACGCTCGTCGGCTGGAGCGTGCGCGGGTTCGATTCATTCGGTGACGACGTGGAGCGTGTCGTTCAACGGATCGTGCCGCGGATCGAGGCCGGCTCGATCATCGTGATGCACCAGGGACGCCCGTTCTCGGTCACCTGCGTGAGCCGTGTCATCGACGCACTGCAGGCCCGCGGCTACTCGTTCGTCGTTCCGGGCGCGGAGCGTCTGAAGACAAAGAGATAGTTGTTGAATGGAGTGCTTCCGTACAACGGCACGACCTCAGAAGTGAATCCGCGAAAGGACCGCATGACATCGTCCCGCGAAGGAAAGCGCAACCGTTCCGCACGCAGCCATCGGACCGCACGTGAAAACGTTTCCTGCGCGTACGTGATCCGGTAGCGCCAGCTCCCGTCCCGAATGGCATCACGGATGATCACGGTCGTCGCCGTCCTCGCGACCGATTCGAGGATCGCCGTCTGCTCCTCGGAACGGAAGTAGTGCAGCAGATCCAGCAACACGACCGTACCGCCGGCATCCAGGCTTGCCCGCGCATCTCCGACGGCAAAGGCCGCATCGGGGAGCACACGCCTTGCGATGGCGATCTTCCGCTCGTCGTGATCGACGCCGGAGATCGGTGCACGGAATCCGCGAGCACGCAGATAGACCGCGAGGACCCCCACGCCGCAGCCGACATCCAGCACCGGTTCCGTCGAATCGCGCACCCGTTCGTACACCGCGGCGTACACGGGATCGATCCTCACCTTCGATCGCACGTAGGAGCGAAGGAACCGCGTCGGATAGTGCGCAGCGATCCGGCTCGCCAGATCGTCCCGCGTCACGACGACAGATGCTCGATCAGTTCGATCAGCTCCGGGAGATTGAACGGTTTCGGCAGGATCGCCGAAACGCCCAATTGCAGAATGGCCTGAGGGTCGACGTGAAGATGAGCGGACAACACGATGATAGGAATAGTACCAAGGTGCCCCGTTTCCTTCAGGCGCTGGAGAAAATCCCAGCCGTTCACACCGGGCATCGCCAGGTCCAGAAGGATCACCGAAGGGCGATGAATGGTCAGCGCCCGCTGTCCCTCACCTCCGTCACCAGCGAGAAGCACCTGGAAGCCCGCCTGGCGAAGGGCAGCGGCGAGCATGCCGCGCAGGGGCAGATCATCATCGATCACGAGAACTCGCTTGCGGTCAACGTCCCCGACGCGCTTTTCGCCGCCGAAGCTCTGAGGCTGCACGTCATTCATGACAGGCTCTCGCGAACAATCCATTCTAACTGCCGGGTTCGTCAATGCAGAACCAGCGCCACCAGCCGGTTAGAAGAGATCGCTGTCGCCCTGGGTGTAGTAGAGCCGCTCGCGAATGCGCCTCGTAGCCTCCGCGACCTCGAACGGAACACACATCAGGGAAAGGTCTTGCGGATCGGGCCTCGATTCGAACCCGAGCGTTTCGAGAATGTCGTGAAACCAGAGAGGCCTCGCGGGGAACCAGCCGTCGATTCGATCGACGGGGTAACTCGGCACGACATGCCGGAGGAGTACTTCGACCGCCCGCGGCCGTCTCGGATCGAACAACGCATCGCCCCAGGCGAGCCGGTCGCCGCGCACACCGAAGACGCACCAGCCCACCAGGCGCGTCCACTTGCGGATGGCCACGACGAAATAGGGCACGTCCGGGCACTCCAGGTACCTCCAACGGAGGTACCTGGCATCGCGGCGGACGAGAAACCGATACGACGGCGCCACCTGTGCGAAGAAGCGATCGAACTCGGCACCCGGATCGTGAACCAACTCCAGTTGCCAGCCACCGAACCAGCGTTCCGCGCGGCGGATGGGGCGAAACGGCTCCCGAAGAAGATCGCGCACTCGATACGGCGCGGGCTCAACCGCATCACTCCCGAGAAATCGCACCGACAGCTCACGATGAGCCGCGGTCGTGAACCCATAGTTGAACGCGACGTTTCCGCGGCAGAATGACTGGTAAAAGTGCTGCGCGGTGCGCGCCAGAATGTTCGTCGGCCCCCGCCCCACGTGCCGCACGGAGCGGTCCGTCATGATGTCGCCGATCTGATGCGCGACCAGATTCCGCCCCTCATCGACCAGCGGCACGGGATACCCGCCGTACTGAGCGACGAGCCGGTTCGCATCGTCGAAGGTCAGCGAGATACGCTCATTGCCGAAGGGACTCTGCTGATACTCCCATCGAAAATGCGCGAGGCTCCGCGTTGCGTGCGGGAAGGCGCGCGCGAAAAGCTCCAGACTCGCGGCCTCATCGCCGGCGCGAAATGGACGGGTGCGGAATCGCGCGTCAGCGGGCATGCGTCGGTTCGACGGAGCGGATGGCGCGGAAGTTCACGGGCGCACCCGCTCGACGCTTGGCAACGACGCGGATCGATCCCGAAAACAGGAGAACAGGGTCCGGAAGAACGCGGAGCAGCGTCTTCACGAGCGTCGTCAGGCCCGGCCATCGCGTGGCGACCGCGTGGCGCAGGAAACGATGATCCCGATACGCCAGCTCCGCGCCGATGCTCACGATCTCGAAGCCTGAGTGTTCGAGCAACTCGATGAGCGCAGACCGCGAGTAGAGAATGAGGTGCGTCCGGAAGTTCTGCGTCATCCATCGGCGCTCGGTCATCAGGTAGACCAGGCCTTCTGTGTCGAAGGTCGAGAGGAGCAGGATTCCTCCCGGTTTCAAAAGGTCTTTCATCCGCGCCAGCGCGTCGTGCGGGTCGGCCATGTTATCGAACACGTGGAACAGAGCGATGGCGTCGAACGCCGGTCCGGTATTCACGAAGTTCGCAACGGTGGAGCAGTAGACGTCAAGGCCACGCGCGCGCGCGGAGCGCGCGGCCGCGGCAGCTCGGTCGATTCCGATGTATTCGAATTCGCGCGCAGCGGCGGAGCCGAAACTCCCGTCGCGCACACCCACCTCCAGCACGCGTGCGCGGGATGTGAGGTGGCGACGCAATGCGGCCAATCGTCGCTCACTCGTCCTCTCCCGCGCGACGCCCCGGTGCAACGTCTCTTCCCCCGCTTCCGCCGGGACAGGCTGGGCACGCAGCACGCGGCGAACGGGCTGGGTGTTGTCGTCCACTTCGAATCTCCCGAGGTAGCGGCACTTGCAGCGGCTGCAGGCGCGGACGACGTTGCCGGGGATCTGATCGATGTTCCAGACCTCGTTGGAGAAACAGACCGGACAGCGCCGTGGTGCGCGGTACCCATTGCGGCGATCGGTCATCCGGATGGCCAGGGCAGACGCGACGCTCGGCCAGAAAGCAAACGAGCGCGAGGCATGCTCCGCACCGTGAATTGTCAGCAGCTCCACGCGAAATCCGTATTTGTTGGCGAGAAACGCCGTCTCCAGTGCAGCCCCGCCACCGGACAGGTGCGATTCCGCGCTCAAGAGGCGCGCAGCGTCCGCAGCGAACGCCGTGAGCTGCAGCGACGGATCCGGAAGGATCGACACCAGCAACGATCGCAGCATGACCGAGTCCCGGCAGCCTTCCCGTCGGGCGAAGACCACTTCCGCAGCACCCGATTCGATCAAGGTGATCGCGTCGCCGATGGCGCTCACCGGGTAGGGAAGGTCATGATCGACCACGATGACGATGCTGCCGCCCGCCTCCGCCATCCCTCGGCGCACTATCGCTCCATATCCGGCGCCATCACGCCGGTCGACGACGCGAATCTCGAAGGCGAAACCGGTGGAGTGAAGGTAGCGCTCGATCGTTTCCAGCGTGCTCGGAAGCTCCGCTGACGTTCCGATCAACGGGACGATGATGGAGACGCTCGTCGCGCTCATGCCACTATTCTAGCGTTCGCCCACGATCGGAGTACGCGCCCCGTCGTTCTCTCGACCGCGCGCAGGTAGAGGACTTCGCCACGATAGGTGTTCCGGATATCCTCGGAGACATCGGCGTCCCCTTCTCCAAACCTCCCCGCGGCGGTCTCGAAGCTCGCGACCGGTGACGACTCAAGGACGAGCTCGCCCACGGATGCATTGCCGCCCTCGGCCGCGCTCGGCGGCAAATCACGCTCGAATTGTCTGACGAGACGGCCGCCCCACCGGCGAAGGTACAGCTCCTCCGATCGAGCGTAGAGCGCAGCAGCCTCAGGCGACCCACCGGCACTCTGGTTGTAAAGATGTCGGCATCGGGCGCTGGGGAGATACAAGACTTCCCCTGCAACGCGCCGGAGAAAATCGTTTTCTTCGAAGTACAGCGGATAGCGTTCGTCGAAACCGCCGGTACGGTCAAATGCTGCGGTGCGGATGGCCATCACCGCTCCCGAGAGCGCACGGACGCGCGTTGGCTGGTCGATCGACCAGAAGGCGACACGCGCAAGGAAACGCCGGCGGCTTCGCGCGCGCGCCACTCCGCGCGCGAACGTCGCCAGCACACGGCCGGTGATTTCACTCCGTGTCTGGAGTTCCGCCGGTGGGAGCATCCATCGAAAGGCGTCGTCCCAGAAGAGCGCGGGACCGGCCACGGCAGCGTCCGTCGCCGTCAGGAGATCGATCGCGTGCTCGCCGAACCGGACATCCGGATTGGAGACGACGATGATCTCGCCATCGCAGGAAGGCCTGCCTCGATTGATTCCACCCGCATATCCGAGGTTGCGTGGTGAGGCGATCACGACATCCGCAACCCCTCGCAACGACTCCACCTCGAACCCATTCTGGCTGTTGTCCACGACGACGGCCTGCAATGGCCGCGACGATGCCTGGCGGGCGGTGCGGATCGCCTCCGCCGCCAGCGACGCAGAGCGGTAGTTGACGACTAGCAGCGAGACCGAGGTCATCTGCGGCCAACCGGGACCGGTGTACTGGCCTCTGCCGGCGTGAGAGACCACTGATGGTCCAGGGAAATCAACCCAACCTCGAAGCGCTCGCCACGGATGGAGAACGCGGGACGGACATCGCGGCGGTCAAAAACCGTGATGGCGTTCTCATCGCCCACGAACGCGATGATCGAATACTCGCCCCGGTTCAGCGGCACGTTGCGCAATTGCGCCACCACATCGTAGTCATTGCTGCCGGACGGCGGCTTCACGCCGTCAGCATGTGTACCGACCGCAAAGCACTGAAGGTCATCTGCCGACCGGTGAATGCCGACGATCGTATGCACGGGCTGGGTTGCGTCTTCCGACTGGATACGCAACTTCACGTGGATGTCTTCTCCGCGATCGAAGACATCCCGCGGCCGGCCGTAGCGATCGCAGACGATGATCTCGCGGATTCGAACGGGCGATGGCGGGCGTTCGTGCTCGGGCTCCCCTTCGCTCGCTGGCCGTTCGCGATCGCGCTGCAGGAGAAACGTCTCGTATTCGTGGACTACATCCAGCGACGGACCGTAGCGCATGACCCGCCCGTGATCGAGCCAGAGCGTGCGGCGGCAGATCGAGCTCACATGGTAGAGGCCGTGGGAACAAAAGAGAATCGTCTTTCCCTCTTCTTGAAACTCGCGGATCTTGTCGACGCACTTCTTCTGAAAGTGGCCGTCGCCCACCGCCAGTGCCTCGTCGATCACGAGGATGTCCGGGTTCACGTTGACCGCGACAGAGAATGCCAGTCGCATGTACATCCCTGACGAGTAAGTCTTCACAGGGCGGTCGAGGAACGTTCCCAGCTCGGAGAACTCGAGAATGGCCGGAAGCCTCTGCTTCAACTCGGCCGGACCGAGGCCGAGGATGGTGGCGTTGAGCGCGGCGTTCTCGCGGCCGTTGAACTCGGGATGAAAGCCTGTACCCAGTTCCAGGATGGAGGCGATGGTCCCCTTTGTCTCGAGGAGGCCGGAGGTCGGCCGGGTCACGCTGCAGAGGAGCTTGAGAAGCGTGCTCTTGCCTGCGCCATTCTGCCCGATGATTCCGATGGTCTCGCCCTGGTCCACCTCGAAGGTGACGTCCTGGAGTGCCGGGAACACGGTATGGCGCGTCCGGCGCGTGATTGCCTCGATGAGACGGTCTGCCGGACGACGGTAGATGTCGTACTGCTTCGTCAGCTCGGAGGCACGTACTGCGACAGTCATTGACGACATTGTACGGACCGCACCACGAAAGCATCACCGCAAAAACAAAGTGGCGGGCCGAAGCCCGCCACTCGAATGCATCAGGATCTGAGAATCAGTGTCCGGCGGAGCGGTGACGCGGAGGAACCACCGGCGCGGCGTTGATCACCTTCACGGTCGACGTGAGGTCGGCCGAGGCGGTTCCCACTGCGATATGGACCTTCACATTGTAGGTATTGTTCGTGGTGTAGCGGTGCGACGGCGCCTTATCCGTGGAATGGCCACCATCACCGAAGTCCCACGAATAGGTGTGCGGCGCGCAGTTGAAGTCGTAGCCCGTCGAGCTCACCGCGAACACTACGTCCGCCTTGCCCGAGCAGCTGCCAGAAACCGAGTTACAACCGTCTCCTGCGAAGGTTACGTAGACATTTTCGTTGGCGACCATGGTCCCGCAGCCATTGGTACCACCACCGAGTCCACTGCCTTGTGCGATGGTCACGATGCGGGTGATCGTCGTCGACGAGGTACCGTTCGAGACGAGCAGTTTGACGGTGTAGTTACCCGGGTTAGGGTACGCGTGCGTTGGCTGCACAGCCGTTGAGTGGGCTGAGCTGTCGCCGAAATCCCAGTCATACGTATGCGTCGCGTTACAGGAGAAGTCGTAGCCCGTGCCAACCGGACGGAACGCGATTGGATCCGACGCTTTGCAGCCGCCGCCGAGCTCGGTGCATCCAGTGCCGGTCCATCCGAGAGAAACATTCAGCTGCGTCAGAGCGCCGCACGTCTTCGGCGCGACATTTCCGACTTTCACGTCCTGCGCGTAGGTGAAGTTCCCTCCGCTGTTCGAGATCGTCGCCTGTGTGTGATAAATGGCGGCAGACGAGTACACATGTGTCGGCGAAAGGCCACTACCGTTCGTGCCGTCGCCGAAGGACCAGGTGACGGCCGTCGCGTTCGTACCGCAGCTCATGTTGTAGCCGGAGTCCGGCCACAGCACGAATTGCACTGATTCGCCGGGATTGCAAGCACCCGACACCGCGGTGCAACTGGATGCGGGACCGGTGTAGGCGATGTAGGCGCTGTTGGACTGAGGCGCAGCACAGGCACCATTGCCACCATTGCCACCATTACCACCGTTGCCACCGTTGCCATTTCCCGGGGTTGTTGTACCGATCACAATACTGGTCGTGTAGGTCGCGGTGGAGAGCCCCCCCGTCAGCTTCAGCGTCACGCTGTACGTCCCCCCATTTTGATACGTGTGCGTCGGGGCAAGGTCCGTCGAAGCGCCGCCGTCGCCGAACGTCCATTCGAACTTGTCGCATTCAACTGACGGTGTCCAGCCTCGGGCGAAGATCAGGAAGCTGACCGGTTCGCCCGGTGCAGGCATCGCACTCGTGCCGGGCCCGATGAAGGTGTTGAGATCGTCGGGCGCGCTCGAGCACAACGGCTTGTCAATGTGCTGGCTGGGGAGTGTTGCGGTCTTGCTGCCGATGCCGTTGGTCACGATGACACCGACGCTGTAGTCGGTCGTCGTGGTGAACTGCGGATGGAAGTCCGGAGCGCTGACTCCGGAGTTGACGACGGTGGGGTTGGTGTTCCACGCGAACGACCAGCCGGCCAGAGTCGGGTTCTTCACCGAAGTGACGGTGAACGAGCAGGGCGTGC
Organism: Thermoanaerobaculia bacterium; assembly: GCA_038244715.1. Taxonomy (GTDB): domain Bacteria; phylum Acidobacteriota; class Thermoanaerobaculia; order Gp7-AA8; family Gp7-AA8; genus JADGNZ01. Next base: position 38,728 of record JBBRTE010000017.1, read on the forward strand.
CAACGGTCGCGCAGCCGGTTTTCACAATCACGGGATCGGGACCATTCAGCTCGTTGCTCAGTGAGACGGCGTTCGACATACCGGTGCAGGAGCCCGGAACTGCGGACGGAGCGACGGTGGCCGTCAGACGGACGCGCAGCCCGAGCGTATTGAACGTCGTGCGCGGCACGCTGAACGAAGGGATGGTACCGAGCGTGGCGGAACCGTTCGCGCTGGCGAGGCTCACCTGGTTCGCATCGATCACATCCCACTTGTACGTGACCGCCGTGCCGGTTCCTCCGGGAAGATCATTCGCCCCGCCGACGCGAAGCGCCGTGGTGAAGACCGCATTCGGATCGCCGATGGTCGCAGGAGCGGGTTCCTGAACCGTGAGGACGTACGGATGGACGGTGTAGTTGAACGAAGAGATGTTCAGGGGTAAATCAGTGACCGACGTGAGCGTGCTGCCGGTGCCGACATAAGGTCCGTAGTGCGTTTTGAAGACGAGCGAATGAGAGCCGCAGGTACCGACCCCGAACGCCTCGCTCGGCAGCTTCTTGTTGGACGTGCCGTCGAGCACCCAATCCGTGAAGTGGCCTTCGACGGCGCCGTCGGACGCGTCGAAGAATGAATCGCCCGCGACGATGGGCGCGGCGGAACTGGCATCCGGTTGCGAGAACAGGTACGCCGTATTCGCGAGCTGGAAGCGCGGATGCGGGGCGGTGAGCGTTACTGTGACGCTGTCGTTCATCGTCGTGTCCGACGAGTTGGAAGCCGTCACGCGGCGGACCAGCGGCAGCGATGCAGTCGACGTCACGCCGCCGAATTGATGTTTGACGGAGCCGCCTGTGAGCGAAACGTCGGTCGTGCTGTCGCCGAAGTCCCAACTGACGTTCGCCACATTCCCCGAGCCCAACGAGCTCGTGAACGTCTGACGATCTCCGTAGAACGGGCCGGTTCCGGCGCCCGCGGCCGAATGCGGGTTGGGCGTTTCCGTGAACGCGCTCACCCGCGCGTTGAGCGCATCGCTGGCCTTGAGCTCCCACACGTCGCCCAGACCGTAGCCGGCGACGACGAGGTAGACCTTCGCCCCGATCTTAACCGGCGCGACGTCCATGAAGAGGTTATAAAAAGGATGCGTGTAGCCCTGCGGCGCGTTGGCCGAGTAGTACATCGACCAGAACGGCAGCTGCCGCGCACCGTTGGAACCCGGCACCGGTATCTCGAAGGGAATCTCGGACAGAGTTCCGGGACCCACTTTGTAGACCCGGATGTTCCATGTGCCGACGGGCGGAATCTCCACTCCGTAAATCGCGAGATATCCGTCTCCGTAGTGAATGCCCTGCGGAACGCCATAACCGTTGGTGGGGTAACGCTTCTCGACGTACGTATTCCCCGACGGAGAGATCACATCGATGAAAGGACCCGAGCCCGACGCGCCATAGGCGTAGAAGTTGGTCCCGTCGCCCGTGACCATTTTGAACGTGCCGCCGCCGCCGGCGTCCAGGCGGATGATGGGTGTACCGGTGCGAACAAAGGCGTCCGTCGTGAAGATCGCCAGCCCACCGCTGTATTCGGAGATCGCGATCCGCGAACCGGTCGAATCCTTGGCCCAGAGGTAAAACGAGCGGCCCGGAATGTCGGGCTGCTTGACCGGTACCGCGGGATCCTGAACATCCCAGATCTGCATGAGCGACGGCATATTCTTGTCGCTGACGGCGGCGTAGTACCGACCGTCACTGGTCCTCAGGGACATGATGTGGTCGGGAGTGAGGCTATTGACCCTCAACGTCTGCGAGACGGAACGAAGCCAGCCACCGCCCATGTCGCCGCTGTCCTTGACGACGCCCCAGCCGAAGACCGAGTACGCCAGATAGACATTGCCGCGGTCATCCCAGTCGAAATCCCACAACCGCTCGAGCCCATCTTCAGTCGGGGTTTGCCAACCACTGCCGTTCTCCGCGTAGAAGAACGTATCCCACCAGAGGAAGACCTCCGGCGGACCGAAGATCGCGAAGCGCGGATTGCCACCGGAGGTCGGCACTTGCGTCGCAGGCGACATGGTTTCTTGCGGCCGGGCAGTCAGGCGCGCGAGGAAACGGTCGGTGTCGTATACGGACAGCGCGCTGCCGAGGAGCGTGTAGAGGCGGTTCCGGGATGGGACGAAGCGAGCGAGCTTCGGACGTGCTGTCCGGAAGTTCTGCTGATAGTCCCGTGCGCTTTCCGCGTCCGCCCAACGTCCGACGTACCGGAGCACCGGCGGATACCCGATGGTCAGCAGCGTCTCACGGCCCGGACATGTGGAACACAGCACATCCGTGTTCGGGGTCGCTGCCGGTAACGTATACGTCTGTGCTACCGCAGAGAACGCGGCAAGAAGCAGCACAACGCAGAGCAAGAACGACCTGAAGCGAATCGAATTCAATGTAAGTCCCCCAAAGGAGCTGTGGTGATGGCGCGTACCGCACCTGGAGTTAGCTCCGCTGGCGACGATGGAACGCCACCGGAGCGAATGTTATTTTACTCTTTTCTCAAGCCGTGTCACGAAGAATCTTGGTAAAAAAAAAGCGGGCCGGATATTCCGGCCCGCTTCACAGCAACTGCGTGTAGAAATCGACTACGGGAGAGGCGTCGTGTTCGTACCGGTGTACGGAGCGACTCCCGGAGTGCAACCCGGGTCAAGCGCCGGGCAAACAGGCGTGCCGCCGGCCGGTGCGATGACCGCACCCGGGCCGACTGCAGGCGAGCAGCCGTTGCCGAGCCATGCTGCGTCGAAGTCGACAGTCAGGCGGTTTCCACCGGCTGCGCTACCGAACATTTCGACGATGACCCAGTTCTGGCTGGGACGCGGACCGACCGTGGCCGACCCTGCAGGCGCGAGATTGCTCGTGCTGCCGGCGCCGGTGATGATCGTCGGAACGCCACCAACGTTACGCGTAACCGAGTAACCGGTGCTGCCACCGTTGTTCAGGTTGAGGTACATCCAGCCACCGACGTCGGCGCTGCTGATGACCGGGAAGTTCCCGCTCGCGGTGTTCTGAGCCGAGGTCTCCGGCATGACCGAGGCGGTCGCCTGCGGGCATGGCGACACGGCGCAAGGAGCGCTCGTGTTCGGATTCTCGTGCTCGTCGAAGCGGACCACTTCAGCAACTGTAAGCGAACCGTTCAGGGCAAGCGACGCGCCGCAGCTGCCGGCGCCGAAGCCTTCGCGCCAAACCTTGAAGTTCGTGGCGAAAGCAGCCGTTCCACCCTGGATGTAACGCGCGGCCCACAGCGACGGAAGCGGCTGGCGGCGATCGAGCGTACGGTTGGTGGATGGGGTGTAGCGGTCATAGAACGTGTACGGAAGGTTCGTCTGCGCGCCAGAAAGCGGCGTGCCTGCCGGACCGCCCTCGGGGACGGCGCGGATGTGAACCATTGCGTTGCCACCGGCATCGAACGACGATGCCGTCGTTCCCGTCGGAGCCGGTCCAAGCTGCTGGTAGTCACCGATCAGGACGTTGTCGAAGAGGATCGACGTGGCGTAGTAGTTCGGGTCCGTCGGCAGTGCGAGCGAGCAGTTCGACGCGACGTCGATCGTGATGTAACCGATCGCATTCGCGTGAACGCCGCCGACCGGATTCGGGCAAGCGGCCGAGCCACCCGGATTGTAGACACCGGTGGTCAGTGCGCTTCTCACTGCTGCGACGAGCGTCGGGTTCAGCAGTCCCGGCTGGCTGGCGCAGTTGATCGAAGCGCCGCCACCAGCGAAGTTCGGGTTGGCGGTGAAACCGGCGGACAGCGCGCCGACGCCAGACGGCTGCGTCTGTGCGACGGTCGGGCCGGTGCCGTTGGCCTGAGCGATCGTGCCGTTCAGAACCTGGTTGATCGAAATGCCCTGAACGTCATAACCCGTCAGGTAGATGTTGAAGTCGAGGACCGGGAACGACCAGTCCGTCCAAACGGTCACGTGAGCGATCTGCGGCAGGCGCGAAACGTTCGTGATCGTGAAAAGCGTGTCCTGCGTACGATTGGTGACATCCACCTCGAAGTACGGCAGGAGCAGGGTGGCGGCCGGTGCAACACCGATGTCGCACGAGTCGTCGTTGTTGGTCGTTGTCGGCCCACCGGCGACGCCAGGGGCTCCGAACGAGAAGGTTGCGTCCGGAACCGGCGCCAAGTGCCGATTCACGGCAAACGCCGAACCCGCCATCAGGAGGGTGGCCATCATGGCCAGAACCAAGAGTTTTTTCATGCTGTATCTCCCACACATTAAATGATTGTTTAGAACCGTGGTTACGAGCTGCGGTCACCCTCTCTCGACGATACAATCACCTCCCGCGTCGAATTTGAAAATATCGCTCTATTCCAATTGGGCGTAACAGTATGGCGGAAAAGCCTCGAAGTCAAGCCCTTCGCGCGTTTTTTATGCCGCTACACCATAGGATGGGCTCGAGGCGTCCCGGACAAGGCCCATCACCCGCGGCCCGGGCAAGCGCGATCGGTGCCCGATCCGACCGTCACCCGAGAGCTTCGAGACATCCCTCCGCATCCCATCCTATTTCGACGACTTGCGCAACGGGGTCTCTGCCTTCACGAACCCGCGGTTGAGAAAAACGTTGACGGAGCCATTCTTGTCGGAGAACTTCGGCGTCCCCAGCCCGGTCGTCGCATTCGTGCTGGCACCCGATTCGTACATGATGACGATGTCGGGTTTCTTGTCGCCGTTGACGTCGACAACCTTCAGGTCATAGATCGCGAGGTCACGCAGCGTCATCCCCGCGGTGTCGGCCCGAGTGAACCCACCCTTGCCGTCTCCGAGAAGAACCACGAGCTCGCGCGGCACGGGCTGCACATAGACAATGTCCTGATTGCCGTCGCCATCGACGTCGGCGAGCGCGAGCCCGGTCACGGGCTGGTTTCCGCTCCAGCGTGCGATCGAACGGCGCGACGCGGTGCCATCCTTCGCAAACGAAAGGAGGTCGATGGCAACCATGTTCGTGAGTGGCGGACGCGCGACCGTCTTCGGGTCCAGGTCCGTGGGCCAGTACTGCATCGAGCTGATGACGGCGTCATCGTGCGTTTTCGAAGTGATCCTTCCCGCTGCGTTGGCGTAGAAGTACGCGCCCCAGGGAATGAGGTTCCCGACGTTCTCCAGTCGCGCCCACTGGTTCACGCCCGTGCTGCGATAGACGACGTCACGACTGCCGAGGTAGACGCTGCCGAGGACGAAATCCGGCCGCCCGTCCTCGTTGAACTGACCGGTGGAAAGCCAGTCACCGCCCGTCACCACTCCCGGAGGCACCACTCCTTCCATCTGCCACGATTTCCCCTTGTTCTTGTTGATCAGCGCGATGACGGAACCGCGCTGCACTCCCTCCGCCGGGCGCGCCGTCGGTCCCTCCGTGATCGCCACGAGGTCCGGATAGCCATCGCCATTGACATCCGCAACGACGAGCCGGCGTGTCGGAAAATCACGCGGCAACCCTTCGGAAACGGACGTGAAGTGACCCTTGCCGTCGCCCATGAATACGAAGACTCCCGTGAGGTGAACGCTGAACGCCATGTCTGCATGGCCATCTTTGTTGAAGTCGGCGACGACGACACTGCCGTAGTCGAGCGTGTGTGGAACCGACGCGGGCCAACCCTTCCAGTGACCCTTGCCGTCACCGAGGTAGATCGTCGGCAGGCCTTCACCACCGCCACGCTGCGGAGGAAGCACGATGTCGAGGAAGCCATCCTCGTTCATGTCGGCGATGGCCATCGAGTTGCGAAACGAGCCCGATTGCGGCAGACCATCCGATGACTCTTCGAAACGGATGGTGCGGCCGTTCTTCGCCGGATCGAGGGGAAAGAACTCCGGCCGGAGATCGCTGAAAAACTTGATGTCGGAAACGCTGTAGCGCGGATTCTGCACGGACGGCGCTGCGGTCTGCGCCGTCTCCGGATCGCCGACCCAGCACCAGACATACTTGTCATTCTGCTGGTAGATCTCGAAGGCGAAGTTCACGTTGGCCATCGGCCTTACGGTCCCGTCCTCGCGGTCGTACGCGGCCCACTTCCGGTCATACCTCTCGATGTGCACGGACTTTCCGAAGCGCCAGAAGTGTGTCCCGGGATCGGGATCGGGACCGGGGTCGACGTGCGTGCCGAGACGTTCGCGACGATGTTCCGGGGTCTCCGGCTTGATCCACACCGGCACGCCGCCGTCGGGAACTGCCACGCCGGGCGGCGCGATGGCCGCCTTCTGCTCCTCGGCGCTGGCCGGCTTGGCCGGCGTCTGGGCGAAGGCCGCCGGCACCATCGCCACGGCGACACACGTTGCAAGGATCCACTTCCTATCGAACATTCAGAATCTCCTGGTTGTTTTCGTGAAACGAGTCAGATCAGGTCAGCTAACGTACCTTGCGCCCGGCGGAACAACAGCAGTCCGCCGGTGAACGTCGTTGCTGCGACCGCTAGAAGAAATACGATCGACCAGACCGGAGGTAACGAGTCCGACAGCATTGCGCTGCGAAACAAACCGAGGAGAGGCGTCATCGGATTCCACGCGAAGAAGCGTTCAAAGCGGCCGGCAACCGGATAGAGGATCGGACTCAGGTAGAAGACGACCGACAGCACGAACCCGAGGATGGGCATCAGGTCGCGAAAGAAAACGTACGTGGCCGCGAGGAACCAGCCAATGCCTACCTGCATCACGAACTGCAGCAGCAGCACGAATGGCAGGAGCCACACCAGCCGGACCGGAAGCCCGCGCAGAAGGAGAAAGGCTCCGAAAAGCGCAAAGGCGATCGACTCGAAGATGAGTGCGGACGCGTTCGGCACGACGATGAGCAGCTCGCTCCGGAAGGCGAGCCGCCGCACCATCGGCGCGTTATCGACGATGCTGGTCGCCGATCGCATCAGGCCTTCGTTGAGTCCGAGCCATGGCAGCAACCCCGCGATCAGGAAGTCGATGTAATTGCTGTTCTCGGCCGCGGGCCCGCGCCGGATCATGTAGGTGAAGATGAACCAATAGAGAATAACAAAGCTCAACGGCTGGAGGACCGCCCAGAAGACGCCCAGGACGGAGCCTGTAAATCGCGCGTGGAAGTCTCGTTTGATGAGTTCGCGCAGGAGGTGGAGGTTTCGGTGCGTTTTTCGGATCCTCTCGGCTTGACAGATGCGCGCCGAGCCCGTAGATTGGCAGGACTTTATGGTGTCTACGCCATAAAAGTCAAAGAAACCCGCATGAATAAGCCAGCCCAGCTCGAGCTCGTAGGCCGCAAAATCCGGCAGCTTCGCCGCCAGCGCAAGCTGACGCAGGTGGAGCTCGCGGACCGCATCGGCGTCCATCAATCCGACCTCTCCCGAATGGAACAGGGCGAGTACAAGGTCGGCCTGGACACCTTGCTGAAGATCCTGGCAACCTTCGATTTGAGCATCGGCGACTTCTTCGATGAAAGCGCCCGGAGCGAATCTGTCGTGCAGAAGTACCGCAGCCTCAGCCCCAACGCGCAGAAGGAAGTCGAAAGCTTCATCGAGTTCAAACGCGCGCAGGAAGAAGACGGCTCGTGGGATTCAGACCATGGGGAGAGCGAGGGTGATGATGTCTGAGTCGACGATGTCCAGGATGACGAGCCGCATCGAGGAGCTGCGCCAGCAGGCTCTCGAGCACGTGCGTTCCGAGAATTTCGATGAAGCGCTCGCGCTGTACGACGAGGCTCTCGGACTGACGGACGATGAAGAAACCCGTGAGCTGATCACGATCAACAAGGGCCACGCCCTCATCGCTGCCGAGCGCACCGGTCCGGAAGTGAAAGCGCTTCCGATGATCCTGATGCGCCGGCGCAACCCGCGGCACACGTTCCTGGCAGCGTACGCGCTGATGTACACGCACCGGCTCACCAACGAGTCGAAACGGTCCATCTTCTACGGCCAGATCGCGCTGGAGGCGGCGATCGAAAGCGGTCAGCCACTCTGGAAAGTCGCCGTCTTGAACGAGCTGGGCATCGTGTTCGAGACCGACTCGCAGTTCGGAAAGGCGATCGAGTCGTTCAGCCAGGCGCTGGCGAGCCTCGACGAGAACGGTGCGGATGATTCCGCCGCGCAGTTCAGCCGCCTCGCGATCATCACGAACCTCGGCGACAGCACGCTGCTCTCCGGAGACAGCAAGGAAGGCCTTCGCCTCATTCACAGCGTGATCGACCGGATCGCTACCGCGCACGCCAAGTCGGATGCGTTTGGCAATCTGTCCTATGGTTACCTGGATCTCGGCGACTTCGAGAAGGCCCGCAGCTATGGCGAGCAGGCTCTCGAATTCGCGAGCGAAGAGCGGCAGATCCGCAACGCGCATTACCTCATCGGCGAGGCCGCGTACAAAGCCGGTGACGTCGACGTGGCCGAAGAACATTTCGAGGCGCTGGCCCGCTTCTACCCGCAGTTCCGTCACCTCAAGAGTCTCCTGTTTGCGATCGATCTTCGGTCGATGATCAACCTAAAACTATGAAACGTCTTCTGCTCGCTCTCGCTCTTACGCTCCTTTCCGCAACCGCGTTCGCGCAGGTTGTGGACCGCGATGTGCTCGTCACGCCTGACGGGACCGTCTATACGATCGAGCAGCAGACCCCAGCGGACTCCTCGGGGGTTGCAGCCACGAATGTGCTTCAGCTCTCGATCCAGAATGGATCCGAAACGCAGCGTCTGCTCGTCCCGGAGTCACTGACCGCGGGGTTCCACTTCGGCGGCGCGCTCGCCTATGACGCCACGTCGAAGACACTCTTCATCCTCTGGACCCACATGCCGAACGGGATGTCGAGCGAACTCCTCCTGGCGTCCTTCCGGGAAGGAAAGTGGCAACGCGCCATCTCGATCGACGACCAGCCGTATCACATTCATACGAACCTCCGCCTTGGCATCACGCGTCGCGTCTCTCAATTGCAGAAGGACGGCACGTACGCCGACGCTCCGGCCCTGATCCTCCACGCTCTCTGGTGGGACGACAGCGGCCAGGGCGAACAGGCCCGTTACGCAATGCTGCCGATCGAAGACGGCGCTGTCTCGCCAGCCTCGGTCGAAATCCATGCGCTCGAAGAGTTCGTCGGGAACGACGAAGCCAGCAATCCGGTCGATGCGAATTTCAACCGCGAAATCCTGCGTCACCCGGCGATCGTCAGCTCGCCGATGCAGAGCACGGTCGACATCGTGTTCGGCGACACGCAGAAGAACTCAGTCCACAAGGTCTCGCTGCACCCGATCGCCGAACACCGGATTCATATCCCGGTCGGAATCGGCGGCGGCAACGCGGGCGGCGGGAGGCCCCTCAACCTGATCGCACCGGCGAGCTTCACCGCCAACTGGCAGGGTCCAATCACCGTCATCGAGCGTGGCGACCGGCTGGTGTTCGCGAACGCCACCGTCAAGGCTCTGAGCTACGTCACGTACTCGGACGGAGCCTGGAGCGAGGTCAAGGCGATCACCCTCAGCAGCAAGCTGACGGTAGAAACGGCGCTGGCCGCCCTCGACAAGATGGTCAGCTCGCAGTAGTCACAACCCATCGAGCAGGTCCCCGAGAGCCGGCGATTTCGCCGGCTCTTCTGTTTTTGGCCGAGTCAGGCACCGCCATTGCTGAGTCCCGTTCTGGAGGTACGCCGTGAACTGGTTCAATCTTTCCGTACTGGGATGGGTCATCCTCATCGCTGCGCTGGCGATCGCCGCCTACATGCTGCACGTGCCGACGCTGTGGATCGCCATCGCAACGCTGGCGCTTCTCGGCATCGGCATCATCGCATCCGTGGCCAAGTCGAAGCCACAGATCTGACGCCGAAAACACAACGGCCCGGCGGGCATCACCCACCGGGCCGTTGCGGTTCACGTCGCGGGCTGGTTACAGCTTGTAAACGAAGAACGCGATCAGAAGCGCGTAGATGACCAGTGACTCGATCAGTGCGAGACCGATGATCATCGAGAGGCGGATCGCACCTGCTGCGCCCGGGTTGCGGGCGATGCCTTCGACTGATGCGGCGATGGCGCGCGACTGACCGATGGCGCCTGCAGCGGCAGCGATACCGAGAACGAACGCCGCGGCGAGGGCGCCCCAACGGACTCCCGGCGCCGGCGCATCGGTCCCCTGCGCGAACACCGCGCTCGACATCAGCGTGATGGACAGAGCGTAAAAGACGGGTTTCAACCTGCTCATTCCTTTTCTCCTTTCCTGAAATTCTTGTGAATCGTCAGTGCCAAATCAATGTTCTTCAACGACCGTGGCGCCACCGATGTAGACCATGGTCAGCATGATGAAGACGAAGGTCTGCAGGAACGCGCCGAAAATACCGAGCCCCATCATCGGCCAAGGCAGGACGAAGGGCAGCATCCCCATGAAGATCCCGGTGGCCGTGTGCTCGCCGAAGATATTGCCGAACAGACGCATGCCCAGCGACAGGATGCGCGCCAGGTGCCCGATGATCTCGATCGGAATCATGAGCGGCGCCAGGATCGGCATGGGGCCCGCGAAGTGCTTGAGATAGTGCCCCAGTCCCTGCGCGCGGATGCCCTGGTAGTTGTAATAGAGGAAGGCGCAAAGCGCGAGGCCGAACGTGGTGTTGGGGTTACTGGTCGGCGGCTGCAGGAAAAAGAAGATGCCGAAGATGTTCGAGACGAAGATGAACGCGGCGAACGAGCCGATGATGTAGAGGTATCGGTCGCCGTCATGGCCGATGATGTCGCGCAGCAGCTCCTTGAGACCACCGACGACCAGTTCCAGCATCTGCTGGAAGTGTCCGGGGTTCTCGCGGCTGACCCTGCGTGCCATGAGCGGAAAGACGACGGCGCTGATCAGCAGGACCAGCAGAGCCATGATGACGTGATCGGGGATATCCCAGGCGAACTGATGCTGGACGCTGTGCCACAGCGCATTCACCGGTGCGTAAAGTATCGAGCTTTCGTGTTCCATCAGTCTCTAATCGGCAAGGCTGCGAACGGTCGAGTACACAGCTTCACCCATGATTCCCACCACCACGATCGAGAATCCCAGCAGCACACTTACAGCATTCATACGAGCAACGAAGATTGTGACCAAGAGCGCCACACCGAGGAGAGCAAATCGCGACAGAGTACGAACTGTCAGTCTCCAGGGGTGCCGGCGTGGCGTCGACTGGAGCAGGGTCTCAACGATCTCCTCCAGCCAAAGAAAATTGATCATAGTGACGAGACCACTGCAAGTCAATCCGATCAATCCCCGCCATCCGCCAGTCATCAGAACGGGGATCCCCGAGAGCACCCACGCCACGATGGCGATGTGCCGGATCCGGCGAAGAACGGTGGCGGGAGACTCATCCTGAGCTGCCGTCATCTTTCCGCATTCCGATCCGGAAAAGGTTGATGAACGCCGCGATGACGCCGAATCCGGTGAAGATCCACGTCAGCCACGGCGACGTGTGGAACAGCTTGTCCATCCCCCACCCCCACGCGTAACCCAGGCCCATGGCGATCGGGAACATCAATCCCAGCGACGACGCCTCGAGCAGCGTTTCGTTCTGCCGGAGCTTCTTCCCCGAGTCGCTGTCCTTATCGTCGGGCATGGGGAGTCAGCGCTGCGCGCGCGGCAACATGGCTCGATGACGCGATGACCTGATCGATCATCGGTGCCGGAAGGATTCCGAGGACGAGCGTCACGACGAGGCAGATGCCAGCCACGATCTTCAGCGGAGACGTGATCGCGAACTCCGCCTCCACACCTTCCCGGAGGTACATCGCCACGACGATCCGGAGGTAGTAGAACATCGATACCGCGGACATGAGCACGGCGATGATCGCCAGCCAGCCGAATCCGGCCTGGACGGCTGCGGCGAAGAGGAAGTACTTGCCGATGAATCCCGCTGTCGGCGGAATTCCGCCGAGCGAGAGCAGGAAGATGATCATCGCGAAGGCCCACAGCGGCGCACGCCTGCTGAGCCCCTCGAAGTCATCGACGCGCTCGCCGGCGTACTGATGGCGACGCAGCATCAATACCGTCGCCCAGATTCCAAGGTTCGCAAAGATGTAGACGATCGAGTAGACGAGGATGCCCCGCAGCCCCAGCGTGTTGAGCGAGATCACACCGAGCAGCACGTATCCGGCATGGGCGATCGACGAGTAGCCGAGCATGCGCTTGACGTTGTCCTGCGTGAGCGCGGCGAAGTTGCCGAGGATCATGGAAAGCGCGGAGACCGTCGCCAGGATGTAGTTCCACTCCAGATGAAAATCGTGAAGTCCGACGTAGAAGATGCGCGCGAAGATCGCGAACGCGGCGGCTTTCGATCCGGTCGAGAGGAACGCCGCGATCGGCGTGGGCGCTCCTTCGTAGACGTCGGGAGTCCAGACATGAAACGGGACCGCGGCGATCTTGAAACAGAGTCCCGCGCCGAGCAGCATGATCCCGAACATGAGCGCGTCGTTGGTGACGATCGTCGACATGGCCGCCGCGATGTCGATCAGGTTGAGCGAACCACAGACCCCGTAGATGAGCGAGATTCCATACAGGAGAATCGCGGAGCTGACGGCACCGAGGATGAAGTACTTCATCGCCGCTTCGGTCGACTTCAGCTCGCTCTTGTAGAAACCGGCCAGGATGTAGCTCGACAGCGACAGCAACTCCAGACCGATGTAGATCGTGATCAGGTGGACGCCCGAGGCCATGAACATCATCCCGCAGAGTGCGAAGCCGAGAAGTGAGTAGTACTCCCACGGCGAGTACTTCCCTTCCGCCAGAAAGTCCTCGGACAACATCACCAGCAGGGCGATCGCCGCGATGAAGAGCAGCTTGAAGAAGATCGAGAAGGCGTCCAGTGCGAACATCGCCTGGAGCTGCCGCGATTGAGGAATGGTTTCCACCGCGTGCGAGCAATAGATCAGAGAGCCCGCCGTGATCGCAAGCAGAGCGAGCATCCACCATTTTGCCGACATCCTCGCCCCACGCGCTCCAGTGACCGGCACGAGCAACAGCGCGGAAGCGCCGATGGCCAGGATGATCTCCGGCAGCAGGTAGATGATGTCGTTCCAGGTCATCGAGTGGTCTCGACCGCCGTCACCACCACGGGGGTCGCGGGCGGATAGGTCAGCGGCTGCCGGTCAAAGTACGTCGGATCGACCTTCCGGACCACGTAGTTGACCGGCTCCTCGATGACGTCGAAGAAAACCGCCGGCCTGATCCCCATCCAGACCATAACGGCGACGAGAGCAAGCAGCATCCCCAGCTCGCGCCGGTTGACGTCGGGCAGGGTCTTGTTCGCAGGATTGTCGAGCGGTCCCCAGAAGACGCGCTGGTAGAGCCACAGCAGATAGGCGGCGCCGAGGACGATTCCCACCGAAGCGAAAGAGGCCCATACGAGCGATCGGTTGGCGGCGCCGAGCAGGATGGTGAACTCGCCGATGAACCCATTCAGCGCCGGAAGCCCCATCGAGGAGAGCGCTGCGATCAGGAAAAGAGTCGCATACACCGGCATCTGTTTCGCCAGGCCGCCGTACTCCGCGATCATCCTGGTGTGCCTCCGCTCGTAGATGATGCCGACGAGAAGGAAGAGCGCGCCGGTGGAGATGCCGTGGTTGATCATCTGCAGGACGGAACCCTTGAGACCCATCGGGTTGAGCGCAAACATCCCCAGCATCACGAAGCCGAGGTGCGAGACGGAGGAGTAGGCGACGAGCTTCTTCATGTCCTTCTGCACGAGAGACACGAGCGCGCCGTAAATGATGCCGATGATGGAGAGCGTCACGACCCATGGAACCAACTGTTTCGTGCCGTCGGGCAGGATCGGCAGTGCGAACCGCACGAAGCCGTAGGTGCCCATCTTCAGAAGGACGGCTGCCAGGATGATCGAGCCGGCCGTCGGTGCTTCGACGTGCGCATCCGGCAGCCAGGTGTGGAACGGGAACATCGGGACCTTGATCGCGAATCCAAGGAAGAAGCCGATGAAGATCCAGAACTGCAGCGTCGGCGGGATGAGGTGGCCGATGTTGTGGTACTGCAGGACGGAGAATGTGGCTGCGTTGCCGAGACCCTTGATGTTGAGGAAGGGGATGCCGTCCGAGTTGAAGAAGTACAACGCCAGGATCGAGAGCAGCATCACCACCGATCCGGACAGCGTGTAGATGAAGAACTTGATCGCCGCGTACAGCTTCCTCGGCCCACCCCAGATGCCGATGATGAAGTACATCGGCACGAGCATGATTTCCCAGAAGACGTAGAAGAGGAAAAAGTCGAGGGCGCAAAACGTGCCGATCATGCCGGTCTGCAGTAGCAGCAGGAGGATGTAGTACTCCTTCTGCCGGTGATCGATCGCCGAATAGGACGAGACCACCGCGATGATGCCCATGAACGTCGTCAGCAGGATGAGCAGGAGTGAGATGCCGTCGATGCCGAAGTCGTACTGAACCCCAAGAGACGGGATCCAGGAATACGTTTCGCGAAACTGGAAGAGACGCGCTCCCGTGCCGTGCGGATCGAAGTTGAACCAGAGGTAGAGCGAAGCGAAGAAGTCGACCACCACGAAGAAGGTGGCTGTATAGCGGATGGCCGCGCCATTCTCTTTCCGCAGAAACAACATGAGGACCGCGCCGAGCAGCGGGATGTAAGTGACGATGTTGAGAATACCCATCTTCGGTCGTTCCCCTTAAGGCTTCGTAAACAGATAGACCGCGGTGATGAGGACGATGCCCGCCCCCATGACCAGCGCATAGTTCTGAACAAATCCGCTCTGCATCCTGCGGAACAGCCGCGAACCACCTCGCGCCGAGTATCCGACTCCATTGACCGCGCCATCGACCAGGTACCGGTCGATGAGCCATGACCCGTGACCGAGGAGGACGACGGTGACGTTGCGGACACCGTTGACGACGCCGTCGATGATGTGCGCGTCAATCCAGGAGAGGATCCTGCTGAGGAGAAGCGTTCCGCCGACGAACACCGTGTTGTAGAACTCGTCGACGTAGTACTTGTTCTCGAGCAGCCGGTGAATGGGTGCGGCGTTCCGGGCCCAGCGAGTGGCCTGGACGAAGGCGTTATCCTTGAAGTAGAGCACGTAGGCGAAGAGCCATCCGATCGTAGCCACCGCGATCGAAGAGAAGATCAACGCCGCTTCCTGCGTTCGGCTCGCTTCCGCGAATTCGAAATGCCTGCCGCCGAGTGGCAGCAGGACCGGCTGCAGCCAGCGCTGGAACCAGGTCGGATGCGCGCCGCCGAACATCTCCGGCAGCCCGACCAGACCGCCGATCACGGCGAGAATCGCCAGGATCCAGAGAACGCCCGTCATGCTCCACGGCGACTCGTGCGGATCGTGCAACTCGCGGTGATGCCCGTGTGCTTTGTCCGAATGGGTGTCCCCGTCGTCGAGGTGTGGATGCGAAGGGATGATGTCGTGGCCCGCATGCGAGGGCTCCGACTCCGGGTGACCTTCGACATACGCGGCGCGGTAGTCGCCCGAAAACGTCATGAAGTAGAGGCGAAACATGTAGAACGCCGTGAACGTCGCGGCGATCATCCCCAGTGCGTACAACACACCGTGATTCTCGTAGGTCGTGGACAGAATCTCATCCTTCGAGAAAAAGCCGGCCAGAGGAGGGAAGCCGGCGATGGCGATGCAGGCGATCAGCATCGTCATGCGCGTCTTCGGCATGTACTTGCGCAGCCCACCCATCTTGCGCATGTCCTGTTCGCCGCCGCAGCCGTGAATCACCGAGCCGGCGCCGAGGAAGAGACAGGCCTTGAAGAACGCATGCGTCATCACATGGAAGATCGCGGAGGTAAAGGCTCCAACGCCCGCAGCGAGGAACATGAAGCCGAGCTGCGAAACCGTCGAGTACGCGAGAACTTTCTTGATGTCGTACTGGGCGATCCCGATCGTGGCGGCGAAGATCGCGGTCAGCGCTCCGATGATGGCCACGATCTCCATCGCGTCGGGTGAGAGCCGGAAGAGCACGTTGGATCGGACGACCATGTAGACGCCGGCCGTGACCATCGTGGCGGCGTGGATGAGCGCGGAGACCGGCGTCGGTCCGGCCATCGCATCCGGCAACCAGACGTACAGCGGAATCTGCGCGGACTTGCCACAAGCTCCCACGAACAGGAGCAGGCAGATCGTCGTGGCGACCCCGGCGTAGGCCCCCGGGTTGGCACTGGCGAGCGCGAACACCTTCCCGTAGTCGGCGGTGCCGAATGTGTTGAAGATCAGGAAGATCCCCAGGATGAATCCGAAGTCGCCGATGCGGTTGGCGACGAACGCTTTCTTCCCTGCGTCCGCAGCAACGTTCTTGTCGTAATAGAACCCGATCAGAAGGTACGAGCAGAGACCGACGCCTTCCCACCCGACGAACATGACCATGTAGTTCGCTCCCAGGACGAGGAGCAGCATCATGAACATGAAGAGATTCAGGTAGGTGAAAAAGCGCGTGTAGCCTTCCTCGTGGGCCATGTAGCCGCTGGCGTAGACATGGATGAGGAAGCCGATCCACGTGACGATCATCAGCATCGTGCAGGACAGCGTGTCGATGCGGAACGCGAAGTCGACGGCAAAGCTGGCGATCCCATGCGCGCCGACGTGACCAAGACCCGTGGGGATCCAGGTGTAGTACGCGTATTGAAACGCGGCCGCCGTCCCGCTGCCGGCGTACACGATCACGGTCCATGCAGCGAGCAACGCCGAGATTCCGGTCGAGCCGAGTGCGATGGCGTTGGTGATCGTCCGATTCTTCGGCGTGTGCGGTGCTGCCGCAGCGCGCAGACCGTTGATCAGTGCTCCGAGCGCGGGCAGCAGCGGGATAAGCAGGAGGATGGTCGGATTAACCATGAAGCTCCCTCGCTTCGTCGACGTTGATGGAGCTCTTCAGCCGGTACAACTGAATGATGATCGCCAGACCGACGGCGGCCTCACCGGCGGCGACCGTGATGATGAAGATCGTGAAGATCTGACCCTCCAGCGATCCGAGCCGGTGCGAGAAGGCCACAAGGTTGATGTTGACCGCGTTCATCATCAGTTCGACCGCCATGAGCACGGTGATCATGTTGCGGCGGATGATCACGCCGACGAGGCCGATGGCGAAGAGCGTCCCCGAAAGCATCAGATAGGCTTCGGTGCTCGGGATGGCGTCAGGCACCCATGTCCCCCTTTACTTTCCGCTCGGTCGCGGCACGCTCCAGCATGTAGGCCGGAATGTTTTCCTCTTCCATTGCAGACAACTCCCGTTTGCCGATGACGATCGCTCCGATCATCGCGACCAGAAGGAAGAGCGAGGCCACTTCAAACGGCACGAGGTAGTCCGTGTACAGCGCCATCCCAACGGCCTCAGAATTCCCTACCACCTTGCCGCGCCGGATCAGTTTCCGGACGACCGTACCGTCCGTCTGACGCACGTTGCGATGACGATAGCTGTAGGTCGACCGCAACCCCCGATCGCTCGCCGCAGCATCGTGATAGACGCCGGGACGGACGAGCGTGAGAAAGAGAAGGAAGAGCGCCAGCCCGACCGCGAAGCCACCCTTCCAGAAATTGGAGAGCACGCGTTCGTCCGGGAGATGCCGGACGTTGATCAACATCACGACGAAGAGAAACAGGACCATGATGCCGCCGGCGTACACGAGCACCTGCACGGCGCCGACGAACTCCGCTCCCTTCATCACGAAGAGGACCGCAACGCACAGGAACGTGAGCAATAGAAAGAGCGCGGAGTGGACGGGATTCCTCATCGCAATGACGAGGATCGACGACGCCACGGCGAGCGTACCGATCAGGAAAAATACGAGGAGAGCGGGACTCACGACGCTCCCTCGATCTGCTTCGGCTCGTCTTCCGACGGGAGTCCGGGATACTCCGGCTTCCCTTCCCAGTATTCGAGTTGCTGCATGTTGAAGTAGAGGTCGCTGCGGTCGTACGTGGCCAGTTCGTAGGTCTTGGTCGTCAGCCAGATCGATTTCGGCTTCGTCGGACAGGCCTCCTCGCAGAGCGCGCAGAACATGCAGCGCTTGACGTCGATGTCGTAGCGGTCGAGGACTTTGAGCTTCTTCATCTTGCCGTCCACTTCACGCTGTTCGTCGTGGACGTCGATGTAGATGATGTCGATCGGGCAGGCCAGCGCGCAAAGCTTGCACGCGATGCAGCGATCGAATGAAAACTTGAACATCCCGCGGAACCGGTTGGCCGGCTCGAGACGCTCTTCCGGATAGGAGATCGTGACCTTCGGAAACTTGAACAGTTCCCGAACGGTCGTCTTCAACCCCTCGAGCATGTCGAGGAGAAGAAACTTGTCGGACCACCTAGGCTTCGGATACTCGACGTGCATGGGTCACCTTTGCGCGCGGCCGGAGCAGCAGGAAGAGCGTGAATGCGATGATCGCCGCCCCGACGATGGAGAGGACGACTTCGCCCTGGAAATTGAGCTCCTGCCCCAGGAGCACGACGATGGCAGTCACGACGATGTTCGCCAGTGACAGAGGAATCATCCACTTCCATCCCAGATCCATGAGCTGATCGAAGCGGAAGCGCGGGAACGTCGCCCGGAACCAGATATACATCAGCATGAAGAACATCACTTTCGTGATGAAGATCAGCGCGCCCAGGAGGCCGCCGAGGATCCCCCACCCGCGGAGAACACCGGTGGTCAGACCATAGCCGTTGATCGCCAGAGTCCAGCCGCCGCAGAAGAGGCTGACCAGCAGGCAGCAGTTGACGATCATCGACGAATACTCGGCCAGCATGAAGAACGCGAACTTCATCCCCGAGTACTCGGTATGAAAGCCCGCCACGAGCTCCGATTCCGCTTCCGGCAGGTCGAAGGGCGTACGGTTATTCTCGGCATTCATCGAGACGAGAAAGATGAACGCGGCAATGAGTTGCGGGAACAGATTCCAGACGTGATCCGCTTGATAGTTGATGATGTGGACGAGATCAAAACTGCCGCAGAGCATCAGCACGCCGACGATCGACAGCCCGAACGGCACCTCGTACGACACCATCTGCGCCGCGGAACGCAGACCACCCATCAGCGAGTACTTGTTGTTCGAGGCCCAGCCGCCGAGGATGATTCCGTAGACGCCGGTCGATGTCAGCGCCAGGATCAGCAGCAGACCGACGTTCACGTGCGTCACGACAAACGTCGGCGGCGGACCGTACGGGATCAGGCAGAAGACGAGGAATGCCGGGATCAGCGGCAGCATCGGTCCGAGGAAGTAGGCCACTCGCTCGGCGCTCGATGGAAGGATGTCTTCCTTCAGCAGGAGCTTGATCGGGTCGGCCACGATCTGACCGAGGCCCCAGGGAATGCCGAGCTCGCGCCCGACGCGGTTCGGTCCGAGGCGGGCCTGCATCAAACCGAGGAGCCGCCGCTCGACCCACGTCATCGCCGCAACGATCACCTGCACGATGACGAAGGCCACGAGGAATTTGACCAGAGGCCAGATCAGATACCGCAGCAGGAGGTCCTGCGTCATCGGGTGCCTCCACCAGGGGAATGTTGAGTGTTGACTGTTGACTGTTCAGCGTTGAATGACCGCAGTCCGAGAGTCCATATGGCGACTCGGGTCCTCCATTCAACATTCAACAACCAACATTCAACATTGAACATTGAGGGTTTCATCGGTCCACCTCGCCAAGCACGATATCGATCGTCCCGATCAACGCCACGAGATCCGAGACAAGGTGCCCCTTGGCCATCGCCGGCAGTGCCTGCAGGTTGACGAACGAGGGTGGCCGCACATGACAACGATAGGCGTTCTGGGTCTTGCCGTCGGAGACGATGTAGTAGCCCAGTTCTCCTTTCGGCGATTCGATCGAGTGGTAGACCTCGCCTTCGGGCGGACGCACGACACGCGAGATCTTCGCTTTGATGTCGCCGGCGGGCGTCTCTTTCACCAGCGGGATGCACTGCTTGAGGATCCAGTTGGACTGCCGCATCTCTTCCATCCGGACCAGGTAGCGGTCGTAGGTGTCGCCATTCTTTCCGATCGGGATCTCGAACTTCAGCTCGGGGTAGCACTCGTAGGGCTGGGCGCGGCGCAGGTCCCACTCCACTCCCGATCCACGCAGCGGCGGCCCCGTGATTCCCCAGTCGATCGCATCCTCGGGTGAGATGACGCCGATGCCGACGGTGCGCCGCTTCCAGATGCGATTGTTCGTCAGCAGCGACTCGTACTCGTCGACGGCGTCTTCGAATTTGTCGACGAATTTCTCGACGCCATCGAGCCAGCCCGGCGGAAGATCGTCCGGCATCCCGCCGATGCGCATGCAGTTCAGAGTCAGACGCGCCCCGCAGTATTCCTCGAAGAGGTCGAGGATCTGCTCCCGTTCGCGGAAGCAGTAGAAGAACGGAGTCATGGCACCGATGTCGATTGCATGCGTGGCCAGCCAGAGCAGATGCGACGAGATCCGCTGCAGTTCGCTGAGCATCACGCGCATCAACTGCGCGCGTTTCGGAATCTGCTTCGTGATGCCCATCAGTTTCTCGACCGTCTCGACGAAACCGAGGTTGTTGGTGGCCGATGCGACGTAGTCCATGCGGTCCGTGTGCGGGATGCACATCGGGTAGGACATGTTCTCGAACAGCTTCTCCGTGCCGCGATGGAGATAGCCGATGATCGGCTTGGCATCGACGATCCGTTCCCCGTCGATCTTGAGAATCACGCGCAGCACACCGTGCGTCGACGGATGCTGAGGCCCGAAGTTGACCTCCATTTCGTGGACGTCAAACATGCGGTTGTGCCTCCATGAGCAACTGTTGAATGGTGGATACTGAATGTTGAATGTTGAATGTGACGGGGCGTGTCGCCACATCCACAGTGAACATTGAACATTCAATATTCAACCTTTCGCCCCTCATAGCTTCCCCGCCGCGGTCATCAGCTGCTTGAGCATCGATTCGGTCTCGTCTTCGCCGGGAACACACAGCGTGATGTCTTTGGTCTCGCCCTTGGCCAGCGCTTCGGCGTAGCCCTCGCAGTCCCAGCCGCAGGCGGTGCAATCCGTCTGGGCCATGGCCGCGAAGAGCTTGTCCTTGAGGTCGCCCGCCTTCGCGAGCTCCATCCGTTCCGGCAGCGCTTTCTCCGGATCGTGCCACGGAGCCTCTTCCGTCGGTTTGGCCGTATCGGCGATGACACCAGCAAGTTCGGGCGCCGGCGCCTGTCCACCGATCGCGGCGCGCTGCTGCAACTCGGCCACGGGCCAGGTGCCGTAGTGCTTCCATTCGCCCTTGTAAATGTTGACGTCCTTCACGTCCTTGCCGGTCGAACCCGCCTTCGGTCCGCCACCTTCAGGGAAGACCTCCGGGTAGATGCGCGCCCCGGTGTCGATGCCGCGAAGCGGAAAGTCCTTGCGCAGCGGATGCCCGTTGAAGCCTTCCCACATCAGGATGCGCTCGAGGTTCGGGTGACCGTCGAAGACGATGCCGAGCATGTCGAAGGTTTCGCGCTCGTGCCAATTCGCCGTCTTCCAGACGGAAGTCACCGAAGGGATCGGCGTTTTTTCGTCGGTCATCACTTTGAGGCGAACGCGATCGTTTTTCGCGAACGAATAGAGAGTGTAGGAAACGCCGAAACGCTCTCCGGTCCAGGCCGGATACTTAGAATAGTCGACACCGGCCAGGTCGACGAGATAGTTGAACCCATCGTCCCGGAACGCGGTGGCGACTTCCACGATACGGTCCCGCGAAACAGTGAGCGTGATCTCGCCGACGAAGTACTTCGCCGCCACGATTGCGCCGGGTACCCGCTCGCACGCGCGCGCGACCAGCGGATCGTGCGTGATCTCTTCCATGCTCCTCGCGACCGGCGCCGCGGGGGCGGCCGGCGTCGACTGCGGCTGTGGTGGCGGGGCGTCGGTCATCGTCTACTTCTCGTATTCCTTCCCCGCTGCCTTCATGATCGCCTCGAGCGCGTCGAGGGTCTCGGCCTCACCCGGAGTACAGAGCGTGATGTCGTTGGTCTCGCCGGTCGCGAGCGCCAGCCCGTAACCTTCGCAGTCCCAGCCGCAGGCGCCACAGTCCGTCTGAGCCATCGCCGCAAACAGTTTCGTCTCGAGCTTGCCGCCCATCTCCTCGGCGATTTTCAGGCGCTCGGGAAGCGTGAGGGTCTCGTCGTGAAACGGAGCGGCCGGTGCCGCGGCGACGGCTGCCTCGACCGGCGCAACCGCGGCAACCGAGCCTTCCGCCGCAGCGGCCTGTGTGGCACCGGCGGCCTCGCCGGCGGGTGCAGCAGAAATCGCAGGCGAGGCCGCCGGCGCCACACTTGTCGCTGCTTTCTTCGGCTTCTTCTCTTCGATGATCGGCGTACGCTTGATGCCCGAGATCGGCGCCGGCTTCAGCTGGGCCTGCGCCTGTTCGGCACGCAAGGCCGGCCCTTCGTGCACCGGGCGGAGCGAGTCGCGCACGGCTGCGCGTGCGAAGTCATACGTCTCGCCACCCTTGCGGATGACGTGCATCTTCGCAATCTTGTTCTGCAGTTCCATCAGTCCCCAGATCAACGCCTCGGGGCGTGGCGGACAACCGGGGATGTAGACGTCGACGGGAATCAGGCGGTCGACACCCTGCGTCACCGCGTACGTGTCGTAGGGACCGCCGCACGTCGCGCACGAACCCATCGCGATGACCCATTTCGGATCGGGCATCTGATCCCAGAGGCGTCGAACGATCGGCGCCATTTTTTCCGTGACGGTCCCGGAGACGATCATCAGATCCGCCTGCCGGGGCGTGGCGCGGAACACCTCCGCACCGAAACGAGCCATGTCGTGACGAGGATCGAGAACGGCCATCATCTCGATGGCACAGCAGGCCAGACCGAATTGCATCGGCCAGAGGGACGATTTGCGCGCCCAGTTAAAAAACTTGTCGACGGAAGTGGTGAGGACGTTTGGATCGAAGCGGTTTTCGATCAGACCCATGAAAGGACCTTCCTCTTCCACGCATACACGTACCCGACGAGGAGGATGGCCAGGAAAACCGCCATCTCAATCGCGCCGAACCAGCCCAGCTGCTTGAATCGAATCGCCCAGGGGAAGAGGAAAACGGTCTCGACGTCGAAGATGATGAAGAGGACGGCGATGAGGAAGTAGCGGACCGAAAAACGATGGTCGAACGCCGAAGAACTGGCCGGGATGCCGCACTCGTACGGTTCGAGCTTGACTTTGCCGCCGCGCGAGGCACGGACCAGTGGGGTGATGATGAACAAAGTCAGTACAGGCAGCGAGATAACGATGAGCGCGGCCACCAGCAGCACTGAATAGTTCGCCATTTTTTTCCCTGTCGAAAGACCGCCGGTATTGTAAACGCCGACTGACAGGAGTCAACCATTCAATGAGGCACCCGCGCCTCAGAACAATTTCTTCTCAAATCTCCACGTGTCCCGCCCCATCCCCCGCCCCTGCACCAGCACTCGGATATCGGCTCCGATGCCGTCGGGAAGAATGAGACGTTTGGCGTCATCGCGCGCGGCCAGCAACGCGAGCCCCTCGTCTGCGCCTTCGAACGCGATCTCGCCGACCGGCTTCAGCAGCTCATGTCCGGCAGCGCCGAGGGCGAGAAGAAACTTTGCCTGGATGTCGAAGAAGAGCGTATCGAACCCTTGCCGTTCGCCGGTACGCCGGAGATCATCGAAGTTGATGTGGGCCGTCAGATCCTGTTCGCCGGGATCCGAAAGGAGATTCCGGCTGACGCGATGCCGCGAATACGCCGCCGCCGTTCCAAACCGGCGCATCCGCCCCCGGAAAAGCTTCGACTCGGGCAGGCCATAGTCAAAGGTGACGATCAGGCCGCGAGGGACGAAGCGACAAAGCTCGTCATAAAGCGTGGCCCATTCCAGAGAGATGTCCGCGAACTGACCTGTCTCCAGCACGACTCCTCGCTCCGCGAAGTAGTCTTCGTAGCTGCCATTCGCTTCGTGCTCCGTCCAGTCGAGCGTTCCGTCCCTCTCCGTGACCCAGAGTTCCTGCAGGTGGTCGTCTCTCTGGACGAAGCGGCCAAACGGGAGCGCATCGAACAGCTCATTGCTAAGGATGAGACGCGTGTCCGCGGGAGGAATCTCCGCCAGCGACGAGACAAACGTGACGCCGTCCCGGATGGGGACCCGGGCCAGGTTCCGGTCGACGCCAAAAAACCCGGCAGTGGCGGGCCACTCTCGGGCCAATGAATGGATGAGTGCGCCATCCCCACATCCAACGTCCACAACCTGCGACAACCCGTCGCCTGCACGTCCCAGAAAGTCGCCGACGAGCCCGCTCAAAGTGGACGAGAATACCGGGCTGAGCAACGGGGAGGTGATGAAATCTCCCTCTCTGCCGATCGGAGACCGCTCCTGAGCGTAATACCCGAAGACCGGGTGGTATAGCGCCAGCTCGACGAAGTCCCGAAATGGCAAGTCGCTTTGTACCAGCAGGTTACGAAGCAGGTCGAGCAGCGATCGATCGCCGGGCATGAGCCGTAATCCTATCATCCGGCTGCCATCTCGGGCATCCGCTCTCAGCTGTTATTTGGACCGTGGCACCTTCATTGCGATGTCCTTCTGCAAACATCAGGGAGGAAACATGAAAAGACTCATGGCATCAACATTAACCGTTCTTCTGCTGTCGACAACAGCCTTTGCCCAGGCGGTCGACGACCACGCCAAAGCGAAGAAGGGAGCAATCATCGGCGGCATCGCCGGCGCGATTGCCGGTGGCGTCATCAGCAACAATCGGAATGGCCACAGCGGAAAGCGTGGCGCGATCGTCGGCGGCCTCGCCGGAACTGCAGCGGGCGCCATCGTCGGCGCGATGATGGACAAGCAGGAACGTCAGCTTCGCCAGATTCCGGGCGTCGATGTGACCCGCACCGCGGACAACGAATTGAAGGTGACCGTCAAGAACGACGTGCTCTTCGACTACAACTCAGCAGGCCTGCGTTCGGCGTCGCGTACATCGCTGCGTGATATGGCCAACGTGTTCGAGCAGTATCCGAACACGACCATCAACGTGGAGGGCTTCACCGATTCGAAGGGTTCGGCCTCCTACAACGAGCGTCTCTCCGAGCGCCGTGCGGCTTCGGTTGCGAACTACATCGAGTCCCTCGGCGTGAACGACGGACGGGTCCGGACCATCGGCTACGGTGAGTCGAAACCGCGCGCCAGCAACAGCAGCGCAAACGGCCGTCAGCTGAACCGGCGCGTGGAGATCCACATCCTCGCGAACGCGGCGTAAACGATCCAATCGCAGATTCTGAAGGGCGTCCGAAACCGGGCGCCCTTTTCGCTTATACGAAACACCTGGAGGTTTCCATGATTCGCAACGCATCCATTCTTCTTCTCGTAACGATATTCACCTTCGCCTGTGCCACGGGCGATCCGAACCAGAAAGCCAAGCAGGGAGCGGGTGCTGGCGCCGCGGCGGGAGCGATCGTCGGGGCCATCATCGGCAACCAGTCCGGCAACAACCGTACAGGCGCAGTCGTCGGTGCCGCGGCCGGCGCGGCGATCGGTGCTGCCGTTGGGCATCGGATGGACAAACAACAGCAGGAACTGCAGCAGATCCAGGGCGTCGAAGTGTCGCGCCCGTCCGAGGGGGAGATCGCAGTCAACCTGACGAACGACATCCTCTTCGACTTTAACTCGGCATCGCTCCGCCCGCAGTCGCAGCAGACGCTGCGCGATCTGGCGTCGAACTTCCGCAACTATCCCGACGAGCAGGTCACCGTGGAAGGTCACACCGACTCGGTCGGCACGCCTTCCTACAACCAGACGCTCTCGGACCAGCGCGCATCGGTCGTCAGTAACTACCTTGTCGCCGAGGGAGTCCCGGCGTCACGGATCACATCGATCGGCTACGGGGAGACACGCCCGAAGGCGTCCAACGACACTCCGGAAGGCCGGCAGCTGAATCGCCGCGTCGAGATTCACATCCGCGCCACGCAGGGGTAGTGTTTCGGGTTGCCAGACGACTACTGACCTCAGTAGCGGGTTGCAGACCAGCCCGCGTGGTCACGCCATCTCGAACTCGGGAAGCTGGCAACCCTTCCCGGATGGTTCATCAGCCGCGGAAGAGCAGGCGCGAGGACTTTGTCATTCTGAGCCGCGAAGACGGCGAAGAATCTCAAGATGCGCAACTTGAGATCCTTCGCTTCGCTCAGGATGACATTGCAACGGGCTTGGCATGGCTGGGGCTGGGCTAGGCACAAGGCAACCGGGCAACCCTGCAACCCCGGCAACCCACCCCCTGCCCGCCCCTCCTCCGTCTGTTACAATCCGCGCCCCTACGCGACCCTCGGGTAGCGGAATCACCTCAAAACAAACAATCGGAGGACCTATGAAGTCTTGGATCACGCGCACGCTGGTCCTGGCGATGCTGATGGTTTGCATCGCCGGCGTTGCGCAGGCGCAAAACGCAAACACGTCCCATCCGGCCGGAAACGCGCCGGTGGCGACACAGGAATCGCACCTGGCGGGGCAGCCCGTCGAGACTCAGACCGAGGCGAATCTCGTGCTGCCGGATCTGAGCAGCGTGTCGTTTCTAGGTGGGATCAGCGGCCGGAAACTGCTCATGTTCGGGCTGGTGGTCTGCGTTCTCGGACTGCTCTTCGGCTTCGTAATGTACGTGCGGCTGAAGAACCTGCCGGTCCACTCGTCGATGCGGGAGATCTCGGAGCTGATCTACGAGACATGTAAGACCTATCTGCAGACGCAGGGCAAGTTCATCCTGCTGCTCGAGGTCTTCATCGGCATCATCATGATTTTCTACTTCGGCGTGCTTCGGCAGTACGGAATGACGCGGACGGCGATCATCATCGTCTTCAGTCTCGTCGGCATCGCCGGCAGCTACGGAGTGGCGTGGTTCGGAATCCGCGTCAACACGTTCGCCAATTCGCGTTCCGCATTCGCGTCGCTTCGCGGAAAGCCGTTCCCCACCTATGACATCCCCCTCAAGGCCGGGATGTCGATCGGCATGCTGCTCATCTCCACCGAGCTCGTGCTGATGCTCTTCATCCTGCTCTTCGTCCCGCGCGACTACGCCGGCCCCTGCTTCATCGGATTCGCCATCGGCGAGTCGCTCGGCGCCGCCGCGCTGCGGATCGCCGGAGGCATCTTCACGAAGATCGCCGACATCGGTTCCGATCTCATGAAGATCGTCTTCAACATCAAGGAAGACGACGCGCGCAACCCGGGCGTCATCGCCGACTGCACGGGCGACAACGCCGGTGACTCGGTGGGACCGACTGCCGACGGCTTCGAAACGTACGGCGTGACCGGAGTCGCGCTCATCACGTTCATCCTGCTCGCAGTGAGCGACCCGATCGTGCAGACGCAGCTCCTGGTCTGGATCTTCGTCATGCGCGTGCTGATGATCATCACGTCCGCCGTCTCGTACTGGATCAACGGCGCCATCGCCGCGGCCCGCTATGGCAGCGCCGACGTCATGAACTTCGAGGCACCACTCACGTCGCTCGTCTGGATCACGTCGATCCTCTCGGTGGGCGTGACCTATCTCGCCTCGTACCTGCTCATCCCCACCCTCGGCGGCGATGCGTCGATGTGGTGGAAGCTCTCCTCGATCATCACCTGCGGCACGCTCGCCGGCGCCATCATCCCGGAGCTCGTGAAGGTCTTCACCTCGACCGAGTCGCGTCACGTGCGCGAGATCGTCACGGCATCGCGTGAGGGTGGCGCGTCGCTGAACATCCTGGCGGGCCTCATCGCCGGCAACTTCAGCGCGTACTGGATGGGCATCACCATCGCCGGCCTCATGGGCATCGGCGCATGGATCAGCAGCATGTTCCCGATCGGCGCTGGTGCACTGATGATCGCACCGGCCATCTTCGCCTTCGGTCTCATTGCCTTCGGCTTCCTGGGCATGGGTCCGGTCACGATTGCCGTCGACTCCTACGGTCCCGTAACCGACAACGCGCAGTCGGTCTTCGAGCTGTCGACGATCGAGTCGATGCCAGGAATCGAAGCCGAGATCAAGCGCGATTTCGGATTCGATCCCTCATTCGCGAAGGGAAAGGACTTCCTCGAAGCCAACGACGGCGCCGGCAACACCTTCAAGGCCACCGCCAAGCCAGTACTCATCGGCACAGCCGTCGTCGGAGCCACCACGATGATCTTCTCGATCATCGTGATGCTCACGAACAAGCTGACCACCGACATGGACAAGCTGTCGCTGATGCACCCGCAGTTCCTCCTGGGACTGGTCGTCGGCGGGGCGGTGATCTACTGGTTCACCGGTGCCTCCACGCAGGCCGTCTCGACCGGGGCGTACCGGGCCGTCGAGTTCATCAAGGCCAACATGCATCTCGATGCCGGCGCCACGCGCGCCTCGGTCGAGGACTCCAAGAAGGTCGTGGCCATCTGCACGCAGTACGCGCAGAAGGGGATGTTCAACATCTTCCTGACGATCTTCTTCTCGACGCTGGCCTTTGCCTGTTTCGAGCCGTTCTTCTTCATCGGTTATCTGATCTCGATCGCGCTTTTCGGTCTCTACCAGGCAATCTTCATGGCCAACGCCGGCGGAGCATGGGACAACGCCAAGAAGATCGTCGAGGTCGAGCTGAAGGAAAAGGGGACGCCGCTTCACGCTGCATGTGTGATCGGCGATACCGTCGGCGATCCGTTCAAGGACACTTCGTCGGTGGCCATGAATCCGGTCATCAAGTTCACGACGCTCTTCGGCCTCCTGGCCGTCGAGCTGGCCGCGGAGATGACTAAGAACGGCCAGCAGGGACTCACCCGCATCCTGGCGGTCGTCTTCTTCATTATCTCGATGGTGTTCGTGTACCGGTCGTTCTACGGCATGCGTATCCAGTCGCAAACCGCATCGCACTAGCCTGAAACCGGGGTCCGGCCACCGCGCCGGATCCCGAGCCGGCATTCTCAGGCCGGGCCCGGCAGCGGGGCAACTTCCCGAAGGCGGCGACTCCTAGGAGCCGTTCGCTTCCAGCGATTCCGGTGCGGCGCGCTCCACGAGCAGGCAGCGACCGATCATTTCCTGCAGCGCGCGATGTTCTAGTGGTTTCGGCAGAACGCCACAGACGCCATAACGCGCCGCCCGCTCCTGATACTTTTCCGGCAACGCGCTAGATATGACCGTTCGCGGCAGCAGATCGGTCTGGCAGCGCTCGACATACTCCAGCACGCCGAATCCGTCGATCCCGGGCATCAGCAGGTCGAGGATCACGACGTCGTAGGTAACACTGGCGATCTTCTCGATCGCTTCACGGCCGTTTTCGGCAATCTCGACCAGCAGTCCGAACCTACGGCCGAAGACCGCAACCAGCTCCGCGGCCATCCGGTCATCGTCGATGACGAGCATCCGTTTCTGCTCATCGGCTTTCGTGGCGGTGTGCGGGCGCACCGCGGCGATGACCGCCGAGACGAGCCTCCGGTAACTGAACGGTTTGCGGAAGAGCCGAGCCACGAGTCGCGGCGCCGTGTTCATCACGGTCTGCTCCGCCATCCCGGTCATGAGGAACACACGATCGAGCAGCGCCGGCTGCTCCAGCTCGATGAAATTGAGTACGCCGAACCCATTGAGACCGCGGTGAATGATCAGGTCGAGGATGGCGGCGGAGTACTCGTAGGCGCGCAGCTTTTCGATCGCGGCATACCCCTCCTCGACGAAATCGACGATGAAGCCCTCCCGCTCGAAAGGGATTCGCAGGATGAGCTCCGCGGCGCGATCGTCTTCAACGATGAGTATCCGTTGGGGATTCACTATGTCAGTAAGTATATGACGACCGGTACAACCTGCGTGTCTCCGTTTTTGGGCAGGGGTTAGGCGGGCTCAGCGCTGCTTCACCTGCTCGAAAAACGCGACGAGCTTCGGCGACCAAGCCCCTCGTTCCAGGGCCAGGGCGTGGTTCAGCCGATAGGCCGCCTGCATGTCTTCCCCGGCGCTCGCGACAAGCGGATCCGGATGGCGGGAGAGCATCGCCTGTGTGTACCGGACGCACCCGCGCAGGAGATACGCTTCGGCGCTTTTCGTCGCCGTGATGAGCTGGGTGAGCGCGCGATTCGCCGCCGGCAGATCACCGGCCGCGAACATCCGGTACGCGGCCTCGAGCTGCTGCCGGCCTGTGTCGGGCGGCGCGGCCACCACTTCGACAGGCTTCCGCGCGTCGAGTTCCTGCTCTTTCTTTGCGAGCTGATCGAGGACGTGGCGAATCGTGACGTCGCTGCTCTGCGGCTTCAGCTCGCGCTCCAACGCTTGCGCGTCCTCGACAGGAAGGTTGAGCGTCATCAGGCGCCGCCGGTACTGTTGGACCGCAACGCGAGCCGCCACGAGTGCTTCGCTTTCAGCTTCCGGCTGTGCGGCTGGCTCCGGCTTCTTCACCTCGGCCGGCGGCTGGAGAACCGGCGCGACGGTGGCCGTGGGAACCGGCACCGGCGCGGGGGGCTGCTGCTGCGGCTGGACCTTCGGTCTCGCTGGCTGGGGCTGCGGTTGCGGCTCATCCTCGAAAGGGACCACGATCTCGCGCGGCGCCGGTTTCTCAGTGGGAGGAGGAGGCGGTTTCACCGGACGCGCGGCGCGCTGCTTCTTCGCCTCGGCTGCGGCGGCGCTGAAGAGACCGCGTGCTTCCTCGGCGAGGTCCACGGCACGCTTGTACGTGCGCACGTCGGTTCCGGCTCTCGCGCTGGTCTCTCGGGCGTCGGCGAGTTTCCGTTGTGCCGCGTGATAGGTTTCACTTCGGTCCCCACCCGCGATCACGGCATCCATCTGCGCGGAGAGTGTGCGGCCGATTGCGCTGCTCGCTTCCTGCTTGCTGGGTGCCGCCGCCCCTTCCGCCCGCCGCTGTTTGTCCGAATTGGCGCGGGCGATCAGAGCGCGCAGCTGCGCAAAGTACGGCGTGTTCTTGATCGCTCCCTGATCCTCGGAGATCTTCCATTCACGCAACGCACCATCAGGATCGCCGCTGTTCAGCCGGGCGATCCCGAGCCAGAAGTGCGGGGTGTACGTGAAGATCTGGTCACGCACATGCGCGGCGGCGTTCTCCTCCGGCATTTCGTCGATGGCGCGCTGCAGCGATTGCGCGCCCGCCTGAAAATTCGACGCGCGGACCTGACTCACACCGCGGTTGTAGGCCTCGACCCAGTTCTCCGCCGCCAGCGCCGGGATCGCGCCGAGAAACAGCAAGACCGCCAATGCGTGTTTCAGGGCGCCCCACCTTCGAATCGGGGAAGCGTTGCCGTCGCCGGATCGGCGAACTGGACGTCGACCCGCTGTTCTCCGCCGGCCTTCACGTCGACCGAACGCTTCATCGGCGTGGGAAACGAAGGATTCGACAGCGTGATCTCGTAGGTGCCTGGGGGAAGGTCAAGCGGCGCCGGCGTCACGACGGGTTCCTTCAGGCTCACGATCGCACCGCTGGAGACGTTCCGAATGCTCGTGACCTGGCCCCACGGAAAGGCATTGATTTCCAGGCGGCCGGGCGCCACCGAAGCGACGACCGGCTTTGGCTTCGGAGGCTCCGGCAGCTGGCGGCGCAGCATCACCACTCCGATCCCGACGATGACAACGAGCACCGCGATGGTCAGCCACACCATCGGTGCGCGCCGCGCGGGCGGAACCGGCGCCGCGACGGTGTTCGTGGCCGCAACCTTGCGCAGCTCACGCGCCATCGGCTCGCCATTCGCCGTCAGAATCGTCATCGCGTTCGCGTCGACGGGACGCATCGCCGGAGAAGCCGCGCCTGTGACAATCGTCGGTGTCGCGACCCTCGTCGGCTCCTCGGTCAACTCGCTGGATTTCGGCAACGGCGACGGGACTCCCGCCCGATCATCGAGCGACGGCTCGATCTCCTCGAGAGCCCTGGCCATTTCCCGTGCCGTCGCGAACCGCTTCTTCCGGTCCTTCTCCAGTGCGCGGAAGATCAGCGCCTCCAGCTCCGGAGAATCCGGCATCGAAGGATTCATCTCCCGCAGGGCGAGCGGCTTCTCCGACGCGTGCAACATCAGGTAGGCGTGCGGCGTGTCCGCCTGGAACGGCGGGACGCCGGTCAGCATCTCGTACAGGACGATGCCGAATGAGTAGAGGTCCGCCCGGCCGTCGATCCGCTCGCCGGAGTCGAGCATGCCGAGATGCTCAGGCGAGCAGTACTTCCACTTTCCGACGAACATCCCCGTCTTCGTCTTGTTCGCCTCGGTTGCGTCGCCCTGCTTGGCAATGCCGAGGTCGATGAGCTTGACGCGTTGCTCACCGTCCTCGTCGCGGTCGATCATGATGTTCTCGGGGCTGATGTCGCGATGCACGATACCGGCGCGGTGGATCGCGTCGAGCCCGTGCAGCGCTTCGATCGCCAGCCGCGCCGCATACCGGGGCGAGAGCGGCCCGTTCGCTTCGATCAACTCATGCAGGTTGGTCCCCTCGATGTACTCCCACACCATGTAACGCGAGCCGTCTTCGAGGGTGGAGAAGTCGTACAGCGCCGCAACGTTGGGATGGTTGATCCGGGTGGCCAGCCGCGCCTCGCGGATGAACCGGTCATCGGCGCCGGGCTCTCCCGCGATCGCGGTCCGCATCAGCTTGATGACCCGGATCGAGTTCAGATGGAGGTGCAGGACCTTGTAGACCTCCCCCATCCCGCCCACGCCGAGGCGGCCGAGGATCTGATACTTGCCATCGACGGGATGCTCGAGGTGCCGGCGGAGAAAGTCGGTAATCGGCTCCCCGCAATAGGGGCAGGCCTTGAACTTCGAATCGATTTCTGACCTGCAGTGGATGCAGAAAAAGGACATAGAAGGAGTGATTGGGGAGGATTATAACCGGGGCACCCTGTACCATTCTCCCCATGCTGCGCGAGGAAACCTTCCCGGTTCGGACGACCGCGCGGGAGCAGATCCTCCTCATCACTCCCGACGTGCAGCGGGCCGTGGCCAGGCTCACCCACGGCGACGGAATCGCCACGATCATCGTGCCCCACACGACCTGCGCGATCTCTGTCAATGAGAACGCCGATCCGGACGTTCCGGCAGATCTGACCAGAGCACTTCGGGCACTCGTACCGAAAGTCCGTTTCGCCCATGGCGAGGGGAACTCCGACGCGCATTTTCTCTCGCTGCTGATCGGCTGCTCCCTCTGCTGGCCCTACCGCGCCGGTCAACTCGTCCTCGGCGTCTGGCAGGGCATCTACTTCGTCGAGCTCGACGGACCTCGCCCGGCCCGAACCGTCACGGTGTACGTGAATGAGTAACGAGGACGTGCGGCTGATTGCCCATCGCGGGATGGGGCAGGCCTTTGTCCTGCCCGATGCGCCCCCCGAGAACACCCTGCCGGCGTTCGCGGAGGGATGGAAGATCGCCGGAGCCTGCGAGCTGGATGCGCATCTGTCGAAGGACGGTCAGGTCATCGTCATTCACGACGACACGACAAACCGCACGACGAACGCGAGCTGGACGGTTCGCGATCGATTCGCTGCCGAGTTGCGTTCGCTCGATGCCGGCCGCTGGAAAGCGCAGCGCTGGGCACACACACGGCTTCCGCTACTGGAGGATGTCCTCTATCTCATGCCCGGCGGTTGTGCGCTCTATGTGGAGCTGAAAGATGGCCCGCAGGTCGCGCGCCCGGCCGCGGAGCTCG
This sequence comes from Thermoanaerobaculia bacterium, assembly GCA_038244715.1. Classification (GTDB taxonomy): domain Bacteria; phylum Acidobacteriota; class Thermoanaerobaculia; order Gp7-AA8; family Gp7-AA8; genus JADGNZ01. The sequence continues at coordinate 72,213 of JBBRTE010000017.1, forward strand.
TGCGCCAGTCAGGAAAGGCGGACCAGGTCGTCTTGATCAGCTTCAACATCGACACGATTGCGGCGGCTAAGCAGGAGCTTCCGCAAAACGATTGCCTGTTCCTCATCGCCTGCGAAGCGGACTACGAGGCCGGCCACTGGAACCTGCTGTACGACGAAGGTCCCGGATTCCGAACGGTGAGGAAAACGCTGGTGGTCGACGATCTGATCGCGCTGGTCCGCCGGTACGAGCTCGACGGAATCGATGCGAGTTTCGCGGTGCCTCGAGGATTGATCGAGCGCCTCGCGCAGGAATCACTACAGTCGGTGGTCTGGACCGTCAATGACACCGGAATCGCGATCGACATGCTGCAGATGGGAGTCCGAACGATTACCACCGACAGGCCGGCCTCGATTCGCGACGCACTGATCGCGGCCGGACATCGCGTTCGATGACGTCGCAGTGCGGATAAGATCCCGGCATATGTCTGAGACGTTTGACGTGATCGTCGGCGGCGGGGGTACCGCCGGACTCGTGACGGCATCCGGCTGCGCACGTCTCGGCCGAAAGGTTGCGTTGATCGAGCGCGACAAACTCGGCGGTGACTGTCTCTGGACGGGCTGCGTGCCGACGAAAGCCCTCGTGGCGACGGCGCGGCTGGCCCACCAGATGCGCCACGCCGCTGCGTACGGGCTCGACTCCCAGGCCGTTCGCGTCACCCCCAGGTCGGTGATGGACTCGATGCGCGCGCAACGCCACGCCATCGAGCACCACGACGATCCCGTGAAGTTTCGCGCCCTCGGCATCGAAGTCATCTTCGGCGACGCGCGGTTCGCGTCGCGGAGCGAGGTGGAGGTCGACGGAAGACGGCTCGCCGGCAAGGACATCGTCATCGCCACCGGTACGCGCACCGCCCTGCCGCCCGTCGAAGGCCTCACCGAGCACGGGTTCCTCGATCACGCCTCCTTTCTGAATCAGGATTCGTTCCCCGGCTCACTGCTCATTCTCGGCGGCGGCTCCATCGGGATCGAGTTTGCGCAGATCTTCCGCCGCTTGGGCAGCAACGTCGTGGTCGTCGATGCGCTCGATGAGATCATCAACCGGGAAGATGCGGACGTCATCGCCCGGCTGCGCACGATTCTGCGCGACGAAGGAATCGAGATTCGCAGCGGCTGGACGGCAAAATCGGTGCGGAGCAACGGCGGGAAAAAGCTCGTCCGCGTCGAAAACTCACTGGGGGAATCGGCAGAATTGCGCGTCGACGAGATCTTCGTCGCCAGTGGACGTCGCGCGAACACCGAAACGCTCAGCCTCGAGACCGCCGGCGTGAAAACGGATCGCGGCTTCGTTGTCGTCGACAAGTATCTGCAGACCACGACCCCTCGAATCTGGGCTTGTGGCGACGTGCACGGCGGGCTTCAGTTCACGCACGTGGCCGCGTACGAAGCGGTGAAACTCGTCCGCAACATGCTCTTCCCCGGCCGTTCCGCCGTCCGCTACGACAACATCCCCTGGGGTTTGTTCACCGACCCCGAAGTCGGCCATGTAGGCCTGACGGAATCCGAGGCGGTGGCGAAGCATGGCGTCGAGGGAGTGCGCACGTATCGGGTGGAGATGGCGGAGGTCGATCGGGCGGTCGTCGATCGCACGACGAGTGGGTTTGTGAAGCTCGTCTGTGACAAGCGCGGCCGGATCCTGGGCGCGCACGCCCTCTGCGCCAATGCCTCCACGCTCATCGAGACCATCGTCCTGGCGAGACAGAAAAAGGTCAGGGTCGCGCAACTCGCGCAGCTCATCGCACCCTATCCGTCGATTGCTGGCGCGCTTCAGACGGCGGCCTCGATGTACTACCAGGATGTGGCTGCAGGTTGGCTCGGAACGCTGGGAAAGAAAATCGCCGCATGGTCGCAATGACCCGTCCGGCATAGAATCGCCCGGATTTTGCAGAAGGAGAACAACATGAAAAAGCTGATGGTGGTCCCGTTCGCTCTGCTTTTCGCCGCGTGTGCTCACAGCAAGGGCCCGACGGCGATGGCCTCTCTCGACTCGACGAGTGGCTCGACCGCAAAAGGAATCGTTCACTTCCAGGACGCAGGAGAAAACGGCGTCGAAGTCGTCGCTGACCTGACAGGCGTGCCGCCCGGCGTTCACGGGTTCCACGTGCACGAGAAAGGCGACTGCGGCAATAACGCCCAGAACGCCGGCGGTCACTTCAACCCGAATGGCTATGTCCACGGAGCTCCTGACTCGGTCTCGCACCACGCCGGAGACTTCGGCAACGTCACCGCCGATGAAAAAGGCGAAGTCCACGCCCGCTTCACCACGCACTCGATCACGATCAACACCGGGGCCAATGCAGTCGCCGGCCACGCCGTCGTACTGCACGGCAATCCCGATGACCTCGTCTCCCAGCCTGCGGGCAACGCCGGGCCACGCATCGCCTGCGGCGTCACCACGCTGATGGCGAGCGACATGCAGATGAAGTAGCAGGAAACGATCGACATGAAACCACTGGCCATCATCGCTCTCGCCCTTCTACCGCTCGCCTGCGCTACGCACACGGCCGGGACAACCAAGAACAAATCGACGCCGGGTCACGGCGCGATCAAGCTGACGATCACGCCCAATCCCGTCGTCGCCACCAACGTCGGCGGGAACACGTACGAGTTCCCGTTTGATGTCACCGTCGCGGAGACCGGAGGCCATCCGGTGACGGTCGACAAGGTGACCGCCAACGTCTTCGCTGCCGGCGGGATCCAGGTCGCGACCGAGTCGTATGACGCTGCGAAGATCCAGACCATGGGCTTCGCCACCGCCATCCAGGCAGAGGGGCAAATCCACTACCACTTCGTCCCGCGCAAAGACGTTCCCGACGAACGATTGTTCACCTCGGTCTATGGCGACATCCGCGTGGAAGCGACGGACGACAACGGCTCAAGGGCCAGTTCGACGACCACGATCACGCTGAAGAAACAATAGGACCGCACAGTCCGATCTATCCCAGGTTCGTCCTCGGTCTCCCACCGTTCCCACGTCCCGTCGCCAGGTCTCGCACAGCTCCACATCGCGTCGCCAGGTCACGCACAGCTTCACGTCGCGAGGTCCCTAGCCCCGCGTGCGGGGAGAGGGTGGCCGACGGCCGGGAGAGGGGCTGGTGCCGGAAGCAACCCCCTCATCCGGCCTTCGGCCACCTTCTCCCCCGCTGATCGCGGGGACGAAGGACCTCGCGATCGACGGCGGTGAACCGACTAGATCCAGAAAAAGCAACCCCAGACCTGCAACCTCCCTACAACGCTCAATCTCGCAATGCTCTACATCGCGAGGGCCCTCGCCCCGCTTGCGGGGAGAGGGTGGCCGACGGCCGGGTGACGGGCGACCGTCGCTCGGGGGACCTTCTCGTCATACTTTCGGCCACCTCCGCAGACGTCCACCTCAGCCACCCTCACTCCGCCCACTTCGCGACGAACAGGTTCATCTCGTGGCCCTCGGGTTTGGCGCGGCTCGAGGCCCAGATCAGGTACTGGCCATCGGGGCTGAAGACGCAGAAGCCGTCGAAGCCGGGAGCCGTCGTGATCCGCTCCAGGCCCTGGCCATCCTTGCCGATCGTCCAGAGGTCGAAGTCGAACCCCTTGGCGTTGACGTTCGAGGCGAAGATCACACGCTTCCCGTCGTTCATGAAGTAGGGGCAGAAATTCGCGGCGCCGTTCTTCGTGATCTGCCGCTGGTTCGTGCCGTCGGCGTTCATCAGGAAGAGCTCCATGTGCAGCGGCTTGACCAGGTCCTTCGCCAGCAGCGCCCGATCTTCATCGAGTGCGGTGCCGACCGGATGATTGGCGCGCCAGACGATCTCGGTGCAATCGCCGTTGTAGAACGCGCCGCCGTCGTAGCCCGGCGCATTGGTCAGTCGCTTGACCTTACCCGACTCGTCCATCTCGTACAGCTCGAGATCGCCGTCGCGCATCGACGTGAAGACCATCTTCCCGCCTTTGTGGCACCAGGTCATCTCGGCGTCGTAGCCATTCGTCGTGGTGATCTTCGTTGCATTCGAGCCGTCGACGTTCGCCTCGACGATGTCGAATGACGGATAGACGGGCCACACGTATCCTTTCGACATGTCGGGCCGCGGCGGGCAGTCCTGCGAGCCGCCTTCCGTCGTCGCGTAGATGATGCGATCGCCCTGCGGATAGCGGTAGTAGCCGCACGTGGTGCGCCCCTTGCCGCTGGAGACGAGTTTCGTCTCGCCGGTCGCCAGGTCCATCGTGTACTCCTGATCGCATCCGGCTCCAGGCGGCGTGGCCTGATAGATGATCTTCGTCCCATCGGGACTGAAATACGCCTCGGCGTTCTCGCCGCCGAAGGTCAGCTGGCGGATGTCCCTGAGATGCGTTTCGCCCGCGAAGGTTTTCTCGTAGGGCTTGCCAGCGTTGATGACTAATTTTTTCGCCGGCGGGGCCGCCGGCGTCCCACCGGTCGGTGCCGTCGTGACGCCGCGTGTGCTCAATGTGGCGCGAAGCGTGGTTCGAACGCCTTCGCGCACGACGATCACATCGACTGTGTCTCCGGGCTTGTGATCCTGCAACGCATAGGTCATGTCGTACAGGTTCTCGATCCGAGTGCCGCCGATCTCGACGATGCGGTCCTTTCCTTTGATTCCGGCCTTCTCCGCGGGGGAACCCGGCCGGACATCGGAGAGGAGCACGCCACCGGTCGTCGCATCCATCGCGCTGTAGTCGGGGACGGTGCCAAGGTAGGCGCCGTAACCGCGGCTGTCGCCCTGCATGGCGGGGGCGCTCGATGACCGCGCGTACGCCGGCGTGACCTCGCCACGCGCGAGCGGCGCCATCACGTTCGCAATGACTTTCACGATGCGTGCTTCGCCGGCGAAATTGACCGCGTCCGCGATGTCTTCCGGCGTGTGATAACGCTCGTGTGCGCCCGTGAAGAAGTGCAGCACCGGCACCTTCGCCGCGTAGAAACTGGTCTGATCGGACGGACCGTAGCCGTCGCCCGTCTCCGTGATCTTGAGACTGGAACCGGCGCCGGCGGCGTCGACGAGCGCCTTCCACTCAGGCGCGGAATCGGTACCGAATGCGGTGATCTTGTCTTCCCGCAGCGCTCCGATCATGTCGAGGTTGACCATCCCCACCACACGCGACATCGGCACCGGCGGATGTCCGACGAAATAGCCGGAGCCGGCCAGCCCTCGCTCTTCGCCGGAAAACAGTGCGAAGAAAATTGTGCGGCGGTTGGTGACCTTTGCCAGTGAATCGCGCAACAGTTCCGCGGCGTTCAATACGCCGGCGTCGCCGGATGCGTTGTCATCCGCTCCGGGATGGATGGCGCGAGCGTTCGGTTTCATCGAGCCTTCGCCGCCGTATCCGAGGTGATCGTAGTGTGCGCCCAGGACGACGATCTCGTTCGCGAGTGCGCCACGGCCCGGGAGGACGCCGACGAGGTTCTCTCCGTTGTCGAACTGCGGCTTCACGTCGGCGACACCGCGGATGGTCGTGTCGAGCACACGCGAACGCGGCTTGAGGTCCGCATCGACCTGCTTCTGCCACGCCAGCAGGTCGCCGGCCCAGCGCTGCGCCACGGACGTCTTCACCTGCAGCACCGGGATTCCGGCCGGGCTCTCCGGACCGTCATTGACCAGCGGCGGAACTTTGTCTTTGCCTTCGTCCTGCAAGGGTCCGGTCGTAAAGATTACGGCCACGGCCCCGCGCTCACGCGCCTGCAGGACCTTGTACCGCATCGCCGACCAGCGACTCGGTTTGCGGCCGTCGAACTTTGACGTGTCGTCCTTCTCCTGCGGTTCGTAGCGCATCATGAGCGCGACTTTGCCCTTCAGGTCGATGCCGTCGAAGTCGTTGTAGCCGATGGGAGTGGCGTCGATGCCGTAGCCGACGAAGGCAATCGGTCCGGAGAAAGTCCCCGGACTGGAGAAGCCGAGGGGAGTCCAATCGGTCGCGGCGACACCCTCCAACGAGTTTCGGCTGCCCATCGACACGCCGGTCTTGACCGGGAACGGCTGCCGGTACGACTTGCCGAAGGCAGGTTGCAGACCGAGCGCGCGCAGCCGCTGCTCGATGTAATTCGCAGCCAGGCCAATGCCTTTCGTGCCGAGCCCGCGCCCTTCCATGTTGGGAGCAGCGAGAGTGCGGATGTCGTTCTCGATCGACTTCGTGAGCTTCGCGTCATCGGCAAATGCCGGTGCACACAGGAGGAGCAGCAACGGAAGGGTTCGTTTCATCCCGACATCGTATCCAAAGTGGAGGCGGGAAACAGGTTCTCGGCGGAGACGAATCCACGTTCCACTTCGATATCATGCGCGGCCATGGCCAGCCCGATCCGCGACTTCATCCAGCATCACTATCGTCACTTCAACGCCGCAGCCCTCCGCGCGGCAGCCGACGACTACATCAAGCACATCGCTGGCGGCAACAAGATGCTGGTCACGCTGGCCGGCGCGATGTCGACGGCAGAGCTGGGGATTTCGCTCGCCGAGATGATTCGCCAGGGCAAGGTGCACGCGATCAGCTGCACCGGCGCCAACCTCGAGGAAGACATCTTCAACCTCGTCGCACACGACCACTACGAGCGCGTACCGCACTACCGCTACCTCTCCGCGCAGGACGAGAAGTCGCTGCTCGACCGGCACATGAACCGCGTTACCGACACGTGCATCCCCGAGGGGGAAGCGATGCGCCGGATTGAATCCGCGGTGCTGAAGCACTGGGTACAGAAGGACAAGGAAGGGCGCCGGCTCTTTCCGCACGAGTTCATGTACGAAATCCTGCGCGACGGCTCGATCGCCGAGTTCTACCAGATCGACCCGAAGGATTCGTGGATGATCGCCGCGGCCGAGAAGAACCTCCCGATGTTCGTCCCGGGATGGGAAGACTCGACCCTGGGCAACATGTACTCCGGGCATTGCATCTCAGGTGACGTGAAGAACGTCCACACCGTGCGCACCGGCATCGAGTACATGATCGAGCTGGCCGAGTACTACACGAAGACGACGAAGGACGGCACGATCGGTTTCTTCCAGGTCGGCGGCGGAATCGCGGGAGACTTCCCGATCTGCGTAGTCCCGATGCTTCACCAGGATCTGCAGCGGACGAACGTGCCTCTCTGGGGCTACTTCTGCCAGATCAGCGACTCGACGACGAGCTTCGGCTCCTACTCCGGGGCCGTGCCGAACGAGAAGATCACCTGGGGCAAACTCGCGGTCGACACGCCGAGCCATGTGATCGAGTCGGACGCGTCGATCGTCGCACCGCTGATGTTTGCGTACGTGCTGGGCTGGTAGCGCGACCGACACGGTGTGGCGCCGGCGGGTGCCGCGCCAAGTTGCACGATCCAAGACTCGAATTCTTGATCCTGGTGCCGCTGTCGCGGCACTTCGCCGGCGAGGCCGCCGGCGCCCCACGTTCTTGCGCGACTAAACAAACTCCCGGCACACCGCGATGAACTCCGCCGGCAGCTCCCACGGCAGGCGATGACCGGCATCCTCAAGGATCACGGCGCGCGCATTGCGGGTCAGCGACGCCGCCCGCTTCGCTTCCATCACGTATTTCGTATCTCGCGAACCGGCGATCCAAAGCGTCGGAATCGTCAGCTCGTGCAGGCGTGACGCGACCGCCGGCAGCGCTCCGGCCGACCATTCGCGCAGCGCACGGGAATCGAAATCCTCGCGCGTGCGCACGAGCGCCGGGCCGGCGAGCACCGGCTGGGCGTTCCACGAAGCGATCACGGCATCGAAGTCCTCGTTCTCGAAACGATGTGCCCACTCTTCGTCCGCAGCCCTCCGCGCAACGCGAGCATCGTCCCCCTCCACGCCCAACCCCGTCGAAACGAAGATCGCGCGCTCGTACCGCGCTCCGGCCAGCAGCGCGTGCAACGCCAGCCGTCCGCCGAGAGAGTAGCCGAGGAGGACATCGCCGTGCGGTGGAATGGCATCGAGCGCCGGCGTTTCGATGGCGAAACCGGCGTCGCGCAGAACGTCCCAATCATCGGGACGACCGAGAAAGCCGTGCAGGCAGGTAATCACCACAGTGCGTCGTACCGTTCCCATACGCGACGACTGGCGTTCGCATCGGGACACAATTCCGTGACGCGGTCTTCGATCCCCCACATCGCCGCCCAATGTGAGAAGCGGAGCGTGTGACTGTTCTCGATGATCCGCTCGCGCGTCATTTCGTCGAGTTTTTTCAGCGACGCCACGCGGCTGAAGATCCGTCCTCCGCCGTTGTTGACGATCACGATCCGATAGTCGACGCCGCGATCGAGCTGCGGCGCGATCCAGGGTGCGTTGCTGTCGTAGATCGCCGTTAGATCGCCGACGATGCAGACATTGGCGCGTGCGGGATCGCACTGACCGAAGAACGTCGACAGCTGCCCGTCGATCCCGTTTGCCCCGCGGTTCGCTTCGATCGTGAGCCCGCGATCCTCACGAAGTGCCGCCAGGTCCCACTCGCGGATGGGAAGCGAGTTGCCGAGGTAGATCCGCGCGCCAGGTGGGATCGAACGAGAGAGCTCGCGGAACATCACCAGTTCCGACTGCGGCTCGTCGTCGAGAATTCGCGCAATCGCGGCGGCTTGTGAGCGATCGTCCGCGAAGAAGCGTTCCGCGCGCTTACTCGGAACCACGTTAACGGGCAGCGATTCGATCGCATGAACCTCACCGCGGCTGCAGCCGGTGAACGGCAGCGCGCTGAAGCTGATCAGCGGCAGGTCGCGTCGCGACTCATCGAGATCGCGCCAGAAGCGGAGCGCGGGGACGTTGCCAACGCGAATGACGCCGTCGAAGTCTCCACGCGCGATCATCCGCTCGCCGGCTGTGATGCGAAGGTTCTGCAGCGGCGGATCTTCACGAAGTCCGGAGAGAGGCTCCGCGTAGACGGGAGCGTTCAACCGCAGAGCGAACTCGCGGACGGAATCGCGATGCCTCTGGTGCAGACCACCGATGATCACGAGAGGCCTGGCGAAGTCGATCCGTCTTGTGACACTGCGACCAACGGTTGCGGGAGGGCGTTCCGCAAGCTGGAACGGCTCCGATGAGCCAACCTCTTCGTCGATCAACGGCTCGTCGAATTCAACATTGATATGCACCACGCCGCCGCCACCGGCATAGCGACCGAAGATCCCTTCCTGTTCGATTGCCTGCGGGGCGCCGGTCCCGCGGAAGCGCGCGGGCCGGTCCGCGGTGATGAAGATCAGAGGCGTGGCGGAGTAGTGCGCTTCGACGGCCGCGGGAAGCAGCTCGGCCACCGCGGTCCCCGATGTCGTGACGACGGCGACAGGGCGCCCGGTGAGCTTCGCGCGACCGAGCGCGAAGAACGCGGCAGAACGCTCATCGACAAACGAATAGACGCGCAAGTCGGAGGCGCCGAGGACCGCGAGCAGCGGCGCATTGCGCGACCCGGCGCAGACACAGAAGTCTCTCGCCCCTCGGGCGCAGGCCTCTCCGATCACGCGCCTCGCCTCTGTGATGTTCGTCATATGAAGGCTTCTGTGTGCGGCGCGAGCCCGAAGAGCGCTTTGACCTGCTCCCGTTTCTCGCGCAGCTCCTCGAACTCACGCTCCACGCGGCTCTCCAGCAACATCCCGGCGCCGGAACCGACGCGAACGCGGTCGCCACTCCACTGCACGTTGCGGATCGCGACGAGAGCCAGCGCGGACCGGTCTTCGCGCTCCAGTCCGAACGGCGCTCCGAACGTGCGCCGCTTCACCCCGCGGTCCGCCTCCCGCAGCCACCGCTCCCCCGCCTCGGTGCGCGGCGAAACGCCCAGGGCGGCCGTGGGGTGGAGGCGGCGAACCATGTCGGAGAAGGACATTCGCTCCGATCCTCCGCTCTCGCTGAAGAAGATCGGCGTGATGAGGTGGGCGATCTTCGGAAGGCGCAGCGTGCCGAGAGGCCCGATCTCGACATTGCCGAACGGTGCCAGGCGGCGGACGATGTCGTCGATGACGAAGCGATGCTCGCGCAACTCCTTCGGATCGCTCAGCAGCTCGTGCGCGCGCGCGACCGGACGCGTGCCGGCCAGAGCCATCGTCCGGTATGCGCTCCGTTCCGCCTCGAAGAGAAACTCCGGCGTCGCGCCGGCGAGGCCATGCGTCTGGTACGAGTAGCCGTAGGCGCGCATTCCCGGCGGCAGTCGTCCAAGCCGGGTGAAGAACCAGCGCCACCAGTCGCCGCGCTCCGCGAACCGGCCCGACTCGAAGATCACCGGGACGATCTTGTCGAAGTCGCCGCGCTCCATCGCTGCGTGCGCGGAGTCGAATAGTTGCGAGAACGGTTCGGCCGGCGGTGCTTCCCACGCGACCCGCGGAGCTCCTCGCTCCTCGAACCGTGACGCCAGCTCGTCGAACGTGGTCTCTTCCCAGGTCGCCGGATGGCGCCACGGGTGCGGATCGTCGAGAAAAAAATCGGCGATGAAAAAAGCGGGTCGGTCGGGACGGCGAAACGGCAGCTGTTCGAACGGACCCCATCCGACGAAGACGCGCCCCGGAACCGTCTGGATGAAGGCGAAGTCGCGCGGGGTCATGTGGCCAGGATTGTAATGGCGGTTGGTATCGCGGTCGGGTGCCCGGTTGTGGGGTTGCAGGCCTTGTCATTCTGAGCCGCGAAGACGGCGAAGAATCTCAAGATACGCATCTTGAGACTTTGAGCCGCGAACACGGCGAAGACGGCGAAGAATCTCAAGATGCGCATCTTGAGACTTTGAGCGTCGAACACGGCGAAGACGGCGAAGAATCTCAAGATGCGCATCTTGAGACCTTGAGCCGCGAAGACGGCGAAGAATCTCCAAGATGCGCATCTTGAGATCCTTCGCTTCGCTCAGGATGACATTTTGGTCGTGATTGGTCCGAGCAAAGCATGGCAACCCGGCAACCTGGCAGCGAGTGAGCGGCGGGTTACTTGCTACGATGCGCCGCGTGCCCCGCTCCGTGACCCCGCAACCGCGCGACCTCATCGACGCGCCCCGCTACACCGGCCCTGATCCCAACCGCATCCGCGGCATGTTCGGAGCGATCGCCGGACGCTACGACCGCGCGAACACCGTCCTTTCCGGCGGCATCCATCATCTGTGGCGCCGCAAGGCAGTGAACTGGTCGGGACCCCGGGAGGGCGACGCCATCCTCGACTGCGCCACCGGAACGGGCGATCTGGCCATCGCCTTCAAGAAAGCAGTCGGAACCGGACGCGTGGTCGGAACCGACTTCACACCCGAGATGATCGGCCTGGCTCGAAGGAAATCGTCAGAGATCACGTTCGATGTCGCCGACGTGACCGAGTTGCCTTTTGATGACGACACCTTCGACATCGCCAGCATCTCCTTCGGCATCCGCAACGTCGGCGATCCGGCGAAGGCGATCCGCGAGATGGCGCGCGTCGTCCGCCCGGGGGGCCGCGTGATCGTGCTCGAGTTCGGCCAGCCGTCCAACCGCCTCTTCGGCACGCTCTACGACACCTACCGCCGCCACTTCCTCCCCCGCCTCGGTGGTGCCGTCACGGGCGATCGCGCAGCATACGAATACCTCGAGTCGTCGGCCGCACGCTTCCCTTGCGGGACGGAGTTCGTTTCGCTGATGCGCAGTGCTGGAGAATTCGCCTCGATCGACTTCCGAACGCTGACGTTCGGGATCGCGTACCTCTATCGCGGCGTCGTACGCGGACAGCCGAGGACGACGTAGGCCGGACTCACAGTCCGACCTACGTGTCGCTTTCTGCCTCGCTACGGCGTTGCGGCCTGCCCCTGACCCACGCTCTTCTTCTTCGACTTCGACTTCGCAACGGGCTTCGCATCGCCCACCCAGAACATCGCGGCGCGCTTGAGGTCCTCGAATTCGAAGTAGGGCTTCTGCCAGTCCGCCGTCGCGTGCAGTCCGTGGTACTTGACTGCGTTGGCGTGGTCCATCCGCGCAAAGCGCCAGCGATACGCGTTGTGAATCGACGCGATGTTCACCACATAGGCTTCCGCCAGCGCGTGGTCGTTTTCGACGATGAGCAGGTTCTCATCGTTCTTCGAGCTGGCCGTTTCGCCGAGGTTATGAGAACCAGTCATCACGACGGGATGATCGCCCCAGGGGTCGATGACGATCACCTTGCTGTGGACGATGGCGTGGCCGACGCCGCCCTTGCCGAGGAACTGGCCGCGTGTGATCTCCTTGATCCACTGTTTGGTGACCTTGTCATCGAGGCCCTGCGGCATGATCACTGACTGGTTGCCGGCCTGGGTCTGTTTCCCTGTGAACAGATCGACGACCGTAGTTTTTGTCGAGCTCGGATCCTGGTTGATGACACCGACCAGGTGGATGGACGGCTTGGCGGGATCGTTCACCCGTTTGAGGACTGCGCTCAGAAGCGACGATTCCCTCGGTCCCGGATTGAACATCAGAAAGAGGATGGCGCTCTTGGCCTGATCGATGAACTTGCGTGCGAAGTCGAGGTCAGCCATCGCCTGCGTCGGTGCGAACCAGAGCGTGGCCTTGCCGCCGTCGACCCCGAACTTGTGGGACTTGCCGTTGCTGGCGAGGAGATCGGGCGTCATCGCACTCTTCGCCTTCAGCAGGTTGTCCCACTGGTCTCGGTATTCGGTCGCGATCTGGACGTCGTGGATCATCAGGCAGTTGTTCCCCTGCGTGCAAAGCCCCGTCTTCGTCCAGTTCTGACTGCCCATCCAAACCTTGACCGGCCGGCCCGCCTTGTCGACGAACACGCAGAACTTGTTGTGGCCGAGGTGCCCGGAAGGCAACAGACGGTCGTGAAGATCGATCTTGCCCTTCAATGCCTTGCGAACAACCGCGTTCTCGTCATCGCTCGCGCTCTTGTGAGCACCATTTGCGAGGATGAGATGCGCGCGCTTGCCGTAGGACTTGATCGCCGCGATCAACTCCGGATCATCGAGCTCGAAGATCGCGGCGTAAATCGAGTATCCCTTCTTTGCTCCGTCGGTGAGCGCATCGATGAGGGCGCGGCCCAACTCGCCGTAGAGGAACGTCCGCGTTTCATTTCCAGGAACTGCGATGGAGGCCTTGAGCGTCGGAATGGCCGCTTTTCCCTTCGTTTGGGCAAGCCGCCGCGTCACCGCCTGCGACATCACCACCCCGCGGTTGAAGTACGCCTCGATGCCGCTCGGATTGCCGGCAGAGAGGAGCATCGCCGGCGTCCAGTCGCTGGCCATCGTCTTCGCCTCGGTCAGATTGTCGGGCGTTCCGATCATCGGCACGACGCGGTACTGGACCTTGTCGCCGTGCTGGGCCATGTAGTCGGACCAGTAGAAGCGCTGGATGGGCCAGACCGTGCTCGGCTTGTGCGTCCCCGACGGTGGCGGAGGAACCAGCGTCTCCCAGCCGATCGAGTTTTCGACGACTTCTTCCTTGCCGTTGCGGCGGCGGTAGAGCGCAAACCCGAGGCACGAGGGGATCGGAATATCGGGCAGCCACGCCACCAGTGCGTCGTCGCCATTTGCGTAAGCTGCGATGCGGATGGACATCGGACACCTCCTGACGAAGGAGTGTCGTGCCCGGCACTTTTCCTACCGCCTTCTATCGTGAATAGGTGTCAATGATGCGCTCGATGGCCCGGCGACAGACGCGGCAGAAGCCGACTTCGTCCCGCGTGAACATGATGCAGTCCGCTTCCGGCCGGTAGAGGCCTCGAGGCTCATACGCTGCCCCTTCGAAGGCGCCGACTTTCCCGGCGTACTTCTGCCCGCCGAGGAACTTCGTTTCCCACTCGCGCTCGGCCGTGAACAACTTGTCCATCTCCGACTCGGGCACGTTCGCATTGCGCAGACGCGCGCGTTCCTTCTGGTACTCCAGGCTGTGTTTCTCGAACGCGTCCTTGTCCCACGGACTCGGAATCGGCGTGGACGCATCGACCAGATCGCGCCACTTCACCATCGCTGGATCGTGGAGCGCCGTCACATTCGGCTCCCACGGCTCGGGATGATCGCTGCTTCCACTCGTCGCATACGAGACGGGCGAGGTGTAGTACTCGTCCGCTAGTGCCGCGAAGTGATGTCCGAACTCGTGCACGAACACATATTCGGCAAAGGCGCTGTCGACGCACGCGGTGGCCTGGTCGTTGAAAATCCCGCCGCCACCGTACTGCTTCTCATTGACCAGGATTTCGATGAAGTCATAGGGAGCCGACGACGCGACATCGCGCATGCGGTGATCGTCGAGCGTGAGCACGTATCGTTCGGAGTCGAAGATGTTGTACTGCACGCCCGTCATCGTCCGGCGATTGTCATTCGTGCGAGGGCGGTGAACGCCACTGACCGGCTCGATCAGGTCGAGCGCGCGGACGTTGAAGTCCTTGCGCCGGCTCTTGAACGGTTCCGTGGCGAACAGTTTGCCCACCATGCGCTCGACGTCTTTGTGGAACTTCGGCAGCTCACTCTCGGTGTAACCCTCGCCGATGACGAGCAGGTCAACCTTCGCGGACGGCGGACCGTTCTCGATGACGTTCCACACACGTCCGGCCGCCTTGCGGTCGGACGGATTCACGAAGCGTGACGATGGATCGATCAGCGTCGACCACAGCTGCTGGAACGCGCCATTCGCATCGCGCTTCTTGATGACCAGTTGCACCGGCTTCTTCGGCCAGGGGAAGCGCACCGATTCCGCAAAGGTTCCCGCGCGATCCTTCGCGTCATCGGTCGTCTGCCACTCGCCGAAGACCGATGCAAAACCGCGCGTGTAGATCGCCTGATTCGTCTCGCGATCGATGACCTCGAAGTAGTAGCTGCCGAGGTTCAGGGTGTCGATGAGATGGGTACGGCTGCCGGGCCACGGCCCATCCGAGACGACCGAGTCGAGTGCGATGACTTCCTCACCATGATTTCCGGTATGAAAGTAGTTCACCCGCATCGTCCGGTCGAGGAAGAGATCATCGAACGACGCGGCGGAGGCGGTGGTTGCGACGAGCAACAGCGTGATGATGAAGGCGAGCTTGCGCATGGGCGGATTGTCTCCCACCGCGGGGCCTGAAGCTATCCGCACCTCGATGTTGACCGGAAAATTGTTTGGCGTTCTGTGCACCACGGCAGACGTAAACTCAGCCCATGCAGCGCGCGGCGGCGGCAGCCTTCATCCTCTTCCTCACAGCGTCCGCGTTCGCTCAGGTCGAGGAGCGCATCAATGTCGAGCGGATCATCGTCGATACGCGCGTGACCGATGATCGCGGCAATCCCATCACCGGTCTTACGGCGAAGGACTTTCGCGTGCGGATCGACGGCAAGCCCGCCATCGTGGCATCGAGCGAGTGGATCCCGGAGACCGCGGTCGAGCGCGACCTCGCTACCAGCCAGATCGCCGACGTCAACAGCACTCTCGACCAACCCGCTCCGCGCGGCCGGTTGCTCCTCTTCTTCTACCAGACCGATTTCGCACGCAACAGCTCGCGCGTCGCCGGGCAGATGCAGACCGTCGTCAACGCCAGCGACTGGCTCGACTGGCTGGATGCCGAGGATCGCGTGGCGGTGTTCTCGTTCGACTCGCACCTCAAGTTCCGCCTCGACTTCACCAACGACAAGAACCACATCCGCGATGCCATGGAGCAGGCATTGCTGACGGATGAGCCGCCCCCGCCACGCATGGTGCCGATGCCGGCGTTGGCGAAGCGCCTCGATCGCGAAGAGATGCGCAAGGCGGGGTCACCGGAGGCGGCGCTGATCATCGTGGCCAACGCGCTGCGGGCAATCCCCGGGCCGAAGTCGATCATCCTCTTCGGCTGGGGCCTTGGCCGCCTGACGCCGAGCGGGGTGATGATGGAGTCGAAGTACGTCGCGGCGCGTCAGGCGCTCGAATCGGCACGCGCCAGCGTCTTCTCGATCGACTTCACGCAGGCCGATTCCCACTCCCTCGAAACCGGCCTCGGACAGGTGGCGGGTGATACCGGCGGGTTCTACGCGAAGACCTTCCGCTTCCCGAAGATCGCGGTGGAACGGCTGCAGAAGACTCTGGCCGGCCACTACGAGCTCGAGGTGCGCAAGCCCGACACCGTAGTGCGCGGCACGCATACGATCGAAGTCGATGTGCCCTCGCAACGGCGCGCCACCGTCCTCGCCAGGAGCACGTATGCGGATCGCGATTAACGGATTGCTCCTCGCCACAGGCACCGCCCAGGCCACCGCCACCGGCTCCGCTGATCGAGAGAATTCAAGTGGAACGAATCCTCGTCGACGCGCGCGCCACGAATGATCAGTCGTCCGGCTCGTCCTTTGCACATCTTCCTGTGCATCACGAAGGAGGACTTCGAGCATGGCCGCCTACGGAAAGAAAGCACAGGACAAAGTCGAGAAGGTGATGAAGGAACGGAAGAAGGGAACGCTCAAGAGCGGCTCGACCGGGAAGAAGGTGACCAGCCGCAAACAAGCGATCGCCATCGGCATTTCGGAAGCGCGCCGCGCCGGCGGCAAAGGTGCCGTCGAAGAAGTCGAGCGCGAAGAAGTCTTCCTCGTCAAAAAAGTCCGCGTCAAAGAAGTCGGCATCTCCCAGTAAGTCCGGCTCGAAGAAGTCGTCGCCGAAATCCAGCTCGAAGAAGTCCTCGCCGCGGAAGTCCACCAAAAGGAAGTAGCCCGGAGCGGCCTCCGACGACGCCCAGCGGATGCACAGAAACCTCCTTGTCATCCTGAGCGAAGCGAAGGATCTCAAGATGCGCAACTTGAGATCCTTCGCTTCGCTCAGGATGACAGGGCTTTCTAGGTGGCCTCGGGGCCAGCCGGCACGGCCTCGAATTCCGCATCTCCCAGTAAGTCCGTTCGAAGAAGCCCCCGTCGAAGTCCTGTTCAAAAAGGCCCCCGTCGAAGTCCGGCTCGAAGAAGTCTCGCCGAGGAAAAGGAAGTAGCCCGGAGCGGCCTTCGACGACGCCCAGCGGATGCACAGAAACCTCCTTGTCATCCTGAGCGAAGCGAAGGATCTCAAGATGCGCAACTTGAGATCCTTCGCTTCGCTCAGGATGACAGGGCTTTGCAGGTGGCCTCGGGGCCAGCCGGCACCGCCTCGGGGCCAGCCGGCACCGCCTCGGGGCCAGCAGGCACGGCCTCAGGGCCAGGCGGCACGGATTAGGGGCGCGGTGACGGCGATGACGGTGGTGGTGACGGTGCCGCTCGCGCTTTCGCATCGCTGCCTGCACCCGGCACAACTGCCGGGCGGTTTCGCATCCCGCGAAAGTCGGTGAGAAACCAGAGCACGAGCATCAGCAGTCCGACCGTGACGTAGAAGTTCCGCGAGAGCACGCCCCGCTCGAAATTGCCGAACCACGGCGCAGTGATGAGGCTCAAGGCCAGCAACAACTCAACGAATCCATGGATGGCCAGCCCGACCACTTTTACGATGCCCAGCGGGTAGCGCGTGAGCACGGCGAGAGCCAGAAGGACGGCTGCGAACAGATACGACCAGGTAGCCTGACGGCCGTTGAACCCCATCACCGACGGCCCGGCGGCGAGCAGGATCGCCAGCGCGTAGTCGATAATCCCGTGTGAGACCGCTCCGATGCTGCGATGGATCATGGCAAGTCGCGTCCTTCTCCCTGATCGAGTACCAGGAAGGGCGGATTGCCCTTCCCCGCGAGCGCTTCGTGCAGGTCGCGGATCGGATCGTACTCGCCATCATCGCCGAGCGCGAATGTCCCGAAGTGGATGGCCACACTCGTTTTCGCACGAAGAGCGAAGTGCGCATCGACGGCCTGCGCAGGATCGATGTGCGCCGGATGCATAAACCAGCGCGGCAGATACGAGCCGATCGGCAGGAGTGCCGCGCGGATCGGAGCGAAGCGGCGTCCGACCTCTTCGAAATGCGTACCCCAGCCGGTGTCGCCGGCGAAATAGACGTGTCCCGATGGACCGCTGACGACGAACCCACCCCAGAGGTTGCGGTTGCGGTCACTGATCGCGCGGGCCGAAAAATGACGCGCCGGCACCACGGTCGTGGCAACGCCATTCGCGTGTCTTGTCGTCTGCCACCAGTCGAGATCGATCGCTCCGTTGATGCCTTGGCGCCGCATCAACGCGGCATTGCCGAGAGGCGTGACGATCGGTGCGCGATGCCGCGCCTCGATCGCACGCAGCGTCGCCACATCGAGGTGGTCATAGTGGTTGTGGCTGACCAGGACGAGATCGATCGGCGGCAGATCGTCGAACCGGATCCCGGGCGGACGATGCCGCCGCGGACCCGTGAACGTCACCGGCGAAACACGCTGCGACCACACCGGGTCGGTGAGGATGTTCACTCCATCCATCTGCACGAGCGTGGTCGAGTGATTGATGAACGTGACGCGCAGTCCTCCACCGCTCACCCGCTCGGGCGGCCGCGGACCGTACGGCGCGTCCGGATGATCGGGCCACTCCCCCGGCACCCTCGTCGCCTGCCACTTCAGGAACGATCCCTCGGTCTGCCATCCGTGCTCGAGATTGCGAAAGCGCTCGCCGTCGAAGTGATCGGACAACGCTCCCATCCACCGCGGCGACGCAAAGAAGATGCGCTCGACCGCCGCGGCCGCGAGAGCCGACCCGATCGCGATCACAGCCTTCTTCGCAGTGCGTCGCACGCGTCGTATTGCACCACAAATCAGAAGGCATCCCTACGGTCGCGACGGACGGCCACGCATCGGCGTCCACGAAGCGTTGTACACGTCGGCTCCGAACGCCTTCAGACCGGGTTGCCCGGCAAAACCAAGATGCGGAAGCGCGAAGAGATCTTCGACACTGCGCAGGAGGGCGTAGTGGTTGTAGGGCGTGTCGTTGACGGAGCCGGGTTGGATGAAGCGCGCGAGCAGCACCGCGCCGGTTCGGCCGCCACCCGGGCCGGCGGTGTCGCCGCCGGGATTCGCGGTGTTGAGTCCCGCCATTTCGTTGCAACAGGCGCTGGCATCGCCCCCCTCGGCCTCGTCGAAGGTGATGATCAGGAGGCCGCCTTCCGCCCACGCAGGCGAGCCGAGAATGCGCGGAACCCAGTTCTGGAGAAATTGATCCGCCGTCACCAAGCCGCCCGCACGGCCGTCGATGCAGGGCACGTCGTGCCCATCCTCACAAAGGTTCGGGGCGATGAACACGTAGTTGGGAGTGGTTGCCGCATTGGCGAGATCAGAATGCAATTGTCCGAGATCGACGTCGTGTGCCGGACAATCGCCGGAGTTGAGCAGCGATTGAAAATAGACGAAGGGATTGTGCCGCGTGGCGTATTGATCGCCGATGCGGGCGGAAAGCGTGTCATCCGCGGAATTGAGCGCAGGACGCCGGCAGGGGCTGATCATGTCCTGCATGTACGCCTTCCACGTCAAGCCGGCGGACGTGAGCTGATCGGCCACCGTTTTCGTATCGGCAGGATAGACGCAGCCCTGTCCGAGGGTTTGGCCAAGGAATGGCGTCTGGGTTCCGGGGATGACGTTGGTGTAGAGGAGGCAGTCGGTCTGCGTCGCGGCGTTCGGTCCCTGCCCGCTCACCATCGCCACGTAGTTGGCGAGGCTCTTGTGGCCGATTCCGTAGTACTGGCGCATCAACTGCCCTTGTGCAGTCAGCGTTTTCGACAGATACGTGGCGGGCGATGACGGCCCGAACGTCGTGTCGAACCCTTTATTTTCCAGAACGATGATGAACACGTGCCGGATCGGTGGTGGCGGCGACGCGGAGAGACTTCCGGCGGCGAGCAGGAGCAGCACGGCGAAGGCCGGAAGATTCGGTCTCAAATTCATTTCATCCGCGCGCCACTGACGGCTCAGTGAATGTATCCCACCGAGCGGAAGTCCGTCGCGGACATTCGAGGCCAGGAACTCCTTACTGCAGCGGTATCGGCGCGAAGCTGCGCGAGGAGCGGTGACGCGTTCACGGTTGCCGACGTCCGAAGATCGATCAGCTCCTCCCTCCCCGGTCCGGAGGTGATCAACTGCCAGGGACCGCGAATGACGGAGATCATTCTCCGCTTGCCGAATGCGGCGGGAAGAACCAGCGTCGACACGACGGCGCGTTCCGGGATGGAAGCTACAGCAGGGGCGTCGAGAATCGACGGGAGCTGGGTCAGCGAAACCGGAGTACTGACGCGCCGCGGAACGCGAGCTGGCGTGCGAACGATCAGCGGCACGTGCAGAAGCTCGGGATAGAGCGTCTGGCCGTGCCCGATGAACCCGCGTTCACCCAGGTGCTCGCCGTGATCGGAGAGAAAGACGACGACCGTCCCGCGCTGGCTGGCAGCGGCGCGGTCGAAGAGAGCGGCCAGACTCCTGTCCAGACACCGTACGGCGGCGTGATAGATGGGCGCTTCGCGCACTTGCAGGCGAAGGACCGTGTTGTGTCTCGCTGGAACACCCGCCCGACAACCCGGCTCGAGGTACGAAGGCTCGTGCGCGTCCATGAAGTTCAGCACGACCAGGTAGGGAGCAGCATCGTCGTTCATGTGCTGCAGCGCGCGCCGGGTCACCTGGCTGGCCGACCATCCGCAGATCGTCCCCTCGAATCGCGGCCAGATCTGCGCCAGAATCGTGAGCGGAGCAACGCGACACACGTCCATGGCCCGCGTCGGGCGTTCGTAGGAATCGAAACCACGCGTGAATCCGGATCCCCCATTGAGAAACGGATTCGAGACGACGGCCGATGTGCGATACCCGGCCCGACGAAAGTGCTCTGCAAGCGTCAACACCGGTTTCTCGAACGTCTGATGCTCAAAGTCCAGACCGAGTTGATGGGCATCGAGGCCGGTCACCGCCGCGAAATGCGACGGCAGGGTCCACGAGGACGCCGCGTATGCCGCGTCGAAGACCGTGCTTTCGGAGGCGAACCGCGAGAGCGATGGAAGTTCCGGCTTCACGCTGCCATCCGGCCGGAAGACCGCGTCGTAACGGAGCGTGTCGGCAATGATAATCAACACGTTCGGACCTGTCGCCGTGCGCGTCGTGGGCGGCAACGGGCGGCCGGAGATTGCCATACCAACGCCTGCGATCGCGAGAAGAAGCAACGCCATCGAGGCCACGGTCCGCGCGCGACCAGGCGGCCGCACGCGGCGCAGGATCCAGAGCAGCGCAACGAAGATCATGACCAATGCGCACAGTCCCCACTTCCGGCTCGTCAGCGCGATACGGCAGCCCGCAAACGTCGCGGCGATCGCGCAGAGGACGATGCGCGCCCCCTCCCGGCGCGAAATCAGAAACGCGGGAACGGCGAAGATGGCGGCGATCGCGAGCCACGCCAGTGGGACAACGACCCAGACTCTGATCGGGACGTAGTGAAAGGGATCGACACCCGCAACCCTGTGCGTGGTGATCAATGCCGCTTCGAGGAGGCCAGCCAGGACCGCGGCCAGGAGGATGAGGTTTAGCTCGGCCGGCAATGACGGTGTCGGTTGCGAGTCCGTGAAGCGAGACGGGAGAACGGTCATCGGGGCTGATCCGGTACGCAGCACCACGAGCGTGCACACCGTGCACCGCATCATGACCTGTCCGGGCCCAAAAGGATGGTGCGAAAAGTCACAATCGATCGTCCGGCGCCCCACTCCGCCGCCCATTTCCCCATCTCCCGATTGCCAGCACCGGCCTCGCCAGCGTATGCTGCCCGCCCTCGGAAATAGAGAGGAACCGCTGTTCGTTGCGACGATTCCTTACAGGCGCTTAGCTCAGTTGGTAGAGCATCACCTTCACACGGTGGGGGTCAACGGTTCGAGTCCGTTAGCGCCTACCATTTCATCACCTTGAAAAGCCACGAGTGCTCGCGCTCGTGGCTTTTTCTTCGCAGGACCAACTCAGGTCACTTTGCGTCCAACTCTCCGTTTGCGCTTCGCATACAGGCTCACCACGCTCGCCGCCCAGGCGAGCGCGAGATCGCAGTACATTGCGGCCACTTCAGGAACGACAAATTCACCACAAGTCCACCCGAAGTCTCAACGTGAACGTGATGTCCCGGCCGGTCGAACGTCTATGCCACCTCAAGAAGCTCCGAAGCCCACCTACCCGACCTCTGTGGGCCGGCGAGCTGGTCATTTTCGGGGGGCGTGCCCGGCGGCAGCGGAAGCGAGGCGAAAATCTGCGGCGCCTCGCGCGCGTACTTTGCTCTGATCGCAGGATGACGAACCGTCACGTTTTCGCGGACGAAATCGACGTAACACGTCAACGCCACAATGATGATTGCGGAAGCTAGGATGCCGAGTAGTAGATAGCCACGGGTCACAAGATAGCGATCACGTTCTTCGAACCGCCGGCAACGATTGGGTAGTGGTTAAAACAAAACCACGACAAAACATCCATTGATCCGGCGTAATGTCCAAAGGATTCCGGCTCGGCGGCATCAACGACCCAATCAACGTTCCACACCGCTCATCGCAAAACTTGGCGACATTTGGTGGACAGGATACGTGGAAGGACGAAACGCTGTGGTCTACGAGGTGCGCTCAAGGTCCACGCTCATTGGCAATCGCGGCTCGCTCAACGCCGCCGCGTACTTCACGGACTCGAGAATCTTCAGGCCACGGCGACGGCCGGTTCGAGCGGCAGGACGAAGGCGTGGCCCCATAACGCCTCTTCAGATGTCAGTCGTCATCTCTTGTTTGCCAGTGGATCGAGCGAGCGGAACGCCGCACGGATTTGATCGTCGGTAAGGCAGTCGAGTTGCGGGAGTAGCGGTAGCTTTGGATCGAGCCCTGAGATCTCGGCGGCATGCGCGCGCATCCACGCTACGACGCCCGTCAGCGCGCGCTCGTTTGCCTTGCCGTGCGGAGAAGATCCGCCGATCGGGTCGAGAACGGATCCCATGAGGCGCGGCGACGGCGCGAGCGCGATCTCACTCAGCTTGGCGCGATACTCCAGATCCGTTGCGTCGCGGATGCCGAAGATCTTCTTGTCGATTGCGTGTCGTCCTTCGTGTGCCCAGATCGACGAATCGAACTTGTCGCGACTGAGTTGTCCGATCACTGCATCGCGTAAGGCGTCACCCGAGAGGCCCGTCGCCGCCAGTCGATCGCGTATGGCAAGCGTGGCCTGTTGATTCAGCCGGCCCTGGAGACCAGGCAGATACGTGATTGGCTGCACGCGCGCGCGTTCCAGATCACGCTGCGATTCCTCCCCGATCTTCTTCTCGTTTTCCTTTCGAACGCCGTCGTCTGTGATCCCTCTCCACCGGATGACGGGACCGTCCGCGTACATCGGCCGGATCTGATAGATGACGTCGTCCGTGGCCCAGCCTCCGGTGCCTCGGTCGTCACGTGTAAGCCATGCCGCGTAACCGCTGCTGAGCATTCCATCGAGCTCGATGAATCGGAGCGAGGCTTTCCGCCCGTACTGTGCGACATCGCGCGTTTCGTCAATCACGCGATGCCCCAGGAGGAGCGTCGGGATGCCTTCGGTATCGCCAAGCGTGGCTACCGTACCGAATCGCCGTGCCAGCTCTTCGTTGAGTGCCTTCAGCGAGAATGCCGGCACTTTGTCCGGCCACGACAACTGTTCCCATAAGACCATCGACTCGTTGATGACGTCTTTGTCCAGATGCCCGCGTCCCGAGGCGGATGCCATAAGCCGGTAGTGCTCGGAGCTGATCGCGCTGAGGCGACGCAGCACGGCGGCGTACACGATGACGTCGTGCGTGTCGCGATCCTCGGACAGTCTCGCCTTTGCACACGGATCGCGAAGCATGAGATCAGACTCTGGAAAAAGACGGGACCCGGCGAGCGCGAGTGCGATGGTGCGGCGATTCGCGGAGGAAAGTTCCGCGCCTGGCTTCCACTGTGGAAGGAGCGCCGCGAGTTCTGTCCCGGCTTGTACGACACCCGACGGCTGATCGGCGTAGTACCAGCGCCACGCCTGTAGCGCGCTGTTGCCATCACCGGCGATGAGCGCGGCATCGAGCAGCAGTCGCGCAGGCTCAATCCGTGGCCCTCCTGCCTCGATCGCGTCGTGAAGATTCGTGATCGCCACTGCAAGTGCCGCAGCGTCATCAGCGCAGATTCCGTGGAGGCGCGCGGCCGTGGCCTGTGCGACCGTTGCTCCTGCGGCGCGAGTCAGTCCCCCAGCGCGGTCGGTCGATGTCTGTGCGGTTTCAATGGCGTGAGCCGCGGCGACGCGTGCAGAGTTGTAATCCGAGGCAAGCTCCGTTTCGAGCAGCGAGCGTTCGGCCCACGCGTGACTGATCTCCGGGCTGTCCGGATGAATCGACGCTAATCTGGTTCGCGCCGCAGCGGAATCATGAAAGACATGCCAGTCGAGGTTTGCTGCACGGATCGCCGCACGGTCGCGTCGCACCGGATCGGGGTCCGTCGCAGCAGCGCTTATGTAAAGCTCACGTACACGGGACATCTGCCGGGACATCGAGAGGTTGTCCGCCTCGTCGAAAGGAGCGACTGCTGTCGGCGCGGAGCGACAGGTGAGGACAACCGCGAATGTCAGGATGAAGGCAATTCGTTGCATGCCACGACGTTAGCGCATTGCCGCGAGAGGGTCTTGAACGAACGTCGCGTTCTGGAACCGCCTTAACGCAGAAGCCGGCGAAAGGCGGCCGGGGTCACGCCTGTCGAGCGACGAAACGTGCGCGTCAGGTGACTCTGGTCTGCGAAACCGGCATCGACGGCGATGTCGCGAAGAGGCGCAGCCGACGCGAGACGCTGCTTGACGTAAGCCACGCGCAGCTCACGGACCCTGCCGCCGATGGTTGTGCCGTATTGCTGGCGGAATGTACGAGCAACATGGCCGGGATGAACGCCGACCGTTTCGGCCAGGTACCCGAGCGAGAGCGATTCCTGAAACCGCTCTTCCACCGTTCGCCGTACCTCGGTCAGCCACAGTGGTCTGCACGGAGCATCGTCATGACGCGCTGCGGCGACGAAGAGCTCGACCATCAGCGCTTCAATGGCCATCGATGACAGTGCATCGGGGCGTCGAAACTCCTCCACCAGTTTCCCGGCGACCTCACCGACCTGCGATCGCGGAAGGAGAGCACTTCGATCGAACGGAGTGCCGTGAACGTTGAGACATGTCGCATTGCCGTGATTGAACGAGTCGGAATGCCTCTCGGCAGGGGCGTGCACGATGACATCTCGCTCGCGACAATCACGAATTCCAGCAGACGTCTCTTCGCGATATGCGCCGCTCACAACGACCGTTGCATATGGCTCGTCGTGGGCGTGCCAGGGAATCGCCGTGCCTCGATCGTAGCGTGTCAACGACAGCGAAAACTTCCCCACGGATTGTGCGGTGATACGAAGCCCGAAGAACTGGTCGCGGTTCAGCGTCGGATGCATGTCCATTGATACGTGGAACTGGCGGCGGATGTTCCGGGGCGGGGCCGACTACGCGCGCGCATCGTGGCGGCGTCGCCGATCATCGGAAACGGCGGTGTCGTCGTCTGAAACCAAGGATGTCGGATATCCACGGATGAGGACTGTCCTTCACACGGTGGGGGTCAGCGGTTCGAGTCCGCTAGCGCCTACCAGATAACTCCTTGATGCCGCTCAGGTTGCACAGACCGCAGCGTAACCGACTATCACCCGCGCATCGCTGAAACGATCGAGCAAGCAGGCGAGGAGAACACCTAAGCTAGTAGCGCTCTTGCGACCGCTTCGAGGGCTTCCGTGCTCGGTCGTGCGTAGAGCTCGGTCGCCCTGGTGCCGTGGCCTTTGAGGGTCGCGGAACGCGAAGCTGTCGTGTCAGATCAACTTTATGTCAAGTCGTTCGAGTGCGCCATCGACGGCGCCGCGAAGTTCGACGTTCGAGGAATCTTCGTCCGTGTGAATCGTGAGGAGTTCCTGCGTACTCAGAAGGTACTTCTTCGCTGCTCGCAACGCCGAAGCCTGTAGATACATCGCACCGATCGTACTCCCTAACTCGATCTGGCGTCCGGGCGTCGCCTGGCCATCGCGCATCTCGAGCGAGAGACAGCGGGCGTATGAGCGCGCCGCATGAAGCCATCGACCCCGAGTGCGAAGGAGATCGCCGCGAAATTGCCAGAGCAAGGCGGCGTCAACGCGATCGAGCTTTTGTGAGCGTACTGCGATAGCTAGGGTCTCTTCGCACGCTCGAAGCGTCTGATTAGAATTCTCATCGTCTTCAACGAGGCGAATGTATTCCTCCGTGAGGCCGCACGCGTGGTTGCACCCAGCGGCAAGATACGTTCGGGCTTTCGGCAAGACGCGCTGCAACCACGTCACCGCTCGTTCCTTGGCCTCCGAGCTATTGGACATCCGTGCGTATTGATAGAGCCCGCGATAGAAGGACAGAGAGTCGACAGCTACTTCCTGATCGTGTTGGTCGTGCCAGTCCAAGACCTTTTCCAGCATTGACCGGCGTTCGTCGAGCGTTAGGTACCAACGCATTGACAGCGCCTCATGCAGGAGCGCGCGCGTGGCTTCTTGCGGCGGTGCTTGCGGGTCATTTAGAGCATGATTGCGATAAAGGCGAAACAGCCGTGCCGCGCTTTCCACGGATCCCTCCTTTGCGTGCTCCCGTGCAAGAACTTCGAGAAAGTGATACGTTTCCTTTCGGACATCGGTTGTGAAGCCTGTCGCCAGCCAGCGCAGCATGGTCGCAGGAATTCCGCCAAAATCATGCCTCTTCGCGACGTCGTGGTAGAGTCCTTCGAAGTGCTCTAGGAACCATGTCGTCTCTTCCCTGAGGTGCGGCCACCGTTCCATGTTGTCCTGCAGGATGTCTCGTATAAGCGATGATCCGGCGCTATACCATTGGATTCGCTCCTGGTACCACTTGAGTAAGTGTTTAAGAGGCATGATGCCGCCGATCATTGCCCCCTGCGTCCACGCCGATGTTTCCACGTTCGGTGCGATTGCTTCGGTCTTGCGGGAGAGTTCTTGGAGATGTCCGATGAACGGCCGCATGGCGAATACGGCTACATTGCTCCCTAGGTCAGCCGGCAGAACGCCTTCCTTGTTGAGGAGGTGGGCCGTCCGATAGAGCCACATTCCTGCGCCCGCCGAGCGCTTTGCTCCTGAGATACCCCAAAGGCGGCAAAACCAGTACCTGGCCTGCCAGGGCGAGAGCCGTGACGTATCGAGCACGACGTCCTGCAGGGATGGGTGCAGTTGGAACGTGTGTTCGGAGACCGAGGCGAGGCTGTACCGGGCGAGGTCGGCAAGGGCTACGTTGAGAGCGTCGGGCGATTCCAGTGTATGACGCAGTTTCCGCCGCTCGAACCGACTGTAGGTCCAATCAAGGCTCGCGGACGCGAAGAGGTGCTCAAGAATGCTGCGCGGAATGGGCTCCGAACCAAGGCCAGCCGAGTACGAAACAATGTGCTGAGCGAGCCAGCTAAGACGTCGAAATGATACTTCCCAGGTAGCCGTGATACTCGCCTCGTAGTTCGTCATTCCGATATGGCGACGACTGAAGAGGTGGCGTCGGTGATGACGGAGAAGATTGCGGTACGCGTCGACCGTAATTCCGGTTTCAGCGATGTAGGCAGCGGCGTGCTCAAGAGCCAAAGGCAATCCGCCCAACTCGCCAGCGAGCTTTCCCACCTCGACCGGATTAGGGGCGGAGCGCGGTTCACGGAGGCGAAAAAACTCTATGGACTGCGCTTCCGTCCACGCTTCCACCGGCACGTGGCGAAAACCATTTGTCCACTGTGCTAACTGGCTGGTAACGATCACGTTGCCTTGATGTGTTGCAGGAACAAAGCGTTCGATCCAGGCCGCCACCTCCTGGACATCGGCGTTGTCAAGGATCAGCAACCAGCCAGGTTGCGCGCTGAGCCACGCGCTGAAGTCGGCGAGCGTCAAGGGACCTGTCGATTCGAGGTCATTGCTTGAGCATGCGAGCCGCGCGAGCGCGAGCAAGGCGTTGGTGAGTGTGTGCACGGATTCCGCAGAAGCCCAGAAGATCATGGCGTAGCGATCGCGCTCGTCGTGCGCGTGCTGCACTGCGTGCTGGGTCTTCCCAACGCCGGGAGGGCCTGAGAGCACCAGATTGTCACCAGCTCCGAGACAACTTAGCGCGCGGCTGACGCTGCCCTTCGGAGTGAAGTACGGGTTCCTGCGATGGGTTGGCGGCAGGGTGAACAGTCTTCGTTGCGAACCGATTGCGCTTCCGAGCCTGCGGTACCGGCGAATTCCAGTGCCTTTCGTATCCGGCGCCGATCGAGGTTTGCGTCGTCGCCACACCGGATTCCAAATGACACCGGGCTCCTTCTCATTCTCCGGCCCTGCCCAGATGACCGGCAGAGTGTTGTTCGGCACGGTATGGGGAAAGACGAGGAGCGCCTGCGAGTCGTCGTAGCCGAGTGGATGCCGCGGAAACAGAACTTGTCCATACTTGCTAGCGAGCGTACGAATCCGTTCTCGTTCGACCGGGTCGGCGAACACTCGCGTTTCAGGCGTGAACGCTCGCTCTTCGTCGGAGAGCTGCATCCCAACAAGGACGTCCGCGAATCCCGCTTCGCTCCGCACGCGACGAACGCCATTTTCAAACCCGAAGAGCGCGACATAGTAGAGCGGTATCCGAAGGTGGCCGAGGTGGTCGAGGAAAAATCGGGTCGCCTGAGATCCGGTACCGATAATGTCGTCAAAGAAGACCATCGCCGACGCTGACGCCTCGAAGTCGCTAAACGACCTCTGAGGGAACTGACCGTCGTCGAGACCGAGTGCCTTCCGGTAATCGTACAGGTAGAGCCCTCCGCTGTCGCTCGGCGAGAGTCCTAACTGAAAGAACCGTGTAGCGCGGATTCCTTCGCCGAGGATGCTCGGAAGCTCACGCGCAAGAGCATCTATAGACCGCCGCACGACATGTTCGCTCTTGTACTGCAGCTTCGTGAGCAACTGGACGGCGTCAGCGATTTCAGACGGCACGAAGTTCTCCAGCCAAAAGAGAACCTCGGTATGCTTCGCAACGCGGTTCGGCGAGCTTGGGGCGAATCCCCACTCGTCGAGAATATGGTTAATCGCTACGGCATGAAGAGCGATTGCCTCAGCGCGCGGATCCATTCCGTCCTGCCACCATATACTAGCTGCCCGCAGGCTGGAGCGCGAAGATCTGCCCGAATTGCCTTCACCTTCGAGGCCCAGTGCTTCTACCAGAGTTAATCGAGCACGAACTCTACTCGGTCACTGCCGCTGCGCTCCACGTGGCAACCGCCTAGACAGCACAAATAACAAGTGGAACCGGTGGCTCCGAACACCACGTCAGGTGTTCGCGAGGTGTTCGCAGGGTCAGCCTACGGCTATCTTAGGCTATCCTGGGATGTCCCGGGACGCTCAGAAGCCACTCAAACTACGGATATCCTGGAATGTCTCCCGGTGGGTGTCAACGGTTCGAGTCCGCTAGCGCCTACCATTCGAAACCACTCCGCCGATCGGGTCGAAGACCAGGCGCGGTGGCGCTCGCGCGGCGATGATTCATCGGTTTCCACATACATCTTTGAAATCCTCCGACGATTTCTCGCCCGTCGGCACTGCTCGGCAGACGTCCTCAATGTGTGCCCGCATTCGCGAGGCTCGCGAACTTCGGCGGGCATCCCCGCTGGCGCGGCTGGTCAGGCGCGGAGTAGGCGCCGCCTGAACCAAAAGATTTGCCCGACCCGCCGCCGGCCTTGACTCAAACGCCAGCCGCAACGGTCCGATCGGACCCTCCGCGCGCGTCTGCTCAGAGAACGTCCGAAAGCGGGCATCTGCTGTAGAAGGGATCTTTGCCTCGAGGCGCGTGAGTGCCGCTTCAAAGCCATATTCGGGCGTAACAGCGCGTGTGCGGGACGGTGGTGGAATTGCCGGTGACACAGGAGTCGTAAAACGAAACCGGACCTCCCCTTCGATGATCGGACGGTGATCGGGAGACGGAAAATCGCGGAAGGAAAGCTTCACGCCCCCCGCGACACTCTCGGGGTTGTATACCTTGGGCTTAGGCGACACTCCTCGGAACTTCGCGAAGAGCCACTTGTCGGCGGCCTTCCTAAAATCCCCCCGTGCGGTCAGCTAAAAATCCCCCCTCCTGGAGGCGAGACGAAGGAGGGAGTGCGTGCAAGAACAGGAGAGATCAGAGATGCTCGACGCGGCGCCAGGGGGCGCCGTGGAGGAGG
>JBBRTE010000018.1:0-101505 GCA_038244715.1 Thermoanaerobaculia bacterium
ATTCCGGCTTCGATCACGGTTCTCGCCGGCGACACACTAGAAGAGCACCGGGTGGGGAATCTCCAGGACCTCGCGCCACTGGTGTCAGGCTTGACCGTGACCTCGGCCGAACCCGGTACTACCCGCGTCACAATGCGGGGTATCAATACCGGTGGTGTTGCGTCGACCGTTGGTATCTACTCCGATGACGTGCCGTTCGGATCGAGCAGCGGCCTGGCCAACGGCGCAATCCTGGCCGGCGACTTCGACACCTTCGACCTCGCCAGGGTTGAGGTGTTGCGCGGTCCGCAAGGCAGCTTGTACGGGGCCAGCTCGGTTGGCGGTGTCTTGAAATACGTGACGAACCGGCCCACGACCAAGGGGTTCGAGGCGAGATTCCTGGGAGCTTCGGAAACCATCGAGGGCGGCGGCCTCGGATACTCTCTGAAAGGGCTGGTGAACATTCCGCTCGGCGATCGATTTGCTCTTCGGGCCAGTGGATTCAAACGGTTTGACAACGGCTTCATCGACTCCATCGGTAACAACCCGGTCGCAAGCGCGACGCATCCGACGACGATCATCATCGGAGGCACGCGCGTTGGCAAGAACATCAATACAAGCGACAGCTCTGGAGGGCGCGTCTCCGCGGTGTACGAACCCTCCAACAAATTCTCGCTCCTCCTGACGGCGCAGATGCAGGACATCAAGAGCGGCGCGTCCAATCTAGTGGACACCGACCCAATCACCCTCAAGCCGCTGAATAGCAGTGGGGTGCAGTCCTCGTACTATAAGGAACCGCTGGACACGAAGTTTCGGATCTCCAGCGCCGCGGCCAGTTGGGACCTCGGTGCGGTCAGCCTCGCGTCCGTGACAAGCTACGGCACATCCGAGCAGCATCTGCACACCGACTTTACGACCCCTTTCGCCGCGCTGGTGACTAGCATCTTCGGTGATGACGCGAAACGGCCACTGAGTGCTCGCTTGCCCCAGACGACCAGCACCGACAAGTTCACTCAGGAGCTGCGTCTCGCCTCAGCCAAGAACAAGACCTTC
This sequence comes from Thermoanaerobaculia bacterium, assembly GCA_038244715.1. GTDB lineage: Bacteria > Acidobacteriota > Thermoanaerobaculia > Gp7-AA8 > Gp7-AA8 > JADGNZ01. The sequence goes on from JBBRTE010000018.1 coordinate 1,033, forward strand.
GAATGGTTGATTGGGGGGTATTACACAGACGAAAAGTCCAAGATCCATCAGCAGATCCAAGCCGTTGAAGCCGGCACGGGAGTCGTCGCCTCGGGTATTCCGGACCTGGGGGTGGTTTCGCTCCTGTCCACCTACAAGGAGCTCTCTCTGTTCGCCAACACCACCTGGCACATCACGTCACGCTTCGATCTCTCCCTGGGCGGGCGCGAGAGCAGTAACAAGCAGGTCGCATCACAGACCCTCGACGGCCCCTTGCTCGGCGGACTTGCCCAGTACGACAATCTCAAGTCGTCCGAGCATCCGTTCACCTACTCTGTCGCGCCACGTTTCGAGCTGACCAGGAACTCATCGATCTATGCTCGCGTGGCCACCGGCTTCCGGCCGGGCGGACCGAATGTTCTCGCGCCGAATGTTCCGGCGGGCACGCCGCTGACATACAAGTCGGACAGTCTGACCAGCTATGAGACCGGTTGGAAGGCGAGCGGCGCGGATGGTAAGTCCTCCGTCGATCTCAGCGTGTTCTACCTCGACTGGAAGGACATTCAACTGTTCACCAGGGTGAACGGCGTCGGACTCAACGCCAACGGTGGAACCGCGGTGAGCAAGGGTGCCGAACTCACCACGAGCATCATCCCGGCGACCGGGCTGACATTCTCCTTGAACGGGTCGTATACGAATGCCTACCTCACCAAGGCTACCTCCGTCCAAGTGGGCGGTTTGGCGGGTGATCCGCTGCCGTACGCGCCGAAATGGGCCATGGGGTTGAGGGGCGACTATGAATGGACGGTGGGAAGTTTGACGCCATTTGTTGGCGGCGCCGTAGGGTACACCGGCGATAGAACGTACAATTTCACCACCAGGACGACGGCCGGGGGCAGCCTCCGCACGATCGGGAGCTATACGACGATCGATTTGCGGACGGGAGCCGACATCGGTCGATGGTCCCTCGAGCTCTACGGAAGGAACCTGACGAACGAGAAGGGAATCACCTCCGTTGCCGGAGCCGGGTTCATTCCCCATGGAGCGATCGCTTTGTCCTATATCCGGCCCAGGACAATCGGAGTCTCTGTTGGTGTCAGGGCCTGGTGAGCCGCGTCAGTTCCAATAGGGAGTCCGTCTCGATCGTTGAGGCTTCGATGGCTGCGGCGCTCTTGCGTCACTTCAGCTCCCGTCAGGAGAGTCTCCTGGCGGGAGCGCGAGCGCTCGTCGAACAGGAGTCGCCGACACGCGACGCCGCGGCCACAACCGCAATCGTAGCGAACCTGAAAGCACGTCTCGATGCGATTGGCGCTGCGACGAAACTCCATGAGACGGAGCGAGGATCGCATCTCGTGGGGCGAATGACCTTCGGCCAGCCATCCCATTACGGACCGGTTCTGCTGCTCGGCCATGTCGACACCGTCTGGCCTCTCGCAACGTTGGCCCGCCGGCCGTTCCGGCTGGAGAACGGCCGCGCATTCGGCCCGGGAATCTTCGACATGAAAAGCGGTGTGGAAGTCATGCTCGCTGCATTGGAGGCGATCCATGAGCTCGCACTGCAACCAGGGAGGGATATCCGGATCCTTCTAACCTGCGATGAGGAGAGCGGCAGCACGACCTCGCGCGACCTGATCACGGCGGAAGCCTCGGATTGTGCCGCGGTCTTCGTCCTCGAGCCTTCACTGCCGGGGGGAAAGGTGAAGACCGAGCGAAAAGGAGTAGCGAACTACGAGGTGATCGCGCGCGGGATTTCTGCGCATGCAGGGCTCGATCCCGAGAAAGGCGTCAGCGCCATATCGGAGTTGGCGCACCAGATCCTCGCGCTGAACGAGCTCACCGATCGGCCGCAGGGCGTCAGCGTCAACGTCGGAGTGATCAAGGGCGGAACGCTGTCCAACGTAGTCGCGTCGGAAGCGCGGGCCGAAGTCGATGTGCGTTTTCGAACGACGGCTCAGGGCGAGGAGATCTCACGCCGTATCGAGTCGATGCAACCTGTTCAGAACGGAGCGCAGCTCGAGATTCGAGGCGGAATCAATCGCCCACCTCTGGAGCGGACACCCGCGGTGATGTCGCTGTTCGCCCACGCGCGGTCGATCGCTGCGCAACTCGGATTCGATCTCGGCGAAGGCCCAAGCGGTGGCGCCAGCGACGGCAACTTCACCGCGGCGCAGGGGATCCCGACACTCGATGGCCTGGGCGTCGAGGGCGACGGGGCACATGCCGCACACGAACACATCATCGTCGCTGACCTGCCGCGGCGCGCCGCGCTTCTCACCGCCCTGCTCACAACACCATTGACGGAGGCACAACCCTGATGCGAAACCACTGGCGAGCGGCCCTCATACTTCTCTTCATTTGTTCGGCACCTCTTCGTGCGCAGAATCCACTCGCTCCTGCCACTTCCCCGAAAACAGAGATTTTGTCTGATTCCCGCCCCGCGGTTGCAACCGCGGGCCACTCGATGACGGCAACTGACGTAGAGGCATTCCTCGACGGATTCGTTCCGCTGCAGTTGGAGAACAACGATATCGCCGGAGCGACGATCGCCGTCGTCAAGGATGGCAAGCTGCTGTTCGCGAAAGGCTACGGCTACGCCGACGTGGCGAAGAAAAAGCCCGTCATCGCTGACACGACACTGTTCCGCCCTGGATCGATTTCCAAGCTGTTCGGCTGGACTGCGGTCATGCAACTCGTGGAACAGAAGAAGCTGGATCTCGACCGCGATGTGAATGAGTATCTCGACTTCAAAATCCCCGAGGCGTTCGGAAAGCCGATTACTCTCAAGAACCTCCTCACGCACACGCCAGGATTCGAGGATCAGGCGAAAGATCTCTTCGTCGCACCTACAAACCATGTCCCGCTCGGTCAGTTTCTGAAGACTCACATCCCCCGGCGGATGTATCCGCCAGGGACCACCGTAGCCTACTCAAACTATGGAGCGTCGCTGGCCGGCTACATCGTCGAACGCGTGTCCGGCCGGCCCTTCGAACAATACATTCAGGAGAACATCTTCAAGCCGCTCGGCATGACACGGTCGACGTTCACGCAGCCTCTGCCCGCGGCGATGTCTGCGCTCATTTCGAAGGGGTACCGGACCGCCTCCACCGAGCCGCGGCCGTTCGAGATTGTCGGACCCGCACCGGCCGGCAGTCTGACCTCGACAGCAACGGACATGGCCAGCTTCATGATCGCGCACCTGCAAGGCGGTGAATACGGAGGAGCGCGAATCCTCCGCCCGGAAACCGTCAATCTGATGCACAGCAAACTGTTCGAGCTGAATCCGGCGGCCAACGCCATGGCGTACGGATTCTACGAAGAGTCGAGCCACGGACACCGCATCATCGGCCACGCCGGCGATACGGAACTCTTTCACAGCAACCTTCACCTGATGCCGGATACCAACCTCGGATTCTTCGTGTCGTACAACAGCGCTGGCAGCGGAAAAGTTGAAGCGCGCGCGCAGTTGTGGCGCGCCTTTCTGGATCGCTATTTTATTGATTCGACCGTTCGGCAAACCCTACCGACTGCTAAGGAAGACGCGAAGAGCGTCAGCGGTAGCTACCTCGTCAGCCGCCGAAGCGACAGCTCACTTCTCCGAGCGTTGTATGTCGTGGGAGAGCTCGTGATCGAGCCGGCGGCTGACGGTACGATCACTGCCTCGGCGCTCAAAGGTGCCAACGGGAAAGCGAGGAAGTGGCGCGAAGATGCGCCGCTCCTGTTTCACGACGTCGACGGAGGAGACTACCTCGCGTTCAAACGCGACAATACGGGTCGTATGGAAGTGATGATCTCGCCGTATCCCGTGTTCGTGTATCAGCGTGTGGGCGTCGGCCAGGATCGGAAGGTGCTCGTGCCCGTCGTCGTTGTTTCCCTGGCCCTGATGGCGCTGACACTCCTGCTCTGGCCGGTGGCGGCGCTCGTGCGCAGACACTATCGGCAGCCGCTCGAGCTTACGCCGCAGCAACGCTGGATCCGGCTCGGCGTCCGAATCGTTCTCGCGCTCGACATCCTCTTCGTCCTGGCCATTCTCGTGATCATCGTCCGCGGTACGGCCGACATTACGGCATTCAACGATAGCCTGAACAAATGGATCTATCTCGCTCAGTTCATCGGCCTTCTCGGCGCCCTGGGAACGGTGGTGGTGCTTTATGACGCAATCAAATCGTGGTTCAGTAAAAACAGGACAATCTGGTCCAGACTTTACGCAACCGTTCTTGTATTCGCCTGCTTCGGATTCCTCTGGTTTGTCTTCGTTGGAAACCTGCTCCACTTCAGCTCGAAATACTGAGTTGGCTCCCTCGCTCCGCATCGAAGACATCGAAAGCATTGACGATATGCGCATCGTCGAGGACCTCCAGAAAGAGGTGTGGGGCCTCGATGACCGCGACATTACGCCGCTGACGCAACTGGTGGCCGCCAGGCATGCCGGCGGTCAATTGATCGGAGCTCGCGACGGTCAAACGCTGGCCGGGTTCGTTTATGGTTTCGTCGGGCTCGAGCATGGGCGGACGATTCACCATTCACACATGCTGGCGGTCAGGCCGGCGTACCGGAACTTCGACGTGGGATACAAACTGAAGCTCGCGCAACGAGAGCGAGTGCTCGCGCAGGGCATCACCCGCATGACGTGGACGTTCGATCCCCTGCAGAGCCTCAACGCCCATTTCAATTTCTGCAAGCTCGGCGTCGTGAGTGACACATACAAAGTCAACTTTTATGGTCCCGAGACGTCAAGCGTACTGCACCGCATCGGAACCGATCGTTTGTGGGTGACATGGCTTCTGGACAGCGGCCGCGTGCAACAGCGACTGGAAGGCAAGTCCGATCGGCACGAGATTGACTCGCAGACGCTTCCCCTCGTGACGGTGGATGCCGAAGGGTGGCCGCGCGAGCTCGCCGTGAAAGCAGGGCTCTCCGGCCAGCACGCATTCATCGAGATTCCATCAGACATCGACAGTTTGCAGCGGCAGAATGCGGAACAGGCAATTCAGTGGCGCGAGGTCACCCGTCGTGGATTCACCGAAGCGCTCGCCGCTGGCTTCCAGATCGAAGACTTCTTCCGGCAATCTCGGGGCAATCAGTCAGTGGGGGTGTATGTGTTGAGCCAGGGGCGGACGCGCGAGGATCGTCGATGAGCCGGCTCGATCGCTCGGTCAAAAGCGCGGGTGCAACTGATCGAACGACCGGATTGCAGCTGGAGAAGCTCGAACTTCGCGAGATTCAGATGCCCTTGCTGGCGCCGTTTGAGACCAGCTTCGGCCGTGCCACGACCCGCAGAATTCTCATCGTTCGCGCGTTCGATCGGAGCGGCGCCTTCGGATACGGGGAGTGCACCGCTATGGAAGGGCCATTCTTCAACCACGAAACGATCGATACCGCCTGGATGATCACGGAGAAGTTCATCGCTCCGCTTCTGTCCGAGGCGCGACTTGTCGAAGCTTCGCAGATGACCCGAATCCTCGCTCCCATTCGCGAAAACCGCATGGCAAAGGGAGGCGTTGAAACCGCCGTCTGGGATCTGGAGGCGAAGCTCGCGGGCGTGCCGCTCTGGCGACACCTCGGGGGCACCCAGCCTGTGATCTCGTGCGGCGTCTCGATCGGCTTGCAAGAGAGCACTGAGACGCTGCTGGAGAAAGTCGCGCGCGAGGTGAACAGCGGCTATCAACGAATCAAGCTCAAGATCAAGCCAGGCCGGGATGTTCAACTGGTGGAGTCGGTCCGCTCACGATTTCCGTCCATCACGCTGTCGGTCGATGCCAATGCTGCGTACTCGCTGGACCACGATCTCGATCTGCTCAGGCAGCTCGATCAGTACGACCTCCTGATGATCGAGCAGCCGCTCGCAGCGGGTGACCTTCTGGATCACGCCAAGCTGCAGCGTGCGCTGCGGACGCCGATCTGCCTGGACGAGTCGATCGTCAGCCTCACCAACGTGGCGCACGCGCTCGAGTTGGGAGCGTGCCGCATCATCAATGTCAAGCTGGGTCGTGTCGGCGGGCATGCCGAGGCCCGAGCGATTCAGGAGTTCGCAAGGATTCGTGACGTTCCAGTCTGGTGCGGCGGGATGCTCGAATCGGGCGTTGGACGGGCGCACAACATCGCCATGTCCACTCTTTCCGGTTTCACACTGCCGGGCGATGTTTCGGCTTCCGCAAGATACTGGTCCGAAGACATCGTCGAGCCACCAATCACCGTGTCGAAGAGCGGAACAATTGAAGCGCCGCCGGGCCACGGGATCGGGTACACCGTTGACGAAGCGCGCATTGAAGCGCTGACCGTCCGACGCGCAGAGATCCGCTTGTGAAAATGCTCGACGCCGCGCGCGGCGCGCTGAATGTGCCGGTCATCAGCGATACCGATCCGACGAGCAGTTTGCTGGTTTCTTTGCAGTGTTTGTGAGCATTTCGGCGGCTCCCGCGCAGCAGGCTCAACAGCTTCGACGAGTACATCCAGAAGGCCATGAAAGTTTGGGAAGTCCCCGGACATCCTCTTTTCACGGCTCCGTCCGTCGTTTGCGAGCCCAAGGCGGGCACTCAAGCTGGCCCCGAGCATTCCGTGTATTGCCGCTTTTCTTCAGTCAGAAATCCTGCGGAAATCCTGTGCGGAGGGGTGTTTTGGTCGGGTTATTTGCGGTTGGATGCGGTTGGACGACTTCGAGGCCAGAAAACCAAAAACCCACTGTTTCCAGTGGGTTTGGTTGGATTCGGTTGGTTGCGGGGACAGGATTTGAACCTGCGACCTTTGGGTTATGAGCCCAACGAGCTACCAGACTGCTCCACCCCGCGACACTTGCTGAGAAACGCTTCGGCGGCTGGATGGCTCCGGCCGCGGTGAGGGCGCGATTATCGGTGCGACGCCCTCTTGCGTCAAGGGCCTTTCTAACCGGGCTGTCTGCATCGCCATTCCCTGAGTGAGGTTGCAAGGTGCGGGGATGTGGGCCGGGATAGGGGGTCGCCGGTCGCGGGGTCGCTGGGTCGCGGAGTCGCGGAGTCGGGCGGCTGCCGGGATACGGGGTTTCAGGATGCGGTGCACGCGCGTACACGCCGGCGGGGCCGCCGGCGCCCCACCCTCCACCCCACCTTCCGCTCTGCCCTCCCGACACCCGGGAACAGGCTGGCACGGATATCGTTTGTCGATACCTCGAATGAAACGTCTCGTGCTCATCTTTCTCCTGGCCGGTGGTGCGAATGCCTCCACCCTGCCTGGCTTTCATATTCAGGCCGTGCAGGGAGTCTCCGGGTTCATCACGTCCCTCGCGGTCGACTCTCGCGGCACGCTCTACTGCTCCGTCAAGAGCGGCGACATCGTTCGCGTCGGCTTTCCCAATGCGGTCGTCGCGCATCTGCCGACGCTTTCGGACGGCAACTCCGGGCTCATCGGCATGGCCCTGCGCGATGACCACACCGCCATCGTTCACTACACGCTGCCGCGGCAGACCTATGACGTCGTATCCGCCGTCGATCTCATGACGGGAGTCGAGACGGAGATCCATCGCTTCGCCTGCGACAAGGATGTCCCGGAGCGCGGGGCCTCTTCTGAACATCATGGCGGGAACCTCGCCATCGCCCCGGACGGCTCGATCTTCCTCGCCATCGGCGACTACGGCATCGGCATCGTGGCCGCGGAGCTCGACTGGAACGGGGGCAAGGTCTGGCGCATCTCTCCGGACGGAACTGCCGTGCAGTACGCGCACGGCTTCCGCAATCCATTCGACCTTGCGTGGGATGCCCAGGCGCAGCGCGTCGTGCTCACCGACAACGGGGACGCGGTCGACGATGAGATCGACGTCGTCGCGCTGGGCGATGACTGCGGCTGGCCGGCCACCGCGGGCTTGCGACCAGCGGTGGCGGGCGCCCGTCTTCCCGCTTACGTCTTTCCCGTCGTCGTTGCTCCCACGGGGCTGGCGCAATTGACCGGAAGCAATCCAATTCTGCGAAAGGGCTTTCTCCTCGGCAGCTTCGTCGCGAAGGCGCTCTTTTACATCCCGGATGTGCACGCGCAACCGATGCCCGCGCCGGTGGCCATCATCCAGAACGAGACCGATCCGATCATCGACGTGGTCGAGGCGGCCGACGGCACGATCTACTTTGCCAGCGGGTTCGTGATCTACAGACTCACCGTTCCGAAGCGGGGCGATTGCAACGGAGACGGATTCGTCGATTCGTCGGACCTCGCACTGCTGGCGACGCTGCTCGCCGACGGGCCCCGTCCGATGACTGCTGCGCAGGATGCGCGGGTCCGCGCAAGCTGGGGTTGCGACGTCGACGGCGACGGCATGATCGACGCGCACGACCTGGCGGCCGAGGCTGCTTTGGTTCGCGGGCGGGCAGTGCGGCGATAGGGCGGAAGGGACCGGCATCATCGCTGCAATGAAGCTTTCTCGCTTTGAACAGGGGGAAACGATGAATCGACTTCGACGCTTCACACGACGGCCGGCCTTCGCGCTGGTCACCGTGCTCATGCTGAGCGCGGGAATGGCTCAGGCGCAGACCAAGATCAACCCGGGCTTCAACCTTTTTTCGCCGCAGGACGACGTCCAGGTCGGTCAGCAGTCGGCAGCGCAGGCGGAGCAGAAGCTCCCCATCCTCAATGACGCGCAGACCAACGCGTACATCAACCGCATCGGCCAGCGCCTGGCGGCGAACGCCGGCGGGCCGCAGTTTCAGTACCGATTCCGTGTCGTGAACGCCGCGGACATCAACGCGTTCGCGCTGCCGGGAGGGTTCGTCTACGTCAACCGCGGTGTGATCGATCAGTCGCGGAACGAAGGCGAGCTGGCCGGCGTGCTGGCACACGAGATCTCGCACGTGGCACTCCGTCACGGTACGCACCAGGCCTCCAAGGCCTATCTCGCCCAGTCCGGAATCAGCATCCTCGGCGGCATCCTGGGAGGACATGTTGGTGCCGGCGCAGCACAGATCATCAACACGGTCGGCGGCATCGGCCTCAATGCTGTGTTTCTGAAGTACAGCCGCGATCTGGAGACGCAGGCCGACATCCGCGGCGTACAGATCCTGGCTGCCTCCGGATACAACCCGAGGGACATGGTGTCGTTCTTCCAGACACTGGAGAAGGTGGATACCTCGAGAAAGACGAACTGGCTGTCGGACCACCCGGCTCCGCCCGATCGCATCGCACGGATTCAGCGTGAGAACCAGATGCTGCACGTGAACGGATCGGCGCCGGAGAACGTCGCGGAGCTGCAGAATGTGCAGTCACGGATGCGGGGAACGGGCGCCGCAGGAAACAGCGGCCAGATCGCGCGGCAGGGTGCGGCGCAAGCTCCATCGCGCGGGCGTGCCAGCGGCGGAAACCCGGTCACGATCAACGTTCCGGCTCCCTCGACCACGATGAAGACGTACGTCAACCCGACGCGTCTCTACAGTGTCTCTGTGCCGTCGAACTGGCAGGTGTATCAGCAGGGAAACACAGCCGCCACGTTCGCGCCGCAGGGTGGGATCGGGACGGCCAACGGGCAGTCGGAGGTCGTCGTCGGTGCGATCGTGAATCACTACGATCCGTTCGGCAATGCGCAGGGGAACGGGCTCCAGGGAAGCTCCAACGGTGGCGGCCTGTATGGCAACATCACCGTGCAGGATGCAACCGAAGATCTCGTTGCCACCGTGCAGCGGAGCAGTCCCTATCTGCAGGTCGTCAGCGGTTCGAGACGCCAGATCGCCGTCCGCGGCGGAGGAACGGCACTCTCGGCAGCGTTGCGGGGTACCGATCCGAACACCGGTCTGCAGGAACGGATCACGGTCGTCGCACGGCAGCTTCCGGATGCGCATCTCCTCTACATGCTGTTCATCACGCCCGAGCGGGATGCTGCGAGCTACGCGAACGTGTTGAACACGATGGTGAGCTCGCTCCAGGTGAGCAACGCGGCGCACTGATAGAGTCGTGCGGGATCTGGCAGGCCGGACGGAGAGTCCGGCCTGCGTTTTGTCTGGTCGGGACGGTCGGTCCGGCCTGCGTTCGTGTCGTCGACACGGTACGACGTCGGCCAGGGGGAGTCCGGCCACAGTTGCAATTGAATTTTTCGGCTAGGATTCTGCTTTCAGAGGACCGGAGGAGCACCCATGTACGACGAACAGATCGCAGGTCCGATGCGCCAGGAACTGACACAGCTCGGATTTGAAGAGACGAGGACGCCGCAGGAAGTCGATGCGGTGATGCAGGAAAAGAAGGGCACGGTTTTGGTGGTCGTGAATTCGGTATGCGGATGCGCCGCCGGCGTGGCTCGCCCGGCCATCGCCCTCTCGCTGGAGAACGGCGTCCGTCCCGATCGCATGATCACGGTCTTTGCCGGCAACGACCGCGAGGCCACGGCCCGGGCCCGCGAGTACTTCGTCGGGTATCGGCCGTCGTCACCGTCCGTGGCGTTGTTCCGCGACGGGGAGCTGGTCAAGATGATCGAGCGCTGGCAGATCGAAGGACGGGCAGCCCACGATATCGCCGCCGAGCTAGGGATGGCGTACAACCAGTTCTGCGCGAAAGAAACCGCAGTCCAGTAGCGCCAATTCACGTTTCCATGTGTGGCGCCGGCGGCCTCGCCGGCGCTTTTTCCTCGCTTCGGGCTTCGCCAGCCAGGCCGCTGGCTCCATGGGCTGGCGCGTTCCGTGCTCATCCATACCGTGATGAGCATCGACGTCGGCGGCGAACGCCGCTCCGAGTGGAACGAGATCCTGAGCGACGAGGCCCTGGCCTTCGTGGCGGGCCTTCATCGCACGTTCAACAGCCGGCGGGAAGCTCTGCTCGCAGAACGCGAGGCACGGAAGACGCGCATCGATCAGGGCGAGTTTCCCGACTTTCTTCCGGAGACAAAACCGATTCGCGACGCGGCGTGGACGGTGGCCCCGATCCCTGCCGATCTGCAGGACCGGCGCGTCGAGATCACCGGTCCCGTCGACCGGAAGATGATCATCAACGCGCTCAACTGCGGCGCCAACGTCTTCATGGCGGACTTCGAGGATGCGAATGCGCCCACGTGGTCCAACAACATCGAAGGCCAACTCAACCTGCGCGATGCGGTACGCCGCTCGATCTCATTCTCTTCCGGCGCCCGGCAATACGCACTGAATGAGAAGACAGCCACTCTGGTCGTTCGTCCCCGCGGATGGCACCTGCTCGAAAAGCACCTGCTCGTCGATGGGCAGCCGGTGTCCGCTAGTCTCTTCGACTTCGGACTCTACTTTTTTCACAACGTCCACGAGTCCGTCCGCCGCGGGACAGGTCCGTACTTCTACCTGCCGAAGATGGAGTCGCATCGCGAGGCGCGGCTCTGGAACGACGTCTTCGTCCATTCGCAGAAGGCACTGGGTATCCCGAACGGGACGATCCGCGCGACGGTGCTCATCGAGACGATTCTGGCCGCGTTCGAGATGGACGAGATCCTCTACGAGTTGCGCGACCATTCGGCGGGCCTGAACTGCGGGCGCTGGGACTACATCTTCTCGTTCATCAAGAAGTTCCGCGCCCATCCTCAGTTCGTTCTGCCGGACCGCGTCCGCGTGACGATGGAGAAGCACTTCCTCGCCTCGTATGTCGGGCTCCTGATCCAGACGTGTCATCGCCGCGGGATCCACGCAATGGGCGGGATGGCGGCGCAGATTCCGATCAAGAACGATGACGCCGCGAACGACGCCGCGATGCAGAAGGTCATCGCCGACAAGCTGCGCGAAGTACGCGCCGGACACGACGGGACGTGGGTCGCTCATCCGGGACTGGTGCCGCTGGCGAAGAAGATCTTCGACGAGAACATCGCCGGTGCGAATCAGATCGGCAGGCTGCGCGACGACGTCCACGTGACGGCTGCCGACCTTCTGCAAGTCCCGGAAGGCATCATTACGGAGAAGGGATTCCGCCAGAACGTGAACGTCGGAATCCTCTACCTCGAAGCCTGGCTCGGCGGCCTCGGTTGCGTGCCGCTGTACAACCTGATGGAAGATGCCGCCACCGCTGAAATCTCGCGCACGCAGCTCTGGCAGTGGATCCACCATCACGCCCGCTTCGACGATGGCCGCGAGATCACGCCCGATCTCTACCGGAAGATTCGCGACGAGGAGTTGCTGGCCATCCGGGAACGGCTCGGTACGGAGCGATGGGAGCAGGGATTCGCGTCACGCGCCGCCGCCCTGTTCGACGCGATGACGTCGACCACGGATCTGTCCGATTTCCTCACGCTTCCCGCTTACGAGGAGCTGCTGACTCTGGAGGGATGACATGGCGCGTCTACGCGATACCAAACCGATGGAGAGCGATTGGGAGCACAACCCCCGTTGAACTCGCTTCTGACGCCCCTGGTTGATAATCATGGCCATGCGCACGACCGCCCTTCTCCTTCTGTTCGTCACCACCGGTGCGCTTGGCCAGGCAAACCGGGAACCGAAGAGGCTGGCCGATGCGGAACGCGACAATGACATCCTGGTGGCCCGCCGCGCGTTCGACGCGTCCGCGCGAGCGATGCTGACGCCGGCGTTTCGCAACGCGATCGATCACTACACGTCCGGACCTTCCGACCTTCAGTCCTCCTGGGGCGAATTCGTGGCGGCGGACGGCACGCCGTTCCTCGCTCTGCAGCTCGCACCCCATGACCCTGTGGCGATGAAGGCCGGCGAACGGATCATCTTCTTCGGTCAGCTGACCGACGCGAACGGAAAGACCCTGGCGACATTTAATGAACCGCAGCCCGTGGTCGTTTCGAACGGCGATGTGTTCATCGAACGATCGCTGATCCTGCCGATGCGCCGCATGCAGGCGACGTTTGGCCTCGCCCGGCGCAACGAGATCATCGGATTGACGCGCGTGGACATGGATCCGGAGCCGTTCACGGCATCGGGCGGCGGGATCTCGCGGATCATCACCTCGTCCGATGTCCACGTCCTTGCCACGGCCCAGGCACCGCTCGATCCATTCTCGTTCGGCGGCACGAAGGTCGTTCCGAAACCGGGCAGCGCCTTCCGAAAAAGCGACGAGGTCTGGCTCTTTACCGAGCTGCGCAATCCTTCCCTGGGAGCCGACGGCCTACCGCACGTCAAGACGAAGGTCGAGATCGAAGGCACGGTCAAATCGATCCCGGGCACACCGGTCGATGCCGAAGCGACGCCGCTGAAGGGAGTGCCGGGTCACTACGGGATCGGGAGCACGATCGACGTTCGCTCCTTGCCGCCGGGCGACTACACCGTTCGTCTCATCCTCACGGACACGACCGCGAAGCAGAGCTACCAGCGTTCGACGGTGATTCACATCCTGCCGTAGTCAGAAGACCATCTCGTCGTCGCTGAGACCGAAGTAGTGACCCAGCTCGTGGATCACCGTCTCCCGGATCTGACGCTGCGCCTCGGCTGCGTTCCGCGTCACGCGCAGGATGGGACCGCGGAAGATGGCGATGTGGTCCGGCATGCGGAAGGAGTCGTACCGGCGGAGCGTCATCGGCGTCCCGCGGTAGAGACCCAGCAACTCGGCGTGCGAATCGTGCATGGCCTCGAGGTCGGACGCGCCCGGCTCTTCCTCGACGACCACGACGACGTTGTCGAGAAGTTCAGCAAACTTCTCCGGAAGCGAGTCGAGCGCCTCGGCGACGAGGCGCTCGAACTCAGCGGGATTGATCGTCACTACCAGCCTGCAGCGATATTGAAGCCGGTGACCCATCCCCGCTGCGGACGCTGGAACGGTTTGGCGGCGTAGAACTCGAGAGGAATGTAGGCAAGCAGCAGGCGCACACCCGCGCCGGCGCTGGCTACAGGCACGCGGTCGGTGGCGTTGTTGCGCGCGAACCGAACCTTGAGCTTCTGGGCGCTCGTCCACGCACCGCCGACATCCGCGAACCCGAACAGTTCCGTGGGAAGGAACCCGGTCAACAATCCGAACTGCTTCGTTCCAAACAGCGGAACGCGCAGCTCGAGGTTTCCGACAGCGATCTTCGAACCGACCAGTCGATCGAAGACTGGACAGCTGGTCGAGCCGGGGACCTGCACGCACTCGTCGAAGTTGATCGAGTTGATGTTGTAACCGTGGATGAGCGAGTCCTGACCGATGTACAGCGGCGTGAGGCGTCCGGTCTCGGCGTCCGTCCCGTAGCGGCCGTAGTAGACGCCCCGCATGGCGAACGTGACCGGGTTCAGGAAGAAGTACTTCCGATAGTCGGCCAGGGCGGTCTGGAACTTGAGATCGCCGGTGAGTGCCGAGGCCTCGAAACGGTAGCGGGTACCGCGAACGGGCGAGAGGAAGCCAAACGCCGTGCTGTCACCGACGAACGCGGTTGCTGCGTGAGCGAGATTCAGCGAGAAGTTGAAGGGAGAGCGCTCGGTCGTGTCCGAGATGATCGTATTGCCGACAAAAACCACCGTCTCGATATCGGACTTCTGCGCCTGCCGCTGCACGCCACCAGTGAACTCGATCCGGCGGGTCTGGCTGAACGGATACTGGATGACTCCGGAAACGTCGTCAAAGCGTTGGATCAGGCGCTGCTGCTGGACGACGTCGGCGACCACTGGCTGGCCTCCGATATTCACAATCGTCTGCCCGGTTCCGATGAGTGCGCTCACATACGGCAGGTGCGTGACGTCGACACCCCAGTTCACGCGATGCCTCTGGTTGAGGTAGAAGACTTCACCGGAGAGCTGGTCCCCGACTGTACCGACGCCGGACGAGCCGCCGCCCTGGAACGTGATCCCGACGTTGTTGTATCCGAGGATGTCGCTGAAATACGCGCGGACACTGCCGCCGGCGCCGGCGCCGAACGAGCTGACGCCGATGCCGATCGTCGGCGGTCCGAGATAGGCGATGTGCAGGTTGGAGCGATATGCCGCCGGCGTGAAGACCGTGTTGGACGGCAGGAGTCCCTCGGCCGGATTCTGAAGGTACGCCGTAATCGTCGATCCCGTCCCGCGCAGCGGCGGGAGCTGACCGGCACGCGCGGACGAGGGTGCGGTGTTCGTCGTAGCAACCGCCATCGTCGGCGGGTTCGCGGCCAGTTTGTAGATGTTGTAGTTGTCGTTCTCGAACAGCGAGAAGGCGATGTCTCCCGTCTTCAAGGCAACCGACAGCGCCGGCGCGAGGTCCGTAATTCCGGAGACTCCGGTCTGCACTCGGGTTACGCGGCTCACACGTCCGTCCGGCATGTAGCGATAGATATCCGCCAGACCTTCGGGATTGGCGATGAAGTAGATGCTGCCGTCCGGTCCGTATTGCGGGTTGATGTTCTTCGCGTTCGAGAAGAGGGGAAGCGTCTTGATCGAACCGGTGGCGATGTCGATGGTCGAGATGCGCATCCCCTGGAAATACAGCTGCTCGAGATTCGCCTCCGGACCAGCGCCGCGGTCCGACACGAACGCGATCGTCCCTCCGTCGGGCGAGAACGACGGCTGCATGTCAGCGTACTTGTCATTCGTCAGCCGGCGCACTTCCTTCGACTCGGTGTCGAAGAGGAAGAGATCGGAGACGCCCGTCGACTGGCCGGCGATGACGATCGTCCGGTTGTCCGGCGACCAGGAGACATTCGTGATCGCGTCGATCCCGGGGACGCGGATGTTATCGATCTTCCCCGAGTCGACGTCGACGATGCCGAGGTAGTTGTCGCCCCTTGCGAACGTGACGAAGGCCAGCCGGCGCGAATCCGCCGACCAGCTTCCTGCGGAATCGACGAACCGCAGTGCCTCGAAATGTCCATTGCGATCGGTGGAGGCGAGGCGCCGCAGGACCTTGCCCGAGTGCGCATCGGCCAGAAAGAGATCGATGTCGAAGATGGCTCGCGTGGAGAGGAAGGCGATGTACTTGCCATCCGGACTGTAGGCCGGACCGACGTTGAGATTGCCGCGCGTCCCCGCCTTGCTGCCGATCAGGGGCGAGCCCGGCTCCGAAGGACGGTCGGCCACGATCGGCGCGTACAACTCGTGCGCCGACTCCTGCCAGTCGGTGAAGAGCTGCTTGGCCGGAACTCCCAGTGCGCGGTCGAAAGCAGCCTCGGGGTTGCTCATTCCGGCGGCCAGGAAGTAGCGCACGACCGCGTCATCACCGAAACGGCCCCCGATGTAGGCCAGGATCGCCTGACCGTAGCGGTACGGGAAGTAGTAGGGATCGCGCTGCAGCTGCTGCAGGTTCGGCAGGCGGTTGTGCAACTCCGCGTCGCGGATCCACATCGCCGTCAGCGGGTCGACACGGCCCTTGGAGAAGTACTCGGCCATCCCTTCTACGATCCACAGCGGCATCATCTCGAGATTGAATCGCCGGCGGCTGCTGGTGATGCTGGCAGCGATGTCGTACTGAAAGACGTGCACCAACTCGTGACCGATGACGTGGTCGTTTTCCGCATAGTCGCCGGTCAGAGGGAGCACGACGCGGTTCATGAACGAGTCCGTGAAGCCGCCCGTCCCCTCGCCGATGAGCTCCGGCGTGGTGGTCGTCTGCTGGAAATCGGCCGAGTTCGCGTAGAGCACGATCGGCTTGCGCACGAACGTGTGGTTGAAGGTCCGCGAAAGGCGCGTGTACCAGCGCTCCGCCTGACGGCCGACATCGTTCACCACGTCCGCCTCGCGGTCGTAGTAGTAGATGTCGAAGTGCTCCGTTTTCAGGACCTTGAAGTCGAAGTGCTCCCACTGAACCTTGTTCCGCCCGAAGTACTGGGCGTTCAGGGTGGTGGAAGCGAAGAGAAGAAAGAGGAAAGCGACTGCGAATTTGCGCATCGAAAAAACCTCTCCGTTTGGAAACTCTCAGATTCTCGTTTTCCGGCGGGGCTGCAAGACCGCTGCCTCGACCGGAATGGCAATGCTACTCCTGCCGTCGTCCGGAGCTGTTGCGAAGAGGTGAACGGCTGGCGTTTATCCGCAACTACTGATGCAGCATCTTGAATGCATGCATCCATTTGCCCGAGATCAAACCGTGGAGGACCCAGGTCATACACATCGGCTCGAGGTAGCGCGACGCCTCGATCCCCCCGAGGTCGATGACGCCCCAGCCGAACGTGTCACAAACCTGGGAGACCAGCTTCTTGGCTTCGGCGTCGTTCCCACCGATGAACATATCCGGCGGTCCGCCTGGCAGCTGGGGTTTGAAAAACAGGGGATTGCCAACCGTGTTGAACGCCTTCACGAGGCGGGCATCCGGAATGGCGCGCTGGAGCTGCTCGCCGAGTGAGTCGCTGAACCCGACGGCCAGCCGCGGGACGCCACCGGTGTGATCGAGCGGATTCGTGGCGTCGATGACGACTTTCTGATCAAAATTCTGTTTGCCGGCCGCTTCGATCGCCGCTTCCGTCGCCATTCCGAAGGTCGCGAGGACGATCAGGTCACCGAAGTGCGCCGTCTCTTCGAAGGTCCCGCCGGAGACTCGATCCCCTGCCGTTCGGACGAACTCTTCAAGCTTTTCAGGAGTGCGGGATCCGATCTTCACCTCGTGACCGAGCGCAGCAAATCCGCGCGCGAAGGACTTGCCGACGTCTGAGGACCCCAGGATTCCAACCTTCATCGTGTGCATTGGCGAAGTCTACTGCGCGAACTGGTGGATGGGCTATGCCGTGAGACCGGATTAGAATCCGCACCATGTCGAACCAGATTGACGCTCTGCTCCAGGAACACCGCACGTTTCCACCGTCTGAGGAGTTTCGCCGCAACGCCAACGCAAACGACGAACGCGTTTACGACGTCGTCGATCGCGAGGCGTACTGGGCATCCTGGGCCGAGCAGCTCGACTGGCAGACGAAGTGGGACAAGGTACTGGAGTGGAATCCGCCGTATGCCAAGTGGTTCGTCGGCGGGAAGCTCAACGCCTCGGCGAACTGTCTCGACCGGCACCTGGCCACGCGCGGCGACAAGCCCGCCCTGATCTGGGAAGGAGAACCGGGCGACGTCCGCACGTTCACCTATCGTGAACTGCATGCGGAGGTCTCGAGATTCGCAAATGCACTGAAGTCGATGGGCGTGAAGCTCGGTGATCGCGTGGCGATCTACATGCCGCTCGTGCCTGAGGCCATCGTAGCCATGCTCGGATGCGCACGGATCGGGGCCGCACACTCCGTCGTCTTCGGAGGCTTCTCCTCGGAGGCGCTCCGCGATCGCATTCAGGATGCGGAAGCGAAGGTGCTCATCACCGCCACTTCCGGATACCGCCGCGGCAACCTCGTCCCGCTCAAGAAACTGGCCGATGCCGCCGTGGCCGACTGTCCGACGATCGAGCATGTCGTCGTCGTGATGCGCCGCGCGGCCGTGGAAGAGATGGACGATACCGTCTCCATGCAGCGCGATCGTGACTGCTGGTATCACGACGTCATGAAGAACGCCTCTGCCGACTGCCCACCCGAATGGGTCGACTCGGAACAGATGCTCTACACGCTCTACACGAGCGGCACAACCGGGAAACCAAAGGGCATCGTGCACACTATCGGCGGCTATCTCACCGAGTGTTACGCCACGTGCAAGTGGGTCTTCGACCTGAAGGAGAACGATGTCTACTGGTGTACGGCCGACATCGGCTGGGTCACTGGTCACTCCTATGTCGTCTACGGGCCGCTGGCTGCGGGTGCCACGGTATTCGTCTATGAAGGGGCACCCGACTGGCCGAAGCAGGACCGATTCTGGTCGCTGATCGAAAAACACAAAGTGTCGGTCTTCTACACGGCACCGACCGCGATCCGCGCGTTCATGAAATGGGGACATCAACTGCCGCAACAGCACGACCTCTCGTCACTGCGGCTCCTCGGATCGGTCGGCGAGCCGATCAACCCCGAAGCGTGGATCTGGTACCACAAGTGGATCGGTGCCGAGCGATGCCCGATCGTCGACACCTGGTGGCAGACGGAGACCGGAAGCATTCTGATCACGCCTCTTCCCGGACTGGTGGCGACGAAACCGGGATCGGCCACGCGCGCCTTCCCCGGCATCGACGCGAAGATCCTCGACGAACAGGGCAACGAGGTGACCGTCGGCGGAGGCTATCTCGCCATCACCAGCCCCTGGCCGTCGATGCTTCGGGGCATCTGGCGCGACGCCGAGCGGTACGAAAAGCAGTACTGGCAGAAGTGGCCGGGCATCTACTTCACCGGAGATGGTGCGCGTCGTGACGACGACGGCTACTTCTGGCTCCTCGGCCGCGTCGACGATGTGATCAACGTCGCGGGGCATCGCATCGGGACGATGGAAGTGGAATCGGCGCTGGTCGATCACCATTCGATCGCCGAGGCGGCCGTCGTGGGCATCAATCACGAGATCAAGGGAACGGCCATCGCCGCCTTCGTGATCGTGAAATCCTCGAGGCTGGAAGAGGCGAAGGCCGATCCCGCGAAGTTCGAGCGCGAGTTGAAAGACCACGTCTCTGCGAAGATCGGTGCCATCGCCCGGCCGGAGAAAATCCTCGTGACCGCCGAACTTCCCAAGACGCGCAGCGGCAAGATCATGCGCCGCCTCCTTCGCGATATCGCAGAGGGACGCGCCCTCGGAGACGTGACCACGCTGGCCGATCCGAATGTCGTCGCGTCGCTGAAGGATGACTACGGAGAGGAATCGTGAGGTTGCGATCTCGCAGTCGTGTTGCGAGGCCGCATCGTGGCTGAATCGAACGACGCCGAGACCGAACGGCCGCGCGAACGCCGCACCGCGCTCGTCACCGGCGGCTCACGCGGTATCGGCCGCGCCGTCGTCGAGCGCCTCACTCACGACGGATGGAACGTCGCCTTCACCTACGTCACGTCGCGTGATCTTCCCGGAGGTCTCGCGCTGCAGGGCGACGTCCGCGACGCGGCGCGCAATGCCACCGTGATCGAAGAAGTCCTGGCGACGTTCGGCTCCATCGACGCGCTGGTGAATAACGCCGGAATCCGCCGCGACGCACTTTTCTACAACATGACGGACGAGGAGTGGCGCGAGGTCGTGCAGACGAACCTCGACGGCGCGATGTCGATGACGAAGGCCGCCATCGGCCCGATGATGAAGCAGCGCCGCGGAGCGATCGTCAATGTGGCATCCCTCAGTGGTCTTCACGGGGTCGTCGGCCAGACGAACTACGCCGCGGCCAAGGGAGCACTGATCGCCTTCACGCGCTCGCTGGCCCGCGAGGTCGCACGCAGCGGCATCCGCGTGAACTGCGTCGCACCAGGCCTCGTCGACACCGACATGATCGCCACGCTCGATCCGGAGGTGAAGAAAGAGATGATCCGCGCCATTCCGATGCGCAGGGCGGTCAAACCCGCCGAAGTCGCCGGCGCGATCGCCTTCCTCCTCGGCAGCGATGCCAGCGGGATCACCGGTCAGGTGCTCTGCGTCGACGGCGGAGCCGGAGCGTGACGACCCCCCGATCATGAACAGGAAGCTGCTCATCACGTCCGGCGTGTTCGTCCTACTGGCCCTGGTGGCAATCATCGTCCAGGTGGGCTCGGAGAACCTCTGGAAACGGAGGATATGGTCCTGCTACGAAGCGCTCGGGTCCGGTGACCGGGAACTGAAACGACGGTTCTTCCTGCCACCACCCTGCCGGTCAGCCAGAACCCTGGTCTCAGATCTCGGTGCGCCCGACGCAGCGATCGTTCTCGTCTTCCAGCCGCCAGGAACGATGTGGCTCTCCTATCTGACGAACACCGTCGAATACGACACCTATGCGATCGAGCTGCACACGCAGAAGGGCGTCACGCGCGCACACTTGCATCACGGTTCGGATTAGGCCGGCACGGCCGGCGGCGCAGGTTGCCCCAAGGCTCAGGCACAAGTGGCGCCATTTGCGGCGCAGACTCTAGGCGCCCCGCGTTTGCCTTCGATCACACCACCCGGCGGAAGTAGTCGATCGTCTTCGTCAGACCCTCTTCCAGCGGAACTACGGGCTCCCAATGCAGGAGCGTGCGGGCCTTTGTAATGTCCGGGCGGCGGATCTTCGGATCATCCTCCGGCAGCGGCCGGAACTCGATGGGCGCGCTGCTGCCGGTGAGCCGCTTGATCTCCTCGGCAAACTGCAGCACGGTCATCTCGTTGGGATTGCCGATGTTCGTCGGATTGACTTCGTCCGACATCAGCAGCCGGTAGATGCCTTCGATGAGATCGGTGACGAAGCAGAACGAACGCGTTTGCGACCCGTCTCCGAACACCGTCATCGGTTCGTTGCGAAGCGCCTGGGAGATGAACGCCGGGACGACGCGGCCGTCCTTGATCCGCATGCGCGGACCGTAGGTGTTGAAGATGCGGACGATGCGCGTCTCCACGCCATGGAAACGGTGATAGGCCATCGTCATCGCCTCAGCGAAGCGCTTCGCCTCGTCGTACACGCCACGAGGACCGACCGGGTTGACGTTGCCCCAGTAGTCTTCCTTCTGCGGATGAACGAGAGGGTCGCCGTAAACTTCCGAGGTCGACGCGATCAGATAGCGGGCGCCCTTGTCCTTGGCGACACCGAGTGTCTTGTGCGTCCCGAGGGAACCGACCTTGAGCGTCTGGATCGGCTTTTCGAGATAGTCGATCGGGCTGGCAGGAGAGGCGAAGTGCAGCACGTAGTCCAGCGGCCCGTCGATGTGGATGTAGTTCGTGACGTCGTACTTCACGAACGAGAAGCCCTCGCGGCCGATCAGATGCTGAATGTTGGCAGGATTCCCGGTGATGAAATTGTCGATGCAGATGACTTCGTGGCCACGCTCGAGGAACAGCTCGCAGAGATGCGATCCGAGGAAGCCGGCGCCGCCGGTGATCAATGCGCGCGTCATCAGACGCGCTCCCGGACGCGGTCATCCCCGGTGCGTCCGACGGAAACGTAGGTGATCCCTTCCAGCTTCATCCGCTTCGGATCATAGACGTTGCGCAAGTCGATGATCAGGGGCTGCTTGAGCAGCTTCTTCACGCGCTCGAGCTTCAGGGCGCGGAACTCGTTCCATTCCGTCGCGATCACCAGTGCATCGGCTCCCTGCGCCGTCTCGTATGCGTCGCCGCAATACGTGATGTTCTCGAAGATCTTCTTCGCATTCTCGATGGCCCCGGGATCGTATGCGCGGATTACCGCACCCTGCTTCTGCAGACCCTGGATGAGCGGAATCGTCGGGGAGTCGCGCATGTCGTCCGTGTCCGGCTTGAACGCCAGGCCGAGGATGCCGACCGTCTTGCCGCGCACATCGCCAGCCATGGCGTCGATGACTTTGCCGACCATCCGCTCCTTGATGTTCTCGTTGACACGGAGCACCGCTTCGATGATCTGAAACTCGTAGCCGTAGCGCTTGGCGATGTCAGCGACCGCCGACGTGTCCTTGGGAAAGCACGAGCCGCCGAATCCGGGACCGGCCTGCAGGAACTTCGGACCGATCCGCGAGTCGAGGCCGATGCCGCGGGCCACGTCCTGGACGTCGGCGCCGAGAAGCTCGCACAGGACGGCGACTTCGTTGATGAACGAGATCTTCGTCGCCAGGAACCCGTTGGCGGCGTACTTGATCAGCTCAGACGACTCGACATTCGTCACGACGAAGGGAATCTCAAGCGAGTGCAGCGGCGCGTAGATCTCCTTCATCAACGCGATCGACTCATCGTCGGAGGCACCGATGACGACGCGATCCGGCTTGAGAAAGTCCTCGATTGCGGAGCCTTCGCGCAGGAACTCGGGGTTGGAAACCACAGACCCCTTGTGGCCGTTGCCGGCCTCGGTGAGGATTCGCTCGATCATGCGGCCGGTGCCGATCGGCACAGTCGACTTCGTGATCACGAGCTTCGGGCCGTTCATGTGTTGCGCGATGGTGCGGGCCACATCCTCGACGTACCGGAGGTCCGCGGAACCATCCGGCTTCGGAGGCGTACCGACGGCGATGAAGATGGCGCGGCTGTGGCGGATCGCTTCCGGCAGATCCGTCGTGAATCGGAGACGTTCCTCGCCCACGTTCCGGCTGACGATCGTATCGAGGCCCGGCTCGTAGATCGGAATCTCGCCGTTGTTCAGCGCATCGATTTTCTTCGGATCGATGTCACAACAGATGACGTCGTTGCCGAAGTCGGCCAGACCGGCGCCCGTCACGAGGCCGACATAGCCTGTTCCAATCACTGCGATATCCACCTGGGGGGTCCCTCCGGGAAAGTACTGCGCGAATGCGCGATCGGAAATCGTATCACGCAGGTTTTGGCGCGCTCGCGCGCAACGGGTCCCCGCACCCCGACCATCCCCGCGCGCGACGGGATGATCGGGGGGGTGAAGACTCTAGAACGGAGGCGGCGCGGTCGATGTCGTCGTCGTAGTCGTCGTCGTTGTGGTCGTGGCCGGCGGAGCTGCGGTCGTGGTCGGCACCGCTGGGACATCCGGTGCAGGCACCTCGCTCTTCTTCGGCGTACGCAGGACACTCGGCGGAGGTGCTACAACCGGAGGCTGAGTCGGGCTCGCGTCGGTGTCGTAACGCTTCTGGATTCCGCTCTGCTGCCGGTTGCGGATCAGCCAGCGCAGCATCTTCGACTCGTTGATGCCGATGAGGATGTCGTTGATCGACTCGTAAACGGAGGGATCGTTGATGATCTTGCCCGCCGTTCCTTCACCGCGATTCACCTTCGCGACCGTCTCGTTGAGCTGATGCACGAGGCCGGTGAATTCGCTGAGCGCCTGGTCGGCGTACGCCTTGTCGTTCATCAGACGAGGCACGAGTCCCTGCCCGCTCTGGTAGGACGCGGTGAGCGCCGCGAGGTTGGCCGATGTCGTGCGCAGATTGTCGACGAGGTCGAAGACCTTCTTTTTCCCTTCGGGATCGGTGAGCAACGCGGGCAACACACCCTGCCCGCTCTTGAGGCTGCCCTGCACGTCACCTACGAGCACCTGCAGAGAATGCGCGCTGTCCTGGAGCGATGCCGTCAGGGATGCAGCAAACTTGTCGTCGTACACGAGCTTGCCGACCAGGCCCTTCCCACTCTCGACGTGTGCGAGGATCGCATTGGTCTTGTTGAGCGTGGTGAGGAACGTGTCGGTGATGCGCTGCTTCGTCTCGGGCGTACTGGTCAGCTCGCCAATGAGACCTTCTCCGCGATCCACGCGTCCGAGGACATTCTTCAGCGAATAGGAGATCTGCACGAAGTTGTCGACGAGATCCTCGCCGGACGAGATGAGCTGGTCAACGTTGGTCTGCCGCGCCGCCGGGATGTTGGAGCCCGGCTCGACCGCGTCGAACTTCGGACTGCCGGGGGAGATGTCGATGTAGCTGTCGCCGGCCAGAAGGCCCAGCTTCTTCATGCGTGCGCGGGAATCGGTGCGGATGCGGTCCGCATACTTGCGGTCGACCATCAGTTGAATGTCGACATCGCGCATCTTCGGGTCGTACGGAAGCGTGATGTCCTTGATGACCCCGACGGTGACGCCGGAAATCTTGACCGGGTTCCCCTCGGCCAGGCCCGTGACGTTGTCGAGGCGCACTTTGTATTCGTTCTTGCGCGAGAAGATCTTCTGCTCGGAGCCGATGAAGAAGACGAAGATCATCAGCACCAGCATCGATGCTGCGACAAGCACCCCGACGCGAATCGTTTTTTCTTTGGGTTTGGTTACCATCGTTTCGTACCGAACGGTTTTCCTTCGTCTTCAGATTTCAGTGATTCGGCTGGGCCGCCGTCACCGCGGACGCCTTCAGGAACTCACGCAACACCGGGTGCTCCGAGTTGCGGGCCTCTTCCATCGTGCCCACCCATTCGAAAACACCCTTGTTCAGGAACGCGATCCGGTCGCCGACCGAGAACGCCGACTGAATGTCGTGCGTCACGACCACCGAGGTGACGTTCAGCTTCGACTGCAGATCGATGATCAGCTCGTTGATCTTATGGGACGTGATGGGATCGAGCCCCGTGGTCGGCTCGTCGTACAGGATCATCTTCGGATCGAGCACGATGGAGCGCGCCAGGCCGACGCGCTTGCGCATTCCGCCTGAGAGGTCGACCGGCATCAGCTGCTCTGTGTTGGGCAGATTCACCAGCCCCAGCTTCTCGCGCACGGCACGCGCGATCTCATCTTCGGACATCTCCGAGTGCTCGCGCAGCGGAAAGGCCACGTTCTCGAAGACGGTCATCGAGTCGAACAGCGCACCGCTCTGGAACAGCATCCCGAACTTCTTCCGGACACGATACAGCTCTTCTTCCGGATGATCCGTGATGTCTTCTTCCTCAACGATGACACGCCCGCTGTCCGGAGCTTCCAGACCGAGCATGTGGCGCAACGTCACCGACTTTCCGCTTCCCGACCCGCCGAGAATCACGAGGACTTCGCCACGATAGACCTTGAGGTCGACACCTTTGAGCACCTGCTTGGTGCCGTAGGCCTTGTTCACTCCGCGAAACTCGACGAACACATCGCGCGCATGACGCCGCCGGTCTAGCGTCTCACGCGCCTCGGCGCGGCGGTCGGGAATGATCGTCGTATCGGTCATCAGAAGAGGAAGAGGAAGAGCTTAGTGAGAAAGAAGTCCAGGATCAAAACCGTAATCGAGGCCGTCACGACCGTCGCTGTCGTCGAACGGCCTACACCGTCGGCGCCGCCGGTCGTGTTCAGGCCGTTATGACAGGCGATGAGCCCGATTGCGAAGCCGAAGAAGATCGTCTTGCCCACGCCCGACCCGAGGTCGTTGTATTTCACGGTCTCGATGACGCTGCGGATGTAGAAGTTCGAGCTGAGGTGAAGACTGCCGACGGCGATGATCAGCCCGCCTAGAATGCCGATGAAACAGGCCAGGAGCGTCAGCAACGGCATCATGACCGTGGTCGCCAGCACCCGCGGAACGACCAGCTTCCGCACCGGATTCGTGGCCAGGGCCCGCAATGCATCGATCTGCTCAGTGACCTTCATCGTTCCGAGCTCGGCGGCGATCCCGGCCCCCACACGCCCGCCCACCATTAACGCCATAAGCACCGGCGCGAGCTCGCGAATCAACGAGAGCGAGACGACCTTGCCGATCAGCAGCGCACCACCGAAGTCGGCGAGCGAATAGGCGGTCTGCAGTGCCAGCACCATCCCGATGAAGAGCGAGGTGATCGCAACAATCGAGATCGACCGTACGCCGATCTGGTCGAACTGGGCGATCACGACCGCCCGATCCACCGGCCCGCGCACGAACTGCTGAACGGTCTGGGTGGCCAGGTCCATCAGCTCGCCCAGCGTGGTGAAGGCCTCTTCCGAGTGCCGGCGCACGCGGTCGCTCAGTTCGTTGACCCGATCCACCAGGCTCCGGGCGGCAGGGTTGGGGGGTGCGTTCGTCTGCGGGATCGTGGTCACAGGAGTGGTGATGCTACTAAAACGGGAAACGAAATGGGGCTTTGCGAAGGGATCCGGTTGAAAGTCGAAACGGGCCGAACGCAAGGTCGCCGCCGTCGACCGACCGAAACCTACCGGCAAGCTCAACGGTCAAGCTGACCTCTTCCCCCGCTAATGGCCTCCGAAAATGTCGCGCAGCAGCTTGCGAATCCCGCGCGGCTCCTTCTGCTTCTGCTGCTGTGGCGTCGCGGGCACCGGCTGCGCCGGGTTGAGCATCCCGCCAGGCGCCTCGCTGTTCACGGGCTCTGCATTGTCCCGCCATGCCGGACTCGGCTCTCCGCTGCCGGCGTGAAGAGGACAGACGGACGCCGGCTCGGCTCCGGCCACAAAAATCTCGTTTTTCGTCTGCGGACAATACGGCGTGGCCAGCATGCCGGATTGCGGATCGATCTGCCTCTCGACCACATCCTCCGGCCGCTTCCAATCGACGTCGGGAACAAGGCCGCCGACGCGGTTCATGTTCACTGTCCAGATCGGTACGCATGCGTCGCCGCCGGAGAGCCGGATGCTGTGGCCGTCATCGAAACCCAGCCACACCAGCGAGAGGATGCGCGGCGAGTACCCGACGAACCACGCATCGCGATAGCTGCTCGTCGTGCCGGTCTTCCCGGCGAACGGACGCGTGAAACCGCCCTGTCTCGCCTTGCCGGCGGTGCCGTAGGTAAAGACGTCTTTGAGGACGTCGTTCATCACGTAGCAAACACCCGCTTGTGCGACCCGTTTCATCTTCACTTCGCGCGATTCGAGCAGTTTCCCCTCGGGAGTCGAGACGGCCAGGATCGAGATCGGCTCGGCCTTGACACCGAGATTTGCGAACGCCGAGTAGGCGTAGGCGATCTCGAGCGGAGTCACCTCGAACGAGCCGAGCGATACGGAAGGATAGGGAGCGAGGTGACTCTCGATGCCGATCGTGGCCGCGGTCTTGAGGACATTCGGCACGCCGGCGTTCATCGCTGCGCGGACCGCGGGGATGTTGTACGAATGCGCCAGGGCTTCGCGCACCGTCACCTGCCCGTGAAACTTCAGGTCGTAGTTCTGCGGAGTCCAGACGGCGTTCCCACTGCGGATGCTGATCGGCGAATCGTCGAGGATCGTCGCTGCGGTGAATGCCTGCTGTCCGCGTGCCGGATCCATCGCCGTGACATAGACGAAGGGCTTGAAGAGTGAGCCGGGCTGGCGGCGGGCCTGGATGGCACGGTTGAATTGCGTCTTCGAATAGCTCCGCCCACCCACCAGCGCCTTCACGTACCCGGTCCCGGGCTGGATGGTCAGGATGACGCCCTCCAGCGGAGTCGGCGACTTGCGAAGATACGGATAGTGCTTGTTGAGCGCCTCGATCCCGCTGTCGAGAGCCTGCTCCGCGGAACGCTGCATGATCGTGTCGAGCGTGGTGAAAACGCGCAATCCCTCCGTTCGCAACTGCGTCTCCGGATAGGTCTCCTTCAACTGCTTGAGCACGAGATCGACGAAGAACGGCGCGCTGCGGGAGGTCTTCGGGAAGCGCGACGTCGTCAGCGGCGAAGCCACCGCCTCCTCATACTCCGTCGGCGAGATGAACCCCTGTTCCTTCATCAGCAGCAGGACGGTGTCGCGCCGCGGCTTCGCACGATCCGGGTGTGTCAGCGGGGAGAGCACGTTCGGGGAGCGGACGATCCCGGCCAGGGTGGCCGCCTCCGGCAGAGTCAGGTAGGTGACGTGCTTGCCGAAGTACACCTGCGACGCCTGCTCCACGCCGATGATCTGCACCGCGCCGTTCTGACCGAGGTAGATCTCGTTGAGATAGGCCTCGAGGATCTCCTTCTTGTTATAGCGCGCTTCCAGAAGCAGCGCCATCAGCGCCTCGATTGGTTTCCGGCGCCAGGTACGCTCGGGATTCAGATAGAGGTTCTTGATCAGCTGCTGCGTCAGGGTCGAGCCGCCGTGTGTCAGGGTCTTGCTGCGGATGTCTGTGGCCAGAGCGCCGAGGGTTCCGCGGATCGAGATCCCTTCGTGGTGGTAGAAGTTCCTGTCCTCGGTGGCGATGATCGCTTCGCTCACGACTTTGGGCACGGTGCTGAGCGACACCGGCAGCCGGTCCTCCATCTCGTTGTTGTAGATCGAAGTGATCAACTCAGGCTCGAGACGGATCCCGCGGAGGGCCACGCCGTCGTCGAGCCGGTGGATGGCGCGGACGGTGCCGCCATTCATTTCGATCGTGACAGGCAACGCGCGGAACTCGATGTCCGGATACTCGAAATTCTGGAGGTAGACCTCGAGGGAGTCGCCGGTGTAACGGTACTCACCCGGATTCGTAACGCGGGCGGCCACCTCGTGATAGCCGACGTGATTGAGCTTCGGCTCGAGCAGCGAGCGGGGAATCGTCATCCCCGGGACGATCGGGGTCGCATCCGAATAGATGCGGCTGGGAAGGTCCCATCGCCGGCTCGAATCGAATTTCTTTGTGATGACGGCGTAGGTGTACCCGACAAACGCCAGGAAAACGACAAAGCACACCATCACGAGGAAGGCGATTCCCGCCGAGTGGCGCCAGAGAAAGTCCTTGAACCGGGAGCGTGGTTGCATCAGCGTGAGGGTACCAACAAACGCGGCGGCGAGAACCTGCCCGGGTCGACGGGAGACCGCCGCGAAGGGAACGATGATTCGCCGCGGTCACGTCGCCTGGATCAGAAGGTCCGTTCACCGAAGCCGGACGCAGCCGCTCGGCGCGAACAGAGCTGTTGAATGTTCAGTGTTGCATGGAGGCGCCGAGGCAAGCGGGCCGAGGCGCGCAAACCGTGAACCACCCCATCATCGCGGAAGCTATACCTCGACCCGCTCCGGCCGGGCGTAGCCTTCCATCGCCTCGTCCTCGTAGCCGCCGTGATACTCACGGGCATCGGGGCGCTTGATCTGCGAATGCGGCACGATCGCCTCGCGCCTGAGACCGCGGAAATCTTCGAGCGACTTGAAGCCCTTCGCGTCCATGAACTCCGCCATCCCGTTCGTCAGGGTCTTGATCACATTCGGGCCGATGGCGTGATCGAGCATTGCCGCCGTACAGACCTGCACCGTTCCGCAGCCCAGCAGGAAGTAGTTGAGAGCATGCTCGAACGTCGAGACACCGCCGATTCCTGAGAACTCCCGGTCGCCGAACTTCGTCGTCAGCTGCGACATCTTGGCCAGCGACAGCGGGAGAATCGCCGGACCCCCGAGACCACCGGAGGAGACGTAGCCGTCGACGTTCATCTCGAACTCCATCGTCGCGGCATCGATGAGCGGCAGCGATGGGAACGTATTCGACGACACCACCGCGTCGGCCCCCCCGCGGAAACAGGCTTCCGCCTCTTCCACGATATTCGCGGTCGCCGGCGTCAACTTCACCCACACCGGAATCCGCGACACTTCCTTCACCGACTGCGTGACCACCGAGCAGAGCACCTTGTCCTTGCCGACGTTTGAGCCCATGTCGACGCGGTCCATGTGCGGGCAGGAGAAATTGAGCTCAAGTGCGTCCGCGCCTTCGTCCTGGCAGGCCTTGGCCAGCGTCTGCCAGTTGTGGAGCTCCTTGTCATTGCCGGAACCGGCCATGATCGACGCGACGAGAATCTTCGTCGGATAGGCCTTCTTGATCGCGGCCAGCTTCCCGACCCACCAGTCGAGAGGCTTGTCGGAGATCAGCTCCCAGTTCCATGACGCCATCACCGTCGTGCCCGGCCTCTTCGTCATCGACAACCGCGCGCCCTGGTCCTCGGAACGGAGGAACTTCGTCTTGGGACCTTTCACATTGACGACCGGGTGAAGACCGATCGTCTTGGTGACCACGCCGCCCCAACCGGCCTCGAAGGCACGGATGATGTTCGCGTCGGATTCGGTGGGCGGCGCCGAGGCGAGCAGGAAGGGGTTCTCGAATCGGATACCGGTGAACGTCGTCGACAGATCGGCCATGGGTTTCTCCTTTGGGGAAACCGTGATTGTAACAAGGTTGTTGAGGGTGGGGCCGTAGACTGCGCCGTATGAAGAGAGTCGCAATCATCGCCCTTTTCCTCGCTGTTCCTGCGTTGTTCGCACAGGAGACGGCCGCGCCCACCCCTCACCCGCTGACGGCCCTTCCCTACACACCAAGCCTCGACATCCCGTCGATGGATCGCGCCGCGAACCCCTGCGCCGATTTCTACCAATACTCGTGCGGCGGCTGGATGAAGAACAACCCGATCCCCGGCGATCAGGCGTCCTGGAGCGTCTACGGCAAGGTCACGGAAGAGAACGAGGAGTATCTGTGGGGAATCCTCCTCGAGGATGCGAAGCAGTCTCCCAACCGAAACGCCGTGCAAACGAAAATCGGCGACTATTTCCAGGCCTGCACCGACGAAGGGCACATCGAGGAGCTGGGTGCGAAGCCGCTGCAGCCGCTCCTGAACGACATCGCCGGCCTGAAGTCGAAGGCGAGCCTGGGCGCGTTTCTAGCGGCGCAGCATCTGCGCTCGAACGGAAACGGATGGCTCTTCGGGTTCGGCTCGACGCAGGACTACAGCGACGCTTCGAAGGTGATCGCTGAGGCGAGCGCGGGCGGCCTGGCGCTACCGGATCGCGACTACTACCTGAAGACCGATGCGAAGTCGAAAGACATTCGCGACAAGTACCTCGCGCATGTCACGGCGATGCTTTCGCTGATCGGCGAAACGGCAGAGAACGCGAAGAGCGATGCCACAACGGTCCTGCGCATCGAGACAGCACTCGCCAAAGCCTCGCTCACCAGGGTCGAGCGCCGCAATCCATACAACCTCGCCCACAAGATGAGTGTCGCGAAGCTCGATGCGCTCGCGCCGGCGTTCCCCTGGAAGGCCTACCTCGCGGCCAGCGGCATCGACGGCAAGGTTCATACGCTCAATGTCACGGAGCCGAAGTTCTTCCAGGCCGTGCAGAAAGAGCTGACGGCGGTTCCGCTGTCCGATTGGAAGACGTATCTTCGCTGGCACGCCGTGCACAGCCGCGCGCCGTACCTTTCAAAGACGTTCATCGAAGCGGATTTCAACTTCTACCGCAAGACGCTTCGCGGCGTGAAGTCGATGGCGCCCCGCTGGAAGCGCTGCGTGCAGGCCGTCGATCGCGACCTCGGCGAGGCCCTGGGGCAGGAGTTCGTCCAGCGCACCTTCACGCCGGAGACGAAAGCGAAGACCGTCGACATGACCAAACGGATCGAGACGGCAATGGAAGAGGAGATCAGGAGCCTCGACTGGATGACGCCCGCGACGAAAGAACGCGCGCTCGAGAAGTTGCACGCCGTGGCCAACAAGGTCGGGTATCCCGATCGCTGGCGCGACTACAGCGCGCTCGACGTCCAGCGCGGGGACTTCTACGGCAACTCGTCCCGGGCCACGCTCTTCGAGTCGAAGCGCGATCTTGCGAAGATCGGGAAACCGGTCGATCGCGACGAATGGGGCATGACCCCGCCGACCGTGAACGCCTATTACAACCCACAGATGAACGACATCAACTTCCCTGCCGGCGTCCTTCAGCCGCCGCTGTACGACGCCAAGCTCGACGACGCGCCGAACTATGGCAACACCGGTTCGACCATCGGTCACGAGCTGACGCACGCCTTCGACGACGAAGGTCGTCAGTTCGACGCCAGAGGCAACCTCAAAGACTGGTGGACTCCCGCCGACGCAAAAGCATTCGAGGAACGCGTCGAATGTGTCCGCGGCCAGTACGCCGGCTACACGATCGTCGACGACATCAAGATCAACTCGAAGCTGACCTCGGGCGAAGACGTCGCAGACCTCGGCGGCACGCTGCTGGCCTACCTGGCCTGGAAGGCAGCCGACCCCAACGACACGACCCCGATCGACGGATTCACGCCGGACCAGCGCTTCTTCATCGGCTTCGCGCAGTGGGCCTGCGAGAACCAGCGGCCGGAGAACCTGCGCGCCAACGCCATCACGAACCCTCACTCCCCCGGCAAGTACCGGATCAATGGCATCGTCTCCGACCTCCCGCAGTTCCAGAAGGCGTTCAACTGCGGTGCGGATTCACCAATGGTGAGAACGAAGGGTTGTCAGGTGTGGTGAAGAGATAACAGAACATCGAGGGCTGGTCCATGCGAACGATCGTTGCCGCAGTCGCGCTCCTGTTCGCTGTTTCGTCGCAATCGCAACAACCGGCGCCGCAGCCGGTGCCATCAATGCCTGCACCACTGGTCGAGAAGATCGAAGTCAATGTGGTCAACGTCGATGTCACGGTGACCGATCGCCGCGGACGCCCCGTTCGTGGTCTGACGCGGGACGAATTCGAGATCCGCGAGGACAGCCAGCCCCAACACATCTCGAACTTCTCCGTCGTCGAAGACGCAGCACCGGTCTTGTCGTCGGACAAGGAATCGACGCCGGATCGATTCCGCTGCAAGGTCCTCGTGCTGGTGGACAACCTCAATACGAGTATCCATAGCCGCAATCGGGCGCTGGAGCGGCTCGAGCAGTTCGTGAGCGCCCATTTCAATGACGGACACTACGACTGGTCCGTCGCCACGGTCGACAAACGCGTCCATCTGCTCATGCCCATGACATCGAGTAAGGCCGCACTGCATGCGGTGTTGCGGGAGATCAGCCAGGGCGTCCCGCACCCGGAGCTCAAACGGCCCAGCATCCGTGACGAAGCTCCAACCAACCATTTCGATCCGCGCACGGAAATATCGGAGCGGAGCATTCGCATGGTCGAGGCGTTCGTCGAAGAGAACAAGAACTTCGACGACGAGTCGCACATCGGTGAAGAGACCATGTACGCGCAGGCCTCGTTTCAGGCCATCGCGGAGTCGGCGCGTTCCTTCGCCTCGACGGAGGGGCGGAAGATGATCCTTCTCGTCACCGGCAACCTTCCGCTCTCTTCCTCATCCCCGGTCGATCTCGTCGGGGCATCCACGATCAGCAATCACCTGGTGGAAGTGGTCCGCAACAGCAACGCGCTGGCGACGATGCGCGAGATCCTCGTGCGCGAAGCGAACGCGTCGAATACGAGCTTCTACATCGTTTCGCCCGAAGGGCTTGCACTCGAGGATCAGACACCGGTCAACCGGCTCTCCATGCTAAAAGCGCCCACCGGTTCTCTCACCGTCGACACCTCGGCGATGTACTGGCTGGCCAACCAGACCGGCGGCGCGTTCCTCTCCGGCACCCATCTGGACCAGTCGTTCGCCGAGTTCGACCGGCGTTCCGCGAACTACTACGCCCTCGGCTACCCTACGCATCGCGGCGCAGACAATCACTACCATCACATCTCGGTGAGCGTGCCGAAACACCCCGAGTACCGCATGCAATACCGCGACGGCTACTCGGGGGCCAGCATGGACACTCAGCTCAATCGATCGCTTCGGACGACGCTCGGTGTCTCCATGCAGACCTCGACCCTGGCCATGACTCTGATCGTCGACCCACCGCAATACCGCGGCCTCCGGGCTGCACTTCCTCTCAAGGCCGCGATGAAGATGGAGTCCCTGCAATACATCACCGACTCCGGCGGCTCACACGCGCGCCTGCACGTCTATGTTTCGGTCTTCGACGCCGATGGCCGCAACATTACGCTGGCAAAGTCGCTGGCCGACATCATCATCAAGCCGGAGGAAAGTGTCACCGGTCCGATGACCGTGACGATTCCTCCGCTCCTGCTGCCAAAAGGGAGCTATCGCATCGTGGTGGCGATCCGCGACGAACTGACCGATCACGTCGGCATGGCCACGTCGAAGATCGAGGTGTAGGCGTCACCCCGGGATCGGCGGTTTCAAACCACGCTCCCAGTGCCGATGCCGGGCGATCGCGGCGATAAACTTCCGAGCCACCTTCGCGATGTCGGAATCAGCACCGGTGATCACGCCGGCGCGAGGATCCGCATCCAGGCCCGCTTCGGCGTGCGGTCGTGCCGCCGTAATGCCGGCAGCGTCGAGGAGTGTCGTGCCCGCGCCGCTCGCGGCGATCGATTTGTAATGTCTGAACGCATCCTGAAGAAACTCGATCGCTGGCGGCTCGCTGGCCAGAGCCTGCACACCCGCCGCACCGCCAGGAACGTAGACCGCATCGAACACGACTGAGCTCGCAGTCAGGATGCTGTGTTCCGCAGTCAACTCCCCGGTCGACGTGCGGAACGGCCCGACGTGACGTCCGATGAGATGGGCCGTCGCACCTTCCGCCAACAGCGCTTTGGTCATTCCGGCAATCGCCTTGCCGTCGCTTCCCTCTGCCGCCAGGATCGCCACCTGCCTCGTGCGGATCGAGTCCTTCGTCGTATTGGCCATGCTGAGCGATGGCGACGCCGCGACGTCTCGATTGGCTTTCTTCGGTTGATAGTGCCGCGCGTTCGCATCGGCGGGAACGCTCAGGTTCAAGGGCCCTTCGATCTTCGGAATCTTCTTCATCCCCAGGCCCACCGCGACGCGTTGCGCCAGCTCGCCGTCGACCTGATTCAGCATCCCTACCATCCGATTGCGAACGGCCGGAACGCCCACCTTGCCGAGTTCGAACTGCAAGGCCTCGACGATGTGCTGTTTCTCCGTATCGGACTGGCTCCTCCAGAACATGAGCGCCTGGCTGAAATGGTCGAAGAACTTGTCGCTCCGGCTTCTGGCCTTCGTCCCCTGGATCGCTTCGGGATACGACACGAAGCCGCCGTCTGCGGCCCCCGCCTGAAATGGACAGCCGCCACCGAGGGTGTTGGGCTCATACGCGACACGGCCCTGGCTGATGGTCTGTCGCATGTGGCCGTCGCGCTGAAGGTTGTGAACCGGGGCGACCGGACGGTTGATGGGAATCTCGTGAAAGTTCGGACCGCCCAGCCGGATGAGTTGCGTGTCGAGATAGGAGAAGAGGCGCCCCTGCATCAGCGGGTCGTTGCTGAAATCGATCCCCGGCACGATGTTGCCGACACTGAACGCGACCTGCTCCGTCTCCGCAAAGAAGTTGTCGGGATTGCGGTTCAGCGTCAACTTTCCGATCCGCTGCACCGGCACGAGCTCTTCCGGGATGAGCTTCGTCGGATCGAGCAAGTCGAAGTCGAAGGAGTGCTCATCCTTCTCCTCCACGATCTGGACGCCCAGCTCCCACTCCGGAAAGTTGCCGCTGGCGATGGCATCCCAGAGATCGCGGCGATGAAAGTCGGAGTCCTTGCCGGAGATCTTCTGCGCCTCATCCCAGACCACCGAGTGCACTCCCAGGAGCGGCTTCCAGTGGAACTTCACGAAGCGCGACTGGCCGCGCTCGTTGACGAGGCGGAACGTGTGCACGCCGAAGCCTTCCATCATCCGGTAACTGCGCGGGAGGGCACGATCGGACATGACCCACAGGATCGTGTGCATCGACTCCGGCACGAGTGAAATGAAGTCCCAGAACGTATCGTGCGCCGAAGCGGCCTGCGGCATCTCGTTGTGCGGCTCCGGTTTCACCGCATGGACGAAGTCGGGAAACTTGACCGCGTCCTGGATGAAGAAGACCGGCATGTTGTTACCGACCAGGTCGAAGTTTCCTTCCTGCGTGTAGAACTTGACGGCGAAGCCGCGGACGTCGCGGGCCAGGTCCGTCGAGCCACGCGATCCTGCAACCGTCGAAAAACGGACGAACACCGGCGTCTGTCGGGAGGGATCGGTAAGGAATCCCGCCTTCGTGTACTTGCTCATCGAGCGGTCGTACGCCTGGAAGATGCCGTGCGCGGCGGATCCGCGTGCATGGACGATGCGCTCGGGGATCCGTTCGTGGTCGAAGTGCGTGAGCTTCTCGCGGAGGTGAAAATCTTCGAGGAGCGACGGGCCGCGATCGCCGGCGCGGAGCGAGTTCTGGTCGTCCTCCATCCGCAGGCCCTGGTTCGTGGTGAGGAACTGCTGGTCGGCGCGTTCGCGGTGCACTTCCAGCGCCGCGACTTTCGCGTTGCTGACTCCGCCCTTCTTTTTCATCGCCGGGTCGGTCGGCGAGGCCGGCGCCTTCGAGGATGGCCGGGCGAGCTTCTGTGATCGGGTCTTCTTCGTTGCCATGGGTCCTCCGAGTTACGTCCGCGTTCTGGCAATCACGCAATGCGCGACTCTTGCCACCACAATTCCGGCTGAGAGAGAATTCAAGAAATGGAGGACCATTCGTAGCGTACAGTTTCCGCACATGATCTCCCTCGGCCCGGACGTCCTTCAGGATTTCGAACGCGCTTCCCAACTGGAATGGATCGAGACGAATGGCCTGGGTGGCTGGGCCAGCTCCTCCGTGATGTTCGCCAATACCCGGCGCTACCACGGGATGCTTGTGGCCGCGCCACCCGCCCGCACCGAACGGACAGTTCTCATCTCCAAACTCGACGAAACCGTCGACGGCGTCGATCTCGCCGCGAATCGTTTTCCGCAATGCATCCATCCGAAGGGCTTCGAGCATCTCGTCGCCTTCGAGCGCGGCGTCTTTTCCGTCTGGGAGTACCTCGCCGGCGGCGTACGGCTGCGCAAGACCGTCGTAACGCCCCATGGCGCGAACGTGACGATCGTTCTCTACGAAGTGCTCGCCAGCAAGTCCCCGTTCGAGCTTCGTTTGTCACCCTTTCTCGCGGGCCGCGATTACCACTCGCTGATCCACTGCACCGACGCGGCCCTTCCCTTCGTTCACATCGACGTTCCGGGCGGAGTGTTCAAGGCGAAACCCGACTGCTGGAAGGAGTTCGTCTACGACCGTGAGAAGGAGCGGGGCCTCGACTGCGAAGAGGACCTGTTCACGCCCGGCACGTACACCGTGACGCTTCGCGCAGGCGACATCCTGCCAGTCGTCCTGGCCACCGAGGAGGAAGAGGATTGGGATGCTCTGGGGATGATCGAGGAGGAGCGGGCACGCCGGGAAACGCTCGTCATCAAAACCAGCGACGAGTTTCTGCAGGAGCTCACCCTTGCTGCCGACCAGTTCCTCATCGATCGCGAGGAAGACAAGAAGACCGTGATCGCCGGTTATCACTGGTTCACGGACTGGGGACGCGACACGATGATCGCGCTACCTGGACTCTGCCTCGCCACCGGACGGTTCGATGATGCGAAGCAGATCCTTCGCCGCTGGCTGGCCGCGGCGAGCAAGGGGATGATACCCAACCGCTTTCCCGACGGTACGACCACACCGGAATTCAACTCGGTCGACGCCGGACTCTGGCTCTTTGTGGCGATCTGGAGGTACCGCGAGGCCACGCACGACGAGGCATTCGTGCGGGAGGAGGCGCTTCCCGTGCTTCGCGACGCGATCGACTGGCTCGGGCGTGGCACACGCTTCAACATTCACGTCGACCTCGACGGACTGCTCTACTCCGGCGCGAGCGGCGTGGCATTGACCTGGATGGATGCGATTGTCGACGGCGAGGCGGTCACCCCGCGGCGCGGAAAGCCCGTCGAGATCAACGCGCTCTGGTACAACGCACTGCGGATCGTCGCGGCACTCTCCGGAGACGAAATCCTCAACACGCGCGCCGACCACGTCCGGGAATCGTTCGAGGCCGCGTTCTGGAATCGCGATCGGCAATGCTCCTTCGACGTCGTCAATCCGAACGATGCGTCGATCCGCCCGAACCAGCTCTTCGCCATCGCTCTCCCCTTCCCGCTGTTCGACGACACGCGCGCCGACGGGATCCTCCGCGTCTGCGAAACGCACCTCCTCACGCCGGTAGGATTGCGCACCCTCGCTCCGGACGATCCACGCTACCGCGGCCAGCTCCTCGGCGACCCCCATTCGCGCGATACCGCCTACCACCAGGGCACGGTCTGGCCCTGGCTCCTCGGACCCTACATCGATGCGCTGATCCGTCATCGCGGCGACGCCGGCCGGGAGTCCGCCCGTACCATCATCGCGAACATGCGCGCGCATCTGAATGAGGCCGGAATAGGAACGATCAGCGAGATCTTCGACGGCGATGCGCCTCACGCGCCGCGCGGTTGCATCGCGCAGGCGTGGAGCGTGGCCGAGGTGCTGCGAGTCCTCGGCGCGATCTGAGCGCGTCCTGGATCGCCGAGGAAAGACAACGCTTCGGGCGCTTTCAAGGCCCGGTGCTTGCTATCGCTTGCTATCGCTTGTAGAGAGCGACACGATGGCGGTCCCGACAGGGCGTCCCCCCAACCTCCCAGCGGACACGACTGGAATTCGAGGCACTGACGTTCCACGTCGCCGCGCTCGAACAAAATGAAGGAAGACTGATGGCGACCAGAGGTAAGAAAACAACGGGCGGATCGGATGCACCCACCCCACCCCCGAAGAAACGCAACACATCCGCAAAGAGGACGGCGGCGCCAGAGAAACGGCAAGCCGGTCCGCGCGCAAAGAAAGTGACGATCTCCCCCGATTCCGCGGTCGCACCGGAGGTCGCACTTGAGCCCGTCGCGTCCAGCACGATCGAATTGCAGGGCGGCGAGCGTTCGCTGCTCAGCGATTGGGACTATCACCTCTTCAATGAGGGCAGCCACACGCGCCTCTGGGAAAAGCTCGGCGCGCACCGCGTCACGCTGGATGGAACGAAGGGAACGATGTTCGCGGTCTGGGCGCCGAACGCGGCCGCCGTCAGCGTGATGGGCAACTGGAATGGCTGGAATCCCGCGGAGCACTTTCTCGAGGATCGCGGCCCCTCCGGAATCTGGG
The DNA here is from genome assembly GCA_038244715.1 of Thermoanaerobaculia bacterium. Lineage (GTDB taxonomy): Bacteria > Acidobacteriota > Thermoanaerobaculia > Gp7-AA8 > Gp7-AA8 > JADGNZ01. Next base: position 39,822 of record JBBRTE010000018.1, read on the forward strand.
AAGGCTTCGTACCGGGCGTCGGCAAGGGAGCGCAATACAAGTTCCACATCCGCTCGAAACACAACGGCTACGAGGTCGACAAAGCCGACCCGCTCGGAATCATGCACGAGAGACCGCCGGAGACCGCCTCCGTCGTCTGGGACCTCGACTACCAGTGGCACGACGAAGCATGGATGCGGATGCGCGCTGATCGCAATTCCGTCACCGCTCCGATGTCGATTTACGAAATGCACATCGGCTCGTGGCGCCGCGTGGCGGAGGAAGGCGACCGGCCGCTGAGCTACCGCGAGCTGGCCGGGCCGCTCGCCGAGTACCTGCGCAAGATGAACTTCACGCACGTCGAGATGCTCCCGATCATGGAGCATCCGTTCTACGGCTCCTGGGGCTATCAGTGCACGGGGTATTTCGCCGCGACCAGCCGCTACGGAACACCGCAGGATCTGATGTACCTGATCGACGTCCTGCACCAGAACGACATCGGAGTCATCCTCGACTGGGTCCCGTCGCACTTCCCCACGGACGAGCATGCGCTCTCCTATTTCGACGGCACGCACCTGTATGAGCACGCCGATCCGCGCAAAGGCTTCCAGCCGGACTGGGGCTCGCTGATCTTCAATCTGGGACGCAACGAAGTCCGGTCCTTTCTGCTCTCGAGCGCTCTCTTCTGGGTTGGCGTGTTTCACGCCGACGGATTGCGCGTGGATGCTGTGGCGTCGATGCTCTATCTCGACTACTCGCGCAAGCACGGCGAGTGGATCCCCAACGAGTTCGGCGGCCGCGAGAACATCGAGGCCATCAGCTTCCTGCGCCGGCTGAACGAGGATGTCTACAAGGCACATCCCGACGTGCAGGTGATCGCCGAGGAGTCGACTGCATGGCCGATGGTGTCGCGTCCGACGTACATCGGCGGACTCGGCTTCGGGATGAAGTGGGACATGGGCTGGATGCACGACAGCCTTCGCTACTTCGCGCTCGATTCCGTCCACCGCAAGTTCCACCACAACGACCTGACCTTCCGCGGCATGTATGCCTTCACCGAGAACTTCGTCCTGCCGTTGTCACACGACGAGGTGGTCCACGGAAAGGGATCGCTGATCCGCAAGATGCCGGGAGACGAATGGCGGCGCCTCGCCAATCTGCGACTGCTGTTCGCCGACATGTATTCGCAACCGGCCAAGAAGCTCTTGTTCATGGGCTGCGAATTCGGGCAGTGGCGGGAGTGGAACCACGACGCCAGCCTGGACTGGGAGCTGCTCGATCAGCCGCCCCACGCCGGGCTGCAGCGATGGGTCGAGGACCTGAACAAAGCGTACCGCGACATCCCGGCGATGCACGAGCTCGACTTCTCGCCCGACGGCTTCGAGTGGGTCGACTGCTGCGACACGGAGAACAGCATCGTCGTCCTGATGCGCAAGTCGAAGACGCAGCCGGAGCAGCCGGTCATCGTCGCGCTGAACTTCACACCGATTCCGCGGCACAACTACCAGGTCGGCGTCCCCAGCGGTGGCCGCTGGACCGAGGTGCTGAACAGCGATGCGCCGGTGTACGGAGGAAGCGGACAGGGCAACATGGGAGGCGTCGATGCAGCACCGATTCCCCTGCACGGACGACGCTGGTCGGTGAACCTGACCCTTCCTCCGCTCGGCGCCGTATTTCTCATGGGCGCTCCGGATGCCGGCAGCGACATCGATGACGCCGGCATCACGGACGCCGGCGGCGATGTCGAGGAGATCTGAGTTTGAGCGGAACCGCTGAGGCGATTACCGGCCTCGACAAACCTGAATCGGGAGTGAGCCGCACTCAGTGCGCGACGGCGAACTCTGCGCGGCACCCGCTACCAACCCAGATGCCGTCGGCGGAGTAGCCCCAGCTGTGATTGAGGATGCACTCCGCCTCACCGATCTGGCGCATGAGACCAACGCCGTGCGAGGCATCGGTGGCGCAGAACTGGCGGTGCCCGTCCAGCGATTCGCAGGTGACCGTGGAGGCCGTCGCGGGCAGGACACCACCGGGCAGGCGATACCCGCCCAGCGCGAACTGGGCGCTGCATCCGTCGGAGACCCAGACGCCGGCGGCGTCGAAATCCCAGGTCCTGCCGAGAACACAATACTGATCGGTCGTACGCCGCAGCAGTGCCACGCCGAAGCGCGTCTCGGCCGGACAATGGATTCTCGTGCTGTCGTGGGATTCGCACGTCAGGGTCGTTACGAGAGGTTTCGGTTTGCCGCGGACGGCAAACTCCGCACGGCAATTCCCATCGACCCAGATGCCCTTCGCGTCGAAGCCCCACTGCCTCCCGAAACCGCACGCGGCCTCAGTGAGAGGGCGGATGATGCGAACGCCGGCGGTCGTGTCGGCGGCGCATTCAGTCCGGCGCCCGTTGCGGGATTCGCAGACCACGACCGCGTCGAGGACCTCCAGCGGGCGCTTCGCATCGACGGTGCCGCCGATGATGAACTCCGCGCGGCATCCCCGCTCCACCCAGATCTGATCGCGTGCCGGGTCATACCCCCAGTTGTCGCCCTCGAGGCAAGCGGTCGTGCCGAGCTGACGTGCGAGAAAGACGCCGCGGCCGGGGTCCGAGGCCCGGTCCAGTTCCGCATTGCAGATCTGCCGTTCCACCTTCTGGGACTCGCAGACGACGCGACGCTTCCCCGGAGTCGCACTGCTGTCGCGTAGCGTGAAGCGCGCACGGCATCCGCGGTCGACCCAGATCACTCCGGTCGATTGCGTTCCCCACGATGTCCCTTCGAAGCACCGGCCCTCGCTCAGCTCCGATACGAGGACTGCGATCCCGGAGGATCCGGCGCGGCACTCGCGGTACTTGCCGTCGGTGGACTCGCACACGACCGACTGGGCGCTCAATGAGGCAGAGATCCACATCACCGCGAAGACCATCAGAAATCCGCGCATCACCGTTCCTCCGAGCGGGAACGATTCTCGCACGGCCGGCAACGTGGTCCTCAAAGTCTTCCCGAAACCTCGGCGAGGCGCCAGAGGCGCGATGCGTGGCCGGCGTTCAGGGCTCCGTGGTCGAAGCGCCAGGACCAGTTGTCCTTCTCGGCGCCGGGCCGGTTCATGCGCGCCGCGCTTCCGAGGTCGAGAATGTCCTGCACGGGCACGACCGCGGTCGCGGCGACCGACGTGTAGGCCGATCGGATGAGACTCCAGGAGATCTCTGCCTCGCCGATGGGACCGAGATAGGCCGCGACGGCCTGACGTTCGACCTCGGTTGCATGTTCGAACCAGCCGCGCGCCGTATCGTTGTCATGCGTCCCGGTATAAACCACCGTCATCGGATCATAGCGATGCGGGAGATGGGGGCTGTTGGGCTGCGCAAAGGCGAACTGGAGGATCTTCATCCCGGGAACTCCGATCGCGTTGCGCAGCTCGTGCACTTCCGGAGTGATGAATCCGAGATCCTCGGCGACGACCGGAAGTTCACCCAGCGCCTCGCGGACGGCATCGAAGAGAGCGCGGCCCGGTCCAGGTACCCATCGGCCGTTCATCGCCGTCGGCTCGCTGGCCTCGACTTCCCAATAGGCTGCAAAGCCGCGGAAGTGATCGACGCGGACGATATCGGCAAACCGCAGCGCGGCGCGGAATCGCGCCACCCACCATCGATAGTGCGTCTGCGCAAGCACGTCCCAGCGATAGAGCGGGTTGCCCCACCGCTGTCCGGTTTCGCTGAAATAGTCGGGAGGAACACCGGCGACCACGGTGGGCCGGCCAGTATCGTCGAGGTGGAAGATCTCGCGATTTGCCCACACGTCGACGCTGTCCGCGGCCACATAGATGGGAACGTCTCCCATTATGCGGATGCCGCGCGATCGGGCCGCCTCGCGCACCGCGGCCCACTGCTCGAAGAACAGCCACTGCACGTAGTCGTGAAAACGGATCTCGGAGTCGAGCACGGCCCGCGCGCTCGTCAGGGCTTCCGGCTTCCGCGATGCGAGGTCCTGCGGCCATGCAACCCACGGTTTTCCGCCATGCTTTTCCTTGAGCGCGGCGTAGAGCGACCATTCCGAGAGCCAGTGGTTGTCGCGGGAAAACGCAGTCAGCACACGCCGTTGTTCGTCGGACGCGTGTTCGCCGAAATGCGCGAACGAGTCCCGCAACAGCTCGCGTTTGACTAAGGCAACACGATCGAAATCAACATCGCCGCCCGGCAGCTCCGGGACTTCGTCGAGCGCGCCGGAGGGCAGCAGACCAGCCTCGAGCAGCCGTTGCGGCGAGATCAGCAGCGGGTTGCCCGCATAGGACGAGAGACATCCGTACGGAGAATTGCCGTACCCCGGAGCGTTCAGCGGCAACACCTGCCAGACCCGAAACGCGGCGCTCTTCGCCCAGTCGAGAAATGCCACCAGCTCGTCGCCGAGGTCGCCGATGCCGAACCGGCCGGGGAGGGAGGTGGGGTGGAGGAGGACGCCTGAGGTGCGGGCGTCGTCGTTTGGCGGATTCGAGGAGTGGGGCATCAATGGATTGGGTGACAGGTCAATGTTGGATGTTGTGATGTTCAATGTTTGAATCGTGAACGTTGGATGTTGAATACGCACGTCGTGGCGTTTTGCGCACCTGACTGCGGCGCCAACATTCATCAGTTCGGCGCCCGCGCCTCGGGGCTGATCGAGAGTCGTTCTCCGAGTGCATCGAAGTGCTGCAGCCATCGGTTCGCGCTCGAAGATCCGTTGCCCGCGAGCAGCGCCCGTTCGGGACGAACCGATTTCATGAGCCGGTAATAGTCGTTCTGAGGCTGGCGCAGATCGACGTTAATGTCCGCCTCCCGGACGATCGCCACGAGCGACTCCCATCGTTCCAGCAGCTCGAGGTTGCCGGAATCGCGGGAGAAATCGCCGGCCGCGCGCTGGACAGCGAGCGTCAAGGCCATCAGCGCTGTCTCGTCGAGCGCGACGCCTTCGTCGCGCGACTCCCGCAGCCGCGCTTCGAGATCGCCGAGCGGCAGTTCGTCCGTCGCGGCCATGCGGCGAATCTGCATGTTGACATCGAACTCGGCGGCGGTACGCAGCACCTTGGGGAGGGGAACGCCCAGCGCGGCGTGGAAACGCATGAGCGGGTCGTAGCGCTCATGCAACTGGCGGAACGCGCTCTCTGCCTCGCTGAGCGTGGCGTCGCAGAGGACGTTGAGAATGCGCCTCTGTTCATCGCGGAACAGAGCCCGGATCGAGAGCAGCGGTTCTGCGAACGATTCGTCGAGCACGCGGATCACGGACGAGACGCCGTTGACGCGGATGTCTTCACTGAACTCACGCTTCATGGCCTCGTACTGCTCCGCCGAGGTCGCCGGCCGCACGCCACCAGTCAGCTCCGTCTCGCCGAGGTGAATGACGGTGAACTCGAAGGCGGCTTCCTCGCGAGTGATGAGCGAGGTAACGGTGATCGATCCGATGGCCATCCTGGCCCGCCCCGCGCGAAACGTATCGAAGTCGTCCTGTCGTACGCGAAAACAGTAGACGAGATCGTCGTGCGCAAAGTTGTCGAAGAGCGACGCCACGGCGTAGTGGGCAGCGACGCGGCGAAGATCGAGGCGCATCGGTTTCACGTCGCGCTCGTAGATCTGCCGCGCATCGGAGTGAAGGGCAAGGTTACTGCGCGCGGTGCTGACGCGCTCCAGAAACTCGGGCTCGAGACTACGCCCCGAGATCTTCTCGGCGAGCTGGATCACCCGTCCGGCGTACTGCAGAACCTGCACGGTCTCGATTCCGGAGATGTCGTTGAAAAACCAACCGCAGCTCGTGTACATGAGCATGGCGTTGCGCTGCATCTCCAGGAGCTCCAGTGCCGCCACGACGGCTCCGTCCGCCACCACGTGCTGCGCGAGAAAGCGGTCGACGTTGTCTTCCGAACGGTCGAGGACGACGCGGATGTACTCGTCACGCGCAGCCCACGGATCACGCAGAACCGCGGCGCCGTGCGATTCAAAAATCCCTGCGCATTCGTCGCGAAGCCAGTCCAGCGCGTCACGGAGCGGCGCGCGCCATTGCTGATTCCACCCGGGGTCAGCGCCCGTGCTGCAACCGCAGTCCCGTTCCCACCGGCCCAGGCCGTGGTTGCAACTCCATGCCGTGCGCTCGACGATCTCCACCTCGTGCGTCGGCGGCATCTCGGCGAGAAACTGACCGTAGTTCGCCGTTCGGGAGAGCTTCTGCTCGTTGATGTAGTCGAGCGCGTAGGCGAGGGCCATGTCGCCACGGGGATGATGATGACCATAGGTCTCGCCATCCGTGGCGATGTTGACCAGCTGCGGATGCGAGCGTCCCTCGCCGAATGCGCCGAGCAGGCGGTGGGCGAGGTTCTCTCCACGCGCGAGCAGGCGCTCAAAGGCGACCGCGCGCGAGATCGGACCGTCGTAGAAGAAGAGATCGATGGAACGCCCCGAGGGCAGCTGGCAGCGATAGGGCATCGTCGGATCGACGCCCCCCGGCTCCCTCGTCCATTCGCTGTCGCCCATCGTTCGCCAGCGCAGAGCCTGATGCGGTTCGAGGATCGTGAAGGCGATCCCTTCGGCCGCCAGCGCCTCGAGCGACGCGAGATCGACTGCCGTCTCCGGCAGCCACATCGCTTCCGGCCGGCGGCCGAACCGATGCTCGAAATCGGCGATGCCCCAGCGCACCTGCGTGCGCTGATCGCGCGCATTCGCCAGCGGCAGGATCATGTGGTTGTACGCCTGTGCGATCGCCGATCCATGTCCGCTGAAGTGCTCGCGGCTGAGTTGGTCGGCGTCGAGAATCGCTGCGTAGGTTTCCGGTTGCCGCTGCTGCAGCCATGACAGCAGCGTCGGACCGAAGTTGAAGCTGATCGCCGCGTAGTTGTTGACGATCTTCACGATCCGTTCGCGCGCGTCCAGGATGCGCGATGCCGCGTTCGGCCCGTAGCACTCGGCCGTGATCCGCTCATTCCAGTCGTGATACGGCGTCGCCGAGTCCTGCGTCTCCACCGCTTCCAGCCACGGGTTTTCCCGCGGTGGCTGGTAGAAATGACCGTGGATGCAGATGTACCGGATGCGCATCGGGAGCCGGAGAATATCAGCGCCCGAGGAGCTCGAGCACTCCGCGCAACGGGATGCGGGCCCAGTCGGGGCGATTGTTCATTTCGTAGACGATCTCGTACAGCGCCTTCTCCAGCAGATGCGCATCGAGCAGCACCTGCAATTCCTCCGAGGTCTGTGGCAGATGCGTCGCGCCGCGACTCTCCGCGAGATAGGCGCGCAGGAACGCGCCGTTCACCCATCGATACCAGAACTTCGCCCCATTCTCGACCGCCTGCGAATCCTCGAAGCGAATGACCGAGTGCTGCGATTGCCCGAAGAGCACGGCGTATGGCGCGTAGTGGAATGAGCGCAACATGCCCGCGACGTCGCGCAGGGCACTGCGTTTGATGCGCCGCTCGCTCAACGGCCGCGAAGGCTCTCCTTCGAAGTCGATGATGAGAAAGTCGTTGCCGGTGCGCAGGACCTGCCCGAGGTGGTAGTCGCCGTGCGTGCGGATGCGGAGACCCGTGATGCGCCCATCCAGGATGCGCCGGATGCGCTGCTGAACCTCGTCTTCGCGGGCCAGGAGCGCATCGACGTCTGCGTTTCCCTTGCCAAGGCGGCGAAGCAGCTGAAACGTCTTTACGGCCTGCGAGCGAATTTGCTGGAAGATCGAACGCTGATAGTGAGGCGATGATGGGCTCAGGAGCGAACGCCGGAATGTGGGAGCGTGAGGCAAGAGCGAGGTGCATCTGCGCCGTCCGGCGGCCCAGGATTTCCGCGTCGGCGAGGTAGAGACCGATCGTCTCCTGCACGATGTCGGGCAACGGCTTGCCTGCGATGGCGAGCAGAGGTTCCGACGGCGTCGCCTTCGATAGACGCATTGCCGCAGCGGGATCACTGAGGATGCCGTCGAAAAAACGTCCGATGGCGTCGACCGTGTAGGTCCAGCCGCTTCCGGAACTCTCCGCGAAGCCCTCCAGAATGGCCAGCGTGGTCGGCTCGCCGCGGCCTGTCTCGTATTGCAGAGAGCCGGCGACGCGTGGGGAGCCCTGAAATGTCGTCTCGTCGTTGAGGAATCGCGTCACCTCCAGGTCCGTGTTCACTCACGGTTCCAGCCGCCGGAAGAGCTTCATAAAAGAGCCGATCGCCGAAGAGGATCGCGGTATTGCTCTGCTCACTCTTCAACACCTGCGGGATGACGCCTCTCCTCAATGATCGCTGGCGTGCGTGGCCGTCGAGGCAGACATCTTCGCCGACGGCCACGACCTCATCTCCGCGGTGATGCTCCATCGCCACGAGTCGCGATCGCCAATGGTGCGCCTGGCCGGGAAGCGGCCGTCATCGACTGCGGGAGCGATCCCTCAACGACGACACGGCGACGCCCATCAAATTGCAATTCGGGCACGCCCGCACGACCGCGAGTCCCATGCCTTCCCGGGCTCGTCAGCGCTCGTCCAGCGCGCGCTGCGCCGTAAGGCGGTCATGAAGGGCGAGAAGGACTCTGCGTGCGGAGGAGTCGCCCAGCCGCGCGCGCATCGCCAGGACATGCTCGTTTCCCGGTGCGTCCGACTGCGCCCGATCGAGGAACGGGCGAGGATCCATGCCGAGGTGCTCGGCGGCAAGGGCACGGTAGAAGGCGACGGAGGACACCGCGCGATTCTCGCGAATGGGCCGATAGCCTTCGGCCTGGAGCTGCGCCAGGAGTGCGTCGGCATCCATCCAGCGCCCCAGCTGTTCGAGCGCGACCGCATCGTCGAACGCATTCCGCGTGCCCCGCCACCCCATCGAATCCTCGGTCTGCATCGGACCGTCGATCGTCAGGATGACGGTGACGAGGACGACCAGGATGGCCGCGGCCAGGCGACGGCGCGACACCATCCCGGCCAGACCGGCAGCCGCGAGAACGACCATCGCCGGAAGCATCGCATTGCGCTGACGCGCCGTCACGTAGAACGCGACGAGCACGACCAGACCGGTGACCGCGAACGCGACGAAGGGGAGCACGCCCGCCGCGGCCCGCGACGCAGCGTGCGTGCGTGAATCCTGCCTTCGTTCCCACGATTGCAAGATCAACCCCGCCCCGGCGAGCGCCACGAGCAGACCGAATGGCACGAACGGATACCGCGCCAGGAGCAGATCCTTGCGCGCCATCGTCGAGAGGTCATACGCGTCATGACTCTGGATCGAGAAGAGTGCCTTTCTCCCGACGAGACGCAGCGCTGCCCCCGGATACGCGCCCGCGAATGCGATCGCCTTCCCCGTCCAGAAACGGTTCGACTCCGCCCGCGTGAGCGGATGTCCCGTCGATCGCGACGCCACGATACGATAGGCGACATGCAGGTAATCCGGCTCCTGCGACGTGCGCTCGAGGTCATTCACGATGCGCGGCTGCACGCCCTCGTATCCTGTGGCGCTCGGATTCATCCCCTCGTAAAACACCGTGCCGGGATCCATCAGCACCGCATCGCCGGTCAGAACGACGTTCACTCCCACGACGATGACGACGGGAACCAGTGAGACAAGGATGAGGCGCCACGATCGCGCGACGGAGCCGGTCGCGGCCGCGGCCAGTAACATCACAGGACGACAGACCGCTCCCAGTCCGAACAACAATCCCGCGCCCGTCGCCGACGTTCCGAGCATCGCCAGCGCGGCACTTCCCAGCAGCAGGATCAGCGTCTCCGGCTCGGCCTCCGTCGCACAGATGAGCGCCGCGCGGCTGCCGAGAAGCAACAGCGGCGCGAGGAGCATGGCCATCGTTCCGAAGCGTCTCGCCGCAAGCCCGCATAACACCGCCGCGACCGACACGAAGACGATCTGCAGCGAGCGGATGGCGATGAAGCCCGCACCGATGAAGCGCAGCGCGACGATGAACCAGAGGTAGCCGGGGCTGAGATCGGCCAGGCGGTCACGTGGGATTTCGCCCGCCAGAATGCGGTCCGCGAATACGAGGTACTTGGCGAAGTGACCCTGATCGGGCAACGCATTCACCAGCCGGATGCGCAGCCAGGTGATCAACGCCAGCACAACGAATGCCGAAGAGAGGAGCAGGATGTTGCGACGACGCATCCGTTTCCCGACCTACAGCAACTTCCGGACGAACGGCCGGACCGCGAAGCCGAGGATACTGCCGGCGGGACGGCGACGAAGCGCGACAAGGCGGTAGATCTGTTCGCCGCTGATCCCGGCCGCCACCAGAAACGAAATGACCGCGCCGCGTTGCACGGACGTGACGACGCCGAGAAGCGCGAAGACCAGAATGATCGCGGCGATCAGCGAGGACTGGTGCCTGTAGTCGTATCCGAACCGCGCAGCGACGCGTTCCTGATCGGCGGGATCGAGCAGCGTCACCAACGCCTCGCGCATCATCAGGGCATCGGTAACGCCGCGCTCCGCCGGCGCCTCCGGAATCGGTATGCGTGTTCCCTTCTCCCGATTGAACGGCGAGGTCGCACGGCTCCGATCGGCGATGGTGAACCAATAGACGATGTAGATGAAGAGTCCGACGGGTGAGCCCATCGGCCGGCCGGCCATCCAACCGGTGAAGAAGCGAAACGACGACTCGGCGAAGAGGTAGCCGGTCAGGAGCACGACGGGTAGCGGAGGCGGCGTCTGGGCGATCAGGCGGCTGACCATCCAGAGAACCAGCGCGATCACAACGCCGTAGACCGGCAGCGCCGAGTACATCGTCAGCCGGGCCGGAGCGATGCCCAGATCGCGTCCCATCTCCTCCTGCACACTGGAAGGAAGGTGACCGGAGAAGATGGCCAGCGCGTTCGCCGATTTCCGCCTCGTCTCACGCGAGAGCTGGGCGCGGTATTCGACGAGCCGCGCCTCTTCGCCGGAAGCGTCGTACTGGTCGGTCGTCCGCATGATGTGCATCTCGCGCCACGGCTCGAGCACGTATTGCACGCCGCCCTGCGGCAATCCATCGGCCGTGATGACTTCGAAGTACTGCTCATCCCACAGTACGGCCGTGCCCGGAAACTCGGCGGAGGTGAGGGTCTTCGCCGCGCGAGGCGTCCAGGCTTTGGGGATGCGCGACAGCAGGACGAGTTGCTCGCCTTCGCCCGGACGGACGCGGTCGGAACCGTAGGCCTGCATCGCGCCATTGTAAGTGTGGCGGTTCGCTTCTTGCTGCGGCCTCGGGCATGACCGGCAAACCAGCGAAGGATTGCGCTGTCCTCGTCGTCGAGGACGATGCCTCGATTCGCCGTCTCGTCCGTACGGTTCTGCTGCGCGAGGGCTATCAGGTCGACGTCGCTACCGATGGTCTCGAGGCCGTCCTGCAGCTTGGAATCGTCGACTACGACATCATCCTGCTCGACCTGATGATGCCGAATCTCGACGGGTTCGAGTTTCTGGCGACGATGGCTGAGCACGCTCCCGACCGCCTGCAGCGCGTGATCGTCACCAGCGCCGCCTCCCCCGCCGTCATCCAGACGAGGCTCACGGGGATCGAATTCGATCTCCTGGCAAAGCCGTTCGATCTCCCCGACCTGATCGCGCACGTCCGCAACCGCCTCGATTCTCAGCTCCTCGAATTGCCAAAAGCGGCAAGCCCTTCGCAGTAACACGCTGCGGAGGATTCCCATGGCTGAACGAATCGTCGTCTATGGAGCGGACTGGTGCGGAGATACCGTGCGCACACTGCGGCACCTCGACAAGACCGGCGTGAAGTACGACTACATCGACATCGACAATGACAAAGCGGGCGAAGAGAAAGTCATCGCTCACAGCAACGGAAAACGGCGCATTCCGCTGGTCGAGATCGCCAGCGACGGCGGCGGCGAGCCTCAGCGCGTGGCCGTGCCGCGTGATGCGGAGCTCGACTCGATGATCGGGAAAAAGTAAGACCGCTCAGACCGAAGCGCCCGATGGGAGAGTCCGGGCCTTCTCCTGCTTCACGACCGGGATTACGTCGTTCAGGATCCACAATGGCCCGATCAGCAGGTGCACGACGTTCTTGAAAAATGCCGGCTGCCGATGTTCGTAGACGATGTGTCCGATGAACTGGAAAATCCAGCCGAGGATGAAGAGCGTGACGTTGACGGCCATCGGTAACCAGCGGCCGATCATGTAGAACGCGATCGAGACGAGGAGCATAGGAATCGCCAGCCGCCACTCGAGAACCAGGTAGTAGAGAACCGCCATCACGATCAGCAGTACGGCCGCGTCGATCCGGAATCCGGAGACATTCGCCAGTCCCACACGCGCGAGCATGCCGATCGCCGTAAGCATGATCAGCGGGATCCCCAGGCGGTGGAACCACTTGTTCCCCCGCGTCTGATGGTGTTCGGCATAGTCGGCGAAGGCGGCGCGAATGTCCTGCATAACGTGAAGTCTAACGCCGCTTCAGGCGCATGCGGATGCCGCCCTGAGGACGGAGCGTGATCGAGGCCTGAGCCGTCACGTCCTGCGCCTGCGCCATCAGCTCCATCCGCCAGCGCTGCGCCAGTGTGGCCACGAGGAGCACCGCCTCCATCCATGCGAACCCTTCGCCGATGCAGATGCGCGGACCCGCGCCAAATGGAAAATACGCCAGCTTCGGGCGCGCCGCCTTCTCCTCCGGCGTGAACCGCAACGGATCGAATCGATCGGGATCAGGCCACCAGCGCGGATCGCGATGGGTGACCGCCTGGGAAGCAACGACTACCGCGCCCCGCGGTACGAGCCATTCGCCGATCACGGCGTCCTCGATCGCCAGCCGGCTGACCGCCCACGCCGGAGGAAACATCCGCATCGATTCCGCGACGACCATCTCGGTGTACGGCAGTCGCGGGAAATCGTCCGGCGCGGGAAGACGATCGCCGAGGACCTGGTCGAGCTCGCGGTGCATGGCGTGCAGGGCATCAGGGTTCTGCGCGAGCAGATACCAGGTCCACGCCAGCGCGTTGGCGGTCGTCTCGTGACCGGCCAGAAACAAGGTCATCGCTTCATCGCGAAGTTGTTTGTCCGACATGCCGCTGCCGTCGCCTTCCTCGTCGACAGCCATCAGCAGCATCGAGAGGAGATCGCCGCGATCTTCCCCCGACTTCCGGCGTTCCTCGATGATGGCGTAAACGGTCCGGTCGAGGCGCGCCAGCGAGCGGCGCAGGCGCATCGTCTGCGGAAGCGGAAGACGCCGCAGCAGGTCGGAGAGGGGGTTCATCAGCGCCGGGAAAAGATCGACCAGCGACGTGAGCGCGGCGCCGATCTCGTCCGCTTCCTCATCGACATCCGCGTCGAACAGCGTCTTGGCGACGACGGAGAGCGTGAGTCTCATCATCTCGTGATGGATGTCGAGCACCTCGCCGTCGTGCCATCGTTCCCGCAGCGTCGACGCGCGATCGACCATGACCTCGCCATAGCGCCCGATCCGCTCCCTGTGAAACGCAGGCTGTACCAGCCGCCTCTGCCTGCGATGCAACTCCTCCTCGGACGTCAGCAGGCCTTCACCAAAGATGATCTTCGAGCGCTGCAGCACGCGGCTTTTGTGAAACGAGCGGTGCTGCGTGATGAGCAACTCGCGGATGAGATCGGGATGGTTGAGGAGGAAGATCTGCTGCGGCCCGACGAAGAACTGCACCGCGTCGCCGTAGTCACGCGCGATTCCCGAAAAAAACGGGATCGGGTCCTTCTGCAATGTGCGCAGGTAGCGGAACGGGATGACGCTGCGCGGTCCGGGCGGGAGGGTGGGCACGGGGTCTCACGATACGACATCGGGATCGATCCCGGCGGTTGAGGTTCTTCTTGTTCACCGCCCCGATCCCGAGCCGCAACCGCTATCATTTCGAATCACACTCATGAATGCGCTTCCGCTGATCCTGTTCTTCCTCGCGGTCACAGCGATCGGGTATCGCTACTATTCCGCGTTTCTGGCGGCGAAGGTCATGGCACTCGACGACGCGCGCGTCACGCCCGCGCACCGCTTCGAAGACGGCCAGAACTACGTGCCGACGAACAAATGGGTGCTGTTCGGCCACCACTTCGCGGCCATCTCCGGCGCCGGGCCACTCATCGGACCGGTGCTGGCCGCGCAGTTCGGCTACCTGCCGGGCCTGCTCTGGCTGGCCTTCGGTGTCGTGCTTGGTGGCGCGACGCACGACTTCATCACGCTGGCGGCGTCCACGCGGCGCAACGGGAAATCGCTCGCCGAGATCGCGCGCACCGAGATCTCGCCGGTGGCCGGCATCACGGCGATGATCGCCATCCTCTTCATCATCGTCATCGCGCTGGCCGGGCTCGGCATCGCCGTCGTGAACGCGCTGGCGGACTCGCCGTGGGGCACGTTCACGATCTTCCTGACCATCCCGATCGCGCTCGTCATCGGCCAGTACCTTCATCACTCCAAAGCGCCGTTCGCGATCCGCAACGGCTCGATCGCCGGCGCGCTGATGGTCCTCGGCGCGGTCGTGGCGGGACGCTTCATCCCGGGCACTGCACTCGGCACGCTCTTCACGATGTCGAAGCCGCAGATCACCATCGCCATCGCCATCTATGGCTTCGTCGCATCCGTTCTGCCCGTCTGGATGCTGCTCTGCCCGCGCGACTACCTCTCGTCGTACATGAAACTCGGCACGATCGCCGCGCTCGTCATCGGCACGATCGTCGTGGCGCCGCACATCTACGCGCCGGCCATTTCGCAATACGCGGGCGGCGGCGGACCGATCATCCCCGGCAAGCTCTTCCCCTTCGTCTTCATCACGATCGCCTGCGGTGCCATCTCCGGCTTCCACGCACTAATCGCGTCCGGGACGACACCGAAGATGCTCGACAAGGAATCGGACGCGCGGATGATCGGCTACGGCGCGATGCTCTGCGAAGGACTCGTCGGCTGCGTCGCCCTCATCGCCGTCTGCGCGCTCCATCCCGGCGACTACTACGCCATCAACGTTCCACCGGCGGTGTTCGCGAAGTTGGGAATGGCCACCGTGAATCTCCAGCACTTCTCGGCAATGGTTGGAGAGACGCTCGTCGGACGCACCGGCGGCGCGGTCTCCCTGGCGGTCGGCTTCGCGCAGATCTTTTCCGGTATCCCGATGCTCGGACACCTCATGTCGTACTGGTACCACTACGCGATCATGTTCGAGGCGCTCTTCATCCTGACGACGATCGACACGGGCACACGCGTGGCCCGCTTCCTCGTTCAGGAGTTCCTGGGCCGGGCGTGGAAGCCGATGGAGAACACGTCCTGGCTTCCGGGCACGATCGCCGCGACAGCCCTCGTCGTCTTCGCCTGGACCTGGTTCATCCTCAACGGCTCGATCTCCCAGATCTGGCCGATGTTCGGCATTGCCAATCAACTCCTGGCCGCCGTGGCCCTCTGCGTGGGCACGACCGTGATCCTCAACGCCGGCCGCGCGAAGTACGCGTGGACGACAATGTTTCCGCTGGCCTTCGTGACCTCCACGACGCTCTACGCCGGATACCGCTCGATCACGGACAACTTCCTCGGGCCGAAGATGATGGCCAAAGACCCGTTCACCGGCTATCTCGACACGACGCTGACGTCCATTCTGATGCTCTGCGTCCTCGTGATCCTGGCCGAGTCGGTTCGCGCCTGGATGCGCGCGATCCGCGGCGAAGGCGTCCCCTTCGTGCCAGCGACCGCCGGGCCCGACCACCTGCACATGCCTGGCAGCGGCTGCTGCTGAGAAAGGATTCATATGCTGGCCGACAAAAAGATCATCGCGTTTCTCCCCACCTTCGACTTCGACCGCGCCCGCGCGTTCTACGAGGGCGTCCTCGGGTTGCGCTTCGTACACAACGACGGCTTCGCGATGGTGCTCGACGCCAACGGCACCATGGTCCGCGTGTCGAAGGTCGGCGCCGACTTCAAGCCGGCGATGTTCACGATCCTCGGATGGCAGGTCACCGGCATCGAGTCGGTCGTCGCCGAAATGACAGCCAGGGGCGTGACGTTCGAGCGATTCAGCTTCTTCGAACAGGACAATCTGGGGATCTGGACGGCACCGTCCGGTGACAAGGTGGCGTGGTTCAAAGACCCGGACGGAAACACGCTCTCGGTCTCGCAACACGTGTAAGAACGCCCGTCGGACTCTCTCGCCCGACCCTTGACGGAGACCCCGAAACCCCGTCGGGCTCGAGAGCCCGATCTATGTTTCGTTCATCACCCGCGCCCGGGGAATGGCTATCGCCATCGCGGTGAAAAACACCACACATCCCGCGATGGCCGGGCCGAGGTGAAACATGTCGGTGTAACCGATGATGGGGTGGACGGCGATGGCGGTGCAGAAGCCTGCCAGGCCGGCCACGGCCAGCGCCTGCCAGAGGCTGCGTGACGGCCATCCGTAGAGCACTGCGATGAACATCGCCAGGCCGCAGGAGATCAGCGCGCCACCGAAGCCGGCCCGATCGTGCGCGATCAGTGGCACGAGCCGCGGGTTGACGCGATGCAACTCCGCCGGCGAGATCCCCATGAACGCGAGGTCCTGCGGGACGAACACCGAGGTCATGCCGACGGTCGTGATGGTGCAGCCAGCGGCGATGATGCCGTTCGTCGCCAGCAGAAGGAGGATGCGCGCGATTCCGTACCGCGAGTGAAGATCGAACGGAGGACGGGGGACGCGCGCAACGCGCAACGTTCGCGTCCGCACGAGCCCGGCGATGAATAGCGGCAGCATTCCGAGTGTGGCCGCCCCATGCCACGAGTCGAGATAGCCGTAGCCGAGGTAGGCCAGAAAGCTCAGAAAACCGGCGGTACCGCTGATGGCGATGCCCCACCACGCCCACGATTCCCGTCGCTTCAGCGGAAACTCCGCGAGCCAGAGATACATTACACCGATGGCCAGCAGTACGCCGCCGAACGACACGCGATCGTGAATCATGAAGTGCACGATGCGGCAGCCGTGGATCGCGCACAGCTGCTGCGACGTCATGCCCAGATAGTCCGTGTCGTGCGGAAGAAACTGCCCGGTCGATGCCTGAAACAGCGCGAACACGCCGGCGCCCATCAGCGCCAGCGCCGTCAGCTTGAGCAGCGACCGGCCGTCGCCGAGAAGGGTCTCGAAGAATCCGCGATCGTCGTCCACGTTCATCAGAAGAAGAGTTTCACCGGCTGGATACCGAGCCGCGCAAAGTGCGGATCGAGCCGCTTCGCCAGTGCCGGCCAGTGATGATGCGGAACCTGTGGGTAGAGATGATGCTCGAGATGATACAGATGCTCAGCGGCGATGATCGATAACATCACCCCGCGAAAAAGCGTCGTCTGCGTCAGCTCGGTGACGCCATCAGCGTTGTGCGGGATGAAGACCGTGACCAGAGGAAAGATCCAGCTTCCGGCGATCATCAGCACCGCGTAGAGAGCCGGCAGCGGAGTCCAGGGCGTGAGCGCGAGCGAAGCGAGCAGCAGGGCGAGAACGGCGAGTCCTTCGCCGATGATCCAGACGCGATCCCGCTTTGAGTCACGGAGCGCGAACAGGAAGAGCCGAGGCTGCAGCGTCACACCATCGAGCAGCGAACCAATCAGCGACATGCGGGCCGAGCGGGCCTCGAGATCGTCAGCGGCCGGGAAATGCGCGTGGTGGTGAAGGTGGGTGAACCGGTACGCATGTCCGCTGCGAAACGCGATCAGCTCGATCAGACAGAGCAGCGACTCGTTGAGCCATCGAGGCAGCGCCAGCGTGCGGTGGACGAGATCGTGCGAGATCGATCCGTAGGTGAGAAAGCTGAGGGCGACCGGGCACGCCAGTGCGGCAATCCAATCGCCGCGCGCAGCGAGGCCAAAGAAACCGCCGGCGAGCACGAACGGAACCGTGAGCGACAGAACGCGGCGCCATGACCCGATCACAAGAAGATCTTTGCCGAGATCTTCGAGCGATGGCAGACCATCGTTGCCGTGCATGGAGAGAGGCTACCACTGGGGGTGGTTGCGGTTGCGGGGTTGCGCGGTTGCGCGATTAATGAGGGGCCGGGTTGCCGGGTTGCTGGGGTGCTGGAAGGCTCCGCTACGATACGGAACCAAATGCTGACCGGCCGCTTCGCTCCCGCACCAACTGGCCCGCTCCACCTCGGCAGCCTCGTCGCGGCCGCCGGCTCGTGGCTGTTTGCGCGCCGCGGTAGAGGGCGCTGGCTGGTGCGGATGGAGGATCTCGACACGCCACGAGTCGTCCCCAGTTCGGCGGATGAGATTCTGGCTGCGCTCGAGCGCTACGCGCTGACCTGGGATGGCGACGTTGTCTATCAATCGCAGCGGATCGCGTCCTACGACGAGGCTCTAGCGACGCTTCGCGCGAAGAACCTCGTTTACGACTGCGGCTGTTCGCGCGCCGACCTGAAACAAGCTCCCTCGGCGCCGCTTGGTCGCGAGCCCGTGTATCCGGGAACATGCCGCAGCGGATTGCCGCCTGGCCGGATGCCGCGTGCCATTCGCTTTCGTGCGCCGGAAGGTGTGATCGCGTTCGACGACCTCATCGCAGGACGTGTCGAAGAGGACGTGGCCGCGATGACCGGCGACTTCGTCATCCGCCGCGCCGATGGTCTCTACGCCTACCAGCTCGCGGTCGTCGTCGATGACGCAGCGCAGAGCGTGACGCAGGTCGTCCGCGGCGCCGACCTCCTCACATCGACGGCGCGTCAGATCGCGCTGCAACGTGCACTCGATCTCCCCACGCCCCAATACGCACACATTCCCCTGGTCCTGAATGCCGATGGCTCGAAACTGGGGAAGCGCGACGGTGCGCTGCCGCTGCCCGCACTGAACGAATCGCGCGTCATCGAGACCCTTGCCACCGCCCTCGGAATCCTCGGCATACAAATCCGTCAGGACACACCCGAACGGATGCTTGGTGAAGCGCTGGACCGATTCGATCCGAAGCGGATGTGACGCTCGACGTTGCTACGTCACAGTCTCAGCAGCAGCTTCGTCATGTCGTGCTGATTGCCGTCGGGATCCGTGCCGTAGCCCGGCATCACATACGGCTGGAAGCCGAGGTTCTGCAGGGTCGTCACGGCGTCGGCTTCGAGATCGGAGATCAGCATCGCGTTCAGATGACGCAACCCCTTCTCGCGCGCGATGCCGATGAACTGGTTGACGAGCAGAGTGCCGAGCCCGACGCCGCGGAAGGCGGGATCGATCATCCACTTGATGCGGCCAGTGAGCCGGAGGGGACCGCCGATGCGCCGGTGCAACGACGCGTCCGCGACGATGCGAGGACCATCGAGAGCGAGCAACGGAAAGACCTTCGCGTAGTCGATGTCGCGTCCCCAGCTCTCGATCAACGAGCGATTCTCGATCGGGTCCCAGGCAAAGCGGCGATAGGCGACGGGCAGATGCTGGAAGAACTCGAACAGTGCATCGACGTCCTTCGCGGCAAACGGGCGGAGGAGAACTTTGCGACCGTCGCGCAGGACGGCCTCCTGCGGATAGCGGTGCGGCATGGGCAAACGATATCAGATCAGAGCAGTTCCACCGGATCGCCGACGCGGATCGAGCCACCTTCCACGATTTCGCCGAAGACTCCCGCCCGCCACCCACTGCCGAGCGCGTGACGAAGACCGGCCTGAGCGTCTTCCATCTGTTCGCACGGCCGGGTTTCGCCGAGGATTCGGATGAGACAGGCGCCGAGCCGGAGCAGTTTCCCGCGCGTCTCGGCGAGCGCGATGCCGCGAACCATGAGGTTGGCGCGCCGCCTTGACGGATCGACATCGACCCCGGTCTCCGCACACGCCTCGCGCCATGCGGCTTCGTCGATGATCGTGACCTGGCGGCTGCGACCCTGATCTGCATTGCCGGCAAGCCCGCGTCCGGCGACCGCGTCCGCTTCGCGCACGGCATCCATCACGCCGCCGTGGGAGCGTTTGATCCAGATCGAGATGACTTCACCATTCATGTCGTTTCCGGTTGATACGGATCGCCGGGCTCCCGTCAACGCCTCCCGCGCTCAATTCAATTTGTAGTTGATCGTCACACAGAAGTCCGACTCAATCGGTGCGCCGTTCACGGCATTCAGCGACTCCTCAAAGCGTGACGCCGGGAGCGTCTTCGTATGCGGATCCGATGCGGCAGAGTTGATCCAGAGTCTCGGCAAAGAGTGCGAAAAGCTGCTGCAAACGCTCCACGTCTTTGATCACACCGAGGACCTGAAAGCAGAGCTCGTCCACACCCTCGGGAAACTTCTTCCCGAACCACCTCTCGTCATCCTTCACTTCGAGGTGCATCTCCGGCTGCGCCGCGATGAGCTCGCGCAGCTTCCGATCGGCGAACAGTGCGCGAACCCTCCGTTCATCGGATCCCTTGATGATGAACGCCTCATCGAACACGGGATCCCCTACTACGATGTCCTGCATCCCGAGCCATTTGCCGAGGTTGCTGAAGAGTCCTTTGCGGTAGATCGTGAAGCGGAACGAATCGGGATTGACGTAAGGAGCGCGAAGGCGGGTGAAGACCACCGTCGCTTTTCCGGTCGAGACGACGTGGGTATCGAGAGTCACGACCCACTGGCCATGTTCGGCCTCGACCTTGCCACTTTTCAGGAAGGTTCCCTCGACATAACGGCCGCCCAACGACTCACTGAGCTGCCTCCAGATCTCTTCTTTGCTCGGGCCGAACCACGTACGCAGCACACCCATCAGGCTTCTCCAAACCGCACCGCGTTCCGGGCGCGAGCCTTCTCGGCCTCGGTCTCGCGATCGCGCGGCTCGGCATTGGTCTCGAGCGAAAACAGCATCTGGCGAGCGATGGAGGCAATGTCTTCGACCGCCTGGGTGAAGACCGCTTCATTGGCCTTCGACGGCTTGTTGAAACCGGACAGCTTCCGGACGAACTGCAGCGAGGACGCCTGGATCTCTTCCTCCGTCGCCGGCGGTTCAAAGTTGAACAGCGTCTTGATGTTTCTGCACATGAGGTCTCCGGGTGTCTCGTTTCAAACTGCTCTCACACACTAGCGGCTGGGAAGGATCTGGGCAAACCGTATCTCGATCCCACCCGGCACGCGAACGATGAAGTCTCTGAGACCGTAAGAACGGTCACCAATTTCTGCGGCAAGCTCTCCGCCAAGTTGAATCGCTCTCGTCCGGATCGCGTCCGCGTCGGGCACCATCACCCGCACGTTCACCCAGCGCCGTTCCGCGATCGCCCGAAGATCCTCGGCCACGAAGAGGAAGGCCTCGTCCCAGCGAAGCACCGCGAAGCCGCCGTCCTTCCGATCGACACGAAATCCGAGCGCCACCAGGAATGCCAGCGTCCGCGCCAGGTCAGGGACGACGACCTCCGTCACCAGCTGCGCGTCATTTTCCGTCGTCATCGGTACCTTTCATCTGCAGCGTCATGTAGACGTCCGCGGTCACATAGCGCACGCAGGCGGGTAGCGGTGCGTGTCGGAATCCGAGGGATTCGTAGAGGGCGATCGCAGCCACGAGGACGGTATTGGAGGTCAGGACCACCTCGGTGGCGCCCGCGTCACGGGCGTATTGAATGACGCGATCGCACAAGCGCCTGCCCAGGCCTTTTCCCTGCGCTTCAGGCGCCACGGCGAGCTTGGCCAGTTCCCAGCGGGAAGGCGACGCTGGAATGGCCGCGCACGATCCAACCACGCGGTCAGCCTCGATCGCGAAGAAGACCTCGCCTCCTTTGCCGAGAACGTATCCTTCGGGATCCTGCAGGCATAGGAGGTCCGCGGGTTCGAGGAGCGCGTGGTCCTCGAGCCACCGTCGATTCAGACTCTCGAACGCTTCCCGGTACTCGGGCCGGTATGGAACGATGTCCGGCGGTGGCGAGGGCATGAGCGAGAGTAGCGCGCCAGGCTGGGTCACGTCACTGGTCGAGGCGCAGAAACGGAAACTTTCCTGCATCCGGCATAACCGGTGGCCCGCGTTCTTCGTACCTTTGTTCACCATGACGCGCGTCTGCCTGCTCATCACTTCGTTTCTCCTTCTGAATGCCGGACTGCTTTCCGGCCAGCAGGTCGTCCCAGGCATCTACCTTGTGCGAGGGACCTTTGTGTCCGGCACGCAACCGGACGGGAACAGCGTCGTCTTCACGACGCCGGAAGGATTGCTGGTGCTCGACACGGGCCGGCATCCCCAGCATGCGGGCTCCATTCTCGACTACGCGCGTTCCGAAAAATCGCCGATCGTGGCGGTGGTCAACAGTCACTGGCATCTCGACCACATCGGAGGCAATGAGCTCATCCGCAAGGCGTTTCCGGGCGTGACGATCTTCGCGAGCGATTCCCTCGCGGCGGCCAGGAAGGGCTTTCTGGCGAACTACAGGATGCAGTTGGAAGAGGTCCTGAAGACGGCCACCGCCGAAGAAAAGACACGCTACCGCACCGAGATCGCGCTCATCGACGCAGCACCGCGGCTGGCGCCGGATGTCGTGATCACCGGCAGCGGAACGCGCACCATCGCCGGACGCGACCTCTACGTCGGATTGGAACGGTCCGCGGTCACGGCTGGCGACGTCTGGTTGTTCGACGAGAAGACCGGCGTCCTTGCCTCGGGCGATCTCGTGACGCTGCCCGCTCCGTTTCTCGACACGGCCTGTGCGCCCCGCTGGAAACAGTCCCTGGCCACGCTCGACAGGACCGGCTTTCAATTGCTGATTCCAGGTCACGGACCACCCTTGACCCATCGGCAATTCGACACCTATCGCGCGGCGTTCGACGGCCTGCTCCAATGCACTGAGGGCAACGCGACAAAGAGCGTTTGCGTGGACGGATGGATGGAAGGCACGGCCGGGCTCGTGTCACCCTCCGAGCAGACGTTCACCCGCAGTCTGATGAACTACTACGTCGATGGACTCCGGCGTCCGGCAGCCGAGCGGGCCGGACTCTGCGCGATCGAACGGACACCCTAGCCGGAGCGTGCCCGGTACGCCATGTAGGCGAAGATCGCCACCATGAGAACGAGGAAGATTCTCCCCATCCCGAGCATCCGCGTATGCGCGACGTGACGCGTACCTTTTGGTTTGATTCCGGTTACCGCGGCGATCGCGGTCAGCAGCACAGCCAATCCAAGCCAGACGATCCAGTTCATACCCGAGATCGCTACAAGAGGCGAGCCAACCGCGGTGTCAGAATCGGGAATCGCTCGAGGGAGTCACGATCAGGCTGCAACACGTGACTCCGCCCTCGGCCTTTGCCAGTTCCGAGGCAGGAACGGGGCGAACGTCGACTCCGACAGCCTCCAGTCGTCGCCGCGTGCGCGTCATCTCTTCGGGGAACACGACGCTCGCACCGATCCGCAGTCCGTTCGCGGCAGCAGGCTCGGATTCATCGACGTCAATGATTCTCCAGCCACCGCCGAAAAGGGCCGGGGGTACCCAGTCCCGGTTCATCAGGAGGAGGTCCTCACCGATCCATGTCACCGCCGACTTCAGGTGCAGACAGCCGTTGACCGGGACGCTGACCACGCGATACCCGTGCGGCGCGGCCAGATCGCGCAACTGGTCGATGCCGGCATCGTTCGTCCGCGGGGTACGGCCGGCGTAGAGCGTGCGGCCGAGTTGCAGCACGTCGCCGCCGTCGAGCGTGGCGGGTTCTTCCATCCGGACGAGCGGCCGGATGCCGCGCAACACCTCCGCGACGGCATCCACTTCGCCGCGCCGGGATCCTGCACCGGGCCGCGTGAGAATCGCCAGTTCCTCCAGCACGATCGCCGTGTCTTCGACGAACACCGCATCGGGGTAGCGCTCGTCCGCCCGAATCTGCAGCACACGGCATCCCAACGATTCGAGACACGACTCATACGCCGCGTGCTGTTCGCGCGCCCGGCCCGGGTCGATCGGGATCCGCGCCAGGTGCGTCAGCTCGCAGTCGTTGATCGACGTGCTAACCGCACGCGTGATCGCAATCGGGCCGCTCACCGTGGTCGATCCTAGCCGCCGACGGTGAAGGTCTGCTGGACCACGCATTCCTCCTGCGTGGAGCCCTTCCTCTCGAACGAGAGCACGACCATGCCCGTAACCGATGTGGGTGTCGGAAACGACGGCAGGGACGAAGCGCCGAGGAGCGAAACCGGAAGCGTGAGTCCGGAGACATTCGACGCCACTGCCATGCACGACGTCTCGGACGGAGATGCACTGGGCATCGCCACCACCGTCACACCGAACAGCGTGACGCCGGCCGGAACGCCGGTGACGACCACGTTCGCCATCAGTTCGTCATTCGGATATGTGACCGAAAAATCGCCGAACGTGAAGCCGCTGCAGGCTGGTAGCGCCGATCCCGACTGCTCCGCCTGGCTGCGAAGACTGCTCCTCATCCGATCGACGATGGCCTGATTGGTGGTTGAGCTCGACATTGAAGCCTCCCGTTGCGTTCATTCTCGCCCTCCTCAATTCGGCAATGCCGATCAGGATGGCGATCCGGAAGAATATCGCACTTGATGGCGACTCCCTCTATCGAGACTTCGAAGGCGACTCGAGGATCACATACTCGCTCTGCACGAGGCCACTCGGAAACGACCGCGTCGCGACATGCTGACAGCGGATGTCCTGCGGCAGTCCTCCAAAGAGCGGGATTCCACTTCCCAGGAGCACCGGGACGCGCGTAATGATCATTCGTTGGATGAGTCCAGCCTGCAGAAAACCCTGAATGGTTACTCCGCCGTCGACGTAGAGGTGGTTCATCCCCCGCTCCGCGAGCCGGCGCAGGACCTCGTCCGGTGTTCCGGCCATGACGTCGCACACCGCACCGTGCGGCACGGACACTTCCGTGAGCGTCGTGCTGAGGACGACTACCGGTTTCGTGCCGTAGGGCCAGGAGGGAAATCCAGCGACGGTCTCGAATGTCTTTCGCCCGATGACGAGCGCATCGACCGTGGCGATGAACTCGTCATAGCCGTGGGGCTCGCCACCGTCCGCCGGGAGCCAGTCCAGCGAGCCATCGAGGCGCGCGATGAACCCGTCGAGACTTGTAGCGATGAATACCGATGCCTTCATGTCTTCATCTTGGGAGTGCCGGGCGGACGCCGCGGCCGTTTACCCGCCGAGGATGGTAGCGCACTCCCGGCCATGGACCGGGTTCATCCCCTCCCACCCTGGCTCGTCCAACAGACGGGTGTGGTGGTAAGGGTGCCCGGCCATGCCGAGCGTCGGAACGAATACCTGCCGCTCCGGCGCTGTTTTGCATCGCCCAGGAGATACTCCCGTGACTCATCGCGCAATCACCGTTCTCAGTACGTCGCTCATGTTTCTCTTCGGCTGCATGCAGTCGCAGTCCGCTCCGCTGCCCGCGGAAACACACAAAGGAGGATCGATGTCCCAGGAAAACAAGGCAGATCCGCACACGTTACAGAAGGCTACTCTGGCAGGTGGCTGTTTCTGGGGCGTTGAAGAGTTGATCCGCAAACTTCCCGGCGTCGTCGATACCACGGTCGGCTACACCGGCGGGGATGTCGAAAACGCCACCTACGAGAATCACGAGGGACACGCGGAGGCAGTCGAGATCACGTTCGACCCGAAGAAGATCTCGTATGAGGACATCCTCGTTTTCTTCTTCAAGCTGCACGATCCGACGACGAAGAATCGCCAGGGGAACGACATGGGCAGCTCCTACCGGTCGGCGATCTTCTATCACGATGACGCGCAGCGCCTGATCGCGGAGAAGGTCAAGGCCCGCGTCGACAAGTCAGGGGCGTGGAAGCATCCCGTCGTCACGGAGATCGTCCCGGCGAAGAAGTTCTGGACGGCCGAGGCGTATCACCAGGACTACCTGAAAAAGAATCCGCACGGCTATACGTGCCACTACGTGAGGAACATCAGTTTCTAGAAATCCTTACGCCAGCCAGGCCGCCAAACCCAGACAGAGCGCCACGAGCCCGGAGAAAACCGCCGTGATCGGCGCGAAATACAGGAAGCTCAGCACCAGACCGGCCAGCTGAACGACGAAAAACGCCCAACCGACCGCTCCGAATGTGTGCGGGTTCGTGATCGCCAGGTTGCTGAGGCACCAGGCCAGCACAGCGGAGAACAGAAGATAGACGGTGATGTAGAGACCGAAGCCCATGTAGAAGCCGCCGTAGCTGTAGCTTTGGCCACCGACCGGGAACTGGACTTTGTTCATCGCGTCGTAGACGGCGACGCCTTCCGCGGTGGGAGGCTTGAATTTCAGGAAGCCGAAGGTGTGGCCTGCGGCGAAGAGAACCAACAGCACTGCAGCAATCCGGTACAACACAGTCGCGCTCATCGCCGCTCCTCCGGTTGACTACGTTCGTTCATGAATGGCCCAGGGGTATCTCCGTCCCTCCTCGTTCGCAACCGTCTTCGTCTCATAGGTCTCCTCGCGATCACGGTCGCCGCTGAAGCCAGGGGTGGAAAACGGTACGAACGGGCAGTAGAAAACGATCTAGGGAAGATAGCGCCGCGTGGGGGTCCCCTCGTCCGGGTTGACGCTGAGTTGCGCGAGCATTTGCGTCAGGCGGCGCCCTTCGGCGTCGAGGACGAGCCAGGTCTCGCAGAGCATCTCGACCTGCGCTGGATCAACCTCCGCCGAGATGGTGAATCCGTTCTGCGGTTGCGTCGGGTCGGTCGTCTCCGCCCGGCGCCAGGTACCCGCGTATTCGCACCGTCGGTAACGGGTTCCCTTGCCCTGCTGGAACGAATAGCCGTCCAGCGGAGGGAGGCCGTTGGCGTTGGCGACCTGTTCGTTGATCGCTCTCGTGACGTAGTACGCGATCAGCGCCCGCAGAATGGGATCCGTCCCCTCCTCAGCGGCGATGAAACGCAAGCCGGATCCGTATTGCGATTTCTCACCGGGGCGTTTGGCAAGCGTCATGAGTGTCGTCCGCGCCACGGCCACTTCGAAGCGCAGCGTGTGCTCCTCCCAGTCGAACCAGAGCTGGTGGACGCGGTTCGGCCGCTCGGGAAAACGGTTTTCGTGAAACACCCGGGCACCACTGATGGAAATCTCTACGACGGAGACGGGCACGGCATCCACGGATCCGCGCAACGGCGCATCCAGGTGAACTCGCCCGAAGGCTCGCCGTTCTGCTGGTCGGTTCAACACCAGAGATATTAACCACAGAGTCGCTGCATGTCCTAGATCCTCTTTCATCGTATGAGCCCGCTTCCGGGAAAAACGTGACGCACGCCCGATGAATCCCCTCGCAAAGGATGCGAACTCGAGCAGTGGGGTGGACCGATTCACCCGGAGCCGGATGGACGAAGCATCGTAGCGAGCGCGGCGGGGGCTTCCATGCTCACCAGGAGCTGTCGCAGCCGGACCGGAAATCCCATTACGTATGCGCGTTGCGGCGGCGAGAGGTCGATCGTGAGAATCCCCGCGCTGGAACCATTGACCAGCCATCGGCCAGCGAACCCATGCACTCCGCGGCTCAGGACGGACATGCGCGTCTCGACAGCCAGCGCCACCGCCGATCGCGGAAACCGGGCGCGAAACGCCCAGCCCATCTGCACGTCCACATGCTCGCCTACCAATTCGACGTAGGACCTCGAAGGCGAGAGGAACAACGCAGCCGAGAGGACGCGATACCAGGGATCGAACCGGATCGGGAACCGCCTGTTGCTAACCACCGGATGGTCCCGTCATACGTCCTCGCGGTCGCGCGGCGTGACGATCCACGAGACGATCGCACCAAAGGACAACCCGGCCGCGAGTCCCCAGACAAAATCCTGAGAGTCCGGAGCAAGAAACGCCATCGATGTCTTTTGCATCAACCCGACGATGATCGCCAGAACTGCCAGAATCGTAATCACGTTGCGACCCATGCCTGTCTCCTCAAGAGGTCCTCAGTCGAACACTACGATCACGACCGAACGCGCAATCGATTCGCCACCATCGTGGCTGTGGTTACGATCGGAATGGCGACGAACGGAATGTGCGCCAGCAATTGAATCCACCAGCGGAACGAGATGTTGGGTGGCCGATGCACCATTGCCGGGATCAACAGCAGTGACATCGCCATCCAGATCAGCGGGCCGTACAAAGCCGCCACTTTGAGCACCCCGAAACGCGTCGCAAGGACCCTTCGGACCGCTTCGGAGCGCATAACCCCGAAGACGAAGACCGCGGACCAGCCAAAGGCCACTCCACAATGCATCAACACACCGATGACCGCAGTACGGGTGCCTCCGGTGAGCGATGCAGGGCCGAGCAGCGTCGACGCGACGCCCTGCCACAACCGAGTCACGGTCGATCCATAGACCACACTCAGAACGCTCGCGAACAAACCGTCGATGATCGAGGTGACCACGCCTGCAAGAAGAAACGGTGCCAGACGATTGCGCGAGATCCCCGTATCGGACGCAGCGAACAGCGGCATGAGTACGCTTCCTCTGTGCCATGCGGCACGCACGGTTGAGTCGTCAGCATCAACCTGCAGAAGTATACGGGCGCCCCGCCGCTGGTTCGCGAGGGCACCGGCGGCGGATGCCTGAGAGTTCCCTCACCGCCGTCAGGGACGTCGCGGTTTTGTGACACGAGCGGCATTCGCCCATGATCAGTTCCCGTCTCGTCCCGCTCAACCAGGGATTGAGGAAGCGCGGTTTCTGAAACTCATGGAGCACCGCGCGACGCATCCGCACGCCGCGCAAGCGGATCGGCCAACGACGAACCGGCGAACATCCGCATGACGCCGTGCCCCACGACTACGATTCCCAGGTAGGCAACCGCGTCCGCGAGAATCGGAGCGGGGCCGGGTGAAAACACCATCCACTCCGGAAACCTCGCCGCGATGAAATAGTCGCGGGGGGGCCCGATCGCCGTGACCACGACCGTAAACAGGGTCAGCCCGCGCATGCCGAACCGTCGAGCGATCCGCCAGGTGACGAGATAGATCGGGGAACAGGAGATGACCACGCCGACGCCGAGGAGCACGACCGTCCATGGCGTCGAAACAAACGGGAGCCGCCACCAACCCAGCGCTTCGCACCACGCAATCATCCCGAGCGACATCAGTGCGACCGCGATTCCGCCACAGAGCGCCCCGACTACGCGACGAGTCGTCGCACGCGTGACGTAGGCGACGGCGACCAGCTCCAGAAAATACCCACCCGTCATCCAGACCAGCGGATGCATCGTCATCTCGCCATCCAGACCGGCGGAACCATCGTCATCTCGCCATCCAATCGCGAGAAGAAAGAACGCGGTGCGCGGGGAAGCCCGCGCCGAACGCTCTCGCGTGCGATCAGTTCACCGGTGTAGCCGTTTGCGCCGTAGGTGAGGAACACGGGGGCATTATGGCGCGGCGCGACGCCGGCGAGGCCGCTGCGCCACTCCGATGGCGCAGATCCTTTTTCGCGCGCAATGTCGCCAATCCCGCCGAGACTCAGACGATCCGCGCGCCTCGCTCGTTGAGAAGCTCCCGCAGAATCGCGCGATGGCAATGCGATTCGCCGGCGCAGTAGCAGCCGACGGAGAAGTTCGAGTGATGAGACAGCGCCGCGAGTGTATCGAGAAGATGACTCGCATCCGGCGCCTTCATCTCTGTCCTGAACCGGCGCATGAACGCACTCCACGATCGCAACGAGGTACTCGCGCGCGCGGCCCGCATCAACTCCTGACTCGGAGAGAGATTCGGAAGCCAGACGTCGTACCAGTCCTCGGCAGCGTATCGATCGCGCGAGACTCCACGAGGCGGACGCCGTACCGTTCCCAACCGCACACCCTCCCCTCGGACCCGAGGCGTACCGAGCTGGACGATCCGGATGCTCACGACGCCCCGTCCTCACCTTCCAACGGCTGGCTCACCCGGAAGATGTGACCGTCGGGATGGCGCACATGCAATTCGCGGACGCCCCATGGTTCGTCGGAGGGCGGCATCGTGATCTCGATTCCATGCGCGACACAATTCCGATGAACGGCGTCCACATCCTCGACCCACATCGACATCCAAACGCCCTCAGGCACTGCGTCGTCATCATCGAAACCATGAATCGCGCGCAGTGGCCTCGATGCACGATGGCCCTGCCCGTCGAGGCAGAGAAAGATCTCGCAGTGACCCGAGCGGACTCCACCGAACGTCGGTGGAGTTCCCCAGTCCCAGCCCTTCGTCCATCCGAGTGCCTCGAACCAGGCGAAGCTCTCGCTCATGTTCGAAACGTTGAGAATGGGCGTGAGTTTGTGGGTCAGCATCGGGATCCTCCAGAGATTCTCGAGTGCAGCTCAGACCGAAGACGCGTCCCGGGCAACGGCGAAAAGGTAGCAACGCCGGCTCTGATATTCGGCATTTTCATAGGGTTCGCGCTCCACCGACTCCGTAACGGTAAAACCCGCGGATCGCAGAGCGTCACGAACCCGGGATGGCTCCAGAAAATGAAATTCCAACGATACGGTTGCACCCCACAACTCGTCGAGATGGACCGTGTCATCGCCGATGTGAAACGCGAGGAGCAGAGCGCCATCCGGCATCAGCACCCGCCTGAATTCACGGAATGCCGGCAACAGCTCCGCGGGATCGAGATGGATCACGGAGTAGAACGCCGCGATGCCGGCCAGCGATGCATCAGGAAACTCGAGATGCCGGAGGTCTCCCACCTGAAACTCGATGCCTGGGTTGCGCTCCGTTGCGTGGCGGATCATTGCGGGCGAGAGATCGACTCCGATGACTCGAACGCCGAGATCGTGAAGGTATCGCCCCACGTGGCCCGGACCACATCCCAGGTCGGCGACGGCGCCCCGGTCGCGCACGTGCTCCGCGAAGCGATTCAGCAGATGCCGGTCGAGCGGTTTCTGCGCCAGTTCCGAGGCGATGTGCTGGACGTACGCGTCGGCTACGGCGTCGTAGCTGCTGCGAATGGAATCCTCTGAATGACTCATGCAAAACGCCCCGCGGCCCAACGGACCTCGCGTTGCACGATAGTAGCGCAGCTGGATTTCGGGACCTGCCGCTCGGCATCGGCTCTGCGTGTTCGCGCCGCTACTTCCCGTCCCAGGTGACAAGCCATTCGCAGACGCGATCACCCCGCGTCATGCACTGGCCATGGACGACTCGGGTGTTGTGCACTCCGGTCATGACGCCAAGACCTTCCATCCAGCCGGTGACGCGGGCGCAGTTGGCTGCCTCCGAAGGGAAATCCGACAGCTGCACCCGGGCCATCCCCTCACTCTGGTCCATGACCGTTAGCACGCCGTGGCTGTGAATGGTCGACCAGATCGTCGCCGCTTTCTTCAACAAAGCGGTGGGGGTGAGGATGAACGTGATGAAGCGGTAGATTCCGACCGTTGCCTTCAACTCTGCAGCGCCGGCACGGCGACCGAATTGCTCCATCGGTTCCCCTTTCGCCAGCGCTGCTTCCACCGTGACGCGGTTGAGCAAGAACTCCGAGACCTTCATGCTCGAAAGAATCGAAGGCTGCCGGATGATGGCCTGGTCCGTCTCGGGAAGCGCGGCGATCGCCCTGCCGAACTGATCGGCCGTCAGATCAGTCTCGACGAATTCGAGCAGTGCGCGGAGGACGGCACCCTTCGTCGTCGCCTGATCGGCAGGAGGGAGCACGCGGGCAGTCTACTCGCTTCACAGCGCCCCTAGATGGCGGTCTCAGGACACTCCGGTCCACTGATACACCACCCGGAAACTAGTAAATGCGATCGCCGGAATTCCAATGGACCCAACGGCGAAGACGGGCGCGAGGCGACAGTCGAATTCGCCGAGATTTCATCGCCATCACATCGACCGCTGACCTTCATCACCGAGTCTGCGGAATCACCGGCGTAGATTCATGTCCAAGGAGACATGCGATGCGTAGAACTCTCTTCTGGCTTGGATGGACGGTCCTGATTGCGCTGCCGATTGCCGCCGGGGTGGAGATCTACATCCGGCAGGATCTTCCGAGCCTTGATCCGTGGCGGCTTGCCGTCGTGGCCGGGGCCGTGCTCCTCGTGATCTTTGCCCGCAACCGCGACGAGGTGCTCAAGCACCACGTGGTTTGACGAAGGGTCTGCCTAGCGGCTGCCACTGTTCCACGCAAGCTCCTCGGTCGCCTTCATTCCGAGGGGCAGGCTCAGCGAAAACGTCGCGCCTTTCATGGATCCGGCGCTCTCGGCCATGATCGTGCCGCCCTGCGCCTCCGTCAGGTAGCGAACGATCGACAGACCGAGTCCGAGACCGCCGTGCACCCGGGTCTGCGGTGTCTCTTCCTGCCGGAACGGCTCGAAGATGTGGGGAAGAAACTCGGATGCGATTCCCTGTCCGTTGTCCTTCACGGTGATCTCGATGTGAGAGGGGGTCCGGCGAGCGCTGAGCTCGACGCGCCCTTCGCCCGGCGTGAACTTCACGGCATTCGTGAGCAGGTTCCAGGCGATCTGCTGCAGGCGAGTGGAATCGGCGCAGATCAAACCGATGTCTCCGGCCAGCGAGGTGACAAGGGTGACATTCCGAGCCACGGCACTCGGGCGCACCGATTCGACGGCCGCGTTCAGGACGTCTGCGACATCCACCATCTGCAGGTTCAGCCGGAGCTTGCCGGAAACGATCCGCGAGACGTCGAGCATGTCGTCGATCAGCTGTGCCTGCAGGTCCGCGCTGCGGGCGATGGACTCCAATGCCTGGGGGATCACCGGGTCGCTCGGCGACAGCGTCGGCAGCAGGCGTGCCCATCCAATGATGGCGGTCATCGGCGTCCGCAACTCGTGCGACAGGATCATGAGGAACTGGTCCTTCGAGCGGTTCGCTTCCTGCGCGGCCCGGTACGATGCCTCAACCCTTCGTTGCTCCTCTTCGGCTTTCAGACGGGCTTCTCTCTGCTCGATGAGTGCGCGCTGGACTTCATCGGCGCGCTTGCGCACCGTGACGTCGCGCGTCACCTTCGTAAATCCTCGGAGCGTTCCCGTTTCGTCGTGTACGGCGGTGATGACGACGTTCGCCCAGAAGCGGCTGCCATCCTTACGAACGCGCCAGCCTTCTTCCTCGAAGCGTCCCTCGGCCCGCGCGATCTTGAGCTCGAGTGCCGGTTTGCCGGCAGCGTTTTCCGCGTCCGAGTAGAAGACCCCGAAGTACTTTCCGATGATCTCCTCCGGCTTGTATCCCTTGATGGCCTGGGCTCCGGCATTCCAGGTGGCGATGTGTCCCGTGGGGTCGAGGAGAAAGATCGCATAGTCCTTGACGGCAGCGACGAGCAGCCGGAAGTTTTCCTCGCTCTCCCGCAGGCGTTCCTCCGCCAAGCGCCGTGTCGTCAGGTCCCGCGTCACTTTTGCGAACCCGCTGACGGATCCGTCTGCGTTGTGAACCGCCGTGATTACCGTGTTGGCCCAGAAGCGCGTGCCGTCTTTCCGGACCCGCCAGCCCTCATCCTCGATCCGGCCTTCTTTCCGGGCCACGTCGAGCTCGTGCTGCGGCTTCCCGCTGAAGAGATCGGCCGGTTCGTAGAAGAGCGAGAAATCGCGGCCGACTGCCTCGTCCGCGTGATAGCCCAGAATCCGGGCCGCGCCGACGTTCCAGGAGCGGATCACCCCGGTCGGACTCAGACCGAAGATCGCGTAGTCCTGCACGGCGTCGATGAAGAGCGGTAGTTCGTTCGCGAAGTCGGAGACGGCGGTGCGCGCCGGTGGTTCCGCGTCGTTGCGTGAGTCGCGATCAGCCACGGGACGGCTCTCGGGTCACGGATGCGACGATCGCCGTCATTTCGGCGATATCGAACGGTTTGCGTACGACCGCACGCACGACACCCCTGTCGATGGTGTCAGTCATTCGGGGGCCTGCCGCGGTGCAGACGATGACGGGAACTTCTTTCCCCTCGCGGGCGATGTACTCGATGACGGAGAAGCCATCGACGTTCGCCATCATCAGGTCGAGGATGATCACCGCGTACTCATTGCTGCCGAGGAGGCTGATCGCCTGCGCGCCGTTTGAAGCCGCGACACTGCTGAACCCGTTCCTGCGCATCAGCGCCGCGAGGAGCTGTTGGGTCGGTTCATCGTCATCGACGATCAGCACGGTCCGCATTCGGCCATGATCATACGATCAGACGACCGGCGGAGAAAAGCGCCCAGGCGATTCGTTTTCGATGAGCCGATCGTGGCCGCCGTGCCCGGCGGCATCCGCGACGTCGCGCGGCCCCGGCAGGTTGGGCACTCGCATCGACGCGCGGCGCTCTCGCAACCACTCGATCCAGCTGTCGACACCGAGTCCGTCGTAAGAGGCCACGGAGATCACCTGAGGATCCGGCATCACGCGGCTGAGTCCATCGTAGATCGAACGCATATTCAGTCGCGGCAAGTGCGCAGCAAGGTCGACTTTCGTCAAGAGCACGAGGTCCGCCTTCGCAAACATCGTCGGGTACTTCAGCGGCTTGTCCTCCCCCTCGGTCACCGAAAGCGCGACCACATTCACGGATTGACCGAGGTCATAGACGGCGGGACAGACGAGATTGCCGACGTTCTCGATGAAGAAGTAGTCCACGCCGCGGAGATCGAAATGATGGAGAGCGTGATGCACCATCTCCGCGTCGAGATGACAGGCCTGTCCAGTCGTGATGGCGCGCGATCGGATCCCGGCCGCTTCCAGTCGCGCGGCATCGTTGTCGGTGGCCAGGTCGCCGGCGACGGCGGCCAGCTTTGTGGAATCCTTCAACGCACGTGCGGTGGCCTCGAGGATGGCGGTCTTCCCGGATCCCGGCGAGCCCATGAGATTGACCGCGAAGATTCCGCGCTCCAGGAAGTGCGCGCGATTGTGTGCCGCACCGTCGTCGTTGCGCACAAGGATCCGTTGCTGAACGTCGAGTGGGACGAGATTGACATCACCGCATCCGCAGTCCTGACACATGGGGAACCTCCATTTCGATTCGTTGCAGAATGATCTCGTCACCGGTCGCGAGGCGCGCCGGCTCGTTGCAGGATGCGCACCGCAGCGCGGTGCCCTTGGGGAAATCGCGATCGCATTTCGGGCAGGCCCAGCGTGCAGGGATGCGGTCGATGATCATCGTGGCCAGTTCGCAGATCGTCCCTTCGCGGAAGACTTCGAACGCCGTCGCCAGCAGGTCGCAATCGACGCCGGAGAGCTCGCCGATGCGCACCTCGATCCGATACGGCACGCCCCGATCGCCCACTTCGCGCTCCACCGAATCGACGAGCGATTGGATGATCGAGTACTCGTGCATCACTTTGCTCCGAACTGCGCCGGGCGCTTCTCGAAGAACGCCTCGATCCCGGCCGCGAAGTCGTCGCCGTCCGCGATCCGCGCCAGGTTCTCCAGCTCGCGGTCGAGATGAACGTCGAGGCGGTCCATTCCGGAGGCCTGGTTCATCAACTCCTTGGCGATGCCGAACGCTTCTGTCGGTCCATCGGCCAGCTGCCGTGCCAGTCGTCCCACTTCCTCATCGAACGTGTCCGCGGGGTACACCGCGGTGATCAGACCGATCTCGAGCGCGCGCTGTGGGCCGATCCGCGGATTGAGAAACAGCAGCTCGAAGGCACGGCGCAATCCGACCAGCCGCGGAAGCATGAACGTGGAGCTCTCGGCACCCGTCAGTCCGGTCTTCGAGTAGGCCCACTCGAACGCCGCACGGTCGGATGCCACGACCAGATCGCACGACATGGCCAGCCCGAAGCCTCCGGCCGCGGCGATTCCGTCCACCGCGGCGAGAAACGGCTTCGCGGCTCGGCGGATCTCAGAGATCGTGCTGTGGATGTACTCAAGGATCTGTTTGAAGACGTCGCCGTAAGATGCAGTCCCGGGAGTCATCCCAGGTGCCCCGACGAGATAGTCGAGATCGCCCTGATCGCCACCGCCTCGTATGTACTTCAGGTCGGCGCCACTGCAGAACATGCCGTTCGCGCCGCGGAGCACGACCGCGCGAACGGTACGGTCGCGCGCCAGCTGCAATCCGGCCCTGCGGAGATCGCGTGCTGTCTCCACGTCGAGCGAGTTGAACCGGTGCGGCCGGTCGATCGTGATCGTGCCTACGGCATGGTCGATGACGACGTGAATGTGCGTCACACCGCCACCTCCTCGAGCTCGTCCAGGCGTTCCAACGCCCGCACGACGAGATCGCTCCAGGCGCTGCGCATCATCCACTCGCGATGCGCGTAGGCGTACGCACGCACGATGTCCATCTCGCCCGCGACAACGGCGCCATACGCAAAGAGCGCGACGGGAAACGGAGCGCTCCTCGCCAGTACCGGTCCGCGGTCGAGGTCCGGCGTGACGATATGCACGATGCTGACGGTCTCGATCTCGCCGGCGATGATCGCGTCCCGCGTCGCGTGCAGGCCGGGATACTGCGCCGTCCCATCGTGAGCATTGAGAATGCGATCGGGAAACGCGCGCAACAGAGGCTCCGTCACGACATAGAGATAGCCCACCAGCAACACGACATCCGCGCCGGCCGCATGAAGAAGCGCCGCGGTCTCCCGATCGAACGACGCACGCCCGCTCCGCTCCGCCGGCGGGCGGAGAGCGAGCACACAGGTAATGTCGAACAGCGATCCTCGCAACGGATGCCGTTCGAGACCAGCCAGCGCAGGAATCGCGCGGGAGCCGCTCTTCGCCGGAGCCGAGGTGACCACACCGAGTCTCAACATATGCGCGGCAGCGGCTCCCCATCCGGTTCCGAGAGCAGCCGCCTTCCGAATCCCGTGTCGAGAATGACGGAGCCGGGACGTTCGGTGACACAGGTCCCGATCATCGCCGCGTTCCGGCCAAGGGGATGCGCATGCAGGAGCGCGAGGAGCTCCTCGGCATCCTCGGCGTGTACTCCGATCAGTGCTTTTCCCTCGTTTGCGACGTGCAGGGGATCGATGCCGAGCATCTCGCCGATCGCGCGGACCGCCGCTGTCACGGGAACCGCCGGCTCCTCGAGCACGATGCCGACACGGCTCTTCGACGCCATCTCATGGAGCGCACTCGAGACGCCGCCCCGCGTCGGATCCTTCATCGCCGTGATCGTGCCGCGCGGCAGAAGCGACGCGATGAGCGCGTTGAGCGGAGCGACATCGGAAACCAGATCGGCCTCGATCTCGATCCCGTGCCGCAGGGCCATGACCGCCAGGCCATGCTCGCCGATCGAGCCGGTCACGATGATGCGGTCGCCGGCGCGGAGGCTGTTGTCGCGGATCAATGTCCGCGTCAGCCCGATCCCGCAGGTGTTGATCACGATGCCATCGAGCTCACCGCGGCCCATCACCTTGGTGTCGCCGGTGACAACGGGCGCGTTCGCCTCGCGGCATGCCGCCACCATCGAGCGTTGAATCGCCTGAAGCGATTCGATGGAGAAGCCTTCTTCGAGGATCACGCTGCAGGTGAGACCGAGGACACGGGTAGCGCCCATCATGGCCAGGTCGTTGACGGTTCCACAGATCGAGAGGCGGCCGATGTCGCCACCCGGAAAGAAGACCGGGTGGATGACGTGTGAGTCCGTGGTGATCACGAGCCACTCGTCGCCGATACGAATGGCCGCGCCGTCGTCCATTGCCCCGACGCCGACACCGTCGAACGGCAGCTCCGCGAAATCGCGGACGAAGAGTTTCTCGATGAGCGTGCGCATGGCCCGCCCGCCGCCACCCTGTTTGAGTGTGACCCGTGGTTCGAGCAGCGCCGTCATGCGGAAGCCTCCAGATCGGGGACGCCACCGTAGAGATGCCAGATCTTGCACGTCCCCTCGTTCGACACCATGCAGGCACCGATCGGGTTCTCGGGCACGCACTCCCGGTTGAAGAGTTTGCAATCGCGCGGATTGCGGATCCCCGACATGATCTCGCCGCAGATGCACTGCCCTGCAAACTGCGGCGGCGCATAGTCCCAAAGCGACGGCAGATCGATGGTGAATCGCTTGCGTGCGTCGATGTGCGCGAACTCGTCGCGCAGCCGAAGATTGCCGTTCGGCACATGCGCGATCCCCCGCCACCGGCCGCCCGTGGGCCGGAAGACCCGCCAGAGCTGTGTCTGCGCAGGGATGTTCCCCTCGCGGCTCACGCAACGCGGAAACATGTTCACCACACGCGGCGTTTTGCGCCGGACCAGCTCGACCAGCTCCGCCAGACCCGCCAGGATGTCATTCGGCTCGAAGCCGGCCACGACCACCGGGACGTTGTGACGCTCCACGAATGCTTCGAACACGCCCCAGCCGGTGATGGCGGCAGCATGCCCCGCAGCCAGAAATCCCTCGATCCGCGACTCGGGCATCTCGGCCACAATCTCCATCACCGGCGGGATGTACTTGTGCGCGGAGAGGACTGAGAAGTTCGGCGGCGGATCGTCGAGGATGACCGCGGCGGTGGCCACGGCTGTCGTCTCGAATCCGGTGGCGAAGAGGACGACTTCTTCCTTCGTCGACCGCGCCAGCTCGACCGCCTGACGCGGGCTGTAGACGATCTCGACATGGCCGCCGCTCGCCTTCGCATCGGCCAGTGACTTCACCGTTCCCGGGACTCGCAGCATGTCGCCGAATGTGGCGATCGTGACGCCCTGTCCGGCGAGCACGACGCCCTCATCGACTTCGGGGACATCCGTCACGCAGACCGGGCAGCCCGGTCCCATGATGACGTCGAGTGCTTTCGGGAACAGCGAGCGCAGTCCGAATCTGGCGATGGCCTGCTCGTGACTGCCGCAGACGTGCATGACGGCGACCGGACGTCCGATCTCATCGAGCATGCGCTCCATGGAGGCAGCGATCGAACGCGCCAGCTTCGGATCGCGAAACTGCAGCTCATTCATGACGTCCCCGCGATCTCGCTGCGTACGTCGTTCGTCATGAGATCGTCGCCGTCGTCCTGCAGCAACGTCTCGTACAGCGCCATCGTCTCCGCCACCGCCTCGGGTGGGATGCGACGGATGGCGAATCCGACATGATTGAGGATGTAGTCGCCGGGCGAGACCGGCTCGTCGACAATGTTCAGGAGCACCTGCTTGCGCACGCCCCAGAAATCGACGGTCGCAGTCCAGCCGTTCACTTCGATCACTTTCCCTGGCACACCTAGACACATACGAGGACCTCTTCCGTCGCGGCCCGGACTGCGGCCTGCGCCCGCAACTGTGCATTCGCCACGAACGCCTGGCCGAGTGCGATGCCGCCATCGCCCGGCGGAACGTCGCGATTCATGAAGATGCGTGCGACCGGACGGAGGCCGTCGATGACCGTCTCCGCCAGCCGCGCGTTCTGAAAACAGCCACCACTGAGTACGACCGGCATCGTTCCATGGGCGTCGAGCGCAGCGCGCACGACTTCAACCGTGACCGCGGCCAGGGTGTTGTGGAATCGCGCCGAGATCACCGGCGCCGTCTGTCCGGCCAGAAGGTCTTCCACCGCGGCCCGGACCATCGGACGGGGGTCGATCTCCCATGGGCTCAACCCGTCGCGCAACACGATCGGATAGCGGCCTCGCTCCGACTCCGCCGCGATGTTGTTCCAGCGGAAGGCCAGCTCCCCTTCGTAGCCGGCGTCCGGCTGATCGAGGAACAACGCACCAAAGGCGTCGAAGTAGCGGCCTACACCACGCGCCAGCGGCGCGTTGAACTTGCGTCCGATCATCCGCCGAACCGCATCGATCGCTGTCCGCTCGACGCCCCTGAAAACGGGAAGCGCGTGGAGCGGCGGATGGTTGTCGAATGCTTCGTCGAGCAGTGCAAGTGCGATACGCCACGGCTGCCGGATGGCCTGTTCGCCACCGGCGAGCGGGATGGGGCGGAACGTGGCGAAGCGCTCGAAACCGGCAAAATCCGCAATCAGAATCTCACCGCCCCACAACGTGCCGTCCGTGCCGAAGCCGGTGCCGTCGTACGCCACGCCGATCACCGGGCCGTCGAGGCCATGCTCGGCCATCACCGAGGCGACATGTGCGTGATGGTGCTGCACGGCGATGGTGCGAACCCCCTCCTGAGCCTGCGCGTAGCGCGTCGAGAAGTAGTCGGGATGCATGTCGTGAGCGACGACGGTTGGCGAAACGCCGGCGAACTTCTTCATCCGCTCGATCGACGACTCGTAGGTGTGCAGCGTTTCCACCGACTCGAGGTCGCCAATATGCGGACCGAGAAACGCGCTCCGGCCGGCGGCGATGCAGAAGGTGTTCTTCAGTTGCCCGCCACATGCGAGCAGCGGCTCTTCGAATGCAACTTCGCTCTCGATGGCCCGCGGCACGTATCCGCGTGCACGGCGGAGGAGCACGGGCGCGTGGTCGATCACACGCACGATGGAGTCGTCGACGCGCGTGACGATGTCGCGGTCGTGAATGAGGAAAACGTCCGCAATGTGCTTCAGCCGTTCGAATGCGTCGCTGTTGGTGGTGACCATCGGCTCATCGGTGAGATTCCCGGAAGTCATGACGAGCGGAATGCCGGCGTCGCGGAGCAGAAGGTGATGCAGCGGTGTGTACGGCAGAAAGAGGCCGATGAGCAGATTGTCATCGTCGCGGTCTCGTTTCTTCGCCAGCACAATCGGCCTCTCCACCGATCCGAGTAACCTCTTCTCTTCGGCCGTGAGAATGGCGAGGCGTTCCGCCTCCGCGAGATCGGCGACCATGACCGCCAGCGGTTTGGTTTCGCGCAGTTTGCGATCGCGCAGACGCCGCACCGCCGCGGGCGAGGACGCATCGCAGGCGAGATGAAAGCCACCCAGACCCTTGATGGCCACGATGAACCCGGCCCGGAGTGCGCGCCCGGCGAACGCGATTGCATCGGGCGTCGTGATCTCCTGCTGCTTCGGTGTCATCGCCGTGATGCGTGGACCGCACTTCGGACAGCAATTCGGCTGCGCATGGAAGCGCCGGTTGATCGGATCCTCGTATTCAGACCGGCAATCGGCGCACATCACGAACGTTGCCATTGAGGTCATGGCGCGGTCGTACGGCGCGCGATCGACGATCGAGTAGCGCGGGCCGCAGTTCGTGCAATTCGTGAATGCGTAGCGGTAGCGGCGATTCCCGGGATCGAGGATGTCCCGCAGGCATTCGTCGCAGGTTGCCAGATCGGCAGGAATCGACACGCGCTGCTCCTCCGACACGGCGCTGAGAGCGATCGAGAACTCGGCCGCTGGCTCGTGCGGAATGTCCGTCCAGTCGATACTTCCGACACGCGCGGCCGGCGGCGCTTCGGCGTCGAGCGAGCGGAGGAACTGCGCCAGCGATTCCCCCGGTCCGAACGCGTCGATGACCACCCCACACGAGTCGTTGCGGACACTCCCGCGCACACCCATCCGCCGCGCGAGCTGGTAGACAAAGGGCCGGAAGCCGACACCCTGCACCGTGCCCCGAATCACGATCCGCCGTCCTACTGGACTCATGACTTCACGTTAGGCGCAGCGGGAACCGCGCGGGATGACTGGCAACACGCGGGCGGGTGATGGGGATCACGTTGCCGGAAACGGCGGACAACGTGCCGGAAAAGCAGCCGGAGGATTCCACCGATCCTGGAAGTTGCGGAGAAATGTTCCGGGTGGAAACAGCTCACCCTTGTCATTGACCATGCCCGGGACTATGCCGGCAAAAAACGAACGGATGTCCGCATCGCCTTTCTGCGAACCGGTCTGGGATCGCGCGCGGGGCCTGCAGGCGTTTACGCACCGAGTCCGCGCGCTTGGGCGGAAGCGAGCGCGACGGGAATCACGATCTGCCTCCATTCGCGGGCGTTCGCAGACACCCCTCACCCGCACTCCGCTTCGCTCCGTGTCTCCCTCTCCCCGCTCACGCGGGGCGAGGGATGCTCGAAGATTGGGAGGTCTCTGATCGCGCTCGAAGATTGGAGGTCTCGGATCGCGATCCAACGAATTCGACATCGCCAGCGCCTCCTCCCAAATCATCACGATCGCCGATCGCTGGCAACAGAGACGGCGACGATGTTCAGTCTCGGCGTCTACAACCGGCTGATGGCGATCGCGCCCCTGGGATCGCAAGGGCTTTCGCCCCAATCACGACCGCCGATCGCGAGGGCCTGCGCTCCCGCGATCGGCGGGGGAGAAGGTGGCCGAAGGCCGGATGAGGGGGTCGTCCCCCCATTGCGGCAAACCCACTTACGCCACCAGGGCCGCCGCCTGTTTCCGCACGAGAATCCCCCGCCGTCCCAACTCCTCGAGGACGACTCCTGCAGCAAGAGTTACGGACTCCGCCACCGATGGCGAAAGGCACATGCCACCGTCCAGTGTGTGCGGAACGACGCCGACCAGGATCACGTCCCGCGGTGCGCAGCCCGCAAAATCGAGCACGGTCAGGGCGTCATTGATCGACAGCTCATGAGGGCTGAGGTGAATCCCCGGCGCGACCGCGGTGATCTCGGCGCGGCTGAACGTGCGAATCGTCCCCGGTGGAGCATCGAGCGCGACCGCGTCGAGAAAGATCACGGTATCGAAGGCAAACAGGTAACCGGGGAGATCGAGACTCGGTGTGCCGAGGTCTTCGACGACTACCTCCTCGGGAAAGAAAAAGTGATCATCGAGAAAATGGGCGACGGCCGGCCCGATGCCGTCATCGCCCAGAAGCGTGTTACCGATTCCGTAGATGGCAACACGCACTAGAGCACCTTGACCTGCGCTACCTTCTGGCCGCTCGGATCGAACATGTGGACCGCGCAGGCCATGCACGGATCGAACGAGTGGATCGTCCGCAGCACTTCGAGGGGATGCTCGGCATCCGCGATGGGATTCCCGATGAGTGAGGCCTCGTACGGGCCGGCGGTCTCGTGGCTGTCACGAGGGCTGGCGTTCCATGTCGTCGGGACGACGGCCTGATAGTTCTTGATCACGCCGTTCTCGATAACCACCCAGTGCGACAAGGTCCCGCGCGGCGCCTCGTGAAACCCGACTCCTTCGATCTCGCCTTTCGGGAACTCGGGCTTGTTGTAGATCGTGGTGTCGCCGCGCAGAATGTTGTCGGTCAGAAGCTGCAGGTGTTTGAGCGCGAGCTCGGAGAGAACGGCGGCGCGCACCGCGCGGGCACCATGACGTCCCAGCGTCGAATGCAACATCGCCGGCGTGGCAGTGACCTTGGCAATGCTCGAGATCTTCGACAACGCCGCGTCGGTCCACTTCTTCATCAACGGGTTGCCCTGTGCGTATCCGACCAGGACGTTGGCCAGCGGACCGACCTGCGCCGGCTGCCCGTTGTAACGCGGAGCCTTCACCCAGGAGTACTTGCCATTCTCCTTCCAATCCGTGTAGTCGGGGTCCGTCTCCCCTTTCCACGGATGCAGCGGACCGGAGCCCTTGTACCAGGAGTGCGCGCTGTCCTCCGTCACCGCACTGCGCCACTGTTCATCTCTCTGACCCGTGATCGGGACGAGTTTGGAGAGGTCGCCATTGGGGATGAATCCTCCCGGCAACTCGAACTTCGTGTTCCTGCCGTCGAGCGGCAGATCGGGGACGGACAGATAATTCGTCACTCCGGCGCCGTAGCCGAACCATTCCGGATAGAAGCCAGCCACCGTGCAGACATCGGGGACGTAGACGTTCTGCACGAAGCCCACGATCTTCTCGAGGAGCGTCTTGATCTGCTCGAGGCGGTCCATGTTCAACGTCGCGCTGCTGTCGAGATTGATGGCGTTGGCCACTCCGCCGACGGCGAGGTTCTGGATGTGCGGCGTCTTTCCGCCGAGCATCGCCACCACCTGGTTCGAGTAGCGCTGGTATTCGAGCGCCTGCAGGTAGTGCGAGACGGCGATGAGGTTCACCTCCGGAGAGAGCTTCATCGCCGGGTGTCCCCAGTAGCCGTGCGCAAACGGCCCGAGCTGGCCACTGTCGATCAGCCCTTTGACCCGCGTCTTCACGGAGGCCATCTCCTTCGACGAGTTGCCGGTCCACTCGGAGAGGCTCTCCGCGATGGTCGATGCCTTCGCCGGATCGGCCTTCAACACCTGCGTGACGTCGACCCAGTCGAGCGCCGACAGTTGATAGAAGTGCACGACGTGATCATGAAGGGCGTGCGCGATCAGGATGATGTTCCGGATGTACTGCGCGTTCATCGGAATCTCGAGCGAGAGCGCATCCTCCACCGCGCGCACGGACGCCAGTGCGTGCACCGTCGTACACACACCGCAGAATCGCTGCGTGAAGAGCCAGGCCTCGCGTGGGTCGCGCCCGAGCAGGATCTTCTCGATGCCGCGGAACATCGTGGAGGAGGCCCACGCCTTCTGTACCTTCCCGGCGCCGACTTCGACATCGATGCGGAGATGCCCTTCGATTCGTGTGATCGGATCAATCGTGATTCGAGACATTGTCAATGTTCCTCATGCAACATCTGGTCGGGCAGAATGGCGAATTGACGGGCAGCTACGATGAACAGGGCGACGGCCAGGCCGATGTAGCCCATGCACATCAGCAGTTCTCCGATGCTCGGGAAGTAGATCGAGACCTTGCCGTAACGGAACGCGAGCGTCGTCGGTGCGAAGCGGTAGAGGAGGCCACCGACCGCGGTGAAGACGGACGTCGAAAAGAGCACGCGCGGCGTGTGCCGCATCCGGTCATTGAAAAGGATCAAGGCCGGTACGAGTACGAGCAGGTTCTCGGCGTGAAAAAGAACGGAGTACCAGTTCGCCTCGAACGCAAGGCCGGCCTTGCCCGCGAGGATCGTGTCGCCGATCCGCAGGACCACGAAGACCACAGACGACCACGCCATCAGCTTCGCCACCCGCGCCAGGATGGGCACATCCAGGACCCGCCCCCAGGCCAGGCAGGCAACCATCAGCACGAGGATGAGCGAGGCATAGCCGCAGACGATCGCCTGAATCAAGTAGAGCGCCGGCAGCATCTGCGTCTGCCAGAGCGGATGAACCTTCGTCCCTGCCAGCAGCATCAGTGCGCCCAGGGACGACTGATGCATCACCGGCAGAAGGAACGCCGCCGCGACCATGAACGGGTACGCGGGCTTGATCCGGGCGAACCATCGCTCCGGCAGCGCTGCCGGAAGGTTTTCGTAGAGCAGAAAGAGCACGACGTACGCGGTCATGCACACGGACACTTCCAGCAGCGCGGAGTGAAGGTTCCAGTGCCACGGGAGCATCACGTGGTAGAAGTTCCACGGCCTGCCGACATCGAATCCGAGGGCGAGCATGCCTGTGCCGTAGAAAAGGATGCTCGATGAGAGCGCCGTGCGCATCA
This sequence comes from Thermoanaerobaculia bacterium, assembly GCA_038244715.1. Classification (GTDB taxonomy): domain Bacteria; phylum Acidobacteriota; class Thermoanaerobaculia; order Gp7-AA8; family Gp7-AA8; genus JADGNZ01. Next base: position 84,728 of record JBBRTE010000018.1, read on the forward strand.
CGACATGGAGCTGCTTCTGGTTGAAGATCCAGGTGGCCATCCCCACACCCAGTGCGGAGGAGCCCAGCGCGGTCAGGGCCATGACGTTGAAGGTCTTCCAGACGCCGATGGCGTAGGCGTCGTTCATCCCCGTGAACGCCAGTCCGCCGAATAGGCGCTTGAGCGACAACACCATCGCAATCACCGCCAGTGAAGAGAAGAAGAGGAACGGTGCGGAGAGCAACGGCCCTCCGACGCGCACGTCGTGCTGCCAGCGGGAGTTTGTTCTCATAGCTGGTCCTTCCGTCCGCTCGTCTCTTCTTCGTGGCGCGCTTCCTCTTCGTGAACGACGAAGCGGCGCCGCATCAGTGCAACCAGCCCGGCATAGACGATGGCCGGAACCACCATCCCCTTGTAAAGCACCGAGTGCACCTTCTCTCCGTAATGCGCCCGCGACTGATCGCCCACCTCGGGCAGTCCGATATCGCGAAACGGTACGTGCGAGAGGTAGACGACCTGCGTGCCCCCGAGGTCGTGCTCTCCGTAGACGCGATCCTGGTAGTACTTGCCCGGATGCGCTGCGATCCGGCGATGCGCCTCCGCGAGAAGGTCCTCGCGTTTCCCGAAGATCACCGCACTGACCGGACACACTTCCGTGCAGGCCGGTTGCAGACCATCCGCGAAGCGATGCCGGCACAGCTCACACTTGACGATCTTCGGGTTGAACTTCGACCACTCGAAGCGCGGAACGTCGAACGGACAGCTGATCTCGCAGAAGCGGCAGCCGATGCAGCGATCGCCATCCCACTCGACGATGCTGAAGGCGCCCTTGTGCAGCGCACCAAACGGACAGCCCGATACGCAGGCCGGATCAACGCAGTGCATGCATTGGCGCTTCACGAACGAGGAGACCTTGCCGTCGGGCGAGCGATAGAGATTGATGATGGTCTTCGTCTGCGCGTTCAGGTCTTCAGGCATTTGCCAGATGCCGCCCGAGAGCCTGGTGTCGGGGACCAGTCCATTGGCCGCGGTGCACGCTCCGACACAGGCCTTGCATCCGATGCAGACCGTCGCGTCGTAGAGAAGGCCGAGTGCATCCGGCGGGGCAGTGCGCACGTCGGACGCCGTCGCCGGAAGCGCCGCCGCGCCCGCGGCGAGAGAACCAGCACCGAACGACTTGAGGAGGCCGCGGCGCGAGATCACGACGGGCCTCCGCGATCTTCTCCCTCCGCCGGTGGCTGCGGTTCCTCCGGCTTCGACGAGAACTTGCGCGCCGCGACGTAGGCACCGCCGAGGAGGATTCCACCGACCAGCCCGGCCGCACCGGTGGCGGCCGCCTCGACGACTCCTTTCGACGACTCGACCGGTGGATAGAGCGCCGCGGGCTTCGGATCATTGATCGGTGCGAGCGAGAACAGCGGCAGCGAATAGCCCACCGATTTCTCCGCGCAGCCAAAACAGGGATGGCCGATCCCGATCGGCCACGCGTCGACGACTTCGTTGAAGTGCCGCGTGGAACAGGGTGCGTGCGTGACCGGCCCCTTGCATCCGAGCCGGTAGAGGCACCATCCCTGGCGATGGCCTTCGTCGCCGAACACCGTCGCGAACCGGCCGGAGTCGAAGTGCGCGCGGCGCGGACAGTGATCATGAATCAGCCGGCTGTACGCGAAGAGCGGCCGTCCGAACGAGTCGAGCTTCGGCAGCTTGCCGCTGCTGACGTATTCGAGCACGGTCGCGAAGAACACATACGGGTTCGGCGGACACCCCGGCAGGTTCACGACCGGCTTGTTCTTGATGAGCGTGTCGACGCCGACGGCGCCGGTCGGATTCGGTCCGCTCGAGGGGATTCCGCCCCACGACGCGCACGACCCGATGGCCACGACGGCCGCGGAGTGATCCGCAACCTCGCGGAGCATGTCGATGCCGTTCTTCCCGGCGATCTTCAGGTACGCGCCGTTCTCCTTTGTCGGCAGTGAGCCTTCGACGACGAGGATGTACTTGCCATCGTTCTGCGCCATCGCCTCGCGCAGGGCGAGCTCCGCGTCGTGTCCCGCCGCGGCCATGATCGTCTCGTGATAGTCGAGCGAGATCACGTTCATCAGCAGAGTGCCGAGGTCGGGCTGAGAGGTGCGCAGGAGTGTTTCGGTGCAGCCGGTGCAGTCCTGCATGTGCAGCCAGATCACGGACGGCCGCCGCGCACCGCGGACGACCGCGGCCACGGTGCTTGCGCTCAGACCGTTCGTGAGCGCGAGTCCGAATGGCGCCACCACGGCCAATTTGCCGCAAAACGTCATGAACTGTCGCCGGCTCACGCCTGCAAGGTCGAGCTGCTCGCCAATCGTCCGTAAGTCAGGCATACAGCCTCCTTCAATGTCCGAATCACAACGGTAGGTCCGATCTCGACAGGCACCTGCGGAGCCGGTCACGCGACGTGCGTGCGCACCGCCACCCTGACTTGTGAGTCTCGTCACCAGCCCCTGTTCAGGTCCCGAGCAAGACTTCGCTCATGCAACAGCGGACGCGTGGCAAGCCCTACGGATTCGATCCCGAGAACTGCTTCCAGTGCACACGGCGCAGCGATCGTTTCTTCTGTAATCTCGATCCCGCGACGTTGACGAGATTCGAGAAGCTGGCGTTCACGAGCGTTTATCCCCGCGGCGCCGTGCTCTTCTCGGAAGGCCAGACCGCGCACGGTGTCTTTCTGGTATGCCGCGGCAGCGTGAAATTGAGTATCTCCGGTTCCGACGGCAAGACGCTGATCGCACACATTGCCCGCCACGGCGAAGCCCTCGGCTTGAGCAGCGCATTCACCGGCAATCCGTACAAGGCCACCGCGGAGACGCTCGAGCCGACGAAGATCAACTTCATCCGCCATGACGATTTTCTCCGCTTCGTACGTGAGCACCAGGATGCGTGCATCAAGGCCGCACGACAGGTCAGCCAGGAGTGCGAGGCCGACTCCGATCACATCCGCGCGCTCGGCCTGTCGCATTCCGTGACCGAGAAGCTCGCTCACCTTCTGCTCACCTGGTGCAACGAGCGAGGAAACGAAACGGACGGCGGGACGCGCCTCCAACTCCTGATGACGCATGAAGACATCTCGCAGCTGATCGGCACCTCCCGCGAAACGGTCACGCGCCTGCTGAAGGACTTCCGCACCCGGGGAATCGTCGCCGTCCGCGGATCGACCATGACGATCGTCCGGAAATCAGCACTCGAAGCACTGGTGCTCCTGTAGGTGTTTGACCGCGACCGGAGACACGTGACGGACGCTACCGCTCCTCAGTGACCGCCACAGTGGCATCTGCACTGCAATGGCATCATCTTCAGTAGCGAAGGAGTCTCACCATGTTTGAAAAGAAGAACACATTCTCGAAGTACGTATTCACGTTCCTCGGAGGGCTCGCCAGCGGTGTGGTCCTCGGGCTGCTGTATGCGCCGATCACCGGAAAGAAGATGCAGAAGAAGGTCTCCAACGTGACCGAACAGGTCCTTGACAAGGTGGACGAGCTGCACCAGTCGGTGCGGAAGTTCGCCAACGGCTGATGCTGTGATGCCGGGAGCGTCGCCGATCGCGAGGCGGCGCTCCATCACACCGGCGTGTGCCGGGCCGCACCGACAGTCCGCCGCCTCCGGCGCACCTTGGAGCGATGACAACAGCCGTCGATGCTCCTGTCCGGAATGAGAAGCCGCATTTCGCGGCACGCGTGGCGCGATTCGGTACCGAGAACGCGTTCAAAATCGCGCCACACATCCGGCGCGTCGAGGAAAGCGGCCGGAGCGTCATACGCTGTAATATCGGCGAGCCGGATTTTCCGCTCGCACCGCATATCGCCGAGGAGTTGAAGCGGCAGATCGATTGTGGCGCGACACACTATGTCGATCCGCAGGGCGTCGAACCGTTGCGCCGCGCGGTCGCGAAGAGCGTCGGCGAACGGCGCGGCCTGAACATTACTCCGGACCGCGTCGTCGTCTTTGCAGGCGCCAAGCCGCCCATCGGATTCGCGCAGCAGATCTATTGCGACCCGTTCGATGAGGTCATCTATCCGTCGCCCGGATTCCCGATCTACGAGTCGTTCACCCGATTCCTCTCCCTCGAGCCGGTTCCGATGCGCCTCCGCGAAGAGGACGGCTTCGCCTGCGGCGCGCGCGAGCTCGCACCGCTGCTGAGCGAGAAAACGCGGCTGATCTACCTCAACTTTCCTTCGAATCCGACCGGCGCCGTGGCGTCACGCGCGCAACTCGAAGAGATGGGGCGCCTGATCCTCGACCACGCTCCACCCGAGGCCCGGGTGTACTCGGATGAGGTGTACGAGGACATCCTCTTCGACGGCGCCACGCACGAGTCGATCGCGTCGGTACCCGGCATGGAGCGCCGCACCATCATCGTTTCCGGTGTCTCCAAGTCGTACGCCTGGACCGGAGGCCGCATCGGCTGGGCCGTCTTACCCACCGCCGAAGAGGCAGCAGTCTTCCGCAACTTCAACATCAATTACTTCTCGTGCGTATGCGGCTACAACCAGCTCGCCGCCGCTTATGCGATCGAAGCACCCGAGAGCAAGGTGGCCATCGCGGGGATGGTGCAGACCTTCGCGATGCGGCGGGATGTTGTCGTCGACGGACTCAACGCGATTCCCGACATCACGTGTCTCAAGCCAGGAGGCGCGTTCTACGTCTTTCCGAACATCAGCGGCGTCTGCCGGAAGCTGGGAGCGATCGACGCGTTCGAGTCGCTCTCGCCCACGCAGCGCCTGACAACCTCGCCGTCGACGCTCTTCCAGCTCTTCCTCCTGTTCCGCCACGGCGTGGCCACACTCGACCGCCGTTCGTTCGGCGTGACCGGCAGTGCGGAAGAGCACAACATCCGCCTGTCGATCGCCACGGCCACCGACGATCTCGTCGAAGCGGTCCGGCGAATCGGCGATGCGGCGAACGACCGGCTCGGCTTCGCAGACTTTATGCGGGAGGGGATCCTCCAATGAGCGTCGCCTTCGGACCGAGACGCGGCGAGTGGATCGAGCTGACCAACGACCACACCAGCCCGATCGACATCGACGACGTCCACGCCTTCGAGACTCTCGACTACGCCTACCGCGCACTCTGCGCGATGCTCTACAACTACGCGCCACTCTCCGGACATCCGGGTGGCTCGATCTCCTCCGGCCGCTTCATCGCCACGCTGCTCTTCGACACGATGAGCTACGACTTCGCGGAACCCGATCGCGACGACGCCGACGCCCTGGTCTATGCGGCCGGCCACAAAGCGCTCGGGCTTTATGCGATGTGGGCACTGCGAAACGAGATCGTCCGTATTGCCGCGCCAGAGCTGCTGCCGGCGGCCGCGAATCAACTGCGTCTCGAAGACCTCCTCGGCTTTCGCCGCAATCCGGCCAATCCGATGCCGCTGGCGACGCGTTTCGGATCGCGAGCGTTGGACGGCCACCCCACCCCCGCCACACCGTTCGTGAAATTCGCAACCGGCGCTTCCGGCGTCGGTGATGGAGCAGCTCTCGGCTACGCGCTCGCGGCCGCTGACTGGTTCGGGACCAACGCGCCGCGTGTGCACATCGTCGAAGGCGAAGGTGGGCTCACGCCCGGCCGCGTTGCCGAAGCGCTCGCCTTCGCAGGAACAGCATCGCTCCACAACGCCGTTCTTCACGTCGATTGGAATCAATCGTCGATCGATTCCAATCGCGTCACACGCGAAGGCGATTTACCGGGCGACTACGTGGCCTGGGACCCGATGGAGCTGGCGTACGCCAACGACTGGAACGTGATCCACGTCGCCGACGGAACCGACTTTCAGCGGATCGCCGCGGCGCAGCGGTGCGCGCAGCAGATCAGCAACGGCCAGCCGACTGCGATCGTTTACCGCACGACCAAAGGATGGCGCTACGGGATCGAAGGCCGAGCGTCACACGGCGCGGGACACGCGCTCTGTTCGCGCGAATTCTTCGACGCACTGCCGGTTCCCGGCGCCGTGCTCGACGCCCTGCCTCGCTGCAGCGATGAGCGACTCTGCCGCGACGGCAAGCGAACCGAGATCGTCGAACGCTGTTTCTGGGAGGGCCTGAACGCGATCCGTGCCTGGCTCGAGCACGAGAGTGAGACGACGCGGCGTCTGGCCGCACGCGTCGTCGCGGCGCGGCGGCGCCTCGACGGGGCCGCGCGGAGCGCGCGCACCGCGGCACCCGTCGTCGCTGACGTCTTCTCGCTCGCCGCGATCGACAGCCCGCCCACTGAGCTCGCGCTCGCACCCGGCGCCCACGCGACTCTGCGCGGACAGCTCGGCGCAACTCTCGGCGTTCTCAATCGCATGAGCGGCGGCGCGATCTTCATCGCCGCCGCCGACCTTCTCGGATCGACGAGCGCCGCCGATGGCGCGAAGGACTTCGCACCAGGATTTCACCACGTCACCGCCAATCCCGATTCACGCCAGCTCGCCGTTGGCGGGATCTGCGAAGACGCCATTGCCGCGGTTCTCTCCGGAGTGTCGAGCTTCGGCAGACACCTGGGTGCCGGCGCGTCCTACGGCGCATTCATCGCACCCCTGGGCCACATCGCCGCGCGCCTTCACGCAATCGGCAATCAGGCGCGCCACGAGCGAACCGGCCAGCCGGCAATGCCGCTCGTGCTCATCTGCGGACACGCAGGTCTGAAAACCGGCGAAGACGGACCGACCCATGCGGATCCGCAGCCGCTCCAGCTGCTGCAGGAAAACTTTCCGCGCGGCGCGGCCATCACGCTCACACCATGGGAACCGAACGAGATCTGGCCGCTGTTCGCCACGGCTCTGACGAAGCGCCCCTCGCTGATCGCGCCCTTCGTCACGCGCCCCGCGGAGATCGTCCCCGACCGCGAAGCACTCGGGCTGGCGCCGGCATCCGCTGCCGCGCACGGCGTCTATCGTCTGCGCACCGCGCGCGGCACGCCCGACGTCGTCGTCGTTCTGCAGGAGTCGGGTGTGACCTACGAGTTCGTCAACCGCGCACTTCCGGAGTTGATCCGTGACGGCATCGAGGTCGAGGCGTGGTACGTCGCCAGCGCCGAGCTGTTCGATCTTCTCCCCCTCGATCAACGGCCACGGATTCCGCACGAGGCCATGGGCATCACCGGCTTCACATTGGCGACGATGTATCGGTGGATCGTTTCCGAGCACGGCCGCGCCATGACGATGCATCCCTTCATGAACGGTCGCTACCCGGGCAGCGGCAGCGGCCCGGCTGTGCTCGCGGAAGCAGGCCTCGATGGGTACTCGCAGTATCGAAGGGTTTTCGAGTACGCGAAGACGCGCGCCCGAGGCATCGGCTTGTGCGACGCGTCACCGGATCGCGTGACCAGCAGCGTGGCGTAACCCGCAATCGACGGCGATGATCGATCCAGCAGAAACCAGATGCGAGGCAAACCAATGACGAAATCAGGACAGCAGGGGCCACACACTGCCGCGATCCACGCAGGCTTCGATCCCGCGGAGCATCGCGGCGCCGTATCGGTGCCGATCTACCAGACCTCCACATTCGCCTTCCCTTCTGCCGAGGAGGGCGCCGCACGATTCGCGGGAACGTCACCCGGGCTGATCTACTCGCGCATGGGCAACCCGACGGTACAGGCTCTCGAAGAATGCGTTGCTGCGCTCGAAAGCGGAGCCGGTGCGGTCGCCACCGCCACAGGAATGGCTGCGGTGAGCACCGCCCTCCTCGCACTCTTGCGGAACGGGGATCACGTCATCGCTACGCAGCCGATCTACGGCGCGTCGCGGAAGCTGATGGAGACCACGTTCGCGCGCTTCGGGGTAACGTCCACGTTCGTGCACGCGACCGACATGGCCGCAATGAAATCGGCGTTGCGTCCGGAGACGCGGCTGATCTTCGTCGAGACGCCGTCGAATCCAACGATCGACCTGGTCGACCTCGAGGCCGCGGTGGCGATCGCTCGCTTTGCGGGGATTCCACTCATCGTCGACAACACGTTCGCCGGCCCGCACCTTCAGCGTCCTCTCGAAATGGGCGCTGACCTCGTCGTCCATTCGATGACGAAGTCGCTCAACGGCCACAGCGATGTGATCGCCGGAATGATCGTCGCGCGCGAACGCACGCTCCTGGCCACCGTGCGCCACACCGCGATCGCCTTCGGCACGACGATGGACCCGCACCAGGCCTGGCTCGTTCTACGCGGCATCCGCACCCTCGGCATGCGCGTGGAGCGCGCGCAGGCGAACGCCATCGTCCTCGCGCAATGGCTCGAAGAGTTGCCGGGCGTTTCGTGGGTGCGCTATCCCGGACTTCCTTCGCATCCTCAATATGAGCTCGGCAGACGACAGATGTCCGGACCCGGCTCGATGATCGCGTTCGAGCTCGTCGGCGGCGTCGACGCGGGACGCATCCTCATGAACAACGTTCGCCTCATCACCCTGGCCGTCTCTCTCGGCGGCGTCGAGTCGCTGATCGAACATCCTGCGTCGATGACCCACGCCAGCATCCCCGAGGCGCAGCAGCAGAAAGAGGGGATTACTCCGGGACTGGTGCGGCTCTCCGTCGGCTGCGAGGATCTCGATGACATCCGCGCCGATCTGGCACAGGCACTTGGCGCCGTCGAAGAACAGGTGGGTGCGGCCGCTCTTGTCCTCACTCAGGCGCAACGACAGGAGCCGCGCAAGTAAGATTGGGTCGATGCGATTGTTCGCCGCGTTCCTTTTCATGATGACCGCGGCACGACTGCCGGCGGCCGTTCAGCCGCTTCCCTGGGACGGACCGCTCATTCCAGTGGACGGCGGCTACGCTCTCCTGGGCGTCGAGTGTGAGGCCGGCAGCTCCATCCAATGGTCCCGCAAGCTCCGGCACGCGGCGCATGGCATGGCACCCGGAGATCCGGTATGGGTTCTGGCGCCCGAGGGAGTCTCCGCCGGTGTTCTGGGGAGTCAGCTCTGCTACGGCGGCGAGTGTGGCGGCGCCTACGCATCCCTGCGGATCAACGGGACGGACGCCAGGCCGGCCCTTGCGATCGTACCGCGGCGTTTTCTTTCCTCGAAGAAGAAGGCCACCCGGATTCGCAGGATCTCGGACAGGAAGGGACGCTGCAGCAATCCCCCGCACCTGAAGTGGAACGCGGGACGATGCACCACGTGGTCGACCGGCGTTTCCGGGACTTCCGCGGAAGTTCAGACCGAGGTGTTGGAGGATTCGGAAGGGGGCGAGCAACTTCGCCAGCATGTTCGCTCCGTCCACAACGGAGCCGCCGGCGCATGGCGCCTGCTCTCCGACCCTTCGGAGGAGTTCAAGCCTGTCGTCGCAGTTTTGGATGAGCGCGACGGGGTGCGGATGAATCGCATTCTCTGGATCCGTGGCCGCGGAATCGAAGGCCCGCAATACCTGACCGTTCTCTTCAGCGAAGTGAACGCCGACGGCACATTTCGATGGGGACGCGAGTATTCAGCGGGCGGGCAACCGTGCGACTGACTCGTTGTTCTTGGTTCGCGGCCACTGCGCCGACGGAGCAACCCAGAACGATCTTGAGTGCAGCGCGCAGGAACAGCTAATCGGCGGGTTCTGAACCCTCAGGGACAGGACCCTCGAGATCCTCCAATAGCGACTGCGCGGCCGGAACGTCCTCCTCACGCACCAGGAACTGCACTGGTCCCAGGATGATGCTGAACCCCGATCCCAATCTCCCGCCGCCGAACATGTCCTGAAGATTCTCGTTCTTCGTGAGAAATGCGACCCCCGCCTCGTCCAGCAACGACTCGACCACAGGAATGAGTGCCGGGTTTCCCGTCTCGAAGACCTTGACGAGTTTGATGGCTGCGTCGAAATGCTGAGGAGCCTCGGGTACAAGGTCGACATCACACTCCGTGCAGTGAGTGAACCCCTCGCGATACTCGGAGCCGCATTCAGGACAGTACATGAGTGAGCCGATGGTAATGCACGCTAACTACGTCGCACACCCTTCGTTCGACGAGAGGTCATCGGGCCGAGACGATCCACCCGGCAACCCGCGCAACCACGGACCCCTACCTCCCTTGCAGACGCCGCAATGCCGCCTGCTTAAGCGCCATATTCGTCCCGGCACGCGCGATTGCTCGGACGTCGCCGTCGGGCAGCGTCGGCAGGATGCGAAGGGCGAAGGCCGGCGGTGTCTTCGGGTTGTGGATCAGGCCGAGGCGCACGTCGAGACTGGACATCCACTGGCCGGCTTTGAGGATGACGTCCGCGATCTGATACGTCAGGAACGACGACTTCGCCAGGCGTGCCACCTCGTCGACGGTGAGCCGCGGATTGCGCAGGATCGACAACAGCACCCGCGGGTCATTGTCCTGCAGGAGCAGCGCGCGCTCCGATCGATCTGCCTTGATCGCGAGCAGAATTTTCTCCATCTGCGAGAGCGCGCGGACGCGGTCCCAGGAGTTCTGGTTCTCGGCCTCACTGCCACTGCTCTCTTCAGGGAGATCGCGCTCCGGCGGCACGTGCGTCAGCAAACGCTGCAGCATCTCGTCCCCATCCTCCTGGATCGACAGCGCAGGCCCAGCCGGCAGAATCGCGACGACCGTTCCGCGCACGGTCATTTCGCCACCCCACGGCCCACGGAGCGTGACATCCACCACCGCGTAGAGCGGAACCGCTTCCGAGGTCACGAGACGGAGCGCGCCATGCGAGAGGTTCTGCCGGTGCTCGTCGCGAAGTTCCTGTTCACTCTCGAGCACCGCGGTGAAGGACCCGTCACCGGTCCGCTCGACTCTCATCGCGCAGGCCGTCCGCCAAATCGACCCTCGTGATCCATTGCCGGAATCATAGCGCCACCGATTGGACCCGTCCGGGTCAGACGATCCCGCTCGCCATGCGGATCGTCACGGCGGCGGATCATCCTTCTTGACGACGTACTCGATCTTGGTCCGATGCATCACGTTCAGGATCTCCTCGATTTTCTGCGGATCCACGAGTGGTGAATGGGAGTCACCGCGAAGGAGGCGCGCGAAGGAGGGTGAGCGCGAAACGCGCCACCGGCTGTGCGTTCGCGCTGACGAACAGCACGACGCAGACGACAAACACCAGCGTGACGAGCAGGACGACCGCGGGAGGCATCGCAGCCAGCGGCAGGATTGCCGCCAACAGGATCAGACCGACGATCGCCACCTTCCAGGTCACGAAGAGATTCTATCGCGCTCCGGCGTCCTCCCACAGCGGCCGGAGGCGAACACCGCCCAGGCAGACGAAAGGCGGACTCTCAGCCGGTGGGGCGTTCGGCGGTTGTCGTCGGACTGGTGACAAACAGGTTCGCTTTGATTGCACGGTTCAGGTAAATCAGAATCGCGATCCCGATTACAGTTCCGACGGGGAAGTTGAACAGTTCCAGGACTCCGAGGACGATGCCGGCCCACTTCGCCCAGGGTCGTTGGTTCTCGATCCCCTTGCCGGTGAGGTACGCGACGACGCCAAAGACGGCGTAGATCGCAGGTTGAATCAGCCGAAGCCTTCCGCTCATGACCGCCACCACGATCAGGAGGCCCGTCGCGACTACCGAAAGGCCGGCGATGACGTAGAAGATCCGCGACGCACGTCGCAGTCCGTCCTCCCCCGGATCGGGAATCACTGACTCAAACATGGAGAGGGAGCTTAGCACCCGAAGAGCACCGCCGTTGCTCGCATTGACGCTCTGCTTATGGGCGTACCCACCGTCCCCATCTCCTCCGGCCGGTACTCGAGATCAGTACCGGCTCGCGGAATGAGTCCCCCAGTATGAGATTTGTCTTGATATCACGATCAGGGAGAACGCGCGGCTGCGAGAAGAGCGGGAGATCCTGTCAAAAGCCGCGGCCTGGTTCGCTCAGGAGACCGACAAGAAGTCGACGGGATCTTCACGTTCGTGAGCGCGAACCAGGCCTTGTTTTCGATCCGGGCGATGTGCCGAGCCAGGGGTATACGCGTGGCGCAAGCGACCTATCGACGTTCACGCCAGACCTATGGAACGCCGCGTTCACGCAGAGCTTCGTGAGAGTTCGAACGGAGTCAGGCCAACATCGCATGACTCCTAATCATCAACCGGTCCACGAAGTCGGGGTAGGCGCAATTGCACCTTCGTATCCGCCTGATCAATCCAACATCTTCCACACAACATCCGTACGATCAGTATGCCCGTAAAGTCGCCGCTCTTCGCAATTCTCATCTCCGTCATATCCGTCATTTCGATCCATGCGCAGACGGTTACCGAGGTAGGGATCGCCGCGCACAAGCGGTTCGGGCTGCCGTAAGATCTGATCGTTCCGAACAACCAGTTTGATGCCCTTGCCTTTGCAGAAGTCTTCGAGATCGCGGATGACGGGTACCGGCGGATAGGCGAACGGCTCCCCTTCAAGATTGAACCAGAATACTTCCTCCCCCTCTGCGAGTCGGGCGAGCCCTTTTTTTAGGCCAGTTACTCCAGTGATTGAAACAGACGAAAGTGTAACCTCGCGTCTTGTCTTGTTCCGATTGGTACCGAGGAGGAGAGAGAACTTCCACGCGCCGTGTACCTGCCAACTGTACATTTCAACCCCTTTGAACGCAGGCTTCCTCGCGCGTGACTCGTGCACGGCTTGTCCAAGGTCACCAGTTCCAATCGCGTCGGCCGTCACAACGAACAACAGGAGTGATAGCGTGAGGAGGGACCTACGATTCAAGGCCGTCATGATTAGCCCGTCCAATTGGCACTTCGATTCCCGAACTCACCTTCCAGCAGTCGGATATCCAGGAGGGCGTTGGAATCGGCGTGCTCTGTAAGTGTCGCATTACTCGGTAATAGAATGTCCAATGGGCTTTTGATTCCGCTGGCTCGCCGGCGGAGTACATGCGTGTAGATCATCGTCGTGGAGACGTCAGCAAGCCTCAGTAGCACGTCGACGCCCGGCGCTGGACGGTTGTGCTGCTTGCAGCGGCGAAAAGAGCAGAGCTTTCCGGCCATCCCGCCGGCGTATTCAACTCAAAGACCGTCGCACACAATGAGTTTCACGTCATTGTTGCAGTTCAAACTTGAAGTAAGGCAGTGCTCGCGGGCTAGCGCCCCGGAGTGATTGCTGTGAACGAACGGTCGCCGGGCTCCAGCAGTGCAAGAAAAGCCCAGGCCTGCGCGTTCCCATCGGCAAGGACCTGTATCGCCAGCCTGCCCTGTGCCGCCTGATTCTGCAGCGCTGCAATCGTCGCGGTGAGGTCAACGACGGCAAAGGCGGGATAGGCGTCGTAACCGCTCTCCTTGCGGCCGGCCTGGAGGTCAAGTCGTTGCGTCGCCAGGAGAATGTCGCGATCGCCCTGGGACGCGTAGATACGAATGGTTACGCCCATGGCCTCGGCCGTTGAACCGTAGACGCGAAGTAGTTTTCGTGCGCCGCCACCGACCGGGACGTTGAGCAGAGTCAACGCCGAAGAGAACTGGTCGGCGGAAACCAGGGGCAATTCGGTACCACCGAAGACGACACCTGTGACGCGTAAACCCGCCACGTCTTCGACGCGCAGCGTATACGTGAGATCCCGAAACGCGCCCTTTTCGACATGAAGAAATACCCCGCGCGCTCCGGAATACGTTGGATCGATGAAGGTCTGGTGAGGCGCGAGCTCGAACTCCTGAAGCGGCCCGCAACCTTCTCCGATTTGGCAAGGGAACGGGAAGAACATGGTGATCGAGCGGTCACTCTGGTTCCTGGCCCAAAACTGACTTGCCCAATACTGATCAGCGACGGCCGCCTCGCCGACGAAGGGCATGAGGATACGATCGAGCGTTTCCGGCCGGACAACACGAATGCGACTCTCGCCTTGGGCGATTGACGCGGCGAGCACGAGTGCGATGACGAAGCCAACACGAATCTGGTGCATGGATGCCTCTGACGAGGCCAACGGCTTTGCGCTCACCCGGCATTCCACCCGTTTTCTCGACTATTCCGTCGAGGAAACAGTGAAACCGCAACCAAACAGGAGAACGTCATGCGAAAGATCGTAGCGCTGGCTCTTTTCATCCTTACCGCCGCGACGCTGAGTGCCACCCCCATCAATGACAAGTACCTCAAGCTCGGCGGCACGAGCAGCTTCCTCGGCGCGCCGGCAATCGTCGAGACGACGACGCCCGATGGAGTGGGCAGCTTCCGACACTACAAGAACGGGTCGATCTACTGGCATCCCCAGACAGGCGCCCACGAAGTGCACGGCCTCATTCGCCAACGCTGGGCGCACCTCGGATGGGAAAAGGGGTATCTCGGATACCCGATGACGGACGAGCTCGATCTCTACGACCATTCGGGAAGAGTCACGAAGTTTCAAGGTGGAGAGCTCATCTGGCGGAGCGCCACGAACCAGGTATCGGAGGTGAAGTCGACGGACCTTGCCGTCGATCTGCCCTTCCCGGTTGGCGAGCCATGGGCAATCATCCAGGCGAATGCGGCATCCGACACCGATTCGCACGGGGGACCATTTGCTTACTGCTGGGACCTGATTCTCGGCGGGCAGAATCAGTCGCAGTCCAACGGGCGAACCTTCGTTTCCGCCGCGACCGCGAAGATCGTGCACGTCGAGGAGGGTTACACGGGCTCCAAGGACGCGAACGTCATCCTTCAGAAGCTCGGTGAAGGACGCTACGCCTCCTATCTTCATCTCACGAAAGGCTCCTACTCGAAGCTGCACCCGTCCGCCGACATCTCGTTTCTTCCTCAGAGTCTTCCCTGGGATCAACGGCCGGGCGCTACCACCGGAGACGCACTAGCCGCAATCGGGGATACGGGCGCTGCGGCCGGCGCTTACCACCTGCATTTCTGTGTGACGACGTCCCCGGACCATGCTGCATATGGGCACTTCGAGTCCGTCCCCATCTCCTTTCGCAACTACTCCGTCTCCAACGATTTGGGCCAGAGTTGGACCTATGTTCCGGTCGGCGTGCCGCGCAATGGTCAATGGGTCCGGCGCGAAGCGGCAAAGACCACGATTCCGGGGACACCACAGGTCGGAACGGCTGCGGTGATCAGCTTCGGGACTGTCAACGGGCAGGTCGCGCTCGCCGGCGACGGGAAGCCCGCGGGAGCGGGCAAGATTGCCGTGCGCCTTCTCACGGCGTGGGGCGAGCCGCTCCGGGCCATCAATCTGAACGTTCAGGCCGAAGCACCGAACGGCCCATGGAAGTTCTCTTTCCCGAGAGTCCCGGCTTATGAGGGGTTGCAGATCATCGCGTCTTATGTCGGGACCTGGAGCAAGCCATCGAGCTCCGTGGGTGGAGAAAGCGCCGCCTTTAACCTGGCAGCGAATGGAACGGCCAGCCCGATCGCAGCGTTGAAGACCACGATCATCAAGTAGAACCATCGTTTCGCCAGGAGATCGCGGCGTCCAGTCGCCAGGGCTGGATGCCGCGTCATTTCGTGTTCGCCGGCACGGGGTGACCTCAGCCGGCGCGGAGATCACGAACGACACCCTGTTGCCGAAGCGACCGTCGATCGGTCATTTGGGTGTGATGGATCCGGACGTTGTCCCTTGACCCGATACGTCGAGCGTTGCCAGCCAGACGAGTGTGAAGATCTGGCCCTTCGCAGCTCTTACACCGGTCGTTTATAGACGAAAAGAGTCTGCGTACCATCGTGGGATACGGAAATGAGCTCCCAACCAGCGCTCCCTAATAGATCCATCTCCACTCGGAGTGGCTCCGCACTCAGCTTCCCGCCTTTGACGACCGTCTGATACTGCCACTTGCGGGCTATCAGCACGACTGCGGAGGGGTGCTCAGAGGCCGCTTTCGCGCGCCAGACGGACAAGAAACCAACGATCACGAACGCAGACAACAGAAACACCAAGGTCTTCTTCATCGTGGCTCCTTTGCACCGTGCCGATCACTTCTTTTTCGGATCGAGGCAGATCCCGCCCGTGCATTTGGCCGGATCGGCGCAATCCATGTTGGCACTGCAGGTGGACTTACATGCCCCGCCCTCACATCGGTAAGGACTGCAGCTCGTGGCGGTCCCATCGGAGGATTGAATGGTCCAGCCGTCGGCACACTGGTACGAGACGGGGGCGCAGACCGACTGGGCAAGATTACAGATCGCACCGGCCGCGCAATCGCTCGAAGAAACACAGCCGGTCTTGCACGCGCGCACCGAGGGATCGCATTTATAGGGAAAACATGAGAAGCGTACCGGTACCGTGCAGCGCCCTTCACTATTGATGAACAACAGCATCATCGACGTCGAGGGGCAGCCGGTGAAACAGAGAAGACCGGGCGTGGTTGTGGCGATCGCGCCTTTTTCGGTTGCCGGCGGGCGAGGGGCCGGAGCGCGTGTAGGAGCCGCCGCTGGTTGCGCCATTGCCGGGACGGAAAGGACGAGTGAGATGGCAAACAGCCACTTACACATAACGCCTCCTTCAATTGTTTGAGGTACCAACGGTATCACGATTTCACATCCGAGCGCGAACGTTGGTTTGACCCCTTTCCTACACTTCTACAACAATCACCGACGTCACTCGTCCCTGCGATAATCACCCATCAGTCGCCTGGTTAGGAACAACGTCCTGAGACGCAACAGTTAGACGGCGCGAATTCAAGAACTAAGTGCAATGGCACTCGCGCGAGAAGGGAGTGATCTGGGACACTGACGACAACTTCCGGCAAGAAGGGATCGTCATTGCGATATCACCAGATCACTCCCGAAGAGAGGTATACGTTGGCTGCGTTGCGAACGCAACAACCGCGGCTGTCGAATGCGGAGATCGCCCGCAGGCTGGGCCGTCACCCCAGCACGATCGGGCGCGAGCTGCGGCGGAATGCGGCGCACTACGACAGGCTGTACCGGGCCAGCAAGGCCCAGG